>NZ_JXRR01000013.1 GCF_000829515.1 Jeotgalibacillus campisalis | reverse complement strand
GCCGCCAGCGTTCGTCCTGAGCCAGGATCAAACTCTCCGTAAAGTGTTTGATAAAGCTCATTTGTTTCATTTAAATCTTGTATTAACGTTGACGTTTTTGGTTGTTTAGTTTTCAAGGTTCAAGGTGTTTCGTGTTTTGCGCTCTCTCTCAAGCGACTTTATTATCTTACCATTTTAACTAGTAGTTTGTAAATACTTTTTTTAAAATTTTTTTCTTTTCAATGAGGCCTGTCTGAAAAAAGAGAAAATAAAAAGACCCTCATAAACTATTTTCTTAGCAACTCTCAAACGAGAGCTTTATAAATTTACCACACCTCCTCATTCCCCGTCAATATTTTGTTAGTAGATTTATTATAATCTATTAGTCAGAATATTGCAACTACCATTTTAATATTTTTCATTCTTTTAAATGTCAGGATAAGGGCAAGCGATAAATGAATGTCCTCCCCCTGCCTGATCACTGATACATAAATAAAAGGAAGCTGAAATTCAGCTTCCTTTTACGATCTCTCTATTAATTGATATCGATGATGTCAGCGTCACCTTTTCTGACTTCTTCCTTTATTACCTTTACTTCTTCCCCATTTACAAGGTTGGTAAAAATAATCGGAGTAATAATAGAAGGAACTTTTGTTTTAACCGCTTCGAGATCTACAGTAAGGAGTAAATCGCCGGCTTTTACATGATCGCCTTCCTCTACATGTGTTTTAAATCCTTCTCCATTTAATTTTACAGTGTCGATCCCGAAATGAATCAGGACTTCTCTTCCACTGTCAGATTCTAAGCCGATAGCATGCTTAGTTGGAGATACATTGACTACTTTGCCGTCTACTGGAGAGTATACTTCACCAGTTGATGGAATAATGGCAAAGCCGTCTCCCATCATTTTTCCGGAGAATACCTGATCCGGCACTTCTGTAATCGAAACTGCACGTCCAGTTATTGGTGAAACAAAATGATGAGACTGTTCTTCGTTTTGTATAGCTGAAGGAGCGGTCTCTTCAATTTCTTTCTCTACTTCTTCTTGAGGATTCACTTTAACCGGTCTTGGTGATTTTCCTTCTATTATATCCTTCATTTGATGTTTTAAGCTGTCTGAGCGAGGACCGAAGATAGCTTGAACGTTGTTCCCTACCTCAAGCACGCCAGCAGCACCCAGTCTTTTTAATTCTTTTTTGTTGACTTGTGATGGCTCATTTACTTGAATTCGAAGTCTGGTAATACAGGCATCAAGATTTGAAATATTAGCAGATCCTCCAAATGCTTCTAAAATATCATACGGTAAATCTGATTTTGATGAAGCAGGTCTTGCTTCTCCTTCTCCATCTTCATCTACTTCTCTACCCGGGGTAGCAAGATTAAATTTGCGAATGGCAAATCTGAAACCGAAGTAATAAATTACAGCGAATACTGCTCCTACTGGAAGAACAAGCCACCAGTTTGTCTGTGGGTTGAGCGTTCCAAATAGTAGAAAGTCGATTAACCCACCTGAAAACGTCATTCCGATTTTAACATCTAGAAGATGCATCGTTAAAAATGACAGTCCAGCGAAAAGAGCATGCACGGCAAATAATATAGGTGCTACAAATAAAAAGGCAAATTCAATTGGCTCTGTAATTCCTGTTAAAAATGAAGTCAGCGCCGCTGAACCCATGATCCCTGCGACAAGCTTTTTCTTTTCTTTTCGCGCCTCATGATAAATGGCTAGCGCTGCGGCAGGAAGGCCAAACATCATAAACGGATATTTACCTGCCATAAATGTTCCTGCAGTAAGGTCTTGAACATTATCTTTAATCTGTGCCTGGAAGATATAATTGTCTCCCCGAATTGTTTCACCTGCATCATTTACATATGATCCAAATTCAAACCAAAATGGCGTATAGAAAATATGGTGAAGTCCAAACGGAATTAACGCTCTTTCTATTACACCAAAAACAAATGCAGAAAGGGCCATGTTAACGCTTAATAGACTGTTAGAAAAGTAATTCAGCGCGTTTTGAATATATGGCCAAACCAAAAGCATTAAAAGTCCTAAAATAACTGCTGAACCAGCTGTTGCAATCGGCACAAAACGTTTTCCTGCAAAAAACCCAAGATACGTAGGTAATTCTATATCATAGAATCGGTTGTACATGTAAGCAGCGAGGGAACCTACAATAATTCCCCCAAATACCCCGCTTTGCAAGGTAGGAATACCAAGCACCAGCGCATTTGCAGGATCAACACTGTTACCGGTTACTTGATCGATATCAAGACCGAGGACAGTACCCATTGTGGCATTCATAATGAGATAACCGATAATGGCAGCGATCCCTGCTACTCCGTCTCCACCTGCGAGACCAATCGCCACTCCAACCGCGAACAGAAGCGGCAAGTTATCGAAAACAATACCACCTGACTCTTCCATTACACTTGCGACCATTTCTATCCATCCTGCTGTCAGGAACGGTGCAATTTCAATCAAGGTGTCATTTTGCAAAGCATTACCAAAGGCAAGCAATAGTCCCGCCGCTGGAAGTATTGCGACAGGAAGCATTAGCGCCTTCCCGATTTTTTGCAAAGAACCAAATAGTTTCTTAAACATACGGATCCTCCTAAATAATATTTTTTGCTGATTAAGAGAAGACAAACAAAAAAGACATGAGCAGAGAAGTTCACGAAGAATAGACTGGTGCCAGGCACTCATCTCTTTCGTGTTCTTCTTTACTCATGCCTGATCGAATCAGTAACACGTAAAGAATAGTATGTGATTATTTCATTTTTGTTTGAATTCGCTGCAGATGCATGGTCAGATAAACAGCTTCTGCATCATAAACAGGCTTCTTTAATGTTTGCTGCATAATCTTAATCAGCTTCCAGGACAGATTATAGCATAAAGGATATTCTGATTTCAATAAGGAAGCAATTTTTTCAGGTTCATCTACTTTTTCTCCACGTGTAACTCTTTCAATCGTGTATCTTAAATGACGTACCAGCCGCATATAATCGATGCTTTCACGATCAATTTCTATATCAAACTGCTGCTCAATAATTTGAATTAGTTTGCCGATCATTCTAGAGTGCGCATTAATTTCATTGACATTCCGATTGACCATTGCACTATGGATATGAAGTGCGATAAAGCCGATTTCTCCTTCAGGAAGGTAAATATGAGCACGTTCATTAAACAGCTTCACAACTTCTTTTGCAATCTCATATTCATAAGGATAAAGTGCTTTAGTTTCAAGAATAAATGGATTGGTTATCGCCATTCCTCTCATCAGGCGATTCACCGCAAAAACTAAATGATCCGTGAGTGCAACATGAATATGTTCATTCAGAAAACCTTCAGTTCTTTCTCTGATCAGTTCAATAGATGAAATAATCACTTTCAGCAAATCTTCTTTTATATAGGGAAGCAACTTTTTAAATTGCTCCTGTTCCGACTGATCCCGCAGAATAAAGAGCTTTTCAACCTCTGATTGATTAATCAATGCGTTCACCTGACGTTTAAAGCCAATTCCTTTTCCGATCAGGACGACTTCATCTTCTTGCTCACCCTGGGCAATCAGAACATTGTTATTAAGTATTTTTTTTATTTTAAAAGCCATCGATTGGTCACTTCCCATTGTGGTAAATGAATTCCTAACATACCGTTTGTTGAATGACTGAAGTCTGCGGTCTGATGATTTATTATAATCAATGAAAAAAGAAGCCAGTATATGGCTTCTTTTTTAGCTTATTATGAAAGGAATAAGAAGTAAAGAATAAAGATTATAAATAATCCATACATAATTGGGTGAATTTGCTTTGCTTTTCCGCTGACAATCATTGTAACAGGATAGAAAATAAAGCCAATGGCAATTCCGGTAGCGATGCTATAGGTTAACGGCATCGTGATGATCGTTAGAAAAGCTGGAACGGCAATTTCAAATCTGTTCCAGTCAATGTTTCCAAGCGCTGCAACCATCAGCACGCCAACAATAATTAAAGCAGGTGCAGTGACAGCACTTGTGATCACTTCCAACAATGGGAAAAAGAAAATAGATAAAACGAAAAGAGCTGCTGTTACGACTGATGCAAAACCTGAACGCGCACCTGCTGCCACACCTGAAGATGACTCGATGTAAGAAGTGGTGGTAGATGTACCAAGTACTGCACCAAAGACCGTTGCCGTTGAATCTGCAAACAATGCGCGATTCGCACGCGGCAGTTTGTTGTCTTTCATCAGACCTGCCTGATTCGTAACGGCAACCAGTGTACCTGCTGTATCAAAGAAATCAACGAATAGGAATGTCAGTACAACGACCAGAATTTGAATTGTGAACAGCTCTCCCGGTGAAGAGAAGATCGGTTCAAGCGCTGCACCAAATGTAGGTGCCAGGCTTGGAGCCGGTTCAACAATTCCGCTTGGTGTATTAATTAAACCAACAATCCATCCAACAATTGCTGTAATCACGATACCAAAGAAAATGCCGCCCTTAATCTTACGGGTCATAAAGATCACGGTAATAAATATACCAAAGATAGCTAAAAGTGTGCTGCCTTGAGTAAGATCACCCAAAGCGACCAATGTGTTTTCATCGCCTACGATAATGCCGGCATTTTGCATCCCTATGAATGTAATAAAAAGTCCGATTCCTGCTCCAACAGCAAATTTTAGTTCTGCAGGAATAGCATTTATTATTTTTTCTCTGACTCCGGTTAATGTAAGTATCATAAAAATAAGTCCTGATAATAAAACACCTGTCAAAGCAGTCTCCCAAGGGATTCCTTGAGTTAATACAACGGAGTAAGCAAAAAATGCATTCAGCCCCATGCCCGGAGCAAGTGCGATTGGATATTTAGCAATAACCCCCATTACAAGTGACCCAATCGCAGCAGCCAGTGCTGTCGCGACGAAAACTGCGCCATAATCCATTCGAAGCGCATCCGGCAGGCCCTCTACATCCATTAATGTAAGAGTAATAGGATTAACTACAAGAATGTAAGCCATTGCGAGAAAAGTAGTAAGCCCCCCAATAAACTCTTGTCTGTAACTAGTACCCAGTTCTTCAAATTGAAAATATTTCTTCATTTTTTTGTCCCTCCAGCATACGTTCTAGCCGTATAACGAAAAAAAGCCTCCAAACGATCCTGTCGTTTAGAGGCTGACTGTGTCGATAAGAATAATGATCTTACTGCAGTATTTTTATATCATACAGTTAGATTTATTCAGTACCTCGTAGTCAAGCCATTTACGGTGGCTTGGTAGAAACTTTCGGGCCCTATTCCCGACGTTATACGACGAATGTTGCATTATTTAATTTAACCTTATTGTAGCAACCTTCACATAGAAGGTCAATACAATATCCGAACATTATCAACATTTTTCTCTGTTAATATTCGCCTATTCCCATTCAATCGTGGATGGCGGCTTGCTCGTTACATCATACAGAACACGGTTGATTGAATTAACTTCATTCACCAGGCGTACAGAGATTTTCTCTAAAACATCCCATGGAATACGTGCCCAGTCTGATGTCATTCCGTCAATAGATGTAACTGCCCGGATGCCGATTGCGTAATCATACGTACGTGCATCTCCCATCACTCCAACGCTTCTGATATCGGGAAGTACGGTAAAGTATTGCCAAATGTCACGGTCAAGACCTGCTTTTTTGATTTCTTCACGCAAGATCCAATCCGATTCACGTACAATTTCCAGCTTTTCATCAGAAATCTCACCAAGAACTCTGATGCCGAGACCGGGACCAGGAAATGGCTGACGCCAAACGATATCATCAGGGATTCCCAGCTCACTTCCAAGCACGCGGACTTCATCTTTAAATAACGTATTTAAAGGCTCAATTAAGACAAAATCCATATCTTCAGGAAGTCCGCCTACATTATGATGTGATTTAATGGTTTGAGCAGTGGCTGTTCCACTTTCAATAATATCTGTATACAGTGTTCCTTGAGCAAGGAAATCAAAACCATCCAGTTTTTTCGCTTCATCATCGAACACATAGATAAATTCGTTTCCAATGATTTTACGTTTTTGTTCAGGATCTGATACACCTTTTAGCTTTGAAAGAAAGCGCTCTTGAGCATCTATTTTGATTACATTCATATTAAATCCATCGGCAAATGTCTTCATGACACTGTCCGCTTCACCTTTACGCAAAAGACCGTGATCAACGAACATACAGGTTAACTGATCGCCAATGGCTTTATGAATCAATACGGCTACGACAGAAGAATCCACGCCTCCGCTTAATGCACAAAGGACTTTGCGGTCGCCGACTTCGTTGCGGATCTTTTCGATTTCAATTTCAATGTAGTTTTCCATCGACCATTCCCCTTTACAGCCGCATGCGTCAAAAACAAAGTTTTTCAGCATGTCATTGCCGTGCACGGAGTGGCGTACTTCAGGGTGAAACTGAACAGCAAACATTTTCTTGTCTTCATTGCTGATCGAAGCAATTGGACATGAAGCATTCGTTGCTACTACATCAAATGAATCTGGAGCTTCGACTACCAGGTCTCCATGGCTCATCCAAACAAGCTGATTAGACGGAAGTCCTTTAAACAGCCCTTTTGCTTCTTGAACATTAATTTCTGCTTTGCCATATTCGCGATTTCTTGCTTTTTCTACTTTACCGCCAAAGTGCATCGTCATAAGCTGCATGCCGTAGCAGATGCCAAGAACCGGGATTCCAAGGTCAAAAATACGTTCGTCGGCACGGAATGAATTTTCGTCATAAACCGAGTTGGGGCCGCCTGATAGAATAATTCCTGATGGGTTTATTTCTTTAATTTCTTCAGCTGTTATGGTGTGAGGATGCAATTCACTGTATACCCCAAATTCACGAATTCTCCGTGTAATTAACTGATTGTATTGACTGCCAAAATCCAGCACCACAATCATTTCCTGATTAAGCAATTCTTCCTTACCTAGCATGATGTCACCTCGTAGGATTATAGTTTTTTTAAAAAAAGTATAGAAAAAAGAACGCATACGTGAAAAAGAGTGGATTCTTTTTCCCTTCAGCGTTCTCGTGTTCTTAAAAGGCGGTCTCCTGTCAAAGAGGGTCAAATTTCGACACTCGCCTAAAAAAGACCGCCTGCATAGTCAAATCATTTAAGGTGATTTGGTAGAAACATTCGAACCATATTATCGAACATATATGAAGGGGTATATTCTGTTTCTCTTAATTTTAATAATTTTAACGTCTGTCAGGACGGCGGTCAACCGGTTGTACGTTTAATTAAATTTTCCCACAATTCGCGCATATCCTGCCATTTTTCTTCTTGTCCTTCTTTTCGATATAAAATCCGTTCATATTGAGCGGTTAAGCGACTCATTTCTTTTGTATTGAAAAAGCGGTCGACTTCTTTTGCATACGCTCGAAGAGTCTGATCTTCATTTCTTTTTAATCCAAATCGCTGGAGTTGTTTCAGCAATGACATATACGCCTTCGAAAACGTTTCGTCATCTTTTTTAACACTGTAATAAAGGATCAGCACTCTCGGCAGCCATCGAAAGCGCATCCGATATAAAAGAACGCCGACAAATAACAAAATCGCACTCGATAATATAAAAGCTCCCACATTTTCCATGAAAGTATTTTGAACTCTCTGCCAGAAAGAAGGAACAGAGCTGCCGTTTTCATCAATGGCTGTCTCATCGGTCACTTCCTCGTCCTGAATGGGTGCAGGTGTTTCTTCGTTATCTTCTTCTTCCGGCAATGGGGTTTCTTCCTCATCACGATCGTCACCTTCTGTGGTCAGATCGTAATCCACTGAAACATTGTTTGTAAATCCGATTGTTGGCTCAAATGGAACCCAGCCTAATGAAGGGAAATACACTTCAACCCATGAGTGAGCATTATTGTTTGTCACTTCGTATTCATTTAAGCCGTCGTCTGTTTGGCCGACTACTTCTCCTCCTGTATAGCCTTTTACCCAGCGTGCAGGAATATCAGCCGCCCGAAGCAGGACGACCATGGAAGTGGAAAAATTATCGCAATAGCCCCGTTGCGTTTCAAATAAAAATTGATCAACATAATCCTGCCCTTCACCAGGAACAGGAATGTCTGTCTGGTCATAGGTAAAGGCATTTTGAGAGAAATAGCTTTCTACTGCATTGGCTTTATCGTACCAATTATCTTGATCAGCTGTAATTTCTTCCGCAAGATCAACCACCCGCTCAGGCAATTCATCCGGCAGTTGCAAATATTGATCCATCTCGCCCGTATTTTCAAGGTCGCCAAGTCCCGTTGTTTCGCGCAGAGCTGTGAGACTATACTGCGGCTCCTTGTAGGTCCACTCATAGAAATCGAGTCCGGTTTCTTCTTCACCAGAAAACGAAGTGATTTTCTCGTTTGCCAAATCGTAAATAAATTCATCTGCCTCGCCGCTTTCAATTCTAACGGGGTGATAAGGGTAGACAAGATGATTGTATTCAAGATTGATATCGAGAGTAGCAGTGATTTCCTCAGATTCTTCGCTGATTCGCGACAGACGGAATGGAACATCTTCTTCTAATCCAAAGGCAGGTCCTTCACCGGTAACAGTTGCAGAATTGTCCCACCCTTTACCGGTGTAGACATCTTTCATTTCTATACGCCAGTATTGACTGTCCTCCGTTACGACATCAAAAACCTTAGTATCATCACCGATAAACGATCCGCCAAGAGCGGAATCATCCACCCCGTACCCTAATCGGTTGACGCCGCCTGATCCTGAACCTGCTCCTTGTGAAAAGGATTGAATAAAAGGAACGGGGTCCGGCCAAATGGGTTCTGCTTTAGGTGCAGCATACGCCGCCACTGAACTGAAGGCCACCATGAGAACGAGCGGGATAATCCATTTTTGAATCTGATGGGAAGACTGGCTCAAACGCTCCTGGTCCAACAGGCGCTGGAGAGTTAACAGTCCCATTAAAATAAAACCAATTAAGATAATTCTTATAATTGAATACTGTCCGTCATAGGGGCTGAATGTATCTAAAAGAGCCACGTAAAAAACAGTAAAAACATAAAATAAAAACAATTGCTTTCGCACGGCAATCCAATAATGAAGCAGGTAGGCAGTAAGCCATACCAAAACAAAAAACAAAAAACTCCTGTACTCATTACTCACTGCATTCCAATCCTGCTGAACCGTCAAAATCAAACTTTCCCATAAGGAAACAGCAAGAGCAGGAACCCATGCGCTGATTTCAAGAAACGAAGAGTCAAAGTATAACCGCTGAAGGACAATCATAATAAACAATAGTTTTACAAATCCTGACACTTTCCAGTCGATCCCTAAATAGTACAGGAGCAGAGAAACGCCAGCGAACAGCACGAAATAAAAAATAAAACTCGTATCGGTTAATTGCTCTATAGGACGAAGCCATTCCCAAAGCAGAAGAAAGCTCAATACATACAGTACAAATAATAAACGCTTATTCCATCGGAAGGATTGTCTCATGCCTGCTTCACCTCCGAGAAAACATTTGCAAAATGTCCGGCAAAACAATCCCTGACCATAATCCCTTTCGAAGAAGCCAATGCTTTTACTTGCTGTTCATCACTGTTTTTCGATTTATTATTTGCATCTTTGATCAGAAATACAGCGACAGCGCTGTTATTTCTCGCATAGTCGTGAAGCTGCTGTATAAGTTCACGGGTCAAAACAGAGGTAACGACTAATAAGACGACAGATTGAGACATCCTGCTAATCTCTTTTTTTATTGCTTCATCAAAAGGCTGATCACTATCCGCCTGGACCTTGGCAAGCTGATAGTCGATCTGACGCTGATGATGATCGCCGTTTTTGACGGGAATGCGCTGAATTCCGCTGCCGGTTGATATATATCCAGCCTGCGCGCCTTTTTTTAATACGGCCCTGCTTAAAGAAGCGGTGAAGGAAACCAGATCCTCAAACAGAGCGGTCGGTGTACGATCCAAAATAAAACATACATCATGGGATTTTCTTTCCTCAAACTCTTTTGTCATTAAATCATTTGTGCGGGCGAAAGACTTCCAATGAATCCATGAAACGCGGTCACCTGGCTGGTACTCTCGCAAACCGGTCGCCATCGTCGTATCGCGTTGAATTTTCACATCCGTTGAAGCAACGCCCTGATCATATTGAACGTGAATGGGCTGATAGGTCATCTGCGTATACGATGGATAGACTAAAATACTATCCGAAGCGTCGATTCTTCGTGACTTTTGGAAGATTCCTAAAAAATCACCTGTTTTTAACTCAGTACTCGTAAAGTGATGTTCTCCACGCGGCAGATTTTCAAATTCATATTGAAGTTGGATCGATCGTTTAAAACCGGGGTAGATCAGTTTTTTCACCTGTGTAATTTCAGCTGTAGAGAAAATACCGGTGGAGACCTGATCTTCTACAACCAAATAGAAAAGAGGGATGGGGAATTTTCTGGTCAGCTGTATGGTTACAGCAGCGTGAGAACCTGCTTTTAATTCCTTTGATTGAATGCTTCTTGTAACCTCAAAATCCCTCAGCGGGTATAGCATGACCAGGAAGGAATACAAGGAAAAGGGCAAAAAGCTGTAAAATAAAAACCAGCTGACAAATCCTCCTTGAAACATGGCATATGAAAATGTCCCTGCCAGAAGTAAAAAAAGGAGGAGTACTTTACTAATTTCCTGCAAAGCGTTCCAAGATCTTTTCATCATTATTTCACAAGCCTTTGCACCGGCACCCGTGTTCGAGCAACAATTCGTTCAATAACATCCTCCGGCTGAATTCCTTCATATTTCGCTTCTGACTTTAAAATGATTCGATGGGAAAAGATAAATGGAGCTAAGAATTGTACATCATCAGGGACTACATAATCACGCCCATGAAGCATTGCATACGCCTGACATGCTTTCATCAGTGCGATCGAGCCTCGTGGGGATGCTCCGAGATAAACATTTGCATGGGAACGTGTTTTTCCGGCAAGTTCAACTATATAGCTCTTAATTGTTTCATCTACGACAATTTCTCTTACTTCCCTTTGCAGCTGCTTTAGTTCTTCAAGTGAAATTACAGGCTGAAGCTGATCAATTGGCGGAGCATATTGGAGGCGGTTCAGCACTTCCATCTCTTCTTCTGCAGTTGGATAGCCCATCTTCATTTTCAATAAAAACCGGTCCAATTGAGCTTCAGGAAGAGGATATGTACCTTCATATTCAATGGGATTTTGTGTAGCCATTACAAAAAATGGTTTATCAAGGACGCGTGTCACTCCATCTACAGTGACGCTTCCTTCCTCCATTCCTTCTAGCAAAGCAGACTGCGTTTTAGGAGAAGTACGGTTGATTTCATCTGCAAGAATGATATTGCCCATAATAGGTCCGCCGCGAAATTGAAATTGCATTTCTTTCGGATTATAAATAGACACCCCAATCACATCAGATGGCAGCAAATCGGGTGTAAATTGAATCCGTGTAAAGTTAGCACCTACTGACTTTGCCAGTGCACGAACCATCATGGTCTTCCCCACACCAGGCACATCTTCAAGCAATATATGCCCCTGGGCCAGAAGTGCCACTACACTCAGCTCGGCCACATTTCTTTTCCCTATCATGACATGTTCAATATTTTGTAATATCGTTTCAAGTTTCGGATGATACATTCTATTCCCTCCCGACAGGTTCTTTCAAAAATATCTAATCTATTAAATCAATTGTTTATTCTGTGAATACTTTCAATATACGCTATTTTTAGAATATAAGAAACACGTCCGACTTACAATTTATATGAAATTCAAAGACTTCGGGCAACCGATCATCACGATTTTGTACAATCCTGTGTGTTGAATTAGCTGCATGCTTATAAATTATTTCACAGTCAGCTAACGACCTGCTGCCAATAGTAAGCTTACCTATCCTAATTCAAAAAAAACGCCTGATTGAATAGGAGAAATTCCCCCTTCAATCAGGCTATTTTTGTGTTCACAGGGAAGGTATGAACAACAAAAAGGGGATATCCCAATCATTGCCTATACCTCCAAAATTTAATCCATCCTTCTGAAATCTATTTCCAAAAGTCATCGAAAATCGTAACAGGAAGATGTCGTTTATGCTGAGTCGTTATATAATGCTTCTCGATTGTTTTTCTGGCCTCTTCACTTACCGTTCTGTTTTCCAGGTAGTCATCGATTTCATCATACGTCACACCGAGTGCTTCTTCATCGGTTAGCATTGGCCGGTCACTCTCGAGATCGGCAGTTGGCTGCTTCATATAGAGATGTTCAGGACAGCCCAGTTCTTTTAACAGCTGCTTGCCTTGACGTTTATTTAAGCGGAACAAAGGCAGTACGTCAGCGCCCCCGTCTCCAAACTTCGTATAAAAGCCGGTTATAGCCTCAGCAGGATGGTCGGTTCCAAGCACGACAGCCTGGCGGACTGCTGCGATAGAATACTGCACTTTCATTCGCTCACGGGCCTTTTCATTTCCTTTTATAAAATCGGAAATTTCAATACCCGCTTTTTCCAATGAAGCGTCACTTGCATCGACTGCAGGTTTAATATCCACTACTACTACATCCTTTGCCTCAATAAAAGAAAGAGCATCTTGACAGTCCTGCTCATCTTCCTGCGTACCATATGGCAAACGGACTGCTGTGAACGAATACGTTTTTTCTCCTACTTCATCATTTAATTCATTCACTGCCATTTGAGCAAGTTTGCCTGCTAAAGTAGAATCCTGTCCGCCAGAGATCCCAAGAACGAACCCTTTTAAAAAAGAATGCTTCTTTACATATTCTTTCAAAAAGTCAATACTTTTACGGATCTCTTCCTGTGGATTAATTTCTTGTTGAACATTCATTTCTTCAACTATTTTCTGCTGTAATGATGCCATTTCCTATCACCTCAACGTATTTTTTGTTAGAAGTCTTACGATCTTGGTGCCGCATTTCGAATAGATTGTTTGACTTCCTGGATGTTACGCATTTTGTTATCCCAGCATCGCTGGCTAAGATCAACCGGGTATTCCTCCGGGTTCATCGATCGCTTGTACTCATCCCAAAGCAATTCAAGATTTGTTTTAACATATTCTTTAATTTCTTCAATTGGAGGGGTTATGTAGCACTGTTCTCCATTTTCAAACACAACCTCATGCAAATCACGTGCTTCGAAGTTCGTTACGAATTTTGTAACGAATGTATGAACCGGATGAAACATCTTTAAATGATCTTCTTCTTGGGGGTTTTCCCCTTCTAACGTAATATAATCCCCTTCGGACTTATTATTTAGCTTATTTATAATGCGGTACACCCGCTTAATTCCCGGTGTGGTCACTTTCTCAGCATTACTGGAAATTTTGATCGTGTCCACCATTTCGCCTTGGTCATTTTCAATGGATACAAGTTTATACACCCCGCCAAGTGCCGGCTGATCATATGCGGTAATCAATTTAGTCCCGATGCCCCAGATGTCCACTACTGCACCTTGTGCTTTTAAATTTAAGATGGTGTATTCATCTAAATCATTTGAAGCAATAATCTTGGTATCGGCAAACCCGGCTTCGTCCAGCATTCTTCTCGTTTCCTTGGATAAATAAGCGATATCGCCGCTGTCGAGACGAACGCCGACAAAGTTAATTTCATCCCCCAGTTCCTTCGCTACTTGAATAGCTATTGGAACACCGGACTTTAATGTGTTATAAGTATCCACTAAAAACACGCAGTCTTTATGGCGTCTCGCGTATTTTTTAAAAGCTGTGTATTCATCCCGGTAGGCCTGTACCATCGCATGAGAATGTGTTCCGGCAACCGGAAGGCCAAAAATTTTACCTGCACGGACATTGCTTGTTGCATCAAATCCGCCGATATAAGCAGCTCTGGTTCCCCAGATTGCAGCATCCATTTCATGGGCACGCCTGGTTCCAAACTCCATAACCGTTTCTTCTTTCACCACCTGCTTAATACGGGAAGCTTTAGAGGCTATGAGCGTCTGGTAATTGACGATGTTCAGCAAAGCGGTTTCTACAAGCTGCGCTTCAATAATAGGCGCTTCTATCCTCATAATCGGCTCGTTAGCAAAAACGAGCTCTCCTTCACGCATAGAACGGACAGTACCAGTAAATCGAATATCTCTTAAATAAGAGATAAAATCTGTTTTATAGCCGAGTTCATGCTCTAAGTAGTCAAGATCACTTTCTGTAAATTTAAAATCTGTTAAATAATTCAGGCATCGTTCAAGGCCTGCGAATATTGCATAGCCATTGCCGAATGGAAGAGTACGAAAAAAAAGTTCAAATACAGCTTTTTTCTCGTGCATTCCATCCTCCCAATAGGTTTCTGCCATATTAATTTGATATAAATCTGTATGTAACATCAAACTGTCGTCTTGAAAACCCTTACTCATTTAGATTAGCTCCTTCGTCACGTTCTAAACAACTGCCGCTCCGAGCGTTGAAGCAAAGTGCTGTAAAGACCACTCATGCCCAGCCGGATTAAAGCTTGCGACCGCTTCTTTATGAACCACAATTTTAAATCCTTTATTATACGCATCCACAGCGGTATGGAGGACGCAAATATCCGTACAAACACCCGCTAAATGCACCTCTTCTATCTGGCGCTCTCTCAGTTTCTGCTCGAGATTCGTTCCTGCAAAAGCACTGTACCTGGTTTTGTCCAAATATAGGACATTTTCATTATCTTGAATCATATCATACAGCGGTCCAAGCGCACCATACAATGCCCTGCCTTCTGTTCCCCTTATATTGTGCTGTGGGAAGAGGGCCGTTTCAGGGTGGTGTTCATCGTTTTGATCATGCAGATCAATAGCAAATACGACAAAATCCCCCTCCTCTTGAAACTTTTTGGTCAATGCCGTAATCTGCTCTTCAATCTCCTGACCCGGTCTGCCGCACGTTAACGCCCCGTTTTCAGCTACAAAGTCATTGGTATAATCAATGTTAATGAGTGCTCTCTTCATCCCATTCCCTCCAGCTAGATGATATTTTTATTTATTTTACGCTTACATCAGTGCAGACACAAGCTGCCACTGTCAAATGTTTTTTCTTTACCATTTCTCTTGAATACAATGGCAGCTTTTCACACCAGCTTTATAAAATAAGGAGGCCTGCTCCTATAATGACGCCACTGACGAATAACACAATTAAACAAAATCCCATGATGTCTTTTGCTTTTAAACCGGCTATTGCCAGAGCAGGAAGTGCCCAGAAAGGCTGAATCATATTGGTCCAGGCATCTCCCCATGCGACAGCCATAGCAACTTTACCTGGATCTGAGCCAAGTGTTTGTGCCGCATCCAGCATAATAGGTGCCTGTACTGCCCATTGCCCTCCGCCTGATGGTACAAAAAAATTCACAATTCCTGCACTCAAAAAAGCAAAGAGCGGGAATGTGGTTTCTGTTGAAATACTGACAAAGGCTTCAGACATAAGAGCAGCCAAACCTGAAGCGGTCATCATTCCCATGATACCTGCATAAAAAGGAAACTGAATAATAATGCCTCCAGCACCTTTTACCGCATTTTGAACCGCTATTAAATAATTTCTCGGATTGCCGTGAAAAAGAACACCTAAAAACAAGAATAAAAAATTCACGATATCCAATGTTAAGGCAAAACCATTTTGAACAAAATAATAAAATAAATAAGAGATCCCTAATAGTCCAATAATTAAAGACAATACCGCACTCGTTTCCAATTTCTCTGCCGGTGTGAGGCTATTCGTGGCAGCACTTTCATCGATCGATTCCTCATTTAACATCTCTGGCTTAACTGTGACGGTTTCACCTTTTTTTGGCATCATCAAAAGGTTCAAAAGCGGTAAAACGACCACAAGAACAAGAATGATCAGTACATTATAGGTGGCAAAAATCGTCTCGCTTGTGGGAATAATGCCGATCTGATCCATAAAAGGATGGCCATCTGTAGCTATTGACAATGGAATCGAACCGGAAAAACCAGCATGCCAGATAATAAAACCGGAGTAAGCGCTTGCGATAAGAAGCCTGTAATCTACTCCTTCGACTCTTTTTGCAAGCTCCTTGGCAAACAATGCTCCGATGACAAGTCCAAATCCCCAGTTGATCCAGCTTGCTGCAAGTGATACAAGCGTTACCCATATAATCGCACTGCCAGGTGAACCCGCAAAATCTGCAAGCCTGCCAAGCCCTTTTTTAAAAATAGGCGAGCTTGCTAAAACGAATCCTGTCACCAGTACAAGAACCATCTGCATTGAAAAGGCTAAGAGTCCCCAAAAGCCCTCTCCCCAATAACTGACCATTTCAAGAGGTGATGAACCGGTCAAGACCATTCCAAACCCAAAGACTGCCAGCGTCAAAATGATGACGAACAAAAACGGGTCTGGCAAAAATCGTTCCATCATTGAATTGGAAAACCGAATAATTCGTTTCATTTTTTCTCCTCCTTTTCTTCACTCTTACACCTTTCGACAATATATAATGAAAACCCTTTCATTTTTAAAGGTTGTTCAGATATAGATTTCATTGAAAAACACCCGGACTTGGACAGTCCGGGTGTTTTAGGGAGGAATTTGCATATAGCCTGGATAATTTAGATAATGCTTCTGCCTAACGCGCTCAATGCATAATAAATGCCATGCTGAAGCGTTTGGAAACAGTCAAACTTTGATAAATTGATTTCGGATTCTGAAATAACCATGCTTAACTCTGCTGAAATGCCTACCAGTATCGTATCTGTTCCGATAAGTGAAGCAGCAGAACCAATTTTTTCAATTAAACTTACCGTGTGTCCGCTGATATTTTTGTTTAGTCCTGTAAGGTCCAGTACTAAATAGCTTGCCTTATAAGAAGGCAGGTTAGTCAACGTTTTGAAGACGAGTTCTTCTGAGCGCTCTTCATCATAAGTACCCAGCAGCGGAACCACGACCACTTCATCCAGTACTGGAATAATCGGGGAGGAAAGCTCTTTTACAAGTGACTTTAACTCTCTTGTTTTGTCCTCGACTAATGCTTCAAGCTGGATGATTTGCTGAGATTCTTTTTTTCTGGCAAGCAGGTGAATATTTTCAGATACAGTAACGTCAGAGGGAAAATACTCAACTTTAGTGTACTCGTTTCCTTCTAACTGATAACAGTTCACCTTATACCAGATGTTCGTGCCAAACATGGCGGTAAAAATGCCGGCATAATGAGCCGGCAGGTAATTACCTCCCATTGTCTTTCCTTGTGTTTGGTTAATTTTATGCTCCCAACTATCTTTTAAAAGAGCGGTAAGTGTGTGAGTCTCAAAATTCAAATCTTGTATCAATGTTTTTCCCCATCCTGCTGAGGCATAAGTGTTTGTAATTAAAGTTGCTGCTTCCTCTACACTGACTTCTTTCATATTACTGAAATAATCACCGACAACCAGTCCCTGGCGAAAGCCGGTCGCTTCAAAAACAAGATTGGATGCTTCTTCTCCTGAAATTTCTTCAATTGTATCAAAGAATGTCTTCATCGCACTAGATATCCAAAAAAGGATCGCATCTTCCCCTTCAAATAAAAATTGACCCTTATCTAAATTCCATTCGAACTGTATACCGCTTACATTAATTTTATTAGTTTGTTCCATTATTAGTCACCTTTTCTTGCCTTATTCGTATTTTAAAAACAAAAAACTAAACTACACTACTATAATACCTGTTTGAAAAAGGAATAACCAGACTTATGGAATTTGTATCATTTTACTGATTAATCTTATTCAGCAGCTTTGCCAACCGATTTATTTCCTGGGAAACGATCGCCTTGTTCACTCGGTTGTCATAATTTCGCTAGTTTACTACATTCCTTTTCTCTTACTTTCCCTGATGAAGTTTTAATCTTTGCCCCAAAGGTATAGTAAAAAAACAAATAAAAGATTACTGATTCTACTAAAGAAGAATTTTCATATACATTTTGAATAATTCAAACTGGAAGAAACCAGTATCATTGAGGTGAAATAATGGATAAAGTTAAAGGAACGTTTAAAGAAGTCTCTGCTGCGATCTTTCCTATTACGATCGTAGTCGTGCTGCTTCAAGTCACATTGGTCCGCCTGCCCCTGGATCTTTTTCTTCAGTTTATAGTAGGAGTCATTTTTGTGAGTTTGGGATTTTTCCTGTTCTTGCTTGGTGTCCATGCAGGTCTGCTTCCTGTAGGAGAAATGATCGGTAAAAAGCTCCCTAAAACAAAGAAGACATGGCTGATTATAGGCGTTGGTCTTATGCTCGGTTTTGCGGTTACGATCGCCGAACCAGACGTAAGAGTTCTTGCCGAACAAATTGATGATGTATCAGGAGGGGCGATTGCTTCTTGGATACTGATTTTATCCGTTGCGATTGGACTGTCTCTTTTTGTAGGTCTTGCGATGGCCCGGACTGTATTTTCAATTCCCATCCACTATCTGCTTGCTGGCTGCTACACTGTCGTTTTCATACTGGCGATTTTTGTTCCCAAGTCATTTATTCCGATATCCTTTGATGCCGGTGGTGTAACCACAGGCCCCATGGCAGTACCGTTTATTCTGGCGCTTGGCGTTGGGGTTGCGTCGGTGTTAAAATCCAATTCCTCTTCTTCGAGTGACGGGTTTGGCTTAATTGGTCTTGCATCAATTGGTCCCATTATTGCCGTGATGATGTTAGGGGTGATCTTCGGATGAATTTAGTTATATTTGAAGGCTTTGGAGGAACCTTAACAGAAGTTGCTTATGCACTTGTTCCGCTGCTGCTTATATTTGTCCTCTTCCAGTTCACTTTATTGAACCTGACAAAAGAGCGGATCATCCGGATACTCTATGGATTTGTACTTACGTTTTTCGGTCTTTCTTTTTTTCTACAAGGGGTGCACGTCGGATTCATGCCCGTAGGAGAAATGATGGGTGAAACACTTGGAGAACGTTCTAATACATGGTTGCTGATACCCATCGGGTTTGTTCTTGGATTTGTCGCGACGTTTGCTGAGCCGGCTGTAAGAATAATGAACGAAGAGGTCGATAAAGTGACGGGCGGCTCCATTTCAGAAAATGTTATGCTTTATACGATATCAATCGGTGTCGGCATTTCAATTGCGTTGTCCATGGCCAGGATTTTATATGGATTTTCACTATGGTGGCTCATCCTTCCAGGATATATTATCGCAATTGGCCTGATATTCATTTCAAGAAAAACTTTTGTGGCGATTGCGTTTGACTCAGGCGGCGTAGCAACGGGTCCGATGACCGTTACTTTTATAACTTCGATGGCTGTAGGAGTAGCTGGAGTTACAGAAGGCAGAGATCCGATGCAAGATGGATTTGGTTTAATCGCTCTTGTTGCCCTCGCACCTATAATATCCGTTTTAATCCTCGGTCAAATTTATATGAGGAAAGGTGGCAGTAAGACATGAATTTAAATCACAAGTTATTTGTAGCGGTTTTAAAAAGAGGAAGCTCCCGCTCATTTATTCGTGCGGCTAAGAAAGCGGGTCTTGACGGAGCCACAGTGTTATATGGTTACCGCAAAGGAAAAAATGAAAAAAGCAGCTTTCTAGGTGTAAAATTGGACCATAAAAAGGATATTGTCCTTGCTGCTTATGACGGAAACCTTGAAAATCAGATTCTCAGTGCAGGCATCGGTGCCACTGACCTTGAAACACCAGGGAATGGCTCAATAGGATTTGTCATTCATTTATCAAAATTACTCGGGGTGCCCCATCTCAAGGATCGCGCCAATCAGGAAGGAGCATTTCGTGTGAAGGAAGACAACAAACAGTACCAATTGATTATTACCATTGTAAATTCCGGAGAATCTGAATCCGTCATTCAGGCCGCAGCACGTGCAGGAGCGGAAGGTTGTACCATCCTTTCAGGCAGGGGTACCGGTGTAAACGAACGGCAAACATTTATGAAATTTTCAATCGACCCTGAGAAAGATGTTATTTTAACCATCGTCCCGGGTTCCATAACGGATCAGGTCATTGAGGAGATTAATGAGGAAATCCAATTGGATCAGGCCGGAAAAGGAATCAGCTTTCTCGTAGATGTGGAAAAAGTATTCGGCGTCAATCACAGCTCGATGGATGATTAACTGAAGAACGTTTAATGTATTTGCGAAACCAGATAAAAAAGGGGATGGGAATAGAATGAAAGTTACCATTATCGGCGGTGGATTAAGCGGGATATTCGCTGCCAAAACGCTGGAAGAACGAGGGCACGAAACAATTATAATTGAAAAAGGAAGAAGCGCAGGCGGGCGTATGGCCACCAGAAGAATCGGTGAAGGCAGAGCTGATCATGGAGCTCAATTCTTTACCGTCCGCTCAGCCGTCTTGCAGTCTTTAACAGAGGAATGGCTTGATAACGGCTGGGTTAAGAAATGGTTTGGTGATGACTTCCCCAGATATATAGGCATCGACGGCATGAACCCTTTTATCAAAAAAATAGCTGCCCCTCTTCAGATCCAGCTTAACCAGCGGGCAATAAAAATTCTATCAGATGACTCGGGTGTAAAAGTTCTCACCGAAAAGGAAGAGCACTACCAAAGTGATGCTCTCATTCTCACAGCTCCTGTTCCGCAATCACTAGTGCTGCTTCAACAATCTCCAGGTCTGCTGAGCGGTCAAACGGAAGAGCTGCTGAAGGCTTTAAGCTTCAAATCTTGCTTTGTCGGACTTCTTTCATTAACATCAACGCTCGCAATTGGAGAATCAGGTATCCGATCACAGGATCTGCCTGAAGGAGTAGACAAAATTGTAGCGAATGATCAAAAAGGAATTTCTGAGACTCCAATTCTTTCCGTTTACATGTCTGGAGATTGGAGTGATAAACATTTCCATTTAAAGGATGAAAAGGTTTTAGAAAAGCTGATTTTATCCCTTCCTGCTCAAATCACTGAGCAGATAGATGCTGCCGAGCTCAAACGCTGGCGTTATTCTGAAGCCAACGATGTAGTTAGACAGCCTTTTTTACGTCTGGATCAGCACCCGGTTTATGTTGCTGGTGACAGTTTTCTCACTGAAACGGATGCAAGCGGCAGAACCCGTATTGAAAGTGCCATACTATCTGGAATAAACGTTGGAAAAGCGGTTTCAAAAGTATAACAAGATATAATTTGAACGAGGTTGGTTCAAAACTCAAAAAAAGTTAAAAAATGAAGTTGTATTTATTAAAAGTATGAGGTGAGCGGAGCGGAAGGTGGCGACTCCTGCAGGATATGACGGTTGCTTGAGACTTTGAAGGGCAAGGCCCTGAAAAGGCTCAAGCTCCCGTCCCTGCGGAAAGCGTCCACCTGAAGCGCAGCGAACCGGTCCAAGAGGCTAAGACACTTTTGTCTCAGCCTTCTTGTTATGCAGCGGTTGCTCTCTTAATAGTTAGAGCTCACCCTCCACGCCGGATGAGCCTCTCGATTACCCCTTATCAAACCTGTACTACTCTTTTTTTGCAGACCAATACGCTCCTTTATCCATATGCACAAAAGGAAGATCTGTATCGATTTCGCCAGTCATTTTGTCGAGCTGTACATCTTTTCCTTCCAGCCAGCCCCCAAAGTCAATCTCTGCAGGTTCCTGATCTCCGCCAAGCGCAAACCATAGTTTCATTTCACGCGGCAGGTAGCCTGAGGTGTGAATCGTTCCTGCCCAGTCGCTGTAAAGCTTTGAAAACACACCTTTATTAGTATCGTTCATTAAGCGAAAAGCATCATATGGAGTTGTAACTTCGTGCCGCTGTGAATTAATTGCATTCATTCTCTTTTTTGAATCAACCAGATGATACCGATTTTCCTTGGTCATGATTTCAAAATGGTTCGTACAAACATTTGAGCTTCTGACCTCCACTCCTCTTGGAGATGTTTCAATTATTAGTGATTGATTGCTTTTATCAAAAACCGTATAGCTGAATGAATGGCGGTGAGGAATTTCTTTTAGCATCTGCACAGCTTCTTCAACATTTGCACAGGATTCAAGGATCATCCTGCCGATTGTGCAGCAAATAAATCCGTTGCCAGGTCTTTTTCTGTGCATGAAATTGTAGCCTAGAGAAAGACCATGTTCGTTCATGCCGTCCATACGTCCCGTAATTCGCTGGGAAGGTCCAGCTGTGGCGTAACCGCTGTCGGTTGGCTGATAAAATAGGTAGCGGCCCTCATAGGTCTTTGGCATATAATCATAGTTCCGGACCATATAGCCATCCCCCGTCATAATAGAGCAGCCTGAGCGATTATAATCGACCCTGTATCCTCCAAACTCCATCATGACACGCTCCATTGTCCAATCCAGCGCCTCTCGTATCCCAAGCAATTCTTCCCACAGACCAGGTGTAAACCTCGTGATCGCATCTTTAACTTCAGCTTCCGCCACTGTAAATCTCGGCTTTCTTACCTTCCACTGTTTCTCCCGGTTTTCAACTGTCAGGGAATCTTTTAGAAGCCTTCCCTGTAACAGCCCAAAATCGTAGTGTGAACCACGAAATTGCAGGATATCACTATGTACTTTTTTCATTTTAGTAACCCTCTTTTTGTTTGTCATATTAGTAGACAGTTTAAGGGAATTTGTTGAACACGTAAAGAATAGGAGCCTGGTTGATTAAATTTGGTCTGGTGTTCATCGATTGTTTATATGTGCTCTTAAATTCAGCACTTTTAATAAAAGCGTTATTACAAGATAGCTGATTCGGGCTCGTTAGATGGTATAAGAAATGGAAGGTGAGACAGTTTGGATGCAGCATCAGCCTGATCTCTAAAAGCGCGTAAAACCCCCACTTCAAGTGACCGGTCATTGGTCGCTAAGTAGGGGTTGTTTAACTGCATATACGTTGTAAAAGACGAAACGATTGATTTTCGGATTGCTTTTTAAAACGATAATGAAATAAAAAGAATTACACCATTTTCATCATTTGTTTCATCGCACCAAGATGATAAGCTGTATGAGCCAGAGAACCCAATACTTCATTTGTATGGATATCAATGGATTTCATCCGGTCTACACCTTCAAGCAATTTTTTGTACTCAGTGCGCAGCTCCTCCTGAAGATCTCTCCACTCTTCATCTGAAACGTTTTCAATTTTCCAGCTTTCTTCCCATTGCATTTTAGGATTTTCATTACCGGTTAAAATTTCATTCGTTCCCCATACATAATAGCGGACATGGTCAGTATGCGCTGCAAGGTTTGTTCCATTAATGTCTTGAGAGGCTTTTTGAGCTGAAATGGATTCAAGAAGCCCCAAAACGCCTGAATTAGGTTCCGTATTCACATAGTAACTGCCTTCTTGCGGATCTGCCGGCCCTTCAAATGCTTCCTGTATCATTCTTTTTGCTGACATTACCATTGGATGATGACTCATCTAATCCCTCCAGTACACTCCTACTTAAATCTAAGAGCTTCCTATCTAATTACCCGCATTATCCAAAAGTCACACATAATCAAAAAAAGTCTCCATATTATTACAATTAAAGTTCCACTACTACTGTGGAGGTCCCATATTTTACTCGGGATCAATTAAAAACTGTTCCTCCACCCGTTTTGTCAATGCCTTCCGTTCGTAGATCTGATATAATGAGCTCGATAATCGAACCGGGTCACCAAAGAAAAAACGCTCGTATAAGGTTTGTCTTGATCCAAATTCACTCATGCACGTGTCCCAAGCCAGTCTGAATATTTTTACTCGGCTTGTTGCGTCTTTTGATTTCGATTGCAAGTATTGATTTAAGTCCTTTTGAATTTCCGAATGAAAATCCGCTTCTGTGGGGATTGAAACCAAACCGCTTGCTCCTAACAGCTGAAGAATTTCAGTAAGCCGCGGGTATAGGCGTGGGAATAGATTAATCGCAGCATATAGTGGATTAATATCAGGCAGCATATACCCATGATCCGTAGAAGCCCCTGTTTCAGATGCCACAACCAAAGCTTTCATTGTCTCGAGAGCAATGATAATTTCAGAAATTTTGTCACGAACATGCAGGTAATCTCCAATGCTGATGCTGTCAACCATCAACTGTGCGACGCCTAAAATAAATTCAACCTTTACTACCTGTCTCGATGCTACCTGATGAAGAGCCAGCTGGGCATAAGCGCCTTTTTTTGAGAGAGTGTCCGTCGCCTCAATATTGCTGTGATGGAAGACTCGGTCCCATGGTACCAGCACATGATCAAAAACGACCAGTGCATCGCTTTCTTCAAATCGGGCTCCAAGCGGTGAATCAAAGGTGGATTCTGTTCGGCAAAAAGGCGGACGGCAAATAAATTTTAATCCCTTGGTATTGCTTGGAATGGAGAAAGAATAAGAGTAATCTGAATTGAGCATTCCAGCTGGAGAATATACGATGATTTCGTCTGTCATTCCTCCTTGAGTCGCAAGAAGCTTTGCTCCATGGAGAATAATCCCTTTATCTGTGCGATCAACAATTTTTGCTGCAATGATCTCATCGGATTCGTTACTATACTGATAAGGGGCACGGTTTACCTGAGGATCGATAAACGTATGAGTAAAGGACCAATCATTTTCCCTGGCCTTTTCAAAAAGAGAAACAATATGCTCAGGAAAACAATTTTCTTTTTCTTCAAGCAAATAGGAAGAAGCAACAAGGGAAACCAGCACAGTATTCATGTAATCAGGACTTCTGCCCATCATCCCTGCATGTGATCTGGCCCACTCCTGTATCATCAGCCTGCGCTGAAGCAAATCTTCTTTAGATGTAGGCAGTAAAAAAGAAGCCCCTACCCGTTTTCCTGTCAGAGGTGATCGAAATGTCATCATTTCTGTTATCGATTTTTTATGCTGCAGATCATAAAGCGCAGCCTGGCTTTTCATTACCCCTTTAAATGCTGGATGCACTGAGATGTCTCCCTTGACACGACTGCCGTCTATCCATACATGATTTTTCATTTGATTTATTCTATTTATATACTCTGACCCCTTTATCGCTCCCACTTTGGTTCACTCCTTAAAAAGTTCTCCTGCATCACTCACTTCAGTCCTCTTTCTTACTACACTATTTCTAATTACACGAACTATTCATGTTCAAAGTTAATTCGTTATGTAAGACAGTCAATTAAGGATTCTGTAAGCTCGTTCTTCTCGCCATTTTTTTGCAAAAAAGAATCAATATCAAGAGAGTCATCTTAAATCCGCACATAAATGAAATGAAACAAAGAGATAATACTCCTGTCTGTGTTTTTAAAGGAGAAGGAGTTTTAACTATGTCATTACTTGAGTTGGGATTGAGAATCATCCTCTCTTTTTTTGTACTTTTAGTTTTAACAAGGCTGATGGGAAGACAGGAAATTTCCCAACTTACTTTTTTTAATTTTGTATCCGGAATTGCGATCGGTTCCATCGGTGCGAACCTTGCGATTAATCCAGATGTACCCGTGCGTAATGGACTGGTTGGACTGATTGGCTGGAGTACGATCACCATTGCACTCGAGTGGCTTGATATTCAAAGTCCAAAACTTCGAAAGGCTCTCGATGGTGAGCCTAAGATTTTAATTAAACAAGGAAAAATAATGGAAAAGGAATTAAAAAAGGCGCGTGTTGATCTTGACGCGCTGCTTTCTCTTTTGAGAGACAAAGATATATTCATCCTCTCCGAAGTGGATTATGCTATTTTTGAAACGAATGGAAATCTTTCTGTTTTGAAAAAAAGTCCGCCTGTCCCTGGCCCAAGCGTTGACTCAATAAAGAAAAGCCCCGTTGCTACAACCTTAGTATCAGACGGAAAAATCCATACAGAAAATTTAACAAAATTGGACCGATCCGAACCATGGCTTCATCAACAATTAATGCTGTCGGGAGTAAAGTCACTTTCCGATGTTTTTTATGCCGGTCTACAAAAAGACGGCACAATTTATGTGGATTTCAAAGAGGACAAGCTTCCAGAATAATTTCGAAGCTTGAGTGTTAGTTAATCTCTGCTAACTTCTTTTTTGAAATGGATGAATCAGGCGGCTTGCTATCTTTAATCCGTCCACTCTTTTACTTAAAAGCAGTTTCTCCATTAACGGATTGCGGATGGATGCGGCCAAGAAATCAAGCTGCTTATTATCAAGCTTTTCAATCCCTCTTCTTAATGAGAGAGAGTCATGGTAGCTTTTGTATAGAGGTCGAACAAGATCTTCATAATTACCTTTTCCAGCGATAGCTTGTGCCGCATAAATCCCTGTTAAGATGGATTCCAATTGTCCGAAACCTAAAAAAGGCATGATTGAACCAAAACAGTTTCCAACAAAAAATGTATTGCCAATCCTTGGTGTTTCTGTTGTGCCAATCCGGTAATTTTCAAGTTCAAACATACTGATTAATGCAAGGTTTTGATTAAGCCTCTTTCTGCATTCAACTAGACAGTTCTCCCATAGCTCATCCTTATCAAGCACCTCATTTTCAGGGTATTGCGGATACACCAGTATAAGGGATGCTTCGTGTACCGAATGCGGCAAAAGATAAGCCATTCCCTTCGGTGCAAAAAGATTGTTGAAAAATGTGTGGACTGTCGTGATATCAAATTCTCCAGCAACGATAGCTCCGATAAATCGAACCGTTAATGCTGTTTTATAAGGCTGTATTTTCTCTGTATCCAATGAGTCACCCGTCGCTAACACGGTATGAGTGTACTCTTTTGAAATTTCGGTATGGCTGACATCTTGATGAAAACGAATCTTGCCTTGCAGCTGATCTGCCAGCTGCTTTTCATATGCGGCGGGATGTTTTCCTCTCATGTTGACATAACCTAAGTGCCCATTTAAAGAAGAGCGCTCGTTTTCTGTCCAGATCTCTGTTTTTTGAATAGTACTAGATGGCTTTAAATGAATGCCATGCTCCACTGATAAATAGCTTACGGCATCATCGATTGGATGATGAAACATTGAAAACATGGCTTCAGCATAAATAAAACGATCCCCTGCCAGCCCCCTTTTTTCAAATACATCTGCCTGACAGCCATATTTTTCAAGCGTCAGTGCGCAGGCAAGACCCGATAGACCAGCTCCCATAATGGCAATTTTCACACAAACCTCTCCTTATTTCCTTAGATCTGTTTAGTTTGTAACAAAGAAGAGGTTTCCATTCTGCCAAAAGCAGTTAATTATCAAGCTTAAATGCCGATTTACAGATTATCTCGTCTGATGAGACAGTTAGTAATTGCTTCATAGATCGCGGTCCATTTTGCTCGATATACGAACAAATAATATGAAAACCAATATGATAACCAATCCATTTTGGCAATGCTTTCTTATTCGTTCCATATAAAAATTTTCGATGATGGTCCGTTCCTTCACGCGTTAACTCCGGCAAAAATGCTTTTTTCCATATCTTTATTCTCTCTGCTTCTGTATACAAATGAGTCCAAGGAGCTAAAAATCGTTCTCCTCCCAGCTCCTTAACCGAATATTCTCCGAGCCCCTCAATAATTAAAGACTCTTTTAATGTCATTTTTTCAATTGGTACATTCAATTGATGCAGCCGGCAGACATGATTATATTCATGGGCAAAAATGGCCTTTAAGCTGCCAAGTGACAGAGATGGCGATATAAAAAGAAACACCCCCTGCTTGAACGCCAGTCCATTTTTCTCAAATGGACTTTCATCCGACGTTTTCAAGTCAGTCCGAATTGGCAAAATGTAGATCGGGCAATCCGGTCCATTCCATCGTTTTTTTAACAACTGAAAATCTTTTTCAATTGTTACCCAAGGATCCTGAAGCGATGGATCTATATTTATTCGTGAAATCTCCTGCCATTCTTTTGCATTAAAAAGCCCATGCTTTAAAAGCAGTGCCATCAGATCTTTTGGCGGAATATGAGGAAAGACCGATTGTAATGGCGTACAAATAGATTCAACCTGAAATGCAGCAGGATTTTTCCTCGGATTCTTTTCACACTGCTCAATAAATTTTTTTATCCATATTCTTGTATTGACTACAGACATCGCTTTCTCCTTTCAACTGTGATCCTAATCATTTATTTTATTCACAGACGCTCATGCAAATACCCGGGTTCAGTTTGCCCCCCATAATACAGCTAGCTGACTAGATAAAAATAAGTAGTAGTCCTTCAGTTGAGAAGTAAATAAGTCTGCACACAAAAATAGACTGTCCTCACAGAAAGTCTCATGTCTGTGAAGGCAATCTTTTTTCTTGCTGTCCCATCCTTAATTTTTCTTCTTTTTTAACATTTCTCCAAGCTGGGTTAAGTCTTTCGGAACTTTTCCGCTAAGGATTGTTTGAACAAGCATTTCTTCTTTTTCTTTTGATACAGGCTTCTTCGCAAGTGAAGAAACCTTGCTAATGATGGATCTTACTGTTTTTTCATCTTTAAAATCCGCATCCTTCAGCGATCTAGCGAGCTTTACAATGTCATCCATTTTCACACCCGTTTTTTTCTCAATTCGATCAAACATTCTTCCACATCCCCGTTTTTATGTCATAGGTTTCTGTATAGGATATGAAAGAGGAGTAAGGATGGTATAAGCCTGTATCCCGATTGCACAAAAAAAGACCAGGAATCTGGTCTTTAATTTATACTAACAATATAGAGTTGCACCAATGATAATAAGCAGAATAAACAGTACTACAATCAAGGCAAATCCGCTGCCGTAGCCTCCGCCACAACCACAGCCGCCACCCCAACCGCCGCCGCCAAAGCCGCCGTATCCGTACATATATATTCACCTCCAAATTATAATTTGAGGTTTTTTAAACACTCTCTATAAAGTATGTAGGTGGAAGAAATATGTATGGGTGAATGACATAGTCCGCGGTTTTATCGATTAAATTCAATAATATTTCCATCAGGGTCAGCGACGAACACCTGGTGCCACTCAGTTTTATTTGTTGGCTTATCGATCAGTTTTATATCTTTATCCTTCAGTTTTTCAAGAAAGGCTTCCATATCGATTACACGGACGGCAAAATGGCCATCACGCGAATCAATTTTATTAGTACCTCTCAATGTTTTTCCATTGTCATGAACAATTAAGTGAATCTGCGTATTCCCGACCTGGTACCAGGCTCCCGTGAAATCAAATGCAGGGCGGTCTACGCTTTCTTCAAAGCCTAACGTGTCTCCATAAAATCTTTTTGACCGCTCTATATCGGTTACCAGCAGCGAAACATGGTGAATCCCTTCATACATCTTTATCAATCCTTTCCATTGTAGAAATCAGGTTATTACTACTATAAAGTCATTCAGTATGTAAACGCAAACACAAGGAAACGATCAGGTCTTTTATTTGCGTGTTGTCATTTCATGATCTTTCATTTTCAGCCATCCTTCTTTTTTTCTTGGTCCTCTATATTCTAATGCTTGTCGTCCTTCCATTTCACAATTATCTGGCAGAATCGAACCCTATAGTAATCCGTTCTTTATCAGAAATCTTTAAAAATTGATCTTTTTTTTACATATTCTTCTTAGCTTGAACGTATGAATGGAAAATAGACCGGAAACAATAAACAAAAAAGGGAGAAGTGTCAATGACGGAACAAGAATATATCCTCCATAAAGCAAAAACCATTAAATTATCTCTGTTAGACGATCAAATCTCTATGATTAAAGTGGTAGAGCTTTTTAGTGGATGCCTCGCTGCTCAATATCATAAAACAGCAACTCCTGCATTAGAAAAACCCCAGCAATAAGCAGCTCGACAGAAGACTATGTTGAACAGCCGGTTGTATTTCTCATTTAATCATGCCATATGGAAAAAGAGCTTGGGACAAGTGGGTGGCAACCCCCAAAAGTTAGAGTAAAAAATCTAACTTTCGGGGGTCGGTTCCGTGTCTCAAGCTCTTTAACCGATTTACTTCGATTAGGCGGACGTTTATGCCCTTCCCAGGCTATGCCATGCGATGTCTTAAGCGAGCGTCCTATCCTGCAGGAGTCGCCACACACCGCTCCGATCTCATACTAATAATAGATTTACTGCCTCGTTTTTAACCTTTTTCCAGTTATATCTCAACCACTTTTAACTATTTTTTCTAATGTTATATTTCCATGCTTGATCTTCGTCGATCATTTTTTTAGCAGCATAAATTAACACAAACTGAACAATGATGATCGGCAGTCCCATTAAACCTGAGATAACCTCCAAAGGTGCCAGTCCACCAACACGCATAAGCACTAAACTTATAACAGTAATTACAGCAGCAATTACAATGCGCAGGATTCTCGGCGGTTCATTTTTACTCATATCGCTGGTGCTTGTGTAAGCAGCCACAGTATAAGTCGTAGAGTCAAGCGTTGTGGTGAGGAAAATTAGCGCCACGACAATGAACACACCTATGAAAATTTCTCCAAAAGGAAGTGTTGATAAAATGGCTGGAATTGCTGCCATTCTCTCTTCATTTTCAACTAGATTAAGAATAGAAACTTCTCCGGTGAGATAGCGATGAACGCCTAAACCGCCCAGAACGCCTGTTGCAACCCAGGAAATCACAGTAGGAGCCAGGAAATACGTCAGAATCATTTCTTTTATCGTTCTGCCTTTTGAAATTTTCGCAGCAAACACACTGTGAAGCATGGCCCATGTTGCACTATATGCAAACCAAAACACTGTATTGCTTTGAATATGGGAAGCTTGTCCCTGGTAGACAGAATCTGTATTGAGTGAAATAGACAAATAATTTGTTAATAAAAATGACACGCTGTCTGTAAAATAATTTAAGATAAAAACGCCCGGTCCAGCAACTAAGATAAAGAAAGCAAATAGTCCTGCTAAATACATATTAAAGGTGCTTAAACGTTTAATTCCTTTCTCTATTCCTAAATAGGCACTTAGGGAAAACAAAGCGACCCAAATAAGCGTTACCGTAATCGTCAGTCCAAACGTTACTTCTATACCAAATAGTGCAGAAAGATTGTAAGTTATAATCGGCGCACCGAGGCCTAGCGTCACCGCTGCACCCATTAATATGCTGACAAGAAATAGAACATCGAGTGCTTTTCCTGCCCATCCATCCGTAAGTTTGTCACCTAAAAGAACACGGCACGCTTCTGAAATACGCATTAATGGCCGTTTTTTCACATGAAGAATATAACCCATGGCTGGCGCGATCATAACAAATATCGCAAAAACCTGGAATCCCCATAAAAACATGCTGTAGGCATTTCCCCATAAAATGGCTTCGGCTGATCCTGGATCAACACCTGCCGGCGGATCATTGGCGACGGATGTCCACTGGAGCATACCCGTTCGCATAATGGTCGAACCTACTCCCATTGCGATTAAAATTGACGCATATTCAAACAAAGTAAAACGCGGCTTTTCTGCCGGATCTCCGAGTACCACCTGTCCATATTTTGAAAAAGATAAATACAAACCTGCTCCAACTAAAATCACACCATACCAGAGGTAACCCCAGCTGAAAACGTCAACAATGTAATTAAAAATTACATTCAGAACTTCCAAAGATGCTGATTCATAAAGAGCAAATGGAATACTGATCGCAACAATAATTAGTAATGAGGGCACAAAAATTTTATAATCAATCCATCTTCTCTTACTCATCTTATCCTCCCTTTCGTTTTTATAGGTGCTTTTTCCTATACCCTGTGAGAAGAGGGAAAAACGAAAAATCGTTTTGTTTTTTAAGCAGCAAATAGAAAAGATGTACCGCTCTATACTATCTGGAAATTTATTCTATTGCTATCCACTGCTGTACATGAAGTAATTTAGTTCAAGCTAAGCCTTCAAGATACATGTAAAAAAGAGACCTGTGCACTTGCAAGGTCTCTTCTCTGTATGATGTATTGTTGACTTCACTTATTCACTGTTTTGTGCAGATGTTTTATCCAATTGCTCAATTGCTTTTATTATGTGCTCTTCTAGGGCAGGAGTTAAAGTCTCAGCATAAGTGGCTGTGAGATGGTGATAATCCCGATACACTAAAACATTTCCTATAACTGGGGAGCAGACTTCCTCATCACAAAAATAATCCGATAGATCGGCAAATATTGCGTTATCCGGGATATTCTCTGTATTGTCCCATGGAGGGGTAGCTGATAGTGCTTCCGCTCTTTTTACTGAACAATCTTCCGGTGTTTCTTCCACACACGAAGGAGGGTCCTCAGTCATTCTTGGGTTGTCACGAATCGCAAAGACCTTTGACACACCTTCAAATTTCTTCCACTTATCTATATACCCCTGTGGAACCGTGGATTGCTTATTAACGTTTGCAGTTGTAATGAGCATATCCGGGGGATCTTCAAGTAGCGGTTCCATTACTTTGTCATTCCACTCCATACAGGATTCAGATAAAAACCCTCCAAAATCATCCTGAGAAAACCGGCATGCATCTTTATTGTATACATCCAATTGAAGATTAAGGTTCTCAGCAATTTCTTCTAAAGGAGGAAACCAGTGGCCAGAATGAGAGCCGCCAACAAGAGCAAGAACATATTCAGGGTCTTCTGTTTCACCATATGAACATTTTGACACTGCGTTATCTTTTCGAGTGGTATAACACCCTTCGTCATCATAGAAAGTTGGAAGATCTCCTTTTGCGTTCACTGCTGCCGGGAGAGGCTCCAGATCAGGGGCAGCTGGAACATTATTTGAAATCATTCTTGCCCCGGGATAATCTTCTGCCGGAAGTTCTTCTTCAGCTTGAAAATAATTAACATACATCGACCATGAGATGCCTGTTATAATAACCGGCAGCATAAAAGCAGCCAAAATCGCTGATAATTTACCTTTTGATTCTTTAATATTAATTTTTCTAACAGGCGACTCTAAAAGTCTTATGGATAGTATGGACAGCAAAAATGTGCTTAGTATAATTAAAACACCGGCTAAATTCGTTACCGTTTCTCTTCCAAAATAAGCATAATAGAAAACCAGCATCGGCCAGTGCCATAAGTAAAAACCATATGAAATACTACCGAAATACAAAAACGGCTTTGAACCGAGCAGTTTTTCTACACCAAATCTACTCCCAGTCTCTGCAGCAATAATGACGAGAATGACTCCACCAGTAGGTAATAGAGCAGCATACCCTGGAAAGACCGTAGATACAGGTAAAAGAATTCCTGTTAAGGCGATGATCGCAAGACCAAGCCACCCAAGAAAAAAGCTAATCGAAGGCTTAAATTTTAAATATGGAATCAACAGGGCCAGCATTCCGCCTAAGCTAAATTCCCACGCTCTTGCAAAAGTATCAAAGTAAGCCCAGGGCTGATTTTCCGCGGTAATATAAATCGAATAGGAGATAGAAGCTGTAAAAAGAATAGCAAGAACCGCTAACAGCGTTTTTCTCACCGGGGTTTTTAATACCTTTCTGGCAATAAAATAAACCGCTATAATGACCAGCGGCCAAGTAATATAAAATTGTCCCTGGATAGATAGAGCCCAAAAATGCTGAAATGGACTCGCTGCGTTATTTTGTGCTAGATAATCAACTGCACTAGTAGCTAGCTGCCAGTTCTGATAATAAAAAGCAGATGAAAAAATTTCAGGAATCGTTTGAATCCACCGAGCCTGCGGTAAAATGACTATAGAAACAACAGTCGTTACTAAAAGAACAGTGAAAGCGATCGGAAACAATCTCCGGCCAAGACCCAGCAGGTATTCACCTATATTAATTTTCCCTTCTCTCATCATTCTAGAAAGAAGAGACGTAGTAATTAAATAACCTGAAACAATAAAAAATACATCTACTCCACCTGAAACAGAGCCTAACCAAATATGATAAACTGCAACAAGTAATGCCGCAACTGCTCTAACCCCTTCCAATTCAGGCCGAAACTTTTTTTCGGGAGATCGTAAATCAGTCAACGTTGACAACTCCATTTCAAAAATACTCTTATTATAATTCCATTTCCTAGTTTAACGCAGCTGTCTAAAAGAATACAATAGAAAGAACGCAGTTGAGTCCATAGCCTTACCCCGTTCATTTTATACTAACTGATCCTACGATACACCTTACATGCTGCTTGTTCATCAGAATAAAGAAATTTGTATTTAATTACCACAAAAAGACAAAAACCCTTCGTAATGTTTCCACACACGAAGGGTTTCTAATTTTTTGCTTAAAGCTTTATTGAGCTGTCTTTTTCCAATACCTCGATATTCACCTCAACCGTCCCCGGATACTTGATTCCTGGTCCTGTATTAAGAGCTGCTACCGTTTCCTGAGATCCACCCCAACTTTTTTTTCTTTTAATAGTTGAAAATCGAACACTCCCTTCAGGAATCAGCTGTGAAAATTCAGACCTGAAGTGACCGCCTCAACATAGCCAGTTCGAATAACAAAATCTCCAAAATGCTCTTTTTCCAGTCGATCTTTTGCGTAATGAGAGAAAATGGGCTTTAGGGTAGCCAAAATTTCTTCTTCACCAATATTTTCTTTATACATTTTATTAAGTCTGTCACCTGCAAAACCCGCACCTAAATACATATTGTACTTGCCTGGTGCTTTTCCAATAAATGCAATCTCTCCAAGAGCAGGACGTGAACAGCTATTGGGACAGCCGGACATGCGTATCACGATTTCTTCTTCACGCAGCCCGTTCTCATCAAGAATATCTTCAATTTTATTGATCAGGACTGGCAGATAACGCTCCGCCTCAGCCATAGCCAATGCGCAAGTTGGCAGGGCGACACAGGCCATGGAATTTCTGCGCAGTGCAGAATTCTCTCTTCCATCTGTCAGCCCATATTGCTTCACTAGCTCATCAATCTTCTTTTTATCTCGATTGGAAACATTTGAGATAATTAGATTCTGACTTGGTGTTAATCGAAAGTCTCCTTTATGGATACGAGCGATTTCACGCAGACCCGTCATTAAAGGATAGTCTTCTGTATCTTTTACTCGTCCGTTCTCTATAAATAAAGTAAGGTGCCATTTCCCGTCATTTTCAAGCCAGCCATACCGGTCGCCATTATGATCAAAGTGAAATGGTCTTGCTTCTTCAAGATTCCATCCTAAGCGATCGTTTAATTCCTGCTTTAGCCAGGGAACGCCATGTCGATCAATGGTGTATTTAAAACGCGCATTCTTCCGCTCGGAACGATTCCCGTAATCACGCTGAATGGTAATGATTTTCTCCGCCACTTCCGCCACTTTTTCAGTCGGACAAAAACCGATTACGCGGGCAAGTTGGGGGTACGTCGCTGTATCGCCATGCGTCATTCCCATGCCGCCGCCTGCTGTGACGTTAAACCCTTGAAGCTTACCATCTTCTAATATTGCAATAAAGCCCAAGTCCTGTGAATAAATATCAACATCATTTGACGGCGGAATCGCAACACCAATTTTAAATTTACGCGGCAGATACAATGGCCCGTACATAGGCTCTATTTCATCCGTTTTACTGCTCTCAATTACTTTTTCTTCATCAAGCCAAATTTCATGATACGCTCTCGTTTTCGGCAGAAGATGTTCACTAATATGTTTTGAAACTTCATACACCTCTGCATGCACATCTGACTGATACGGATTAGCCGTACTCATTACGTTACGGTTAACATCACCGCACGCTGCGATGGTGTCCATGAGTGCCTTATCCATCTCCTGAATCGTCTTTTTCATATTCCATTTTAAAATCCCGTGTAATTGAAAGGTCTGTCTTGTCGTTAATTTCAGCGTGCCATTGCCATGGGTATTAGCCAAATGATCCATCGTCAGCCATTGATCAGGGGTGGCCACTCCTCCTGGTAAACGCACACGAATCATAAACTGATACGCCGGCTCTAATTTCTGCTTTTTCCGTTCATTGCGAATATCCCGATCATCCTGCATGTAACTGCCATGAAATTTTAACAGTTTGCCGTCATCATCCGGAATGGAGGCTGTCAGTCTTTCTTCAAAGCTTTCAGCAATGGTGCCTCTCAGGAACCGGCTTTTCTCTTTAATTACTTCCATTTCACTTGGCGGTCCGCTTTGATTCGATAATTCTTTTTTCGTCATCTTAAATCTCCCCTCGCCTGTTGACGTTATCCGGCCGTTTAATATACATCGCGTAAATACCGCTTCTGGCTTCGCAAATCGGCGATATACTCTGCTGCCTGTTCTTCATTCAGACCGCCTTCTTTTTGTATAATCGTTAAGATGGCTTCATGAACATCCTTGGCCATATATTTTTCATCTCCACACACATACACACGAGCCCCTGCTTCAAGCCATTCGTAAAACTCCCTGCTTTGCTCAAGAATACGGTCCTGAACATATATCTTTTCTGACGTGTCTCTTGAAAAGGCTACATCCATTCGAGTCAACAGCCCTTCTTTCAGCCACTTTTGCCACTCGATCTGATATAAAAAGTCGGTGACGAAATGCTGCTCCCCAAAAAATAGCCACGCATCCCCCTTAGCTTCTATTTCCTCTCTTTCTTCAAGAAAAGCACGGTATGGTGCAATTCCAGTCCCTGCCCCAATCATAATAATCGGTGACTCTGTGTTTTGCGGTAATCGGAAGTTTGTATTGCTCTGTACAAACACAGGCAGCGTATCGCCTGGAACTGAACGCTCCGCACACTGCACTGAGCAAACTCCTGTACGGCTTCTGCCAAAAGAATCATAGCGAAGTGCCCCGATCGTCAGATGCACTTCATCCGGATTGGCCTTTAAGCTGCTCGCAATTGAATACAGACGGGGCGGTATTTTCCGAAGAATTGCAGTAAACTCAGCTCCGGAAATCTCCCACGGACCGTAATCTTGTGTTAAATCAATTAAATCCCGACCATATACATATGTTTGCAGCGCCTCTTTCTCATTAGGCTCTAACAGTTTTTTCAACCCTTCATTTTCAGTTAGCGCTGCCGCTTTTTCAATTAAGTTTTTGGAAAGACTCGTAATCTCATAAGTATTGATAAGAGAGTCTCGCAGCGAGCTGGTTTCGCCCTGCTTATTAATCGTTACGGTTTCATTGGGGTTCCACTTTGCCGCTTCAATTAATTGATCAGCCAGTACAGCATCATTTTGAGGCACAATCCCTAAGCTGTCTCCGGGCTCATAAGTTAAATTTGACCCTTCAAGATTTAACTCAAGATGACGCGTTTCTTTATTTGAGCCGCGTCCATTCAGGTTAATGTTTTCAATGATTTCAGCCTCGAACGGATTTGAACGTGAATAGACTTCTGTGGTTTGTGGCGATCCTGCCGTCTGCTGCTTTCCTGAGGTCTCTGATGAAGATAATGCTTTTTCTTCATTAAGTTTATTTAGCACACCTTCAAACCATTCGGATGACGGTTCTTCAAAATCTAAATCGCAATCCACTCGTGGGAACAGTCTTTCTCCGCCAAGCTCCTCGAGCCGTTTATCAAAATCTTTTCCTGTCTGACAATAAAACTCATAGGAGCTGTCCCCTAATGCCAGTACAGAAAAACGGATACCTTCGAGCTTCGGCGCCCTCTTGCTATGTAAATAATCATAAAATTCTATCGCGTTATCTGGCGGGTCTCCGTCGCCATGCGTACTCGTAATAAGAAGCAGGTCTTCAATCTTCGTAAGATTCTTCGGTTTAAATTCATCCAAAGAAAAACGTGAAACCGTATAGTCCTCCTGCTTTAACTTTGCTTCTGCCTTATTCGCTACTGTCACACCATTCCCTGTGTGTGAACCGACCAAAATGGTTATTTCACGAGTTTTAATCGGGGCCGTGCTGAGTGTCGCCTCGTCACCACTTTGCAAAACGGCTTCTGTTGTGCCGCCCGCAGTTAATGCTGTTAAATATCCGCTCAGCCAAACTTTCTGTTCACTAGTAAGCGACGGAACTAATCGATTTAATAGTTCTACTTGTTCCTCGTCAAAAGGACTTGTCTTTACCTGCAGCTGCACATTATCCACCTCTTAACCTGTATTTTCATTTCTATGATCATACATCCTTCAGAAGATGTATGAAATGATAATGAAGTTTAGTACCTATTTTAAAAAACACAAAACATCTTAAACCAATAAAAATAGTCGGAAATAAGAAAAAAACAAAAAAGACCTCATCCGCAAGAAGAAGGTCTAAAAGTACGAACATTCTTCTTATCTGTCAGGCAGCATCCGCCTAAAGGAATTAGCACCATGTCTCACTTAGACTGGTTGCTGAGACATCTAAGGGCCTCTCCCTCCGTCTCTCTTGATAAGAACCTATGAAAATCATAAATAATTCGAAAATTTCAATTTCATACAGTATATTTTATTATCAGGGTGAATGTCAAATGATCATTTACAGGATACAACAACAGTTGACTATATGGAATCCCCTCTTTTCTCACTACGCATTTCTTCCTTATTCCTATAAAAATCGCATCACTCCGCCTGCTGGTATTGTATAAACATTCTAATTGATCAAGGCGGTTTTATTATAAATCGATCGGTTATTATGAGTGGCAAACCTTAACGTTAACACCTTAAAAATTTTAGTAAACAATACTTACCATAAGTACGTGAAAATTTTAAAGTTTGAGGTGTAAATTTGTGGTTGCTGAATACATTTCAGTAACAAAGTGTTCAAAGGATCGTGAACTCTTTATTACAAACTAATGATAAAATTTAATTAGAAGAAGGGGAGGGATGAAGCATGTCCTGCTTTGGTGAGAATTTAAAAAGAGTACGTACAGAACAAAACTTGTCCATCGAAGAATTAGCCCTGAAAGCCAGACTTGGCATCAAGACCCTTGAAAGCTATGAGGCCGATGAAGCAATGCCGACTACACAAACCATTTTGAAGCTTTCAACCGTACTAGATGTTCCAGCATCTGTGCTTGTTGAAAAAAGAGACCGTCCTTTATCCATGTAGTGCAGAAGAGAAGAGCAGATAGTTCTGCTCTTTTTTTTGCATAAAAAAAGCCGCTTTTCAGCAGCTTTTTCACCTCATTATAATCGCTTAGCCCCAATATATCTTTGTTTCCAATAAGAGTTATTGATGCTTGCGATGGATACACCTTTATTTGAAGCAGAGTGAATCATTTCACCGTTGCCTATATAGATGGAAACGTGTGTAACTTTACTTCCCCCGCCTGTAGCGTAAAACATTAAGTCTCCAGGTTTTAGTGAAGAAACTTTTGTTCCCTTTTTGTACATTTCAGCAGAAGTACGCGGAAGAGATTTCCCTGCTTTTGCAAATGCATAGTTTACGAGACCCGAGCAGTCAAATCCTTTTGAGCTCATTCCTCCCCATAAATACTTCACACCTAATTGACTCTTTGCAGCAGAGATGGCTTTTGTTTTATAGTTTAAGCTTGTTGAAGTCTTTTTAATCGATATGTATTGTGAACTTACATAACCTGTTTTGCCTTTAGCTGTGATTTTTGACCAGCCCTTAGATTGTGAATGAACTGAAACAGTATCACCTTTTACAAACTTACCGATGATGGCAGAAGAAGTAGAAGCGGCTTTTCTAAAGTTTAAACTTCCAGAATCTATGTTAACGTAGTAGGTCTTACTAGAAGCAGATGCTTGATCAAATGACGGTGCGACAGCGGCTACCAAAGCAAAAATTAATAAACATGCCATTATTCTTTTTAACAAGATAGTATACCCCCGATTGCTAGATTGTAAACCTAGTATAAACTTATTACGTTACAACCGAATATCAGGTGTATTTCACTTATATTACAAATTACTACAATTATCACCCATTTTTATTACAGGCTCTATCAAATACTCTTTTTCTTTCATGAAATTCTTCAAATTTCTTTACTAAACAAAGAAATAACTCGATTATAGAGCTATTTTGCCCCCTATTCTTTAAGAAAAGCACGATTACGCCTAAAAATGACAATATGTTAATAGGTTGAATCACTTCACTCTAGTAAATAAAACGACTTATCTTGACTCGTTTAAGCCATGCAGCTGATAACGCACTATGATTTAACTCAAATGAAACACTTTAACTTATTTAGAGCACCCGCTGCTAATCTTTCAGAGAACCTGTTCAACCAATGAGGCAAACAGAGAGGAAAGAAAGATCGCTTAGGCAGCCCAGGTGAGATTATGGCTGTATAAGAACGATCTTTTTATCCTCTACACTCTTTCATCCTCAAATATAGTAGTAAATCTTGAAGTGAACGAAACTCACTATCCTTTTTTACTAGACACTGCTCTACTCTCTATTTACTGCATTGCGTGGAAATTGAAAAATAATAGCCAACATTCCGCTGACAGTCAGTAAGATAGGATAAATGCAAAAAGGCACGATCGCAACGGGAGAAATGCCTGCTACCCCCGCTACAGCAAGAAGCTGGGCTCCGTATGGGATGATTCCCTGAACAGAGCTTGAAAAAATATCAAGAAGACTTGCTGACCGGCGATTATCGATCGCGTAAGTTTCAGAAATCTGCTTGGCTAAAGGACCGGCTGTGATAATTGAAATTGTATTATTTGCAGTAGCAAAATTTACAGCACCTACAAGACCGGCGATGCCTGCTTCTCCTCCCTTTTTCGTCTTAATCCGTTTTGTCACTGCTTGCAGCAAGGATTCAATTCCGCCATTTTGTTTAATTAATTCAACAAGCCCGCCTAATAAAATCGCAATCATGGCAAGTTCCTGCATGTTGGTGAATCCTGTCCCAATGAGAGTGATGTACTCAGCGAATCCGAAGTTGCCAAGGAAAAGTCCTACCATCCCGGCAAAAACGGTCCCGCCCATCAATACCAGCAGTACATTTGCTCCTGCAAGAGCAAAGATCAGCACACCTAAATAAGGTAAAACCTGAATGATTGTATAAGGTGCAGACGCATTTACGTTTGCACTTGCCCCAGAAGTCATAAATGCGAAAATGACTGCAGTGATGACCGCCGCTGGCAAGACAATGAAAAAGTTCGCTTTGAACTTGTCTTTCATTTCAGTTCCTTGCGTCCTGACCGCTGCAATGGTTGTGTCGGAAATAAACGACAGATTGTCTCCGAACATCGCTCCGCTAACTATTGCTCCCATTGCCAACGCGACGCCAATATCGGTCTGTTGAGCAATACCAAGACCGATTGGAGCAAGCGCGACAATCGTTCCAGTCGATGTTCCCATTGAAATTGATATAAAACATCCAATGACAAACAGCCCTACAATCAGTAAATTGGGCGGAAGAAAGGAAAGACCAAGGTTAACGGTAGACTCGACCGATCCTGCCCCATCTGCTACGGAAGCAAACGCCCCGGCAAGCAGAAATATAACTACCATGAGGATAATATTCGGATGACCGCCCCCTGCAGCCAGCTGCATAACTTTGGTTTGAAATTTTGTTTTTCGATTCATTCCTAATGCCACTAATATCGCTGCAAACAAAGCAACGAGAACTGGCATTTGGTAAAAATCACCTGTGAGTATTCCTGAGCCTAAAAAAAGAATGATAAAAATACCAAATGGAATAAGAGCGTATGGATTACTCTGTTTTTCTTCATTTTTCATAAACTGCCTCCTGCAAATAATTAGTTAACGGTAACTATAAGCTATGCCCCCTTCTTAGCGAAAGAGAAAAGATTTGCCAGTATGCAGAAGCATGATCAACTTTGTTTAAATCAATTTAGATTAATTGCGTTAGACAGTCCAAAAAAAGGGAAGAAGATAAGTGTATGTCAATTTCACACTAACTAAAGGAGTGGAAAACATGAACAGCAGTCAATTTGAAAAGATCAAAAACGGTAAAGGATTTATCGCAGCATTAGATCAAAGCGGAGGAAGCACACCAAAAGCACTTGCAGCTTATGGTGTACTAGAAGATGCTTACACAAATGATGATGAAATGTTTGATCAGGTGCACGAGATGCGCACCCGTATCATCACCTCTCCAGGATTTGATTCCAGCCACATTCTCGGAACTATTTTATTCGAGCAAACAATGGACAGAGAAATTGAAGGAAAATACACCGCAGATTATCTTGCAGATAAAGGAATCGTTCCTTTCTTAAAAGTAGATAAAGGACTCGCTGATCAAAAAGACGGCGTTCAATTAATGAAGCCGATCAACGATTTGGATGAAACGCTGCGCCGGGCCAATGAACGGAATATTTTTGGAACGAAAATGCGCTCTGTTATTCATGAAGCCAATCCGAGCGGCATTAAAGCAGTCGTAGAGCAGCAGTTCGAAGTGGCCAAACAGATAATGGCAGCTGACCTTGTTCCAATTATTGAACCTGAAGTGGATATTCACAGTGGGGAAAAAGAAAAGTGCGAGGATATTTTGCATGATGAATTGATTCAGCAGTTAAATGCTTTAAGCGAAAATGAATACGTCATGCTTAAACTAACAATTCCTACAAAAAACAATGCATATAAAGAGCTTATTGAGCATCCCCGTGTCCTTCGTGTCGTAGCGCTTTCCGGCGGATATTCACGTGATGAAGCCAATGAGAAGCTGAAACAAAATGACGGCCTGATCGGCAGCTTTTCACGAGCTCTAGCCGCTGATTTACGTGCCAATCATTCCGGAGAAGAATTTGATGAAGCATTGAAAAGTGCGGTTGAATCGATTTATGATGCTTCAGTTAATAAACACTAATAACTAATCTAATCATGAAGAGAAGAGCAGGTGCAAAGATGCACCTGCTCTCTTTTTATTTCGAATCTGCAAGATTGCAGACATCATTGGTACCCGTATGTATCTCCTTCACTAACATTTAGAATATGATGATTAACGGAAACTTCACTGTCACTTATCCAGTCTATTTCCACGTTGTCTGTTCTTCTTTCATAATAGATTCTTTTCTTAAACCAAAGGGGTCCATCAAGTTCCCCTCTTACCCCAAATGTCCCGGCTGCTCCGGCATCCCACCGATAAAAATCAATGGTATAACCGTTATCAGGAGAACGTACTGTTCTAATGTGATCATTTGCACTATGAAAAAACACGTATGTAAAAACGACCACAACGAATAAACCTGCAGCTGTTAGTAACGACAAAACCACTGTCAGCCAGCTTCTTGTTTTCGTTCGCCAGTTTCTTTTATCTTTAAAACCGTAAATACCCAAAATAAAGGCTGCCATACTCATTAAAAGTAATATATAGCTCGGCGGTGCTAGTAACCAAGTGTTGTTAATATGAGAATAAAGCGAGTAAGCTGCCAAACCAATGCAAATTAGAATTAAAACAAACGACCATACGTTAGATCTCTTCCTCAAAGAACTCCCCCCTATCAATCTCATCTTCTACCATCTTGCCCAGTATGTTAAAGAATAATGGATAGAAAAGTAACTATCTTTAGTTTATCATATATTCCCACATATGGAATTTAACTTCCTTAGCTACCTTAATATTAACAAGAACTGCATGAAATCAGAAGAAATAGCCATCTAACCATTCTGAATAGTTAAAAATCTTTGACTAAAAAAGAGTGACGTGCGATAAAAGAAAGAGTACGATTTTCATGTCAATTTGAAACGAGGGATCTTTAGTGACCACAAACCAGCCAAAAGAAATCAGTTCCGACGGATCATTTAAACGTCAAACAAACCGCTTCACAAACCCATTTGGAACAAATGATGGCGAGTTGCCCGTTGAAAGCGGTCGCTACCGCCTTCTTTGGTCACCAGCCTGTCCATGGGCGCACCGTGCTGTTATTGTACGGAAAGTCCTTGGATTAGATGGTGCGATCAGCTTAGGAACAGCAAGTCCTATGCGCCCGGCAATCGGCCGTGTGGACTGGGCATTTTCTTTAGATGAAAATAATCAAGATCCCGCACTGGAGATTCAATATGTCAGCGATGTTTACTTTAACGCGGATCCTGACTATGATGGGCGACCAACCGTTCCAGTTATGGTTGATACCAGGGATAAAAAAGCCGTCAACAATGATTATTTCCACTTAACAACGTATTTTGAAGTGGAATGGAAAGAATTTCACAAAGAGAATGCCCCAGATCTGTATCCAGAAGAGCTTCGCCAGGATATTGACGAGGTTAATGAGCACATTTTCCATACAATCAATAACGGGGTGTATAAATGTGGATTTGCCCATTCTCAGGAGTCTTATGAAAAAGCATATGATGAGCTTTTCGATGCCTTGGATCAAATGGAAGACCGGCTTTCTTCCCGCCGTTTTCTTCATGGCGATTTTATCACCGATTCGGATGTGAGATTTTTCACTACCCTCGTCCGCTTTGATGCTGCTTACTATAATGGGTTCAATACAAACCGAAATCTGATTCGGGAAATGACAAACCTATGGGGCTACGCACGCGATCTTTATCAGACTCCAGGATTTGGCGATACAACAGATTTTGATTCCATCAAGCGGCACTATCATTTATCTATAACCATCAATCCGGACAAAACCGAAACACCTATTTTACCAAAGGGACCGGACTTGTCAGTTTGGGAAGTGCCTCATAACCGTGCTCAATTAAGCAAACAGCAGGACAAGTTTCGCAGCTAAGGGGGGATTTGGCATGACCATTCACATACGAAAAGCGAGAAAAGAAGAAGTGCCGCTGATTAGAAAGCAGCGTGTAGATGCCTATCGTGAGCATACAATATCAATTTCAGCAGAACACTGGCAGGCACTAAAAAAAGCCATCACCTCTGAAGCAGACCAGCAGCCTGGAGTTGATCTGCTTGTAGCTGAATCAGAAGGAAAAATCGTTGGAAGCGTAGCTCTCTTCCCTGCCAAAACCGATGCTTATGAAGGCTTTACAGATGCGCTCGATTATCCAGAGCTGCGTGTGCTTGCCGTCTCCTCTGAGGCCAGAGGAAAAGGCGTCGGCTCAGCTCTCATTCAAGCATGCATCGATTTGGCAAAAGAAAGAGGAAGCAATGCCATCGGTCTTCACACAGGCTCATTTATGGGCAGTGCCATTGCTCTATATGAAAAGCATGGCTTTGAACGTCTGCCTGAACACGATTTTGAACCAGCAAATGATGGTGTCATTGTGAAAGCCTTCAAACGCAGTATTTAAGAACTGACAGAATCTATTTTTCCTGCTTAGAAAATATTCCGGGGGAAAAATCAAAACTAAAGACTGTGATCACGAACAAGAAAAGAATTCGTGGTCACAGTCTTATTTCTGATGTTTCATTTTACTTTTTTAAAGCTTAGGTTCATTGAAGCGCAAGGCGGGGACTCCAACGTGATGAAGCGGTCTTTTTTTCGGAAAAATAAAGTAGCTTCATATAAAATAACGCTTCAATTTCCCCATTACCTGCTGCAAGTCAGCAGACCCGTCATGAAACCCAACATGTCCATCTGGGCGAATAAATAATGTGCTTCCTTTTTTCATCCCGAGATTTTTATCCAGGTGCCGGTAGGAATCGTAAATAATCGGCAGTTCATCGCGATCAGTCAAAACCGTTCCGCCTCTGGCAACAAGGAATACCTTCATCATATTAGGAAAAACTTCATTCGCTTTTTCAGAAAATTCATATGCATAATCAACCAGTTCCTGTTGATAGGAGTCAATGTATATTAAACATACATAACCCACCCTCTGAATTAGCGGAAACAGTCGTTCATCCGTTGTACCGTTCATAAATAAAAGCTGATCAGGTACCCGTTCTCCTGCCTGGATGGCTCTTCTTGGCAAGGAAGTGTCTTTAAACGACCGATTAATCGGCGTTTTATCATAATCACTGTGAACATGTGACAAGGCTTTTGCAAAGATGGCCTGGACCCAATTTTGTGTTAAAGCCGCCTTGCCTGCCCAGTTGCGAAGCTTCCCTGGGATTCCTTGCAAACGAATGAGCTTCAGCTCCATCGTTGTATTTCTAATGACCTCTCTTGCTACAGGCGCTCTTTCTTCATGATATGTATCGAGGAAAGGGTTGCCTGCGTATCCCTTCAATACCGTATCGATTTTCCAACAAAGATTAGCAACATCTTCAAGACCGATGTTCATCCCCTGTCCACCGAGAGGATTGTTGATATGAGCAGCATCTCCTACAAAAAAGACACGCCCTTTTCGGTAATTAGGCACCTGTCTGTGTGCTGTACCGAAATAAGCCAGCCATTTAGGGTTTTCAACCTGATAGGATGTATCCAAAATGGTATCTAAAGTACTTTGCATCTCATGAAGTTCCATTTCTCTTTTTCTGGGACCATCCTGTCTTGTTCGGTCAAATCCGACTACCCGGTACGTTCCATCCTTGTAAGGGAAAAAAGCAGCGGCTCCGCGATCATTCAGGTGAAGATTTATATGAATTTCTTTCATCTCAGGGATTTCCACATCTCCAGTGAAAAAGGTAATTCCCTCATCTTCTCCCACAAACTCAACATCTAGGAGCTCTCGGACTTTACTATGGGCTCCGTCACATGCAAGGACGTATTGGGCCAAATACGTTTTCTTTACGCCATGATGTTGAGCGGTAACATACACTCCTTCAGCTTGTTCATCCACCTCAAGGACTTCATGTTCACGGGAGATCTCTCCTCCCCTATCATTCAAATGTTCCTCAAGAATTTCTTCAATTTCATGCTGAGGAATAATTAATAGATAAGGATACCTGCTTTCAATATGATACATCTCCACATAAGATGGGGCTTTCCCTGCTAAATGAAGCTTTGCGCCAGGACCCGGATAGCCCCTTTTCACAAAGGGCTTGTTTACACCCAGAAATTCAAACAATTCAAGCGATCTGGCCTGAATGCCGAGTGCTTTTGAAAGCACCGACCGCTCCGCTTTCTTTTCAAGGCAGACAAAGTCGACCCCTCTTTTCTGCATGACATTCGCAGCCATCAGCCCGGCCGGCCCTGCTCCGATAATTAAGACATCTGTTTTAATTACTGCCATATGACGAGCTCCTTTCGTTCATCATTGGTTTTTTTGATTTGCCAGCCTTTTATGGATCATTGTGAAGTTTCTTTTTATGTGACCCAACCATTAAAACCGTTCTGATTTATAAACCAATCTACCATACGATACCCTTAATCAGATACGACATGCGTCATTTGATGGATAAAAAAGAAGAAGCATCCATTCATTACGAATAGACGCTTCTGCTTTATATTTATTGAATTATTTTTTTACAGGAATCCAAATTTCTGAATAGTAATCTTCTGACATGGGATCGCCATTAGAATAAACTTCTAAATCCGGTGTACCGGCATGTTTATACTTACTGACTGGAAACCATTCTGTGTAGATGCGATTCCACATGTGTTGAATCGCATGCGGCATCGCTCCTTTTACTTCAAACACCGCCCAATTAGAAGCAGGCAGCTCCATTGTTTCAAAACGCCCATCATGGTTCCCTTCATATGTGGCTGCAACCCAATAATCCATCGTATCAGGCTTCACTTTGCTTTTATCCACACAAATACCTAAAACCCCTTCGATTGATCCATTATTCATAGCAGCGAGTTCCTCTGTCGTACCATCCTCATTGAGTCTGTCCCATATTTTTGGGATCTCTGCTAGGTTATTACCATCCACACAACTTACTTCCTGTTTTAACCCAACAATTTGAACAGGGCCTTTTTCTCTAATCTCAACATTCATTGGCGTTTCTCCTCTCACGATCACCTGGATCACCAGATGATTATAATATTTAAGCTTTCCTTTCCCGCTCTTTGCTTCTCTTGGTGAAAGTCCATGCTGCTTTCGAAAGGCTTTTGAAAACGATTCAGGAGTGTGGTAGCCAAATTTTAAAGCGGCATCAATAATCTTAACATCGTCCCTTACTAACTCATGCGCTGCGAGTGTAAGTCTTCTTTTACGTATATATTCTCCAACTGACATGTCTGTCAGCATTAAAAACATACGCTGAAAATGGAACGGTGAAACTGAAGCCTGGTTTGCCACTTCTTCCACTTGAATTTCTTCTAAGAGATGAGTTTCAATGTAATCAATTGATGCCTGTAATGACTGGATCCAGTTCATGTGCTTCACTCCTTATCATCATCATAAAAGATCATGGAAGTGAAAACATGTCTATTTTTGCTATTGGGAAACAGGTTTTGACCATTTTCTTTGCTATACATAAAGTGAGTTACTCTGCCTTAATTATCATGTATAAATAGACGATAAAAAAGAGAGTGGAGTTTACCTTAAAAAGTATATATATCTTATTCTTATGAGGTAAGATTATAGTGACTCTCCAGCCGGTGATTCTTTAAGGCTGTTTTCATGTTTCTTTTTATTTTCTTCTATTAATAATCTTGCCACTTGGTATACAGATTGACTGACCAGCAGAAGACCCGGCATAAAAAACAGCAGGAAAATTCCGTTTTTCGACTGAGAAAACTCAATCATATAGCCCACATAAGGGATGGTAAATCCTTCGTATTCAGCGACTATATTTTGGGGCAGCAGAAGAGCAGTATCCGGTCCGTCATTAGCATCTCCTTTTGTTCTGTACATGACCTGATCGTTTTGAGAAATCACCTCTATTATTCTATGAGTGACTAGCTGATGGCGATTGGCTTTATAGGTAACGATGTCATCTACATTGAATTTCTCCTGCTCTCCGTAAGCTTTAACCGCAATGATCGATCCCGTTTGAATGCCGGGCTCCATCGAACCAGATAACACAGTCTTAAGCTGATACCCCATTACTTGCGGCGGTTCACCGGTAATTTTAGATGAGGCGACGAAAAAAACCATGATTACCAATAACAAATAAAATAATCCTGTTACGCCGTTCGTCAAAAATAATACGATTTTCCCCTTCACTTTCATCACCTCTGCCTTTTAGATTCATCTTCTTTTTTTACTTTAGTACTATTTTCTTCATTTTCATCTTCATTATCTTTAGCTTCAAGCTCTTTATCTTCTTCAATTTCCTCATTTTCCAGTTCAGTTATTTCTATAGTAACGTTGTCCTCTTTGCCATTTGCTTCTATTAATTCTTCGTCTTCTATTATTTTTTCTTCAATTTCATTTCCTTCTTCTTCAACTTCATTCAACTCATCTTCCATATTCGCATCATCTGCATTTTGCTCTTCGTTTGATTCTTCATTTGACTGAGTTGTTTCTTCTTCCATTGTACGTTCCTCTTCATTTAAAACTTCGTCCTCATCTGTTGTTTCTTCCTCCATATCACTTTCTTCATCGTTTAAGTCTTCTACTGAATCTATGTCCTGTGTTTCTTCTGTTTCTTCTGATTCATCCGTTTCTTCCTCCACTATGTATTCCTCTTCCTCTGACTCTTCCACCCACTGTCCTGCCTGGAACGTCCCTGAAAAAGTATAGGAGGCAGTATAATAAGCCGTCGTCGTGGAAGTTATGTAAGTGACGATTAAAAACATCGTATAAAAAACGCCTATAGAGTAAACCGCTAATGTAAAGCGGTTTTGTTTTTTGAACTGCTTAAATCGTTTTATTGTAATCCCCCATTTCATCTGAATGTAGAATTGACTTTTCAGCGTACTTCAATAGCAGGCTATTACGGTCCGCTCAAAATTCAATAACATTCTGTTTAGGATAGAAAGGTGAGTTTCCCCACCCTCCCGGTCATTATAAAAGTTTATTCGATATGCTCTCCTTCACCTTGATTCGCAATAAATTCCCATGTTATCGCTAAAGAGTCGCCCTGGAATTGATTTTGATCTGAGCCGTTATCGATAAATTCAAACTGAACAAACATTGTGTCACTTGTTCCGGCGTCTAAACCACTCTCTTCTCCAAAGGCTTCATCTATAATCTTTTCCACAGCGTCCGGTGTTAAAGATTGCAGATCATAAAGCGTTGTTTGATAGATGATATCGTTATATTCAGCACGACCTGTTTTATCTGCATTTTCAAGAAAATTAACTTGAATATATTTTCCGAAGTCTTCTGTATTGTCGTTATTTGCATCCATTACTTCGTAAGAAGAATTTAACATTACTTGCGGGATATCGAGAGACCCATTATTTTCAAGATGAAATACGCGGTTCATCCAGTCGCCAGGTTTCATGCCATCTACATCGATAATGGTTTCCGGATTTACTGCAATGTCTAAAGTGCCGGCTGCAAACGTACCATTTGCTTCGGCTGCATCAGTGAAGTATGCGTATGTACCTCCAGCCATTAATGTTAATCCCAGTGCCGCCGGAGCCAGTCCCATTGCAATTTTCTTCTTCATTCCCATTTAAATTCCTCCTCTAATTTGTAGACTTTTTTGATCTTCAGAAAGAATGATGTTCTTAATAAAGAACTTAAAGTCAGTATAGAATACTTTTAAAAGAAATAATATACATATTTTATATATTTTGGTATTAAACCAATTTCGAGCTCTTTTCTTCCAGCATTATAAAAGATAATTTTAGGAAAAGAGTAAAGATGTATTCGCTACATCTTCACTCTTTCTTAGGTTATCTTCCAGGAATATCAGGTCTTCCCGGTAAAGGTCGTACAGGGCGATCCTTGTCTCCAGGAGACCAGCTATTAATAAACAGCTTACCTTCTGCGAGTTGACGAGCTTCATTTCCAAATTCATCGTTTACCATTACTTCTACTCCTACGCCATCGGCAATAACAGATGATGTTGCTGTCCAATACGCCTCATATTGACCTGGAGCTACTTCATTCACAGGAAGCTCAGTTACATTACTTGTGCCTGAAATATTCGTTAAAGGCATACGTAAGATAAAGCTGGCATCCAAGTCTTCTTCACTTTCAAACGAGATCTTAACAGATTCTCCAGCTTTAAGATAAACATCTTCTGCCGGCTGAAGATTTTGGATGTCAATTTCACCAAACTTCGCTTCAACTGTTAAATTCTCTGTTGTAACGTTGCCAGCTAAGTCCGTTGCTGTCAGTTCAAAGTGATTTTCACCGTTTTCCAACAGTAACCGCTTGGAGAATGCACCGTCAGTGACGGACACGTTCTGCCCGTTAATGGTGAATGTGTCAAGATGCTCCTCGTTAACCGTTCCTGCGATGGTGATCGTCTCTTTATTTGTTTTCATGCCGTCTTCAGGACTTGTCACTTCTATGACAGGGGCTGTCAGATCCACTGTAATCGTTACAGGTGCGGACTCGTCTGTCATTCCGGCTTCTGTCGAAACTCTTGCAGTTAGAACGTTTTCCCCTTCTGATAAGTCGACAGATACCTCATATTGTCCATCCTCAGAAGCCGTTGTTGTTGCAGCTTCTTCGCCATGATTGTAGACAATTACATCCGTATTCGGTGCTGCATTACCTGCTACATTGACGGTGGTTTCATTGGTGAATGAACCATTAGCAGGAGAAGTAATAGACGGGGCTGTTACTTCATAATCCACGAGTGCGCGAATCATGTAGTTTCCTTCCTCTTCTAGAACTTGTGACCATGCGCCATCAACATACTGCCAGCTTCGGCCAGCGTTCGGTCCATCTTCATCCGTACCAAGTCCTGGAGTGTCAGGATTTGCCTTGGATTGAATGTAAACCATATAGAAGTCTCCTTCTACTACAACACCCTCGCTGCTTAGATCTACCTGTGTCCAGGTACCATCGCGCTTTGCTTGGGCATCAATTGGACCTGCCAGTTTTTGTCCAGGTGCACCATCTGCTCCGGATGCATCATAGATCTCTACTTGAAATTCAGTGCCGCCCGGAACCGGCCACTCTGTATCCCAGAATCGGAACAAACCGCCAGTGACGAGTGCCGCGTCAGAACCTTCTTCCAGTGACATTTTTACAGCCCAGCCATTTCCTGCATCATAGAATGCTCTGGCATTTTCAGCTGTGCCATCGTCATAGCCAATTTCACCTGCATAGCCGATGAATGGACGCAGTTCAATATCTTGTTCTACATCCCCTTCTACTGTAACCTCGACTTCTTCCCCATAGAAGTTAGGAGCTACAACTTTTAATGTGTACGTTCCTTCGTAGCCTGTAATGGAATAGACTCCGTTCTCATCCGTTACCACAGGTGTAACAGCTGCATCTTCCATAAGGTATACGGTTGCTCCGCTAATTGGTGCACCCGTTGCCTGATTTACAACTGTCCCCGTTACCGTGCCTGTTGGAAGCTCTTCTAGTGAAAAGTAAACGTCTGTATTCTCATCTTCTAAAACAGCAACCTCTTGAGTTTGAGGCGCAAATCCATATGCTTCAGCGAGCAGTGTGTAGTCACCAACCGCATGGGTCATGCTGAACTCGCCCGTTGCAGGGTCTGTATTTACAGAACGATTTGTTTCTTCTACTGTCACTCTTGCACCGACAGGCAATCCGGATAGAACAGATTCTTCTGCTGCTGCATTTTTCTCTACAGCTGCTTGTGCATTTTTCCGTTCAGTAACTTTTTGTGCATCAAATTTCGGTGCACGTTCTTTTTTAACAGGTCCACTGTCTTTCACCGTTTTTGCTTTCGTCAGTGAAGAAAGGGCTTCATCCGTAATTTTAACGTCATCGATATACCAGCCTGGTCTGACAATTGTGAAGTCCGACTCCAGCTCAAATGCTACAACAATGGTTTTGCCGGCATAAGCAGATAAGTCGTATTGACCATCAACCCAATCACCGCTTAATCCGGTAAATGTTTCAAGTAGATCCCATGAAGTTCCGCCGTCATCTGAGATAAATACGTGACCGAAATCCCAGTTCGTTTCAATGTTGTACCAGTGTTTAAACTGAAGATACGCAGCCCCTTCCTCAGGTATAGCAAATGGCGGAGATTCAATTGCTTCAAATAGATCATTCGTGTAATCTCCTGCCAAGTTTGTTGCAATTACTTTTTCACCCGAGAAGGCTGCTTCAGGTCCGGATGCAGGAACACCCCATTGCCATGTTTGCATCGGGCCGGAAATCGTCCAGCCATCCAGATTATCTTCAAAATCCTGCTCGTATCCGACTGTCGGAGGAGCATTAACGGTTATTTCAGCTTCTTCGCTGACCGTTTCATTTGCCCCAAAGTCTACCGCTTTCCAGCGATACACAATGGTGCCTTCTGTCACATGACCGCCATCGATCGTTGCACGGTACGTTCCGTTAAGATAATCCCCGCCAACACGTGATGCAGATGCCGTTTCCCAAGTTCCATCTTCCACTTGGTGCTCGAGCATTACGTTTGTAACACTTATATCATCTGTTACAGTCGCTTCTAACGTGATTGGTAAACCTGCAAATACTTCCTCAGGGCCCGTGTAGTCAATGACAGGAGCAGTTGTATCTTCTCCATCTTTTGTTACCTGACCACTGATCGTTCCCAATCCGGAAATAACAGCCGATACTGCGTCAAATACATTAATAATCCCGTCTCCAAACCCGTTATTTGGTGCAGTCGGGTATTGTGCATTTGTTCTTGGCGTTGCTGTGTCCATAAGCAGATCTTCTACTTCATCAATGCTTAAGTTAGCATTAGCTTGCAGAACCAGTGCAGCTGCACCCGCAACATGAGGTGCTGCCATGGACGTTCCATTGTAACTTCCATAAGTTCCTCCCGGAAGTGACGAGCGAATCGCAACGCCCGGTGCTGAAACATCCGGTTTCTGCGTATCGTATGGAGAAGGTCCCTGTAAAGAAAAATCAGCTAAGTTTTGATTAATATCCGTTGCTCCAACTGCAAAGGATTCAGGATAATTCCCTGGTGCTGAAACCGATCCTGGTCCCCCGGGGTTGCCCACCCGCGTATTTCCGGCTGCAAAAACCGGAACAATCTCAGCGGCTCTCCAGGCTTGAACCATTGGACGATACCATTCATCAAGTCCAGGACCGCCGCCCCATGAATTATTTACGATATCCGGAGCCATGGCAGGATTCGGATTTCCATCTGCGTCAGTAGGAGCTAAAATCCATTCTCCCGCTGCCAATAAATGAACATCCTGACCGCCTGATGGACCAAAAGCATTGGCTGAGATCCATTTCGCTCCTGGTGCAACACCAACCTGGTTAACATCATTTGGTTCTGTACCCGTCATTGTTCCTGTGACATGAGTTCCGTGTCCATCAGGATCCACTGGTGTGTCGGACCCATTTACAGGATCAAACCAGTTGTATTCATGACTGATTTCTCCGTTATTGAATCCCCGGTATTGCTCTTTAAGAGCAGGGTGATCCCACTGAGCACCTGTATCGATTGATGCAACGACGATCCCCGCACCATCAACTCCCTGTTCCCATGCTGCAGGTGCGCCAATTTGATCGACACCCCATTCGATCGCTTCTGTTTGATTTTCAGGTGCTGCCGTTTCTGTATCAATCACTGCTCTTATTTCATTCGGATCGATACTTGCTACCTCAGGAAGCAACGCGATTTTTTCCATTACATCCTTTGTCGCTGTTACGGCAAGTCCATTCACAATGTAAAAAGACTTAATATCTTTTGCATATCCTTTGCTTTCCTGCTTTTGCAGAAGATCCATCACTCTTTCTTGTGATACTTTAGCGGTGGATCTTAATTCGTTGACGATTTTTGACCTCTTAGTTATTTGTGCTTTAGAAGAAGTCAAGTTTGATTGCACGGCCTTTTCATCAGCTTCTTTTGCAACACTGGCCGTATCCACTTGTTCGTTCATTCGCACCAGAAACGTCACCATTTCATCCTCTTTATACAGTTGATTTATCTTTTTATCCACTTTACTTTCTAGTATTTCCTTACTACTGCCTAAATAAGAGGTTGTTGTTCCATTCGACTGTGCCGATGCCTGTCCGTAAGCGAAAGACGGTGCAAGTAAAAGCATGCACATAATCATAGACGCCACTCTGGTAAACTTTCTTTTCATGTTCTTATTCATTCTCATCCTCCCAGAATTTTTAGTGTTTGAATGATAAGATCGTTCCCCCTCTCCTCAGAATCCCCATGATCCGTGTCAGGCGTTGGATGCAGGTAACATGCTGTCTGCATCCTTATTTACTCAGTTGTTATGTGATTAGTTCATACCAATCACTTATGTAGGAAATGGGTATATCTATACTCTACTAATGACAGAGAAAGGAAGTTGTCGAAAATGGAAAGAATTTTCAAACTATTAAAAAACAGGTCATACGGTTTACTATCAAACTAGATTCTGTAGTTTTTTGTAACCATATTTTACTTTATTTGTAACTAAATTTGTCTTTTCAAGTCGTTTTGAACAGGAAAACACTTTTTCCAAATCTTTAACTCGTTAAACTACTAGAGAATTTTAAACAAATTTTTTAAATAACCTGTCGATTTACAAAGTAATATAACGATTTACTTATAAATTAAAGTCGATAAAAGTCATAAAGCATGTCGCCCTTTCTACCTATGGAAGTAAATTGTTTAGATTTCCTAAGGTTTTTTGAGTAAATTAGCGAATTTAAATTGGCATCCCCCTTTTTTTGCGTCTGCAAAGTGGTAATCACTGCACCGCTAGATTCTTGTCGAATAGCGAAGTAGATTAAAACATCTCAAGCAGTATTCCCTCATAAAAACGCCCCTCTGCCAAAAAGCAGAAGGGCTTTCATACATTATTAATTAAGAACGTTGTTACTTTACCAGCTAGGCTCTTAAATTAACTCCAGATTCCAAATAGTCTTTTAAGTACGTTAACATATAAACCCAGCCTTCTTTATTGTCCAGCAATTGCGCCACAACGTTTTCTTCATTGTCGTCAAAACCCATTTTCCTTAATTTCTACAACCGTACTTCAGCTGGGTTGTTGCAGAAAATTAATTGTAACGATGTGACTGCCAGCCCACTAGAACACAATTTTTTTATTTTTTTTGTTAGATTATTCATTCGTTACCCCATTCTAATAAAGGCTTTTATTTAATATATCGATACTCCATTAATTGGTTTAAAAGAGTGACTTTTTGGAATAATTGTTCTCCCACATTAGTTTCCATAACTTTTTTTCTTTTTAATTCTTTATCCACCAGCCTTTTTACCGACAATACATCTGTGCCATTGATCAAGATGTCCTCTTTTGAATTAAAATGCTGGTGGGCAACAAGCTGCATGCCATAAGAATTGTACAATAATGTATAGCCTGCGATGCCGGTTTTTGATTGGTACGCCTTTGAAAAGCCTCCGTCGATCACGACCATCTTGCCATTTGCTTTGATAGGATTTTCCCCGTCAATTTCCTTTACAGGAGTATGGCCGTTAATGATATGCCCTTGATCTGGATTAAGGCCGAAATCCTCAAGAATCCTGCGGCAGGTTTCTTCCTGCTCACGTAAATGGTAATAGGGATTTTTTCTTTCTTTATGAGTCTCTTTATCTTGAATAAAATACCGTTCAAAGGTTGTCATTTCACGCTTGCCAAAAAGAGAGGAGTACTCTCCGGTCCACAAATACCAGACCATGTCCGTTTCAAGATCATCCGTTTCCTCAGGATGAGCAAACGATCGGCGCAGACATTGCTCAAAAAGATCAAGAAGCTCCCGGCCTGCATAGGTTTTATCCTCAATGATCATTTTTTCCATATTTCCTTTTTCATCTAAAGGAATACAGCCGTGAATCAATAAGTTGCCATTATAATTTAAATAAAGACTTCCTTTTTTCATGAGAAAATTCATATGTCTGGCGAGTTTCTCAGAATGCTGGACGGAAAATAATAGCTTGTCCATCACTTGCTTTTCTTCCTCCAAAAGCTCATCCGGCTGCTCTGGATTGATGGTTTTAAAACAGGTATTTTCAAGCGGATACGTTTTTCCACTAATCGAAATTTCGTTTTTCTCGTAATCGATCTTTTCAAGCAGGAGTCTGCCTGACATATTAAAATTCGGACGTCTTTTGATGATTGGGCTTTCAAGCTTAAACTGAATCATCGCAATTGCCTGGTGAATTTTTGTGATTTGCAATCGTTCGTGGTCAGATGTTTTTTTATCTGAGTGAGTCTTTGGCCTGAAGACCAAATTATCACCATAATATTTTTCTGCCAGATTCAGAAGCGGCCGGAGATTGATGCCGTATACATCCTCAATAATATCCAGGTTGTCATAACGGGCGCAAATCCTAATAATGTTCGCAAGACAAACCTTAGACCCTGAAAAAGCACCAAGCCAGAGCACATCATGGTTGCCCCATTGGATATCAACAGAATGATAGTTTATAAGTGCCTCCATAATCTTGTCCGGTTCAGGTCCCCGGTCATAGATATCCCCCACTACATGAAGATGGTCAACAACAAGCCGCTGTGTGCTGTAGGCTAGCCCGATAATTAATTTATCCGCTTGTCCAAGTGAAATAATCTGCTGTACAATTTTATTATAATACTGCTCTTTATTTGCGAATTCATCCGTTTTATACAGCAGTTCTTCTATAATATACGCAAACTGATCCGGAAGCGCCTTGCGCAGCTTCGACCGTGTATATTTAGAGGAAGCGTATGAAATAAGCTTGATCATCCGTTCAATCATTTCTTTATACCAACGATTCAGCTCTTGTTCATTATCAAAACTATTTTTAATAATCTGTAATTTCTCTTCAGGATAATACACAAGCGCCGCCATATCATTAATTTCATTTTCATAGATGACCCCGCTGAAAATATCCCTTATTTTTTCTTTCACTCTTCCAGAGCCATTCCGGAGCACATGCTGAAACGCCTGATACTCCCCATGTAAGTCGCTGACAAAATGCTCTGTACCCTTCGGCAGATTCAGAATCGCTTCAAAGTTAATGATTTCCGTCACGACTTTTTCTTCACTATCATATTTTTGCGCCAGTAAATCTAAGTACTTTTTGTCCACAGATATGATCCCCCTTTAGCTTCATCATGCAATATCAGGTTTCTTATGTAATTTTGTTTAATAATAAAAACTTTCCATCCCATCCTCTTCCATCTTACCACTCCCGTCACATTTCCTCATGAAAATTTTGAGTGGAATAATAGAAAGCGAGATAAGGTTCAGGTAGAAATAAGTGATTCTATTTTTTTGCTCTCTTGCTTCTCGAAGCAAAAAACACAAGAATGATGGGTAGAACAAGTGGAACAACGGTGTACATGACCAGCGTCCAAACGGTGCTTAAAACAAATACTAAATCGCTGAAGCCATCCGTACCGCAGACGGTTGTTCTCAGTCCCCTCGAATCGATATTGTACACGCACTCAACTAATCTAAAGCCGATCAGAACAAACCGCTATTGTTAGTAACATACTAGCACGAAATATCACATATAGATTTCAATAGTCATTATTAATTAACTATCTTTCCTTTGTAAAGCATAATTAAAAGCTGCTATTAATCTTAAAATATATTTTTTTAAATTAAGCTAAAAAGCGCCTAGGAAGGAATTACTAAAGAAGAATAAATTCAAAGAATTGGAAACTGTGCTATAATAAAGAATACAAAGACAATACCTTTCCCTTTTAGATCACTGACCTCTGTTCAATTCGTCTAAATGGGTAAGGTGTTTTTTTATGTACAATTAATTATAGGAGGAACACTAATTGAAGAATACAGCATTAATATATTGTGAAAACAATTTTGGTAAAATGGATGGAAAAACCGCTAATGGATTAATTCGTCAGTCAGGAAAATATGATATTACTGGCGTAATTGACAGCACGAAAGCAGGTTTGGACGCAGGCGAGGTACTTGACGAAGGCAAAAACGGGATTCCGGTATTCAACAGTCTAGAGCAAGCGATTGAACGTCTGGAGAAAATGCCAACAGATTTTATCTACGGGATTGCGCCTGCTGAAGCATTTCTTAAATCAGAAGAACGCGAGCTATTATTTCAAGCGATGAAGCTGGGCATGAATATTATTAATCCGCTGCATGAATTCTTAGCAGAAGATAAGGAATTTATGCAATACGCTGATCAGTACAGCGTGACAATTGTTGATGTGCGAAAACCACCTTTAAAAAAGGATCTTCATTTATTTTCCGGACAAATTTTATCAATTGAGACACCAGTCGTAGCTGTACTTGGAACGGATAGTGCAGTAGGCAAAAGAACAACTGCCGTTTTACTTCAGGCAGCTCTTGAAAAAGCCGGTTTCTCTGCAGCCTTTATCGCAACAGGCCAAACAGGACTACTCCAGGGTGCTGCCTATGGAGCTGCTGTTGATGCGCTGCCCTCTCAATATATAACGGGTGAAATTGAAAACCAAATAATGAAAGCGTATAACACAGAGCATCCTGACATCATTATTGTCGAAGGGCAAGGCGCTCTTAGTCATCCTGCTTATATCAGCTCATCTGGTATTTTAAAAGGGGCAAGACCAGGCGCTGTCATCGTTCAGCACCCGCCAATGCGCGTAAACCTAGGAGACTTTCCTTTTATGAAAATGCCAACAGTAAAAAGTGAAATTGAATTAATCGAAAATTTCTCCCATTCAAAAGTTGTTGCCATTACCATTAACCATGAAAATATGACGGACCCTCAAATAGATCAAACGGTTGATAGATATGAAAAGGAACTTGGGCTTCCGACAACGGACGTTCTTAAGCATGGCTGCGATAAGCTTGTTCAAAGCATCTTAACCGCCTTTCCGTCATTGTCACACAAGAAAACGCTCGTTAGGTGAATGCAGCCAATCAGCCATTTGTTGAGACACACTTCAATCATTCATTGCCGAAAATGGAAATTAACCTTTCAAAAATCTCTCATAACGCCAGGAAAATAAATGCGATGTATGGAGTAAAAGGCATTAATGTAATGGCTGTTACAAAAGGCGTCTGCGGCAGCTTAGAAATTGCCAATATGCTGACTGACAATGGGATTGGGCAATTAGGGGATTCAAAGATCGAAAATATAAAACAAATGAAAGACGCAGGTGTACAAGCTGAGTTTGTTTTATTGAGAACGCCCGCCCTAAGTCAAATTGAGGCAGTTGCAGAGTATGCAGATATCAGTATGCAGACTGAGCTCACAGTGATTGAGCGACTCTCTCAGTGTGCTATTGTAAGAAATACTGTAAAGAAAATCATTCTCATGATTGAACTTGGGGATTTGCGTGAAGGGGTTATGCCAGACCAGCTAGATCACTATATTCCTCAGATTACTCAGATGTCCGGGATCGAGTTAGTTGGAATTGGAGCTAATTTCGCCTGTTTCGGAGGAGTGAAGCCGGATACTGAAAAAATGAAAACACTCTCTACCCTGGCAATTGCAATCAGAAAGCAATATGCGCTGCCATTGCCGATTGTTTCAGGAGGCAATTCTGCCAATTACAATTGGTTTTCATCTAGTGAAGAAATGGGTGAAATTAATCATTTACGTATTGGAGAATCGATCCTTCTTGGACGTGAAACCCTTTCCCGTGAACCTATTCCTGGTTTGTACACAGATGCTTTTACATTTTACTCAGAAGTCATTGAATCAAAAATAAAACCTTCTGTCCCCTATGGACAAATCGCACAAAACGTATTGGGATTATACCCTTCCTTTGACGAAATGGGTGATATCCGGCGTTGTATTCTTGGCGTTGGATTCCAGGATGTCTTAGTTTCCGGACTGACTCCTTTATTGGATCTGAACATTATTGGATCCAGCAGCGACCACACTGTTCTCAATGCGAAAAATGTTGAGTTGCAGGTTGGAGATGCGGTAGCTTTTTCCGTGAACTACGGGGCGCTGCTGTCAATCATGACGTCTGCTGCTGTAGCTAAAGAATATATCTAAAAAAATACACTACTTACGGCCGTCTAAGTTGAGACCTGTTCAACAGACTGGCCATTTTTTTTGTTGTGCAGGGTTGAAAAAAGTCTCTATGGAATGGTGAAAGCTTTATTTTGCCAAATGAATTCAATATTTTCTTATTAAGTTTTAGTAAAGCGCTGGCAGGACCTCTGACAGTCTTTTAGTCCAGGTAAAATTTCACATTGAAAAACCAAATAAATCTTTAAAGAGTCTGCCTTTCTATCTAATGAAGTTTCTTTAAAAGAGAATTCCCTATCTTTTTGACCTTTTCATTCATCAAAGAGACCTCTCTATGATTTGGTCATTTACAAATTATTAACTTGTTATATGTTTTCATTATCCCCTATCATAGCAACTAGCAGCCCCGCCATTATTCAGCTGTCTGCATTACAGAAATGCCTCCGCTAACCGGAATTTTAAAGATGAACAAATTGCTTTACGCCCTCACCTAATTATTAATATTTCGTTTATCAACATGAACGAAATGTCAATATAAAAAATTACATATAGGAGGCATTTCTTTGTTTAAAAAACCACTATTATTTGTTTTTGCCTTACTTTTATCCCTTGCTGCTTTTCAATTTGATGCGCAGCCCGCTTCGGCCTTTCTGCCTGACACGCCATCCAAATCGGCCGCTCAATCACAACTAAATTCCTTAACGGTAAAATCGGAAAGCTCGATGGCCGGCTACTCACGGGATGAATTTCCACATTGGATCGGTCAGGGCAGCGGCTGTGACACCCGCCAAATCGTTCTTCAGCGTGATGCTGATTATTTCAGTGGAAACTGTCCTGTCACATCTGGCAAATGGTACAGCTATTTTGACGGTGTAGTCGTTTACTCGCCATCTGAACTTGATGTGGATCATGTCGTTCCCTTAGCCGAAGCGTGGCGTTCAGGCGCAAGCAGCTGGACAGAATCACAGCGCAGAGCATTTGCAAATGATTTAAGCGGCCCACATCTGATTGCCGTAACTGCCAGTGTTAACCGTTCTAAAGGTGACCAGGACCCTTCAACATGGCAGCCGCCGCGCTATAGTGCACATTGCGGATATGCTAAATGGTGGATTAATACAAAACATACGTGGAACCTGAGCCTGCAGGCTTCTGAGAAAACTTCTCTGCAAACGATGCTTAACACCTGCTCATACTAATCTTTAAGTCATTTTAAACAAGGAGGAGACTCACAAATGGAAAAAAAGTCTACCACTTTCACTGCAACACACGGAGTCATGACGACTGAAGTCGGCGTTATCAGCGGAGAGCTTGAGCTTCTTACTACCTGTGATGACAGCGGTATGCTCTCACTCAAAATTACATATGCAGGTGCCAAGGAATGGTACACTTTACCCGGCAAAGATTACCTTCTTAACGATCAGAGAGACCATGAAGTTGTCCACCGTATGCTCGCTTCTGTTCTTGAGCGGCCGTAATAACTGAGTGACGCAATTCTAACTTGATTATAGTTTAACGAGCCCTGCACAACGGAGATTTTATAAATAATGTGTTTTTCAATGAGTTATGGAACGATTTTTCCTTTTAATAGAGACATAAAAAGACATTGGAAGAATTGACTTCCAATGTCTTTTTTCACTTAATATCTCTGTTACTCCCAAAGCTCCAGTCGATCCTTAATCATTTCTGTGTAATCTGCCTCTGCCTGTTCAACGCCTGCACTTTCCAGGTCAGCCATGAAACTGTCCCATACATCGTCAAACTCAGACGGATCTGCCAGAATGGCTTCAGGTATACGTTTTTTCACAACATCCAGAGATTTTTGCATGATCAGTTCAAGATCGGTACCTGCCTCAACCTGCATGTTGTAGGCTGCTCCCCATGGTTTTACCGGGAATTCTTCTTTTTGAGGATATAGGTCTTTCCACATTTCTACATTGTAGTTGGATAGTACTTCTTTTTCTGTATCGGTATACGCGTTAATGATTTGATCCGGACTGGCAATCGAATAGGTCTGCCCTGTTGAATCCGTTACACCATCTCCATATAAGGGAGCAAAACCGCTTAATACCCCAATGCCGGTATTTTTCACATAGTTGGCATTGTTATTGCGCTCGTTCATCTCTTCATCAGAAATGACACGTTTTCCGTCTTCAATTGTATAATGTTCACCTTCGATTCCCCAGTTTTGAAGAATTTGACCTTCCTCAGATGCCAGGTAATCCAAAAATTTAATTGCTCTCACCGGGTCTTCACACTCTGTCGTGATTCCGATTCCCCAGCCTCCAAGATAACCGGTATCCTGGAAATTCGGATGTTTATATTCTTCTGTTAATGTGACCGGATACATGCCATGCATTCTCTCTGTTTTACCTGCTTCACGGAGTGCACGCTGTGCGTCTCCTACTTCCCAGTCTGTATCGATTAAGCCCAATACACGGCCAGAGGATATTTTCGCCAAATATTGATCATACTTCTGAACAAAGCTCTCCTGATCCAGCAGACCTTCAGCGTTCATATGGTTCAGCCATTTAAAGTATGCTTTTTCTTCAGGACGGCGGTAATGCATGGTCGCTTCATATGTCTCGGGATCAATATAAAATTCGCCGTCATCCGGAGCACCTGTCGCGTAAAAAGCCGGATTCGTGGTTGAAATCATAATTCTCCAGTCGTCGGCCAGCAACGACAACCCGATGGTCGGCTGTCCGTCAATGGTTGGGTTCTTTTCCTTGTACTCCCTGATTGCATTCTCAAAATCATCTACTGTTCGAATTTCCGGATAACCCAGCTGTTTTACTACATCATGCTGCAGCATAAAGCCATTGCCCGGGGCCCAGTAGGTATGATCCACTCGTGAAGTAGGCAAAATATAAATAGATTCGTCTTCTCCGCTCCATTTTAAGCGGTTGAAATAATCACCATATACTTTTTTCAGATTCGGAGCATGCTCTTCAATCAGATCTGTTAAATCAATGAGCGCACCCGCGTCTACTAGTTTGCCTGCATTCCCTTTTGGCAGAATCAAATCCGGATATTCACCGCTTGCGATCATGAGAGGAATCTTCTGTTCTCCGCCTCCAACGTCAAATTCCGGCTCTATCGTGACTTCTGTTGTCTCTTTTACCTTCTGACTGACCGGGCTTTCCATGTTGTCCCACTGGGAATGAGGATCCGCACTAAAGAGTGAAAACGTGACTGGGCCGGTTGTTTCTTCTTTTGTCGCTGCATTGTCACTTTGACAGCCCGCCACTGTAAGCATCGTTCCCATCATGATCACAGCACTTGCTTTTCTCCATTTTGTTTTCATCGATTTCTCCCCTTTATCTATTTAGCTTTTTACTGCTCCAAGCGTCATACCTTGCACAAAAAACCGCTGCAAAAATGGATAAACCAGCAAAATCGGTATAATAGTAACCATAGAGATTGCCATTTTAATCGATTCCGGTGACACAGAAGAGGCTGCCTCCTGCCCCTGAGCATCGCGAAATGCATTGGCATCTGTAGAACCCATTGTGGTATTTTGCAGTATTTTCATTAATTCAAACTGCAGGGTAGTTAAACTCGGATTGGAACTATTGTATAAGTAAGTGTCAAACCATGAATTCCACTGGCCTACTGCGATAAAAAGTGCGATTGTTGCGAGTACCGGTGTACATAACGGCAGGATGATCCGCCAGAAAATAGCAAAATCATTGGCGCCATCCATCTTGGCTGATTCCTGTAAAGCAAACGGCAGTCCATCCATAAACGAACGGACGATAATGATGTTGAAAGCATTTACCATTCCCGGAAGGACGTACACCCAGAATGTATCAATGAGCTGCAAATCACGCATTAGCATATAGCCGGGAATCAGACCGCCGGAAAAATAAAGTGTAAGAACAAGAACGGTTGAGAAAGCTTTTCTTCCCTGAAAATCTGCTCTGCTTAATGTAAACGCTACCATAGCAGAAGACACAACACCGAGCACCGTACCGATTACCGTCCGTAACGTAGAATTTATAAATCCGGTGATCAGGTTATCGTACTCAAAGATAGTTTGGTAGTTGGCAAGTGTAAACTCCCGCGGAAAAATGGTGATGCCGCCTCTGACCGTATCGGTGGATTCATTTAGTGAAATTGCCAGCACATTTAAAAATGGATAAAGCGTAACAAGTAAAACTACGGTTAAAAATGAATAGTTAATAAGATCAAACAGCCGATCATCCCATCCTTTTCGGCTTCCTTTCATCATACCATCCCTCCTTTACATGACACTTTGATTCGTGTAGCGCTTAAAAATGCCATTTGCTAGAAACAGCAGAACGATACTTACCAGTGAGTTGAAAATTCCGATCGCTGTTCCGTAAGAGAAACGGCCAAGACCGATTCCATAATTCAGCGCATACAGGTCGAGGACTTCAGCGTAATCGACGACAATCGGGTTGCCGAGTAAAAATTGCTTTTCAAATCCGATGGTGATTAAATGACCGATGGATAAAATTAACACAACGAGAATGGTTGGCCGGATTCCCGGCAGCGTTATATGCCAGATTTGACGCAGCCTGCTCGCACCGTCTACTTTCGCTGCCTCGTATTGCTGCGGATCAACCCCTGCCATTGCGGCCAAAAAGATAATCGAATTCCAGCCCATTTCCTTCCACAAATCAGACAGTGTCACAATCATCCAGAACCATTCACCTTTTGTCATAAACTGAACTGGTTCATTTACAAAGCCTGCCGCCATCAGCATTTCATTGACGATTCCGCCGTCAGTAGACAGCACCTTGGTAACAATGCCCGCCACAACGACCCATGAGACAAAATGGGGCAAATAGGAGACCGTCTGAACCGTCCGCTTAAACGTCTGAACCCGCACTTCATTTAGAAAAACCGCAAAGATAATGGGAACAACAAATCCAATAGCGAGTCCCATAATGCTCATCGCCAGCGTGTTGAGGAGAACTAAATAGAACCGTTCATCCTGAAAAAGGGCAGTGAAGTTAGCAAGACCCACCCACTCCTGCTCCATGAATGACCTTGCTGGTTTAAAATCCTGAAAGGCCATGGTCCAGCCCCAAAGCGGTACATAATTAAATACAAGCACCCACAGAACAAATGGAACAGACATCGCATATAAATACTTTTGCTGCTTCATCGTTTTAAAAAATCTGTGCTGTGTTTTGGCAGAACGGTTTATTTTTGTATGCGCTTTCTTTTCAACCGATTCCACTTTATCTCCCCCTGTTCTATACCTCCATCTTACAAGGAAAGATTCGGGTTCAATACCTGCTGATTTGCGTTAAAAATCATGTCAAAATTAAAGGATGTCCGTCCTCATTGTTTTAAAGCAATGGAGAACGGACATCTTTATTGGTTGAGCTTGTTTTTAAACGTCGTCGGAGAGACTCCTGCGTGTTTTTTGAACTTCCGGTGAAAGTAATCCACATTTGCATATCCGACTTTTTCTGCCACTTCATATACTTTAAAGCCTTTATTCAGCATTTCTTTCGCTTTTTCGGTGCGGACTTTATCTACATACGTGTTAAAGTATTCACCAGTATGGCTCTTAAACAGCTTTCCCAGATAGGCACTGTTATAGTTGAAGATCCCGGCTAGCGTTTCGAGTCTCAGATTTTCGTTATAGCGTGTGCGGATCAAGTCAACCATTTTATTCATGACGCTGTCTGGTGTACCGTCATCCATTATGTCAAGTACCGCTGTGAGAAAAGAGTTGCATGATTCCCCCATGGCTTCCATTGATGAAGCCTCATATAACTCGGTTGTTTTTAATCCCGTTTTGAGAAGCAATGATTGTTTTTTGGGATGGACGGCAGCGAGTTTATTCATCACCTGATTGCATAGAGAAGCTGCTTCCTTTTTTACTTCCTGCTCCGGCCATTTTCTTGCTGTCCATTCTTTAATTACCTCATCTAATATGGCGTACGCTGCTTCACTGCTTGAAGCTTCCAGGGCAAAGAAAAGACGATCGCGGTACACATCCGGATGCCATTCTTTTATTAACACATCTTCACGATCAAATGGCTGCTGAAGTACTGTTTTTTCAGGTATGTAAAAGGATGTACTCAACACCTGTTGAATATCCTTCCATTGCAGCAGACTATCTTGTATTTTATGAAGAACCGCAGAGGCTGCCACATGATAAGGCAATGATTCATCAAGCTGCTTCAGGAATGTAGCTGCATGAGAAGAAACGGGCAAAATAAAAATAAAGAGGTCTTTAATAGGAAAAAAAATGACTGATTCTGTCCTGTGAATCAGCTCATCTATTCTCTGCTGCCAATGCTGCAAATGGCGGCCGGGCTTTACAACTAAAAGACGCGACGGACCCTGCCAAATTCCTTTTTGTTCAAAAATAGACATAGCTTCAGTTCCATTTTCATCAAGAATATGTTGAAAAAGTTCTTTCCAGGAGCTAGACCGTCTTGGTTGATGGACAGAGGTGTTATAAGATGACTGAATGGCGATTAGCTTTTCAATCAGTTCATCTTCATCAATAGGCTTAAGCAAGTAGGCTTCAGCACCGCAGCTGATTGCACGCCTTGCGTAGTTGAAATCTGCATAACCGCTGAGAAGAATAAAGCGGGTATTCCGTGCTTCATCGCGAAGTGTTTCGAGCAGAGTAATTCCATCCATTTCCGGCATTTTAATATCGGCTATAATTAAATCCGGCTTCAGCTGCTGAAATTTTTCATAACCGTCTCTTCCATTTCGGGCCAGCCCAACTACACGATAGCCGTACGCCTCCCAGTCAATCAGCGTCTTTAATCCTTCTCGAATCATCGGTTCATCATCTACAATCAAAACGTCGCGCATCCTGTCACTCTCCTTGTATAGGAATCACAAAATGAATCAATGTACCTTCTCCTTCATCACTTTTAATCTGCAGACCGGATGAGTCGCCATATGTCAGCAAAAGCCGCTGATGCACGTTTCTCAATCCGATTCGATTTTCCTCTTCTGTCTCATTAATAAAATAGAGCACTTCTGATAAACGTTTTTCTGTAAATCCTTTACCATCATCTTTTACAGTCACTTTCATCCCACCGGGTACCATTTGAACTTGAACTGAGACCTTTCCTCCGTCGTCTTTATCTTCAAGTCCGTGAATAACTGAGTTTTCCACCAGCGGCTGAATGATAAGAGGTTCAATATGGACACCTTTAACTGACGGATCTACATAGAGATCATAGGAGAGACGTTTCTCATAGCGGAATGATTGAATCTCCAAATAACAGCGGACCATTTCAATTTCCATTTCCACGGGAACCGGGCGCCCGCCAGTTTCAATGCTTTTCCTCATCAGCTTCCCTAACAGCTTAACAATGCCTGCCGCTTCCTTTGCCCCTTCCATATGGGCTTTCATCCGGATCGATTCAAGCGTATTAAATAAAAAATGCGGATTAATTTGACTTGCCATCATCTTCAATTTTATATCTGCCTGGTTACGCTGCAGCTGTGCTTTTTGGCTGTTTGATTCCTTGAGCGTTTCAATCGATGCATCAAGCTCTTCTACCATGTGCTGAAACTGACGGGACAGTTCCCCAATTTCATCATTCCCTGACATTTCAACACTTGTCGATAAATCTCCTGTGGCAACTCTCCTGATCCTGGCGCTGAGCTCATCAAGCCTTTTTGAAAATAAACGGGACATAATGGCAATAAATAAAATCGCTCCAAGTGCTGCTAAAACCGTCATGAGTGCTCCTTTTGCGGCCAAAGCATTTGCGTTGCCAACGATATGATTATGCTGAACAGCAGATACTACACGAAGTCGGTTTTGACTTAGTTCATCGATTAAAATATCACTTGTTATAATTTGAGAAGCACTGCCATCTACTACCGCCTCATATAGCGCCTCCTCTCCATCTTCTGTACTATCGTCCAAAACCGTGCCGAGCTTCTGCCCTTTATTTGAAGGGTCGTTTGAGGCAACAATATGATCATGTTCATCTACAATCATCGTTAAAAACATTTCCTGATTTAAAATTACATCCAAAACAGCAGGATTGATTGTAATAATTAAAATAGCGAAGCTTTTTTCCTCTAAAAAATTGATGCGGCGAATCAGGCTTAGATACGGCTTGCCTCCATTTGTTTCATCCTCTATGTACTGCCACTTCATAAACCCGGCATCGACGGCTGCTTCCTGGTACCAGGCTTTATCCATAATCGTTTCATTTAGTGGGATCAGCTCCCAATTATTGATCATTGTTTGATTTTGTGTATACAATCTGATGGACTGTATATCAGGGTAGTATTGTTTATAGTAAGAAAATGTATTGAATGAACGATAGGCTTCCACCACCTCATTTGTCCTCGTAAACTGTGTATTTACAAGCATTCTAAGACGGTCATCAAACATAAGATTATTAGAGACAAAAACGGGAACACGAAGAACTTCCGATGTCCGCTGACGAACCCGCTCATTATTTAAAGCAGATTGGCTAATTGCATCATCAAGGGCATCCTGACGCATTTCATTCGTTAAATAGATACCTGCAGACAGGATCGGAAATACAACGATAATGAGAAAAAACCAAATAAATTTTTCAGGCAATTTCATATTGTTAAACCGCAAAAGCAGCCATTTTTTCACTTAAACACCTTCCCACTCATCTGTAAGCGCTTCCATTTTGTGTTACTTTATTTTACCATGATCTGTTTTGTTTTCTGAAAGTGTATACTGTATCTATTTTCATGTCAAAATTAGTGATATTCATCTTCAGATACCTGTTGGAACTTGCTTTCTTATAGATAAACTGCAAAAATCCGGATCCATTATCGAAACTAAAAAAATTCGATAATGAATTCGGATTTTGCGTATGGTCAATGTTCCGATGGATTCTTCGCTTGGAAACTATTTACCTGCTTTTGAAACAGCCGTATCGAGTCTTAATAAAGATTGGATATGCCGGGCGCCTTCCGTATTCTCTACCTTTATAAATTCCCTCTTCTGAGTGAGTCTCATCTGATAAAAGGTGTTAAAGAAACTAAATGCAATATAGGCAAGGACAACTGCTGAACAAAACGGCAGTAAAAAGGTATAAATAGAAGAAATATAAAAGAGTGTCCCGGCCATTGCAGCAATCATCACGACAAAGAGCGGTCTCATCGCAGTCATAATTAGCGCATTTTTAATTGTGTGCAGGACATTTACGTAAAAATGTACTTGAAACGCAAAGAAAAATAACATCCATGCCAGCAGCCAGATGCTGATGATTATCATAGCAACTTGTGGAAATGATCCAGCCTGTGCAAGCCATCCGGTCCAAACAATCGTAAAAAACACTCCCCCGATCAGGCTTTGAACGAAGTTGTCTTTAAAGTATCGAAAAAAGGACAACACCGCCTCTTCTTCCTTCAACACCCACTTTCGGATAACGGCAAATAAGGCAGCTGTGGAAGGGAAAAATAGCAGCGGTACGAGCGCAATAGGTACACCCAGCCCTAAAGCAAGCTCTCCGTTGTTTGCCCAATAATCAGCCAGTATAAAAAAAAGCGGAGCGTTGCATAAAAACCACAGAAAGTTAAGACTTGCTCCCTTTGTGATCCAGCTCGCACTCCGGTGCACACTTCCAAGCATTCCGCTCATTTGCATACGATCTCCTCCATTCAAGTTGAATCGGTTCTTCGGCCGGCAAGGTTTGTATCCACTCCATTCCTTCCTCTTCGTTTAATGACCATCCAGGCTGCCGGGTATAGAAGACAACGTCCTGCTCCGTTGATGATTTGATGATCAGCTGCATAATGCCGGCTGATACATTCCAGTTAAACCGGATCACTGTCAGCCCGCCGCGGCACAGCATCCCTTTTAGCATGCCTTCGCTCATTTCAGCCGGCAGTGCCGGAAGCAATTCAATTCTGCCTGGTAATGAAAAGAGTGCCGCATTTTGAATCAACTCCGGAAAAGCCCCATTTGCATCAACATTAAATACATGATGATTTTCAAAATGTGCGGTCATAAAGCTTGGATACACTGCACCTCCTGAAAGCATCATTTTCATGATCTTTGCAATGGTTTTGCCGTCACCAAGCCTCGCTGCACAAAGAGCTGCATGCATACGGCCATGTGACGATGTATCTGTATCCGGATTGAAGACCCAATGCTTTAGCTTATTTTGATAGGCTTTCTCTGCTGCTTTCCATAAAACCGGCGTTTTTTCTGGGGAAAATTCATAGCTTTGAAACAATGGATACAAGTGTGAAAAGTGGCGGTGATCATCATTTTCTTCATGATCGTCTACAGCCCACTCCTTCAAAGCACCCTCCTCAGTCAATTCATAAAGCGGCAGCTTGCCGAGCATCTCCTGCCAGCGTGGAATGTCTTCTTCTCCCATCTCAAGAAGGATGCTTGCGTTAATCATATTGGTCAGAAGCTCCCTAACCACCGCAATGTCCATCGTACTATTGGCAGCAATGCCATTTTCCGCTGAATAGGACGGCAAAAAAAGCAGTTTGCCGTTTACTTCTATTAAAAAATCTTCGTAAAACAGTGCTGCTTCCTTCATAAAAGGAAGGGCATGGTCATGTAAATACGTAAGATCTCCTGTGTACTGATAGTAATCAAAAAGCCAATGAGCCAGCCACCCAGCACCGCACGTCCAAAATGCACCAAAAAATGTATCACACTCCCGGTCACCCCAGCTTGAGTCACCCCAATGAGTATGAAGTCCGCTCGAAGAAGCACAAACGCCGGCTAAAATTCCGCGGCAGCCAAACATCCTTCTGGCATTATAACGGAAATCTTCCATATACGATTCCAGCAGACGCGTATAAGGTTCCATTCCATGCAGCATGTTGGCGCTGAAAACCGATGCCATCCCCAGTTGTAAATTCGTGTCCATGGTGTAATCCGAGGACCACGGCGGATCAAAGGTACCCGTCCAGATCCCTTGCAGATTAGGGGGGCGGCTGCCTGCACTGCACAAAAACATATAGCGTCCTGCGTCGTAGCATTTTTCAATCAGTGCAGGGTGCAAGATACCGGTTTCTTTACTTTCATTTAGCAGTGCTTCACCACTCCAGCTTCGTCTTTCTCCTCCGTTTAAATCCAGTGAGGCCTTGTAAAATAGCTCTTCATGTTTTTTCTTGTGACGTTCAAAGCATTCTGCATAACTGCCACTTGAGAATAAGAAGTCACTCCCGATCTCAGGAGCCACTTTCATTTTCAATTCGATCCATGTAGCCCCGTTAATAATGAGACACCCACCTGCAAATCTCGCTTCACCATTATGAGTTGCTTCAATTTTACTCCGGTAGCCGCCACCGTGTTCATAAGAATGAATTCCGTTCCAGGTTTCCCCCTTGAATTGGACATCTGCTTTTACCCCAGGATGACCTGCTTCTTCAATTGACAGACGTACATTTTGAAGTGGGACGCTTGATGAAATTCGCAGCATGACGCAGCCGTCTGGACGGGAGGCAAACAATTGGTGAGTAAATCGATCACAGCTGGAGGTGATTTCGCCTGTTGCATAGTTAACAGAGCGGCTATAGCCTCCTGCTCCATTTGCTTCCTCCTGTTCAATCACAAACGTTAATGCCGGATGAAAAGGGTCCGTTAAAACAATCGTATGACCCAGTTCCTCACCCTTTTGGATAAAGTAATCATGACCAGCCCTGTAACCTTCTGTTCGGCTGATTCTCCGTACTTCATCCAAATACGGTGCCATATCCGGGATGAAATCTGGAGAGCCAAGCGGCATAAACAGCTCTGCTTGACTTAAGACGATCCTCTCTTTTTCGGGCGGCCCATACTGAATCACACCCATTTCCCCGTTGCCTGTCATGTGACCGAATTGCCAGGTTAAGGCAGGAGTCAGACTGAGCGTACCATGTCCCGGCACTTGCAGAGATCTGCCGCTCATTGTCCGCTCACCTTCAGTACTGCCACCCCAAATGGAGAAAGATCGATGGCCCCTTCATATTCCTCTCCATCCAGTATATTTGTGTAGATTTTATCTAATGAAACTGTCCCAGTCTCCTGTGAATGATTCAATAGGAATATATACGTGACGCCGTCTTTTTCACGCGCCGTCACTTCAACGTCGGCAGGAGCCTTTGTTCCAAGCAAGGGCTTAAGACCATGAGAGGTGCAAAGCGATGAAATCAGCCGCTCCATAAATTCATGATCCATACTCGCCGCCGCATACCAGGCGTGTCCTTGGCCAAAGTGGTTTTTAGTCAGTGCGGGCATTCCCTCATAAAAATCACTGGCGAATGACGCAACCGCTTCAGCCCCTTCTAAATGAAGCAAATCGCATAAGATGGAGGCATGATAGTCACTCCCGTCTTCCTTCATCACCACTTTATTGGTTTTACCAGGAGGCAGGGAATCAATTTCTTCTACCCAAATGCCAAGCAAGGGGCGAAGTTCACCAGGATATCCACCTGTTACGACTAAGTCGTGTTCATCGACGATCCCGCTGAAAAAAGTGGTAATAAACGTCCCGCCGCTTTGGGTAAAGTCTTCTAGTTTCTTTGCCATCCCAGCCTTTACCATATACAGCACCGGCGCTGCGACGATTTGGTAGCTGCTTAAATCATCCTTTACACTAATCACGTCAACCGGAACATTGCACCGCTGAAATGCCTCGTAATACTTGAATACTTCCTCCACGTATTTTAAATCCCGGCTCGGGCCGCTCGACAGCTCCATTGCCCACCAATTATCCCAGTCAAACAGGATGGCGGCTTTGGCAGGAGTTGTGGCGTGAAGAAGCGTATCTCCAAGTACAGCTAGTTCATTCCCAAGCGCTGCGCACTCCCGAAAAACGCGGGTATGTTCATGTCCTGCATGATCAATAACAGCTCCGTGAAATTTCTCACACGCCCCGATCGACCGCCGAATCTGGAAAAACATCACGGTATCTGCCCCATGCGCAATCGCCTGCCAGCTGTGAAGCCTCATTTCCCCCGGCCGCTTCAGCTCATTGTACGGATGCCAGTTCGTTACGCTTGGTGTCTGCTCCATCAGCATGAAGGACTGACCATGTTTTAGTCCGCGCATGATATCATGACTCATCGAATTTAAAAGCGGCGAAGATCCTGCCTGCGGATAGCTGTCCCATGATACAATGTCCATTTCTTTCGCCCATTTATGATAATCAATCGGTTTATAGGTCCCCATAAGATTAGTCGTTACATTAATCCCAGGCGTCCATTTTTTTAAAATGTCCTGCTCAAGCTTGAAGCAATCAAGCATGCTGTCTGAGTTAAAACGGCGGTAATCGAGTGAAATCCCTTGAAACGCTGTGTAATCATATTGACCCAAATGTTCACTGAGATTATTTGGTGCAACGATTTCCTCCCAAGCGTAAAACGTGTGGCCCCAAAATGAGGTATTCCACACCCTGTTCACTTCATCCAGCGAACCGTATTTGTTTTTGAGCCAAATTCGAAAGCCTTCTTCGCACTGACTGCAGTAGCAATCTCCCCCAAACTCGTTGGATACATGCCAAAGCAGAAGCGCCGGATGATCGTGATACCTCTTTGCAATCTCTTCAACAAGCCTCCCAGCAAATCTTCGGTAGGAGGGACTGTTTGGACAGGAATTGTGCCGCAGACCAAATTTCCGCCTGCGACCGTCAAAATCTGTCCGCAAAACATCCGGATAACGATGTGCCATCCAGGCCGGATGCACTGCAGTAGAGGTGGCAAGACAGGCATAGCGATTTTCTTCCGCCAGCAGATCCATGACTTGATCAAGTGTGGAAAAATCGTAGATGTCTTCATCCGGCTGAAGCTTTGCCCAGCTAAACACATTGACCGTCATGATATCCATTTCTGCAAGCTTTGTGATTCTCATATCTTCCTTCCAAATCTCTTTTGGCCATTGTTCCGGATTGTAGTCGCCTCCGTAGAGCACTTTCTTCACTTTTTCATGGATCATAAATGTGATTCTCTGCTTTCATTTAGTGAAAGAACTGCTTTATCTCCTGTCATGACGAGCGTTTTACCTTTACCAGCAGCTTCAAGCTTTCCGCCGTCAGCACGGTCAATATCTTCACGATGGAGGTGGAGAGTACAGCCTGTCAAGCCCTCTGTTTCTACAGTGATGGTGCTTCCACTGCGGGAGGCTTTTGCCCACCCTGCTTTTTCTCCCTCTTTTGTCCAGACATCCGCAGCAGCCGTTTCCCCTTCCTGAAGGTCAAATACATGTACGGTCACATCCTGCAAATAATCATATTCAGCTGTTTGTTCCTGAGCTCCTGTAATCAAAAGGGACGATCCTTTTACTAGAAGCGGCAATGACATATAGTTGTGTTCTTCTGTATACCAGCGTCCGCCTGCTATTTTTTCTTCCGTTAAAAAATTGGTCCAGCTTCCTTTTGGAACATAATACCGCACCGTTCCTTTAGCATTGAAAATCGGCGCAACCAGAAGTGAATCCCCAAGCATATACTGACGGTCAAGATACTGACATGTATCATCCTCAGGAAATTCCAGCACCATCGGACGCATCATGGCTACACCACTTTCTGTCGCTTCGCATGCCTGAGAAAATAAATACGGCATCAATCGGTTTTTCAGCTTGGTAAACTGCCTGGTCACGTCTACTGCCTCATCCCCATAATTCCATGGCACCTTGTACTCCGAATTCCCGTGATAGCGGCTGTGTGAGGATAGCAATCCAAACTGTGTCCAGCGTTTATAAAGATCAGGCGTTGCTCCATGTTCAAAGCCTGAAATATCATGACTCCAGAAGCTGAATCCGGATAAACTGAAAGAAAGACCCCCGCGCAGCGTTTCCGCCATCGAACGGTAATTGGACCAGCAGTCTCCTCCCCAGTGGACAGGGAATTTCTGGCTTCCTGCAGTCGCAGAACGGGCAAACAGAGCCGCCTCCCCCTTTCCTCTTTTACGTTCCAGAAGATTAAACACGGTTTCATTATATAAATAGGTGTAATAATTGTGCATTTTCTCCGGATCTTCGCCGTTATGATACACGACATCAGTCGGAATCCGCTCTCCAAAATCGGTTTTAAATGAATCCACTCCCATGTCCATCAGCATTTCCAGCTTTTCTTCAAACCACTTGCATGCATCTGGATTGGTAAAGTCCACAATCGCCTGCCCTGCCTGCCATTTATCCCATTGCCAAACAGAGCCGTCCGCTCTTTTTAGTAAATAGCCATTTTGCTGACCTTCGTCAAACAGCTGTGATTTCTGCCCTATGTAAGGGTTAATCCAAACGCAGATTTTTAACCCCTTCTCCTTTAATCGCTTCAGCATAGCGGCGGGTTCCGGGAATACACGGTCGTCCCATTTGAAGTTGCACCATTCAAACTCTTTCATCCAGAAGCAGTCAAAATGAAACACATCAAGTGGAATATCCCGTTCAATCATTCCGTCTACGAATTGGTTTACGGTTTCTTCATCATAATCTGTTGTAAAGGACGTGCTCAGCCATAATCCGAACGACCATGCAGGCGGCAAAGAAGGCTTTCCCGTTAAATCGGTGTATTTTTTCAGCACTTCTTTCATGGTCGGACCATAAATCACATAGTACTCCAGCGACTCCCCTTTAACAGAAAACTGTACATTGGACACTTTTTCAGACCCAACTTCAAACGAGACGTTCTCCGGCTGATTGACAAAAATTCCGTATCCTTTACTGCTTATGTAAAATGGAATGCTTTTATAGGCCTGCTCACTTCCAGTACCACCGTCCTCGTTCCAGATGTCAATACTCTGACCATTTTTCACAAATGGACCGAATCTCTCTCCAAGACCGTAAATAAGTTCCCCCACATCCAGTGACAGCTGTTCACGCATAAACGACTGCTTCTCATCGCTCATAATATAGCTCATATTTCTTGAACCTGTCTCTGTTAAAAGCTCATCGTCTCCTTTAAATTGAACAGACCAGCTCCCTGCCTTATTCACTTCCGTTTTTAGACGGCCGCTTTGAAAAGTGAACGTACGATCAGTGTCTTCTGTAAGAAAAGCCGGTTCTTGGGATTTTACTTCAAATGAAGGGAACTCCTTCATTTTCCCTTTATGGTGAATCATTTTTACACCAATTACATCTGCTGCTGGCGCTGACAGCTCAATCGTCATCATTCCACCGTCGAGTGTATTTCCTCTATGTACGATAGGGACAAACGGGGCATACAAAACCGCTTTGTCATCGTGAACGGCTGTATCATGCAGCTGTGAGGGATACTGCAGAGTAAAGCCATCCCGATCCATCCAATTTCCATTGCTGAATTTCATATAAAACTCCTCTTTTCCATGATGTTTTTGCCAGTATACCATCACAAAAAAGCGCTTACATCCCATCGACTTTCATACATAATCATGTCATTTTTAGGGATTGAACCAACTTTATAGAATAACTAACAGAATGATTGCATGTATTCAGCCTATAAAAAAATCTGCGACAAAAGTGTCACAGATTTTTCTAGCGGTTCCTGCATTACAGCGGACGGTTTAAGAGACATCGTCATGTTTTATATGGTCAGGATGATTGCTTCACACTAAGCAGCGTAATAGTTGATAGGATTACCACCATTCCAAGTACTTGAATGATGCCCAGATGATCACCAAGCAGTAAAACGCCCAGCAAAGAGGCTGTAACCGGCTCAACCATGGCCACCATTGAAGCAGTGGAGGCAGCCGTTAGCCGGATACCAATGACATACAAGATGAATGATAGTCCAGCCCCTACCAGCCCTAATAATAGAAACCAGCCGATGTCGCTTGAAGTCAGCACGGCTGCTGCCTGATTATTGTCTGTAAATATGAAAAGTACTAAACAAAATGATAAAAAGGCAATGGTTAGGATAATGGGAGGCTTGCCGTATAAAGAAGCTTTTTTAAACCCGAATATAAATAAAGCATAGGATAGCCCTGCTGCAAGCCCGGTTAAAACTCCTTCATAACTTACTGAAATAGAATCAGGATTGTAGGCGCCGGTAAGAAGAATGATGCCCAGGAGCACTCCGCCAATACTTCCCCATTTAAACCATGTAGATCTCTCCATTCTTAATAAAAAGGACGCAATCAGAACAAAGACAGGTGCGGTGTACATTAAAGTAGCGGCGACGGGTACACTGGAGGCCTGGATGCTGAGAAAATAAAAAGTGAAATTCCCTGCAACTCCCACCCCAGCAAGCAGAGACCAAATATACAAAGGTTTAGATACAATCCAATTGTTCTTAAATCGCAGCAAAAACCATGCAAGAAAGAATAATAAACCAATTGCGCCGCGATAAAAGGATATGATAAACGGACTCCATTCCTTATCTATAAGGATGTCCCCAATTACTCCGCTAACGCCCCAGAATATGGCAGCCAGCATAACTAAAAACACACCTTTATTCTTCATGAGATCCCTCCAAACGATTAGTAGGTGGATTGTATAAAAACTTACACTTACCTACCATTTGAATCTTTTTTCTGACAATGTAAAGCGGAAGCTTAGAGCTTCTCTCTGATATGTAACTGAGCCCAATCCATTGAAAGAAGCCAGCATTGCATTTAACGAAAAGAATTTTACGGATGATTTAAAAAATAAGAGCACTCAGCTGAATGCTCTTATTCATGACTTTTTAAATTGGATCTACTGTCACCATTACCACGTGTTTCAAGTTAAATTTATGGAGTTTTCCATCCGTGCTTTCCACAAATTTATTTTCATCATGGCCGAACATCAGGATTGCACTTCTTTTCTCTTCGGCCTCCACATGGTCCACTACTTCTGCTCCAGTGGTAAGATGATACGTTACTTTAAATTTTTTCATGACATTTACCTCCCAAATTTAACTACATATAAACTCATACATCCCGTTAATTACCCTGTGGTGAATACGGTTAAACGAACTTTATAAGATGTACTTTTGTCATGCAGAACATTTTCCTTTATATGTAATCTCTCCATTTCTTCAGCTCCACGTATGAGAAGATTTAAACCCTCCTGCTCAAAATAGCAGCAAACACGATCGTATATACCTTTTAAATAGTTGGGGAAAAATTGCGTATTGAAGATTAAATAAAGGATATTCAAACTCTTTTATGGAATAAAAATGTAAATCAACAATGAGACGGGGTGAACAAATGAAGCAGCGATCTTTTAATAAAATCCACATTATCGGCTCTGTAGGCAGCGGTAAAACAACGTTAGCTAAAGAACTTTCCGAACAATTAGCGATTCCTTATTTTGAATTGGACAACATAGTCTGGATCCGAAATAAAAATGGAGATATCAGAAGAACAGAACAAGAAAGAGAAGAATATCTCAACGGCATCCTGCAAACGGATCAATGGATTGTAGAAGGAATACATAATGAAGATTGGGTGCGAAGCTGTTTTAATGAGGCAGATATCATTATCTATTTACATACTGCATACTCAACAAGAACCTATCGCATCATTAAAAGATATCTTAAACAAAAGCTTCGGGTAGAAAAATCACATTACAAACCTACATTCACGATTTTTATGAAAATGTTTAAATGGAACCGGTCATTTGAAGACGTGGGAAAAGTGAACTTTTTCAGCTGCTATGCCGTTCATAGTGACAAAATATTGGTGATTAGGTCTACAAAATGGCTAAAGGAATGGATCAACAATACGTGATCTTTGTGATGTTTCTAATTTAAACAAATTGCATCAATCTAATGAATAGCAGGCCCAGACCCATCTAGTAAATCGTTCACGAACTTTTTTTATTGCTTCATTACTAAGATGTAGTTCGAGGATCAATTCATCAACTCAACTGGCCTTTTCTATAGAGATTAACAAAGATTATGCATTTGAAAATGAATAACCCTCAGGATTAAGTTCAATCCTAAAGGGTAGTGCATGAGTAGAAGCAACTTTTTATAGGAGGGGTAAAATGAAAATTCAAGCCGCTGTTACACATGGCTTAGAGGAAGACTTTACCGTTGAAGAGGTCGAGCTTAGCGAACCGAAACCGAATGAAGTACTGGTCAAAATTGTGGCAACCGGAATCTGTCATACTGATGCTGTTGCCAGGGATATGGGTTTGTGCCCTTTTCCAGCCGTTCTTGGACATGAAGGTTCCGGTATAGTTGAAAAAGTAGGATCTGCTGTCACGAAGATCCAGACCGGTGACCATGTAGTACTATCATTTACCTATTGCGGCCATTGCGAGAACTGCCTGAGTGGACATCCAACCGTTTGCATGAAGTTCAACGATTTAAACTTTGGAGGGAAAATGCAGGACGGTACCAACAGGCTTCATCAGAACGATCAGGACGTATCGACATTTTTCGGCCAATCTTCTTTTGGCACATTCGCCGTTGCTAATGAGCAAAACGTCGTTAAAGTAGACCCTGAAGTAGATATCGCGCTGCTGGGCCCTCTTGGTTGCGGGATTCAAACTGGCGCAGGTACTGTATTAAATCGGATTAAGCCTGAGTTTGGCACCTCTATCGCAATTTATGGCAGTGGAGCAGTCGGATTGAGCGCTGTCATGGCCGCTAAAATCGCAGGCTGCTTGAATATCATTGCGGTTGATCTTCATGAAAGCCGCCTGGAGCTGGCCAAGGAATTAGGTGCCACGCATACATTGAATGGCAATGATGTCGATGTTGTTCAAGAAGTGAAAAAAATTACGAACGGCGGGGCACATTACGCTGTTGAGACAACCGGAGTTCCGCCTGTTGTAAAACAATCCATTCATGGACTTCGTCCGCTTGGATCATGCGCGATTGTCGGTGTCACACCTGAAATGACGTTTGATGTTCACAACGACATCATGGCAGAAGGAAAAACCGTAATGGGCGTTATTGAGGGCGACTCGATTCCTCAACTATTCATTCCACAGCTTGTGGACTATTACAAGCGCGGTCTGTTCCCGTTCGATAAACTTGTCAAACTATATGAATTTGATCAGATTAACGAAGCATTTGAAGATTCTAAAAAAGGAACGGCTATAAAGCCAATCGTAAAAATCGGTTAAAACAGCACGATTGTTTTAAAAAATAGAGGTTGGAACGTATCTGAAAACTAAAGCGCAAGCAACCGTAAAATAGCCTGAGACACTTTTGTCTCAGGCTTACCTTTATGTTAAATATTTTCCTGCTTCAAACCATCTATGATGTTTTGTTTCTTTATCTTGGAAATAGAGTAGAGCATGGCTGAGCTGACAATGATGAAAATGGCGGCGACCACAAAAAGAATATCGAGCCACGGTAGTTCAAATCCGTATTCAAATGTTTCTCTTACTGATAGATGGATGAGATACATCAGAATGAAACTAATTGGCAGACCAATCAATAGTGAATTCAATCCGTAAAAGATGCTTTCATAATGAATCATTTTATTAAAGCCTTTTGGTGTCATGCCGACTGACTTCAGCATGGCAAATTCTTTCTTTCTAAGTGAGATGCTGGTGGAAATCGTATTAAAAATATTCGCAATGGAAATTAACGAAATCAGTGAAATAAATCCATACGTAAAAACGGATAAAAACATGATCATTTGCTCATCGCGTTCTCTGCTTTGAACAACATTATAGATATAGGTTGAAGAAGGGACGATTTCTTCAAGTGCCTCCTGTGTTAGCACCGGATCACTGCTGTTAAGGTAAAGGCTTGAATTTATTTCACTTTCTTCCTGCCCGGTAAGGAGATGATCTAATGTTTCCATTGTGACAATTACATCAAGTCCACCAAGATGTGCCGTATCACTAATCCCCATCGGAATCTCATCAGTTAATGCACCGATTTCCACATTCCCTAAAGAAGAGATTTCTTCCGTTTCATAATTCGTAAACAGCAGTTCAATGGTATCTTCAGGATTTGCGTTAATAGACTTTGTTTCAATAAATTTGGAGCTTTGAAAATCCTGAAAGGCGATGTCTTCAATCAAAATGGCTCTTGGCTGTTCGACATTCTGATACCCATCCGAATCGGTTCTCACTTTATCAGCATATTTTTTAAAACTGCTTTCACTTAAACCATAAAAATTAACGTAGTAGGGATACCTCCCATCTTGAAGTTCCACCTGCTGCTGATTGATAAATGCAGGCAACCCTTCAGGAAATTTTTCTTCCTCGATCAGAGAAGTAAGGCTTATGTTTTTTTGAATACTATACTCAGTGACCCCTTCTAGCTGGACCCATGGCTCAAATTCAGAAATATCTCCATTGCTGCCCTCAACTAAAATATCAAAATTAATGCTCTCTTGTGACATTTCGACCGACCTGCTTAAGTTATTCGTGAAAAACGAGACAGATAAGAAAAGGATGATGCTAATGACGAGTGAAAAAACCGTCGCGTAATACCTCTTTTTATTTCTCTTCATGTTTTTCATGCCGATCTCAGCTTCCAGGCCAAACGTTTTTCTAACAATACTGGAGGTTTTAACCCCTTTAGCGGTTAGTTTTATGTCCTGTGTCTGGCGGATGGCATCCATGGCTGAAATTTTTGATGCCTTTCGAGCCGGAATATAAGTAGAGATAAAAATTGTACCGGAAGAGATTAGACAAGCGACAATGATCGAAGCGGGTGTCACCACAATAGCAAGTTTTTCTGTCGTTCCTAATGCCTGTTCCATAAATGAGTTAATAAACAGGAAAGTTACCGCAATACCGCCAATCCCTGCTAGAATACCAACTGGGATACTAATCAAGCCGATGACTGCTCCTTCAAAAAAGACCGAATTACGCTTTTGTTTTTTTGTTGCGCCCACACTTGAAAGCATTCCCAAATGCCTTGCCCTTTCAGAAACACTGATGGCAAATGCATTATAAATGAGTGAGACCGAACCGATTATAATAACAGCAATAATAATGCCTGCTAATGAAAACAGGGTCGTCTGCAGATTATCATTATCTGTTACACCGTAATATCTTAAGAGCTCATCATTGTACCCGAAACGTTTAATCCCATTTTGCTCTGCCAGATTTTGTGATTCTTTATATAATGATTTGCTTACTTTTTCTAAAGTAACAAGTGCACTTACAGAGTCCGTTGCTGCGATTTCTTCCTGATCAATATAGCTGACCATTGTATAACCCGGTGACCATGAAGGCTCCCACTCCGGTCTTTTTATCATCCCGACTACTTTAAAAGTTTTGGTTGTTTTTATCTGGAGACGTTCGTCTTGAAAAGTATCATTTTGGTCAAGTAACATACTCCCTTCCTCTAAAACCCTTTCCCCGATTTCAACAGTCAGTTCATCGCCAATGCCATAATCTACTGAAGTATCTTTCAAAAGATGTTCAGGAACAACGATCTCGTCTGCTGCCTCCGGAAGACGTCCATCCTTTACCTCAACGGGAAATACCTCAACACCTGCTGGATTATATCCCTTGAAGAATAGATAAGGCTTATTTTCATTTTCTGCTTCCTCAAATTCCGCATAGCCAAGATCATTGGATAGAATGACGTTTTTGTTATTTTCCTCTTCTTCTATTGCCTCTAGTTGCTCGGCCGTGACATTTTTGTATTGAACATGCCACTCGCCATTGTCAGCAATGGACTGTCTTTTCATCAGGTCAAGAAATGAGACCCCAAGTGTAGCAACAGCTGCAATCATCGCCACTGAGATAATGACACCAACAATCGTCACAAGTGTTCTTCTCTTATTTTCTTTCAGGTGCCTCAGCGTCAGCTTATTGATGATGTTCATGGACGGATCACCTCATCCCGGGCGACTTTTCCGTCGTTAATTTCTATTACACGGTCCGCCTGCAGAGCAATCCTTTCATCATGAGTGATCACAATCAGCGTCTGATTGTAGGTTTTATTGAACATTTTCAACAGTTCCATGATCTCTCCGCTGTTTTTACTATCCAGGTTCCCAGTCGGTTCATCGGCAAGAATGATCGCTGGATTGCTGATCAGCGCTCTGCCGATTGATACACGCTGCTGCTGCCCCCCGGAAAGCTGATTGGGCAAGTGATTTAAACGATCTGTTAATCCGAGTGTCGATGAGATTTCGTTGAATTGCTTCTTATCCACTTTGTGTTCATCGAGAAGCAGCGGAAGGGTCATGTTTTCTTCTACCGTCAAAATAGGAATGAGATTATAAAATTGATAGATTAGACCGATTTGTCTGCGTCTGAATATCGCCAACTGGGTTTCGTTCAGCTGATAAATATCCGTATTGTCGACCAGCACCTTGCCATTTGACGGTCTGTCCACCCCGCCGAGTAAGTGCAGCAGTGTTGATTTGCCTGAGCCGGACGGACCAATAATCGCCACAAATTCCCCTTTTTCAACCGTAAATGAAACATCATCCAATGCCTTTACTGCTGTGTCGCCCTTGCCATACCTCTTAGACAGATGTTCGATTCGTAATATACTCACTTGCATTCCCTCCATCTCTTAAATCCTGACTCCAGTGTATCTGCCTAAGATGACTTTAAAGTGACTTTTATCGTGACAGTTTAGTCACTTAAGAGGAGAGGCTCCATATCCTAATCGGACGAACCTCTCCCCTTATGATGGTAAAACTTTATATGAAATTCGGTTCCGCTGCCTTGTTTGCTCCTTACCTCGATGTCCCCCTGCTGACTCGTAATGATGCTGTAAGCCATCGCAAGCCCGATGCCAACACTGTCTTCTCCTGCATTTTTCCCTTTGTAAAAGCGTCTAAAAATATATGGCAGGTCTTCTTTAGGAATTCCGCTTCCATTATCTTTAATTTTGATTTCTGTAAAAAGAGGGTTCTCTGAAAATGTAATGGAGATATGCCCCTTGACCGGAGTGTGCTCCACACAGTTTTTCAAAATATTAATCAGTGCCTCAGCTGTCCACTGGAAATCGCCGGAAAAAGAAACAGTTCTGTCCCCTTCTACCGATAACGTCTGTTCCTTAATATCCATTGGAATCATCACCGGCTGCACGGCCCGATCAATCAATTTGTGGAGGGGAACGTCTTCCTTTTTAAAAAGAACGGTTCCTGCATCAATCTTTGATAACTTTAACAATGAGGACACAAGCCACTCAATTCTCTCTAATTGATTAAGTATATTTTTTGTGAATTCAGCCCGTTTTGATTCACTCAGCTGACTGTCACTTAGCAAATCAGCCATCATAGTCATGGATGTAAGCGGTGTCTTCAGCTGATGCGAGATATCTGAAATCGCATTGGTCAGCATACTCTTGTCCTGTTTGAGCGAAGAGCTTTGTTGTGACAGCATCAGTGTAACTTTATAAATATCGCTTTTTAAAATACTTAATTCTCCCTCATAGTTATCACGTACATCCAGTGTATAGTCCCCATTGCTGATGCGGCGCAAATAATCAGAGAGCTGTCCGATCTCACGGTATCTCCAGCTTGTGAAAACGAAACTGCTGGTAATCAGCAGCACAGAGGTAAAAAAAACAAGCGCAGCAGCCGACGTGGAAAGGAAGATGAATGCCACTCCACACCCCGCTGCAACAATCAGAATCAAGATGATAAGGTAGGCTTGAATTTCTTTATTTCTCCACATCTCATTGCCCTGCCTTGTAGCCCATGCCGCGAACAGTTCGAATAATCACAGGGTTTTGCGGATCAGCCTCCAGCTTTTCCCGCAATCGCTTAATATACACAGTGAGCGTGTTGTCGTTGACAAAATCACCTGCAACATCCCAAATTCGATCAAGAAGCTGAGCGCGCGTTAGGACCTGGCCGATATGATTGGCAAAAACCATCAGCAAGCGGTATTCCAATGCCGTCAGCAGGACCTCTTCCCCATTTTGCAATACCTTGCCTTCGAGCGTATTAATTCGGATATTCTCAATATCTATGTAGGTTTTTATTTGTTCAGGCTGCTTATGGTAACGCCGTAAAACTGATTTTATTCGGGACATCAGCTCCCGAACCCTGAACGGCTTTGTAATATAATCGTCCGCTCCCATATCAAGGCCCATCACCACATTGACCTCATCGTCAAGCGCCGTAAGAAAAATAACAGGCTTATCCTCCCGCTTCTTCACCCGTTCGCAAAGATCATAGCCGCTGCCATCAGGCAAAGACAAATCAAATAAGCACAAATCAATCTCATCCAGTTTTTCATCAATCACTTGTCCCGCCGACTCAACATCATGACAAAGCACTGTGTCATATCCATCCTGCCGGAGAGAATAGTCCAAACCTGCAGCAATCGTCCGATCGTCCTCTACCAGCAATACTTTCATCGTTTCAACACCCTAACCATTTTCCTCTATCATATTTTATCTTATACTTTCCGTCAAAAGGCACAGCAGAAAAAAATTCCTAAGATGAGAACATTTTAGCAGCGGGGATTAGATTCTTTAATTTGCAGTATGTTTTAAGTTCCCATAATTTTGTATATCGACATGAATGATTGGATTAAACTCAAGGTTGGGGTAATAGTCAGAACGCCAATTTTTAAGGTCTTTTCTGGGTATTTCTTTTCTAAAATGCTGTCCGATTCCTAAGATATCGGCTTCACTTGTTTTCAATTTCACGACCAGCGCTTTATATCGATCTAATAGCAATTCTTCTAAGTTCTTTTTAATTTCCTGAGCGCTTGGATTCCCATTCGTTTCAAGAATCATGACGCTAAAGTTGAAAGTGGTTTGTAAGGAAGGTGTCTGATCAGTAAATTCAGTTTTATAATCCGTGTCGTTACTTATGACCATCACACTGGCTTGATCTAAGACTTCAATTTTCCCCCGGGTGCTCTTGTTTTTAAAAGCATTATAAAGAAGGGTTTCGTCCGACGATATCACTTCTACCAGCTTTCCGTTTTTAATCACAGCAGAGCCAACAATTTCAAGAAAGGTGGTTTGACCGCGCTTTAACATAGGTATTGCTACATCTCTGGTATAAGAATGGCTGCTGCGATAAACTTCCCATACTCTTGAAAGCGCTATATGAGGATCCCAGCCGGAATACTTTTCAAAATAATCAAGGAGAATGGTTCCTTCTTGTCCTTCCGAGTTTTCCATGCTTTGAAAAAATTGATCAATATCATCATCACAAATCGCGATGACTGCTTTAGCAGAAACATCTCTTGATCGTATAAATCCAGAGATCAAATCGTTCAATCCTTCTTCAGCCAGCCGTTTGTCTACAACAATCACTTTAACATGCAGCAGATCCACGGCACTTTCCATATTTACGCTAATGTTATCGATGATTTGGTTAATGGTTTCCCCCTCGCCTGTCACAATTCTTGTCCCGAGACGATCTGGAGCAGGCTCGGGAATTTGGAGAAATACTTTGTATCCTTCATCCATTTTTGATACCCCTATGGAAATAGGCATCACTCGATGATTAATGTCTCTATTATCCCAGCACCCGCTTAATGGAAAGATTAAAAAAGGAAGTACACTGAATAGAATTATTTTCTTTAACATATTAATACACCTTCTTTTTAGACAAATGCCCTAGAAAGCAGATAGACAGCGGGACGGTAAAGAGGACATAAAATCGCAGAACTGAATTCCACTTAAATAGCATCTGTACTTGCTGCCAATTGGGAATTAACAAACATGCGATATAAATCACAATCGTCAGTGCTGCTACTATATAACCTGTCTTAATTGATGGAAAGGAATGATGAATGATAATCGAAGCTTTCCATAATACAAGTGTGATAAACAGCATGATAAACGTAATCAAACTGAGAAGAAAAAATACGGTGGCCCGATCAAACATGATCCAGGATAAAGCGATCGTATCCAGCGCTAATACAAACGGAAATACGAATGTTTCAGCGGTTGCTTTTCCGAAAGTAAGAAGAGGGATATATACGGAAAGAATAAAAGCAGGAATAACGGCCGCAAACGCAATTACAATTTTCTTCCTTTGAAAAGAGATTTCAGGTTGTACAAATCCAAGAAATAAAAACCCCCCACTGATGGCAAAAAAGCTATTTATATAAGATTGTTTCGTAATAAAAGAAAAATCATTATTCCATATAGGATATAGATAACTAACATCTACATTTTGAAAAGAAACGATCAATACAAATAGTAGAAAGGGCAGGAAGAGAAATGAAACTAAAATGCCTGTTCGAAAGATCGCCTGAACACCTTGAATAGATAAGAAAAGGGGTATAAAAAGTAATAACGCCATGAGTGCCCATAGAGGAGTATTCGCAAGAAAAATGATGGTAAGGATCTCAGAATAAGCCCGAACAATTATTATTGCAGCAGAAATAAAATATAAGAATACCGGCAATAAAAATAGAATTAAATACACTTTCCCAAATGAGGAGTAAATCGTGATGATATTTCTTCCCGGAAAGAAGCTTAGTCCTTTTAGATAAAGAAGGACAAAAGCGATGTGAATAATAATTCCTAAAGAAATAGGAATCCAATGCCCCTGATCTGTGCTTTCTATTATATTTGCAGGATAAAGAAAAAAAATAAGTCCTAGATGAGTGAGGATATACATCATCACAACCTGTAAACTTCTATCCATGACTACCATCACCCTTTGATTGTTTAAAATTTAAATAAGGTACCCCCAAAGAAGAAACCCCTGCAAGATAGGCACAAATAAAAAAAACGCCTGCCAAGATTCCAAGAACGCCAAAAACCGAAGAAAATATCAACACAATGTATTTAAGCAAACGAATCGATAGTAGATTTTGAACCCCTACTACTGTGGAATTTGCGATCGTGGTGGCAGCTAAAACAATGACGAGCAAGTTACTCACAAGCTGTGCTTCTACAGCAGCCTGACCGAGAATGATGCCCCCGACCATTGTGATAGTAGGCCCTATGCTTTTGGGAAGCCTGACACTTGCCTCCATGATTAGTTCGAGAACAACAAGCATGATGATAATTTCAATAAATGCCGGGTAAGGCACTCCTTCGCGACTTTGCGCAATAGATAAGGCAAGCTCCAGCCTTAAAACTTCGGGATTTACGGCAACAAGCGCTACATAAAGACCAGGAAAAATTAAAGCAATTAACGTTCCCGCTATTCGGAGCGAACGAAGAGAGACCATAAGAGGATAAGTCAAGTTTTTATCGCTCTCAAGAAAAAACATATCAGCAAAAACACTTGGAAGAATTAAAGCGAATGGGAGACCATCTAAAAACAAAATGACTTTGCCATTAAGCAATGATTGAGCCGCTTCAGACGGCATCTCGGTTGTTTTTACTCTCGGTACAATGCTATACGGTGTTATACCAAGCATTTTAGTAACATCCTGTATGCTATGAAGATCATTTATGCTGTTGCGTTTAATATCTTTTAATACAGTTTGTAAGAGATTCTCCTCTACTATGCCTTCGTAATAAATAAGTGAAAGTTCTTTTTTATTGTGGGTTCCCGTAAGAAAATGTTTAACCCGAATTTTTTCAGATACTACATGTTTCCTCATAACGCCGATATTTGTAAGCGAATCTTCATTAAAAGAAACGAATGGTCCTAACATAGTGTTTTCATTCGTAATCTGATCGATGGCACGATTAAGCTTTACAGGGACTGGATCTACACTCACGACAAAATCAGCGTTGGGAGAGGGGGCAATCATTAATTTGCCATCCAAAAGTAATGAAGTGATCTCACCGGCATTTCTTTTTATTTCCCCTAACTGACTAATTTGCTTTTGTTTTTCCTTGTTAGAATAATTTTTTTGCCCCAACTGTTCCAATTGTTTTATAGTAGGCCCCAAATCAATAAGGCTATTAAGACCAAAAAGTACGACAGAAAGATCCTTTAATTGCTGTTCAGTGAAAAGCAGATCATCATTTTCGCCTATTGAATCTTTAATTTCTTTTATTAAAGAATTCATGTTGAAAATCCTTTCTTGAACCCATTTCGAATGAGTTCTAGTATCTCCAATCGGGATCTTGGGTATTCAAGTTTGCGGTGCAGAGAAGAATGGACGGAGATTTTTCACCAAGTAAACTATTTTTGTTAGTAAATAAAGAACTTTTTGTTTACTCAAACGTAGTACCTACTAGGTAAATGAAAGGAGAATTTTTATGTCTAAGTACTCCATTAAACAATTTGTTCAGAAAACAAAGCAGGAAGAAAGCGCACGTGACTTTTTCGAGCTTGAAACGGACCGTCTGTTAGAAGTGAATTTAAACGGGCAGGTTTGGGCAAAAGCAGGATCGATGATTTCCTATGAGGGAGCCATCAAGTTTGAACGTGAAGGAATGTTAGAGCACGGAATTGGACGCTTTGTAAAAAAAGCTTTCAGTGGTGAGGGCGCTCAGCTAATGAAAGCAAACGGGCGGGGGAAACTGTATGTAGCGGATATGGGGAAGAAAATTACTGTTTTAGATCTTGAGGGAGAAAGCATCTTTATAAATGGGAACGACCTTCTTGCTTTTCAGGACGGACTTGATTGGGACATCAAGCTCATGCGCCGTGTGGCGGGAATGATGGCTGGCGGACTTTTTAATGTACGTCTGGAAGGACAGGGACTTGTCGCTTTTACTTCTCACTACGAGCCGCTTACTTTACTCGTAACACCCGACAGACCTGTATTTACCGATCCTAACGCAACGGTTGCCTGGTCCGGAAACCTTGAGCCGGAGTTCGTAACAGACATTCAGCTGAAAAGCTTATTTGGCAGAGGCAGCGGAGAATCTGTACAAATGAAATTCTCCGGCAATGGATTTGTGGTCGTGCAGCCATATGAAGAAGTGTACCAGACGCAGCAAAGCTGATAAGGAAAAAGGCCAGTACCCCGTTGTCACAGGAGTGCTGGCTTTCGTATTTTTTCAGCGGATCCAATTATTTAATTGAGTCGTTCAGCTTCTGCCGTTCTTTATCTCTCCAGGATTTTGTATCCATAACCAGTTCATCACAGAAGGCAGCTGTGTCATTGCCGGTCACTTCTTTCACGCGTTTGCCATTGGCAGCTGCTTCTTCAAGCAGATCAATGATGTGAGTAAAGACAAGTTTCGTTTCTTGCCAATCAACCATTCCACCAGTGTTCCATAAATATTTTTGCATTGCTTTGTAAGCGTTGTGGTAGTCACTTGGAAGTGTTTCTGCCCGCGCCTCCATCGCCTTCCATTCCCGCTTGTCGTTCAGACTGCCGATGATCTTTTCGAATAGACTCATATTACACATCCTTTTGTATTTTTTTTGCTTTGACTTCGTTGATTTTGCTCGAGACGAATTCCCATTTTCTCCAAAACGTTTCAAGATGCTCCTGTCCTGCTGCATTGAGTGTGTAAAATTTTCTTGGGGGACCCATAGTGGATGGCTTTTTCTCAATGTCCACCAGATTGTTTTTTTCAAGCCTCATAGTGATGGTGTAAACTGTTCCTTCCACTACATCAGTGAAGCCAAGTTCTCGCAGCTGCTGTGTAATTTCATAGCCATAGGTTTCGCCGCGGCTGATGATCTCAAGGACACACCCCTCAAGCACCCCTTTCAGCATTTCTCTGAAATTATCCATTTCACCCTCCTTTTTTCTATGTGCTTTTAATTCTGTTTAGAAAATATTTTTTTGGTATTTAGTATAACTTACTACTAGTATATAGTATAACGAGGTAGTGGTGCTGTCAAGAATCAAAAAACTGCATAACTAAAAAATCAACGCAATTCTCAAGTGAAGAATTGCGCTGATCTAGATGTATTTTACTGTTGTGTGAGTCGGATATATAAATAATCAATCTCCTCCTCTTGAAAACTCAGCTCTGTTTTTCTGCACTGTATTTCCGAATCCCATAGCCTATTCCGATCCCCGTAATTAAACAGGTTAATCCCCACATGTCCCAGTCGCCTGTGAAGTAGCTAATGGCTCCCCATGCTATACAAACCCCTAAGATTGCCCAAAGTATATGTTTCATTCAGCGTCCCCTATTCAAATTCTTTTACCATCTTTCATAAATAAAAGGCAGCCTGAGAAATCCCGTGCAGTAAGTACACGAAAGAATATTTTCCCGGCTGCCCCGCAAGCTTCTATTCAGCTAAGTAGTTATTTAGTTTCGTCATCTGCGAATTATATCCTTCGACCATGCCCATCTCACTCATTTTTTCCAATGTCTCAGCTGAATCAAATGTTGTAGTCGTCACAACCATCGTCCCGCCATCAGTGGGTTTGAACTCAACTTCAATATGCATTGAAGGCATTTCCGCGTTTACGTTGCCTTGCTGATCCGAAAACATGTCCTCATAGGTAAATCTTTCAGGTGACTGGATTTCTTTAAATTTTCCAATCCCCCATGATTCCATGCCATAGAAATCGCCCTGGCTTTCATCCTCACATTTCATGCAGTAATGCCAGATTCCGCCTGGCTCAAACTCAAATCGCTTGTTTTCTGTCTGCCAGCCTTCAGGACCCCACCAGGCTTCCAGCTCAGCTGAATTTGTAAATGCCTGAAACAGTCTGTCCTGTGAAACAGCAAACGTGCGTTCAGTGATTAACTTATTACCATCTGTCATCGTTTTCATGCAACAGCCTCCTATTTTGTAATCCAAGCACAAATGAATGAATGATAACATCCCGATTCAAAAGCCTTAAATTAAAACAGTAAACCTCTAGGTGACTGCGTCTTCATCAAAATTGAACCAATCAGTCAGATCTTGCAGAAAGCGTAACTAGACTTAGCGGGCAATACAGCAATGAGCCTCATCTCAAAAAAGAATCAGGACACTACAACTTAAAATATATCAAAATATTCAGATAGTTGGTAGTATAATATTTTGTTTATTTTGATTCCACAGTAAAAAAAGTTTGCGCTTGAGACAATTTAAATTTACTATGCTGGGCTCAGTTCATAGTAGTTTAGATACTGCATTCCATCATTGGATGATAGCTCCTTTTTAAAATTAGTTGAAAATGAGCACCACTATTCCTTACGCTTAAATTTGACCTCTACCATCTTTCATACCCTTTTCCATTTACACAAATTACATCGGCTACAGGTTCCCCCTCAATCGAAAATACTTTACTCCCTATAGGAGCATAGGTAGCTTCTCCTTCTTTTACTCTATACTCAGGATTCGTTTCCTCTTCACTGCCTTCCACTGTAAACCGTATCTCCCCCAATTCTTGATCCAGCGAGCTTTTATAACACTTTTTTGACAGTTCTTCATCGTAAGCATATTCTGTTCCTTCCCAATTGACCAAATCCACCCAATCAATAGAGACATGAGTGGGTGACGGTTGATAAAGATCCGCACACCCGGCCAGACAAAGAGAGATAACAGAAAAAACGGCTGCCATCTTCACCGGTTTCTTTACCATTCAAATCCTCCTTTTGAGCTCACAGCTATATAAAGTCAACACGGTCAGCTATAATTCACTCTCTATATACCTGCAATACTATCAATCGGGACAGACTCTCCATTCACTTGAATATCTATTATCTCGTTTTCAGGATCTACTGTTAATCTGTAGACGTTGGCTTTCAATAGCTTTCCTTGCGAATTCTCCTCATCTAATTTTATGATGAGCGTATCGTCTTGCGTTTCAACATTGGCTGTTACGTCTTTTACTGATCTAAAAACAAGATAATACGTATACTCCTCTTGTGTAATGAGCTGAACCGTCTCTTCACCATTCATGGCCTCTTGAACTTCTTCAGGTACCACCTCAATTTCACTGAAACTCAAGCTCGACGTTTCAGAAGTCTCTTGACACGCAGTTAAAACAATACTGCCAGTATCATCACAAATCACATTCTTTTCAATACTTTGCCCCCTGCCCATTTTCTTCTTATTTATTATTCTATAAATGTCTCAATTCTCCTTTTGAAATACGTGTTGAGAAAAGAAAATCTTTGACTCATTGATAGTGTTTTTCCTAAATCAAAGGTACCAGAAAATGATTAGAAATAAAAGGAAATTAAATTAAAATAAGGTAAAACTAAGTTGAAAAAGCTGTTCTAAATAATAATGCCTCTTTAATTCAGATTAGAAGCATGAGATAAGTATCCCTCTCCCTCCTGTGATACCATGATTTAAGAATTATATTTTACAGACGGGAGTATCCAGAATGAAACCATTCGCAAAACGGGGATATACCCTATTAATCAGTTTGTACGTTGTCATGCATTTTATCGTTTCTTTTATACAAGGTGAAGCACTAGTGACTTCGCTGTCTTTTTTTGGTCTGGCCGCTTTTATCGCCGGGTATTTTTTTCTGCCGATTAAGCAGGCTTCCATCTCCATTTTACTCCTTGCGATTGCCCTGCTCATCCATCTTTCGGCTGGTACTTCGGTCTTTGAATCGTGGGAATCCGGATTTACAGTGATGAGCGGACTGATAGCTCTGCTGTTGATCGTTCCGGTTATCAGCTGGGTGCTGGAAGAAAAACCTTATATTGAATCTGTCATTCATTTCGCACAAAGACTTTTGAACACAAGCCGCAAATTTTATTTTGGCATGTTAATAATTACGCAAATCATCTCTTACTTTTTATTATTTGGAGCCATTCCAATGGTTTACGGGATGGTGAACGGGTTTTTAAGCAACCAAAAGGGAGAAGCGTGGGAAAACTATAAAGGAACGGCTTTACTTCGCGCCTTTGCCTTAACCACCATGTGGGTCGTGAGTATTCCAAGCTTTATTTTTGCTGTTGATGCACTTGGGGCTTCATTAGGATTATCGATTCTGCAAGGGTTTTTCCTCTCCTTTGCAGGGGTGCTGCTTGCTGTACTTTTTTCCTACTTCCAGGAACGGCATTATGGAGTCGATTTGACAGAAGGCATTCAGGAACAGCTGGCGAAAATTACACAAGATCAGAAGCAGGAGACGCAGGGAAATCGAAATGTGACCGAATTTGTCTTACTTTTTGTTACACTCTTTGGGTCCATCTTTCTTTTAAACGCTGTCTGGGATGTTAGTCTGCTGCTTATCATTCCAATCGTAATCGTTGCCTGGGTCAATCTCTACTTTTTTATTAATAGAAAAAGCAGCCGGATACTAGCAAATGGAAAGCATTATATGAAAACGGGGATTCCAAATAAAGCACAGCAATTTTCCATTTTATTAGCGGCTGGATTTTTAATTGATGCGGTGAATCAATCTGGCTATGGAGACTATATCGTGGATGGGCTGTTTTATGTCACCGAGGCAATTCCCTTCGTAAACTTCCTGTGGATATTGCCTTTTGTTGTAATCATCTTAGGGTTTATCGGGCTCGGTCCTCTAACGGTGATCGTTTTGGTATCAGGGATTTTACAGGGTGTTGAAGTACCTTACCCACCTGAACTTATAGTTCTTGGCATCACCTCAGGAAGCGTGATTTCCATTATGCTCTCCCCGCTTATTTTGCCGACGATCGTGTTGAGCGCAGTAAATCGTCTGAGCATTGTAAAGAACAGTCTGATGTTTAACTACAAGTACGCGATTGCGTTTTATGTGATGACACAGATTTATATGCAGGGGTTTGTGCTGCTGTTTTTATAGAAGAAAGAGCTTGCGGCATAATGGGTCGCAGGCTCTTATTTGCATTTCTGCATTTACTATTTCCACCTGAATTATGTTCTGCTTTTAAAATGATCCTTTCTATAAAATACGTAAAAAGGAATGATTACTATTTACAAATAAGAATGATTACGATATAGTTTGTAAAGTAAATTAAGAGGAGGAGATACATATGAGTAAAAAATGGATGACATCATTTATTTTTATGACTGCCTTAACGCTGGCAGCTTGTGGAGAAGAGAATACGGCTACGAATGAAGAGGAAAACGGCTCTGCTTCAGAAGAGGTCGAGGAACAGGAACACAACCACGAGGAAGAGCACGATCATGACCATGATGAGGAACACGACCATGATCATGACCACGACCATGACGAGGAGCATAATCACGGCCACGATCATGATCATGAAGTAGACGAAGAGGCCCAAAAAATCTATGACGGCTATTTCGAAGATGACCAAATTCAAGACCGTGAGCTATCTGACTGGGAAGGCGACTGGCAATCTGTTTATCCATATTTAGAAGATGGAACGTTAGATGAAGTGTTTGCTCATAAAGCAGAAGAGGGTGACATGACGGCTGAAGAATACAAGGAATACTATACTGTAGGATATGAAACGGACGTGAATCGCATTGTGATCGAAGAAGATACGTTTACCTTCTTTGAAAACGGCGAGGAATCTTCTGGAAGCTATACGTATGACGGGTATGAGGTACTTGAGTACGAAAAAGGCAACCGCGGTGTACGATACATTTTCAAACTGGATGAAGAACAGAAAGGAACCATGCCTGCTTATATTCAGTTCAGCGACCACGGCATCGCTCCAAACGATGCTGACCACTATCACCTATATTGGGGAGATGACCGCGAATCGCTGCTTGATGAAGTTACCAACTGGCCGACCTATTACAACTCAGATCTAAGCGGTGAGGAAATTGCTGAAGAAATGATGATGCATTAATCAAACCTCTGACCAAATGGATGCTATGAATGAGCCTGAGACAAAAAAGTGTCTCAGGCTTTTTGACCGGCTCACTGCGCTTCAGACGGACGCTTTCCGCAGGGACGGCGCTGAGCCTTTCAGGGCAAGGCCCTGTTAAAGTCTCAGCTTGCCGTCATCTCCTGCTGGAGTCGCCGCCTTCCGCTCCGTTCACCTCATACTATTAATAGATACTGCAACATTTTTATTCTACTAGTATACTGCCTGTGGTAAAATTCAAATATAATAATTTACCATATTAGTGAATTGATGTTAAGTTAATGATGTATGGGGGTTACGAAAATAAAACTTACACTATTTATTTATATAGGGCTGCTTATAACTACAGGTTATCTTATTAACAGCTTATTTCAATTTAGTCCAAATTTTAATGAGTATAGAGGTGCGATATGGTTACTTGCATTTATATGTTTAACACTCGGCTTTAGAGATGTAAGAGAAATCATAAATCCCTTGCTGAACGTGAAATTCATCTACAAACCGTCAGCCTATCTATATATAATCATTTCATTAGTAATACCTTATTTACTTCTACTTATATGTGTCCATTATGAAATTTTATTAGACGAAACATTTATTTTAAATTATAAATATAGACAATGGCCGACAGCAGGGTGGAGCGACTACTTAAGATCAGGCATTCTTACTCCTATATGGGAAGAACTCTTCTTTCGAGGTGTTTTATTGTTCTTTCTGATAAAATACACTAAGCCATTTCTGGCAATTTGCATAACTTCCATTTTGTTTGCGTTGTTTCACCCACAGTTCTTGATCATCACACTTGTTGCAGGTGTACTGTTCTCTATAACAGCGTACAAGACAAACTCATTAATCCCCTCATTGCTTTCACATTCCCTTTGGAATTTATTTATGATGAGTTTATTTGCTTAACATTACTACTTCCTGGACACTGCCTTATCTATTAGTGCAGTTTTTATTCATAACGGAAAAGGATAATGAAAAACAGATAGAATCCTTTTTCTCGAGGTAGCTTAGCGCCATATTCAGGTCAACATCCGTTTTTAAATGTTCAGGTGTCCATGCAATATACTCATGAGGCTCTACCCCTATTCCCGTCATCCCTTTATTCTCATCAATCCTGGAGAGACGAGATGTTGGGTACATCAATACAAACCCTTCATCCCAGCTCTTACTGGCCAGGTTCGCATAATCGTTTAACCCCATCGTAGCTCTTCCCATCACCTTTACCTTAGTTGATTTCTTACAGGTTTCCACGAAAGATTCACCTGAACTGCCACAGCTATTATCTGTCAGAACAACAATGGACTTGGGCAGTAATGTTCCTTTAATAAAGGTTTCCTGAAGGAGTTCCTGAAAATTAAATTCTACGAAAAAACCGGCAGTCATATGTTGACTGCCGATTCTCAGTTTAATTAGCTGATAATTCTTTTTCAATCAGCCACTTATAGTTAAGAGCCGTATCTTCGCTTTCGGTCAGGGAAAAGTCCACCATATAAACAGTGGCATCCTCTTCTACCGCTTCGATTACAGCAGTTGCCTCATACATGCCCTCTATACGCTCGGTGCTGATTTCCACTTCTTCTCCTTCAGCATAAGGATCTTCTTGTGATCCGCCGCGAATTTCTTCGTCGATCACCCATTGATAATTCTCTACTCTTTCACTGCTGTCAGAACGGTCATACGACACACTGTACGCATTTGTATCAAACGCACTCACAATCGTTCCTTCCGCACCTTCCATCCCTGCAATATGAGAAGCATTGATTGTTACAGTATCTCCTTCTTCAAATGCAGGGTCCTCAGCGGTCTCAAGTCCTTCCGGAATTTCTCCGTCTCCAGAGAGTTCAATGCCGCCAAAACTATCGTTCGGCTGCGGATTGGCTGTACCATCCTCACCCGTTTCAACAATTTCATCTCCGCCTTCTGATGCCTCATCTCCTGAATTCTCTTCAGGATCACTGCAGCCGCCTGCAACCAGGACTGTGCTAAGTGCAACAGAAGCCGTTAAAAATTTATAATTCCGTTTCATTTGATCACCTTCCATAAATCTGGTTACTTTTAGTTTACCCTAAATGAGTGAAAATAAATCTGATTTTTACACATTGGAAGGCTTCTCTCAAACTAGGTCGTCGCACAGCACTATTTCCTAGGTAATAATCTTAACGTAGAACCAAGATCTCCTTTTCTTTTAGGTTTATTAAAACCATAATATATATGATGATCACACCTACTTAATAATAAGACTGCCCCAGCCTATTAGAATCGTTTTCAATTAGATGGAGAGAGAGGAATTTTATAAAGCTTGTCATCCTGATCTTGGGGATTCCCTCTGCCATCAGTGTTATTACTGATAAAATAAAGGAATTCCCCTTCAATGAACACATCCCGAATTCTTCCCAGACCCGATATGAACTCCCTTTGTTCATTTGTTTCAAGGTCAAATTCAAGCACAGCAGTTCCTCTTAAAGCGGAAACGTATAGTTTCCCTTCGTAATAAGCGACTCCAGATGGCGCCCAGGTGGATTCATCTCCGGAAGTAAAAAGCGGAAACACCATTTCATCCTGCTCTTCCTCCCCTTCGATCACAGGCCAGCCATAATTCTGACCAGGTTCGATTTGGTTGATTTCATCATTTGCATTATTTCCATGCTCACTTGCATACATCGTTCCATCTTCTGACCAGGCAATACCCTGAGGATTTCGGTGACCATAGCTGAAAACAAAGGAATCAGAGATTGGATTGTCCTCGGGAATCGATCCGTCAAGGTTTAATCTTAAAATTTTTCCGCCAAGTGAATCGACATCCTGTGCGATCTCACTAACAGAAGCATCTCCTGTTGTTGCGTACAGCTTGTCATCTTCTCCGATTTTAAGTCTCCCTCCGTGATGGTATGTGCCGCTCGGAATCTCATCCAAAAGAACATCTTCTTCCTTCCATTCATTCCCGTTTAACTGCAGCAGTACAATTCGGTTAAACTGCTCAGCTCCATTTTCATACGTATAATAGGCATATGCGAGATTCGATTCAGCAAAATCAGGCGATAGAACAAACCCCAGTAGCCCTGCTTCCGAGGCGGTTGATACCTCTTCTTCCAGCTCTACACGCTGCCGTTCTGTCTGCCCTTCTTCTATTTTCACGATGCTTCCTTCTCTTTCCGTTACGTAAAAGACATCATCCAGCTTATCAATGGACCATGGAGTCTCCAAGTTTTCAGCGACCACTTCCAAATCGGCCGATGCTTCATTCGATTGTGAATCGTCCATTCCGTTCGAAGAATCCTGTGGTTCAGTGTCAGAACATCCTGCTATGAAAACCATAGAGACAAGTGAGGCGAATAGTATCTTTTTCAATTCAATCTCCCCTCTCTTCGTTTTTAATAATAGAACCGTTTACCTCCATATCGGATTCTTTCGGCACTTCCTGCACCTATTCGGAAACGACAATCCTTTCTGCTTAAAGAACTGCTGCTCTCCCACTGAAAAAGTAAACCGCTTCAGGCATCCCCTGCACTTAATCATAAGATCAACTGGTTCTTCCACCTCGAGCGCTTCATTAATAGCTTCCTCTCTTGCCTTAACAGCTAAGTGATCGATCGGTTCGTTTCGATTTATAGCTTCAATCGCTATGCGAATTTCCTGCTTTATTTTGTTATAGTCAATTTTTCCCCATACTTCTAAATAAGGAATGAAGGCTTTCTCTCGAGACTCTTTTATCTTTTCAATTAGCAGTAAAATCATTTCCCTGTTTCGGTCTTTTAAATAACTCATATCGGGATTTTGATGCCCGACCCTGACCCATTTCCGCCATTCATCCAGCAGCTCGTCTGTGTATTGATCCATCTGAATCTGCCATCCTTTACGCGAAAAAACAATTAAGGGAAGCTTTCTATCGTACCTGATTTCAAGAAACTCATGATCAATCATCCAATCGATTTTAAGCAAAATATCGTCGAGTTTCCAAGTCTTATAGAATCCGTACACAGGACACTGATCGAGCTTCAGTTCCATCACTTTTTTCTCTTTTGAACCCTTTAAAATTTTTGCAAGAAGAGTTCTTCCCCCGTGATAAATGATCGCATCCGCCGCTCTCAATATGGCTTTAATCTCTTCAGCAGTTAATTGATTTGCTGCAGTATTCAATGGTTGTCCCTCCTCTGAATCCGTATCATTTATTGCAATGTTACTTAAAAGATAACATCAATAGGTGCACGAGAAAATATATTCTTTCCTTTCTGATGCTTGACCAGTGCAGTTAAGTTCCATCCGCCATTGTATTAAAATCGAAAAAGTAGGGACTTATATAAAGGACGAATTGCAGTATAACAGTTTTGTTAGGATTATATAAAATCATTTGTTATTATTTCTTCACTAGTTTGCTACTTATTTAAAAGACTACTCCAGTAACAAATAATTAAGAAAGAAACTGACAAATCTAACTTTAGTTGAAGAAGAAATGCTACAAGTATCTTAAATAATATGTTATCTAAACCAATCGCTAAACGTTAATCTGCTGTAAAAAAATCGACTACCTTAACTCTATTTTTAAAAAAGAGATAAGGTAGCCAATTTTTTTATCAGTATTAATCCAAAAACTTCTTTTTGCTTTTGTGTACTAAGAATCGATTATTTCTTGTAGATCGAACTTTTACAACCTGTAAAAAAAAGCAGATACTGTTTTTTAAAATTTACTTAAATCAATAATTCGAGAAAAATACGAAAGAATATCTCGATTGTGTGTTACGACAACAATTGTTTTGCCTTGTTCATTCAATTGTTTTAGATATTTCATGATAATCCCTTCGTTTTCAGCATCTAAACTGGCTGTCGGTTCGTCTGCAAGAATTAAGCTGCTTCCTTGTAAAATCAACCTAATAATGGCAATACGCTGCTGTTCGCCGCCACTCAACTGATAGATCTTTTTATTTGCTAAATGAGGGAGATTAAATTCTTCTAGAAGTAGACTAATTTTTTCGGCTTTACTTTTTTTATTTAACTTTTTATATTCTAGAGCTAAATTTAAGTTCCATTCCACAGTTTCATCTTCTACAAGTCCAAAATTTTGAAACAAATACCCAATTTTTTCTCTTCTCAACATCATTGTTGTTTTCGAATTAAGTGAAGGGTTTTTTTGACCCCACACAGATAGCTCGCCTTTATTTTGTGGAGTGATTAAGCCCATTATATTTAATAAGGTTGTTTTGCCCTTACCACTTTTACCAATAATGGCAACCATTTCACCGCGTTCAATAGATAAATTTATATCTGAAAGAACTTCTTCTTTCCCATAAGATTTAGTAATATTAGTAAGTTCTATCACTGCCATAATTATGCCCCCTTAATAACTTCATGAATGTTTGTTTTGACCACTTTTTTATACAAGTACAATAAAATAAGCAAATCAAGAACGAGCATGGACAGATAAACTAGCACATTAAATTCTATAAATAGCTTTAAGAAAATAGCAGTCAACAGGATCAGCCAAACAATAAGTTGAGATTTAAACATTTTATAAGTGTTAAATCCATGCATGTACTGAATCGCATATCTTTTACTGTTGGAAACAACGTCTACATAATTTGATATATACATAACAAATAATAGAGTAAAGAGAAATAATACAGTAAAAACTAGCAGATTATTTAATATGAATTCTGTGAAGTGTAATCTATCCATGTAAGGTGTTAATAGCGTACCAGCATTCACAAGACTACTTAACTCATATTGGACAAGTGCTTGATTAAATTCGCTACGTTCTTTTAATTTGAAATAAATATCCCCGCGATTCAACAAATCATAGTAATAAAGATTATCGAAATTTCCTCCATCAACCAATATAATAGAATTTTTTAAAGTAGTAATACCAGATTTTCCGGGTACTGTTTGGCCCAAAAGCTCATATTCCTGGTCATCCTCTATATAAACAACCTCTATATTTGAAATTTCCTCTTTTTCGGTTTCCTGTAATCCGAAAAATCCATTGTAGCCCAATAGATTATTATACTGTTCAATGTAGAATTCTTTCACAGTTGGTTCTTGATCTTTATATTTTATTGGAACTAAAATAGTGGGCTCTTCCGATTGAAGATTTTTCAGTTCCTCCCCCGTTGCATTTTTCATGTTCATGAATTCTTGAATATATCGCTCATTAGCAACGATATAATTCTCTTGAAGAGAATTATATATATCCTCTTCTGTTAACCCATTTATTTCTAAATAGGTAGGTGATAAAAGTTCTAGAACGTAAGCGTCATTAACGTAAAGTTGCTCTTTTTTATCAAAGAAATTATACATTTCTTCAATGGATTCCCCGTAAGTGGTAAGTAGGTCTGGGTTTCCGCGAGCCATTGAATCCTCATCGTAATTATAGCCATTGGAAGTAAAATAACCTTCTAATTGTGAGTACTGTTCCAAATCACTAGATATCTCTTGATACTCTCGATAAGTTTTGATAAAAGAGGAAACAGATAGCGTAATTGCCAAAATTAACAGTATTTTAACAACGTATAAAGCCATGTTTGATCGATTTGAATAGACTTTGTTTTTAACCATTAGATTGATATCTATGAATCGTAGGCTAAATTGAGTGACAAGTAACAAAATCGTATTTAGTAAAACGACTGAAATTAAAAATACAATCAACAACAAAAAGTAACGAGAGATAAAATTTCCTAAAGTCAAATAATAAGCAAGGTGAAGAACTACCGTAACTGAAATTACAAATACTTCCATTTTAAAGAAATCTTTTAAAGAAGCTTTTATCATGTCGAGGTTCGAATAACCAAGCATTTTTTTGATTGCATTTACTTTAATTCGTGTGAAAGTATAAATGAATAGCACCAGCTGTGTAAGGACTAACAGAACCACAAAATTTAAAGTATTGTTTTTAATAATTTGATCATAAGCAATATTATTGCTATAACGCTCTATTGAATTTTCCATTGCTACCGCAAAACCATTTAAGGTTTCAAAAGGTAAATCAGTGTAGAATACACCGTTACTGTCTACAAACTCTTCTTTTGTCAATTGATGATAAGAAAAGGACGTATCAGCAGAAATGGACTCTGGCTTACTTAATTTCTCAATTTGACTGTGATAAATCTCATAAATAAAATTATTATTTTCGGAAACAGGTGTCTTAATTAGCTGCAACCGACATGCTTCGTTTGAAAGACATTGAGCATTGAATTTATTGTATAATTCGTTCATTTCGTTTCCTGAAAAGCCTTCTACTATGTAACCATCCAAGGAGGTATCTCCTAAATTGTTCAATTCATAAATATCGTAAACAGATTTACTAAAAATATATGACAACAGGATTAATTGTCCTATTAAAAATATAAACAACAGTTTTTTCATAGTTCCTCCTAAAAATCGATAACCTAAAAATAAAGGAAAAGGGCGATAGTTTTTAAAGATTATCTTTTGTAGTAATCATAGTATTCATCTTTTTCATTTTATCCACCCTACTTTGTCCTTTTCCTATTTTTACTATATCAATTATAAAATGGAATTAAAGGATATTTTTTAAATTAATTGTAAAAGTTGAAATATTTCTGTAATTTGAAACATGTATCTCTTCTATTACAATTTTATATTTCAATAACGATTAGTAAGAATATAACTTCTTTCACGGAATTGTTAGCCTTTATTCATACATAGATTAATATACAGGCGGACAGTCATAATATGTAAAAAAGTAAAAGCTGGGACAGACAATTGTCGAAACGCAAAAAAAAAAAAGCTCTGCTCATCAAAAAGGATGGTCAGAGCTTTTTATTATGCTTTTTCAGCATGACTTAAGTAATGCTGACACCTGAGCAGTCAATCTTCTTAGGTTGATTTTTACAAACCAAAACGAGTCAATCCTCCTTAAAGAGGCAATCCCTTATTAGATGCTAGATTAAGGAATGATCAGTTAGCTTTCCCCATCATCAGCTGTATACCGATCGCCGACATCCAGTTCCTTCAATTCCTCCATCGTATATTCGCTGACTTCGCCTTTTCCATTTGTGCGATACGCTAAATCGAAATCATGAAAAACAGCTAATTGTCGATCCTTTGTTAGCTTAATATCCACTTCTACACTATCCGCTCCATGTTCAAACGCAGCTTTAATGGAAGGAAGGGTATTCTCCAGGTAAGAGTGCTCAGGCGGATAAGTGACTTCAGCTGTATTCGTATCATACTCCACCTTTGATACATCGAAGGTTTGAGCCAGCCCTCTATGAGCAAGAATCTTAAAATCTGTATCTTTTGAATAAAAGAGGCTGGTATTATTCAACCACACGGCCACTGTAAATAAGAGGAATGCCCCTAAAAGGATAAGCCTTTTTTTCGGATTTCTCTTTTTCATTTATGACTCCTTTCATTTAATAGTCATAGAGAGTATTAGTTGACCTCGAATTTTACGATCTCTGCTCATGTACCTATAATCGCACTACCTGGTATACGTCTCGGAAGATGCCTCAATCATGGTGATCATTTCTGCAGCAGGCATTGGTTTACTCAAGAAGTACCCCTGAATTTGGTCGCATCCTTTTTCGTTTAATATCTCATACTGTTTTTCATTCTCCACGCCTTCAGCAATTACGGTCAGTGAAAGATTGCGGGCTAAATTTAAAATGGTGGAGACAATGGCCGCATTGCTCTTATTATTCTCAATCTCATCAATGAATGTCTTATCAATTTTCAGTATATCGATCGGCAGATTTTTAAGATGGCTCAAAGAAGAATAACCTGACCCGAAGTCATCAACTGAAATTTTGATTCCCAGTTTCCTTAATTTCTCCAGCTTCGCCACCACTAATTTAATATCCATCATGGTGCTCTCTGTTATTTCCAGCTCTAAATAGTTTGGTTCGAGGTCAGCTTGTATGAGTAAATTCTCCACTTTTCCCACAAAATCCTTCTGCAAGAACTGAATGGTCGAGACATTAACGGAAACTGAAAAGTCATCCATGCCTTCAAGATGCCACTTCTTTAGCTGTAAACAGGCTTCGTTTAAAACCCAGTCTCCAAGCTTTACAATCAGTCCCGTTTCTTCAGCCAGTGGAATAAACGTAGAAGGAGAAATAGAACCATATTTTTTATGCTTCCACCTTAAAAGGGCCTCTGCTCCTATGATTCTTTTTGAGTTGAGTTCCATTTTCGGCTGGTAAACCACACTTAATTCATCAAGTTCGATCGCCCGTCTCAGGCCATTTTCCAAATTTGTTTTCAGCATGATTTGTTCATCCATACTGGCGTTGAAAAATTGATAGCGATTTTTCCCCTGGTCCTTAGCGCTGTACATCGAGGTGTCCGCTCTTTTTATTAACGTATCTGCATTGCTGCCATGCTGAGGGTAGAGTGTAATCCCGATACTCGATGTAATAAACAGTTCGTTACCATTGATCGAGATAGGGTTTTCCAACTCTTTTACGATCTTTTCTGCTGTCTTTCCTGCTTCTTCCTTGGATGTGCTGTGTAAGAGAATCATAAATTCGTCCCCGCCCTGACGAGAAACGATATGCTGGTCTCCAACGATTTCTTTTAATGATCTGGCAACATGTTTTAATAATAGATCTCCTATGTGATGCCCCAATGTGTCATTAATAAATTTAAATCGATCCAAATCAATAAATAAAATCGCCAGTCCATTTTCAGTAGACTGTGACTCTCTCATCGCATTCTCCACTGCTTCCTCAAAATACCGTCTGTTAGGCAGTGAAGTCAGGCTGTCATGATACGCTATATATTCCACTTTTCTCATAGATTCTTCTAATTCCTGATTTTTAACATGCAGCTCTTTTGTTCGATCTGCTACTATGATTTCAAGCTTCTTATTCAGCTTTTGAGATTGAATGAGGAAGTCGCGATTTTGAATTAACGTGAAAATTTGCCGGATAATAATTAATAATGTTGAGATTATGGAGCCTATCACAATACTGTTAAACTCCAGTACTCCTTGAAAAATCATGAATACGAAGATGATCACTACACTTAAATAGGGCAGAATTAATTTGATCGTCAACGAATTTCCGCCTGATCTCCCCATGCTTTTTTCATCAGCTTCTGCAACTTTTCGATCAGATTTCTGATTGTACAGACTTCCCAGCCCAAAAAGCAGCATAGACAAAGGCCAAAGCGGATCACTAAAATTATCGGCTGCATATCCATAGTTGATCATGATATAAAGAAAAGAGATATTCGCTAGTAATAACACCGTGAATCCCAGTATGTTAATGGCAAAAACTTTTTTTGGAAAAACCGTATCCGGAGAATAATAGATGCTTAATATCGCAAATAACATGAGGAGGATCCCGACCAGATAACTGATAAAGGTGAAGACCTCCGCCCCTCCAGTGCTGAGGCTGAATAAAGGGTCGATTAAAAAATGCCAGCTGATGGAAGTTGCCACCACCATGACAATAAAGATATCGAATGCGTACTGAATGGTTCTTGCCGTGTTTTTGGTTAAGGACATGATAAAGACGAGTGCCGAAATAAAAGAAAGGATGCTTAAATACCAGAGTATGTCGTAATAAATCGTACTGGTGGTAAGACCATATACAACTAAATTATATCTGAAAATGAACGTTCCAAAACCGTAACTGAATGCAGCAATAGAAGCCAGCAGCCAATAGAACCTTATTCGATCACCCTTTAACAAGAGAAACTGCTTAAAGATCATAGCTCCTGCAACTAAAGGCGCGATCACTTGAAGAATACTCCCAAAGAACGTCAAAACCTCACGATTACTTTGAAAAAAGGCAATAAGTGTATAGTAAAAAAGGATATATAGGGCGATAAAATATATAAAATATTTCGGTTTTAGATTCATTTCCATTTCCACCTTATGTAACTATTTTATAAAATAGTCTTATTTACCTATATAAATAAACATATTTTACTATACAGGTGATTATATACTACTATATAGTATCGGGTTTATATGTCAATTATTTAGTAGGTACTCCAGGATGATGACAGAAAATTTCAAAATCATCAGCATGCGTTTCATGTAGTCTGATCAATGTATTCATAATCTTCATTTCAATTAATATCTTCAATGGAGAGGCATCCAATAGATACACACCTTTATAACACAAAAAACGGAGGTGCTTATGGAAAATCTGACTCGAAAATTGCTAGGACTGCTGAAAATAGACCATGTTAATAAGATAAACGAAAATATAATTGAACTGGATCAGAATGGAAATGCAGTAACGGAAAAATATTTACTTCATGCCCTTCGCTCTTCTGTTAAAGGGAACATAGATCAGTCGTGGCTTTGGATTTGGAGAGGGGCTGTGGAATCCCCTTCCAATCCCGTCTATGAATCATTGCTGGCAGAATTTTTCAAGGATGTGAAAACCGATAAAAGTAAATTAAATGTGCTTCATGGCTCCATTGAAATAGCGAACCAAATGCATGCCATTTCAAGGGGATTGTCCCTTCACAATGTGAATGCCAAATCCATCAATTATTATCCCTACTATCTTGGCTACACCTCTGACTACACGATCAATCTACTTAAAAAAAGAAGCACACCTGCGCTAAATTCAGTTCTGCGAAAGCTCGCTGTAGAATTTATCAACCGATATGATCAATTTCACTTTCACTTCGGTACGACCCTTACATTTGATTATTCAGATCTCGCTATTTTAACGGCTGCTAAAAAACCGATGATCATGCACCACTGGGGGAGTGATGTCAGAATGCATTCAGCCGCTCTCCGTACGAATCCATACGCACTGGTAAAAGACAAGAATGAAGATAGGATCAGTAAAAAGCTTACAACATTATCAAAATCCATCAAGCATTGCATGATTCCGGATTATGAATTATACCCTTATGTAAAAGACTATTATGAACACGTTCATATCGTGCCCTCGATGATTGATTTAACGGCTTACCCATCTGACACATGCCTGCCAAAGAATCCACTTCCCTTAGTTGTTCACGCACCAACCTCTCCCTCTATTAAAGGAACCAGCTATATACTCCAGGCAATCGAAAAACTGAAAGCAGACTATTCATTTACTTTTAAGCTTGTAAAGGGCCTGTCTCACAAGGAGGCAAAAGAGATCTATAAAAAAGCAGATGTCATTATTGATCAGCTTCATGTGGGGAGCTACGGTTTATTCAGTGTAGAGGCGATGGCTCTTGGAAAGCCGGTGGTCTGCTGGATCACGGATGAAATGAAAAGTCACTACCCCAAAGAGCTGCCCATTCTGTCAGCCAATCCGGATACCATAAAAGACGTGCTTGAAACCATTTTAAAAAACCAGGATATGCTCAAGGATATCGGACAGAAAAGCAGAAAATATGCTGAAACCTATCATGATGCAGCCTTAAACAGCAAACTAATTAAGGATATTTACACACAACAAAAATAAAAGAGAGCCGGGGACAATGCCTCACGCTCTCCTACCGGTTCACTTCGCTTCAAAAGAACGTTTTCTGCATGGACCACGATGAACCTGCCGTCATCTTCTGCTGGAGCATTTGCTTTTTTCACGTTCCCTCCAGCCATCTTTTCGTTTTCTCAAGCCCCTCAAAAAGCGTGTGTTTGTTTTTCCAGTGCAGTTCCTGTTCAATTTTACCTGTGTGCATGCATCTTCTTTGCACAACATCCACCTCACGTTTTGGGCAATACTCGTCAGCGAGTGCTTGTGTGCCGGTTACTTGTTTGAGGACCTGGGCCAGTTCGACGATGCTTGTTTCCTCCCCGGTTCCCACATTGTATTTCTCCCCAATGGCCGCATCTGTTCTAGCCGCAAGCAATGTCGCTTCAATCGCATCCTCTATATAAGTAAAGTCCCTTGTTTGTTTTCCATCTCCGTAAATTTGAAGCGGCTGCCCGTTTTGAACTGAATCAAAAAATTTAGCAATGACCCCGCAGTAAGGATTGGAAACAAGCTGGCCTGGACCATAGACATTTGAAAATCTCAACGTCGTCACAGGCATTTGATACAGAGTGTAATACACATCACAATAGTGTTCGGTTGTAAATTTGCTCGCTGAATACGGCAGTCCAATATTATAGTAGGACTCAGGCGTAGGAAGAATATTGGCATTTCCGTAGATAGACGCAGTTGAGGCGTAGATAAACCGCTTCAGGTTCGGGCATAGCTCTTTTGCTTTGCGCAAAAGCGTGAATCCGCCGAGCACGTTTGTATGAAAATCAGCATCTACATTAATGACAGACAGGAGAAGATTTTTGCACGCAAAATGAAAAATATACTCCACCTTTGGAAGAATCTCATCTAAGACCTTCTCGTCTGTGATGCAGCTTTGATAAAAAGTGACTTTGTTAGATGCCGGGACCGCTTCTATAGAAGCCGTTGATAAATTATCGATAATATAAATATGATCTGATAAGGGCAATAAAGCCTGAACGAGCTGTGACCCCAAAAAACCAGCTCCTCCTGTAACCAACACGTTTCCAAACACTTTCATCCCTCCTTTACTTTTTTGTACTAAGGAACATTCTTTTCCTCACGTCTCAACTAATATATGCGAGAAAATTGTTTAGTTGAGACGGCACTCAGTATTTTTGGGTTCTAGCCTTTTCGGGGGAAGGGGTATTTTTAAAAACCAGACAAACATGGAGATGAAAGATGATTTTAGTCTTTTATTAATGCAAAAAAAGTCCAGAGGGTATCCTCCAGACCAAGCATATTCTCGTTTGTATAATAATTTGATGATGAATATTACTCCTACAGAATTGAATAAATTGAACTCGTCTCGTCAAAGAGAGCCTTAACAGCTTTATTTGCAATTATTAGTATGGATTTTAATAAGCTTAAAACAGTTTTACATAAGATAAGTGATAAAATAGGTTTGGTTTCAAAATCAAGAAATTTATTCGACATTTATTATACTTAGAGATTAATATGCTACAGGTGTTCTTTTATTCAATTCCACCTATCCATTTATTAATTTCAATCAAAACTTCATGTTCACCTTTTATCTCAATTTCATTGTTATCTAACAATTTTGGAAAAAGATTAATATAAGTAAGAGGGAATACTTCTTTTTTAATGGGGCCTTTGCTTTCACTACCATACAGGCAAATCACTTTGTCCACTACAGGTCTCGTTGATCGATCTTCACCTAGATAAAAGAATAAACTATAATTCGTCAACTGTTGATAAGTGGAGGTAGCATAGTCATTGTTATGCATGTTAGAAAACTTGCGAAACTTAGCGTCAAAAATTAAACAACCTTGGAACTTTAATGAACCATCTAACTGCTTTTTGTATAAATCTAATTTTATATCTGGCCTCTTTTTTTCTTGAGCTGTAAAAAATAAATCGCCATTTAGTTCAGCTGTGAATTTATCACCATGATATTTGTCATACCAACAATGGATTACTAAATCAGATTTCTCTAATAAAAAATGAGATCCAGAAGGTATCTCGTTATAGTAAAAAGACTTTAGTAAATCAAACTCTTTATCTTTTTTAAGAATAAAACCACACTTATTTAAACAATCTATTATGGTGAACAAACAGTAGTATTCATAAATTTGCCAAAAGGGCTTATATAGCTTAACAAATTGTTCTTTATCTCCAGCATTCTTTTGTATGAGTTTAGATTTTTCAAAAATTTCATTTATTAAATAGTAATTGCTAGAAGTTAACAAGGGCTTTATTTTCCCGCGTTCAACTTCGGACAAAAAAGATTTATACAATAAATGAACAATTCTACTGTGAATAGAACGTAAATTATCTAACCATTTATGCTGTTGATCATAAATATTCCTATACTTATCTAAATCTTTTTTAAGTGTAGTTGTTTGAACATAAAGGTCAACTTTTTCTGTTCTTGCTACTTCTCTTTGCAATTTAATAAAGTCTTTACGGAGCTCTAATTTTTCAAGTTTTCTATTAATTGAACTTAGCTTTATTTTAATTGAATCTTGGGCCTTAGTTATAAAATCAGTTACATTATGAATATCTCCACTCCAATTAAATAAAATAGTTTTCATCCATTGGTTTACAGTATTATTGTACTCTTCTTTTTTTATACGATTAAAAAAGTAATTGGGATATGAATTACTAGAATTTTTTGAGACTCCATGACTGGATGTTTCCCACCGTATAGATTTTTTATCAATTATACCTATATTACGTTTTACTTGGTATGCACTTATAAGTTTTGTTTTTGGTTCGTTTTCCAATTTCAATAGATTAAAGTTCACAATGGTTTTATGTCTCATCATATATTTTGCATAATCAAAATACCAGTTAGTTTGAACCTCATCTTGTGTTTTTACATTTTTGCTACTGTAAACTAAGTCGTAAATTAGACCCTCAACTTTTTTTTCTAAGTAATTATGAATAATAGACACTTGTTGGTCAGTCAAATATAGAGGAGTCACATAAATACTTGTAGTGTATGACACTCCTTTATAAATAATATTCAGCATATAAGTTCCCATTCTCCAAGGAAATGTTTCATTACTTTTATTTTGGTAAACCCAATTAATTAGTGGTTCTTTATTCAAAGGATATTGAATATGTTCTTGCGTATCCTCGTTGTTATACAAAGAGGTTTGAATTTCAATTTTAGCATCTTCATCCCAATCTTCTTCAGTATCTATGAAGAATTGAAAACCTGTTTTCAATTCTTCTTTAAAATTTATGGGATTTTGTGATTTAGTATAGGTATTCTTAAGATATACTTCATTAACCTGGGTTCTATAATTACCATGAAATACGAATAATGAAACAGGTAAACTAATATCGTTACAAAGTATAGCCATTTCTGATCAACTCTCTTGACTTTTGCTGAAGATATTTTAATGATTTTTCAAAATTTCTGTGCTCATACTTTGTCAGTATCATACTTATTTCGCCCTCTATTACCTTACCTTCACCATCTATTTTAAAAACAAGATTTTCAATTTGATCACGATACCCTCTTATCTTAGGTAGTATACGCTGCTTAATTTGATAGTCAAAGGCTACGTCCCTGGATAATAGCTCGTTACCATCCTCATCTTGAGGTATATTTTCAAGGTATTGAGCCATTGATTTTGCTATTCTAAAAGATACTCCAGTTTGAGAGTCATAACTACTAATCTGATCATGAATTTCGTCTAATATTTTTAATTCATCATCTTCTAAAGTTGATAAGCTTTTGGAATCTTTAATCCATAAATTAAAGGTAGAAGCACTTATTTCATTTATATCGTCATTAGATATTAACTCTGTATCACTTGGATTTAATTGTTCTTCTTCATATATTTTAGCCTCTAAAAAACCTTTCTTTTCCAAGATCAGAAAGTTTGACCGGTCCAAAATTCGGTTAGTCGGCATTTTGACAGACTCATCTATATTCATAGTACCTATAAAAATAATGTTATTACCAAAATCAATAATACCATTACGGTAATCTTCCTGATGACATATACTCCTTTCACTAAATAGTCTCAACCTCCTATCACCTTTTGGAGCTTCTAGAATAGAAATAAAGTCACTAAAATAGTATTCAATTTGTGCCAAATTCATTTCATCAAAAATAACCATGAACATTTTATCTGTTTCTTTACTTGCTTTAATCAAAAAGTTTGTCAATCCTGTATCGCTTTCCATAAAGATACCAGTTTGTTGATTTAGAAATCCAAGTATATCGGAAGGTTCCGTATAAGATGGGCTAACAGGTAAAAATAATAAGTTATCATTTTCTTTTAAACCCAAAGCTTCTGCATATAAGCGTGCTAATTGTGACTTACCCGTCCCACTCATACCCCCTAAAATAGTCAAAGTTCCAGTTTTTATCGAAATGTGGAAATTTTTCAAATCATTTTGATCATATATTAGCTCCTTCTTTTCTGCTAATGTGGTTAGTCTTTCTAAAAATTCGGTTTCAGCAGCTTCTTTTAGGCTATGATACACCCCACTATGTTGCGAATTATCTTTCGGGGAACCATTTTCAAATTTTTCTTCTTCTAATGGTTTGTTTTGTTCAGCATCTGATTGGCTGTAAGAATCGTTAATGGATTCACCTTTTTCTTCAAAGGAATCTATTAAAGTACCTCTAGCATTTGTAGATATAAAACATAGATCTTTATAAGGAATTTTAGCCATTGAATAATTCCAATCCTCAGGAATAGGAACTCTTTTAATTTCTTCTGGTCTTCGACAAATATAAGTCGTTGTTCTTGCTTTATACTTTTCAAAACTTTCTGAATCCGGAATTTGATATATGTAACTGTCACACACAATAAATTCAGGGGTATCAAAGCTATGATTATGTTGTTCTAACTCTATTGGCTTTTGATCTAATAATAGTTTTTCAAATCTTTTATGAGATATTCCTTTCTTAATATGGGGTACTGGAACATAGTGTGCAGAAAAGTTTCCTTCTTCTTCTACTAATTTAATATCGAAATTGTAATGGTACCTCTTCTTTATTTGATCGTAGTTCAATTTAGGTTTGAATAATATTAATTTATCCTTAAAATGTTCTTTTATAAAGGTTACTTTGTCATCAGCATTTTGATAATTTTCTTTATTTAAATATAACTTATTACGGTTATCGAAAGTGATATATACATCATCTGGAGATTTATTTAAAAGATTTTTTAGTAAGACTGGTTCATCGGAACATGCTTTAATAAAAAAGACTACATTATCCGAATCACCAACATGCGTGTAACTAACAGCTTTTCCAGATTCTTTTCCTAATCCAGGTAAGTCATATGAATCTTCTGCCAGTTTTCCTAGTATAAAACATTCCTCAATATATCTTTTGTCACTATCTTTTATTTCTTGCTGTTCAAATCTCGTCAGCATAAACTAAAATCTCCTTTCGATTTAAATATCCTACAATTTCTATGAGATTATCAGAGAGCTCGTAATGTCCTAATTCCTCATATGTCAATTTATATTCTTCAAGTATTCGTTTAAATTTAAACCAATCTTTACCAGTTTGGAAAGAAACTCGTGTTACAAAAATTATATGATCATTAAATGAATTACTATTATTTCTGAGGTTTTTCTTAAGTTCGGAAGGAGATAGTGTAATATCTTCAAAAATAGTATTAGTAATTTGTCCTCTTTCATTAGTTATAATAATGAATTTGTTTTCACTAATTAATCTTAAAAAGAAAAATATCAGAGGTTCATGTTTTTTTGCTATTTTTTCTAATGTAATATTTTTAACTTTAGTATCATTTAGCATTTGCAGAGCTTTTTTAAGATCTTCATCAAGCTTTATAAAATTTCTTTTATATTCATTGTGAGCAATCTTTAGGTTTTCTACTTGATCGTTTAATTCTCTATTTTCTTTTTTGTATATTATATTATCTTCTAATTCTTTCTCTAGTATTTTTGAAGTTGTGATCAACTTAAACTCTTGAATTTCCGTAATTGAAAACTCTAAGAGGGAACTGTATTTATTTAGTTTATAATTATCTTCATATAGCAAAAAACTAACTATAACAAGGAGTTTATTATTAGGCTGCGTTCTCATTAATCTTTTAAAGAGATCATCCTCTGTTCTAATCTCTCCGATAATGCTCTCATAATACTCTAACTTATTTCCTTTAATATTCTTTACATATTGATGTAGTGTTTCCGATCTAGATTCTTTGAAAGTATCTGTAAAAATAAAATTGTTAATTTTTTTAATTAATGGTCGGGAAAGCTCTTTAGATAATCCACTAAACAAGTACTCTCCTTTTTGATAATTTTCTATCATTATAAGTTTGTGTTTTTTATAATCTCCTATAAATGCTTCTATTGAAATGATAATCATTTCTGAGATTGATAAACTTGTGTCTATCTCTGCTCTAATTATGAATTCTTCAAATGTAATCTCTCTTAAATAAGGATGATTTTCTAATAATTTCATATATATTTTTTTAGTAATATCATCTACAGAAATCGCATTTTGTTTTTTTCTTTTTGTCCCAACATTCAATGCATCATTTAATGACTTCGTCAATAAAACTTCTGGTGCTTTAAAAAGATTTCTTTGAAACCCATGAACATTTACTTTAAGCTCTTTACAAACAAGCACAAGTTCTGCTTTAGTAAAAGAATCTATTAGCCAGTCTTGATCCAACACACACTGTTCACCTCTTTAATAACTCATAGTTTTGTACATTTTTATCTTAATTATAACAAATTTTAACTTTTATGCATTTTATTTTTATTATTTTCATAAATTTTCTTATAAGAAGCAAGCACCTAATACATACCCCCTTTTTTAAGCTGGGCTTGAACTCGGAGAAGAATCAATTTTTCTAGTATCTGACAAAGCAATTAGACAACTAGCGGATTACATTGCTAAAGGGGAAGTTTTTGGTTCCAGAAAAGCAGTTGAAGTTACTTAAGGACACAATAATGTATTACAGAAAGGAGATATATTTTGTAGTAGACCAGGATTTAGTCCAAAACAACAAGTATGTTGGAGCAGATTTCTATCTTAAACTTCTTATGGAGAAGACTCCATACTAATCTAGACTCCAGGTGTTAATGAAGATGAATTTAGATTTACAAGTTTTTCTTAGCCTTTTGTCATTTAACTATACATAAGTACCAGTTCTAATTTAATTCAACCTACTCATTCAAAATACTTATTATTTTAAGCAGTGACTTTCCAGATTGTTGAAAGAAATTCATATGTACTTTATCAAACCATTTGTTATGGCTTACTTCATTTTCAATAACGATTGAGTAATAGCAGGCAGCATGATTTCAATCGTTGTTCCCTCATTGACTTCACTTTGAATGTTCAGCTTGCCGTGATGGCCTTCAATAATTTTATAGCAGGTCATCAGTCCAAGACCCGTACCCTTTTCCTTTGTGGTGTAAAAGGGTTCTCCAAGAGTGGAAAGCCTCTCCTTTGGAATTCCGACACCTTGATCCACAATGATGATTGAAATCTGATCATCTTCTTTTTCCCTTACCTTCACATCGATGATCCCGCCTTTTGGCATGGCTTCAATTGAATTCTTAAGGAGGTTTAGAAAAACCTGCTTGATTTGATTTTTTTCGCAGCTGACCATTGGCAAATCACTTTCAAACTCAACGAAAATCTGGACATTGTTCAAAATGGACTGAGTATTAATTAAGGTGACAACGTCTTTAATTAATACCTTCACATCTTGTTCGACAAATGTTGCTGCGCTTGGTTTGGCAAGAACCAGGAATTCGCCTACGATTTCATTGATCCTATCAAGCTCTGAAAAGACAATATCAAAGTATTCTTCTTTTCGATTATTGGCCTGAAGCAGGTGGATAAACCCTTTAATAGAAGTAAGAGGATTACGGATTTCATGGGCGATACCTGCTGCGAGCTGACCGAGCATTGCCAGTTTCTCAGACTTTTGAATGAGCTGCTCAGATTGCAGTTTTCTGCTCGTAATATCTTTTCCGATGGAAAGGACAGCCCGTTTTTTACCATATAAAATGGACAAGGAAGAAACCTCAAAGAAAAACTTCGATCCGTCCAGACGTTTTAATCTGTGCTCGATACTGTTTAACGGCCGTTTCTCTTTTTTTGCCTGTTTTACTCGTTCCTTTATACGTTCTTCATATTCAGCATCAATAAAATCCAGAATTGACTTACCGATTATCTCTTTTTCACTGCCAGCACCCATCATCCACACAGCAGCTTGATTGACGTAAACAATTACGCAATCCCGGTGGATCAGAATGGATTCGGGCAATGAATCCAGCAATTGTTTATAGCTCTCTTCACTCGAACGTGCCTGTTTTTCATAGTAACGAGCTTTATCATATTGCCAGCCGACAAGCCAGGCGATAAGGGTAAAGATAAAGAAGTCCATCGTGAAAAAGTCATCACCATTGAACACACTTTGATAACTGGTGAATAGAAGCGAAATCAACACTAAAACAATTTGACCCGATTTATTCATTTCATCCCTCTTAAATTATATTTTTGCTAATATCATAGCATATTGCGAAGAGCTTTTAATTACGTGGAAAATAAAAATTTGAGCTTGAGTTCGTGGGATCCGTCCTTCACTTTTCACTCAATGACTTAAATCATCAATTTAAAAATGATCCGGAAGGCATTATCCTCCGGACCAAGCAAATTCTCTTTAATTTCAACACTCTTCATTCACACTTTTGGCTCCTTGATTTATCAGCCACTCGATCAGTGCAGGGTTCGCGTGATTTCGTTGGGCTGCCTCCAGCGGGGTGAGGTTGTCGTAGCCAATCCAGTTAAAATCAGCTCCTTGAGCAAGAAGATACTCTGCTGCACTTTGCTGCCCACCATGACACGCTAACCAGAATGCCTCAGTAATTTGGTCAAAAGTTGGAGAATTACTGCCTTGAAATCGCTGCTGAATACGATTCATAAGCCCAAGTGCAGCTTCATTCCATAGCTTCGTTTGTGCTCCGCGTTCAACTAAACCGTGTGCTGCATCCCACTGTGCGAAAGCAACCGCATCGTCCAGCGGAGTCCCGCCTCCAATCACAGCTCCATCCGCGTCGATCTCAGCACCGCCATCAAGAAGAACATCCATTACTTCAACATCATTACTGCTCGCAGCCCAATGAAGTGGCGTTTCGTTATGCGGACCTGTGAATCTGGCATTCACGTCAGCACCTGCCTCGATCAGGACTTTCACCATCTTCGCACCATTTGGAAAGTGGCCCGGCCAGTCGGTCACAATATGAAGCAGCGTACGCGACATGCCTAACGCTTTGCTATGCTCAACATAATCTCTACTAACGATTCTTGCTGTTACTAGAAAAGGATTTTCAGAAATCAGCCTTTCAACCTTACCCACTTCGCCAGTTTGAATTGCCTTGACAACTTCTGCTGCCAGGTCTTCATCTTCATATATAATGGTCATGTTTACTCCCTTTCTAAACCGTTTTCTACTTAAATCAAAAACTAGTTTTGAAACCAAGAGATGTATTACTCATGGATTTATCGTCCCTGACCCCGTACTAACTGACAAAAAATACCTTCTTTTGGTTAAAGATTAGGATAAAACTATTTATCCCGTCATCACTTCCTGCACCGCTACATCCAACCCAAGAAACCCAATTCTAACTGGCTTCATTTTTAATAAACTATTTAAACCAATAGTCTTTTGATTTCTTTTTTCTCTATTCATCTGTTCAGTTGAAAGCACTAGAAATTCCCACTGATCCAAATTCAGAGGATTTACAACGCTGCGATCCTGTTCATGAAGTAAACAGAACACATACACATCTGCGCTTCTCATTGTTTCTGCAGCATATGTATTTGTGCTCGCTTCCCAGCCTTTTGCAGGCGCAATGCCAAACGAAATAATGGAATTTTTAGTTTGTGCCCATGACTGAACATAAGCGGCTGATTTCACTTCAATTTTTATACCTGAAGGCGTTACTAAATCATAAGCGTCCCATTCTATCCTCACTCTGTTAATCGCATTTACAGCTTTCGCTACGATAAACTCTGCAAGTGTTCCGCGAAGCGCATTACTTAATAGATCTGATTGATTCCACTGCCAAAATTCTAATAGATTCAAATCTGTCTCGGCACCCTTAACAAGAAATCGTTCCATTCCACTTTTTCTCATTCAACACTACTCCTTTCATAAAGGCTAATACTTTGAAGGGAAATCGTTATTAAACTGGAGCTTATCCCTCTAAATCTCTATCAAGTTAAACCTCTCAATTTCTTTTTATAGTTCAAATACTACCTATAGGCTATCCTTTAAGAGTTAAGAAGTCACGGTTAACGATAGTAAAAGTAAAGAGAATGAAACTCCAATTTTTGAAACGTCCACTAAACTTAGTTGTCTAAGCTTTTATTTTGCTTAGTAAGCAGTAAAATTGAATAAGGCAGGTAGGTATTTAGGCTTGTGCTGTTTTTTCAGAAAGCGAAGGTGTAAAAATGAATATTGCAGAAGAAATAATCATTTATCCATTAAAAGATGAATTAACTAAGGACATCAATAAAACAAATGATTCTTTTAAAGTGTTTGGTAAGATTGAACCCAGTTTTCAATCAGGAAAATGGTCTTTTGAAGAGAAACTATATAATGAAGCTCAAGAGATTCGTTTCCCGGATGATAAACTTGATTGGAGCCAATATATAAACAATGAAGACAAAGCTCTATTTTTGGCTTATAAGAATACTAAGTGCATTGGGCAAATTAGAATAACGAAGGATTGGAATCGCTTCTGTTACATTGAAAATATTGCTACAAAAAAAGAATTTAGAGAATATGGAGTCGGGAAGCTGCTCTTAACGAAAGCCGAAGAGTGGGCTAAACAAGGAGAACTTATCGGAATGTCTTTAGAAACGCAAGATGATAATCTTGGAGCGTGCAGGTTTTATGTGAAACAAGGATTTTTACTAGGTGGAGTTGACACATTGAAACAGTCGTATAATCCAAATATTGAAACCACTTTGTATTGGTATAAGTTATTCAAATAACAGGTACGTTGCCTAATGAAGCCCCTAAAGCCAAATGGTCTTAAGGGGCGGAACAGTCCGGCAGGCACCCTCCGGACCAAGCATTTCTTTTAAATTTTATTAACCTTCACTCTCACTTCTAGCTCCTTAATTTATCAGCCGCTCAATCCGTGAATGTTTGCGGCATAGAGCGGGGTCTGGTTGTCGCAGCCAGGTCTGTATCTTCATACATAATGGTCAAGTTTAGATCCTTTCTCTGTTGAAAGGACTAGAAATTAATGATCTGCTTTTAAGCCCAATTTTTCATCCAGATCTTTCTTCTGGCGCAGATGGTGACGAAAATGCATTTCGACAAGCGCCAGCCATTCCTTTGCATTCAGCCATCCAAAGCCCCCATGCTCAGTTTTGTAAACAGGATTTATTTCATCTGCTTTCCTTTCCCATTTATCCAGCCTATTTATTAATTGATCGAGTTCAAGCATCAAGTGCTCTTTACTTTTTGTATTAGCAGGCGGAGGACTCAGCTCTTCTGGTATTGTAATTTTAATTGGAGGAAATCCGCCAGTAGAAAATATTTGCTCTCCAAACTCCGTCTTTGTCCCCTCTTGTTCTTTACCGGCGGATGCACATTCCTCCACACTGTCAAGGTACTCTTGAGCAGTAACAATTAAATGGTCATACATTTGACCAATGGACCAAACTCTTTGCTCAGGTTTATGCATTAGCTGTTCCATTGAATAGTTTCGTAAAAAATCTTTATATGTTTCAATCAATTTCAGATTCTCCATCTATACATCCTCCTCTCTAAACCATCATTTATAATTGTATTAAATAAATGAGGCAGTATTCTTCTTCTCTTTAAAAATAGTTTAATTTCCAGATATCACCTCACTGCCAACACCCCCATGAAAATTAGTTATTCAAGTGGTTTATAGCAAAAACCCTACGCAACTTTCTCAAGTCACATCTTTCACACTAGCATTCATTCATTGGGTCATTTAGAACACTTACTATAAATTGAGGCTCACCAGTTAGATATTCATAGATAAGATTGGACAAATTAATTTAATTGAATAATCACACTATTATTCAGGAAAATACCAGGTTATACTTATCATAAAAAATCCAGTGGGATCGCCGGAAAATGAATGCCTTGAAAAATTGCTTACGGTTTACCAAATGAAGACGTAATGGAGGAAAACACATGCCGAATCAGGATGTTAAAAATTTCAGTTCTCAGGAAACGTCAGGAATGAAACTGCTTCTAACTTCCGCGGGTGTCAATAACTCTTCAATCCACAAGGCGCTAGTGGACATGCTGGATAAGCCAATTGCCGAATGCAGCGCTTTGTGCATTCCTACTGCCATGTACGGTCATCCCTGGGTCGGTCCGGGCGTCAAAGCCTGGGAGTTTATCACCGGAAATTCTGAGAATCCCATGGTCGACCTCGGCTGGAAGTCTGTTGGCATTCTCGAGCTCACCGCGCTGCCAAGCATCGGAAAAGACCGGTGGGTTCCGCTTGTAAAAGAAACGGATGTCCTGCTGGTATCAGGAGGCGACGCACTTTTTCTGAATCACTGGATGATGGAATCCGGTCTGGCAGATCTCTTGCCGTCACTGAATGCCGTTTATGTGGGGATGAGCGCAGGGAGCATGGTGATGGCTCCGAAAATTGGTGAAGAATTCGTAGGCTGGCGTCCCCCTGCAGGAGGAGATGCAGCACTCGGTTTCGTAGATTTTGCGTTGTTTCCTCATCTTGGTCATGAACTGCTGCCGGATAATACATTGGAAAATGCAGAAAAATGGGCTGAGGGTGTTTCAATACCTGGCTACGCAATTGATGATCAGACGGCAATAAAAGTTAATGAGGGGACCGTTGAAATGGTTTCAGAGGGGAAATGGAAACGATTTATTCCTTAACAACCAGATCGTCAGCCCGTCGCCTAGCAATGATTTCCCTGATTTGTTCAACTAGTGATGTGATTTTTTTCTCGGGGGCTTTACCTTATTATGTTCTGGAAAATATTCCATCTAATATATAGGTGGCTGACGAAGAAAATGACCTACCAAAAAGGCAGGTCAATGGGGATTTAGCAGCTTAACATGTCAGTCTATTTTTCAATGTGACCCTTTACCAACTTTTTCTTTTCTGTGAGTAATGCTTTTATCCAGGGGATAGACGGGTCTGTTCACTCTTTTGTAATCCAAATTCTGTAAATTGTAGCAACTCAACCCAGGTGAGTCTACTGTAATGATTTTCTTCGCCAGAGGCGTAAAAGAGGAACGAAAATGATTTTCAGATTTTAACGCAACGATTTTATAGGTTGTCACATCAATCCCGTGCAGAATAAACATTTGTTCATCAAATGTCTGTGCCCTTATTGAGCAGACAATGACATCTACATGACCTATTTGAAGTCTTGCTGATTTACCTAGGTCCATTTTTTTGTCTTTATACATTTCGGTGCTGTGAACAAACTTTCCATCCGATAGTGCTTTCACATAAGCATGAACGGCTAAAGGGCTTCCGTGCAGGGAATCTGTCTTCCCTCCAAGCAAAATGGAAATCTTGCTATCTATTCCCTCTTCATGAGCAGCTTCTGCTGTTTCAGGATCATAAATAAAGCCAAAACAAGCATTTTCAATATTCATATCAATCATTTCTTTCAATAAATGAGTGCCATCCCCAGGTGCTCCCGCTCCGGGATTATCTGATGTTTCATTAATGACTATAGGACCGCCCTGCTCTGAAAGGGCTTGCTCTAATCCTTCTCTTGGACCAGGGAAAGGAAGATAAAAATCCTCGCGCAGATTCCATATTTGATCGGTTACATCTCGAGAAATTTTTACAGCTAATTCCTTATCCTGATCCGTAGTCGTAAGAACAGAAAGTCTCATGTCAGGGATATCGGTGTGGGAAAAACCGTGAAAGAACGTGCAATCAATTACAGCTTGCTGTTCTTCCCACATCCAGCACCGCTCATTTATATCTTTTACCGGGGAATGATCCGATGTGCTCGAAGGAATCATCATCGGAAGCTTTTCAAAATGCATCACAGGTTTAATTTTCCCCTCAATGATGTCGATTAATTTTTCAACCGCTTCTTGTCCTCTTTCAAAACAGTCGGTATGAGGATAAAAATTCACCCCAAGCAAAGCATCCGCTTCTTTGATCATCGTTTCTGTCAAATTCGCGTGCAGATCGAGCGTAGCTACAATTGGAATCTTTTTGCCGACGACTTCTCTTACTGCAGATAGGATGCTTCCTTCAAGATCATCAACCCCCTCTGCGATCCCTCCTCCATGAAGGACAAGACAGATGCCATCGGGATCACTCACCTGTTTTATGCTTGATAGAAGGTGAGTAAGTAATTCCTGGTAGGTTTCACTAGTAATCAACCCCATGGGATTTGCGCTCGCCCAAAAAGTGGGAATCAGCTCTACGTCCATTTCTTCCCCTTTTGAAATGATTCCGCCTAAGTAATCTCCTACACCTTTGTGATTGTCGATGATCTCTTGACCGCTTTCCCATTCACTCTGCTTGAACATATCCACCGTTGTGTTCACATTAGAAAAAGTATTCGTTTCATGTTTAATTCCGCCGATCGCAATCTTATGTCTTGTCATTTTTTCCTTTTCCTCCTGCTATTCACAACATTATGTTACCAATCTCATGAACGATTAATGATGTAAATGACATGAAAAATGAACTGATGATTTGGTCTAATAATGTATGCAAATCAATAGAGGATGGTTCTAAAAGAGGTAATTCAATCCCCCGATCCTGATTTTAAACCAACTGGTCTTATTGACTTACCGCTGCACCATAGAATCACAACAGCCGAACATGATGCCCATGACCATGACAAAAATACTATTATAAAAATGAATCCTTTTCCAAACGCTGCTGTATATGCTAAAACGATAAATCAAAAAATCGCGTTCTTCTAGATCGTAAAAGAGAGTCTAAAAATAAATAAGATCTGTCACGATCGTAACTTTCAAGAGATTTCACTGTCCGCCCTTGCTCTAAAACAGTCATATCCTTAATTATACAATAATTCTGTAAAATATAGCAATTAATGCTTTGCTACCCTTTCTAATTGGTCTGAATTTAGAAAGAAGAAATCAAAAATACGTGGAAGATCTGGTGGAAGGATGGATCTTTGAACGATAGAGTAGAATGACTGATTAAAAAAGCGGAAAATTGTTATTTGACAAATGCTCACATGACTATAAATAAATCCTGAATTTCCCTCCCCGCTCCCCTTTTTGCTATACTTTACCTGAAAGCGCAGGTGATTCAGTTGTTTAAAATCCTATTAATTGAAGACGACGAAACGCTATTTAAAGAGATCAAAGACCGGTTGACCGACTGGCAATATGAGGTGCACGGCGTAAATGACTTTCAAAAGGTAATGGAAAGCTTTGCCCAGACCCAGCCGGATTTAGTGATTATTGATATTCAGCTGCCCAAATTTGATGGCTTCCACTGGTGCCGCATGATTCGTGAGCATTCGAATGTTCCGATTATCTTTTTATCCTCACGCGACCACCCCACTGATATGGTAATGTCGATGAATTTGGGGGCGGATGATTTTATCCAAAAACCGTTTCACTTTGAAGTGCTGATCGCAAAGGTTCAGGCGATTTTGCGCCGGGTGCATAACTACAGTTCAACCACATCAGATTTGAGAATGTGGATGGGGGCTGCGATCGACATGGAAAGCAACCGTGTGAAAAATGATCAGGGCATGATTGAGCTGACGAAAAATGAAATCTTCATCCTCAAGCTTTTAGTTGAACGAAAAAATAAGGTCGTGACCCGTGAGTATTTGATGGATCTGCTTTGGGATGATCAGCGCTTTATCAGCGATAATACGTTAACCGTCAATGTGAATAGACTGCGAAAAAAACTGGCGGAGATTGGACTTGGAAATGCCATTGAAACGAAGGTCGGTCAAGGATACACAGCCATTGAGAAGGTGGAAAAATGATCAGGAGGTTTATGATGGAGAGAATGAGCTGGATTGGGCTTATTGTTCTCCTGCAGCTTGTAGGGCTGACCATTGCCTACCTCGACCCTTCCCTTTCTTTTGACTCGATGATGTACTACGTCTTTTTGTCACTCGTCATTTCTTCCGTATTTATCATCATCCGTTATGTTAAAGAAACCACCTTTTATAAAGAACTCGAACTGCGGGAGGCGACAACGGATCTATCAAGCTTCCCTGAACCAAACAGCCCATTTGAAGCATCCGTTTATGAGCAGGTAACCTCTGCCATTGAAAAGCTGGAACAGGATGCTTCCCATAATCAGCTGCTTCTTGAAGAGGAAAAAGACGAGCTGCTTTCCTGGATCCATGAAGTAAAAACGCCTTTAACTGCGATGAAGTTGATCATTGACCGGACAGAAAATCACCAGTTAAAATCTGAGCTTATGTATGAATGGCTGCGAATTTATTATTTGCTTGATCAGCAGCTGCATCAAAAGCGCATCCCTTTCATTGAAAATGATTTGTTCATTGAAAAAGTCGAACTTGAGTCACTGATTTATAGTGAAATTCATACGCTGCGCTCCTGGTGCTTAAAAAAGAAAATCGGCTTTGAAGTGGTATTGGACTCTCCTCATGTGCTTACAGATGCGAAGTGGCTCTCTTTTATTCTCCGGCAGCTTCTAACCAATGCTGTAAAGTACAGCCATGAAGGTTCTGATATTACCATTCATTCCTCACAGGATATGGGTCAGACCGTCCTGACGCTGTCTGATCAAGGCCGCGGCATTGCAACCCGTGATCTGCCGAGAATTTTTGATAAAGGTTTTACGTCTACCGGCAATCCCGATCAGCATGCGACCGGCATGGGGCTGTATTTGGCACAAAAGGCTTCCATCCCCCTTCAGCTTCACCTCTCAGTTCAGTCAACCGTAGGCACGGGAACCACTGTGACGCTAACCTTCCCAAAAGAAAATGAATTTCTTGAAATACAGGGCGTGTGACAATAATGTCACACGCTTTGCTTTATTGTTAGGACAATCAAAGGACTTCAGAATGAGGAATCGATACAATGAATGTATCTTAATCACTTGGAGGAAATCGCAATGACGATATTAGAAGCGAAGAAAATTTATAAGAGTTATGGAAATAAATTCACGAAGCAGGAAGTGTTAAAAGGAATTGATATCCGCATTCAAAAAGGGGAATTTGTGACGATCATGGGCGCATCCGGCTCTGGAAAGACCACCCTTTTGAATGTGCTGTCCACGATTGACCGCTTAAGCCACGGCTCCTTGATCATTGAACAGGAGGACCTGACAAAAAGCAGGGAAAAGAAGCTTGCGGAGTTCAGAAAGCATCATTTGGGCTTTATTTTTCAGGATTATAATCTGCTCGATACGCTGACTGTAAAAGAAAACATCCTGCTGCCACTCTCGATTACCAGTACGTCTAAAAAAGAAGCACAGAAGAAATTTCAAACAGTCGCACAGGATCTTGGCATTGAAGACATCGCGGATAAATATCCAAACGAAATATCAGGCGGCCAAAAGCAGCGGACCTCAGCCGCGAGAGCCTTCATCCATGAACCAAGCATCATTTTTGCAGATGAGCCGACCGGGGCGCTTGATTCAAAAGCAGCATCTGACCTGCTTGCCAAGCTGACGCATTTAAATCAAAAACGCCTGGCCACGATTGTAATGGTCAGCCACGATCCCGTTGCCGCAAGCTACAGCAGCCGGGTGATTTTCATTAAAGACGGACAGATTTATACACAGCTGAACAAAGGCGAAGAAAGCCGCAATACCTTCTTAAAAGACATTATGAAAACGCAGGGCGTACTGGGTGGTGTGCACGATGAGCATTAATCAGCTGATTTTCCGCAGCTTTCAAAAGAACCTAAAAAGCTATTCCTTATATGTATTTGCGCTGATGTTCAGTGCTGCTCTTTATTTTGCCTTTGTCACGCTGCAATATGATCCATCCATGGATGAAGCGTCCGGTTCCGTAAAGGGCGCAGCAGGCATCAGAACTGCATCCGTTCTTCTGATTGCGATTGTTACCGTATTTTTACTGTATGCGAATAATTTATTTATCAAACGCAGAAGCAAAGAAATTGGATTGTTTCAGCTGATCGGCATGACAAAGAATCGGATTTTTGCTATTTTGAGCGCTGAAAACCTGCTGCTTTACTACAGTTCACTGATCGTTGGAATTTTTATCGGCTTTGTTATATCAAAAGTAGTGGCCATGTCCCTGTTTAAATTAACCGGCGTGGAGGATACAGCAGACCTCTATTTCTCAAGTCAGGCTTTTATCCAGACGCTGCTCGTCTTTAGTGCCGTCTATCTTTTGATCATGGCCATGAACTATTTATTTATCAAACGCCAAAGCATCCTGTCCCTCTTTCATGTGAAAAGTAAAACGGAAAGCCGGGTCAAGAAAATCTCAATCCTTGAAATTTTGATTGGACTGCTTGGGATCCTTCTAATTGCGGCCGGTTACTATGTATCTTCCCGGCTTTTTGATGGGGAATTTGTATCGATGACTCAATTGTTTGCTGTCATGGTCTTTATCCTGGGAAGCGTAATTCTTGGAACGTATTTCTTCTATAAAGGGTCTGTCAGCTTTATGGCCAACCTGATTCGGAAAAAGAAAGGCGGCTACTTAAACATTAACCAGGTCATGTCGCTTTCCTCGATCATGTTCCGGATGAAATCAAATGCCATGCTCCTGACCATTATTACCACGGTGTCCGCACTTGCGATCGGCCTGCTGTCGTTAAGCTATATTTCCTACTACTCTGCTGGAAAAACAGCTCAAAGCGCTGCACCTGATGATTTCACCTTTGTCTCAGAAGAAGATGCAGCAGTGTTTGGTGAGATATTAGATGAAAACGGCATTGCCTACAGTGAAAAACAAATCGACGTCATTCAGGCAGAAGTCGGGATTGAAGGAATTCTTGGTACAGATCTAGATAATTTTAACTTTGAAGATGGCAAAATGATCATGGCTGTCATGAGTGAGAGTCAAGTGGAGGATATGGAAGTAAACGAGGATGAAATCTTATTTTCCGGCTCAAACGACGCCCTGCAAGCTCTTTTAAATTTGCAGGATGAAGGAACACTTACTTTACATGGAACCACAACTGAAGTGAGCAAAGAGTATGCCGGACTAATTGATGAAAGTGTGCTGCCATTTTATTTCGCTGGCGGAGTGCCTGCAGCCATTGTGGACGAAGCTGTTTTTGCCGCGCTTTCTGAAGATAGTAACGAAGAAATCCAGGAAGAGTCCTCTCTCTATATTGGCTTTACGCTGGAGGACAGTGACACTGTAGAAACCGCGAATGAATTGTTTACCGGCATGCCATTCAGCGATGAACCTGGCAGCAACTCTCAATACGCAGCAGAGCTCCAGCAAAAAATGAATATGGGCTTCATCATGTTCGTTGTCGGCTTCCTCGGTCTCACCTTCCTGATCACATCTGGCTGCATCCTCTACTTTAAACAGGTAGAAGAAGGAGACGAAGAACAGCCAAGCTACAAGATCCTGCGAAAACTTGGCTTCACCCAAAAGGATCTTCTGCAGGGAATCCTCCAAAAGCAGCTGTTCAACTTTGGAATTCCCCTGGTCATCGGCCTCCTGCACAGCTACTTCGCCGTTCAATCCGGCTGGTTCTTTTTCGGAACCGAGCTGTGGACACCGATGATCATTGTTATGGTGTTGTATGCTGCACTGTACTCGATCTTTGGGATTTTGTCGGTGCTGCATTATAAGAAAGTGATTCGGATGTCGCTGCAGTAAATATAATTGAATAGGAAAATCCCCTGTCCTGGATGCTAAATTTCTTTCTCTGTTTAACAGAGATAGTTCTGCATTGTTAGGACAGGGGATTTTTTATAACTGCAAAATTCCATCTGACAAACTTGTATATCATTTAATGTAATTTAACTACTTCACAAATTCTTCAACGCTTCCCGTCTGCTTAGCGTCTTTAACTCATGTAAGGAAACAAACTCTCTTACAGCTAAAGGGTTGGTTTTCGCATATTCCCTCAATACCCACCCTATAGCTTTCTGAACAAAAAACTCTTCGCTGTCAGCCCTCTTCACAATATAGTGAAATAAACGCTCTTCATCCGTTTTGTTCTTATAGTAAAGCTGATATAGCAGCGCTGACCTTTGCAGCCAAATATTATCATCTGAAATCCATTGATCAGCATATTGTGAGATTAGTTCGGGATAGGCAGTAAACAGATGCCCCATTATATGTGGCGAAAGCACATCCACGGTATCCCACCATGACTTTTTAACGATTAAAGAACTCAACCAGGGCATATCTTCAGGGGTAAGGTCTTCTTTTACCTTTACCAGCAGATCGAGCGCTGCTTTTTGATACTCTCTTTCTGACCGTTCCCATAAAGCAAGGACGATAGATTCCAGATTTTCTTTTGCCGGCACTCCAAATTCATTGAAAAACTGCTTCGTACGTTTTCGCCGTAAAGGTGTTCGAATCCCTAAAAATTCAAATTGGTTCCTCATATAGTTTTTAGACCAGTCAGCATACGCCAATTCAATAGGCTGGGTATATACTTTTACAAGCTCATCAACATACTTTTCATTTGATAGCATTACGCTCACCTAAATTTTTATTTTTACAGCTGTTCTTCTTTTCTTCCCCTTGATTAGACGAGCCCATCTTTAAAACCTTTTTACAATCTTATAACATTATGTATGGAACGCCCCGGTTTCGCATATTTCAATTCATTGATAACCGCCAATTGTCTGATATACTTAGATCTATCTAGCTTGTGCTGTCATTTTATTGCATAAGTACTTACAATGAAGCAAGTGACCTATTTTGAAAGGAAGTTATAGATGAATTCACCATCTGATTATAACCGCCCCACCCTCCACAGGTTTAAAAACTTCGATGAAGCTGCTGAAAGTATCCTGCATACAATCAGTGAACTATTGGACATTAATACGTTATTCATTGCTAAAAATGATAGCAGTACCAATGAAATCATTAAAGTCGTAAATAAAAACGAAACATTGTTAAACGAAGGTGACAGCTCCCCTTTTAAAGATACCTTTTGTAAGCTGAGTGTGGATCATGGAAAAGAGGTGCTCCTTATTCCTGATATTACTCAAAACGAGCAATCCAAAGAACTGAACGTTACGGAGACATTTGGAAGAGGAAGCTTTGTAGGCGTACCCATCTATTATGAAGATGGCAGAAATTACGGTACCATTTGCGGTCTGGATACCAATTATTTTGATTTATCCGAACGTGATAAAAAATTGTTCCGAACCATGAGCTCATTGCTCTCCTATGTTTTGGAATTGGACGAGGCTACTAAGCAGATAGAAGACTTGTCTGCACCACTCGTTCCAATCACAAAGGGAGTAGCCATTTTACCTATCATCGGAAATATAGATTTAAACAGAGTAGAAAGGATTACAGAGCTGACCTTACTCAAGAGTCAACAGTTGTCCCTGGATACGATCCTCATTGATTTATCCGGCATAACCAGAATGAATGATGAAGTCGTAACCTATCTCATGCGAATCGTAAATTTATTGGATTTGGTAGGAATTATTCCAATCCTGACTGGCCTTCGCCCGGAAACGGCTATGCAAGCCATTCGCTCACATGTGGATGTAAATCAATTTCAGATTGAATCCACTGTTGAAAGTGCGCTTAATAAAATCGGGTTCGAACTTCATAGAAAGTAGAGGCTAAATTAATTTGAATGAGCCTGGGACAAATGTGTCTCAGGCTTTTTGACTGATTATTTTTCATATTACCAGAGGATGCAATCTAAAATGTTCTCTCTTACTTCTGCTTTGATGCTTTTATAATTATTTTCCTCAACTGTTACAACCATCACTAGCTTGTCCTATGACTAGTATGAAAAGGACAGGTTAAAATATGGTCATCAACCATTCCAATAGCTTGCATAAAAGAATAGATCGTGACAGGACCAACAAATTTGAACCCGCGTTTTTTAAGGTCTTTACTTAATTGAATGGATAAGTCAGTTTGAGACGGAATATCCTCATCGGTGCTTCTGTTATGGATGATGGGGGTGAATTGCACATATTCCCAAAGAAAAGCAGATAGACTTCCAAATTCCTTTTGTATTTTTAACGTTTGGATGGCATTATTTTTAACGGATCGGATTTTAGCCATATGTTTTATCACTTGATGCTCTTCTTTTATTCCTTCCAGTTCATGTTCGGTCAATTCCGCACAGCAGCTGATATCAAAGTTATGAAATGCTTTTTTATAACTATCTCGTTTGGATAGTACAATATTCCAGGATAATCCTGACTGAGCCCCTTCAAGGGTGAGCATTTCAAAAATATATCGATCATCATCGGTTGGGATGCACCATTCCGTATCGTGGTACTCTTTCATACGCTGGTTATCCCCTGGCCATAAACATGCAGTCATCTCGCCCACTCCTTCCTATTAACCAGAAAAATTTCTAGAAGCCTCATAACAAAAAGATGCCGGCGTATCCAATACACTGGAAAAAACTCGGCAGCTTCTACATGCTTTGGGTGGGAAAGGTATTTTTCCATATCTTCCTGCGTTTTAAAAGTAGTGATAAAAAGCAGGTCATAATCATCTTCGCGGAACGAGTATTTAGCTCTACCTGTATGGTAAGCAGGTACTCTATCTTGTTTTTCATACTTAGAAGATCGTTTTGTGTTAGGATGATTTTATCTCGGTCATTTAACTTCAGTAGTATATTGTTTACAATCATACTTTTCCTCCTTGCCTTTTAATTGATCAAGAGCTGGCTCGATTATTGAGGGGTTAGCCTGGCATATCGATTCACTTGCTACCATAAAAGACTCTATTCTTGGCTTAAAACTCTTTTTCTAAGATTCCGAGATCACTAACTTAGTTGAATTTCTGCCCACTACCAGTTATTCTAATGGCATTTAGTTTTGGCTTACACGGTTTATATGTTAGTGTTACAGAAATTTGCGCTGAATGAACAGCAGATGTAGGACCACTCATTTTCCTGAATCTTAATATATAACACTAACTACTCCTCCAAAATCCTAACCTCCAGTAAAATAACGTCGCGATCTATTTTACTAAAGTAATAATTTGATTGAGCAAAAGTGTAAAATCCTATCGAGCAAAAAGTGTCAATTTTATTCTAGCGTTTACATTAGAAAGGAAGAGTTAATATGAACCAAAAAATATTTGATAAAAAATTCCTTTCAGTATTGGTATTGAGCGTAATTATAGTATTTATAATAATTCCTATTATTTTTAATTTTATTTTTTTATTTCCTACCCCTTGGACTAAAGGGACTACCAGTGATTGGTTTACTTTCTTTAGTGGGTTAGGAGGTGGATTGATAGGTGGCATCTTCACTTATATAGCAATTATTTACAGTTTAAACTCCAATAAAAATGAGAGGGTTGCCATAAAAAATAAACTTTCAATAAAAATAATAATGGACTCCCTAAATTATCTAGAAAAAATTCATACGGAAGTATCAAATGTGCAACTTTTATTTGAAGAAGAGACTGTTAAGGAGATGGATAATCAATTTGAAAGACAACTGGAAGTTCAACAAGGAATACAAATCTTTGAAGGAAAAATTGAAGTTTTAGAAATAGACGATTTAAAAGAAAGAATTGAATTGATTGTTAAATACTCTGATTTATTGAAGGAAAGGCTTTTAGATACATATCTAGAACTAAATTATCTAGAGCAGGATATTAATAAGTACTGTTTCGATGGGTATCATTTGCTAGATATGTATATAACTTACTTTGAAGGCATTACAGATAATAACGATTTCACCAAAAAAGAGTTTCTATATACCTTTATCAGCAGTTACGATAATGTAGGATTTAAAGGTGCTATAGAAGAAATGAATAAATTAGCTTTTGATGTATTATACCCTAAATATATTAAGAACGATGATTACATAGGTGATTTTATAAGAGAAAACATCCAGCCACATATTAGAGGGTAGAAAACATATGGGCTGGATATAGCCTATCTACCTGTTGACAAGATACCGGTAAAAAATAGCTCTTCCATCCTTGTAGCGTCCAGGATTTCTTGGATGCTATATTCTTTGCAGTCATAGATGCTAAAGTCCATTTCAACTTTAGCTAAACCTTTCCTTGGGCGGCCGCATTTCTTCCTCTTGTCCTTTAACAATTTCTTTTAATTCCCGTATTTCAATCTCCTATATTCTTTGATAATAGAAGTTCAAACTCTTCATCTCTACAACTCAATTTCAATATCAACTTTTGAACCTTCTTATTTCTTCTTTCCTTTACTTTTTGACGGTTACACAATGTTGGTGGGCTCAGCATAATGGCCAAAACTCCACTTTCTTACTTTAACGTTTACACTTTAGCTGAGTGGTGGTTAGGAACCGGAATTAAAAGCTAAAATATTAATTCGAAACCTTATTTAAAGACTTAACTTTGCCATCTACCAATTCAATAATCATTGTTCTTGGAGGGATGTGGATCGTATTCTTTATTTCTTCTTTCGGTGTAATTTCTTCTAAAAAATTTAACATCTCTTCCATTTTACTTTTTTGTCCAGAAATGTGTCCTAGGGTCCTAAGCTTCGCCTCGAAAAATCTAGAATAGGCTCTTCCCTCATTAATAACCTTATTTGCTACACTTACATTTTCTTGGATGAGCTCATTAATTTTAGTGAGGTTTGAAGCCACTACATTGTCAGGTTCTCCACTTAATTCGCAGAACTTAATAAAAACCATCAAATTTCTAAAATGTTGTGTTTGATATTTTTGTATCTTTTCAAACTCTTTTGCAATACTTATTAGAGCATTGACCTGTTTTTCAGTTTTCCAAAAGACAGAACCTTTAAGCTTTTCTATATCATTTGAAAAGGTGTTTGTCATTTTAATTAAGGCTCGAACTGACTGCAATGACTGTACATAGACCTGTTCTAACTCAGTTTGAATTTTTTCTGGTATAGTATTGGTCTCCTGATAAAATGAACTAACACGTTGATAATAATCTAAAACCCCTTCTGCTAAAGCATAATGTTTATCCAACTCAATCGCTTTTAAAGATTCTAACCCATTTTTAATTGTAGTTAATTCTTCCCGAATTTCTTGAAGGTGTTCTTGTGAAACAGCAACTGTTAGAGCATTTGTTGCTATACCCTTTAAGTTTTTGTACTTACTTAAATTACCATGACCCACTAATTTTCCTTTATGATCTCTAGCAATTGCCCTTTTGCCCCCTTGCACTTGGTTTGAATCCATTAAATTGTATTTTCCGTTTTTTAACCCTTCAAGAATCTCGGGAGCAAATGTTATTTCAAACAGTTGTTTTCCAGTAGCTTTTTTGAGTATGTTTGGTTTTGATTCTCTTACAATATCTTGTACTGTTTTTTTTAATTTTGAGTTTAATAAAATTTCATTACTAGTTGCAGCTGGCATTGATTTAATTTCTTTTAATTCCCAGGGTGTTATCTGTTCAATTAATTGATGATCTTCATATGTTTCTTCTATGGAAGGATCTAATTCCCTTTTTTGCATCTCTTTTTTACTAGTTTTCGAATGGGCTATCCAAATGATAACTGTGGATACAAATAGAAACAGTATAACCAATAGTAATATATTCAACAAATACACCTCTCTAAAATTAGAATTAAAATAACATTTTTTAAAAACTATCCCATCTTCTTCTAGTCTAATATAATTTTCAGATATTTAGTAGTTAGATTCAACATATTCTTTATTTTTAAAATTAACTTGAAAGTATTTAATAGTAATAAGGTTTTGGATTTAATTATAATAGGCAACATTGGCAGGAGATGAATTCCTATACTTTAGTTTTTTGAGAATAAGAAATTTATGTTTTATTCCCCCTCCACTTTTTAAACGATTTTTTGTAATTTTTCCGATTAACAGAACGAACATTCGTATAATACTTGTAAGGATGGTGATTAGTTTGAGGTTTCCTTACTACACAACCACAATTCTAAAAGATCTAATAACTCAGAGGTACAAAAAACACAAATTTACAGCGTCAAATGATTACAGCATTGGATCAGAGTCACAAATCTTTGCGACTTGTAGACCTACATAAGCTAGTTACATGAAAGTAGGGAAGTTTCTAGTCGCCTCCCTTATATACACCAACGAGAGCAATTTTTCCAAGAGCTTTGCCACGCTGGAAGGCATGCAGGTCGCCAGTCTTTAATGCCTTATTCTTTTACGAACTTCAGTAAAGAAATGCAAGGCACTTTACTCTCTATGCCTCACTTCCCACAGATCTCAATTCTTTAATTAAAAAAAGGAAGGATAAATGTTGCTAATTTACTAAAAAGAGGTAACAAATGACACTTCCAAATATATACGGGATTAGATCCGTCTACTGAGAAAAAGAAATTCTCATCTAAAGGAGGATTCAAGACAAAAAAATAAGCTCAGATGGCCGCAGTTGAAGTAGAAAAGGAAGTATATGAAAGCACATATGTTCAGGAACAAAATATTACCTTTCAAGAGTTTACTTTAAAGTGAATTAAGACTTATCGTGACACAGCTAAAATTAGTTCTGTGAGAAATCGAAAGCATAACTTGGATCACTTAAATAGGTTCTTCGGAAATAAAAAAATAAAAGGTATCACGCGTAAACAGTATCAAACCATGCTTGCATCGCTGCATATTGCAGGCTATGCGTTTAATACTCTAGATGGTATTCATGCAACAGGTAGAATTATTTTTAGGAAAGCTGTAGGTTTAAAAATAATTATGGGCAGTCCTTGCGACTTTGCGAAAATCACACGTAAAGTGGAAACCGTTGAGGAGGTAGAGAGCAGTAAAGGTGAAATTAGGTTTATGGAAAAAGAAGAACTTATTCATTTTCTATAAGTTGCCAAGGAAAGTGGCATAGATAAAGACTACCCCATGTTTTTGACACTTGCTTATAGTGGGTGACGAGTAGGTGAGCTGATCGCCTTAAAATGGTCGGGGTCGGATATAGATATGGAACTAGAGGTTTATTAAAAATTAGTGGGATAAATAAAACTTACTCCCCACTCTTTACGACACACCCAAACCTCACTGTTAATTGAAGCTGGTGTAGAGGTTAAAGAATTTCAGCAGCGATTAGGTCATGGAGACATAAACACAACCATGAATATTTACGCACACATTACTAAAGACATCGAAGAAAAAGCCTCTCATAAGTTCAGTGAACTTATGAGAGGCTCATTAGATTTATAGTGTTTTCTCCGCTAGGTATGTCAAAAGTATGTCATTTTGTCTTTCAGGGTGAAGCTAAACCCTTGACATCAAGGGCCATGGGACAGATTACATCATGCCGCCCATTCCACCCATGCCGCCCATGTCAGGCATTCCGCCTCCGCCCTCTTCAGGGATGTCGGCTACGACTGCTTCTGTTGTAAGGAACATAGCTGCTACGGATGCTGCATTTTGAAGTGCAGAACGTGTAACTTTTGTTGGGTCTACGATGCCTGTTTCGATCATGTTTACCCACTCGCCATTGGCTGCGTTGAAGCCGATGCCGATTTCTTCTTTTTTCAGGCGCTCAACGATGATTGATCCTTCAAGGCCTGCATTGTGTGCGATTTGACGAATTGGCTCTTCTAGTGCACGAAGAACGATTTTGATGCCTGTTGCAACGTCGCCTTGTGCTTCGATTGCCGCAACTTTCGAGTAAACGTTCACAAGTGCTGTACCACCACCGGAAACGATTCCTTCTTCAACTGCTGCACGTGTTGAGTTAAGAGCGTCTTCGATGCGTAGTTTACGTTCTTTAAGTTCTGTTTCTGTTGCTGCTCCGACTTTGATGACTGCAACGCCGCCAGCTAGTTTCGCAAGGCGCTCCTGCAGTTTTTCTTTGTCGAATTCAGAAGTTGTTTCTTCTAATTGAGCACGGATTTGGCCTACACGAGAACCGATCTTGTCTGCTTCGCCAGCGCCTTCAACAACCGTTGTGTTTTCTTTAGAAACGACTACTTTCGCAGCGCGTCCAAGCTGAGATACGTTTGCTGATTTAAGATCAAGACCAAGGTCTTCTGTGATCACTTCAGCGCCTGTAAGAACAGCTAAGTCTTCTAGCATTGCTTTACGGCGGTCACCGAATCCAGGCGCTTTAACCGCTACTGCATTGAATGTTCCGCGAAGCTTATTCACAACAAGTGTAGCCAGTGCTTCGCCTTCTACGTCTTCTGCTACGATTAGAAGTGGCTTGCCTTGCTGAACAACCTGCTCAAGAACAGGAAGGACTTCCTGGATGTTGCCGATTTTCTTGTCAGTGATTAAGATATATGGATTTTCAAGTACCGCTTCCATTTTATCTGAATCTGTCACCATGTATGGAGAGGCATATCCACGGTCGAATTGCATACCTTCTACTACATCAAGCTCTGTTGTGAAGCCTTTTGATTCTTCGATCGTGATCACGCCATCGTTTCCAACGCGCTCCATTGCTTCAGCGATCAATTGACCTACTTCTTCGTCTGATGCTGAGATGGATGCAACCTGTGCAATTGATTCTTTGTTCTCGATTGGTTTTGAAATCACTCTAAGTTCTTCTAGAGCCACAGCTACTGCTTTTTCGATTCCTTTACGAACGCCTACTGGGTTAGCACCAGCTGTTACGTTTTTAAGGCCTTCAACGATCATCGCTTGCGCAAGAACCGTTGCAGTTGTTGTACCGTCACCGGCAATTTCATTTGTTTTGCTTGCTACTTCAGCAACAAGCTTTGCACCCATGTTTTCAAATGCGTCTTCAAGCTCGATTTCTTTTGCGATAGTTACGCCATCATTTGTAATAAGTGGTGAACCAAATTTTTTCTCAAGAACCACGTTCCGTCCTTTTGGTCCAAGTGTTACTTTAACTGCGTTTGCAAGTTGATCGACACCGCGAAGCATCGAACGGCGAGCTTCTTCACTAAATTTAATATCTTTAGCCATGTTAAGGTTCCTCCTGTTTTTGCAGGCGCCGGTTTAAAATCCCAGACTGCCTGATGTATTTTGTCATGCTCTTTATCTAGTAAGTAAGTGGTTCGTTTAATTATCCAACGATTGCCAGAATGTCGCTCTCACGAAGGATTAAGTATTCATTGCCTTGGTATTTCACTTCTGTTCCAGCGTATTTCGAGAAGATAATGCGGTCTTCAACAGATACTTCAAGCGCTACAGTTTCTCCGTTTTCAAGAACGCGACCTGTACCGACTGCGACAATTCTGCCTTCCTGCGGCTTTTCTTTTGCGCTGTCTGGAAGTACAATCCCGCTTGATGTTTTTTCTTCTGATTCTACCAACTCAATAATTACGCGATCACCTAATGGTTTTAACAAGTGAAACAACCTCCTTAAGATATGTGTTCTCGTTATTAGCACTCTAACTACGAGAGTGCTAACCCAGTTATTATGATAAAGAATTCTGACCTTTTATGCAAGTAAAAACGATTACTTTTTTCCGACATATTCTGCCCTTTTTTTAAGAGGTTACATTTGATGGGGAGCTGCTTTATTAGTAGAATGTAGTTTATCGGCAATTCTTTCTTGTGCGTCGAGAAATTTTTATTAAAGGAGTAACCATGTGAATCGAACCTTTTTAATTATTATCATTGCATACATCGTCATGCAGCTTTCCGGTATTGTCGGCATCCCGCTTCTCTATTTTGCAGGACTGCGATGGACCGATACCGATCCCGCGGCACTGCAGAGTTATGCGGCAGGCTATTGGGTATTCTTTAGTTTCCTTCTTACGCTGGTTATCACGCTCATTCTTTTAAACAAGCGAAAAGGCGTGCTTGATCTTCCGGGAGAGCGCTCAAATGCAGGCATGGCTGTCGTGTGGTCGATTGCCGGGATCTTCCTTGCTTTCTTCAGCCAGATGATTGCAGCCATGATTGAGATGCTAATTGGCATTGAGCCTGGCTCGGAAAATACTGCAGACATCATTTCCTTGCTGGAATACGTCCCTGTTGCTGCTTTAGCTGTCGCTGTTTTTGGACCGATCTTGGAAGAAATAGTGTTCCGTGGTGTCATATTCGGCTGGCTGTACCGAAGATATAATTTCTTTATTTCCGGTATGCTGAGTGCCTTGATTTTTGCCGCTATTCACTTGGATTTCACGCATATACTGATTTACACAGCGATGGGCTTTGCATTCGCGTTCCTCTATGCGATGACCAAACGCATCATTGTCCCGATTATTGCGCATATTGCTATTAACTCCTTTGTTGTGCTTGTTCAGTTTGTTTTTGCAGATCAGCTGGAGGAATTAATGGAAATGAATGAAGCGATGTTTATTCTGATTCGGGGGATTATTGGAGTGATTGTATGAGAAAGCCGTTAACTTACGGCATTATTTACATTCTGCTTGGAGCCATGTTTACGTATTTTGCAATAAACACGGTTAATACGGACGGCTGGGGATTTTTCGCGTACCTGTTCATTTTAATGGCGACCTATGATGTTGGGTCCGGCATCCGGTTAATCGGGCTTCATTTTAGAATTAAAAAGCATTTAAACAAAAAAAAGTAGCGGCGAAATTATTCGCCGCTGCTTTTTTGATTGGCCAATTCCCGGTCAATCCGTTCTCTTCTTTCTTTTTCATCGATCTCCCGCTGCTTCGCTTCTGCTTTCAGCGCTTTGCGGTAGCCAATTTTCGCTATCCACAAGCTGATCTCATAAAGAACAAGCAGTGGAACGGTCACGAGCAGATGAGAAAAAATATCCGGCGGTGTGACAAATGCCGCTACCACAATCAGCACAAAGTATGCATACTTTCTGATTTTGGATAAAACCATCGGCGTCACAATGCCAAGGCGCGTCACAAACAGCATGATCACCGGCAGCTGAAACAAAAAACCGAACGGAATCGTCATTTGAAATAGAAATTGAAAGTATTCATTGATTCCAATGACCTGTTCAATGCCCAGGTTATCGGATAAATTCATCATAAACTGAACGACAAACGGAAACAGAATAAAATAAGCAAAAGCAAGACCGCCTAAAAACAACAGGGCGGATGCTGGAATATAGCTTAACGTTACGCGCCGTTCTCGTTCATGAAGCCCTGGACTCACAAAGGACCAGAGTTGAAATAAGATTAAGGGAGCCGTCATGATAAACGCAATGAATAGGATGATTTGAAAGTAGATCTTTACGGGATCTGTCACCCTGAATGCGTTGAGTGTCATTTGCTGTGCTTCATCAGACGATTGCAGAAACTTCATGAGAGGCTCTGCGAGAAAAAAACCGACAGCAATTGCAAAGACAAAGAAAACGACTACAAGGATGAGTCGTTTTCTTATTTCATTTATATGATCATGGACGGACATATCTTTCTCGTTCATATGGCCACCATCCCGTTTTTAGTGCTTGTCTTCTTTCTTCTTGTCATCGTCGTCATCTGCTAATCCTTTTGTAGCATCCTTGAATTCACGGAGCGTGTTCCCCGCAGCTTTTCCCAGTTCAGGAAGCTTTTTCGGACCAAAAATCAATAGGGCGACAACGGCGATAATGACGAGGCTCATTGGACCTGGCATACTCATATACCTCCTTTTAATTGCTTATGCCGTATAGACGGCAACAGTCTGTAAAATGGTGAAGGCTGTAGCTTTATCATAAATCATTCAGCCTTGTTTGGCTATTCTATTCCTTCACCTAATTGTGACGGTTCTACGTCTTCTGTGCCGTAGTGCCGCAAAAAATAAATCAGCGATTGAAGCTCTACTGCCAGATCAATATGGTGAATTCGGATTTGATCAGGCACATTCAGCCGGGCAGGCGTAAAATTCAAAATACCCTTAATTTTCATCGGCACCAGCCGGTCGGTAATCGTCTGTGCAGGTCCTGCCGGTACAGTCAGAATGGCGACTTCAATGTCACTCGCTGCCACCCGATCTTCCAGCTCATCCATTGAAAAAATCGGAACATCACCAATGGTTGTCCCTGCTTTTTTCGGGTCGGCATCAAACGCCATCTCAATTTTCGTATTGTTGTTTTTTAAAAAGTTATAATGAAGGAATGCGGTGCCAAGGTTCCCCACACCAATTAAAATCACTTTGGTGACTTCATCCTGATCTAGCGTTTTTCTGAAAAAGGTAAGCAGATAATCAACATTATAGCCATATCCCTTTTTTCCTAACGCGCCAAAATAAGAAAAATCACGGCGGATGGTTGCTGAATCCACTTTTACTGCTTCACTCAGTTCCTTCGATGACACCCGCTGCTTCCCAGAAGAATGAAGGTTCTTCAAAAAGCGGTAATAAAGAGGAAGCCTTTTTGCCGTCGCTTGCGGTATTTTCATTTCCTGATTCATTCTTTCACTCCCTTTAGACTCCATTCATCGGATGATCTAAACGGCAGCCCCGTAAAATCATGTGAAGTAGTCAAAAAATCTGTTAACGCTTCCATCAGTTCAGATTCGTGACGAATCCGTCTTCTCTCTCATGTGCGTTTTTCTATAAGAAAATAGCTTCATATCGTCTTATTGTTCAAATTATACAAATCGTTCAATTGTATCATACACCATTCGACTCGATGTGTGCAAAGTTTGTACACTCATTCACAGATTCGTTAGATTGCACAACGGTTCTGTCATGCGATACACTTAAAGGAAGAAAATGAGGTGACCCTTACATGATTTTACTACAAGTAAACGGACTCTCTAAAGCCTTTGGCGCTGAAGAGATTCTTTCGAATATAAAACTCGAGGTTCAAACTAAAGACCGCATCGCACTCGTTGGACGAAACGGTGCAGGGAAATCAACGCTGCTGAAAATGATTGCCGGCAGCATGTCCTATGATGAAGGAGAAATCATCAAGCCAAAAGATGTCTCTCTTGGCTATCTTGAACAGCACAGCGGTTTGGAATCCCAGCTTTCGATTTGGGAAGAAATGCTGTCTGTATTTGATCACCTGAAAAAAATGGAGATCAAGCTGCGGAAAACCGAACGTCAAATGGCGGACCCGGCTGTCTATGAAAACAGTGAAAGCTATGAACGCGTGATGAAAGACTATGATGCGCTCCAGGTTGCTTTTAAAGATCAGGGAGGCTATCAGTATGAAGCGGATATTCGCTCGGTTCTTCACGGCCTGCGCTTTGGGCAGATGGATCATGACACTGCCATTTCGACTTTAAGCGGAGGGCAAAAAACGAGACTGGCACTCGGAAAAATGCTGCTATCAAAGCCTGATATCATGATTCTCGATGAGCCTACCAACCATTTGGACATCGAAACACTGTCCTGGCTTGAACAGTATTTGCAGGGCTATCCCGGCGCCATCCTGATCGTATCCCATGACCGCTATTTTCTCGATAAAGTCGTCAATCAGGTTGTGGAGCTGTCAAGGCACCGCTCACGCAAGTATCACGGAAACTACAGCTATTATCTGGACCAGAAGGCTTTAAGCTATGAGCGTGAACTGAAAGAATTCGATAAGCAGCAGGGAGAAATCGCAAAACTGGAGGATTTCATAGCACGCAATCTAGTCCGTGCCTCCACTACGAAGCAGGCGCAAAGCCGGCGAAAAAAGCTTGAAAAAATGGACAAAATGGACCGCCCGCAAGGCGATGAAAAGTCAGCAAACTTTGCTTTTTCGATCGATCGTCAAAGCGGAAATGATGTACTAAAGCTGAATGATCTTGCAATCGGCTACGACCGTCCACTGTCAAGCCACATCTCAACCTCTCTAGCCCGTCAGGACAGCCTGGCGCTTATCGGGCCAAATGGTGTGGGAAAGTCGACACTGCTTAAAACAATCGTAAAAAAACTCGATCCGCAGGCAGGCTCCATTCAATACGGCTCCAATGTCAGCATCGGCTACTACGATCAGGAACAGGCAGAGCTGAATTCGAGGAAAACCGTTTTAAATGAGCTCTGGGATGAGTATCCAATGAAAAACGAAAAAGATATACGCACCGTCCTTGGCAACTTTCTGTTTTCCGGGGAAGATGTGTTAAAACCGGTCCATGCCTTAAGCGGCGGCGAAAAAGCTAGACTCGCACTGGCGAAGCTGATGATGCAGCAATCCAATCTGCTGATTTTAGATGAGCCGACTAACCACCTGGATCTCGACAGCAAGGAAATTCTCGAAAATGCTCTGATGGATTTTCCGGGGACCATTCTTTTTGTATCCCATGACCGGTACTTTATCAACCGCATCGCCACAAAGGTACTGGAGCTTTCTCCTGAAGGAGCCACAGAGTTTCTTGGGGATTATGACTACTACCTGGAGAAAACGCTAGAAAAAGAAGAGCATGAAGCGTATGAACGTGAACAATCGGAAGCAGCGAACCCTTCCCTTTCTCCACAGAAAGATAAAAACAGCTTTCAATTGGATAAGGAGCAAAAAAAGAAAGAACGTCAAAAACGGCGCCGGCTCGATGAAATTGAAATTCAAATCACTGAACTGGAATCTCAAATCGAAGACAACGAAAACATTTTATGTGATCCAGACATTTTTCAGGATCACGAAAAAGTGATGGAGTGCAATGAAGCCATCGAACGGGCGAAAGCCGTTATGGATGGCTTGATGGAAGAATGGGCTTCTCTTGAAGAAGAGCTTGAAGAGTAGAACGTACAATTTAACCAACGATCTTATGAATGTCTTTATGAACTATTTCATAAAGGCATTCTTTATTTTTTCGAGCATTTATTAGCTTCTTCTATCGAAATGCAGCACAATAAATCGGTCCATTTTAAAGACTTATTAACCGTTTCTCAGATCCTTTATTATTTTGTATGTAAATATAAATGAGTCGAAATATGTAGAAACCATGACATCTGTGTAACTGTCCACAGAGTTATGCACAAATCGCACAGCTTTTTATTAGTTATCAAGAGAGTTTTCCACATTATCCACAATACTAATGATATTTATCCACATTATCCACAGTTAACGACACACTGAAATATTTACAACTTTTACACAGGCCTTTTCCACTTATCAACAGGTTATCAACAGACTGTGAACAAGTACAAATGTTCTTACAATTTAAAAAATCATCAGGACTTTTACCTGATGATTTTCATGCCTAGCGAAGCTCTAGTCCGGGATTTGCATTTAGGGCATAATCCGAACGTTTTCCCTGCTCAAATGAGATCGTTCCGGCCGCTGCAATCATCGCGGCATTGTCTGTACATAAAGATAGAGGCGGAATTACGAGTTCTACATCTTCTCGATCATCAAAGGTTTCATGCAGTCGTTCACGCAGCCCTTTATTCGCCGCTACTCCGCCCGCAACCAATAGCTGTTTGGCTCCAAACTGACTTACTGCCCGCTCTGTTTTTGTGACGAGTACATCAATGACACTTTCCTGAAAGCTCGCAGCCAGATCCTTTGTATCCAACTGTTCCCCGCGCTGTTCTGCATTATGAAGCGTGTTAATAACAGAGGATTTCAATCCGCTGAAACTGAAATCAAAGGATCCTTCTTCAAGCCAGGCTCTCGGCAGTTTAATAACCGGTTTGCCTTCCTGAGCGAGGCGGTCTATGTGCGGTCCACCAGGATAAGGCAGACCGAGGGTGCGGGCTACTTTGTCATAAGCCTCCCCTGCTGCATCATCTCTCGTTTCTCCAACCACTTCATAGGAGCCGTGGTCTTTCATCAGCACAAGCTCTGTATGGCCGCCTGAAACAACAAGCGACATCAGAGGAAACTTCATTTCTTTCATTAAACGGTTGGCGTAAATATGACCTGCGATATGGTGAACGCCTATCAGCGGCTTCTCGTGAGCAAAGGCAATGGCTTTTGCTGCATTGACCCCAATTAATAGCGCTCCCACAAGTCCCGGCCCTTCCGTAACGGCAATCGCATCAATCTCTTCAATCGTCCGTTCCGCTTGATTCAGTGCTTCTTCCACCACATAGGTCACCTGTTCAACATGATGTCTTGAAGCAATTTCAGGCACCACGCCTCCAAAGCGCTTATGGCTTTCGATTTGCGAAGCAACGACATTTGAAAGAATCTCCGTTCCTCCCCTGACTACTGAGGCTGCTGTTTCATCACAGCTTGTTTCAATTCCCAATATCAATGTTTGCTTTGTCATCTTAATTCCACCCACATGACTAACGCATCCTCCTGATTATCTGAATAATAATTTTTTCTGATGCCGCCTTCTAAAAATCCAAGGTTTTGATAGAGAGAACGGGCGATATCATTACTGACACGCACTTCAAGTGTCACCGTCCTTGCCCCTGCATCCTTTGCAAACTCAAGTACCTTTTTCATTAATTTTTTGCCCAGCTTCTGACCACGCAGCCTCGGCAGCACTGCAATATTGGTAATATGTGCTTCATCCATGATCAGCCACAGCCCGCAATACCCGATCACTTCTCCCTCATTCAATAAGAGAAGGTATTTAGCAAACTGGTTAACGGTCAGCTCATTTTCAAATGCTACCCGCTTCCATGGCACGGAAAAACACTCTTCCTCCACAGCAACCACAGCATCAATGTCCGCCATCGTCATCCAGCGGAATTCTACTTCATCGATCATTCGCATCGACCTTCTTTTGCTGCTGGAGCCATTTTGTTTCTGCTTCAGCCATTCTTATATAATTCGGCACCACATCATGAACATTTCCAGGCTCCATATTCATTCCAATTAACCCAAGTTCAGCAGCACGCGGCATATTCTCTGTTATCGTGGCAAAAACAGCCCGATCGCCTAACTTTTCAATGATCAACTCACGAAAGACTGCTGCATCCTGTCCTGTAAATAGAATTTTTCGATCCATCAAACTCAGTTCATTCAACCAGTCTTCCATCAGTCCATTTAAATCTTCTTTTACTTGAACAAGCTCTTGATCTTTGTAGGCATACAATCCGGTATAAGCCTGCCCGCGCCTGGCATTGAACACAGGACAAATATAGCCGTCAAAATAGCGCCCCGCCCCTGTTAAAGCAGCCAGGCTTGAAACGGCAACAAGTGGAATGGAAAGCGTCCAGGCTAAGGTTTTAGCGAGTGTAACGCCAATTCTCACACCGGTATAGGAGCCAGGACCTTTTGCCACAACAATACGCGTTAAATCCTTCGGCGACAGATCCACTGAGCGAAGCATGGATTCAATGGCTGGCATCGCCTGAAGCGAGTGGTTTTTCTTGCTGTTGATGATCGTTTCAGCAATCACCGTTTGTTCAGTTAAAACAGCAATGGACAAAGGAATATTCGAGGTATCAATTACTAGTACATTCATCGCAAAATCTCCTTACAAAGCTCTTCATATCGTTTACCTGCAGGACGCAGTTCGAATCGTCTTTTTAGATCACCTTCGTACATAATAGAGATTTCAAGACGCTTTGAAGGAAGCTGTTCTTCTATTAAGTGTGCCCATTCCACTAAGCAGACCCCTTCTCCTTCAAAATATTCACTAAATCCCAGATCCTCACCATCTTCTCCAAGTCGGTAAACATCCATATGATAAAGAGGAAGCCTGCCCATATATTCTTTCATAATGGTAAACGTAGGGCTGCTCACCGTTCGTTCAACACCTAAGCCCTTGGCAACCCCTTTTGAAAAAGCGGTCTTTCCTGCACCAAGATCGCCCTCTAGTGTCAAAACGTCTCCGGCTTTCAGCAATTCTCCTATTTTAAATGCAAATGCGGCTGTTTCATCGGGATGGTTTGAATTCCAGTTATAAATCACTGCACGTTCCTCCACTTTTTAACTCTATAAATAATTCACTCATCATTTTAACTATTTCAATAAAAAAGACTCACCCTTTTGGAGTCAGTCCTGTTTTTTAAAGCTTCTATTAAGTGTACATGATTTTAAGTGAAACGCAAAGTCTTCAAACCCTGCACTTTCTGGTTTTAAGACAAAAAAAATAACCATGAATGAATTCATGGAAAATGGCGGTCCCGACCGGGATCGAACCGGCGATCTCCTGCGTGACAGGCAGGCATGTTAACCGCTACACCACGGGACCTTGGTAATTGCGGGGGCAGGATTTGAACCTGCGACCTTCGGGTTATGAGCCCGACGAGCTACCGAACTGCTCCACCCCGCGTCAATATCGGCTTAGAAAGCCACAGTATAAAAAATGAATACCGCCTAGCGACGTCCTACTCTCACAGGGGGAGACCCCCAACTACCATCGGCGCTGAAGAGCTTAACTGCCGTGTTCGG
>NZ_JXRR01000012.1 GCF_000829515.1 Jeotgalibacillus campisalis | reverse complement strand
ATTAGGCACGCCGCCAGCGTTCGTCCTGAGCCAGGATCAAACTCTCCGTAAAGTGTTTGATAAAGCTCATTTGTTTCGTTTAAATCAAGTATTAACGTTGACGTTTTTGGTTGTTTAGTTTTCAAGGTTCAAGCTTGCATAATAATAATAATAATAATGGAGCGGGTGATGAGAATCGAACTCACGACATCAGCTTGGAAGGCTGAGGTTTTACCACTAAACTACACCCGCGTTGTTGTATTCTATTTAATAGAAGAAAAATAATGGCGCGCCCGAGAGGAGTCGAACCCCTAACCTCTTGATCCGTAGTCAAACGCTCTATCCAATTGAGCTACGGGCGCAATATGTTTTTTGGTGCGGTCGAGAGGAGTCGAACCTCCACGGGATTATCTCCCACTAGGCCCTCAACCTAGCGCGTCTGCCATTCCGCCACGACCGCTTAATGAAGCGACAAGTAATATTATATCAATATAACTCGGAATGGTCAAGCACTTTTTTTAAAAAGTTTTAAATGCGGGTGGAGGGACTTGAACCCCCACGCCTTACGGCACTAGATCCTAAGTCTAGCGCGTCTGCCAATTCCGCCACACCCGCATATACATAATGGTGAGCCATGTAGGATTCGAACCTACGACCCTCTGATTAAAAGTCAGATGCTCTACCAACTGAGCTAATGGCTCCTGGCTGGGCTAGCTGGATTCGAACCAACGCATGACGGAATCAAAATCCGTTGCCTTACCGCTTGGCTATAGCCCAAAACAATGGCGGTCCCGACCGGGATCGAACCGGCGATCTCCTGCGTGACAGGCAGGCATGTTAACCGCTACACCACGGGACCACTTTCACATGAATGAATTTTCTCGCAATCTACTTACGTTACGAACATTAAAATTGGTGACCCGTACGGGATTCGAACCCGTGTTACCGCCGTGAAAGGGCGGTGTCTTAACCGCTTGACCAACGGGCCCCTATGTTCCTATGTATGTTCTGGCGGAGAAGGAGGGATTTGAACCCTCGCGCCGCTTACACGACCTACACCCTTAGCAGGGGCGCCTCTTCAGCCACTTGAGTACTTCCCCATAAAAATGGCTCCACAGGTAGGACTCGAACCTACGACCGATCGGTTAACAGCCGATTGCTCTACCACTGAGCTACTGTGGAACAATAAATAGTAGTATGTAACGAAAGCTAATGTATTATGTATGGCTTTTTCAAAACTTTGCTGTCGTCTTTCCGACTTTTAAAATATTAACAGACTACCTATTCTACTGTCAACGATTTTTAAAAAGTTTTTTAAATTTCTCTCATGAGTTGAATTAGATGAATGTTTTAAATTTATCATATCACTCCCTCACTGTCAAAGTTAGCGAGTCCTCGTTTGGTCTAGCTGCTTACTGGAAGAATGGCTGGTTCTAGCGTTTTTAATAAAACAAAGAGCCTGGGACAAATGTGTCTCAAGCTCTTTGACCGGTTCACTTCGCTTCAAGTGGACGCTTCCGCAGACGGCGCTGAGCCTTCATAGCTTGCCCTGTAAATTCTCAGCTTGCCGTCATATCCGTCTGGAGTCGCCACCTTCCGCTCCTTTCCCCTCATATTTACGATTTAAAAGATTTAAGTTAAACATCATTCACTCTTACTGAGAATAATGGTTCATCGCAGGGAGATCTATCTCACCTCTCGCCACAAGTAAAGCCTCTGACTGCAGCCAAACTATCCGCTCCATCTTTAAAGAAACTGCCAGTCCCGGCCTTGTTTACTTTTTTCAGGGATTACTTCACCAAGATACGACAGTCTTCCCTTGCATTTTCCGCACGCATAACGGCTCGTGTTCATTCTTCTTTTTCGAATATAAGACTGACTGCATTTCTTGCACTGATAGGCATGATACTTGGGATTCGTTTTTTTCTTACTCACTTGTGATGGGAGCGGTGTACAGAACCGGGGAGCGGATACTTTCTTCGTTAGTTCCTTAAAGTCTCTATCCCGGTGCTGATACCCTTTCCCTTCTATATGAAGATGGTAATGACAAAGTTCGTGCTTTATAATGCCGACGAGTTCTTGCATGCCATGCTCGTGAAGATAATGGATATTGAGTTCAATATTATGAGACGACAGCATATATCTTCCGCCGGTTGTTCTTAACCGGGTATTAAACAGCGCTTTATGTTTAAATGGCTTGCCAAATTCTTTTAACGAGATTTCCTCTACAAGACTTTGCAAAGTTTGTTGCTCCACCTTACCTTCTCCTTACAAGTTATTGAAACTACTTTTACGACTATGGCAGAACTGCTATTGATTTCACGAAGAAATCAAATAACTGCTTTTTAATAGGTTAGATAAATAAAAAGATTAGGGCAATGATCGGTATTGATGTGATCAGCTGCATCGCGAGCAGGGAAAAAGACCGCACCTGATTTTTCATTTCCGCTGGTACCGGCTGCTTCATCCGTGTGATTACTTGAATAATACCAAAAATCATTGCGGTAAAAATAATGACAAGTGGGATAACCGGGATTCCAGTATCAGGCCGCTCAACAGTGATGTAGGTAATGATGATAATGGCAAGCGGAACTAATTCAATAAGGGCTGTTGCAAAAAAGAAACGGGTCATAGCAGCCTGGACGGTCATTCCATGCTGCTCCCCTTCGTTTCCAATCTTCACAATCGTGCCTAAATGAGCAATATAGTTAAAGGTAATTCCCAGCGTTGCGATGACGGTCGCTGCTGTAATAATGATATAAAACATGTGTTCTCTCCTCTTTTACAGATTATCTTGATTTTTAGGCTCAAGCATTGTTAAAGCAATTCTTCCTTTTTTCACATCTACCTGTTCTACCCAAACGGTAACTACATCACCCAAAGCCACCACATCAAGCGGATGCTTGACGAAGCCGTTTTTCAGTTTCGATATATGCACGAGGCCATCTTGTTTAACGCCGATATCTACAAATGCACCAAAATCCACCACATTACGGACGGTCCCTTGCAGTTCCATGCCTTTATCAAGATCCTCCATTTTCAGGACATCTTGTTTTAGCAGCGGTTTGCTGAGTTCTTCACGGGGATCTCTCCCCGGGCGAATAAGCGCTTCGATGATATCTTTCATCGTAAGGTGGCCAATCTCGATTTCTTCTGCCCATTGCTCAGGGGTTTTTTCGATTATTTTACCCTTGAGTTCTTCTGTGCCTATGTCAGATGGGACGGCATTTAGGATTTTCAGCATTTGTTTCACGTACGTGTATTGTTCAGGATGAATCGGTGTCCGGTCCAGCGGGTTTTTCCCGTCTGTTATACGCAGGAACCCGATACACTGTTCGTAAGTTTTAGCTCCAAGTCTTGGAATCTTTTTTAATTGCGTGCGGTCCACAAATTTCCCTAGCTCATCTCTTTGCTTCACGACATTTTGGGCAACGGATTTAGAAAGACCTGCTACATATTGAAGAAGCGCAGGAGATGCAGTATTGACGTTTACCCCCACCTGGTTAACAGCAGTTTCTACGACAAAGGTTAACGATTCATTCAGTTTCTTTTGTGATACATCATGCTGATACTGCCCTACTCCGACAGATTTTGGGTCGATTTTCACCAGCTCCGCTAAAGGATCCTGCAGCCTTCTTGCAATAGAAACAGCACTGCGTTCTTCTACCTGCAAATCCGGAAACTCTTCCCGTGCAATGTCCGAGGCGGAATACACACTTGCCCCTGCTTCATTGACAATCAAATAAAATATTTCCTGGGAAAGATCTTTCAGCTGCTCGGCTACAAATAATTCGGTTTCACGAGAAGCGGTGCCATTGCCGATTGCCACGAGTTCGATGTCATATTCCGCAAGTGTTTTTTTGAAAATAGCCGCTGCTTTTGAAGGATCTTTTGTCGTATGCGGGTAGATCACGTCCACTTTCAGCATTTTTCCTGTTTCATCCACCACAGCAAGCTTGCATCCTGTCCGGTAGGCCGGGTCGACTCCGAGAATTCTTTTGCCTTTTAAAGGGGACTGAAGCAATAAATTTCTCAGATTTTCAGAGAAGATATGAATCGCCTGATTTTCGCCTTTTTCCGTCAGTTCATTCCGGATTTCACGCTCGATAGAAGGCTGAATGAGCCGTTTGTAGCTGTCTTCAATTGCTTCTTGAACGACCTGTGCAGTCACCGAGTGAGGATACTTAATGATTTTTCTGTTTAATTCGCTTATGATGCGTTCTCCGTCTGGCTGAATAGACACACGCAGGATTTCTTCTTTTTCACCACGGTTTAGGGCCAATACCCGGTGAGGAACAATTTTATTCACTGGTTCCTCGTATTCATAGTACATTTCAAAAATGCCTTTTTCATCTTGCTCTGCTTTCTTGACAGACGAGCGTACTTTTCCGTGGCGGAATGTTTCTCTTCTTATGTACTCTCTAAATGCAGCGTCATCTGCTATTTGTTCGGCGATTATGTCTTTTGCTCCTGCAAGTGCTTCTTCTGCAGAGAGAACTTCTTTTTCTTCAGAGACATACCGGCCGGCTTCATCATCGATCGATCCGCTTTTCGGATAAGAAGTCAGCCATTGCGCTAATGGCTCCAAGCCTTTTTCTTTTGCCACTGTAGCCCTGGTTCTGCGCTTTTGTTTATAGGGGCGATACAAGTCTTCAACTGCTTGAAGTTTTACAGCATTCGTGATGGAAGATGATAACTCAGGCGTCAGCTTGCCCTGTTCCTCTATTAACCGGATCACTTCCGTTTTGCGGGCTTCTAGATTCTGAAGATACTTCCATCTGTCATCAATCTCTTTTATTTGAACTTCATCTAAAGCCCCTGTCATTTCTTTTCGGTAACGGGCGATAAAAGGCACGGTATTGCCTTCATTTAATAGTTGGATAACCTGCTCAACCTGCTTTTGGTTGATCGCTGTTTCTTTTGACAGTTGGGATAGTAAATGGTTGTTTTCTTTGCTTGACATATAAGAATCGTCACAGCCTTTCCATTATGATTGGTCTCATTGTATCATACGAGCTTCCGTTTATTTTGCTGTAAAGGAGACAGATTGTAAAAAAAAGAGACTGCCATTATGGCAATCTCCCAATAACAAAAGTTGTGTCATCCGTTCCACGTACAATTGACTCAAGCTGCGAGGATATATAATCTAGAGAGTGCTGAGGCTGAAGCATTGGCCGGACACGGGTCAGTTCCAGACCATCTGAATGCAGAAGAAATGAGGATCCTTCTCCATAAAGAAATTCCTGGGTCTTAAATGTCTGCTTTCTGCCAGATAAATAGCCTGTTACAGGAAGGGGATACGTTAAAGTCCCGTCATGTGAATAAAAATAAAAGCGGACGTTGCCTACACAGCTGTACTGAACAACTTTGGTTGTAAAATCAACTTTTACAATGGCAACTGCCGCTCCTCTTTTTTTCAAAAGGGAGTCATTGCAGCGGTTCATTAATGTTTCAACATCTTCTTCATGATGCATGGAGACAACATCACATGCAGCTGAAGAAGCTTCATGAGCATACGTTCCGCTTCCCAATCCATCAGCCAGGATGCATACGTAATAGTCTTCTGTAGCAATCATGAAGTAGCTGTCTCCACAAACACTGCGTCCCATTTTTGTATACTGTCCTGCTACCGCTTTGACACTCTCATGATGGAGGACATCCATCAATTAAAATCCTCATCCTGCTGGTTTTCTTGCTGAATGGCATCCCGTAATTTCTTAATGGCACGGCGCTGCAAGCGGGACACATGCATTTGGGAAATTCCAAGCTGATCACCAGCATCTTTTTGACTCAGGTTTTCAAGATACGTATATTGGATAATCTGTTTTTCACGATCATTCAGCACATGAAGCACTTTTTCAAGCACCAGCCGCTGATCCGTTTTCTCGTAATTATCATCCAGGCTTCCTACGATATCTAACAGCGTCACTGTGCTGCCATCTGAATCTGCTTCAATAGAATGATCAACAGAAAGAGCCTGGTAGCTTTTTCCCATTTCCATCGCTTCAAGAATTTCTTCTTCAGATACTTCCAGATGATCCGCTATTTCATTTACTTTTGGTGAACGCTGAAGATCTGTTGTAAGCTCTTCAACTGTTGCCTTGATTTTCGGACCTAATTCTTTAATTCGCCTTGGTACATGAACGCTCCACGTTTTATCACGCAGAAATCGTTTGATCTCACCAATAATCGTCGGTATAGCAAATGCTTCGAAGCTCTTGCCAAAAGTATCGTCGTAGCGGCGAATTGCCCCTAACAAGCCAATCATTCCTACCTGCGCGATATCTTCATGATAGGATTTGCCTTTTGAATACTTTCTGGCTATGGACTCAACCAAATTGCGGTAGTGAAGCACAAGATTATGCTGGGCCGCATCGTCTTCTGTTTCCTGGTAGGCCTTGATCCATTTAAGCACTTCGTCTTTGCTTGGTTGATTAGGTTGAGACAGTTTTCGCATCCCTCTCCACCTGCTCTTCCTCAATATACTTCGTCATGAAGACTGTTACACCTTCCTTGTGGTGTATCTTAACCTCGTCCATTAAACTTTCAATTAAATAAAGACCTAATCCGCCTTCCCTCAGCATATCAACGGAAGAGCTCTCATCGTATGGACCCACTTCTTCTTTAATTTTCTTAAAATCAAAGCTGTGTCCATGGTCAGCTACGATCACTTCAAGCCGGTTATTATAGAGCGCAAATCCAACTACAACCTCGCCATTGTCATCGTCGCTGTAAGCATGCTGAACTGCGTTGGTAATCGCTTCGCTTGAAGCAATCTTCAAGTCCTCGATATCGTCATAGGTAAAACCCATCCGACTCGCAATTCCCGAAATGGTCAAACGGATTACCCCAACATACTGGGCTTTGGCGGGAATTTTCATTTCAATATAATCAAATGGTTGCATTATTCCACTCCACCTTTTACTTCGGGATTAATATCCATGATGTCTGCAAGCCCGGTAATGTCAAATAAGCGCTTTAAACGATCAGAAAGGCCAACCAGCTGCAAATGTCCGCCATTCGCTTTGATTCCTTTGAAAAGCCCGACAAAAACACCGATGCCTGTACTGTCCATATAATTCACCTGAGATAAATCAGCAATTAAAGTAATTGGATCTTTCGTTGAAATGGGGTCAAGTTTCTCTCTAAGTTTTGGGGCTGTAAATGCATCAATTTCTCCTGCTATCGCTACACGAACCTGATCTTCAGTTTGTTCTGTTATATTGACTGTTATATTCATCTATTTCACCTCTTCATATATCTGTACACATTATAATGGGTGTCTACCCTGTATTTTGATCTTGAAACGTATTTTTGATTACTTAACTCGTTTCATAATAATTAATGTAAAGTCATCACGAAGTTGAAAATGCTGTAATTTTTCAAGATCTCTAAAGATTTTATTCACAATTTCCTGCGGAGGCAGGTCAATATAATTATTTATGAAGGACACAAGAGTTTCTCTTTCAATGAATCCCTCATCCGTTCTGCATTCCGTTACACCATCTGACATAAGGATAATCATATCCCCAATTTCAACCTGCTGTTCATATCGCTTGTAAGTTGTATCTTTGTCGACTCCAAGCAGCAGACCGCGCGCTTCAAGATCGAGAAACTCATCGAGCTGTTTCGAATAGAAAAAGCCTGGTTCATGTCCTGCTGATGAAAAATGAAGCATATGGTTTTTCAGCTCATACATGCCATAGAACATAGTGATAAACATGGAATCATCCACGTTTTGTTCCACAACGCGGTTTAAACTGCCAAGGACCGCACTTGGGTCTTTGCGGTATTCCGGCAGACTGTCCATTGCGTATTTAATCATACTCATGCACAGTGCGGCAGGGATGCCCTTGCCAATTACGTCTGCAATGGCTACATTCACAGAGTGATCCCCATCATGGACAAAGTGGAAATAATCACCGTTCATTTGTTTTGCCGGGACACTAAGCGCACCGATTTCAAGGCCGTCAATGGTTGGAACCGAAGTGCCAAGCAAGGTTTCCTGCACGCTTGAAGCGATCTCCATTTCGTTCTTAAATTCCTTTTGGGTATCGATGAGGCTTTGATATTCCCGAAACGCAAAGCCGTATGCTGTCATAACCTCAAGTAAAATATCAAAGGAATGCCAAACCTCTGGAGGAAGGTCTGGCATCAATTCCTGCATCGCACTTTTTTGCAAATTCACAATTTCTTCGGGAGGAATTTTATGTTCGAGTGCAAGTCTGCTGAACTGCTGTGCTGCATATAATGATTCCTCAGACTGTGATTGCATGAAATCCGTTAAAACGCCAATAAATTTCTCATCCATTTTTTCCCGAAAATCCATTTAATTTATATCCTCCTATCGGAGCCATTTGGTAGCGCGGATGTCTGTACCTTCCCCAGGATTGGAGTCTATATTAAAATCATCCATTAGACGTCTTACGCCCGGGAGACCTGCTCCAAGACCTCCTGATGTAGAAAAACCATCTTCCATTACTTTCCGGATATCCGGAATGCCCGGCCCCTCATCTATTGCTATAATCCGCAGGCCTGTCTTTCCTTGCTCGTTTAATCGATCTATACAAAGCTGTCCTTGTCCAGCATAGAGATAAATGTTTCTCGCCAATTCACTAATGGCCGTGGTGATTCTTGCCTGATCCACTGTTCCAAATCCCAGTTCCTTCGCCACATTTCTCCCCAGCTGTCTTGCAGCTACAATATCCCATTCATTTAAGATGGTCACACAGGATTGGATTTCCATTCGGTTAGTCCCCCAATTCCTGTTGAAGTTTCTCTAAACCTTTTTCGAGATCTAAAGCCGTCATCACATCATCCAGTCTGATTCCAAGCTCAACTAACGTGATTGCGACTGCTGGCTGAATGCCTGTAATGACTACTTTTGCACCCATAAGCCTTGACATATTGATAACGTCTCCGAGAACCTTGGCAATAAAAGAGTCAATAAAATCAATAGACGTTATATCTATGACCACACCTCTTGCATTTGTTTCATGTATTTTCTTTAGCAGATCTTCCTGAAATTGCAAGGCTGTCTGATCATCCAGCTCCCATTGAATGGATACCAGAAGACAGTCCTTTAATTTTAAAATCGGGATTCTCAATTTACACCCTCCAATTCCACAATTTTTCTATTCGTCATTTCAAGCGCCTTCTCCATGCCTTTTCTAAGGGTGCTTGTCGTTATAAACTTATTTAAATCGATTCCAAGATTCACTATGGTCTGGGCAATCTCCGGACGGATTCCGACAAGCATACACCGCGCACCAACTAAATGGACGGCTTCTGCTGCCTGAATCACGTGGTGTGCGACCATCGTATCCACGACCGGGACACCCGTTATATCAATGAGCACCACTTCGGCTCTATGGCTTACAACTCCATCAAGTAAATTTTCCATAATCAGTCTAGCACGTTCAGTGTCGATTGTGCCCACTAAAGGCATTATGGATATATGTTCCACTACAGGAATCAGCGGCGCAGATAATTCCTGAAGGGCGATTTTTTGAAGAGAAACTGTTTTTTCCCATGTAGATGCGTATGTATGGATAATTTCATTTGATAATGGGGCCAGCCATTCATCAAGAGATTCCAAATATTCACCTTCACGTTCTTTTGATACAACACCCTGTTCGATCAGATCGTCGTGTACAAGATGGATAAACTTTCTCAGTCCTGACACCACAAAGGTAATGGGCCAGCCCAGCCGTACAACCTTTTCTGAAAACATCTGCAGTTTGTTTTTATATTCATGGTCCTTTTCGCTCAGACTCAGCAAAATCAAGTCGAAAAATTCATAGCTTGTCCCTTGGAACACCTGTTCAGATACGACATTAACCATTCGTTCATCTGCATCTTCCTTTACTCGGTCGATCCATTTTTCAATCAGTTCACTTTTTCTTGATTTTATATGAGCGATTACTTCATTATGCAATGTGTCCACCTCTTTACACTCTTTTGACGAGCATTCATTTTAAGCCTTTATTATCTATTATAGAGTAGTGAAGGTGCCGGGTCTATCCATAAGAAAAAAACGCTCCATAATTAAGAGCGTTTCCACGTTAGAGGTCGACTAATCCTAAGCTGATTTGCAGAGCCTCGTCTACCTTATCCATCATCTCGTCATCTAGATGGGTTATTTTGTCTGTTAATCGCTGTTTATCTAACGTCCTGATTTGTTCAAGCAAAATAACTGAATCCCGCTCAAAGCCATTCCGCTTTGAACTGATCTCAACATGGGTAGGAAGCTTGGCTTTTTGGATTTGTGCTGTTATGGCTGCGACCACCACAGTGGGGCTGAACCGATTTCCGATGTCGTTTTGGATGATGAGAACGGGGCGGACTCCACCTTGCTCAGAACCGACAACCGGTGACAGGTCAGCAAAAAATACATCACCGCGCTTTACAATCAAAGCGTTATTCCCCGCTTACCAATCGTTCCACGGTATGCCCGGCCTCGTACTCGGCCTGTAATGCTTCGGATGCCATAGATAGATTAATTTTCGCCATCTCCATGTACCCTCGTCGCATCGCGTCTTGAGTTTGTTTCTTACGCCGTTCCCGCATCAACATTTTCGTCGCGTGATAAATGCATTCGTTGCGGCTTATTTCTTCCTGCTCAGCAAATGCATCAAGTTCGATCAATAGTTGTTTTGGCAAACGCACCAAAATTTCTGACGTTACGCTGGATTCCGACACAAACTACACCTCCACCATCATTGCATACCTTATTTGATTGTTTTTTCAAATTAATAAATGTTCGTTCATCATTCAAGTCCATTTTAATAGTACCACTAAAAGCGCCATGTGAGAAGGTCCAATCGGAATATATCTGACAATTATTTGCAAGCATTGACTACATTAGCGCATTTAATACAGAAACAGACTTCTTTTCCTTCCAGTAAATTCGGGGCACCCGCGCAGAAATTGCACATGCCACTTCATAATTAATGGTATCAAGATAATCCGCTATTTCCTCAATCTTTATTTCGCTCTTCCCTTGTCTTCCAATCAAGGTTACCCGTGTACCAGGAGAATATTCATCCGGCAGCCGGATCATACACTGATCCATGCAAATTCTTCCTACTAGCGGAACCCGAATGCCATCGACCAGCACTTCAAAGCCCTGCATTTTACGAATCCAACCGTCAGCATATCCAATCGGAAGAGTGGCGATCCATTCTTCCTCAGCTGCTTCATACGTGGCTCCATAGCTGACTTTTTCACCGCGTTTTAACTTTTTCACTTGAACAATGGTCGTATGCAAAGAAAGTGCGGGAATGAGCTTTGCCGGCAGCCTGTCCGCAATTTCACTTGATGGAGATAACCCGTACATTGATATGCCGAACCGTATAATGGATAGAAGTGAATCCTGTCTAAATAAAGCAGCAGCACTGTTGGAAGCATGCACCAGCGGCGGTTTTTCTTTAAGCTCTGCAACAAGAGTTGTGAAAGTATCCATTTGCCGGTCTGTATACGATCGATCCAATTCATCTGCAGTAGCAAAATGAGTGTAGATTCCTTCGATTGAAATCGCTTCTATATCGTGAACCAGTTTTTCTATTTCCTTAAGCTCTTGAGCCGTTTTAATTCCGAGCCTTCCCATTCCTGTATCACATTTCAGATGCACGAGAAGGGTAGCGTCCTTCGTAAGATATGTCTCTGCCTGCTGCAGCCATTCTTTTGAATAAATGGTCAAGCGAATGCTCTGCCTCGCAGCCAGTTCAGCATCTGAGGGTCTTGAAGCACCGAGTACAACAATTGGCGCCTGAATTCCCTGTTTTCTCAAGAAAAGTGCTTCGTCGATAAAAGCGACAGCTAAATGAGTTGCGCCGCTTGAAAGAGCGGTTTTGGCAATTTGAACATAGCCATGACCGTACGCATTGGCTTTTACAACAGCCATAATCCCAACCTTAGGCCCAATCACTTGTGAAATTTGTTCAATATTATGCTCGATGGCATCTAAATCCACCTCAACCCATGTATCACGGTGAAACTGTTCCTGAGCCTTCATAAGTATCCACACCCTTAAGAATCATTTAAGGAGCGACTCAAAAGAATCAGCTCCTTAAATAAAGATGTGGCTATTTTATCATATCCCCTTGAACGGATCGAGCAACATTCACCATTTCTTCTTGAGATAAGTCGGTTGAAGCAAGCATGTAATCAACCCCGTTATAGGTCCAGGATACGGATTGCTCGGTAATCGAACCGACCGCAAAACCTAGATCAACTACGTCTCCAGGGGCATCGGTTGTGGTCATCATCACCGGAGCAGCATCAACTTTCTCCTGAATCAGCGTATAATTCTTTTCCCCACTGAACGTCATAATGACACGCTTTCCGCCGTCAACTTCCACTTCTTCTTCTTCATGAAGGGCTGTACCTTCAAGCTCTAGCGTCGGGTACAGGACTGCAAAAGGCTCTTCTTCTTCTCCGTCGCCTAAAACAGGCACTTCCAGCTGAGCACCCATCATATTTTTCTCGAGATTAAAATCACTTTTCTCAAATGTGGCATCCAGATCAACGTTCGTAAAAGTTAAACTGATTTTCACGTTTCCTTCTGCATCTTTTACTTTAACTGAAGAAGGAGTAAGGGAATCCTTATCAAAGATCACTTCCTGCATCGGGAACATATGCTGATGCTTGTACCGTGTTTTTGACTCAAATACATAGGCGCCATCTTTTTCTGCAAATGTCGCTGCATCATCTTCTTCAATGTCTTTTACCAGTGATTCAATTAAGTACGCCTGGCTTCCATTGCTCGGCCAATCACTTTGAAAACGGAAGCTTTTATTTAAGGCAGGAGTCAAAACGAATACACCTTCATCGTTGCGGATAATCATTTGACTTTGCTTTTCTTCAGCGTGCTTTAAATGAACCCGGTAATAGTTCGGCTTTGAATGCCAAACTTCCACATCATATTCCTGTGGCTCTTCCCCTGTTTCAAATACCATCTTCGCCGTTGCCTTGTACCCATCCACATCCTCAACTTTTTCAGATAGATCGCTTGTTGCCTCTTCTTTCGTAGTCTCTCCGCACGCAGACAATAAAAGGACCAAACATCCAATTAACAACGACCAAGCTAGCTTCTTCATGGCTTCCTCCCCTTTGTTGAGTCAACGCTCCGTTCGTGTGTTGGTGCCATATGATCATATGAGACAAGCCTGTTAAATATTCGCAAAACAAATGCAGCAGACAAGAGTTGATTGATGGCGGTTACAGCGCAAATGGAGGATTTATTTACTTGTTTTGTTCAAACTGAATAGGTCGGAAGCAAGCAGTAATTTTTTCAAATTTGATGAAACACTCTGCACCTATCCCCCTGTTCCATTAGCGCCATCCCATTTAATACCGATCACCTCGTTTCTTCTTTTCTCCCCTTTCCTTATAATGGTTTGTCCCTTGCAGGCTCGTCTTCATAGGTAAAATAAAAAACGCAAGAACCAGTTTCCTGTTCTTACGCTTTAGCTTATGTTCCACTGTGCTCAATAATGACTTGAGCAGCAGCATATTCTCTTGTATGGGTGATGGAGAGGTGCACCACGCCTGGTGTGTCCGCTTTTATAAAAGGTTTGCCATTTGAATCTTTTACAATCTCAATATCCTGAAAGGAAAGATGAGAACCAATTCCTGTTCCCAGTGCTTTTGCATATGCCTCTTTTGCTGCAAATCTGCCTGCAAGAAATTCAATCTTTCTTTCTTCCGAAAAAGCAAGGTACTGGTGCAACTCATTTTGAGTCAGGATGCGTCCGGCAAGTTTAGGCTGTCTCCGGACGACAGATCTGACCCGGTTCAGCTCGATTAAGTCGAGGCCAATTCCACTAATCATCTGCTCACCCTTTTTATCTGAATTTATTGTATGATGAAAGGAATGATCCAAGTTTTAAGAGGGAGGAATCATTTCATTGTTCGTACGTACAGAAAGTCTATCACAATTTATTAAACTTTATCCTGTTGTATCCACTCTTGTCATTATTCACGCTGTTGTCTTTATTTTAACATCCCTTCCCGGCAGTATCGGGGACAGTACAATGGGCTTTATGATTGGTGCAAATTTTTTAATTTCCGCTGGTGAGTGGTGGAGGCTTGTCACACCCATTTTCGCTCACGCTGACTTATGGCATGTGTTGTTTAACACCTTCTCACTTGTGCTGTTTGCACCGGCCCTTGAACGAATTGCAGGACATGTTCAATTCACGGTTATTTATTTATTAACCGGCATCATTGCCAATCTGGTCACCTGGCTCATTCACCCGCCCATGTACTTGTCGGTCGGTGCGAGCGGAGCCATCTTTGGTCTGTTTGGGGTCTATGCAGCCATCCTTCTTATTTTTAAGGAGCGGGCTCCAGCTGAATTAAGGCAAATCATGCTTCCGCTTTTGATCATAAGTGTGATCATGACCTTCTTTACCCCTAATGTTAATATAACAGCCCATTTTGCCGGTCTCGCTGCTGGATTTTTCATTGGATTATTTGTTTTTAGCTCCAGAAAAAAATAAGAAAAGCTCAGACTGGGTGATAAGCGGATGGATTACTAGTGATCCAAGGCCGCATTCAACCAGTCTGATCCTTTTTGTCATTGTTTCCTTCTTACTCCTCAGGCAAGGCTTCTGCCTGCTTTGCCGCACGCGGTGCCGTTTCCGGCTGATACCACTCCATAACCTTTTCCACATCTTTAACATCAAGATGATTCACCGTATTTACACTTCCTGCAATATACGACTTGATCGTAGCAGACAAGGTAGCGACTCTGCCCTTGCGCTGAAACCAGGTTTCTTTTAATTCCAGTGATTGAATTCTTTTTTTCTTCATGTACACGATCTGTTTATCAAATACCCGAAACTGCACGGTCAGCTGGTCTTCACTCAGACGGTAGCCGGCACTTTTATATTGCAGCCACGAAAGACCTGCAAGCAGCGGATAGAGCAGCAGTGACAGCAATCCGTATGGATAGAAAAAGTAAGACACGGGTGCAATAATGAATGAAATAAAGAGCAGATTCCAAAACATATACCGGAAAATAGAGCGCTTTGGTGCACCGGTAAAATCCGTGCTCCATTCATATTCAGGAAGGATTTCCTCTAAAATGCGCGGCGCTTCACTTGAACGAATCATCGGAAGCAGCCTGATTGTATTAGAGTCCTTTTCAAGCGCCGATCCGCCTGCACTTTCGATGGTAACGGCTGCATATTTAAAAGGCTCTCTTAACAGGTTTTGATTAAAACGGATTCCTTGTATTCGATTGAGCGGGATGGTCGTCTGCTTTTTCTCTAAAAGCCCTCTTGTAATCACCAAGTCTTTATCAACTAGTTTGACGGTAAAAGAGGCATAGCGAATAAATGTCATCGCTACTGCAATCAGCCAGGCAAAAAACAAAACAATAAAGACAGTAACCGCCACAATCAGAATGCCGCTTTGAACCACGTCCATAAATTCATCCATGACCGTCTCATAAGGAATAAACTCACTGAACTGAGAAAGAAAAATCAGAAGACCGGAAATGACAACGCCAGCTCCTCCGGACGTAGTAGCCATGATCACTAAATCCTTCGCACTCATCTTGTACAAAATCTTCCCTTCAACCTCTTCCTCCTGTTCAGACTCTTCTTCAATCGGCACACCATCTTCGTCTACTTCAATTCTTTCTTTTATCTTCTTTTTCGCTTTTGAAATGAAAGAATTCAGCTCGTTTGCTTCTTCTTTTGTAATCGCCGTTAATTCAGCTTCTGATTCTAGTGAATTCGAAGTACCGGCTGTTTCTACTTTAATTTTTACAAGCTTTAACGGGCGGTGAAAAATGCCTTCAGAATAATTTAAGCTTTGTATTCGTTCAAATGGAATATACCGTTTCTTTTTAACAAAAAGTCCGTACTCGATGCGTAATTCGCCTTCTTCGACGCGGTATGTAAATCTCCACCATTTTAAAATCCCTAAAAATAAAATAATAATCATAAATACGCCCATACCGATAAACGGCAGGTAATCCAAAAAGGAATTCCGTTCTCCCTGATTTAAGAAAATTAAAACCACGATTGGTATAAGTGCTTCTCTCAGCGCCTTAACGAAATTAATGACTGCGGATATTGGATGAAGTCTTTTTTCCTCAGACATCGTCTTTCGCCACCCTTGCCAGAGCAGAAATAGAGTCTCTTAAAGAATCTGCTTCGTCAATATCAAGCGCCGGAATTTGGTGAACGGTTGCTGCAGTGGAAATGGAAATCGTCGCTAATCGGTATTTTCTTAAAATCGGCCCTTGTTCTGTATCCACATGCTGAACTCTGACCATTGGAACGAGAGTCCTCTTCACAATAAAAATACCATGCTGCAGTTCGATTTCCTCTTCCCTTACTTCATAGCGCCATCTTTTCCATTTTAGCGTTGGAAATATATATACGAATAGAACAGCATTTAAAATAGGTATTGCTGCTGCACCCACAATAAACCAATACGACCAGTTAAACAAAACACTTAGCGTAATCACGCCAATTCCGATGACTCCTAGTATCGCGGTGCTGATCCAGCCATATAATTTCCAGACTGTCAGCGCTCTCTCTGAAATTCTCTTGTTTGGTTCCCTTCGTTCCATACCATTCTCTCCAATCTGTAAGCTGCTTCTTATCTATATACTATACTACGTGCCGGCATAGTGGGATGTTTCACTTTTGAGTTAATCCATAAATTTGAATTTTTATCAAAAGGTATTCCCAATTAGGAGGGATTTTTGTATACTTTAAAAGACATCTTTTCCTGATTATTCAATTATTTTCAAATGAAGTGAATCTTTTATCGTTTGTTCGTCGTACATTTAATAAAAGTTGGTATAAGGAGGACACATATGAATTCATCATTTACAGAAGGTAACATGATTTGGATTGTGATGGGCATTATTACACTGTTGATGGGTATTTTACTGGGGTTTGTCGCCCCAAATTTAATTCACCTTGTCTGGTTTAGCGCTGGAGATTTAATTCATATTAAAACCCCATCGATTTCCAATATTTTGTTTGGCACAGGCATCCTTTTACTTTCTATCTTTTGTTTCGTTATGTATTTTAAAGCCAAAAAAGCAAAAATAGCGGCTGCAGTTCTTGTCATGGTTTCGGTTGCTCTTCTTGCTGTCAGTATTACCAATTATTCTGTGCTGCGCGATGAGCGGATTGTCCATAATGAATTTTTATCATTAAACGCAGAAGAATATCAATGGTCGGATGTCGAAGAAGCAAAACTGTTGAAACGAAATGATGATATCCCTTATGAAACCCTCGTGCTCACCCTGAATAATGGGGTAGAACTTGATTTTGAACGTGGTCCAAGTATGGATAAGCAGCAATTTGACAAAATCGACTTTATCCTGCAAAGTCATGGTGTCATGTATGAGCTTACAAATCGATAAAAAAAGCTGACGGGGAATTTCCCGCCAGCTTTTTTCATTTTATTAACCTTCAGTACGTGAAGATGAAGGGCGTCTTGTTGCAGGGCGTTGACGGCTGTTGTAAGGCTTAGATCCGCCTTTGCTTGCAGTTCCGCCGCCGCTGCGATTTCCGCCGCGGTTTCCGTATTTTTTATCATCTTTACGGTATGGCTTGCTTCCGCCGCCACCATGTTTTTTAGATGAAAGTGGTTTTTCCGGTGTAATTTCAACCGGTGTGCTGTCCGGCTCTTTTGTTAACGTCTTAAGTGCAGCAGCAATTACGTCTAATGCTTCGTTTTCGTTCATTAGTTCGCGTGCGAGCACTTTGTATTCTTCAAGATTGTTCTTTTCAATGGTTTCTTTTAATGAATCCACTGCTGTACGCTGCATGCCTTCTAAAGCTTCTGAAGAGCTTGGTGGACGAAGCTGCGTCATTTTCTTCTTCGTTGTTTGCTCTACAACGCGAAGGTAGTTCATTTCGCGCGGCGTTACAAACGTCATTGCCATACCTGTTCTGCCTGCACGGCCCGTACGTCCGATACGGTGGACATAGCTTTCAGGATCTTGCGGGATATCGTAGTTGTATACATGTGTAACACCTGAGATATCAAGTCCGCGGGCTGCTACATCTGTTGCTACAAGAACATCGATGCGGCCTTCTTTAAATTTCTTAAGAACAGACATACGTTTCGCCTGAGTTAAGTCACCGTGAATTCCTTCAGCCATGTAGCCGCGGATTTCAAGTGCACGGGCAAGCTCATCAACACGGCGCTTTGTACGGCCGAAAACGATCGCAAGCTCCGGTGATTGAACGTTAAGAAGACGTGAAAGAACGTCAAATTTCTCGCGCTCATGTGCTTTTACAAAGAACTGCTCAATATTTTCAACAGTCATTTCTTTTGTTTTAACGCTTACTGTTTCAGGATTGCTCATGAAACGCTCAGCAATTTTACGGATCGGTCCTGGCATTGTTGCCGAGAACAGAAGTGTTTGACGAGTGTCAGGCACGGTTTTAAGGATCGACTCGATGTCATCAATGAAACCCATGTTCAGCATTTCATCTGCTTCGTCCAATACAAGTGTCTGTACGTTTTCAAGCTTCAATGTACGGCGATTAATATGATCAAGCAGACGTCCCGGTGTTCCGACGATGATATGAGGATTTTTCTTCATTGCACGGATCTGGCGCTGAATGTCCTGACCGCCATAAACCGAAAGAACGCGTACGCGCTTGTCGCTCCCGATTTTGTAAAGCTCTTCTGATACCTGAATCGCAAGCTCACGTGTTGGAGCGATGATCAATCCTTGGATATTAGGTGACTTTACATCAATTTTTTCAAGCATTGGGATACCGAATGCAGCTGTTTTCCCTGTTCCCGTCTGTGCCTGGCCGATAATATCTCTGCCCTCAACAGATAATGGAATGGTACCTGACTGGATTGGTGTAGCCTCTTCAAACCCCATACGTTTAATTGATTTTAGGATTACTGGACTAATTGGTAATTCTGAAAAAAGTGTCAAATTATTTCAATCTCCTTTGTCTTGTGAATCATCTATTTCATACACATCGCTATGATCGCTTAGAAGACTGCGATAGCTTTTCATCGTTGTCCTTATAAAGATATATAGGGCGAACTCTGCCCAAGTCGCATTTAGGTCAGCCGGCAAGCTAGCCGCTTAACTGAACTGTCGACTCTGCTTAGAATTAAAAGGCTGCATTAGAATTTCTGCTTCTAAGCAAAAAATAAAACTCGGTCATATGCCGAGTGCGCCAAAGATGCCAATTTTTATAAAATTGGTCTTCATGTTGATAAAGACAACCAACAAAAAAATACACTCTTCAATTATCAAAAGAGCTCATTGCACAAAATGTACCAGATGTCTTAGATATCTTATCACGCATTTTACCAAAAAACAATCATCCTTCATCAGGGTGTTCGGTCTGCGACAAAAAGAAAGCGATTTCTCCAAAAAGGGCTTCACTGTCGGCTCCATAGCAGATAAGGTGTTTGGACGTTTTTGATAAATATAATTTTTTTTCATACGTGCCGATCCGGTCGTAGACAAAACGGGCTGCGCGCGGAGGAACAATGCCGTCCATTTCACCCTGGGCTATAAATGTGGGAATGGTTACCTGGGAAAGCAAAGGAACCGTTGCTTTTGCAATCTTGCGAAATTCACGCATAGCGCGAACCGGAGTATGAATGAGCTTGTATTTATAATGACCAAACCATTCATTTTCATTCAACTTTTTGCTCCATACATCTTTAAATAACATGTTAATATCTTTTGCAATCTGCTTCGTATTCACATAAAGCGCTGCCGTACTTAACAACACCAGTTTGCTGACAGGATAGTGAATAGCAAGGTAGGCTGCAATTAATCCCCCCATAGAAAAACCAATGACAAATACTTCATCACAGTACAGCCACAGCCGCTTCAATTCTTCTTCTGCAAAGGAAATCCACTCTGCAGCAGTCGTTTCCCTAAGATTAAGCTTCCTTCCATGTCCCGGCAGCACAGGTACAGAAACAATCCAGTCTGTATGTTCTCTCAAATAACGTGCTAAAGGATTTACCTCATAAGCTCCGCCAGTAAAACCGTGTATAAGCAAACAACCCTTTTGCCCCATCCAGTATCACTCCTGATTTCTCTTAACGTAAGTATTTACTCTTTACCCTAAATCAAAAACAGTAAAGCTTTGCTAAAAAAGAAAAGCATCCCCACCCCCATTTAGAGGGATGAGAATGCAGGTGCAGCTTATTTTAACGCTTCTACCACTTCTTCAAGCAGCATGCCTCGAGACCCTTTGACTAGCAGCAAATCTCCTTTGACCGTCAGTTTCTGCAAAATAGAGATCAACTCTTTTTTATTCTGGCCAAATGTGCGGACCCTTCCTTTAGGGAATCGCTTGCTTGCTTCTTCCCCAATCCATTGTCCTCTGTCACCAAAGGTCAGAACATAATCAATTTTGTCAGGACTCAGCTCTTTGCCGATTTCACGGTGGAACACTTCTTCCTCCGTTCCGAGTTCGAGCATATCTCCAAGCAGCAGAATTTTTCGGCCCTGCCCCCTTACTTCTTCAGCAAAGGCAATGGCTGCTCTCATAGAAGTGGGGCTCGCATTATAGGCATCGTTAATAATAATCTCGCCTTTAGCGCCATCCACCTTTTCCATGCGCATACCCGTCAATTTCATTTGCGAAAAGCCTTGTGTAATAGACGTTGTGTCCATCCCTAAATGAAGAGCTACTTTGATGGCGGCAAGTGCATTCAGCACATTATGTTTACCAAGTACTGGGACATCAATCCACTCGTCCGTTTCTTCATTTAAATAAATTCTGCTTCCATCTTCGGACATTTCAATCCTTTTTGGACTAAAGTCATTGGATTCACCGTAGCCGTAGGAAGAAGACTGGAATCCTGGTGCCTTTTCAACAAGCCCCGTTAACAGCGGCTCATCCCCATAATAAAACAGGATTCCTTCCTCGCTCAATCCTTCTGTAATTTCAAATTTTGCTTTTGCGATGCCTTCTCTTGAACCGAGGTCCTGAAGATGAGATTCACCAATATTTGTGATCACCGCAATTTCCGGCTGAGCAAGTTCAGTTAAAAAAGCAATTTGACGAAAGCCGCTCATACCCATTTCAAGTACAGAAACTTCGGTATCTTCCTTTACATCAAGCAGCGTCAACGGTAAACCGAGCTGATTGTTAAAGTTGCCTTCTGTTTTTTGCACCTTGAACGAGTGAGATAAAATACCAGCAATCATATCCTTGGTTGTCGTTTTTCCGTTGCTTCCGGTAATTGCGACAACCTTAAAAGAAGCTTCCTGCCTGTAAATACGGGCAAGTTTTTGAAGAGCCAGCTCCGGATCTTTAACGACCAAAACAGGTACTCCAGCAGGCGGCGTCCCGGCACCATCCTGCCACAAGGTTGCTGCAGCCCCTTTTTCAAAAGCCTGATCAACATATTGATGGCCGTCCACTTTTTCTCCCTTAAATGGAATGAATAAATTACCCTTTTTAATTGTGCGTGTGTTAATGCTTGCCCCTTCAATAACTACATCATGAAAAGCTGTGTCCGGGGAATTTATTTCAAGCATGTCTGCAACTTGCTTAAGTGTTCGTTTCATTGGATTAACTCCTTATACCGTATATTTAATCTTTTGCTTTTCATTATGGCGCTCAATTCCAAGAGCAACCAGTCTTTCAATTAACTCGGCATAAGGAACACCTGAGTTCTCCCACAGAAGAGGAAACATGCTGTACGGTGTGAAGCCAGGCATGGTATTAATTTCATTGATGAAAATCTCATTTTCTTCTGTGACAAAGAAATCTGCACGGACTAGACCGGAGCAATCGACCGCTTGAAATGCGGTTTTTGACATTTGCTGAAGTGTTTCAGCCATTCCGTCTGGAAGTTCTGCCGGGATAATCATGACAGAATCACCATCTACATATTTGGCTTTATAGTCGTAGAAATCTTTCTTTGCAACGATTTCACCTGGTACTGACATTTCAGGGAAGTCATTTCCTAAAACGCCAATTTCAATCTCTCTTGCTTTTACGCCTTGTTCAACAATAATTTTGCGGTCATAAAGAAACGCTTCTGTAAAGCCTGCTTCGAGCTCTTCACGGCTTGTGCACTTGCTGATGCCCACGCTTGAGCCGAGATTGGCAGGCTTAATAAAGCATGGGTAGCCGATTTCCTGTTCTACTTTTTTGTACGCTGCTTCATGATCTGTTTCCCATGTGCTTCTGATAAAAGATACGTAGGAAACCTGCGGCAGTCCTGCTTCTTTAAACAGGTTTTTCATAATGACTTTGTCCATGCCAGCTGAAGAAGCCAGAACGCCGTTACCCACATATGGAAGATTGAGCACTTCCATTAAGCCTTGAACCGTTCCGTCTTCTCCGTTAGGTCCATGAAGCAAAGGGAAAATAATGTCATAGCCACGGTCAGTGGAATCGATGGTTTGAAGAGAAGTCGATTGCAATCCTTCTGCAGCTGACACGTTTTGCTCTGAACCAAATTGAAGTTCTGCTACATCTTCTACAGGGCTTTTAAGCGGAGTGCCTTTTCTCCATTCTCCTTCTGGTGAAATAAACACCGGATCAATGTCGAATTTCTCCAGATCCAACGCTTTTATAACCGCTTTTGCTGTTTGAAGAGAAACCTCATGCTCAGCTGATTTACCTCCAAATAATAAACATAATTTTGTTTTCATTTATAAAATCCTCCAATAAGTTCATCGTAATATGGCATTCTGCTTGTTATTTTTCGCATACTTTTTTATTTTAACATGTTTATAGGGTTCATAAAGAAGATTGTCATTCCAGCATTTCTTTGCCCAATATAACAAAAGAACCGGGAAGTGGCGAGCCGGAAGTGAATGGTCTAATTATTCAGAAAAAATGTACTTTTATAACAGCCTGCTTTTCTCTTAACAAATACGAGATAAGACGTTATAATCCTTCTAATAAATACAGTTGTACACATCAGGAGGACTCATCATGAAAAAGATCGGTTTACTTCCAAGAATCATCCTGGCCATTGCCTTAGGGGTTACAATTGGCAGCTTTGCTCCAGACGGCTTAATCAGAGGCTTTGCAACGTTTAATGATTTATTCGGCAACTTTTTAAATTTTGCTATCCCGCTTATTATCATTGCTTTTATCGCTCCAGGAATTGGTGCAATGGGTAAAGGGGCAGGAAAAATTCTCGGTCTTACAACAGGAATTGCCTACGCTTCTACAGTTGCAGCGGGACTGCTTGCATATGGCGCCGCTACAATTCTCTACCCTGTTTTACTAGAAAACCAGGCTTCTCAGGCTTTTGATGATCCCGAAAGCGCATTGCTATCCGGATTTTTTGAAGTCGAAATGGCTCCGTTAATGGGCGTCATGACGGCACTTCTTTTGGCCTTTGTCCTCGGAATTGGAATGGCGTCTTTAAAAAGCTCTTATTTATTAAATATTCTTGAAGAATTTCGCAAGATCATACAGCAGCTTATCGAAAAAATCATCATTCCTCTTTTGCCTTTTCATATTTTCGGGATTTTCGCCAATATGACGCAAGGCGGACAGGTAAGCTCTATCTTAAGTGTATTTTTGAAAGTCTTTATCATGATTATTGTTCTCCATTTACTTTATTTATTTATTCAATACACCATCGCAGGCTCTTTGCGCAAACAGTCTCCGATTACAATGGTAAAAACCATGCTTCCTGCATACTTTACAGCGCTTGGTACTCAATCCTCGGCTTCCACGATCCCGGTCACGCTTGAGCGGACGAAAAAAACCGGTGTCCGCGGGCGCATTGCTGACTTTTGTGTTCCGCTTTTGGCCACTGTTCATTTATCCGGAAGCACGATTACGCTTGTCAGCTGTGCAATGGCTGTCATGCTGATTAATGGACAAACTGCTGATTTTGATATGATTCTCCGGTTTATCTTAATGCTCGGGATCACCATGATTGCAGCACCTGGTGTTCCAGGAGGAGCAGTTGTCGCTTCACTTGGTCTTTTAGAATCCATTCTTGGCTTCTCAGGAACAATGACGTCCTTGATGCTTGCTCTTTATTTGGCACAGGACAGCTTTGGCACAGCCTGTAACGTAACAGGCGACGGCGCCATCTCTGCCATTATTGATCGGTTTTCAGACGAAGCTGCGGGTGACCAAGCTAAAGTGAAAACAGGTTGAATACGATCAAAATGAAAAAGCCTCTGCCAGGAAGGATTATTTCTGTTCCAGGCGGAGGCTTTTTGTGTGGTGATAGTTAAGGACATCCGGGTTGATCTAATGATGAACCTCTTAATCGAGACCGGTTTATTTCCGTTCCAGGCGGAGGCTTTCCGCGTGGCGGGAGGTGAGCCACATCGATGCTGCCGCATCTTCTGTGTCTCACCCTTCCCGCTTCATCACGCTGGAGTCCCCGCCTTCCACTCCAATAAACCTAATCTTTGTACAGAGGACATTCCAGTTATATCACAGGGTGATTAAAGAACCTACTTTATTAACAGGATCATCAACTTTTTCTACCAATGAAAAAGCCCCCTATTTCAAAATAGGCGGCTTTTTTATTCGTGTTTATCCCAATTATCCCGATACTAGTCTCAAACCGACTACACCGGTGACAATCATTGCAACAAATACAAGCTTGCGAATATCTTTGCTTTCTTTAAAAAAGAGCATGCCTGCTACGACACTTCCGACTGCTCCAATGCCTGTCCATACGCCGTAGCCTGTACCAACCGGAACTTCAAGCAGGGCAAGTGATAAAAGATAAAAGCTGGTTCCCCCTGCAACAACAGATGCTATAAAGTATTTCGTTTTGGTAAATCCCTCTGAAAGCTTCATTGAAAGAACAAAAAGCACTTCGAAAATCCCCGCTATTCCTAATAAAACCCAAGCCATTACTGTTCACCCACCTTCTCTTCTTCTGAGGAATCAACCAGCTTCAATCCCACGATGCCCCCGACTAACAGCAGCAGGAAAAAGATTTTTGCCGCACTGATCAGTTCACCGAACAGAGCCATCCCGATAATCGCGGTTCCAACCGCACCAATTCCTGTAAATGTAGCATAAGCTGTTCCGACTGGAATCTGCTTCATTGCTTTTGATAGAAGATAAAAGCTGATTGTAATAAATAGAATCGTTACGATAGAAGGAACAAGATTCGTAAATCCTTCCGAAAATTTCAGTCCAAGTGCCCAGACGATCTCTGTTACACCCGCTGCAATCAAATAAATCCAAGCCATTTTTCTCCATCCTTCCTGTTTACTTTAAATTTCCACGAAAAACAGTCCATGCTGCCTGAAGTCTTTTTTTATATTCCGCTTCAGTATAAAGATGGGTCTCAATCGACAACCCGTCAATTAATGCATAAAAGACGGCAAGTAAATTTTCTGTATCGTCTGCATTTTTCGCTGTTTCTGCAATTTTTTTCCGAATGATTTGAGACGCTTCTCCTTCCATCTCACCGAATATAACCTTCATCTCCCTTTTGAATTCCGTTGGTGGATAAAAAAGCATACGGTGAAGAAAATGAGTCTCCATTCCGCCATTTTGAGGATCAGAAAGGTTTTTAAACATTTCATGCAGCTGCATCACCGGCTCTTTTTCTGCCAGCTGCTTTTCAATTTCACTTATTCGGTCACTTTCCTTTCCCACTGCCTCTTTAAACACTGCAAGAAATAATTCACCCTTTGATTTGAAATGAGCGTAGAAAGATGACTTTCTAATCCCGACTTTTTGCACAATTTTAGCAATTGACGTTCCTTCATACCCGTGTTCAATAAAAAGTTCTATGGCGGCTTTCCTTAATTTTTGCTCTGTCATTTTTTTCACCTCTTTTTAAGCATTACCTACCGATCGTTCGGTTTAAATTTACTGTACTTTATTTAAAAAATCAAGATTTATTGCTTTTTGTCTATCCTTTTGTATGATTAGACTATGTAGAATCTTAAGGAGGCTCCAATGAAAACCATCGTTCTGGCAGGCGGAGGACATACTCATCTGTCAATTTTAAATAAGCTTACTCAAACAATTATACAAGATATAAAATGGATCCTGATCTCAAGTGACGACTATCAATATTACTCCGGCATGTTTTCAGGATATATTGAAGGACTTTATTCTCTTGAAGATATACGGATTCATTTACCTGATCTGGCAGCAAGGGCAAACTGTGAATTTCATCAAGGATCGGTGGAAGAAATCAATCCAGTCGAGAAGACCATTTCGGTTAACGGTCAGCTTTTTTCCTATGATCTTCTTTCATTGGATATTGGTTCTCATACAACAAATCCTGAAATTTCCGGCCTTGAGCACCATCAGACACGATTAAAACCCGCTCATGAATTTCCTGACCACATCACTGAGCTGCATTTGGCAAGACGGACAGCGGTGATTGGCGGCGGTGTGGCAGCGTGCGAAATGGCGCTGTCTCTTGCAGCCTGGAAACGAAAATATATGCGAAAATATGACCAAATTTCACTTATCTATTCGGGGTCTCTCCTTGAAAAGCACGGTGAGAAAGCACAGCAGATTATGCACAGGCTTATGCAGGAGAACTCGATCAAGCTCCATGAAGACGAACGGGCTAAAAAGATTACTAACAATCAAATTGTCACGACGAACAGAACAGTCATTCCTTTTGATCAGCTGCTGTATTTAGGCGGAGCACAAGCACCGGATGTCTTACGAAAATCCGGACTTCCTGTAGATGAAAAAGGATTTCTGCTTGTTAACGGCATGCTGCAATCTCCTGATTTTCCATCTATTTTTGGAGCGGGCGACTGCATCACCATGATCAATCACCCACAGCTTGCGAAAAATGGCGTTCATGCCGTAAGACAAGGTCCTGTATTATGGCAGAACCTGTTGGCATCACTCACAAAAAAACCATTAACAGACTATCAGCCACAAAAAAACAGTTTAGCGATTCTTTCCACAGGCTTTCAAAAAGGACTGCTGCTATGGGGCAATGCATCTTTCTACGGCTCTCTGCCTTGGCAGCTCAAAAACTATATCGACCGGAATTTTATGAAAAAGTATCAGTAACCTACCCACTTTTAACGTTTAATGTGCTGCTTTTGAACGCTCATCCTGGAGAACTTATCCATCCATTGTCCACAGAATACAAAGATGTCTCGAGTGAAGGTAAAGTAAGTAAATTTAATTGGAGGAATACTGTATGGACATTTATGTTCTACGGAATCAAAATGACGATTTATTTAAAAAAGCAGTGCATGTATTTTGGAAACAATGGGGAAATGAAAAGAATTACAGTTTCTATGAAGACTGTATGATTCATTCTTGCACGGCGACATCTAATCTTCCCAGATTCTACGTTGCCGTTGAAGATGATCAGATAATAGGTACATATGCTTTGTTGAGAAACGACCTTACTAGTCGTCAGGATTTGTATCCATGGCTGGCATGTTTATATGTAGAAGAAGGATTTAGAGGAAAAGAAGTAGGATCTATGCTGCTGCAACATGGTTTAAAAGAGGCCTTCGAAAAAGGCTATCGAACACTCTATCTTAGTACTGACCTTGAGGGATACTATGAAAAATATGATTGGACACATAGCGGGAACATGTACGGGCCAGACGGTGGACAGATCAAGTTGTATGAAAAATCGACCGAATGAAGATAACTTGCCTCCCCTGCAACTCAATAAAATTTTTCAAAAGAGAGTCTTAACCTAAGTCGTCCAAAATCCCCCTTTAAAAAGAAAATCCTGCAGACTAGCTGAAAGCGCTTATCATTCGAGGCGCGAATTCCGACACAGAGCGGAGCTGCCTCTTTCGGCAATGAGCATCTGGGACGGAATGAGCAACGAAGAATGCGAGCGCTTCTCAGCGGTCTTTTTCAAGTAAAATAAAGTCGTACAAAAAATTTCCCTTTAAAAGACAATCCAGCAGACTAGCTGAAAGCGCTTGACATTCGAGGCGCGAATTCCGACACAGAGCGGAGTTGCCTCTTTCGGCAATGAGCATCTGGGGCGGAATGAGCAACGAAGAATGCGAGCGCTTCTCAGCGGTCTGCCGAACAGTTGAAAGCGCTTGTCATTCGAAGCGCTAATTCCGACACAGAGCAGAGCTGCTTCTTCTGGCAATGAGCATCTGGGACGGAATGAGCAACGAAGAATGCGAGCGCTTCTCAGCGGTCTGCCGAACAGCTGAAAGCGCTTGTCATTCGAGGCGCGAATTCCGACACAGAGCGGAGTCGCCTTTTCCGGAAATGAGCATCTGGGGCGGAATGAGCAACGAAGAATGCGAACGCTTCTCAGCGGTCTTTTTCAAGTAAATAAAGTCGTCCAAAAAATTTCCCTTTAAAAAGAAAATCCAGCAGACTAGCTGAAAGCGCTTGCCATTCGAGACGTAAATTCCGACACAGAGCAGAGCTGCCTCTTCTGGCAATGAGCATCTGGGACGGAATGAGCAACGAAGAATGCGAGCGCTTCTCAGCGGTCTTTTTCAAGTAAAATAAGGTCGTCCAAAAAATTTCCCTTTAAAAGACAATCCAGCAGACTAGCTGAAAGCGCTTGTCATTCGAGGCGCGAATTCC
>NZ_JXRR01000011.1 GCF_000829515.1 Jeotgalibacillus campisalis | reverse complement strand
ATGAGCATCTGGGACGGAATGAGCAACGAAGAATGCGAGTGCTTCTCAGCGGTCTTTTTCAAGTAAAATAAAGTCGTCCAAAAAATTTCCCTTTAAAAGACAATCCAGCAGACTAGCTGAAAGCGCTTGTCATTCGAGGCGCGAATTCCGACACAGAGCGGAGTTGCCTCTTCTGGCAATGAGCATCTGGGGCGGAATGAGCAACGAAGAATGCGAGCGCTTCTCAGCGGTCTGCGGTTACGACAGCAATCGCTTCGCCTCCAAAAACCGCTGCCCCGCCGTAAACAGCTCCACTGCAAAAAATGCCAGTGTAATCCACAAAGCGTAATCCTGAAAAATCATTAAAGCGGTTAAAAATAAAAAGCCTTCGGTTCGCTCAGCGAGACCTGCCTGATAGTGAAAGGATTTGACTCCGTTGTTTTCGGAAACATTTCCGACCGTTAAAAATATGGTCATGGAGACGACGATCGATGCCATCAGCAGCAGGGCTGCCCATAAAATATCCGGCAGTAAGAACGCTACCCCTAAAATGACGCTGATTTCCACAATCCGATCAAACGTTACATCCATTACCGTGCCAAATGGAGAGGGTTTCGTTGCGCGGGCCATTGAGCCGTCTACTGCATCGAGATAGCCGGAAAGCCACAAGGCAATCACGGCAGCCCAGGGGAAACCGAGATAAACCAGTACACCGGAGGACGTCCCAATTAAAAAGGACAAAACGGTGACTTGATTGGCGCTTAGTCCCGCTTTCAGCAGGCTGTCAGCAGTCTTCTGAATAGCGGGCTGTACATATTTTCGTGCATGTGTATCCAGCATTTCTACTGACACCTCCTTCTTCTATGTATCAGTTGTTTTTTCAATACCAAGCCATGAAGCTACTTTTTTTCTGTAGAGAAAAGGAATGATAAGCAGCGCTAATCCTGTGAGGACTGTAATGACGATCAAACGGGTGTTGCCCTGAGCAAAGCTTGAGCCAATAAAAGCATAACCAAATGTCCCAGGAATGATTCCAATGATCGTTGCCAGAATGAAGGACCTGAAGCGCACATTTGCCAATCCGGCTGCATAGCTGATTAAATCAAAATTCAGCATGGGGATAAAGCGAAGAACCAGTACATAAAAAAAGCCCCTTTTTTCCATTAGTTTCATGATTTCTGCGACTTTCCCTTCCTGCTTCCCCTTCACAAATGATTTTTCAAACGTTCGGGCGACCCAAAAAGCAACCGCTGCACTCGAAGTAGCTCCTATTAAAATATAGAGAAACCCTTCAAGAGCACCAAATGCGAGACCGCCAGCAAGCGAGATCACAGACGCCGGAAAAAGAATGAGCGGTCTGATTGTATAGATTAGAATAAAGAGCAGCGGTGCCCATATCCCAAAAGACTCAATCCATACCTGAATTTCCTGTGGGCCTGCATTTATATACTGGCTGCTGAACCAAAGAAGCAGCCCAAGTCCAGCTGCAAATAAGACTAGAGGAATAAACTGCTTTACTTTTGCCTTCATGTTATTCCTCCTTTTGCGAAAATGATCGTATTTCTTTCCTGTTTATTGCCACATATCCGATTTCACCGGGCGTCAGGTGAGATAGGTTCTGCCTGACTGGGATGATATGTCTTCTTTTCGTGTCTGTGAGCTGTACATGGGCATAGGAATCGCCAAATTGATAGGTTTGATTAAGCCAATGCGCTTCTAATACGTGGTATTCCTCACTAAAAGCCTCTTTTGACTTGCTCCACACAAAAAGGTGATTCGGTGCGTACTCATCTTCATTAAGCACAATGACATCTGCATAATGCCTGGCGACCAGTTTATTTGCCGGGTGCTCGTATACCTGTCTTGGAATGCCGATTTGCTGAATGGTTCCTTCTGCAAGGACGGCGACTTTATCTCCAAGCAGCATGGCTTCTTCACGATCATGTGTCACAAAAACAGCTGTCATTTTTTCCTTTTTCAGCAGCATTCTGACCCAGTCTCTCAGCTCCCGCCTTAAATCGGGGTCAAGTGAACTGAACGGCTCATCGAGTAAAAGGAGCTTTGGCTTAAGCACCAGCGCCCTGATTAAAGCGACCCGCTGCTGCTGGCCACCTGATAATTCATGGGGGTAGGCATGAGTATAGTCTTCAAGCCCCACTGATTTTATATACTTAATGCCTTCAGTTGCAGCTTCTCTTTTGGAGCGTTTCAGTTTTAACCCATAAATCACATTTTCCAAAATCGTTAAATGAGGGAACAGCAACGGCTGCTGAAACACCATTCCCACCGTGCGTTCATTTGTTTTCCGATGTTCTGCCGGCTGGTCCTCAAGCAGCGCCTGTCCTGAGGTAAAATGCTCAAGGCCTGCCATACAGCGTAGTAATGTGGATTTCCCTGTGCCTGATGGACCGACGAGAGATAAAATTTCTCCTTTTTCAAGCGAAAATTGAACATCGGTAAAAATCGCTTTTTCCTGATACACTTTCGTTGCTTTCTTAAGTGAAAAATAGGTCATGTAACACCTCTGTTTACTAAAGTCCCTTTATATGTCAAAAGTTTTGATAATAATTCAACCACTGCCACTGCAATGACGGGCAGCAGGGCAAATGCAATAGAAAAAGCCGCCATCACCGTATCATTGACCGATTGCAAAAATGGATAATAAATTATGGGAAGCGTAATGACGTTTCCACCGCCAATCACAGCCGTCAGGACATATTGGCTCATACTGATCGTAACCGTTAAAAAGACAGCACTGCGCACACTTGGCATCAGTAAAGGCAGCTCAATGGACCTGAACACATGAAAGGAGCCTCCGCCAAGAACCTTCGCCTGTTCGATAATGCCGGACCCAACTCTGTCATAACCCGCTTTCATGACTTTTATTGTATACGGAATGGTAGGTACGAGATGAACAATGACCACTCCGAGCCACTGATTCGCGAGTCCTAAACGGATCATGGTAATGTGAAGCCCGAGTGCTGCTGCCATGGTTGGAATAAATAAAGGAAGCAGCAAGAACGTTTCAAGCAGGCCCTTTCCTTTAAAATCGGAATGGGAAAGAGCTTTCCCTGCAAGAATACCGACAAAAAGATTTAAAAAGGTTACGGTCAAAGCAATGAGAATGGATAGTAAAAGAGCCTCATAAATCCTTGAATCCATCAGAAATACTTCCCATCCGCGCAGCGTCCAATCAAATGACAGAGGCTCCCCCCATTTCCAGACAGGGGTAAAACTTTTCACAGCCAGCATAAGAGCAGGCAGCAGAAAAAGTAAACTTGATAACAAATAAAATACGGGTTTTTTCACCTTACTCCTCCTATCGCTGATGCTGACTTTTTGAAATAAGCCATCTTCTTCTGTTTAGTAAAAGAAAGGACAGCAGGGCAAACAAGCTCATGACAATCGAGATCATAAACAGCAGCGCAAACGCATAGGAGCGTTCATCCCAGCTGATGCCGTAAAACCAATCGTATGCTAAAACGGCCGTCATTTGTGGATATTGGACACCAAGGAGTGCTGGCACCTCATACGCTGTAAAAATGAACGCCGTTACAATTAAAAAGACTTCCACGAGAACCGGCTGTACCCACGGCCATTCAATCGTTTTAAAATAATCCCTCTTCGTGCCCCCAAGCACATGAATGACTTCTCCATACTGCTTCGGCAGCTGTGCATATACCGGAAGCAGCATTAACACGACAAAGGGAATCTCTTTCCATAAATACGTAATAATGATGCCCAATCCTTCTTTATCCTGAACGATCACGGGGAATTGATTTCTTGATTCAAGCAAGCCGATACTGTACAAAAAAGAGGAAAGCACGCCGCTTTGTCCAAGAAGTAAAAGGACAAAGTATCCCCACACAAAATGAGGAAACAGCATCGGAATCCATAAAATCCACTTGCCTAAACTGTTTTCAATAAGTGTGTGAAAGGAACGGATAAGCGCCCATCCAATGACAATCGATAAAGCGGTGGAGATCAATGTGATGGAAAGACTATAGCCAAAAGAAGCATATAGTCTTTCCTCCAAAAACAAATCTCTATAGTATGAAAGTGTCCACCCATTCGGTCCCTTTACACTTTCTACAAATGACATCACAAGGCTGTAGAGAACGAGTAAAAGAAAGAAGAAAGCGGGCACTAGTAAAGCTGTGGTTCGTTTATTGAGATGCCACTTCATCAATCCACTTCTCCTGCAGCCACGGCACATACGCAGCATCTATTTCCGGCAAAAACGCATCGTTCAGCGTTTGCTGATCCAAAACCGTCTTTCCCCGATCAATTTTCTCAAATGGCTCTTTCTGCTCACTGCTTAATGCAGTTAAATCAATCGGTGTATTTTCACCCCAATACTCCGGGGAAAGCTTTGCTGATTGAGCATCTGGCGCCAGCATGAAATCAATGGCCGCCATGGCCGCTTCTTTATTTGGACTGTTAAAAGGAATGGATAGGAAGTGAGTGTTTCCTATCGAACCGGGTTCTTCCAGGATGAAGGATTCCGTTGTTTCCGGAAAAATCCCATCCTCAACAAGGACTTCCGCTCTTGCCTCATTGTAGCCCATCGTCATCCAGATCTCTCCTTGACTGTACAGCCGGTCAAGTTCAGTGAGTGAGGACGGATAGGTTTCCCCGCTCCTCCACAGATCAGGTTCCATCTCATTTAAGTAGCGCCAGACATCCTCTGATTCTTCTTCGATTAAATTCATAGAAAAAGGTTCATCAAGCAGCTGCTCCAAAGAAGAAGCTTTTCCGTAGAGAACATGTCTGATAAATGCATCCCCCGTAAAGTCTCCTGCAGCAGGATAGGTGAATTTCCCCGGATTTTCGCGGGTCCATTTCTGAAGCTCTTCTAATGTAGAAGGCGGGTTGCTGATTTTTGAAGAATCATAATGGAAAACAAATTGCACTTTCCCCCATGGCGCTTCAAACCCTTCTGTTTCGGTACCGAAATCATAAGTGAAATCGAGGCTTTCTGTATCATAGTAGGATTGATAGTTGGGGATTTGCTCCGTAAATGGACCGTGCAGCAGCGAGCTTTCTTTTGCCCGTTTAAAATTTTCACCATTCATCCAAATCAGGTCGATCGTCCCGTCCTGCTGTCCCGCTCTTTTTTCTGTTTCAAGCTTTTGAATAATTTCGTTCGTATTCAAGGGGATGCGTTCAAGCGTTACATCATACTCTTCTTTCAAACGAGGCTTCACCCATTCATCCATATACTGATTGATTCCTTCATCTCCTCCCCACATATACATTCGAACCGTTTCTCCAGCTGCTGTCTGCCGGATTTCCTCCCATGTCTGCTGCTCCGTCTGTTCGGACGAATTGGATGCAGGTGGTTGACCCGTGCACCCTGCTAATGCAAGGATCAGAATGCTTTGTGTAAGAAAAAAAGATTTTTTCATGCGCTCACCACTTTCTCTTAATGCCTACTTGAACGTAGTTTGAACCAAAGTGTTTCTATCTAACAGTGTAGTCTTTTTTTCTCTATAAAGGTAACGATAGTGCTCTACAAAAAGATCACTTCTTTATAGCATAGAATCACAATCACGACCTGACTCGTTCTGAGTTGATTCCAAAAAAAGCTGCTTCCATTTTTCAGGAGGCAGCTTTTTTCCTATCAGCGAAAACGGATTTTTAAATAACCGCTGTCCAATCTTTGGACTTGCGATCGTAGCTAAACCAGGCATCGGGGGTTTGTTTCATCCGTACTGTCATCTCTTCTTCAAGATCATTGAGACTTTCATAATCCCCTACGAGCCAAATAGGAATGTCTATTTTGGTTCTCGTCGTACTGGCTTTTGCAAGTGAGATGACGGCTCCCTCCTGCAACAAATGAGTTATGGTTCTTACCGTTTCTTTTGGAAGCAAAGAGATCATTTTTTCCTTTTTCCATCGCATCATGTTTTTTCCGTTTCGATGGTGATACCATTTAGCCGGCAGTACTGTGCCCAATACTGAATAAAAATCTTCCCAATTACGGTAATACGTACGATTCATCGTGCCGTCTTCCGCTGTAAGGTAAACGTATTGATTATTGAGCTTTCGATAAAATGGTAGTCGAAGATGATTTTTCATATGCCCGATATATAATAGCTCGGCGATTTCCTGAGAAGTCATTTCATCGACTCCTGCTTCATCCTCAAAATCAATCCAGCAAAAATCCCCGTATGATTCAATCGTGTCCTTAGCCATCTTACTCAACTCATCTGCACTGACATATTCCATATGAGTATGCATATTAAAAGATGCATTGTCATACTGATGTTTCAGGAGCAAAAGGTGATGGAGATTTGCAGACAATGCATGGTAAAATTCTTTAAATTCGATGCCAGCAGACATCACATAATCCTGCGCTGAATTAAGATGAATATAAATCCATTCAGAAGATCCCGCTTGAGGTTTCAACTGACCATCACCCCTTCTGTTATTTCATTAAGTATAGTGTATTCAGCTGTAAAAGATCGAATAAAAAAAGAAACTTTTGTTACACCTTTCCCGTCTAATTTAAGAATAGCTTAATTAATTAACATATTAACGCATGCATCAAAAGAATCATGTTACAGTTAAGCAAGATAAGACTTCCTGTCAATTGTGAATTGATCTGACATTTGATAGTCTAGTAGAAGTGACAAAAATAACTGATTAAGCTTTACTAAAGTATATAGAATTCAGGTGAATATATTGAATAACCAGAAGCAATTTTCAGATCGCATTGATTGGAGCCTGGCGATCCTTTTGATCTTTTTTATGATGGCGAGTATTCTTGCCATTTCGTCTGCACAAACGACTGAGCAATACGGGAACATGAATTTTGCGCTCAGACAGGGCATGCTTTATGTTGTGGGTTTTGTCATCATTAGTATAACCATGTTACTGGATATGGATCAGTTCAGAAGAATTGCCTGGGTGCTTTATGGCTTTGGCATTGTGCTTTTAGTCGGACTTCTTGTAGCACCTGAAAGTATTGTTCCTTACATAAATGGAGCTTACAGCTGGTATCGTTTTCCTGTTATCGGTACCCTGCAGCCGTCTGAATTTATGAAAACTTTTACGATTATTGCCCTTGCACGGGTGGTCGCTTCACATAATGAAACCTATGGACATCGGACGGTGAAAAGCGATCTTTGGATGCTTGCTAAAATCGGTGTTGTTGCAGGCGTTCCTTTTATTTTAATTAATGAACAGCCAGACCTTGGAACCATGCTGGTTTTCATCGCGATAACAGCAGGGATCGTTTTAGTTTCAGGTATCACTTGGAAGATTCTGTTTCCCGCATTTTTAACGGTAGGCGCACTCGCAGCCTCTTTGATTTCAATTGTTATTTTTGCCCCCAGCTTAATCGCTCAATATTTTGACGATTATCAGCTGCGAAGAATTTATTCCTGGCTTGACCCTTATCAATTTTCTTCCGGTGATGCCTATCAGCTCACGACTTCCATGAGCGCCATTGGATCGGGTGAGATTTTTGGTAAAGGATATCAGGATCGTCAGGTATACGTTCCTGATAATCACACGGATTTTATCTTTGCCGTTGTCGGGGAAGAATATGGCTTCATCGGCGCAAGTATTATTGTCAGTTTGTTTTTCATGCTGATTTATCATTTAACAAAAGTCTCATTGCAAACGAAAAGTCCATTTAATGTGTACGTATGTGCAGGAATTATTTCCATGATTACGTTCCATGCCTTCCAAAACATCGGGATGACGATCCAGCTTCTGCCGATTACAGGGATCCCGCTTCCGTTGATCAGTTATGGGGGCAGCTCGCTAATCGGCATTATGTTTGCACTCGGTTTAATCTTTTCAATGAAATTTCATCATCGCACCTATATGTTTTCTTCAGATGAAGAAGTGTAAAAAAAAGAGGCTGATGCCTCTTTTTTTTATCCTCTATTTCCTTTTACCACATTTAAATGGCCAGGCAGCACCGTCATGCTGTGGTCTTTTCCTTCATAATGCTCGCCATCTAAATCTATATAGCGCTTGGAAGAAGTGGAGATTTTTAATGAAGACGCTTGAAAATGATCAATCGTGCTTTTATCTTTTTCCCAGTCAACGGTGGCTTTGGCAGAAAGGATTTCTTTAAATAATGGAAAACCCGCTTCTTTGATGACCATCACATCGATCTTCCCATCATTTAACTGAATGCTTGAAAGCGGAAATTCGGTTGCCCCTATAAATCGCCCGTTTAATGCAAGTACCATTACCGCTTCATCTTTCAGTGTTTCACCGTCCACTTCCATTTCAAATGAAAAGCGGTCTTGGGCAGTCATCGATTTAATCGCGCTGACGTAATAACTCAATCGGCCAAAAACTCCTTTTGACTGCTCGTCTATATTGAGTGATGCTTCAGCAATTAGACCTGTCCCCCAAAAATTCCCGAAATATTGATCGTTCGTCTGCACAATATCAACTTCTTCTTCTATTCCTTCTTCACTGATGAGCATTGCTGCTTGTTTTATGTTGAGCGGAATGTCCAAAGCACGCGCAAAATCATTGCATGTCCCAGATGGAATGACACTGAAAATGGGGCGCTTATCTAATGGAGAGAGTCCATTGATGCATTCATGCACCGTTCCGTCACCACCTAAAGCAATTACCAGTTCAACTTCTTCTCCGTGCTGCCTGCAAAAGTGCTCTGCATCCCCTGGTTTCTGGGTTTGAAGCAAAGTCAGATTCGGAATGGCCAAACTGAGTGGTCCTATTATTTGAGCAAGAATTTTATCCATTTGTTTCTGGCCTGCGTTTCCGTTATAAATTAACATCGCTGTCTTATACATGAAAAGCTTTCTCCTTTCTTAAACCTGTAAATAAACTAATTACCTTTCTATACCCTATTTTCTCTGTGAAGGTGCATTCAAACGAAAAAAAGGTCCTCACATTTCAATAAAATGAGCACCTTGATCCTGTTTATGTAATTATAGGCCGCTAGAGGGGTTGGAATCCGCTGTTCTTTACGTACTGGAGATCTGCTGGGTGCTTTTGACTGATTCAAGAATTTCCAGACGTGACTTTGTTTTGGTGATTTTAACACCTACTTCTGACAGTTTGACAATCATTCTTTTTAGACTTTCACTGTCTCTAGTCATGATCGACACCTCTCTTTATTTTACATGCTGATAATTAGTAATACGTTCTATGCCTTTATATGGTTTCATTTTTTTGAAATTTTATTCATCTTGTTTACGGGTATAATACCACCAATTTCATCATTTAATCCCTTTAGCGTAAAAAAAACATTATTCTTGAACATTTATTGAACAATCACTTTAAGGAAAATGTATAAATATGATTGATTTCCCAATACTACAGATGATTTTTGACAATATGGAGGTGCTTTTAATGAATGTGCGCGAAGTGATGACTGATGAAGTAATAAGCTGTGAAAAAACAGATTCTATCGAACAAGTGGCGAAGATCATGAAAGATCGGAATATAGGAATTTTGCCAGTCCTCGATCAAGGCAAAGTAATTGGAATGGTAACCGATCGTGATGTCGTCATTCGTGGCATAGCAGAGCACAAAGAGGAGCAGATAGATGAGGTAATGACACACAATGTCATCAGCGTCAAACCCGACATGAGTTCTCAGGAAGCTGCTGCACTTATGGCAGAGAATCAGGTGCGCAGATTGCCAGTAGTAGATGGCGGAAAAGTCATTGGGATGGTGTCACTTGGCGACCTTGCCGTTTCCACTCAATCCAACGACCAGGCAGGAGACGCCCTGACAGATATTTCACAGCCTTAATTAACGCTTTAACGTATAGAAGGGGTCTGGCCCCTTTTATACGTTAAAGCAGTTCAAGCGCTCTTTAATAACGCAGATTTCATTTTGGTCCAAAGGGGAAATTTTACATTTCCTCTTCTTTTTTTATTGTCACTATGGTACGATTGTAAACGCTCTTTTTTCGCGGCTGCGATCGATAATCTAGCGATTGAGGTGACAAATTTGACCGACAAAACAAAACATTCTTCCTTCTCACACCCCGATTTTAAAAACGAAGTGGATCGTTTACTCTTCACCAGACTTTACATTGACCAGGCACTTGCGACTTCAAAGCAAAGCGCAGGAAATGCCCGGCAGCATTTAAAGGAAGCGTATGAAACGCTTGACTCCTTAGACAGCAGCTTAAGCTATATGAACCTTTTAACTGGAGCGAGTCTGCTTCAGATGAATACGGATCAGGTTAAACGGCTTCAAAGTGTCTACGACAAACCTTATTTCGCCCGAATTGATTATCAAAAGGAAAATGAAGAAAAAGAGTCTCTGTATATTGGAAAAGCTTCTCTACATAATCCGGAAAATCAGTCTCAGATTATTGTGGACTGGCGCTCACCTGTCTCAAATGTGTATTATGACGGGCGTCTTGGAGAAGTGGAATATGAAGTAAACGGTGAGACGACACAAGGCTATTTATCCCTTAAACGGCAGTATCAAATTGAAAAAGGCGAACTGCTCAGTATTCAGGATGTTGATCTAACGACCACCGATGAGCTCCTTCAGCAGTCGCTTGCAGGAAAAGCCGATAATCGGTTAACCGAAATTGTATCCACTATTCAAAAAGAACAAAACGACATCATCCGCGCTCCCTTAAATCGTCCGATTATTGTACAAGGGGCTGCCGGCAGCGGCAAAACTACGATTGCGCTTCACCGGATATCCTATTTTTTATATGTAAACAGCGAAACCTTCCATCCCTCTGACTTAATGATTCTTGCACCTAATCAGCTATTTATTGAATATATCTCAGAAGTTCTGCCGGAATTAGGCGTGGATAAAATTAACCAAACGACCTTAATAGACTACATGACGAAAGCGACTGGCCAGACCATACGGCTTGCAGATCCGGTAAAGAAGCTGGTTTCCTTAATTGAAGAAGATGATTCAAGTGAAGAAACTAAGAAGCTTTCCGAATTTAAAGGCTCTCTCCTATTCTTGAAAATCATCGACCGCTACTTGAATCATATAGAAGAATCGCTGGCTCCTAAAACAGACGTTATGCTAGAGAAATTTAGAATCCTGCGCGGAGACAGACTTGCCAATCTATTTCTGCATGATTATCACTATCTGCCGGTCTATAGAAGATTCGATAAAATAAAAGGGGTCATTCAAAATCACTTGCGAACGAAGAAAAAAGAAGTCCTCAAAAAAATAAAAGATGTCTATGATGAGGCGCTTGAAAAAGCGTTATATGGCATCCGGAATGATGCAAAGCGCAGAAAAAGAGTGACGTTCATTATGGATACGAAAGCGCAAAGGACCGACGCCATTCAAAAAGAAGCCCGTTCTACAGTCAGAGCATATATGAAACAGTTTGAACGAAAAAGTGCGGTTGATTACTACAAAGAATTGCTTACTTCACGAGAGCTGCTCGAATTATGTGCCCCTGAATTAGCCCGAGAGGACGTCGACCAGCTGGTTCAATACAGTCAGCGCCTCCTTTCAAGCCGCATGTTTGAACTGGAGGATCTTGCGCCTATTTACTATTTACATGGCCGGCTATATGGGCTGGATGATGAATCGAGAGTCAAAAATGTGTTTATTGATGAAGCCCAAGATTACAGTTATTTTCAGCTTGCTGCGCTCAGAAAAATTCTCGATACAAGTTTGTTTACGATTGTCGGGGATTTAGCACAGGGCATTCACTCCTACCGTGGGATGCGGGACTGGGGTGTTGTGAAAAAAGAAATATTTGGCGAAGCGCATTATTTTACACTGCAAAAAAGTTATCGTACGACAATTGAAATCATGAATCTTGCCAATATGATCTTAGAAAAAATGGAAGAGTCGCTTCCTCTTGTTGAGCCGGTTGTGCGCCATGGAGTGCTGCCTTCTTACCATCAGCTGCCTGCTGCTTCGCTGGTACAAAGAATGGAACAGGATATTGCACTCTTTCAACAAGAAAACTTCACGACGATTGCAATAATCTGTAAAACACCCGCTGAATGCAAAAGAATGTTTACGTTATTTGCTGCGAGCTCAGTTACTGTGCAGCTTCTGACAGAAAATGAAGAGCTTGAGAAAAATCAGATTACTCTTTTGCCCGCTCATTTAGCCAAAGGACTTGAATTTGACGCGGTTCTTATTCCTTCTTTGATTGAAAGGTATAAGGGAAATGAGCTTGACCGCAAGCTTTTATATGTAGCGATGACACGTGCCATGCACAGGCTGGCTTTGTATAGTGAGCACCCTGAGGATTTGCTGCTCGACGAATCGGCAAAGACAAAAATGACCTGGCAAAAGACGTAATCCGCACAAAAATGCCCCGAACATACTAAACAGTCCACGTCTAAGAGTGGCCGTTTAGTATGTCCGGGGCTTATTCATTTAGATTTAATTGGTCCTTGGTTACAGTTTGATGCGCTGCAGTCTTAAGGCATTTAAGACAACGGAGACCGAGCTGAAGGCCATCGCAGCTCCTGCCACCCATGGCGCTAGAAGGCCTGCTGCTGCAATTGGAATACCAAGTGTGTTGTAGCCAAATGCCCAAAACAGGTTTTGTTTAATATTCTTCATCGTTTTTCGGCTCATAAAAATGGCATCTGCAATACGATTCAGGTCGCCATGCATTAAAGTAATATCAGCAGCCTCCATCGCTACATCTGTCCCGGTGCCGATTGCCATGCCGATGTCAGCAACCGCCAGCGCCGGCGCATCATTTATGCCATCTCCTACCATTGCCACGACTTTTCCCTGCTTTTGAAGCTTTCTTATTTCATCAGCCTTTCCCTCCGGCAGTACTTCCGCAATAACTTGAGTAATGCCCGCTTGTTTTGCAATGGATTGTGCTGTGCGTTCGTTATCGCCTGTGATCATCATTACGTCAATCCCTGCCTGGTGCAGCCTTGTAATTGCCTCTTTTGATGTTTCTTTAATTGTGTCTGCTACTGCGATCAAGCCGGCTAACTGCTGATCCACAGCCGTAAGCATTACTGTTTTTCCTGCATGTTCAAGAGCCAGGATATCGTCTTCAAGCTGTTCGTATTGAATATGAGACTGCCTCATCAGACTGCGCGTGCCGACCATCACTTCTTTTCCATCTACAATGGCCTTGATGCCAAATCCTGTGACGGATTTAAAATCGAGCACGGAAGAAGTCTTAATCTCTTTTTCCTCAGCACCTTTAACGACTGATTTGGCGAGTGGATGCTCGGACCCTCTTTCCGCAGATGCTGCAAAATACATTAGTTGATGCTCTGAAAATGCACCAAACGGTTTTACTTCTGTGACAACAGGCTCACCCTTTGTGATCGTTCCTGTTTTATCCAGCACGACCGTGTCCACAGATTGTGTGGTTTCAAGATGTGCTCCGCCTTTAAATAAAATTCCATACTCAGCAGAGCGGCCGGATCCTGCCATAATAGAAGTTGGTGTTGCAAGACCTAATGCACACGGACAAGCGATTACTAAAACGGCTATGGTTGCTTCAAGTGCGGAGGCCACTTCACCAGGGGACACAAATAAAAGCCAGACTGCAAATGTTACCAAAGCAATCCCGACAACGATAGGGACAAAAATACCAGAAATTTTGTCTGCTTGCCGCTGAATAGGTGCTTTTGATCCTTGAGCCTGCTCCACTACTTGTATGATTTGTGAAAGTGCCGTTTCTTTCCCCACTTTGGAGGCCCGAAGCTTGATAAACCCCTGCTTATTGATGGTCGAGCCGATGACTGCATCTCCAGCTGCTTTATCTGCGGGAATACTTTCGCCTGTAATCATCGATTCATCGATAGCAGAGCTGCCTTCTGTGATGATCCCATCTACCGGTATTTTTTCTCCCGGTCGAACCACGACGATGTCTTCGATTTTTACTTCTTCGATCGGCACTTCTATTTCATTTTCACCTTTCATGATCACAGCCGTCTTCGCCTGCAGACCCATCAGTTTTTTAATCGCTTCTGAAGATCTTCCTTTTGCTTTTGCTTCAAACAGCTTTCCGAGTACAATTAACGTGATAAGGACCGCACTGGTTTCAAAGTACAGACCCATGGTATGGCCTGGCATTCCAATGGACTGAATGGCAAGATATACACTGTAAAAGTAAGCAGCAGATGTTCCCAGTGCGACGAGAACATCCATATTCGCGCTGCCGTTTTTAAGTGCTTTGTACGCTCCGGTATAAAAGGCTTTTCCTATATAAAACTGAACCGGAGTCGCAAGGGCCATTTGAACCCATGGATTCATCAGTATTTCTGGAACATACATCCACTGTGTAAAGCTGAAATGCCCTGCCATGGTCCATAAAAGCGGCAGGGAAAGAATGAGGGACAAGATAAATCTGCGCTGCTGTTTTTGAATTTCAACGAGACGATGATCTTTTTTCTGTTTGTCACCGCTCTGCTTTTGTCTCGCGCCATATCCCAATTTCTCTACCTGTTCGATTAATTCTTCCACTGTAACTGCGCCGTCCGTGTAGTGAATGGTCCCCTGTTCAAGCGCAAGATTGACTGTTGCAGACTGAACCCCATTCACTTTCTGCAGACCTCTTTCTACCCTAGAAGAACACGCGGCGCACGTCATCCCTGTTAATTCAAGTTCAGCTTTTTTTGCCACAACTCCATATCCAAGATCTTCTACCTTTTTTTCAATGTCTTTTAACGATAGTTCATCTTCATTATAGAAGATTGTCGCCTGTTCAAGCGTCAGATTTACAGAAGCCTGATCAACTCCCTCTAGCTTCATTAATCCTTTTTCCACCCGATTGGAACACGCAGCACACGTCATACCCGTGATATGCAAGTTACTTTTAATTTGTGTCATTCTCTCACTCCTTTCTGTCAGTAACCTTTGTTGAAAACTATAATGCCACATACCTATATAGGGTATATAGCGAAGAAAAAGAAAGTGTGCGGAAAATCTGCACACTTCAATTTGATTATTTAATTTTATAGCCCTGTTCTTCAATTTTAGCTCGGATTTCACTTAATGTGACAAAAGCAGCCTGAAAATCAACATCCACAGTGCCCTGTTGCAAGTTGACTTTCACTTCATTTACGCCGCCAAGATCACGGACATTGCCTTCAATTGCTTCTACACAGTGCTGACAGGACATGCCTTCAACATTCAACGTTACTGCTTCTACCATTTGAAATCATCCTCCTACTTTTTCATTAGGCGTTTCATCGTTGCGAGCAGTTCATCTACCACTTCGAGATCGCCTTCTTGAATTCTGTCTACAATACAGCTTTTCATATGACCTTCAAGCAATAGATTCGATACACTATTTAAGGCGGATTGAGTAGCAGCGATCTGGGTGATCACATCGTCGCAATAGGTATCTTTTTCAATCATACCCTTTATTCCCCTGATTTGTCCTTCGATACGATTTAAACGGGATGTTAAATTATGTTTCATTTCTTCAGAGTGGTGGCTTTTGCGATGATCCTCTGCTGCACAATGACTTTTTTCTAAAATCGGTTCTTGGTTTGTCAGACCTTCCATGCTCCTCACCCCCCACCTGTCTTCTTCATCTGTCTTCGAGTATAATATACCCTATGGCGGTATGTAAACCAATACGCTTACAATCAATGATATGAAAACACAGGAAGTTTTCTGAATTATTCAACTTTAAAGAATCGTTTGACAGAGTAAATATGCCATAGTAAAGTAAGGGACATCAATTAAATAGAACAATTTCTTCTTATCACGAGAGGTGGAGGGACTGGCCCTTTGATACCTCGGCAGCGGACTATTTTAGCACCGTGCCAACTCCAGCAGACAGCAGTCTGAGAGATGAGAAGAGGTGTTAGCGTATGCGGCCTCTTCTTGTTTTTTTCAGGAAGAGGCTTTTTTATTGGAACTGTTTCTGGTAACCAGGCTTCTTCCGTACTCTAAACCGACTAATCAAATCAGATTAGTTAAAATAAAAAGGAGGAAGGCGTATGATTCAATTTTCATCGGTAAGTAAGACATATGGCAGCGGCAAAGACGCAGTGCAGGCGCTTTCCGGGATTGATTTTACCATCGAAACAGGCGAAATCTACGGCGTCATCGGCTTCAGCGGTGCAGGAAAAAGCTCGTTGATCCGCTGTGTCAATCTTTTAGAAAGGCCGACAGAAGGGACAATTAAAATCCACGACAAAGACATTACCGCACTTTCAAAAAAAGAAGTGCGTGAAACGCGGAAAGATATTGGGATGATTTTTCAGCATTTTAACTTGTTGAATTCAAAAACGGTTTATCACAATGTAGCGATGCCCCTTCTTTTGTTAGGTGAAAATAAACAAAAAGTTAAGAGCCGTGTAGCAGACCTTCTTGATTTTGTCGGGCTCGGTGATAAGGCGGATCAATATCCCGATCAGTTATCGGGAGGACAGAAGCAGCGAGTCGGCATTGCCCGGGCGCTCGCCACCAATCCTTCCGTTCTGTTATGTGATGAAGCAACGTCCGCTCTTGACCCGGAAACGACCCAATCGATTCTTGAACTGCTGAGAAAAATAAATAAAGCATATAAGATTACCATCTTAATGATTACGCATGAAATGGGTGTGATCCGCGAAATCTGCGATAAAGTCGCTGTACTTGAGAGCGGTTCTATTATTGAACAGGGAACAGTTTTTGACGTCTTCACAAATCCGCAGCACAGGACTACTCAAAAATTTGTGCGCTCTATTATGAATGACGGGCTGCCGGAAAGCATTTTAAAGGAAATCAATCAAAAAGAGAATAACCATATTTATAGACTTCAGTTCACTGGAAGCACAACCGGCTACCCTCTTCTTTCAAGAGTATCAAGAGAGTTCACCCTGGATTTAAATGTACTCTATGGAAATATCACAGAACTGCAAGGAATTCCATATGGCAATCTTATTGTTGAGTTTATTGGTGAACGAGCTGACATTCAACGTGCGCTCCTCTCCATTCAGCAGCAGCACATAACAGTAAAGGATGTGATCCAGGATGCTGGTTGATTCTAGTCAAATTATCGAAGCACTATGGGAGACACTTTGGATGGTCGGATTCTCCCTCTTGTTTTCCGCTTTAATTGGCTTGCCTTTAGGCATTTTGCTTGTCATTACCCGGAAAGGACATCTTTGGGAACATGCATCTTTATTTAACGTGCTAAATGGCGTAGTGAATATCTTTCGATCGGTACCGTTTATTATCTTACTCGTCGCCATCGTACCCGTGACGCGTTTTATCGTCGGGACATCGATTGGAACAGCAGCCACTATCGTCCCTTTGGTGTTTTATGCGGGACCTTATATTGCCAGACTAATAGAAAATTCTCTTTTAGAAGTGGATAAAGGTGTTATTGAAGCAGCTGAAGCAATGGGCGCAGCACCGCATCAAATTATCTTTCGATTTTTGATCCCTGAAGCCCTCAGCTCTCTCGTACTTGCGCTCACTATTGCAACAGTCGGTCTGGTCGGTGCTTCAGCTATGGCGGGTGCTGTCGGTGGCGGCGGACTCGGTGATCTGGCCATCACATACGGCTATCAGCGATTTGATACGACGACCATGTATATCACTCTCGGCATTTTAATTGTTATGGTTCAAGGCTTGCAGACAACTGGCAATCTGATGTCAAAAAGAATACGAAGAAGTTAATTTTAGGAGGAAATGAAAATGAAAAAATGGACTATTCTTTCACTTATTTCACTACTTACCGTTACGCTTGCAGCTTGTGGGGATGATGAAAACGAACCTATAAAAATCGGAATCAGCGGTTCGGATACGCGCATTTGGGATTTTGTTTCTGAGAAAGCTGCAGAAGAGGATATTGAAATTGAGATTGTCACCTTTTCAGATTATGTACAGCCAAATATCGCCCTTTCAGAAGGAGAGCTTGACTTAAACGCCTTTCAAACCATCTCCTACTTTGATGATTTTATAGAAGAAAGAGAGCTTGATTTAGCACCGATCGCTTCGACCGTTATTGCACCAATGGCTTTGTACTCGGAAAAAGTAGAAAGTATTGAAGAGCTTCCGGATGGCGCAACAATAGCAGTTCCAAACGAAGCTACGAATCTTGGCAGAGCACTGTTGCTGCTTGAAGAAGCAGAATTAATTGAACTGAGCGAGGAAGCAGGTCTCACAGGAACAGAGCAGGACATTACAAGTAATCCTAAGAACATTGAAATTCTTCCTGTTGTAGCAGGTCAGGCACCACGTTCTCTGCCGGATGTAGATGCAGCGATTATCAATAATGGAATTGCAGTGGACGCAGGGTACAGCCCGGTGGATGATTCTATTTTCCGTGAAAGCGACACTGCAACACCGTATATCAATATTATTGCAGCGCAAACAGAAGACACAGACCGCGAAGATTTACAGCGAATTGGCGAACTTTATCAAGAGGATGATGTAGCGCAGTTTATTGAAGAGGAATATGACGGAGGAATGATTCCTACATTCATTCCAGTCGAAGATCTGACAGACTATTAAGCAAAGGAGTTTTTTAAATGAGTTCCGTTTCAGCCACATCTGTTAAAGATGTCATCACGCATCATATTGAGTCCCGTCGATCAGGGTATATTCAAACAAGCCACTCGATTCATGAACGCCCTGAAATAGGCAATAAAGAGTTTTATGCACAGGATCTGCTGACCAGCCACTTGATTTCTGAAGGCTTCAAGGTCGAAAAAGGAGTTGCAGGTCATGAGACCTCCTTTTATGCTGTGAAATCGAGCAATAAACCAGGACCGACTATTGCATTTTTAGCTGAATACGATGCTCTTCCCGGCATCGGCCACGCCTGTGGTCATAATATTATCGGCACGGCAAGCATCGCAGCTGCCAACAGCGTAGCGAGCGTGCTTGATGAAATCGGCGGGAAAGTGGTGGTTCTCGGCACACCTGCAGAAGAAGGCGGACCTAACGGGAGTGCAAAAGGAAGTTTTGTTAAACACGGCTACTTAGAGGACATTGACGCAGCCATGATGATCCATCCTTCTTATCAGTCAGGCCGTACGACGACTTCTTTGGCAGTTGATCCACTGGATTTTGAGTTTATTGGTAAGCCTGCTCATGCCGCTTCCTCCCCACAGGACGGCATCAATGCGCTTGATGGCGTACTTCAGCTGTTCAATGGCATCAATGCCCTTCGTCAGCATGTACAAGACGATGTACGGATTCATGGGATCATTACTCACGGAGGAGATGCGCCGAATATTGTTCCTGAGTATGCGAAAGCACGCTTTTATATCCGTGCAGCGAGCCGCACTGTTTTAAACGAGGTGACAGAGAAAGTACGTGCTATCGCTGAAGGTGCCGCACTTGCAACCGGTGCTTCACTTAATGTCATTGCTTTTCAAAATGAAGTGGATAACTTAATCCCTACCCCTCTCTTTGATGATGTTTTTGAAGAAGCGTTCAACTCTCTCGGCGGTGAGTTTAGCGGGGATGGACGCAATGGAATCGGTTCGACTGATGCAGGCAATATAAGTCATGTCGTGCCAACCATTCATCCTTATATACAAATTGGTCCCAAGGAGCTAGTTCTTCATACAGATGCTTTTAGAGAAGCAGCGAAATCAAAGAAAGGCGACTTGGGCTTGATCATCGGTGCAAAGTCACTTGCGTTAACCGCTATGACTCTTTATACAAACCCTGAAATGCTTAAGCAAATTCAGCAGGAATTTAAGGAAATACGGGAATAGTCTGGTAGAAGCGTCTGGAACCTTACGGGTGTATGGTGCGGCTTTACATAAAGTTGGGCTTTATATAAAAATTTGTATCATTTGACCCCTTTAGACATGATTATCTAGAGGGGTCTTTAATCGTTTGTTTAAGTTAGAATTGATCAATGATATTGTGAAAGTTTTTACTTAAATTAACGTGCAGATTAATTCAATAATTGGAAGGAAAAAGGAGATAGAAAGGGAATTATTTAATATACCGGATAAAATAAAGGAGAGAATGCTATGAATAAATCATTTATTGAACAAGTACATTATATTAGAATTCCTGTAAAAGATTTAGAACTGTCTGCACACTGGTATAGAGATGTATTAGGGCTACAGTTACTAAACATTACTGAGGAATTTGCAGTTTTAAAAGTTAATGAAGGACCTTTCTTACTTATCTTAGTTTCTACCGAAGATGAAACATTTGCACATTTTACCATTGATAATAAAAAAGAATTTAGCATTGGCTTTACAAGTCCAGAATTATCTGAATTTCATCAACACTTAATTAATAATCAAGTTATAGTCGAGGATATAAAAGAAGATAATGGTCATACCTTCTTCCACTTTTATGATCCAACTGGTAATAAACTTCAAGTACATTGGTGAGATTATAATAACTGCAGGTGGTGAGCCGAAGTGAACCCAAGCATTCAATTGTTTAGGGAATATAAAAGAAAAATGATAATCCTCCAAGTATAGAGTGCTTTCATGAATAGGTATTTGTTCATGAGAGCATTCTTTTTCGATGTAACTTTCCTGTTCTTTAAAAATTATTCATCATTATTCTATGAACAGTTCCCGCCCTTTTTCTGTATGCTATGATTATAAATGAATATTTTTTAGACCTTCTTCTTTTTTTCTTTGGTCAGACAGGTTACGCTGGATAAACTAAACTACTTATACAGATTGGCAGGGACACCTATGGACTGGATATCTATTATTGTCGGTTTCTTTTTCTTTTTCAACTTTGTTCTTGCCGGGGTCCTTATATTTCTTGAGCGAAAAGATGCCGGGGCAACCTGGGCATGGCTGATGGTCCTGTTTTTTATTCCTATAGCAGGCTTCGCTCTTTATCTTCTTTTGGGACGGCAATTGTACAAAAAGGATTTATTTGATTGGGAAGGCAGAAGCCGAGTTGGAATTGAACAGCTGATCCGCTATCAGATAAATGCTATACAAGACAAATCATTTGAGTTTAAATCACGTGAGACCGAAATGAAACAAGATCTGATTTATATGCAGCTGTATAATAATGATGCTGTTTTAACACAGGACAACTCGGTGGATATTTTTGTGGATGGGCAAAAAAAGTTTGAAGCGTTGTTTCAGGATATTGAAGAAGCTAAAGATCATATCCATATCCAAACGTATATCTTACGCCGTGATGATCTGGCAAAACGCCTGATGACTTTGCTGGTTAAAAAAGCCAATCAGGGTGTAAAAATAAGAATTTTGTATGATGATATGGGTTCCCGGGGCATGACCAAACGTTTTTTCAGAGAGCTTCGTGCAGCAGGCGGTGAAGTGGAAGCCTTCTTTCCTTCAAATGTGCCTATTATTAACCCTCGGCTTAATTTCAGAAACCACAGAAAATTAATTATTGTGGATGGACGGGTCGGCTATATTGGCGGATTTAATATCGGTGATGAGTACCTTGGAATCGATAAACGGTTTGGGTACTGGCGGGACACGCATCTTCGGGTGGAAGGCAGCGCAGTGCACCCGATCCAGACAAGATTTGTCTTAGATTGGAACCAGGCCTCGCATCGATATGATATTGAATATGCGGATAATTATTTTCCGGCAATTCCCACTAAAGGGGATGTCGCTATGCAGATTGTATCAAGCGGCCCTGATTCCGAATGGGAACAAATCAAAAATGGTTATATTAAGTTAATTACGAGCGCAAAAAAATATATCTATATTCAAACACCTTATTTTATTCCGGATCTCAGCTTACTGGATTCCCTGCGAATTGCAGCATTATCAGGTGTGGATGTCCGGATTATGATTCCAAACAAGCCGGATCACATGTTTGTATACTGGGCTACTTATTCATATGTTGGTGAGCTGATGAAAGCAGGCGCACGCATCTATATTTATGATAATGGCTTTATTCACGCAAAAACGCTTGTAACGGATGATGAAGCCGCATCCGTGGGAACGGCAAATATTGATTTAAGGAGCTTTCGCTTAAATTTCGAGGTGAACGCGTTTGTTTATCATCAGGAAACCGTCACGACTCTTTGTCAGATCTTCATAGAGGATATGGAGCTCTCCACTGAACTGACACCTGAACTCTACAAAAAGCGCTCAAATTACATTAAGTTTAAAGAATCAATCTCAAGGCTTCTGTCGCCTATTTTGTAACAGAAGTCCCATCGATGCGAATAAAGTTAAATAGAAAAATACTATAAATCAAAAGGTCCTTACGCCCAAATGGCATAAGGACCTTTTGATTTACTGTCGCCACGTAAGAAAGCCTCCGACCGCAGCGGAAATGAACCGCTCCCCTTCTCATTTTACATATAGTAGAATGAGTGGGTGAAAACAATGACAGTTTGCTTCAAGACCTCTACTATATACGATCATAAGGATAGGTTCATTGCAGCGGAGGGCGGGGACTCCTGCGTGATGCAGCGGGAAGGGTGAGACCAGGCAGATGCGACAGCATCAAGGGGGTTCACCTCCCGACACGTAAGAAAGCCTCCGACCGCAGCGGAAATGAACCGCTCCCCTTCTCATTTTACATATAGTAGAATGAGTGGGTGAAAACAATGACAGTTTGCTTCAAGACCTCTACTATATACGATCATAAGGATAGGTTCATTGCAGCGGAGGGCGGGGACTCCTGCGTGATGCAGCGGGAAGGGTGAGACCAGGCAGATGCGACAGCATCAAGGGGGCTCACCTCCCGCCACGTAAGAAAGCCTCCGACCGGAGCGGAAATGAACCGGTCCCTATTCATTAGCCATCCATAGACTGCAGAATCTTCCTTTCTTTCTCTGCCGCGAGTCCCGCTTTCCAGGAATGATCTTTTCTTGCGGCCTGCCAATGGTAAGTGTCGCGAATGGTTTCCTCTGGTGAACGGAAGGTTAATCCCTTTTCAATCGCCTTTTGTGCATCTGCCATAATGAACCCGTCTGGATGGCTGTCGCTGCGCGGTATCCAGAATGGCATTTCCATAAAGACCGCCACCTCATGCTCCAGCAGCGTTTGATCCTCAATCCACTTAAAAGAAGCAGTTGATCCGGTCACTTGTTTGGCTGTCCGCAGAAGCTCATCCATTGTTCCTGCAGGACCGGCAGCATTAAATGTACCTGACGTCCTTTTTTCCGTCATACGGATTACCCATTGAGCTAAATCCCTCACATCAATCCATTGGATAGCTCGGGACGGTTCACCGGGAGCTGCCACCTCTCCTCCTCTTGCTGTTCGTTCAACCCAGTATGTAAAACGGTCAGTCGGATCATCCGGTCCCACAATCAACCCGGGACGAATGCAAAGTGACCCGTGACCAAATTGATCTTTAATGATTTCCTCGCATTTTTGTTTTAACGGACCATACGTTGACCCTGTAATCTCTTCTGATTCTCCTTCCATTTTCGCTAACGCTGTTTCGTCCTCTTTAGCAGGGCCATTTGCAAAGTCGCCATACACGGATATCGTTGAAATAAAGACATACTGCTTAACTCGGTTCTTTAATAGCTCGGCTGTCGCTTTAACCTGGCTTGGTGTATACCCCGAAACATCGATGACTGCATCCCAGTTCCCTTCTTTTAAAGAAGCCAGATCGCCATTTCTATCCCCTTTTCTTTTTTCCACGTTAGGAAAGTAATCCTCATTGGTTTTGCCCCGATTAAAAATCGTGACGTGATGTCCCGCTTCTAAAGCACTTTCAACCACATGCTTTCCTAAAAATTGAGTTCCGCCCAAGATCAACAGATTCATTTTGACGCCTCCTTTAGATTTGAATTGTCCAGCCCATTACTCAATAAATGAAACGTCCTCTTTCTTTGATCACATCATTAAAATGAGAATGTCTTTTTCTCATTATTCTAAATAGTATAACTGATTAATTTATTTAGAGAAACGAAAAAACTGCCCAAGGGAAAGATTCCCCGGACAGTTACTAGCTAAATATTTAAATACTCTTCAAGTGTTAAGCCGCTGCTGTAGACTTTTCCGGCAAGTTCTTTTCCCAGATAACGAAAATGCCATGATTCGTACTGATAACCGGTAATTTCTTCTTTACCAGGTGGATAGCGAAGAATGAATCCAAAGTGATGGGCATTTTCTTCAAGCCATTGTGCTGCTTCCGTATCTTTAAAGTCATCATCTGCCCATAACGTTTCTTCTCCGACTTCTCCAATATCAAAGCCAAGTCCCGTCTGGTGCTCAGAATAGCCTGGTTTGGCGCTGAATCGATCTGCTTCTTCCTGACCATGTTCATCCACGTAACGATGGTACAGTTCATCCTGATACTCATACGATCGATAGGTACTGAAGGCGATCAGTTCAAAACCCTCTTCTGCTGCTGCAGCTTCCATTTCATTATAAGCAGCCTTTGCTTCTTCACTCTCTCCCGGTGCATAGTCGGCGGGCAAAGGATACTGCTTATTGGCAATAAGAACCCCTTGAATGTAAGTTGGTTCTGAAACGGTTTCAGGTGTCTGTGGCTCTTCATCTTCAGAAGGTGTGGGCTCTTCTTCTATTTCTTCTTCTGTCGGCTCTGGCTCTTCTATATCTTTTTCTGCCGACTCAGGCTCCTGTGCAACTTCATCCGGGTTTTGTTCTTCTTCCGGTTCTGCTTTATCCTGCTCTTCTGTATTAGACTGATTTGAACTGTAAAATAATCCTTGTATCGTTTTTTCAACCGACCAATCATAAACACTTAATGCGCCTAGGGAAGCTCCAAGGAATATGGTAAAAAGAACGGCCAGTGTGATCCACACTTTTGTTCCTTTTTTCTTGTTTTTAACTAACCGATTTTCACTCATGCTGAAACATTTCCTTTCCTGCTACCTTATCTTCATTTATTCACCCGACTTCCATTCTATCAAACAAATAGCATCTTAGACTAATAAAGTGATGAAATAAAATAATCAGCCTGCCCAAGTAATACTTCTTCCTGGACAGGCTGATTATTATTTCTGATACTGTTTAAACTGTTGTACCACTTGTTGCACCAAGTCATGCTCCTTTGGCAAACCTGCTATAGCAGCAAATGCCTGCTGCACACCATTTTCTTTTATATCCTTTTGAAGCATCTGACTCTCCTGATCGCTTTGCTCATCAAAAAGAAGAGCAGCTGCAATCGTCTGAATGAGTCCTTCAGGCTGTTTCCCCTCATTCATTAATGATACAGCAGGATAAACTAACCGCTCTTTTGCGCCAAGTTTTCTAAGCGGTGCGCGTCCTACACGGGACAATTCATCTGAAAGGTAAGGATTTTGAAAGCGTTCTATGATTTTGAGAACATATTTCTTATGATCTTCTTGTTGAAGACCATACTTCTGAACAAGAAATTCACTTGTTTCAGCCAAGACTTTTTCAACTTTTTGTTTAATGGAGGCTTGACCTATCGCCTGATCAACGGTGACAAATCCTTCTGCTAATCCTAAATAGGCAATGGCTGCATGACCTGTGTTGACTGTCAGAAGCTTTCGCTCGATAAATGGATTCAGGTCCTCTACAAACTGTACTCCCTCAATAACAGGAATTTCGCCTTTCCACTCTCTTTGCTCAATCACCCATTCAAAGAAAGGTTCCACTTCGACTGTTAGAGGATCTTCATGATGCTGAATGGGTACGATGCGATCGACAGCTGAGTTTGGAAATCCTATCTTTTCGTTTACTTTTTGTTTAACTTCTTCTGAAAGATGCTTTTCTATCTCTTCTTTTAGAAAACTTGTTCCGTTAATCATATTTTCACAGGCTACGATGTTCAGTTCATTCAGCTTTTCTTTTTGAGCAGCTTCTGCCAGTCCCCCTGCCAAATCCTTTGCAATAATCGGCAGAATTCCAGGCCCCACGGATGCTGTGATAAGATCTGCTTCTGCGATTGCGTGATAGACATCCTGCTTTTGAGTGGAGCTGTGAATACCTGAAACATGATTTACGACAAAAGAGTCTTTCTGCTCTGAAGCAATTTGAACCGTGTATTGTTCTGTACGATTTAATTCATTAATAACTTCTTCGTTTACATCAATAAAATTCACATGATAACCGGCTTTTGACAAGACTGCGCCAATAAATCCGCGTCCAATATTTCCTGCACCAAAGTGAACGGCATGTTTCATACGTCTGCATCCTCAAAGATCTGAATAATTTCCTGCTCTGACGTGGCGGATGCCAGCTTTTCAACATTTTCCATTTCCGAGCAGACGATGGCAATTTGAGAAAGCAGTTCAAGATGCTCTCCATCTTTGCCGGCGATCCCAATCACAAGCTTCACTTGTTCTCCGTTCCACTCAACGCCTTCAGGGACTTGAAGAAAAGACAAACCAGAAGCCTTAACCTCTGTCTTCGCTTCCTCCGTACCATGTGGAATCGCTACAAAGTTCCCCATAAAAGTGGAAGTCAGTTCTTCTCTTTTTTTCATTTCAGCAATGTAATTCTCTGTAACATATCCTTGATCTACTAAAACTCTACCTGCACGTTCAATTGCTTCTTCCTTTGTGCTTAGTGATGTGTTCAGTAAGATATTTTGTGCTGTTAATAATGTGCTCATCATGATCCCTCCAAGAATAAGTTCATTTTTTTACGTAGAAATTGATCAAATTTTCTTTCCAAAAGGCTGTAGATATCGTCCTTGCTGCCATTTGTGTAAAGTGCCATCTGATGCTCTTCTTCAATAATGGAAGCACTAATTAAACTCAGCAATTCGTATACATCCTGACCCAGTCCGTCCGGTGCGATCAAAAGGAGCAGCCGCTGCATATTAATACTCGAAGAATCCATCGCTTTAACAGTAATTGGTGTTTTCAACTCAAACATCACAAACAGCGGGCGCTCTATTTTTTCAGACCTTGCATGATAAAGAGCAAGTTCTGTGTCCGGAATGCCAAGACCGCCTAAATGCTCTCTTGCCTCAAGCAAATCTTTTACAATATTTTCTCTGCTGACTGCCTTTTTGTCTGCACAATAAGCATCCACCATCTTCATCAGATCTTCTTCTGTTTTTCCATCCCCTGCTTCTATTAAGTCGAAATTCGTCAGCAAGTCCATCATTACAGAGGTAAGCTTGTTGATTTGTTCAAGTGAAGCAAGAACAGGTGCATCAGAGGATGGAGTAACTTCTGTTGTTCTATACCCTTTTTTATTGGTAATGAACGGCATATTTTTTTGAAGATACCGCCTTACCTTTTCAACTTCGTTTTCGGGCAGCAGTGGACTAACTAGAAGAAACTCTCTATTTATGTCCACTAAGCCGACTGTTGATATGACCATATCGAAATGATCCAGTGTGAGCACTCTGGCATCCTGAAGTGAGGCCAGTGTAATATCTGTGATTTCAGGAAATTCCTTTTTCAACCGGCTTGCGAGCATTTTTGAGGTTCCTATCCCGCTTGAACAAACGACAAGCGCTGATACGGACACGGCTTCTTTTCTCATTTCCAGCGTGGACGCAAAATGCAGGACAAGAAAAGCTAATTCGCCCATTGAAAACTCCAGCTGCGGAAAGACCTCCTTCAGGACCTGCTCAAGTGAATGATACAAAATAGGATAGTCGTCCTTAATCGTCTGCTGAAGTGGATTAAATGCCTGCAAGCCTTCTTCTGCCCGGTGAATGGCAGGTTCAAGATGCGCAATTAACCCTTCAAATAAAGAATGATCATCGGTTAGATCAACCCCGACCTGCTTCCCTACTTTTTGAATGATGGACTGAACAATCAACGTCCATTCTGACTGTTCAAGATTTGTAACAGATTGTTGTTCTCTTCGGTTTGCCCCTTTTAATTGAATCGCCATATAGCCGATTTCATCAAGCGGGATGACTGCATTAAATTCTTCAGATAAAGACCTTGCTAATGACTCCGCTACTTTGAATTCTATTGATTCCCTGAGTTCCTGAATCACATTTTCTTCAAGCTCTATTTGTTCTCCGCTTTGTATGCGGTCCATCGCAAGTGCGATGTGAATGACAAGAGCCATGTACGCAGTATCTGCAATCGTATAAGGCAGTTCCTTCACTTCATCCATAATCAGCCGTTCAATCTGAGTCACTAGTTCTTTGCTGACGATATTGGCAATTTTTTCATCAAGGCCGCCTGGAATCACAAAGTGATCATCCACCATCGAATAAAGAGAAGCAGTGTCAATTTGTTCTATTAGGAGTGTAGCGAGGGCTCTTCTCCGTTCACGCTCGGAGCCGGCAAGCTGGATGCCAAATCCTCTTTTACGAATAATGGAGAGGCCATAGGGTTTGATGGCTTCTTCTAATAAATCCAAATCCTGCATGAGTGTGCCGAGTGCACAATTCAGGGCACGTGTAGCGACTGCCGCTTTTACAGGCTCATGATGGCGAATTAAATAATGCAGCAGCAGGACAAGCCGCTCATCTTGCTGCAGATCACGGTCGCCCCCTTCTCGAATCGCAGCCTCAAACTCAAGGACCTTATTCCCATCCCCGGAGAGTCGAATCCCTTCTCCCGCCAGCTTTTCAATAGTGATTGAATACTTCGTGAGCATCCGCTCTATTTTCTTTAACTCGCGGTGAATGGTCCGTGAACTGACGTCCATAGCGTCTGCCAGTTCACGAATCGTGGTAAATTGATGCTGAGTGCGCAGCAAAGTTTCCATTATTTTTCTTTCTCTGCCTGTCACATAGACCATCACTCAGCACCTCCTTTTTATTTTAAAGCTTCAATAATCTCATCATATTTTGGGCTGTTAAGGAAATTTTCAACCGAGATATGAAGCGCATCCGGTTTTTTCGTCATCGCGCGCTCTGTTAAATCTTTGTGTGTGATGACTAAGTCTGCGTCATCAGGAATCTGATTGATCGCGGTATTCGTCACATCGTATTGCAATCCAGCTTTTTTCATTTTGTTTTTAAGCAGCGAAGCCCCCATTGCACTTGAGCCCATTCCGGCATCGCAGGCAAAAATGATCTTCTTAATATTTTCCTTTGAAAGCTCATTCGGCGCTGTCAACGACGTGTCGTTCACATTTTCCTGCTGAGAAGCTGAAAGATGATCAGATGCCTGACTCTTTTTGCCTTTCATCTCCTGCATTTTTTCCGTTGCTTCCGCAATATTATCCGCTTCATCCGCTTTAGCGGTACGAAGGAAGATCGATGCCACACCAAAAGATACGGCAGTTGCAATCAGCACCCCTGAAATAACAGCAATATAATTGCCCTGCTGAGTAAGTGCGAGGATCGCAATAATACTTCCCGGTGAAGGCGGAGCGCTTAATCCTGCGTCAAGAAGGACGAAAGTGAAAACACCGCTCGCTCCTCCGGCAATAGCAGCCACAATCAGAACAGGCTTCATTAAAATATAAGGGAAATAAATTTCGTGGATTCCTCCGACAAAGTGAATAATGGAAGCACCTGAAGCGGTTTGTCTGGCTGTTCCTCTTCCAAAAAACATATAAGCAAGCAGGATACCAAGACCAGGCCCTGGGTTGGATTCAAGAAGATACAAAACAGATTTACCTGCTTGTGCCGCCTGTTCTGTGCCAAGCGGAGTCAAGATCCCGTGGTTAATGGCATTGTTTAAAAACAATACCTTACCTGGTTCTATAAATAAGCTCACTAACGGAAGCAAGCCTGCATTAACCATTAATTCTACACCTGAAGCGAGTACTGTAGTAATTCCTTCGACTACAGGTCCTATTCCTAGCAGTCCGCCAATCGCAAGAATAGCGGCTGCAATTCCTGCAGTAAAATTGTTTACCAGCATTTCAAAGCCGGAACGTATTCTTCCATCTGTAAACCCATCAATTTTTTTCATGACATAGCCGCCAAGAGGCCCCATAATCATCGCACCAAGAAACATCGGGATCCCAGCGCCGACAATAACCCCCATTGTTGCAGTGGCACCAACCACACCACCGCGGTTGCCATGAATCATCCGGCCGCCTGTAAAACCAATTAACAAAGGCAGCAGGAACGTAATCATCGGACCGACTAATTCAGCCAGGTTTTCATTTGGAATCCAGCCATCCGGAATAAAAAGAGCTGTAATTAACCCCCAGGCAATAAACGCACCAATATTCGGCATAATCATGCCGCTTAAAAACGAACCAAAGCGCTGAACTCTTTCACGTATACCAGATTTTTTCTTTGTCTGTTCCACATTCATTCCTCCTTTTAACATGTGTAAATCTTTAACCTCATCATAAAACGCTTACAACACATCCACAACAACTTCCAAACTCGTTTTTGGCAAGAGGCAAGTTGACAGATTGTCACAAACGCAGAAAAGAATTTTTGCAAATATGTTTAGAAAATGGATTAATCGTGAAAACAGATACTATGTTGTCAATATAAATTGACTTGACAAATCGCAAGCAAATGAGGAGATGAGAAGCATGCCAGTATTAACATCAGCTGCCGTAGCACAAGGTGGACGAGAAGGACAAGTATCATCATCTGACGGTTTAATTCAATTAGAACTTGGAATGCCAAAAGACGGGGGCAGCCCGGAAGGCAAGTCAAATCCCGAGCAACTATTTGCTGCCGGTTATGCATCTTGTTTTGACGGAGCATTTAATTTAATTGCAAAAAAAGAAAACAAAGAAGTAGAATCAAAAACAACTGCTCATGTGAGTCTTGAAAAAGATTCAGAAGACGACGGTTTTAAAATTTCTGTGAAGCTGGTAGTTGACGTAACAGGCGTTAGCCAGGACGAAGCAGAAGAACTTCTTGAAAAAGCACACCAATTCTGTCCTTACTCAAAAGCGACAAGAGGCAATATTGACGTAGCACTTGAAATAAAAGCAGGCTAATTTCACTTTCAAAGTCTACTAATTGTATATAAATAACGAAAGCCGCAATGACTTCCAAACGGAAATCATTGCGGCTTTTTTAGATAGTTCAAATATTCAACCTCTTCAAACCGGTAAGACTTGTAACCAAGAGTCTGAAACGGCTGAGACAGAAGGTTCGACAAGAACTCCTGAACTATACAGGCAGATATTAAATTCTTCGTTAACCATCTTGATTGTGAATCGCCGTATACCAAACAATAAGTAAGGTGGTGTAAAGGAGATGGATTAATTCCCTTGACCCGGTCCCGCTCTTTTTTCAAAAAAAACTCTGCTTGTAAAAAGATCTAGACAGCTGTTTCATTATTTACGAGTGAAATCACCAAAGAATAGGTTCATTGCAGCGGAGGCCGGGGACTCCTGCGTGAAAAAGTGGGAAGGGTGAGACCAAGCAGATGCGACAGCATCAAAGGGGCTCACCTCCCGCCACGTAAGAAAGCCTCCGGACGCAGCGGAAATGAACCGGTCCTTCCCTTTCACAAAAAGATTAGTTGTCTTCATAAAGAACAATCTGCAGCTGTTGCCCATTGTATTTAGAAGTGAAATCACCAAAGAATAGGTTCATTGCAGCGGAGGCCGGTGACTCCTGCGTGAAAAAGCGGGAAGGGTGAGACCAAGCAGATGCGACAGCATCAAAGGGGCTCACCTCCCGCCACGCGGAAAGCCTCCGGACGCAGCGGAAATGAACCGGTCCTTTTTTTCCAACTACTGAATCTTCCATTTCTGCTATACTTGTAACTTATGAAAGTACTACCAAATGGAGTGATACTGATTGAAACAGCAAGCATGGTTATCTACTAATTTCTTTGCCTTCTTTTTCACATGGGGCATTTTTTTACCTTACTGGACCGGATGGCTGGTCTATGAGAAAGACTTAACAGTTGCTGCAGCAAGCACCGTGATCGCAGCCGGGCTGTTTGCACGGTCATTCTCTACTTTATTTTTATTTCCAGCACTGACAAAGCATTTCAGCCTTTCCGTGCTGATCAAACTTATGCCGGCTCTTTCATTTCTTCTTCTGTTGCTTTTTATCCCGGCTGAGTCCTTTTCAGCTTTACTAGCGGTTATGGTCATATACAGTTTATTTTACCCTACGATCCTTCCGCTTATGGAAAGCAACGCCACCGTTCTGATGAAGACCAACCGGATTAATTATGGAAGAAGCCGGTCATGGGGATCCGCGGGCTATACGATCAGTTTAATTGTTATAGGCATAACAACAGACCTGTGGACGGAATCCTCTATTCTCGTCGCAATGATGATTGGCAGTCTCTTTTTAGCTGCATGTGCGCTTCGCCCTGCTCCCGATGCTCTAAAGGAAAAAATTGCTCCTCAGATCGGAGGATACCGGTCAATTTTTAAGACGAAAGGGTTTTTAATCGTCCTGACAATTTGCGTTCTGATTCAGGGTGCCCATGCAGCCTATTACAGCTATGGGTTCATTTACTTACAGGAACTCAACGTATCAAGTGTTTACATAGGACTTATTTTAAATATTGCCGTTCTTTCTGAAATCATCTTTTTTGCTGTGGCAGATCGGATGTTAAAACGGACGTCTGTTGCAGCCATGTTTATTTTTGCCGGAATGGCTTCTGTCATCCGCTGGCTGCTCGTAGGTTTATTTCCGTCTCTTTGGCTGTTTATCCTGACTCAGGCGTTTCATTCAATGACATTTGGCTTAGCTCATTATGCCTTTATCAATTATGTATATCGCGCAGTAGAAAAACCACTGCTGCCCACGGCACAAGGTCTCTATGCTTCTGTCGGTATGGGGTTCAGCACGGCTCTTCTTACCACAGCAGGAGGCTATCTGTATGAAGTCTCTCCTGGTCTCTCTTTTATTGGTATGAGTGCCGCTGTCCTTCCGGCTGTTTTTCTTGGCTTTTTAATGAAGGTAAAGAAAATAGCTTAATAAAGAATGCCGATCAGAATTGTCATAGTTTATTGAGAGTATGACTCCAGCGTCTCGATGCAAAGCCGAATGGCCTGTGTTAAATCTTCCTGGAACCAGCTCGGTATTTTTCCATATTGAATTGCTAATTCATGCGAGGCTGGTATGTGGATAAAACCAGCTGGTCTTATTAGCTCCTTCTGTTTCAGCCTATACAGGATCTGATACATCACATGATTGCATAAGTAAGCGCCGGCTGAGTTTGATATAGCTGCCGGATAGTTTTGCTGCTTTAACTTATCCACCATGGACCGGATCGGAAGTGTGCTGAATAACCCATCTGGTCCGTCTTCCATGATTTTCTCTCCCGACGGAAGGTTTCCGCTGTTATCCTGTTCACCATCATTGCAATTTATCGCAATTCGTTCGGGTGTTATAGCTGAGCGGCCTGCAGCAAGTCCCAGTGAAATAACCGCATCAGGCTTAATTTCATTCCAGCAGTCCAAAATCTGGTTACCTGATTTTTTAAAGTCCACTTCCAGAATTCTGCCATATATGCGAAATCCGTTTATTACCTGACCATCCAGCTCCTCCACTATTTTCATGGTAGGATTCGTCTTGAAATGTAAAAAGGGTTCAAAGCCTGTCAGCATTAATTTTTTCATCATGAAACCTCCTAAACAAATGTGGATTATACTCTGCCTACCTATAAATTAACATACTATTTCGCAAAACGAAAAAAAAAGCAGACAGTTATCCTCATCAATGTTTCCATAGCTTTGTACAAACTAAAAAAGGCTGCCGAGTGTTTGCACGGCAGCCTTCCATCAGTTTTCCTGATTATTATTCGTTTGAATCCTCATCTTCGTTGTCTAGCACGGCATCTTCGTCATCATTTTCCATGTCCGTTTCTTCATCTTCCTTTTCTGTTTCTTCACCATTTTCTTCTTCCATGTCTGTGTTTTCATCCATCGGTGCTTCTTCTTCTGTTTCCGTGTCTGTTGGAGTTTCCTCTTCCGTGTCACCGTTGCATGCTGCTAATAGTCCTAGACTTAATACACTTGCTGCACCTAATTGTGTCCACTTTTTAAGATTCATACTGTAAAACTCCCTTCAATCTATAATATTGTTGCTCCCTATATTTTACCCGCCAAATAATTGGTTAAAACCGGCAGAATATTTTCGTACTGTAAAGATTCTGATTTTTATTATTACAATGGTAAAGGATAAGGGCCATTAAAAAGTATGCCCAATCCTATCTTTACTATACTAAGCAATGAACATTTTCAAAGTAGGTCGTTAATATGATAAAGTTTACCGCTTTGCAAATCTCCTCCCATTAATAAGTGGACCAGTGCACTGCCCACTTCTTCTGGCTTACGTAATTTCCCTTGCTTTTTGTACTCTTGAAACCGCTCAACTTGAGCAAATGCATCAGAAGAAGAAGAACGAATGACCTGTTGCATATCCGTATCCATAATACTTGGACTGAATGAAATGATTTTCAACTCAGGATGAAGCTCCGCCTGTTCCAAAGCAGCTGTTTCAGTAAATAAATTCAGCGCTGCCTTCGTGCTTCCATAGATACTCCATCCGTGATTTGGTTTATCCGCAGCTCCAGAGGTGATATTTACAATGGTCATACGCACATCCAGCTCTTTTAGATGAGCAATCAGAGTATTAGCAATGACCACTGGGGTTACATAATTTAACTGCACAGCATGGTTAATTTTTTCTATTTCCAGTTTACCGGTAATTTCAATCGGTTCCACGGTACCTGCATTTTGAATAAATAAAATCTCTTCTGGTGATGAAGACTTTATGCTTGTGAGCCAATTTTCTATAATGGATTGTGCTTGTTCAGACGAACTTAGATCTGCTCTTATGTGGGTATAGGTTCCATCCATCCCGTCCGCTTTTTTTCGAAGTGAATCATTTCCGGTGCGCGAAACATCAATCAAATGATAATTTCGGGATAATAATTGTTCTGCCGCCGCCGCTCCTAACCCGCGTGAAGCTCCCGTTACTATGGCATATTTCATTCATTTTCCTCTCCCTTATTTTACATTTATACTTGTACTATTTTGTACCCTGAACTACGATAAAATAACCATATAAAGAAGACGGGAGAGATTCACATGAAGAGTGAAAAAGAGAAAATGATAGCAGGAGAAATGTATGCAGCGTATGATCCGGAGCTTGTTGCCGATCGGCAGTCTGCCAGAAAACTGACGAGGAGTTTTAATGCATTAACTGAAACGGATGAAGCTGTGAAACAAGAGCTTATAAAGGAACTTTTTGGCTCGACAAAAGAACAAATACATATTGAGGCTCCATTTCGCTGTGATTACGGTTATAACATCCATACAGGTGAAAATTTTTATGCAAACTTTGATTGTTTGATTCTTGATGTATGCAAAGTTGAATTCGGAGATAATTGCATGCTTGCACCAGGCGTGCATATATACACTGCCACGCATCCCCTTCATCCAGTAGAACGCAACAGTGGATTGGAGTACGCGAAGCCTGTGAAGTTCGGCAATAATGTATGGATTGGCGGAAGAGCTGTCATCAACCCTGGTGTCACTGTAGGAGACAATGCAGTAATTGCGTCCGGTGCTGTGGTAACGAAGGATGTTCCGGCTAATAAAGTAGTGGGAGGAAACCCGGCCAGAGTGATTAAAAGCATTCCTATTTCGTAACGTAGAACAAAAAGAACGCCCTACCGAACATGAATCTTGTTCGGTAGTGCGTTCTCTTTTGCATTTGTTACATTGTTTTCATCCATATTTCCTTTATTATGTTTCCTGAGCTTCCAGTGCTTTTTCCGGATGCTTTTGATAAAAACGCTGGCCGATTAAGGTTTGGATGATCAGGAATGCTCCACCCACTGCCCAATATAAAGGAAGTGCAGCCGGAGCGGAAAATGAAATAAACATGATCATTAGCGGAGAGATATACGTAATGATCTTCATTTGCTTTTTTTGTGCTTCCGGAAGATTGTTTAGCGTCACAAATCCCTGAACAAAATAAATGGCACCAGCAATCAGCATCATCAGGATGTCCGGTGAGCCGAGATTAAACCAGAGAAACGAGTGGGTTGCGATCTCCTCAGAGTAAGAGATGGCAAAATAAAGACCCATTAGAATCGGCATTTGAATCACTAGCGGCAAACATCCCATATTCAAAGGATTCACACCGTGTTTCTTATATAACCCCATCATTTCCTGCTGAATTTTCATCTGTTCTTCTTTTGATTCTGTTGCCTTTAAGCGTTTCTGGATCTCATCCATTTCCGGCTTCAGGCCATTCATTTTTTCTTTCATTACTTGTTGATTTCGATAATTTTTAAGCATGGAAGGCATTAAAATCAGCCGGATTATTAATGTGATAATAATAATCGACAGGCCAAAGTTGCCATTTAGCAGTGTACCGATTTCATATATTCCAAATTCAAAAGGAAGAACAAACAGATGATAAAAAATACCTGTTTCATTCTGTACACTTGTACAGCCCGACAGTACAACGGCTGCAAGTATACCTATAAAAAATAAAAGCGACTTCTTCAAAGTTTCCACCATTCCTTTTCTTTTTTAACATCCGATAGAAGGTTGAAAAAGAAAAGAAGGGACTACGTCTGAATCATCAGGACAAGTTTTCATCTTTATGGTTTTGCCAAAAATCATCCTGCTGCATCTGGCTTCTACTGAATTAAAATGGTAACTGATTAATTTTTTTACAGGCGGAGCAGAAACCTGATCATCTGACCATTTGCTCGACCATCCATTCATATAAAAAGGCTTGTCCCAGTTCCAGATCATCATAAGCATAAATGCTAAAGGAATGGTGCCTTCGTTTAAAGATTCCATTAATGCTTGTATAAGCAATTCCATTTGAAAGACTCCTAGTCATGCATTTAGATAGATCCAGTATAAAGCATCCTAAAAGCGAAAAGCAAAAAATCATGATTCGTTTAAAAAATCGTCACAAGTTCCCCTATTCTTTCTTGCTTTCCAAAGAGTTGTTAGGCACAAATACTGGTAAATGACTTTTAAGAATCTCCACTGTAATCGGTACACTATCTCCTTCGTCTCCATCGACATTCGCAATTAAGTTTTTATAGGAAGCTACCCTGATTTTTGAGGCGGTCAGGTATTCTACATTTTCATCTTCTTTCAGTGTTCCTTTTAGCAACGCTGTTGAAATAGAGATTAAATTCACAATGGAGACATTTTTAATAATAAAGCAATGGAGTTTCCCATCATTAACTTCTGCTTCTGGCGCCAGTTTTTCAAAACCGCCAACGGAGTTCGTCAGCGCAATCAGTATAAGCAGCGCCCCTCCGTTCCATTCCTGATCATCGTGATGAATAACTGCATCGAATGGTTCCTTGTCTTTAATTTTTTTAAAGCCTTCTATCATGTAAGCTAGAGGTCCAAGCTTGGTTTTTTGCTCAACAGATACTCCAAATGTCGCTTCTGCTATTCCTCCAAGTGCGATAATATTCATGAAATACTTTCCATTAATTTTCCCAATATCCACATAGCGCTTGTCCGCATTTTTTAAAATGCCCACAGCTTCTTCCGGGTCCAATGGAATCGATAAGGCACGAGCGAAATCATTCACTGTTCCAAGGGGAATAATCCCGAGTGTCGGCTGATACGCTTTTTCAGCCAGGCCGGTAACGACTTCGTTCAATGTGCCGTCTCCCCCCATTGAAATAACAGAGTCATAGCGTTCTGCACAAGCCTCTTCTGCGAAAAGCGTGGCATCCATTTCCTTTTCTGTTTCCTTAACGACGGTTTCGTATTCAAGAGACCGAAGCACCTCTACTACCTTATCTAAATGCTTTTTTGCTTCTTCTTTTCCTGAAGAAGGATTGGCAATAATCATCGCTCTTTTCATTCTTTTACCCCCTTGATTTATAACAGCCTTATATTAAATTGTGCATCTATTCGTGTTTATCCTTTTTTCCTGCTAATCAATGACGAATCATCTATCTTCAAGTATAATGAGGACTGTTGAGTTAAGCGAATTTGGCAGTCTGTTATTTTTAAATTATTTACATAAGCTAAAGGAGAACGATATATGTTTGATTGGAGAAATATTTTGCGCGGAATGGCCATGGGTACAAGTGATGTCATTCCTGGTGTCAGCGGCGGTACAATTGCTGTTTTAATGGGCATCTATGATCAATTCATTAATGCAATAAGCGGGATTACAACAAGAGAATGGAAAAAACATGTTCCATTTCTGCTGATGATCGGCCTTGGCATGGCGACTGCCATCCTCTCATTAAGTCATGTCGTTGAATGGCTGCTGGTATATTATCCTCAGCCGACTAATTTCTTTTTCATCGGTCTGATTGGAGGCATTCTTCCTTATTTAATAAGAGAAGCAAAAGACATGGGACCGTTTAAAGGGAAGCACATAGGAATCCTGTTAATTGGCGCCGTGCTGGTTGCCAGTATGGCCTTTTTGAAACCTGTGGAAGATGGCGCCCTTTTAGACACCGCCGTTCTTTCTACATTGGTCCTGCTGTTTTTTTCAGGAGCGGTTGCCAGTATGGCGATGCTTCTTCCGGGTATCAGCGGCTCATTTATCCTATTGATAATTGGTGTCTACCCTACCGTTCTTAATTCCATCACGCAGCTGAATATTCCCGTTATTCTCGTTGTAGGTGCAGGAATTGCAACGGGCTTTATTTTAAGCAGTAAAGGAATACGCTATTTGTTGAATCGATTTCCACTTTTGATGTATTCCCTTATTATCGGCTTGGTTTTTGGTTCTTTGTTCGTCGTTTTCCCGGGACTTGACCTGAACATCAGCAATGTCCTGTTAAGCCTTGCATCTCTTATTCTGGGATTCAGTGCTGCCGTCTGGCTTGGCAAAAGAGGATAAGAACAAGAAGCAGTCTGTTTCCATGTGAAACAGGCTGTTTTTCGTTATAATTGAATCCTACTAGGCGATGAATCCGTAAACATATAAAAGGAGTGATTTGATGCAATCTTCAACCTCTGATGAACGACTAGCTGCCGGATTACTGTATTTTCTCAATTTTTTCACTGCGATTATAGGTCCTTTTCTCATCTGGTATGTAAAAAGAGACTCTCCATTTGTAAACCAGCATGGACTTCATTATTTGAACTTTCTGGTCAGTTACTTTTTATATCAGGCAGCCGCCGGATTTTTTTATTTCATCGCCATCGGCTTCATCATTAATGTGATCCTTAGTATATTGATGGCTGTTTTTATTACTGTGGCAGGCATTTATGCTTTTAAGGGAAAACAGTTCCGCATCCCGCTCGTCATCCGTTTTTTCAGCTGAGCTGTTTATTTTTCTTTTTAAAAGGTCCTTAATCAATGCTTTTCCTTCAAAGAAAAGGATGAGCATTTGATCAAGGACCATTTATGTGTTTAAAAGATCTTTAAGATGGATCCTTTCAGGCTTACATTTATTCCATCACATTGCCTTCCGGAGGGATGGGGCTGCTTTTTAGCATCCTGGCAAAATGAGCCGTGTTATAAGCTAAAAACTTAACGTGCTGGTCCGTAAATTCGCTTTCGCCTTTTTGCATCGCTTCCATATAGGATGGTCCCGGGCCTGCTTCTCCTACCCAATACGTATCCACATTTGGCGGGATGGTAAAACCAATATGAGAAAGTGCATAAATCATGGATGAAGCGGCGTTTTTTGCTCCGTCTTCATTCCCTGTTACGACAACTCCTCCTACTTTATTATAATAAATTGCCTGGCCAAGCTCGTTTGTTAAGCTGCTTCCTCCATCAAGACGTTCAATGGCCTGCTTCGTAATGCTGCTCTTTTCACCCATCCAGATTGGGGTTCCTAAAATAACGATATCTGCATTTTTCACTTTTTCAAAAATCTCCGGCCACTGGTCTCCATTGCCCATGTCTACTTCTACTCCCGGTGCAATAGTATAATCAGCCAGACGAATGACCTCAGAGGTGATTCCCATATCTTCATAGTAGTTGATTACTTTTCGAATCAGTGCATCCGTATTCGAGTCTTCTGAACTCGGTTTAAGTGAGCCGTTTAAAAATAACGCGTGCATCCAATCATCCTTTCAATTAATATCTATTCCGTCCTATTCCCTTTTGTGGAAAGTTCAATCATTTATAATGCTAATTTGACCGGTTCATCTCCGTTTCAGGCGTACGCTTTTTAGCGGGGCGGGAGGTGAGCCAATTCGATGCTTTGCATCTTCTCTGTCTCACCCTTCCCGCTGCATCCCGCTGGAGTCGACGCCTTCCACTCCGATGAACCTATCCTTTCTTATTTTCATTATCAAACGTATAACTTTTCCAGCTAAGATCGTTTCTTTTTTCTTTATAAATGCATCAATCGATCGTTCAAAATGCGACCGGTTCATCTCCGTTTCAGGCATACGCTTTCCGCGGGGCGGGAGGTGAGCCGATTCATTGCTTTGCATCTTCTCTGTCTCACCCTTCCCGCTGCATCCCGCTGGAGTCGACGCCTTCCACTCCGATGAACCTATCCTTTTTTAGTTTCTCCATACAACGGATGACTTTTCCTACAAAGATCGTTTCTTTTTCTTTACTAAAATGCAGCAATCTTTTCTTAAAAAGGTAACCGGATTATCTTCGTTCTAAGCGTAATCTTTTTAGCGGGGCGGAAGGTGTCTCTTCTCTGTCTCACATTTGAACAGGATGAATGACAATCCTTTTTAATCTCAACGGATTATTATGATTCCGCAAAAAAGGTCTTCACGATTATGATTCTTATCGTGAAGACCTTTTTATAAATTTACTTTTTTTTTCTGCTGACCGATATTGTCTTCTCTTGAATGTGTGAATCTTTATCTGATGCCAGAAGTGCTGCACATATGAAGATTTATTCCATTCGTGCGAGTTTATGTGCAAGCTGCGATGCCTCTTCTTTACTTTCTGCAAGAATTTTATCTGCCATATCGGGGAATTGGCTCATTCCTTCGCAAATAACTGAGTCATATTCTTTAATCCCAAGAAAACGCATAATTTCTCTTAGATAGTCTTCAGAGAAATTTAAGCCGGTTCCTTTATATATACCGCCTACAGCTTGTATGTGAACAGCCCGTTTCCCTTCCACAAGACCCTCCTGGCCGCCCGCTGTGTATCGGAACGTTTTCCCTGGAATGCATAGCGAGTCGATATAGGTTTTTAATCTTGGTGGAAATAACAAATTCCAGAATGGTGTGATAAACACATACACATCTGCTGACAAAAATTGGTCCAGCACCCGTTCCATGACGTCATTTTTTTGTTTTTCTTTCGTCGTCAATGCCTCTCCAGATCTGTGTTTCCCCCAAACCGCCAACACCTCTTCGTCAATTTCCTGAAGCTGTGTTTCATATAAATGAACATATTCAATACTAGCTTGCTGTTCTGATGCAAGGAGTTCTTTGACAAAAACATCTGCAATTTCTTCACTTACTGATGTTTTGTTTCTAGGATTCGCGTTAATGTATAAGATCTTCATTTTTATTTCCTCCCTTTACAAGTAGTAGCTCTACCTATATGATAACTGTTTAACGAAATATTTGAAGCTTTCTGATAATTTTATTTTAATTAATTTAAATAGCACCAGTTTATTTAATTTATTTACTTATTATTTTGCTTGCAGACCGATAAAATAGATAAAGACATATTAAAAGAATACATTGCCAATGATAATGGTGAGGGCAGAAATGATGAATTGGCAGCACAAGCCTCTTTTAAAAACACCCTTACCGTAAACTAACGTAAAATAAGGTATGAACATACCGTTAAAACTATAAGTGAGAAAAGGTGAGGATGTATATGGTAACGATTCACGGTCAACAACAAGAAGATTTTTCAGCTGACAACCTCTCCACAATAGGCCAAAAAAAAGTTACGATTACGCTGCATTATCACCGTTACGATGAAGACTACAGCGGATGGAATTTGTGGGTATGGCTTGATGGGAAGAACGGCCGCATGGTGGAATTCACCGACGACCGTCCTTTTGGACAAAGGGCAACATTCGAAATGGAGGACCCGTCAGGTATCACCCGAGTCGGATTTATTATTCGCAAAAGCACAGACGAAAATGACTGGGCCAGCAAACGGTTTGATGACAGATTTATTACTGAATTCGATGAAAATGGGCATGCAGAAGTCTGGCTCATGCAAGGGACGGAAAGAATTTTTCATCATGAAGAAGAAATAAACATCTCACCCGAGATTGTAAGTGCCAAGCTCAACACCTGGCATGATATAAGCGTTACGACCAACCTTGCATTTGATTGGGAGCACGATAATATTGACGTTAGTCTGTCAGGGGCAACCATTCAGGATATTTCCGTATCTAAAGATCATCATTCTTCTGACCATGCACATCAGATGACCATAAAAACAAAAGAATCTCTTTCTCTTCACGAAAAATATAAAGTGACGATTTCTCATTTTGGTGATTGTGACGTTTCATATGGGAACATTGTCCGGACCGAAAAATTTGATGAGAACTTTGCATACGATGGGCCTCTCGGTGCACTCTTTACAAAAGAAAAAACAGTTTTTCGGTTGTGGTCCCCTGTAGCTCAAAAAGCAATTTTAGTTCTGTATACCAAAGAGGGAGCAAAAAAAGCAGAGTATGAAATGGCATCGGGATCTTGTGGGACCTGGCACTATGAGGAGTCCGGCAACCTTGATGGAACGGTCTATATGTATAAGGTCATGATCGACAGAAATTGGCAGGAAGCCGTTGACCCTTATGCAAGAGCTGTCACAGTTAATGGTGAAAAAGGAGTCGTGGTAGACCTGGCTCGAACCAACCCGCCACTATGGGAACTACCTGCCCCTCCTTTAGATCAGCTTGAAGACGCAGTCATTTATGAACTGCATATACGGGACGCTACTATTGATCACAACAGCGGCGTCATTCACAAGGGGAAATACCTTGGATTGACCGAACCGGCCACTGTTACACCGGATGGGGTCAAAACTGGTTTGGATTATTTTAGTGACCTCGGCATTACGCATATTCAGCTTCTTCCGATTTACGATTATTGGACGATTGACGAGAAGGAACTTGAAACTCCTCAATACAACTGGGGGTACGATCCGAAGCATTTCAATGCACCCGAAGGATCCTATTCCATTAATCCTTTTGAACCTTCCACTAGGATCATGGAGTTAAAAAAAATGATTCAGGCTATCCACAGCAAAGGGATGCGCGTGATCATGGATGTCGTATTTAATCATGTGTATGATGTCCCGTGCTCTAGTTTTCACCTTCTGATGCCCGGCTATTTTTTCCGCTTTAAAAAAGACGGAGTCCTGTCAAATGGGACTGGAGTAGGGAACGACACAGCCTCTGAACGCCGTATGATGAGAAAATTCATTGTGGATTCTCTTGTCTACTGGGCTAAAGAATATAAAATTGACGGGTTTCGCTTTGATTTAATGGGCATTCACGATATTGACACCATGAACGAAGCAAGAAAAGCACTGAATGAAGTGGATCCATCCATCATTATGCTTGGAGAAGGCTGGGATCTGCCAACAGCACTCCCTTCACATTTAAAAGCAAGTCAGGCAAATGCTGATAAAATGCCAGGCATCGCACATTTTAACGATTCCATCAGGGATCATCTTAAAGGCAATAATTTTTCTGATCATGATTCAGGATTTGTGAACGGCCGGAGCGGCTATAATTATTCCATCAAACAGGGAATTACCGCTGGAATGTATCTTCCATATGACAATATGGAGTACAGATGCCCGTCACAAGTTGTAAACTACGTCGAAGCACACGACAACCATACCTTATGGGATAAGCTGCTTTTGACAAACTCAGGTGCTTCGCAGGAAGATTTAAAAAGCATGCACAAGCTGGCCTCTTCCATTATCCTGTTATCACAAGGCATTCCTTTTCTGCATGCTGGTCAGGAGTTTATGCGAACAAAAAACGGAGACCACAACAGCTACCGTTCACCCGATCACATTAACAAGCTTGATTGGAACCGAAAAGCCGAATTTGAACAAGAAGTCCGCTATGTTAAAGGCCTGATCTCACTTAGGAAATCCAATGACGTATTTCGGATGAAAACGAAAGAAGAGATCCTTTCCCGTCTTCACTTTTTCCCTACTGATGAACATTTAATTGCTTATCAATTAAAGGCTTCACGCGACAAGGGTCAGTACGAAGAATATGTGGTTATTCACAACGCACACCACCACCCTGTTAAATTTCATTTGCCTTCCAACGGACTATGGCATATACTGGCTAATTCCCATCAGGCAGGCACAGAACCACTCAGCATGATCAACCGCAATCAAATAGAAGTCTCCCGCCTTTCCACTTTTGTCCTGGCCAAACCTTTTCGTTTAAGATAAGCAAAAGGAGGGAACAAAAGTAAAAAGACGAAAGGCAGTTGACATTCATGTTATATATACTCGCTATTTTCCTCCCTCCTGCAGCCGTTTTATTCACAGGGAGATTTGGTTCATTTCTGCTCAATATTCTGCTGACCATTCTGGGATTCATACCTGGACTTGTTCATGCGATTATTGTCATTCGGGATGAAAAGCACAAAAAAGAAATGAAAAACTATATGAACCAGAGAAGCTGATTTTTCAGCTTCTTTTTTTTACATAAAAGCAGCCAGCAGTCAGTATGGGTGAATCAATCGGGCATAGTTGAACATAGTATAACTATTAAACCAATTTAAAACGACAAACAGATCCGCGACTTGTTTAAATAGGTACTACTGTTCTGAGAGGAGATTGTATTGATGGACCAGCTGCTGCGATATGGTGCCGTTCTGGCCATGATTTTTTTTGGAGCGTTTGAGCTGTTTTTTGGCTTGCTGTATGGAGATTGGTCGATTCAGGCATTAATCGGCATCGGTGCAGCACTGGGACTATTTATTCTCACCTTGCAGCCCCCCCAAGGGAATCATCGGGGTGAAATGAAGAATTAACAAGCACATGCCTATAAAAAACCCTCTGCTCAAGTAATAGTACTGACTGATTGAAACATCAGAAACCATTATCTTTGGCAAAGGGTTTTATATGTATGATCCATTATATTTTGACCCGCTGGCGACCCCTTTCAATGCTTCGCTCAACAGAGATCAAAAGTTTCTTCTCCCTCTTTTTCTCCATTAAAGTAATGGTAAGGGATTGGAGATATAACATAAGCAAAAACGGGATAATACTTACATAAATAAAGATGAGCCTTCCTTCGAAAATCTGCTGGAGAACAAACCACCAATAACTGATGTAAAAGAAAAGAAAAAGGACATTAACGGGACCTTCCAATGATGCTTTTCTTCTTCCTCTGCTCATTGCTTCACCTGCTTATTTTGTATAATACATCCAGTTTAGCATGAAAAAACTGAAAATTCATAATGATATTGTAAAAAATCATTCACTTTTTACGGCTTTTTCATAGAGCATTAATTCATCATCATCATCCCTCAATGCCTGATCTGCATTCATTGCGTGCCATTTAAATACCCATTCCCCATTCTCTAAATAAGGTAACTCTTCGGAAATCAGGTACTTTTCTGTATCTCCATATACTGAAAACCAGGACTTGGCCTTTTCACTTTCTAGTGCCTGTTGCTTGGCCTCTGATGGATCGACCAGTTTGTCATTCTGCTGGTTAATTGTAATGGGGATTTGAGATTCAAATGCAGGCTGCGCTGTGGGTGAAAACGTAATTTCAACTATATAGTCTCCTGCTGGCGCAAGTGTCGTTTCCTGTTCACTTAAAGGAATGGCGAGATTGAACGCTGAGGCCGTCGACAATTGCTCATTCGGGATCATCCGATCGATTTCCTCGTCTTCCCCGCAAGCTGGTTTCTCTGTTTGTGTAATGAGTGTGTGGTCAAGTGTGATAGACCGAACTTCGATCGTGAGTGCTTCTCCGCACTTCGTATTATACGTGACAGGTGCTCCCAATTCGTTGGTCAGGGTCGCTTCTACTACGATCTCATCCCCTTTTTCAAACGTTTGACCGTTTGTTACTATGTTTAATTCGAGACCATTGGACGTAAAATCGTATAATTCTTTATTCTCTGTATCGGAGCGGTCACCTATAAAATAAACAGATGTAAAAAAACTGATTCCCAGAGCAAAAACTCCAGCACCAACCCATGAGCTTTTTCTCATCTCAGCTATGCCCCTTTCTTAAACACACACAATTTTGTTACTTGGTACTTCTTTTCAGTCTATCCATTAATAGGCTAACACCATCATATCAATGAATCATTGAACACTGTTAAATACTTGAGATAAATATTGCAGATGGCCGTTCAGCATCATCAACAAAATCACAATCAGTGCAAAAGCAACCACCAACGCAAATACATTTAAATAGTCTGTAATCGTAAAACGTTTTTCCGCCCGTCCCTTATATGCTGAAAGAACTCGCTTTAGAAAAAACATTGAAAAGACCGGGATTAATAAAAGATAGCTCCAGGTTTGAATCGCTAAATCCGTTCTGTCTTGAAAAAGAGCATAACGCAGCCCCTCTTCTGCTCCCATTTGAACGGTTTTGTATTCTTTGAAGAACATTCCCTGTTCGATCACAAGCTCATTCGATCGTTCATTGTAGTCATATCCATAGCCGCCCGGATAAACCTGAATCGTAAAGGCAGCTGCGATCATCACCAGGACGAACGCTGATAAAATAATAAAATAATTGCGGACTTTTTTCTTTTCCATATAAACCTCCATGAATCAATTTCATACGGACTATTGTATCAAACACCCTATTCACATCATAATAAAGCGATTGTTGCGAGAAAATGTATAAATCACTGAAATTTCACCCTATTTATGAAGATTTATAGTAAAATACAAAGAACTAGTATACATACTGGTTGCATCGAAGACGGCCACTTGCCACTTTAGTCTGAATAGAAGAGGCAAAAGTTTCATTCTTTCCTAAACTGCTGTAAAATAGGTAAAAATGAATAAGAACAGTTTATTTCACTATGGAATACGGGGTGTTAAGATGACAATGGCAAATGTAGGACAATTTGTGCGATTTACTCGTCACGGATTTGAAATTACAGGAGAAGTCACAAAAATTCTTGAGCGTTCTGTAATTGTTAATATTTCTGAAGACGATGCTTTGTTACTCGATTACGGCACAAATTTTACGGTCGTTTCACACGAAAATTATGAAGTAGTTCAAAAATAAGCGAAAAATCAGATGCGGTTTCTTAACAGAAATCGCATCTGATTTTTGTAAGAGCAGTTTTCCAATCACTCCCGTGCATTCACGTAAGGGAAACGAAAGACTCTGAAGAGTAGACATTACTGGCCGTGTCCTCCGGATCCATTCCACTTGGCTCAAAATTGCTGACAAGAATAAAAATCACAATGGCCATCACGATGACTAAAGCAGTAATGATCAAAACAAGTTTCTTCCCTTCCATCTTACTCACTTCCTTTAATGGCTTTTTTCTTAACGCTCATCCGCATATCGACATGAGGAATGCCATCATCGAGGTACTCAGCTGACGTTTCTTCAAAGCCAAACGAGTGATAAAAATCTCTTAGGTACACTTGGGCCTGGAGTTTGATTTCTTCAGCTCCCCAGTCATTCACCATGATATCCAGCGACTTTTCAAGAAGCTTTCTTCCCTGGCCGCTGCCCCTGTATGCAGGGTTGACAATAATGCGTCCAATTGAAGGGGAGGGATACTTCACGCCCGCTGGCAAAAGCCTGGCATATGCCACGAGCTCCTCACCATCCTTCAATGTCAGATGCGCGCTCTTTGGGTCGTGACCATCGATTTCCTGATACGCACATTCCTGTTCCACAACAAATATAGCGTTTCGGGCCATTAAAATTTCATATAGCTGTTGCACCGTTAATTCTTCGAACGTATGTAATGTCCACTCCATGGCTGCACTCTCCTGTCCTTTTATCCACTTAGTACTTCTATTATAATAATGTTATGTGAAAAATCCACCCTTCACCTTTGAAAGGAAAGATCGTATGGAAACTACAGCATCATTTATCGTGGATCTTCTGTTTTGGACGGGCATAGCGGTTATCTTGTTTATCCTTATTTCGATTGCCTTTTATATACGGCTGAAAGCATCAGCATCTAAAAAAAAGAATCCTGCCGTTAAAAAATAGCGGCAGGTTTCTTTTTTTAAATATTTACTTCAAGTGTTTGTGGTTCTTCATTTGAATTCATCAAACGAATCGTCGTCGGTTCAATTTCAAGCACGATGTATTCAGGATCGTCCGGACCTTCAAACCAGTTTGAAAAGCGGTCGCTCCAAAGTTTTTCTTTTAAATCAGCAGAATCTCTGATCACAGCTGTTCCTTCAATTTCTAAATAACTGTCTCCATATCCTTCACCATCATAACCAAGAAGGATATGAACAAATGGATTCTCATCCACTTCTTCTGCTTTATGCGTCTCACGATTCGTTGGAGTATGCAGTACTAAACCATCATTAAAGAAAGTCATGTACCTTGAATGTGGTTTATTATTCTTTACAGTTGAAAGTGTACCAATTTTATTTTGTTCCAATAGGGACAAAACTTTGTCTTTTAATTCATGTTGATTCATTGTAGTCAGCTCCTTTACTTTCTATATTCCCTTATTTTCCACGAGATATGTATTTAAAACATGTTTTTTACAGTTGTGTGCGAATTGGACTGGTTTGCATACTAAAAAACCAGGAAGATAAACTCCCCGGTTTTCATACCCTGCATGCCAATCTAAAGCATTAGTTTAAAAAGTAATCCTTGATATCATCAAGCATCAAATTGGCTGCTTTTACACCGCCTGCTGTATTCCAAATGGTATCACTTACTTCATGGATATTGCCTTCTTGAACGACCTCAAGATTTTGGAAAAGAGGGTCATTCAGCCAGTCTTCTTCTACTTTTACTCCCTCACCATCACCGGATTCATACGTAAAGTAGAAAAGAACATCTCCTTCCATTGCTCCTACTCGTTCTTTTGTTACGCCATTTTCTGAGAAATCATCGATATCCTGTTCCTCAGGACGCGCAAAGCCAAGCTGATTCAGGATAATCCCAGAAAAAGAATCTTTATGGTAGATCCTTGTATCTCCGGCCATAAAGCGAACCATAGAAATTTCTTTTTCAAGGTGTTCACCAAGCTCACCGCTTAACTCTTCTATCCGCTGATTAAACTCATCCATTACCTGGCTGCCTTCTTCTTGTTTATTAAGAGCTTGGGCATAAAGTTCGAAATTTTCCTGCCAGTCACCCTTTAGCGTTTCGGACATAACGGTAGGGGCTATCGCTTCCAGCTGCTCATAAACAGCTTCCTGACGCAGCTTTGTTCCGATAATTAAATCCGGCTCCAATGCTGCAATCGCTTCTACATTTACTTCGCTTTCTGTTCCCACTACTTCAACATCCGCCATATCCTCACTGATATGCTCATACCAAGGATCTCCTGTCCAGGACTGAACTGCGCCTGCAGGTGTTACACCCATTGATAAAAGTGCCTCTGTTCCTTCATTTGTTAAAATAACCACTTTTTCCGGTGTTCCTTCAATTGTTGCTTCTCCCATTGCATGCTCAACTGTATAGGTTTCTTTCGTTTCAGTGTCTCCAGAGCCGTCAGAAGAATCGTTGCTTTGTTCCGAATCAGATGAACTGCAGCCTGCTGCTATTAATGCAAACAAGCCTATTAATAAAAAGAGTAATGCGTTTCGTTTCATGTTTTTTTCCTCCAAGGATAATGATAATCGTTCTCAAACACATCATTATCATAATTTACCTCAACGATGATGTCAACAACTAATTGAAAACCGTTTTCAATGCATGGAAAGTTCGATATAATGAGGACGACTGTTTTAGTAGAAGGGAATATATGTATGAAAAAAACAACATCTTTTTCCATTATATCGCTGACAGGATCGTTTCTGCTTATGCTGCTGCTTATAACAGCAAGTGTCAGATTCGGTTACCAGCAAACATCCTTTACCCAAATTTACCATACCCTTACTCAATTTGACGGCTCAACAGCCCATCTGGTTATACAGTCAGTCCGAATTCCCCGTGCGCTGATTGCAGCGGTCGTCGGGGCAGCTCTTGCTGTAGCTGGTGTGTTGATGCAGACCCTCACCAAAAATCCGCTTGCTTCTCCAAGTATATTTGGTGTCAATGCAGGCGCTGGTCTTGCGGTTGTAATCGGTGTAACCATCTTTCAAATTAATTCACTGCAGGCGTTTGCTGTTTTGGCTTTTTTCGGAGCTGCAGTAGCCATCATTACAGTCTTCGGACTTGGATCATTAGACAGAAAAGGCCTGTCTCCTTTGCAGCTGACACTTGCTGGGGCTGCGATGAGCGCTTTGTTTGGTTCTCTTACTCAAGGACTTCTCGTTTTAAATGAATCTGCTTTAGAACAGGTCCTTTTTTGGCTTGCCGGTTCTGTCCAAGGCAGAGACATTGCGCTTCTTTGGACCTCTCTGCCTTATATTGCCGGCGGTTTTATTCTTTCATTGTTACTTGCTCCATCCTTTAATGTACTGGCGATGGGAGACGATGTAGCAAGCGGTCTCGGAATAAAAACCGGAATGTTAAAGCTATGGATTGGTGTGATTGTGGTTTTACTGGCAGGCGGATCTGTTGCGATTGCCGGACCCATTGGATTTATCGGCATCATGATTCCCCACCTGGCCAGAAAGTGGATCGGGATCGATCACCGCTGGCTCCTTCCCATGTCTGCTTTTCTTGGGGCGAACCTGCTGCTTGCAGCTGATATCCTTGCGCGATACGTGATTATGCCCCAGGAAATTCCGGTAGGCGTGATGACCGCCATCATTGGAACGCCAATCTTTATTTATATTGCACGAAAGGTGGGGACTGCCTCATGAAGCGATTTGTTCCCGTCCGAATCGGTAAAAACGTTATTTCTTTTTTATTCGATAAAAGTACATTTTTACGAACAATCTTTGCGTTGTTAGCTGCAATCGGTATCTTTATTTTCAGTCTGGGGCTTGGGGAGGTATGGATCACCCCAGTTGAAATTTTATCAGTATTTTTTGGCGCCGGAGAGCCGCTGAACCAATTAATTGTGGTGGATTTCCGTTTGCCCAGGATCCTGATTGCCCTTCTTGTCGGAATAGCTCTTGCCGTTGCAGGTGCTCTTTTACAAGGTATGGTTCGCAACCCCCTGGCAAGTCCTGATATTATTGGAATCTCAGGCGGTGCGAGCGTGTTTGTAGTGGGGTTCCTTGTCCTTTTCAGTGATTCGAATGGAGCCTTGATGGTCTCTATCCAATGGCTTCCTGTCTCCGCGTTTACGGGTGCTTTTCTTGCAGCCATTCTTGTTTATTTATTTTCATGGAAAAACGGGCTTGCTCCCGTCAGGCTTGTGCTTATTGGAATCGGGCTTTCTATGTTTATGAATGCATGCACTACCCTTTTAATGCTCATTGGTCCTATTTACCGGGCAAGCCAGGCAAACATATGGATTACAGGATCGGTCAACGGCTCAACCTGGAGCCATGTGTGGATTCTTTTCCCTTGGGTCCTGGTGCTGTTTATACTAAGCTTGTTCATGGCGAGGCATGTTAACCTGCTTGAGCTTGGAGATGACGTCACAAAGGCGATGGGTTCGAAGCTGACCAAGCAGCGTATTCTCATCCTATTGCTCAGCACAGGGCTTGTTGGCGGGTCTGTCGCGTTTGCAGGAGGCATAGGGTTCGTCGGCTTAATGGCGCCCCATTTAGCCCGCAAATTGATTGGCTCTTCTTACGGTGCCCTGCTTCCCATGTCCGCCATTATTGGCGCTGCTCTCGTTATGCTGGCAGATTTGATTGGACGTTTAATTGCTGCTCCCCTCGAAGTTCCGGCTGGTGTATTCACAGCTGCAATTGGCGCGCCTTATTTTATCTACTTACTGTTTAAAGAAAGGGGCAATAAATCTTGACACAGGATGAATTAAAGCACTTTATTAGTGAAAACATTGCGATCTCCTTTGGTGAACCTGACGGACGGAACTGGACCCTTTCATCCTGGAGCAATGCGCAAGCAGCCACTCGCGACTTTGAAGCGATCCAGGCAGTTCAGCAGGCGCCCAAGCTGAATGTCACCGGTTCTCTTATTATGAAACGCGCTGCTTTTGCTTACCTGGGTGCGTTATTGGCTTTTTATAAGGAAGGAGAAGTGTGGGACTTACAGGCATCTTCCCTTCACCTGGTAAAAAGCGATGACCCCCTGTACTTTTATTTAAAACTTCAGGCTTCACAAATTACCGTTTCTCCCGTACGCCTGACTTCTGAACAATGGGATGAAGCAGTTAAAATGCTTTTTCATGATTGGCTTAAACCTTTAGTGGCAACGATATCCGACGCATGCAAAATACATGAAATAATTTTATGGGAAAATGTTTTTATCTATTTAAAGTGGTTTTACGAAGGACTTGCCCCCTCCCTGTCGGAGCTTGGGCGTGATGATTGGGCTTTACAATGGAATGAACTGACCCGCGAATCATTCTTTGGCGAAGAAACACTCAATCCATTTGCTTATTTAGCTGACGTTAAATCAAAAAGAGTGGTGGAGAACGGAATGCGGGTCAGGCATACATGCTGTTATAAGCATAAACTGCCCGGCGGAACGAAGTGCTCCACTTGCTCTCAAATTAAGGCTACATGAAAAAAAGGCTGCCCCGCTAATTTGGGACAGCCTTTACTCATTTTATAAGGGTCTTAACTCATCGTCACGCTGGTCATGCATATGCTGGTCCTGGACCTTTGGTTTGCGGGCAAAGCACATAATTCCGGCAATAAGGAAAAGCAGCGCCGGCAGCCAGCCAATCAAAAAGGTACCAAGGAAAACTAAAACGGCACTTCCTATCAGAAGCCCTCCTGCAAGTTTCGGTTTACGGTTGCCACGCACTACGACAATCGCTACGATGCTCAAAATCGTACTGATGATAATTACAATGTTGAAAAACACACCTAATCCATTGAGGAAATCAAAAATGCCTGTTATATCCGCCCCATTTGCTGCAAGATCCGGGTCATTCGCCATTTCAGCCTCCAGCTCACTTCTAAGCTGTTCGTCTGATAAGAAAGTATTAAAAACAAATACGCCTAAAATTAAGAGAATATTTAAGATGACACCAATTACACTTAAAACGATTTCTGCGGTTCTTTTCAATTTTACGACCTCCTGTATATGTATGTTTATTAAACATTTCCCCTATTCTACGGAAAGATACACATAAAGTTTCGAAATTATGCTTAAAAATTACTAATTATTTTTTACCAGAGTCAGTAATTGCTTTAATCGATTGATGGTGGTATCTGGATTCCCGTCTTTTTCACTTCTTTTTTCATCCAAATCATCATGCTGAATCCATACACTTTGAATGTTTGCCCGGTTTGCTCCAAGAATATCCGTTTTTTTATTGTCCCCAACCATCCAGACATCCTCTGCAAGAAGGTCCATCAATCTCAGACTGTGATTAAAAATTTCCGCATTCGGCTTTCCAAATCCAACGTTTCCTGAAATTACAATGTGCTCAAAATAAGGGACAAGCTCAGGCGTCAGCTTCAGTTTTTCCAACTGCAAAGAAGGTGCGCCGTTTGTAAGCAGCAGCATCCGCATCCCTTGTTCTTTGAACTCATCCAGCACCGCAAAGGTTTCTTCATACACGACAGGCGTTCTTTTCCTGTTTTCAATAAATCGCTGGGCTAATTCATAGCCGAATTCTTTATTAAATACTTCCTGTTTTTTTAACGCTTTTGTCCAGACTTGTTTTCTGTACTCTGGCATGATGTCTCCCATTTCTCTGAACATATGATGAATGGGGTCACCAAATTCTCCCCATAGTCCTTCAAAGGGATTAATGCCGATCAATTGAGTAAACGAGTGGGTCGACAGTGACGAATATACGGCTGGTGCAATTTCTCTAACATCCGCAATAAGGCGCTCTGCATCCACTTGATAGATCTCCATCGCCTGCTGAGCCGTTAACATCAGTGCTTCTTCAATGCTTTTCTTATCCCATAAAAGTGTATCGTCTAAGTCAAAAAAAATGGCTTTTGGCATTTTCATCCCTCTCCTCTGTACTTTATTCCTTTATTGTGTCAAAAAACGGCCAGGATTGCACGACTTAATATTGAAGTAGTAATAGAGAAATCTCCCAAAAAACACTCGGTCATTCTCGCTGATCAAGCAGGTTTTTAGCTGGAGGGGGCTTTTAAAAAGCAGGAGGAAATAATTTCTGCATGAAAAAAAGAACGCCTTCACTATGATTTTCATTGTGAGGGCATTCCATAATTCATGCAGGGGTCTATCATCCATTACTCTATTATGAAGGATTCAACAATCTGTTTAAAAATTGTTTAGTGCGCGGTTCCTTTGGATTCTTCAGAATTTCAGCAGGAGGTCCCTGTTCAACGATATATCCTCCATCTATGAAAACAATATGATCTGCAACCTCTTCAGCAAATTTCAATTCGTGCGTCACAATCGCCATCGTCCAGCCTTCGTTTGCAAGATCCCGAATAACGGTCAGAACCTCTCCTACAATTTCAGGATCGAGCGCTGAAGTAGGTTCGTCAAAAAGCATGAGTTCAGGTTCAATAGCCAAAGCCCTTGCAATGCCGACCCGCTGCTGCTGTCCGCCTGAAAGCTGATGTGGATACAGATGCATTTTTTCCTCTAATCCAACCTTTTTCAATAGATTCTCAGCAAGCTTTTGAACAACTGCTTTTTCCTTTTTCTGAACCACGATCGGACCTTCCATCACATTTTGAATTGCGGTTTTATGCGGGAATAAATTATACGATTGAAAAACCATGCCAGATTTTCTCCGCAGCTGCAGTATTTCTTTTTTTGATGGCATTTTATCGAAGCTGATCCTAAGATCCTGCTCAAATTGTATGGTTCCTTTATTCGGCATTTCAAGTGCATTTAAGCAGCGAAGCATAGTCGTTTTTCCTGATCCGGAGGGACCAATGACCGCTACAACACTTCCTTTTTCAATGGAAAGGTCAATTCCTTTTAAAACATCCAGATCACCAAATGATTTATGAAGATTTTGTACAGAAACTAGCATAGGGTTCCCTCCTTACTTCGCAACATAACGATCGAGTCGTTTTTCAATTCTGCCCTGAATAACAGACAAGGTGAAACAAACAATCCAGTAAAGAATTGCAGCTGTAATGTAAAGCTGCATGAACTCGTACGTTCTAGCAGCAATTTCCTGTGACTTTCTGAACAATTCAGTTACTAAAATCGTAGAAGCAAGCGAAGTATCTTTTACTAAACTGATAAAAGAGTTTGAAAGCGGCGGAATCGAAACACGTGTGGCCTGAGGCAGAATGATACGCGTCAGTGCCTGTTTATGTGTCATTCCTATTGCATGCCCTGCTTCCCACTGCCCTTTAGGCACAGAGAGAATAGAGGCACGGATAATTTCTGAAGCGTATGCCCCAACGTTCAGCGAAAAGGCAATAACCGCACTCGGAAATGGATCAATGACCAGCCCGATGCTCGCAAGACCAAAGAAGATAATGGATAACTGAACAAGCAGAGGGGTTCCCCGGATAGCCGATACATATACCCTTGCAATGCCTGCGAGTATTTTACTATTCGATAAACGGGCTAATGCCGTTAGTAAAGCAATAATGATTCCGATTGTAAATGAAATAAGAGTAAGCGGAATCGTATATTGAATTCCGCCTTGAATCATTGGCCAAAGTGACGATTGGAATAACTCCCAATCAACAATTGGATCCGCTGCTCCTAAAAGATTATTGAGATACATCTTCACCAAACCATTCTTCTGAAATTTCAGCAAGAGTGCCGTCTTCCTGCATGTCTTCTAAGTGCTTGTTGAATTCTTCTATTAATTCTTCATTTCCCTGACGGAACATAAAGGCGTTTTCTGAAGCATTTTCTTCTTCTGCCGCAATTTTAATTCCTGCATTTGGCTGCTGTTTTTGGAAATCCAAAATAGCCAGCTTATCATTAACCGTTACTTCTGCACGGCCTGTTTTAATTAATTCAATTGCTTGAGCAAGTCCCTCAACCTGAACAAGTTCAGCACCATACTCCGTCGCAATCTCTGCGTAGTTGCTTGTTAGGGATTGAGCTGAGCTCATGCCTTCTATATCTTCAATAGCAGAAACGCTTGAATTATCTTCCGGTACAACGACGACAGCTCCTGAGTATGTATAAGGAGTTGAAAAATCATAGGTTTCCAGTCTTTCTTCGTTCACTCCAACCTGATTGGCGATTACATCAAAACGAGAGGAATTTAATCCTTCAAACATCGAGTCCCATTGAGTTTCTTTGTATTCTGCTTCCACACCCATGCGTTCAGCAATTTCATTCATCACTTCCACGTCATACCCTGTCAGTTTATCTGTATCATCATGAAAGGTAAAAGGCGCATAAGTACCTTCTGTTCCTACCGTGATGGTCCCTTCTTCTTGTATTTGAGCAAGAAGATTTTCAGCAGAACCGTCGTTTTCTGCTCCCTGATTTTCTTCTCCTGCATCGTCAGATCCACAAGCCCCAAGAAGCCCTGCAAGAACGATTGTTGAAATACCCATCCATTTTTTCATCATAATAACCACCCATTCTTATCGGATTAATAAATAACTTATGTGATTGTATTACGTAACCTTTAAATTGTAAACACTATTGACTCAGAAACAAAAGGTTTGATTAATCGGCAATATAATGATTAAGTTGAGTTATACCCCGCAGGGTATTATACCTTGCAATCATACTGTTAAGGAGGCAGATCTTATGTTTTTACGTTCTTACTTTGATGAAAAACTTGCTCAGTATTCTTATTTAGTTGGATGTCAGCGCACAGGTGAAGCGATTTTAATCGATCCTCCCCGTCATCTTGATATGATTCTTCAAGATGCAGACAAAGAGGGCCTTCGTGTTACAGCAGCTGCTGAGACCCACATTCACGCAGATTTCGTATCAGGCGCCCGTCAGCTCGCCGTGAAACATGATGCTGCACTTTATCTTTCTGATGAAGGAGATGAAGATTGGAAATACGGCTACACCGATCAGCTGCATGTTACGAAGCTTAAAGACAATGACACGTTTATGATTGGAAATGTTCAATTCGACGTCCTTCATACTCCGGGTCATACACCTGAAAGCATCTCTTTTATTCTCACGGATGTTGGCGGAGGAGCTGAACAGCCAATGGGAATATTCACAGGGGACTTTGTATTCGTTGGAGATGTCGGACGCCCGGATCTTCTGGAAAAATCAGCTGGTGCACAAGGCACGGCAAGATCAGGTGCAGAGAGTATGTTTAAATCCATTCAGCGCTTTAAGGAATTTCCTGATCATATGATAATCTGGCCGGGACACGGTGCAGGAAGTGCCTGTGGAAAGTCATTAGGTGCTGTTCCTCAATCGACTATCGGTTATGAAAAACAAACCAATTGGGCACTAAAAGAAACGGATGAACAAGCATTTATCGAGGAACTTCTTCAGGACCAGCCGGAAGCTCCATCTTATTTTGCCCAAATGAAGAAAGTTAATAAGCTCGGTCCAGCGATTATAGAAGAAACGGATGGCAAGTGGTTTTCTAATGAAGAAGAAATTGTAAAGTGGGCAGCACAAAGCGGCCATTTCTTATTGGACACTCGCCCCGCAAAAGAAGCGGAAAAAGGACTCGTTCCTGGTTCAATTAATATTCCGCTTGGAAAATTGCTGCCAAACTGGGCCGGCTGGCTGGTGGATTATGAAGAAAAAATTGCTTTAATCGTTAAGCCTTCTGACGCAGAAGAAGCGATCATAGCCCTACAATCCATTCATTTAGATCAAATTGTCATGCTTATCGATCCTAATTCAATAGATTCGATAGCAACTGCTTCTTATGAAACCGTAAGCAAGGAAAAGTTTGAGCAGGAAAAAGAAAAAGAGGCGGTACAGATAATTGATGTCCGTAATGATTCCGAATGGCAGGAAGGTCATATGGAAGGGGTCCAGCATAAAATGCTTGGCCATTTGCGTGAAGAAGGCAAGAAGCTCGATGAAGAGAAGCCTGTTTTAATTCATTGTCAATCCGGCGCCAGATCTGCCATTGCGGCAAGTGTCATGCTGTCACTCGGCTTTAAAGAGGTTATTCATCTAGAGGGCGGCTTTGGTGCCTGGAAAGAAAAATATCCTGAAAAAGTGACAAGGTAAAAAAAGACTGCCCGGAAGTGATTTAATCACTTCCGGACAGTTTTTAATTTTTTCTTTTCTTTGCCATTCTAATTTTTCTCTGCCTGTGGTCTCATCTTTTGAGAACCAGTACTTAATAAATCTAGGTGGATTTAATACATCGAAGTCCATTTATATAATGGTTTTTCGGAATTGTTATATGGATGAAAATTTATTTAACCAGATTGTATTTGATATTTTTTGAAACAATTAGAACCAAACTGATAGATGTTAGTTGAATACTTATATTAATAGATTCATAAATTCTTTGAATTGATACTTACAATAAAAATGAGGTTGGACAAATATGTATCAACCTTTTCTAACCGGTTCTCTGCGCTTCAGGTGGACGCTTTCCGCAGGGACGGCGCTGAGCCTCCTCCAGGCTTTGCCTTGAAGAGTCTCAGCTTGCCGTCACATCCTGCAGGAGTCGCCACCTTCCGCTCCGTTCACCTTATATTTACGATAAAAAAAACTCAATTTAAACATCATTCTGTATCAGCCTCATTTTTATTTTATTTCAAGTTTGCTATTAAATATTATCCTTCATAATTTTAAAACCTACATACTTGTGAGTTTCCATCCCTAAAGTAGGTGCATAAATAACATTTGAAATTCCCACTATAAGCTCTGGAATATTATCTATTCTTATTACCTCAATAGAGGGTAATAGAAGATTAACAAAAATTAAATTATCTATTTTTTCTTTGTATGTATATATCCAATTTAACAAATGCTTATCAACACTTATTCTATATGTCTCAAAAATCTCTGCTGGCTCATTTTCTCTAGCAACCGCTGTTTGGATATTAATATCTATATATTCAATTAGGAAAATTCCATGTTTAGATGTGGATATATTTTTATCGTAACTTTCTATATGCTTTACCCAATTCTTTTTTATTGAGTTTACAATATTAAAATATGTATGTTCTTCAAATAGGCGACCATGCGAACGACTTAACAGTATGTCTTCTTCAATATTATCAAGATTACTAAAAAAATTATTTTCACTATTCTTTTTGAAAACAGTCGATTCCCTTTTCTGCTTTGCACCTTTTCTATTTTCTAATGATGAAGTAACTGAAAAATGTTCTATAAAGCCGTCATTAAAAACAAAATCCGGAAATTTATTATTATTGAAATTAAGCTTAGATTCATTTAACCAATTTTTCAATTCAACGTACTGATTATTGGATAATCCAAAACAATCTTTCTCATTCATATCATTCTTTACAAAATCCAAGCATCTTTGCTCGATATTATCCTGATATTCTTGATTTTTACTCATCATACAGATCCTCTCTAAAATGGCGGATGTTAGTTCAATAAAACTATTTCTGAGTAATTGAATTCTCTAACTCATAAATCCCATAATTGCTAGGCAATAGGCTCAGTGGAATCAGATGTATTTCTCCATAACTTTGTAAGCAAGACATCATCACTATTAGGACGTATGTTTTTTTCCTTTGGTACTTTGACAAATACCGGAACTTGCATTGCATTCCCAGTTATAATTACTTCACCTTTTCCTAAACTAGGAATCATTTGATACGAGCTTTTATCTAGTGTTGGCATTGTATTCTCTAACATTCGCAAATCTTTCTCATTAACCAAACGATGAATAAGATAGTTATGTGTTTGTGATAATATAGTTGGTGAAATATCAGCAGGTCGTTGACTTGAAAGTGTCAAATAATAACCAAACTTTCTACCTTCTTTGATAATCTCTTCAAATACAGATAGACGATAATCCTGCCAATCATCACCGTTATTCCTATAGGCAGCATTTAAAATGTTATGGGCTTCATCAATAATCAAATGTTTTGTTCGATCAATGTTTTGACCTGCAACATTAAATCGTTGATCATCATATATCATTTTTGATACTAGCATAGGAATCAAACGAGTGATGGCTTGATTTGCATCTACAAGAGAGATGATATTCATTGTCTTGTATCTCCCAGAAACATCTTCGTGAACTTCAATAACTTTTTCCAGACTATCAAACGATGTTTTTATTCGATTAAATAACGGGTTAATATGTTCAATATTAGCCGATTTCCATGCAGAAACGTAAACTCTCTGAAATTGCAGAAAGTAGTTAAGTTTTTGAATTGGGGTAGCATCAGTAAATATGTTACAAAGTTTCACCTTCAATTCATCAATTTTAAGCTCTCTTTTTCCATCGGGTGTTATTTGTCCTTCTTTAAGAATCACTTTTCCCTTTCCTGACGTCACTACTAAATTACCAAATGAATTTTTTGTGAAATTACTTTCAAGCCCACTAAAATATTCTTTTTCAATACCTACACTTTCAGCAGCAGCCATCCAGTTATCCAGTGCGTCATCACTGACGCTTTTAGCTCCTTTAATGATTGATAGTAATAACCCTATTTCAATACCCGCAAAGCTATCCCCATCATTTATTTTTTCATTAAAAGTTTTTAGTGCTGTTCGTAAGAACGGTATTTGAGTTGCAGGACGGGCGTCGAACAATATTGCTAAAATGTCAGGATCGAATAAATAATCTTTTTTTATAGGCAATTTACGTCCCTGACCTTCGTTCCTAGTATTAACTCTAAATATTTCTTTATGTGATTCATCCACACCAAACATGCCTTCCCCTATATATTCTCCATTAAAATCGATGATAAAAAACTGCGACTTCTGAATAATTTGTTGATAATAATTAGATCTAAAAAGTTCTAAAAATAGCTTATGTAATGTATTCGATTTTCCGCTACCAGTATTCCCAAAAATCCCTATATGTGACGCAAAAAATTTATTAATGGAGAGTTGAATTGGTTGTCCTTCTAAGATTGACTCTCCAATAGTAATTGTTAATTTTGTTATTTCAACTCCATATATAATTTTAAGCTCTTCATGCGTGGTTAAAGTAACTTCATTACCAATCATAGGAACATATTTACTAGTAACTTGAAATTCACCTTCACTAATTACTCCTTTTACTTTTAGAGTGATTATACGATTAATAGAATTCTTAGTATATCGATTATCGAATTCGGTACTTTTAATTGTATTTTGCTGATCTATAATTTTTTCTGTAGAAACTGTTGCAATAATTTTCACTTCATTTTGATTAATAGTTAAAAATGCACCAACCTTTGGTCCTGTTAAGATATCTCCATACCATATAAACTCTGCATCATTAGACATATGGTACATACCAACCTGAGATACATTACCTTCCACCCCTACAATCACACCTAATCTCTTACTGTGCTTTGTCATCTTTGGAATCCTCCAATTTAGTGCTATTTAATATATTTGTTAGATTCGGTAGAGTAAAGCTAAACCATTCACTTTGGTCACCGTCAATATTCTTATTCTTATACTCATCATCGAAATTTTCAGGTGTCAATACTTTGAAGTTGAACCTCTCGTTTTCAAAATTCAGATTATTCAAGTAAATTTGCCTATCACTATCAGTGTACCCGAATACATATACCATTAGTTCTGGGTTCTGTACTGCTCGTTTAACCATTTTTGCAATATGTTTATCTTGAAAAGAAAATCCTATAACAAATAAAACGGATTGTGCTTTATCTAACTCCATTTGAAAAATACGTAACATTTCATGAAAGTGATTACTTTCAAAAGTGGTTGATGCTTCATAACCGTCTGGTTTAACAATAACTGGATCATCAACTACTTCATTTTTTATTAAAATGTTTTCATCTTGTTTTTCCCAATTTATTGATCCATGTGGCTTTATCAATGTTAAAGATGGGATTTCATTGATATAATTATCATTTAACCCCTTATAAGAAACCATTCGATTATAATTTGAACTGTCTAAATAGCGATCAAAGTACCCACTAGATCCATCATTAAATACTAACTTATATTTTTTTAAAATATGATCAGTTGCTTTTTCAATATATAAATCATAATTAGTCGTAAATATATTTACATTTTTAGATATCTGGCGAGAGTTTGACAAATTCAATATTGAAACAACGCTCTCTATAAATTTTTGATAGTTTTCCAAAACTGTATACATATCTTTATCAGCTAGTTCACACTTGCTTTTTGTTAATAATTTATTACTAACTTCCTGAACTCGTTCCAGCAACTGCTCATTAGCCGACTTGCCACTTATATCATGAAATTTTCCCATTAATGGAATAGCTGGTACTGACACTCCTGACCCTAAAAGAAAATTAAGTTGTTTTGTGATTGCTAGTTTTCTCAATTGTTTTTCCATCTCTTCGCTCATTTTCATACTCCCCAATCTTGATATCAACTACTACCTAGTCATTAATTTTTAGAATTTTAAACTTAAATAACAAACTAACTATTAAGATTATTTTTTGAAGAACTTCTTTTTAATATATTCGTCTGTTTCAAATTCCTTCTTCGTGGAAATGATATTCATCATTGATGAATAATTTCATTGCAAGTTTTTTTTCATCAAATTCAATGTCGGGAGAACAGATTTTCAAAGCATATTTCTAACTTTTCTTTAAATATTATGTCTTTAGCTTGTCCTTTATAAATATACTCAGGGGAATCAGCGTGATTCACTTCCTTATTTCTATTTTCCATCAATTTACTTTGATATTCTATATAAATTTACTTTTTCATCTGCTTTTTTCTCTTACCATTCTTTATCTAAATACTTATCTCTAAGTTGTAATAACATTTTTTGTTTTACGTGTTTAACCTTTAAAACATCTTCTCTTTTTATTTAATATCTGCATTTCTTCTTAGAGGTGGGGAAGTAATATGTTAGATTTTTATAGTAATGAAGTTGTGAAGGTTGGAGCATAACAATAATTAAATGAATCAAAACTATAATCTGCAATTAATTCCAAAAAAAAAAGCAGCAGCAGAATGCTGATGCTTTAAGTCTGTTAAATTCATTGTAGTAATAATTAATAATTTGAACCAACTTGAGTCATTAAAGGTTTGTAAACGCTGATATATTAATAATCCTATTAATGTTTTGTAAATGAATCGATGTCTTACTTTCCTCCAGTAAGAGACAAGCCCTTAATGAAGTATTTATTAAAAAAGGCATAAATCAGCAGCACCGGCAGTGTGAAGACCATAGAAGCGGCCATAATATAATTCCAGTAGCTGACGAACTGACCTTTAAACGTATTCAATCCAAGTGGAAGTGTGTACATACTTGAATCTGTCATAATGATCAACGGACGCATGAAGTCGTTCCAGAAGCCCATGAAAACAAAGATCGCCTGTGCAGCCAGAGCCGGCTTTGCAAGAGGCAGCACCACTTTGAAAAACGTGCCAATCCGGCTGAGTCCATCAATGGCTGCAGCTTCTTCAAGCTCTTTTGGAAAGTTGACAAAGAATTGTCTCATCATAAAAATAAACGTCGCATTAATCATAGAAGGAACAATCATTCCCTGGTAGCTGTTTAACCAGCCAAATTCACGCAAAATTAAATAGTTAGGGATCATCGTTACTTGTGCTGGAATCATTAATACAGCCAAAATAATGATGAAGAGACCTTTCTTCCCAGGAAACGCCAGCCGCGCAAGCGCGTAGCCTGCCATTGAGTTAAACAAGATATTAAGACCTGTTCCTACTGTTGCTATAAATACACTGTTAAACATCCAGCGAGGGAACAATTCCTGCTCAATAAAAATTTGGCGATAATTATCCAACGTGAAGTTCTGGGGAATAAAATTAATCGCTCCACTTACGATTTCCGACAGCGGCTTAAAGGAAGAGGACAGCGCCCATAAAAATGGAATAAGTGTCACAACTGCATAGGTGCACAAAATAATGTATAAAAAGATCTTTCCAATGCTCAATTTTTTCTTCACTTTACGTCCACCTGCCTAATAGAGATTTTCTTCTTTTGAAAGCTTTCGCTGAATGAGTGTTGAAACCAGGATAACAATGGCAAGAACAAATGCGATTGCGGCTGCATAGCCCATTGTGTCCATTGATTTAAATGCATACTGGTAAATTAACAGCACGACGGTAAGCGTTGAATTATCCGGTCCGCCTGAGCCGCCTGAAAAAATATACGATTGATCAAATAATTGAAAGGTTCCAATTACACTCATTATCACTACAAATGATGTAATGGGTTTGAGATGGGGAACCGTAATGGACCAGAATTTCCTGATCGGTCCTGCTCCGTCCAATTCTGCCGCTTCATAAAGAGAATCTGGTATATCCTGAAGGGCTGCCAGATAGATTACCATAAAAAATGGTGCTGTGGCCCAAATATTCATGATCATTATGGCTGTCAGAGCTACATTCGGGTCGCCGATAAAATCATAGGTCGGCAAGCCGATTTTTTCTAACCCGAAATTTACAAGACCTTCTCTGTTGTACATCCACATAAAAATCAGCGTAAGGACGGCAGATGATGTTAAAGTTGGAAGGAAATAAATGATTCTGAAAAACTTTTCTCCCTTCATACCAGCATTTAATGTAGCAGCCAGAACGATGGCCAAAATGGTTTGACAAGGCACCACGATGATCACGTATTTAAACGTATTCCATAAAGCAATGCCTGCTCTTCTGTCATCAAACACACGCTCATAATTGGCTAATCCAACGAAATCAAAGGAGGTTTCTCCCAGCAGCCGGACATTGTTAAACGAAAGAAAAATCGCATAGAAAATAGGTCCCAATATGAAGATCAGTAAAACAAAAATGGTAGGGGACATAAAAAAGTATCCCTGTCCCGCTTCTTGTAACGAACGTTTGCTGTATTTTCGGTTCATCTTATGTCACTCCCGGGTTCAAGAATAAAGCTGACGGATTCCTTCGTCAGCTTTATCTTTTAAAATTTATTTGTTACTCCTCTGAACCGATTTCACTATTTGCCTGCTCTTCGGCCTCTTTTAATGCCTCATCTAAAGGACGATCTCCTAAGAACGCACTAATAAATTGATTGTTAAAGTTATTTGTAATGATTGGAAGGTTGGTTCCGTTAGCCCAAACCGTAGCATATTCTGCACCAGCTACTAGCGAACCGCGAAGCTCATCGTCCGCGTAGCCAAGCTTTTCTGCTACTGATTTACGTGTTGGCAGTGCAAACCCTTTACTTGTCCACGTTTCCATGCCTTCTTTACCAGTTAAATACTCAATCAATTTCCATGACGCTTCTTTTTTCTCAGATGCAGCATTCATTACATAAGCAACGGTATACGCCATTGTTCCCTTTTCCCCATTTACAGTCGGAACTTCAGCTGTACCGTATTCTAAATCAGGGAAGGTTTCTGCAAGATAAGGAATATTCCAGTTGCCTTCAAGAACCATCGCAGCACGCTGCTGACCAAACATATCACCGCCGGAAGATGCTCCAACTTCCGATGGCTGAGCGGAGGTTTTATCTACGTTGTGCTGATCGATGACCGGCTGAAGTGCTTCAATGACTTCTTCACTGCCGAAGTTTGCTTTATTGTCTTCTACTACACTGCCGCCAAGTGATTCAGCAATATAATATTGGCGTGCAAGCTCTGGTGCTACACCAAAGCCGTAGACGCCATCTTTGGTAAGCGCTTTCGATACTTCCATCATTTCTTCCCATGTTGTTGGCACTTCCACGCCTGCTTCTTCAAACATTGTTTTATTGTAGAAAAGAGCTAAAGTGGAGTAGTCTTTTGGGAAACCATACGTTACATCATCCTGTTTAAAGGCATCAAGCAGCGGCTCTTCAAAGTCCTCTACCTCAAATTCATCTGTCACATATTCATCAAGAGGCTCTATGACGCCAGTTTCAATCATTGCAGGAGCTTCAAAGGCATCAAGATAAAAGACATCCGGGCCTTCTCCGCCAATCAGACGAGTCTTCATGACATCCATATATTGATCCGCAATGACTTCAAGCTTTACATCAATATCCGGATTTTGTTCTTCAAAATCGGCAAGCGTTTCTTCAAGAAGAGCTTGTTCAGTAGGGTTTCCTCCCCAGCCGGCAAGTGTGACCGTCGTTTTATCGCCGCTGTCTCCTCCACTGCCTTCTCCTCCATTATCTGTACTGCATCCTGCTAAAACACTTCCTGCAAGCAATAAAGACAAACTGACTGATGAGATCCATTTCTTTTCCATGTTCGTTCTCCCCTTTTTTTAATCTATTGGAAACGGCAGCCGTTCCCAATAGATTTTTTGATTATAAAGCTGGTGTTTCGAGCTGTTGACTAATCTCCCACCCTGTTGTGTTTTCCTTTACATTGACTTCGGTCTTGCCCTCGATGCGTATAAGTGAAACAGACAAGATGCCATCACCCAGTCTCAGACCCGTTATATGCAATTCATCCATGGACGGAAGCAGTGACGGACTAAGTACAATTTTTTTATTTAAACCTGCCGGGAAAATCCCAAGCAGTGACTGCACAAAAGTAAGCGGGGTTCCTGCCGCCCATGCTTGAGGCGAGCAAGCCACCGGGTACGGCACCACGGTATTTAATGATTGATCATAACCGCAGAACAATTCAGGCAGACGGTTATATTCAAAATGGTGGGAAGCATCAAGCAATCCCTGAACGACTTGACTCATTTCTTCAGGCAAGTTCGATTTCGCCATACCAAGCAGAATCATGCTGTTATCATGCGGCCAGACACTGCCATCGTGATAGCTCATCGGATTGTAGCCGGCCTCGCCAATTGCCATTGTCCGAATGCCGAAGCCAGAAAACATTTTTTCATTTACAAGTACTTGAGCGACTTTTTTGGCACGATCATCCGATAAAATACCCGATTGAAGAAGATGACCCGGGTTAGAGGTAATGGTTCCTACCTGATTTTTATTTTCATCTAATGCAATGGCATAAAATTGAACATCGTCCATCCAAAAAGCTTCATTGAACTTCTTCTTCAGTTTCTCTGCTGTTAGATCCAGGTGATTTGCTTTTTCTGTTTCACCGAGTTGAGTAAAAATCTGAGCGATTCCTTTTTTAGCCTGGTACACATATCCCTGTACTTCACTTAACGCAATCGGTGAGACTGCATAATCACCATTGCGGTGAACTACCGAATCGCCTGAATCCTTCCAGCCCTGATTGGCAATTCCTTTCGACGCTTCCTGATGGTACTCTACAAACAAATCGCCGTCACGGTCCCCATATTCATCGATCCAGTCTATGGCACGGTCAATAGTGGAACGAAGCTCTTTAACAAGCGACACATCCCCTGTCCAGTTCACATACTCAACAAGCAGCATGAGGAAAAGCGGCGTAGAATCTACGCTTCCATAGTACGGAGCAAATGGGATTTGATCTGTATTCGCTAATTCACCGTAACGAATTTCATGCATGATTTTCCCCGGCTGTTCATCTCTCCAGGCATCCACTTTTGTTCCTTGATAATGCGCCATTGTTAACAACGTCCCTTTTGCAACCGCAGCATTAAATGGCAGCAGCTGAAGGGCGGCAATGAGGCTGTCCCTTCCGAATGGAACGCCAAACCAAGGTAGCCCTGCTACAGGGAATGAACCGAAACCTACATCAGTCAGAAGCACTCTGAGGTCATCTGTCCCCCGCTGTACAAGCTTTTCAAGCTGCTTTACATCAGTTTCTATCCTTGGAAGAGATCCGTTCCACTCTTCATACGACTTCTTCAGGCTGTTTAGCGCGTCGTTTTCATCCTGCATTTTGCTTTTCTCCTGATCATGCAGTGCTTCAATCTTGAAGGTTACTTCTTTTGACTCTCCATGCTGCAGCTCCCAATCAAAACCGACGTAGCCGCTGCGCAGTTCCTGCTCTGGCTGGTCCCATTTAACAACGGTCGTTCTTTCAATCTGATCACTTCCGTTGTAGGTAAACGTCATCTCCTGATCGCCCATCGCTGTTTCTCCACGGCTTCCTGTTTTCCCGTTTTGAAAGCCTCTGACAATAAACATATCAAGGAAATCGGCATCCATTTCCATTGCGATTCTAAAGGCCGCCTTCTTAGGGAAGTAAGAGGTTGCTTTCACTTTTTCATACAAAACACCTTCAGATATAAATCTCGTCCGTTCAAATTGAATCGATTCTCTCCATAGTAAGAGTCCCGCTTCATTTTCCTGATGGGGATTGGTCAAAAGAATGGATGAGCGGTAATTTTCTCCCCCGTCCGAATGTAGCGCGATCGGTGATTCTCCATTAACAAGCAGCTTCATTGTGCTGAGAAATCGCGTATCCTTAGTATATAAACCAAGCTCGTATGGATGATTTCCAACTATATCTCCTTTTTCATCACTCAATAAAAATAAATCATCTTCTTTAATTACTCTGTAGTTCATGTCAGCAGCTCCAATCATCCGAAACGTTTCGGATTTTTTCAAAAAAGAAACTCAAGATTGATATTCGGCAACATTTATCGGTTGTCGCTATACTTTCGCACTTGAGTCACGTTCCATTAATTCATGTAACACAATTGTTTTTCTGGGCTCTCCTTCATGATCCAGCATATCAATCAGCAGTTTAGCTGCTTCATAGCCCAGACCATATGTATCCTGTGAAATAGTCGTTAGACCTGGCTGGACATATCTTGATAATAATATATTATCGTAGCCCACAATGGATATATCTTCAGGGATACGATACCCCCTACTTTTTAGTGCCGTCATTGCCCCGATTGCCATCAAATCACTGGCGCAAAAGATAGCCGTAGTGGAGGGATTGTCTTCAAGCAGTTGAAGTGCGGCACGGCCTCCGCTCTCTTCGGTAAAATCTCCATTGCTGATTCGATCATCTGACAGTTTAATGTCTTTTTGGATCAGAGAATCTTTAAAGCCTTTTAATCTTTCCTGACTCACAAAAGCAAATTCATGTCCATTAACCATGCCAATCGAGGTGTGGCCAAGTCCGGCTAAATATTCGCCCACTTCCCATGCTCCAGCATAATTATCGGTAGATACGTAGCCCGCGTGCTTGCCGATTTTCGGAATGTCTACAAGTACGCACGGAATCTCTCCTTCAATGACTTCATCCAAATAAGGATCGTCTGTCCTGATTCCCTGGATAATGACACCATCTACTTTTCGTTCCTTGCATAGCTGCGTATAGGTTTTTTCACGCTGCTTGGACGAATTTGTTGTGAAAAGTACAATGTCATACGCCGTTTGGGAAGCATAGTCATTCACTCCGGTCATGACTTCAATCGTAAAATTGTCTTTTGCATTCTCTCTAATAAAACCTGATACAAGCAAGCCGATCGTTTTTGATTTTTTCATCACCAGACTGCGGGCGATGGTATTAGGTGAATAGTTTAATAGCTTAGCAGTTTCAACAATTTTTTTCCTTGTGTCTTCATTTACATCCGAGTACCCGTTTAGCGCTCGCGAAACGGTTGTGATGGAAACACCTGCTTTTTTAGCAATGTCTTTAATCGTTGCCATTTTAAACCTCCAAAACGTTTCGGGTGTTGTCTTGTTTAGAATTATAAAATAGATTGAAAGCGATTGCAAGTATTAATTAAACTCTTTTAAAAGATTATTAATAGAATAATTAAGACGGATTTTAAGGAGATTTTGTTCATAGTCCCCATTTTAGTATCTGCTTCCGTTTCTTTTTTAATTAAGGCCTAAAATTTAATCTACTCATAGTAAAAGCAATAGATATAAAACCCAGGAAAATTTTTCGGTAATGGGACCGGTTCATTTCCGTTTCAGGCGTACGCTTTCCGCGGGGCGGGAGGTGAGCCCTTTTGATGCTGTCGCATCTGCATGGTCTCACCCTTCCCACTTCATCCCGCTGGAGTCGACGCCTTCCACTACAATGAACCTATTCTATTAAAATAAAATTACGCAGGTTAGTGAAGTATTTGCCCTTATACCATCTAATCAGATTCAACATGCTACAGAATAGATCAAGAAAGAAGATATACAAAAGATAATACGTACAGATGAATCCGTTTCATAATTTTATTACCGTCAAATAATGGATGAATTGCTTTTTCAATTGGATCTAAAATATGCAATAAATTGTGCCAGAACAAATAGTTTTGAATTTATTCTTTAACAAAATAGATTAACTAGACTAGGAGAAATATTAACCTATTATTCACTAGCGGTTGAGATAATTGCAGCAGTTATTACTTCCAACAAAAAGGACTTCCATATATCAGGAAGCCCTTTCAACATATAAAAATATCAATAAAGTTTTAGTAATTTTTATTAAAAGAGGACTTTTTTAAGATCTAACCTATTGCTTCCTTATTTCCTCATATTTTTCTGAGACTGACTGATTTTCTTCCACTTTTTCTTTTCAAGAAGCTGTTCCCGCTTGTTTGATTTCCGCTCCATATAAGCCAGTTCTTTCTGCAGCTTTCTGTAGCTCGCCAGACGACTTGCATCCAGCGTCCCGTCTTCAATCGCTTCAGCAACTGCGCAGCCCGGTTCGTTTTCGTGCTTGCAGTCTCTGAACTGACAATTCAAGGCAAGCGTTTCAATGTCGCGAAAGCCTTGCTCAAGCCCTCCTTCAGATTCCCAAAGCTGAAGCTCTCTCATTCCAGGTGTGTCGATCATAACTCCACCCGATGGAAGTTTGAGTAATTCACGATGTGTGGTCGTATGTTTTCCTCTATCATCGCCTTCTCGAATTTCGTGCGTCACCATTCTATCTTCCTGCAGCAGGAAATTTATAATGGAGGACTTGCCGACTCCTGATGAGCCCATGACTGCCACAGTTGCACCTTCATTAACATGTTCCAGCAGCCCGCCTGCACCGTGTCCATTGACCGTACTGCAGGCAATAATCGGCACCCCTAATGCTGCTGTTTCTGCCTGCTGCACTTTATCAAGTATTTCCTCTTCTTCACAGAGGTCAGATTTTGACAAGACAACCACAGGATTCGCACCACTTTCCCAGGTAGAAAGCAAGTAGCGTTCGAGTCGTCTCAGGTTAAAGTCCTGGTTTAACGCCATAACCAGAAAAACTGTGTCTATATTAACTGCGACAATTTGTTCTCCACTCGTCTCTCCCGCCATTTTCCGAGAAAACTTGGAGACTCGTGGCAGGATGGCATGAATGATTGCTTTCTCCTCACCTTGAAACGGTGTCAGCATGACCCAGTCTCCTACGGCAGGATAATCTTCTCTTTCCTCAGCCGCATGACGGAATTTACCCGATACTTCCCCAATCAGCAATCCTTTTGACGTTTCTATTCTGTAAAGACGCTTATGTTCCACTACAATTCTTCCTGGAACAAGTTCTGGGTAGGCCTCGGCCTTTTCCTGCCATTCTTTATTCCATCCTATACGTACTAAAGATTCATTTTTTGTTCTAGTCAATTTTCTTCCTCCTAATTTTATGCATAAAAAACCACGGATCCATGTACAATCGCGTACACAAACCCGTGGACTTCAGCTTACTTAATTAGCAGGAGCTGTCCTAATATGGACCGACTTTAAGCCGGACGGGTTGTGTACACGAGTTTCCAATGAACAAGTTAAATTGTTTACTCATAGCACCTCACCCTTTCCATTTGTTTTTTTCATTATACGAAATGGCATCCTTTTATGCAATTAATTTTTCGATTTATTCGGATAATTGCCCTCCACCCCCTTGAAAAAATATTCTGAAAGTATTTCTGTTTAGTACTAAGGTCATAAGGGAAGGGTATACAGAGGTAATCTATCTCTTACATACAAAAATTTTTGAAAGGAGTAATCATGAAAAAAAATTCAGAGGGTAAGGGTAAATCATTTAATTTAGTCTTCATCGTTTCAGCATCAGTCATTGCCGTATTAGTATTATTTGGAGCCATCGCCCCCTCACTTTTTGAATCAGGGGCTAATCAAGTCTTCGCTTTTACTACGCAATCTTTTGGCTGGCTTTATTTGCTGGCAGTCTTCTTCTTTGTTCTTTTCTTACTATTTCTGGCGTTTAGCCGCTACGGAAAAGTACGGCTTGGCGGGGATGAAGAGCGGCCGGAGTATCCATTTTTCACCTGGATCGGAATGCTTTTTTCTGCTGGCTTTGGTGTCGGTCTTGTCTTTTGGGGAGTAGCAGAACCGATGAGTCACTTCTTCATTTCTCCCTATGCGGATACGGAACCATTAACTGAAGAAGGCGCCAGATTATCGATGGGCTATTCCTTCTTTCACTGGGGAGTCAGTCAGTGGTCTGTTTTCGCAGTAGTAGGACTCATCATTGCTTATTTTCAATTCCGCAAGAAGGAAAATGGCCTGATTTCAACGACTTTATCACCTATCATTAAAGAAGGGCGGCATAAAAAACCGTTGAATCAGACGATTGACATCCTAGCCGTCATTGCTACGATAATGGGGGTGGCAACCTCACTTGGCCTCGGAATTCTCCAGATTAACGGTGGTTTAAATAATGTATTCGGACTGCCGAATAACTCTACTGTCCAAGTCGTCATTATTATCATTTTGACTGCATTATTCTTAATTTCCACCTCCACTGGTATTGATAAGGGAATTAAGTGGCTGAGCAATATTAATTTGGGGACAGCCCTTTTGCTTATGCTGTTTGTATTTATTTTTGGTCCTACAGTCTTTATTCTCGAGACGTTTACACTTGGACTGGGTGATTACTTGCAAAATTTCATTCGTTATAGTCTTCGTCTTCAACCTTACCAAGGGGGAGAATGGGTAACTGACTGGACCATTTTCTACTGGGCCTGGGCCATCGCATGGTCTCCATTTGTCGGAGCTTTCGTTGCAAGGGTTTCACGAGGAAGAACCATTAGAGAATTTGTTGTAGGCGTGCTTATTATTCCGCCTGTAATCGCCTTACTTTGGATCGCCGTATTTGGTGGAACTGCTCTGCACTTTGACTTATTTGAAGGAACGTCTATTGCACAGGCGGTAAACAATGATGTCACGAGTGCGCTGTTTGTAACATTTGATGAGCTTCCGCTAAGTTTTATTTTATCTACCTTATCGATTCTGCTGATTCTAACCTTTCTGGTTACATCAGCTGACTCAGCAACGTATATCATCAGCAGTATGACAACAGACGGAAGTCTCAATCCTCCGCTGACTGTCAGAATTATCTGGGGTGTCCTAATGGGGGCAATCGCAGCCGTCCTTCTGATCGCAAGCGGTCTTGAAGGCTTACAAACGGCATCACTCATATCCGCCCTGCCATTTACCGTGATTCTTATCCTGATGGTGTACACCTTATTCAAATTATTAAGAAAAGATGTACCAAGTCCTAAAAGTAAAAACAAATAAAAAAACGCCGGCTTTTTCATTAGAAAAAGACCGGCGTTTTTTTTATACTTCCACTGGCTGATTTTGACGAATCAGATCGGCTGTTAGCTGTCCTGACAATGTAACCATCGGTACGCCGCCACCCGGATGGGTAGAGCCGCCTACAAAATAAAGGTTTTCGTAAAGTTCGCTTTTAGCAGGTATCTTAAAGCCGCTGTTTTTCTTGCGGTCTGATGCTACACCATAAATCGATCCGCCGTTCGGTCCGTATAGTTCCTCCAGATCCTCCGGTGTGAAGCGGTATTCAAACTCAATGGATTCACGTAGTCCTGTCATGCCCATTCGTTCCAGTTTATCTAACACAATTTCTCTGTACTGGTCCCAATCGAACCTTCCGTGGTCCCCTTCTTTTAAAGGCGGTACATGTGTTAAGACAAATAGATTGTCTTTGCCTGGAGGTGCCTGTGTATCGTCAGAGCGTGCAGAGATTCCGATATAAACAGTAGGATCATCGGATGGTATTCCTTTTTCAAAAATATCATGGAATTCTTTTTCCGGATTTTCTGAGAAAAAGAAATTGTGATGCTTAAGATTTTCAAATTTGCGGTCCACACCAAGAAGAAGGACAAGGCCAGAAACACTTGGCATAAACGTCTTGTTTAATTTTTTCGCTTCTTTTTTCGCCTGATTTTTTGGTACAAGGTTTCGGTAGGCAGGTATCGCTTCCAGATTTGAAACGACAACATCTGCTTTGTAATAAGTGCCATCCTCTGTTACTGCGCCTGTAACAGCTTTTCCGTCAAGCACTAAATGATCCACCGGTGCATTTACCTTCACATCAACGCGCAGCTCGTCCATCAGTCTTTTCATTCCAACGGCAATATTGTACATTCCACCTGTCACATAATGAATACCAAGTCCAAGCTGCACATAAATCAGCTGATTTAAAATAGCAGGTGCCTGATAAGGGTTTGAGCCTACATACATGACAAAGAAGTTAAAAAGCTGCTCAAGATGCGGGTTGTTCAATCGCTTTTTTGTACCCTCTGCCACTGTACTCATCGGATCCATAGCGAGTAGATCTTTTAAGGTATGGTGCTTCTTTAAATCTTTCAGGTCTGCCAGGCTGTACTTATAAAAGCTCTTCATGCATAGCTCGTACATATTTTCAGCATAATTGATTAATTCCGTTATGCTTTTGGCCGAACCGTTTTCAACTTTCTTCATTTCACTGATCAAATTTGGAAGATCGCTGGTCACATCAAGCTGAACGCCATCTTCAAAAAATGTCCGCCATTGCGGCTCAATTCTCTCAATTGGTATGTAATCCTCTACCCTTCGGTGGACACTTGAAAAAAGCTGTTCAAGCACCCAGGGCATTGTCAGAATGGAAGGTCCTGTATCGAAAGTGAACCCTTTGCCTTTGCGCTGGTTAAGCTTGCCTCCTACATTGCTGTTTTTCTCAAGCACCTGCACCTGGTATCCGTCCGCATGAAGACGGATTGCCGCAGACATACCTGCTAATCCTGCACCAATGACTAATGCTTTTTTCTTTTCCATCATTCCACCCCTACTCTTTTCAATATATAAATGGAAGCAACCGAGCCCGATGGCTCATCCATTCTTCATAATCTGTTCCAAATTTTCCGATAAGCAGCTTTTCTTCGTACCTGAGGCGTTTTAACAGCATCCAGCCTGTTAACAATCCACCGATCACAGCTGCAATCAGGCTGGTAAAATAAAGCGCCATGCCGACTGCGATAAACAGAAGGCCTGTATACAGGGGATGACGAAGCCTTTTATAGGGGCCGCTGCTTACAATTTCATCTCCTTCTCTAACCGTCACATGTCTGGTGAACTGCGCCTTTAAATGCGTAATTCCCCAAAACCTTAAGAAAACTCCGATTGAGAAAAGGATGATTCCTGCTGCCTTCATTGGAACGACTAAGGAAACAATTTCTCTGAATTCCTGCAGAGTTAAGGCTGCTATGATCGTAAAAAACAATGCGGTGAAAATAAGCAAGAAACTGCGTGTTTCCAGCGAGTCTCCCTTTCCTACTCCCCGGTTTCGAAATAGTAAAAATTCACTTATCCAAATGAAGCTTACCAGGATAAACAGTCCATCGAGGATGGTCATAAAATCCGTCACATCCCTCTTTGTTTCTCTCTTTTAATATATAGAACATTCTGAAACAAAACAATGAATAATAGGCAGCTCTTATATAAATAATTCTAAGAGTTCCCTTCTTTACTATTTCCTTTTTTAGATAAGAAGAAACCTCCCGTAAGCGGAAGGTTTCTTGAGTTTACTTTAAGCTGTTTTGTTTAAGTCTTCATCAACAACGATCGGATGAAGACCTGAATCACTCGCTGCAAGTCTGGCACGCACTGTCATAAAGAACGCGACAGCAGAAGCGATGGTAATTAAGGCTGCTCCACCATAGGCTACTTCAATCGGAAGCCTTAATCCAATTTCCGCATTTAAAATATAGGTAAAGGTTGCCATGGTGATAAACATTGCAGGCAGGATGGCAATCCAGTAGTTTTTCCGCTGAAGAGCCAGATACATAGCGCCGACCCATAGTGCAATCATCGCCGTTGATTGATTTGCCCAGGAGAAATATCTCCACAGGATATTAAAATCGATTTGAGTGAGAGCAATTGATAACACGAATAATGGCAGAGCAATCCAGATTCTGCTCATAATTTTCTTTTGCCCAACCTTGATGTAATCGGCAATGATCATTCTTGCGCTTCGGAAAGCTGTGTCCCCTGACGTAATAGGCAGGACGATGACACCAATAATAGCAAGTGTTCCTCCAATTGCACCAAGTGTGGTGATAGAGACTTCGCGAACGATTGCAGCAGGTCCGCCGGCAGCAAGAATTTCATTGAGGTTTTCACCGCTGAAAAGCGCCATTCCTGCAGCTGCCCAGATCATCGCAATAATTCCTTCTAAAATCATCATGCCATAAAAAATCTTGCGTCCCTGGTTTTCTTGTTGAGTCGTTCTTGAAATGATTGGTGATTGAGTTGCATGGAAGCCTGAAAGCGCTCCGCACGAAATCGTTAAAAACAATAATGGAAAGACAGCCAGTCCGCCCGGATGCATATTTTGAAGTGTGATTTCCGGAATCGGATGCCCCTGAACAACTAGTGCCCCACCTACTCCAAGTGCACTAACGACAAGCAGCGCACCAAAAATCGGGTAGAGACGTCCGATAATCTTATCAACTGGCAACATCGTAGCGGCAATATAGTAAATAAAAATGGCTCCAATTATAACACCCATTGAAATCCACGCTGGTGTTAAGTCTGCGATCAGCGCTGCGGGTGCTGTGACAAAAACCGTTCCGACAAGAAGCAATAATAAAATCGAAAACGCATTGACAACATGTTTAAACGCTTTTCCTAAAAACTTTCCTGCAAGCTCCGGCAAATGAGCGCCCCGGTTTCGAATGGAGATCATCCCGGTAAGGTAATCATGAACAGCTCCTGCAAAAATACAGCCGAACACAATCCAGATAAAAGCGACCGGGCCGTAAAGAGCTCCCATGATTGGACCGAAAATGGGTCCAACTCCTGCTATATTTAAAAGCTGAATCATGGAATTTCGTTTCGTATCCATTGGAACATAATCAACGCCGTCTGCATGAGAATACGCTGGTGTAAGACGTTCATTTTTCACGCCAAATACTTTTTCCACAAACTTGCCGTACGTAAAATAACCTATAATCAGTATGACGATTGCTGCGAGAAAGGTAACCATTTATTTTCCTCCTCATAATAGTGTATCCGCTTACATCATACGTTCTTTTTTCTGTTTTTGGGCTGATCCTTGGTCAACGTGACGAAAATGAAGGTTAAGATGTTCATATAGTTGGTTAAAAAATGCCCATTCAAAGAACTAGCCGCTTGTTTTACATACATTCTGTATGAGGACCGGTTCATTTCTGCTTCAGGCGTACGCTTTCCGCGGGGCGGGAGGTGAGCCGTTCGATGCTTGCGCATCTTCTCTGTCTCACCCTTCCCGCTGCGTCCCGCAGGAGTCGACGCCTTCCGCTTCTATGAACCTATTCTTTCGCTAAGGTATAAAAAAAGAAAATTGACTTATCACAAAGGGAAAGTCATTTTTCTTTTTAAATTTAATGTATAAAGTGAATAAAAATCAGGTGGAGATTTGATCTTCAGAAGTTGTTACTCTTGTTATTTATTTTAAAGGGGACCGGTTCATTTCCGTTTCAGGCGTACACTTTTTAGCGGGGCGGGAGGTGAGCCACCTTGATGCTTTCGCATCTGTAGTGTCTCACCCTTCCCGCTTCATCCCGCTGGAGTCGACGCCTTCCACTACAATGAACCTATTCTTTTGTACTTCATAAAAATCTTCGTATAGATTCAAATGTTTGACCTTGGCCAAGACCTTGCACCCATAATAGGTGATTTTTCAGCGATGAAAATTCCTTTTTCAACAAATAACTATACTTAATTGTCTTTTTTAAGGCAAAACTTTAGACACATAGTTTAACAGTCTAAACGCAGGGTAATTTGGTTATTAATAGTATATTTTGTAAAAAAATATTTATATGTTCAACGTATTTAGTGAATTATCTTCAAGATTATAAAAAGCACTAGTCATTAATTGACAAAGGTTTTTAGAATTGGCGGTGAGTTGTTGAATGAAAAGTGCAACTGAAAAGAGTTTATCTCTTTTAAAATTTCTTGTTGTAGTCTCTGTTGTTATTGCCATTTTTATGAACAATTATTACCTTGAGTTTTCTACTGCAGGAAAAGCCTTGCTAACTATTTCTTTCATTATAATTGCTATTATCATTTGGAAAATATTGTTTTATAAAAGAAGAAGCAGCTCAACTTGAATAAAAAAAGGTTGTCAATTTATTTGGCATTATTAAGATATTAATTGCATGACTTCAACAAAGTAACTTCTTCTTAAAGCTCCAGTCTTTCCCTCAGTTCTTTCACATAGTTTCGGCTGACCGGAATATGATCACTGCTGTTTTTTAATTTCAGCTGATAGACGCTTGTACTCCAGGAAACCAGTTCTTCCACTTTGCTGATATTTACGAGGTATCCTTTGTGTACTCTGAAGAATGTATAACCGTTTAATTTTTGCTCGAATTCTTTTAAGGGTGTTTTGGAGGAAAGCTTCTCTTTCTCCGTCACAATAAACGTATCGCGTCCCTCACGGTAAATATAGAGAATCGTTTCCGGCTCTAAATAGTAAATCCGGTCCTCCCCCTGCACCGCGAGCTTTCCATGAGCTGCTTTCGTTGCAGGAGGGATGGCTGACTGCTTTTTTAGCAAAAGCTTTTTTACGGTTTGAGCCACTTGAATGTCATCAAAAGGCTTTAATAAATAGTCAACTGCGTCTAGTCTAAACGCCTTAACCGCATAGTTTGGGTAGGCCGTTGCGAAAATAATTAAAGGCGGATTCTTCAGCTTTTGAAGTGTTTCTGCTAAATCAATTCCGCTCATTCCTGTCATTTCAATATCTAAAAAAACAGCATCTGGTTCTTCTTTTAAAATTAGCCCTAATCCTTTTTCAGCTGAATTGGCTTCTCCAATGACAGCTACTTCGGGATGTTCTTTTAGCAGGTGAACCAATTCCTGCCGGCTAAGTGGCTCGTCGTCAATGATGATTGTCCGCAGCTCCACTTTTACACCTCCTCCATCTCTTCATTCACCTTTATTTTAAACGAAACAGCTGTCCCTTCTCCTATCGTTGATTTCAACTGAAGACCCGATTCTTCTCCAATCATTTTGATCAGGCGGGTATGAACATTATGAAGTCCAATCCCCGTTCCGCTTACGGAGGCAACAGGAGAGGATAAAAGAGTTTCAAGCCGATCCTGCCCAATGCCGGTTCCATTGTCGCTTACAGTAATATGGACTTGATCCACTATACGGGTACTCGACAGAATCAGTTTCCCATCAGAGGATTTGTGTTTCAAGCCATGCTTAATTGCATTTTCAACAAGAGGCTGCAGGGTCATGGAAGGAACTTTACTGCTCATCGTTCCCTCTTCTAGTTCATAATAGACCGTCAGCCTATCACAAAATCTTGCTTCTTCTATCGCTAAATAGGCTTTCACATGATCGACTTCCTCCCTGAGTGTCGAAAAGTTTTTTGTAGCTCCGGCTAAATTTTGCCTGAAGAAGGAGGATAATGAGATGAGCAGCTTCCGTGCCTTGTCCGGATTCGTCCTGATCAAGGAGACGATTGTATTGAGTGCATTAAATAGAAAATGCGGACTTACTTGTGCTTGCAGAGCCTTGATCTCTGCTTCTTTTGCCAGTGCCCGGTGCTTTTCAACCTCTGAAATTTCAAGCTGATGACTTAGCAGTGTGGATAATCCCCAAATAAGTTCAAGCATGATAGGGGAAATCATCCGTTGAGAAGAAAAATAAACTTTCAGCGTCCCAATTGTCTGGTCCTGTCGATTCAAAGGAGCAATCACTGCAGCCTGAAGATTGCAGCTTGCTTCATTACAGCCGATGGCATCACGGCCCACGGTCTGTCCTTTTCCGGTTGCGATAACGTATTTAGTGGCTTCGGTGCGTATTTCGAGTCCGCTTTGATGATGATCAGCACCGTCCCCAATATGGGAAAGAATTTGCTTTCGATCGGTAATCGCCACTGCAAGTGAAGGAATTTCCTGATATAGAATAGACGATACTTCTGCTGCTGAAACGGGTGTCAGCCCTTTTCTCATATGAGTAAGAGTGAGATTGGCAATGCGGAGCGCTTTTTGTGATTGAACTGCTCCCATCCGCTCCTCCTCCTGAATTACGCTTCGAATGATTAAAACGAATATGGCTGTCCCTATTGCGTTCGCTATAATCATGGGTACCCCAATATCCTGAACAAGCGCAAAAGCCCGGTCAAAAGGCTTTGCAACGCCTAAAATAATCAGCATTTGGATGGCTTCAGCAAATCCTCCTACTAAAAAAGCTACTTGAGGGGTAACAATTCTATTCTTTTTTTGTTTTGATGAAATCAAGCCGGCGATAAACCCTGCTGCAATCGTTGCGATCCCGCAGGCTATCCCAGTAAAGCCTCCAAGAAAAATTCTGTGCACACCGGCTATGATTCCCGCTCCTGCCCCGATCTTCCAGCCGCCAAGAAGGCCTGCCACGACCACACCAAGAACTCTCGAGTTGGCGATTGCTTCATCCTCACTGAGTACTCTTGTCCACCGATCCATCGAATCTTCGACCGGGTTTACAATAATCCCTGTATATGTTCCAATGATGCCAAAGCATCCGAAAATTACAACGAGCAAAAGACGCTGCCCTGCATTGATGGTGGACTGAGGATCAAATAACCTTCTGAAAAAAGGCAGTCTAGTTAAAATAAATGCCACCGTTACGATGATCCCCAGCCGTTCAATCATTGCCAAAACCAGCATTTTATTCCCTCTTTTCTCTATCTTGATAACGCCATCATACCATCACTATAAGGGATAACCATACTGTTATAATAGACTAATGAAACGCTTCTCTATCAGAATGTGTTACGATTAAGATTATAGTAGTAAGAAAGAGGGTATTTTGACTATGTACAGTCACGGCAAAAAGATTATGGGTGAAGTCCTGGATCAGGAAACCCGCTGTGTCCACTACCATACAAAAAAAGATATTATTGCAATTAAGTTTTATTGCTGCGATACCTATTATCCTTGTAAAAGCTGTCATGATTTAAAGGGTTGCGGAAACCACTCCGTTTGGCCGGCATCTTTATTTAATGAGAAGGCTATATTTTGCGGAGCCTGTGGTACAGAATTAACGATAAATGACTATCTTCAGTGCCATTCCGTATGTCCTGCCTGCTCAGCCCTGTTTAATCCAGGCTGCAGCCTGCATGCTGCGGATTACTTTGAATTAAAAAAGGATTAAGCCTGGAAAAGTATATGCACATATCGTGTCCCTGACTTTTGTCCTTTCTATGAATTTTTGTTCAAGTTCATATTCTATCTTGTAATCTACCTATTAAACATGGTTAGATTAATAGGATTACTATTAAAGGAGCTACTCGAATTGTTACATTACCGTTCATATACATCCGATTCTGCTCTGCCTTGGGTTACATTCATTCATGGTGCCGGAGGAAGTTCCAGCATCTGGTTCAAACAAATTAAGGAATTCAGAAAGCATTTTAACGTGCTGGTAGTCGATTTAAGAGGACACGGACAGTCAGAGCGAGGCCGCTGGAAAAAAGGCGACAGCTTTATAGAAGTTTCTAAAGAAGTAATTGATGTTCTTGACCATCTATCCATAAAAAAATCACATTTCGTCGGCGTTTCGCTTGGAACGATTGTGGTTCAGACATTATCCACTCATCATCCTGAGTATGTTAGTTCATTAGTACTCAGCGGAGCGATTATCAAGCTCGACATCCGCACAAAGCTTTTGCTGTGGATCGGACGCACAACAAAACAATTTGTGCCATATATGCTTCTATATAAGCTTTTTGCATGGATCATCATGCCAAACCGTTCTCATGAAGAATCTCGTCTTGCTTTTGTGAATTCAGCTAAAAAAATGTGCCAAAAAGAATTTATCCGCTGGTTTTCACTTACAAAAGTGATTAACCCCTACCTGGATCGTCTGCAAATCGAAACAAACGGACTTCCTACTATGTTTATCATGGGAGAAGAAGATTATTTGTTCCGGGCACCGGTAGAAGAACTTGTGCGCCGCGATTCAACTCTTGGTCTAATCACCATCAAAAAAGCAGGACATGTATGCAATATTGATCAGCCTCAGACATATAACGAAAAGACAATTGCGTATATTAAAGAAATTGAATCGTTGATTCGTTCATCTAGAACCGTCTGATTGGATTCAGATGGTTTTATTTTTATTTCAGGAGGTGAATATCATGCTGAAGGAATTTAAGAAATTTGCTATGAGAGGCAACGTGATGGAACTAGCCATTGCCGTGGTTATTGGCGCAGCGTTCGGTAAAATTGTCACAGCACTTGTCGACAACATCATTACCCCTATTATGGGCATTTTGCTCGGCGGAATCTCATTTGAAAATATGTCATTTCCAGTTGACGACGCTGTGATTACGTACGGTCTTTTTATCCAAGCTGTCATTGATTTCATTATTATTGCCTTTGCTATCTTTCTATTTATCAAACTACTTAACCGATTTAAAAGCAAAAAAGAAGAAGAGAAGCCAGTCCCTGTTCCAGACCCCCAAACCGAGCTCCTCCGTGAAATCCGTGACCTATTAAAAAAAGAACAAACACCCGATCCACAACAAAATCCACTGGACTAATCCAGTGGATTTTTTCATGGGACGGCACGGAATGAGCAACGAAGAATGCGAGCGCTTGCCAGCTCTTCTATACTTAAGTCTTCATCTTTGGATCAAACGCATCCCGCAACCCATCCCCCAGCAAATTAAAACCAAGCACGACAAGCATAATCGCAAGACCTGGAAAAACCAGGGTCCATGGCGCCTGCACAAGCAGCGCCCTTGAAGCGGACAGCATTGCCCCCCATTCAGGCTGCGGTGCACGTGCACCAAGACCAAGGAAGCCAAGCGCAGCTGCTTCCAAAATGGCAGTAGCCACAGCTAAAGATCCCTGCACAATGATAGGCGTCATGGAGTTCGGAAGCACATGGGAAAATAAAATCCGTGAATCTTTCATTCCTACGGCTCTTGCGGCCATAATATATTCTTCTTCTTTTACGCTCAGTACCCGGGAACGGATCAATCGTCCAAAGTTTGGAATATTAATAATGGCTATCGCGATCAATGCATTTTGCAGTGATGGCCCAAGAATCGCCACAACAGCGATAGCAAGAAGAATACTCGGAAAAGCAAGGAGGATATCAAACAGTCTTGAAATAATGGTATCCACCCATTTCCCGTAATAACCCGCCAAAATCCCAAGTAAACTCCCTACCACAGCAGACCCTACAACCGCCAGAAATCCTACTGTTAATGAAAGTCTTGCTCCATGGATCACTCTCGAAAAAACATCGCGTCCAAAATCATCCGTCCCAAACCAGAATTCAGAAGATGGAGGCTGAAGTCTGATTGATAGATTTTGTTCATCAATGCCTTGTGGTGCAATCCATGGAGACGTTAGTGCCAGAATGATAAAAAACGTGACGATACTTAGCCCTGCAAGTGCAATTTTATTTTTTTTGAACTTTCTCCATCCCTCTTTCCAAGGTGAAAGCGTCTCTTCCTGCTGTTCTTCCCAATCTTGTTCCGGAAGTTTTGCCGGCTCTGCCATGTTCTCACTCCTCTATTAAACAGTCCTTCTCAGCTATATCTTATTCTTGGATCGATAATCGAATACAAAATATCCACAATCAGGTTGATCATGACGAAAATAAATGCCACCACAAGAATGCCTGATTGAATAACCGGATAATCACGAGAGGAAATCGCTTCGTAAATATACCGTCCAATACCCGGAAGACCGAAAATCGTCTCTGTTAAAATAGCTCCTCCAAGCAGCAGGCCTGTTTGAAGACCAATTACCGTTAAAACAGGAATCACAGCATTTTTCAAAGAGTGTTTGTATACGACCCAAAACATTTTTTCACCCTTTGCACGAGCGGTCCGGATGTAATCCGATTTCATCACCTCAAGCATGCTCGAGCGGGTCATTCTGGCAATAATGGCCATTGGGATTGTTGCAAGGGCAACTCCAGGCATAATCAAATGACGGAGAACCTCAAGTGTTTGGTCAAATCTTCCTTGTATGATGGTATCAAGTATAAATAAATTCGTTATCGCATTAACAGGATCACGAACATTTTCACGGCCTGTCGTCGGGAACCAGTCCCACTGCAGGGAAAACTGATACTGCATCATAAGACCAAGCCAAAAAATCGGGATTGAAACACCGACAAGCGCTAATATCATTGCCGCGTAGTCAAACCAGGAGTTTTGAAACCAGGCAGAGATAATGCCTGCATTAACTCCTATGAATATAGCAATTATAATTGCAAAGAAAGATAGTTCAAATGTGGCAGCCAAATAAGGCCAGATTTCTTCGTTGACAGGTGTTCTGGTGCGCAAAGAACTACCAAGATCCCCGGTGGCCAGGTTTTTCAGGTATTCGAAATACTGTATGTACCATGGATTGTTTAAGCCTAATGTTTCCCTCAATGCAGCCACTGCTTCCTTTGATGCCTGCTGACCGAGTATGACGATCGCTGGATCTCCTGGGATTGCTCGGATGATTAAAAATACAATAAACGTCATCCCAAGGAGCACTGGAAATAATTGCAATAGCCTTCTGCCTATATATTGGAGCATTTTCTTCACCCCTGTTCAATAATCTGCTGATCGCGCTTCATGTAAAAAAAGGGAAAGGCGAATGTCCACCTCCCCCTCGTACCGTCTTAGTTATTCAAAATAAACATCCATCAGATTATCCGATCCTGTCGGATGTGCAACAAAGTCTTTTAATGTTGAGCTTCCGGCCATTAAAGGCGTGGAGTGTGCCAGTGGAACCCATGGAGCGTCTTCATGAATGATCTCCTGGGCGTCCATATACAGCTGATTACGAGTATCCTCATCAACTTCAGACTGCGCTTCAATTAATAGATCATGGAGCTCCTGGTTTTCGTAGTACGTGTAATTGTTGCTTCCGATATTATCCTGATCAAGCAATACGTAAAGGAAATTATCCGCGTCTCCATTATCCCCGGTCCAGCCTAAAAGGAATGCATCCGCTTCACCCAAACGTGCTTTTTCAAGATAGGTTGCCCATTCGTAGTTCACGATTTCTGCTGTGATGCCTACGTCAGCCAAATTGTTTTGAATGGCCTCCGCCACTTTTTGTCCATCAGGCATATAAGGGCGTGGAACTGGCATGGCCCAAAGATCCATTTCAAAACCGTCTCCCAATCCAGCTTCTTCTAGCAGTTGTTTTGCTTTTTCAGGATCATATTCATAGCCTTCGATTTCATCATTGTACCCTGCAATAACAGGTGGCATTGCATTTTTCGCTACCTCTGCACGGCCTTCAAAAAATGCATCCACAATGGCTTGGCGGTCGATCGCGTGATTCATCGCCTGGCGCACTTTTGGATCGTCGAACGGTTCACGTGTAGTGGTTAATCCAAGATATCCGACATTCATGGAAGGACGTTCAAACAATTGCAAATCTGCATTTTCTTCAACCATCGCAGCATCACTTGGGTTCACGCCATCTGCAAGATCAATTTCATTGCTTTGCAACGCATTTAAACGGGCTGAATTTTCAGGAATGGAACGGAAAATAATTTGATTTAGTTTAGGCAGGCCTTCCTGCCAGTAGTCTTCATTTTTCTCAAGCACGATTCTGTCATTTCGTCTCCACTCAACAAACTTAAATGGTCCTGTTCCTACCGGGTTTTCATTGAAACCCTCGTCTCCCATTTCATCTACTGCTTTAGGACTTGCAATACCAAATGGACTCATAGCAAGATTTTTCAAGAATGGCGCCTGCGGACGTTTAAGCTTAATTTCAACCGTCATATCGTCTGCAGCTGTCACGGATTCAATAACATGGCCTTCATCGTCGCCGAATCCGCCAAACATTGATTTGTAATAATAAAACTTGTCCTCCGTACCTGATGCCCAGCGCTCAAAGTTGTAGACAACTGCATCAGCGTTAAATTCTTCTCCATCATGGAAGGTGACGCCTTCTTGCAGGGTAAACGTATACGTCAGCCCATCTTCAGAAACCTCCCAATCAGTAGCAAGGCCAGGATTAATTTCTGTATCCTCACGCCCAAATTCGATGAGGGTTTCAAACACATTTTTTGTTACTTTAAAGGACTCTCCATCTGTCACCGTGATTGGATCCAGACCGACTGAGTCGCCTCCGCGCCCAAAAACGAGAGTATCCTGGCTGTTTTCTTCTGAATCATTGCCATCAGTTCCTTCTCCGCCAGTGTCGTCCCCTTCGTCACTTGCACAACCGAATAAAGCAGTTGAAACTGTTAGTAAAAGCACAAAAAATAATAACCATGTTTTCTTATTCATACTACCCCTCCAACCATTTCTTTATTTTGACTCGCTGACTGCTTTCCTTTTGAGTAAAGGTGACAGGCAACGTAATGTCCTTCTTCATGTTCTTGAAGCTGCGGGACAAGCTTTTCACACATATCCATTTTGAATGGGCACCTTGTGTGAAACGTGCAGCCTGATGGTGGATCAGCTGGGCTTGGAATATCTCCCTCTAAAACAACTGAATTTTTTTCATATAAAGGATCGGGTATCGGAACGGCAGATAAAAGCGCCTGCGTATACGGATGCAGCGGATGGTCATACAGTTTTTCGCTGGACGTAATTTCAGCCATTTTGCCTAAATACATGACACCTACACGATCGCTGATATGCCGTACAACTCCAAGGTCATGGGCAATTACGATGTAGGTTAATCCAAAATCTTTTTGAAGATCTTGCATCAGATTCAGCACCTGCGATTGAATGGAAACGTCAAGTGCAGAAACAGGTTCGTCGGCAATAATAAGTTTTGGTTTGGTCATCAGCGCTCTGGCGATGCCGATTCGCTGCCGCTGCCCTCCGCTAAATTGATGGGGATATCTTTTTGCATGATAACTGCTTAATCCCACTGTCTCTAAAAGTTCTTTCACTCTTTTTTTTCTTTCAGCCGGGGTGCCGATTCCATGAACTTTTAAAGGTTCTTCTAATATTTTCTCAACGGTATGTCTGGGATTCAGTGAGGCAAAAGGATCTTGAAATACCATTTGCATATCTCTTCTCATTTTTCTCAGTTCATTATTTGACAACTTGGTTACTTCTTTTCCTTCAAAAAACACTTTTCCTTCTGTCGGCTCAATAAGTCTTAGCAGCATGCGCCCGGTAGTTGATTTGCCGCAGCCGGACTCTCCGACGATGCCTAATGTTTCACCTTTATGTACCGTGAAAGAAACATCTTCCACTGCTTTTACGGTTCCAATTGTTCTGCCAAGCACTCCACCCCTGACGGGAAAATGCTTTTTTAAGTTTTCAACTTGTAACAGTGGTTCTCTGGTTGTCATCTTCTTTTGCCTCCTTGTGGTCGAATAAGAAGCATCTTGTAGATCGCCCTTCGCCCGTGTCGTAAAGAGGAGGGTCTTCCTGCATACATCTTTCAAAAGCAAAATCACATCTTGCGGCAAAGCGGCATCCTTTTTTAATGGATCCCGGCCGCGGCACATTGCCGGGGATCGAGTAGAGCCGCTGCTTTTTATAGCGCATATCTGGAACAGATTGAATCAGCCCTTTTGTATAGGGATGCTGAGGGTCTTTAAAAATATCCACAGCTAAACCGTTCTCCACAATTTTCCCGGCATACATGACTACAACCCGTTCACACGTTTCTGCCACTACCCCAAGGTCATGGGTAATGAGCATAATGGCCGTATTTAGCTCTGCATTGATGTTTTTCATCAATTTCAGAATTTGCGCCTGAATCGTCACATCAAGAGCCGTTGTCGGTTCATCCGCAATTAAAAGCTTCGGCTCACAGACGAGTGCCATTGCGATCATAACCCGCTGTCTCATTCCGCCTGACAGCTGGTGCGGATAATCATTCATCAGTTCTTCTGCTCTTGGCAGTCCAACGAGTTTTAACATTTCCACCGCTCTTTGTTTTGCTTGTTTCTTATTTCCTTTTTTATGTATTAAAGTCGCATCCATCAATTGATTCCCTATGGTAAATAGAGGATTTAACGATGTCATCGGTTCCTGGAAGATCATTGCCACTTCATTTCCCCGAATGGTTCGCATTCTTTTTTCGGTTGCGGTTGTCAGTTCCTCTCCGTTAAGCTTGATTTGTCCTCCGGTAATTTTACCTGGTGGTTTTGGGATTAAGCCCATAACAGAAAGCGACGTTACACTTTTCCCGCAGCCGGATTCTCCAACAATTCCCAGCACCTCGCCTTCTCTTACATAGAAGTCTATGCCATCTACTGCCGGTATTTCCCCCTCATCCGTAAAAAATGAAACACGGAGGTCTTCAACTTGAAGTACAGGTTCTTTCCTCATCCCTCTCCTCCTCCAAATGTTTTTTCAATATACTTTATTTTCTGAATTTTTTATAATCTTAATTATACGATGTCATAAAATTATTTCAATAGCAACCTAATATTTTTTATAACCCTTCCTAAACGCCTGCGGTATCAGTTTATTATTAAATTATTTTAAAAATAGATGTAAACTTTTTCCGCCTTTTTTTCGCAAATGCATACTAGATTAAGAGAAACGCATTGCAAGTTGAAAGCTTCTTTCACTTGCGGAATATGTTCTTATCCAGAGAATGAAGTCTGAATATGACTATTAAAAAGTCATCCATCTGATAAAATCATATCTTTAGAAAATGAGGTCTAGAAATGCAGAATGAAAAAGAAACACCTGAAAGAAGAAGAGAAAGAATGCGGCAGGAAGAATTAAAAAGAAATCCTTCAAGCAGCATTCATGGTTCAGGTCTTGCAGATTTAGCAGGAAGCCTGGGCTGGAAAGGCACCGGGCTTCTCATTGTTTTGATCCTAGCAGGCATCTTCATCACAGCCATTTTCTTTTAATAGGGTACTGGATGCCTAGTTTACTTTTACTCCAATGCAAAAAGGCGGGAAAGGATATCGTCCGTATCCTTTCCCGCCACTTCACATTATTTACCTTTCATTAAGCGCAATGAGTTCAACACGACAATTAGTGTAGCACCCATGTCTGCAAAAATAGCCATCCACAGGGTCAGCCAGCCAGGAATAATAAGCAGCAGCGCCAGTACTTTCAGCCCGAGAGCAAAGGCAATATTCTGCTTAATAATTTTCAGCGTCTTTTTGCTTAAACTAATGGTTTCAGGCAATTGATGAAGATCATCGGCCATGAGCGCAATATCAGCTGTTTCAAGTGCTGCATCTGTTCCCGCGCCACCCATTGCAATGCCTACATCAGCCATTGCAAGAGCAGGTGCATCGTTAATCCCATCTCCAATCATCGCCACTTTTCCATCTTCCTGTTGGATTTTTCTTATGATTTCAAGCTTTTGCTGAGGCATGAGTTCGGCTTCAATATGCTGTATCCCAACTGCTTTCCCTATTGATGAAGCAGAGAGCGCGTGATCACCTGTCAGCATGACCGTTTTCTTCACGCCTGCCTCGTATAGCTTTTGAACAATCGACTTGCTTTCTTCGCGAATCGTATCTTTAGCCGCAATAGCACCTAAAATCTGCTCTCCCTGTCCCATTAGCATAACAGTCGATCCATTTTTTCTGAATTCATCAATGGTTTCGTTCATTTCTTTTGTTATACTCATTCTTTCATCTGCCCGGCCGATCCAATAAAGCTCTTTGTTAACCACTGCCTGAACACCTTTTCCAGTGATGGACTCAAATTGTTCTGCGTCGATTGAAGGAAGGTCTTTTGCTGCTTCCACGATCGCACGGCCAAGTGGATGCTGGGAATAGCGTTCGATTGCTGCTGCGTACGAAAGAAGCGTAGATGAATCCATATAAGAAAATGTCTTAACCTCTGTAACTTCTGGCGTTCCTTTTGTCAGTGTTCCGGTTTTATCAAACGCAACCGTGGTAATTTTCCCAGCTGTTTCTAGGTGAACACCGCCTTTTATCAGCACGCCTCTTTTTGCAGCATGACCAATCGCCGTTACGATGGCTACCGGGGTGGAAATAACGAGTGCACATGGACAGCCAACGACAAGAACAGCGAGTCCTCTGTAAATCCATTCAGACCATACTCCGCCTGCTGCTAAAGGCGGCAAAACAGCAACCAATAAAGCAATGATCATAATGGCTGGCGTATAGTACTTGGCAAAACGGTCAACAAAAGCCTGGGACGGTGCTTTTTCTGCTTGCGCTTCTTCAACCAAATGAATAATTTTCGCAAGCGTCGTGTCTTCTGCCCATTTTGTGATCCGGACCTTCAGCGCACCTTCTTCGTTAAGTGTGCCGGCAAAAACTTCATCACCCACTGCCTTTTGTACGGCGACGGATTCTCCTGTGATCGCTGATTGATTTACAAACGAAGAACCGTTTTCAACCGTGCCATCGAGCGGGATTTTTTGTCCGGGGCGAATCACGATAATTTCCCCAATTTCTGCTTCTTCGACCGGAACCATCCGTTCTTTCCCGTTGCGTAAAACGGCTGCCTGCTGTGGAGCAATGTCCATTAAGGAACGAATGGAATTTCTTGCTTTATCCATTGAAAATCGTTCAAGAACCTCACTGACGGCAAACAGGAAAACCACAACGGCTCCCTCTCCCCATTCACCAATTACTGCTGCGCCGATAATCGCAATGGTCATCAGAGTTTTCATATCAAACTCAAAACGAAACAAATTCGTTAACCCTGTAAGCAGTAAACGCCACCCGCCTATTGCAATTGACAGCGCAAATAATAAAACAGCCCAGTAGCTTTCTTCACCGCTTTGAAGAAAAACGATCCAGCCGCCAATTAAAAAAGGCAGTGAATACGCCATAGACTGAACTTCTTTATTCCTCCAAAACGGGACAGGAGCTGCTGCTTTTTCATGTTCAAACCTTATCTTTATGTCATCAAAAGCCCCGGCCCGCTCTATCTCCTTGACACTTGCTTCTCCTTCAACCATAAGTTTTGATGCACCAAAATTAAGCTGGACATCCTCGACGGACGGAAGCTCTCGTAAATTTCTTTCAAATTTTGCAGCACAATTTGCGCAGCTTAATCCCTCTAGTCGATAGTGCTGCCGCATGTCTTCTCACTCCTCCTGTGAATGAATTAAAGCAATGGAAACCAGCTGATGAACGTGCTCATCTGCAAGTGAATAAAAGACCATTTTTCCTTTTTTGCGGTGCTTTGCTAATCCCATATTACGAAGCAGGCGCAAGTGATGCGAAGCCGTTGCAGTAGTGGAGCCGATAATTGCTGCTGCATCACATACACAAAGCTCCTCTTCTAAAGTCAGAGCATAAGCAATCTTTAAACGTGTGGCATCCGAAAGTGCCTTGAATAAAAGCTCCACCCCTTCTACTTCCCTGACTCTTGGCTTAATTTCCTCCACTTTCTTTTCATCATATAAAAATATTTCGCATGTATCCTGTGTGTTTTTATTAAATTCTTTCACTTCTTCACTCACCTCATTCAAACATTCGTTTGATTGTTTGATTGTTTGATTATAGTCTATGCTCCATTTTGCATTTGGTCAATAATTTCTTCATAATAAATTTTTTATTTCCCCTAGGGGTTGCTGATATTTGTCGATAAAGCAATTATTTCCCCTGAATTAAAACAGATTTTAGATTGTCAGAAACGAAGAAATGATTTATACTAATCCCTATATTTAGTATTTATTTCTAAATCGAACACTATATATAGTACATTCCATATGAATAGATGCCGAAACGGCTTAAAAGGGAATCTGGTGTAAAACCAGAACTGTCCCCGCAACTGTAAGTGCTGAAAGTGCCTGATAAACCACTGTGACTGATGTTACGGGAAGGATCAGAAACTGTTTGAAGCATGAGTCAGGAGACCTGTCTATTCAGTAACGTGCTATCTTCTTCGGGAGTTGAGGAGGTAGGATGAGGAACTATGACAGGGTATTTGTGCCCTTTTATATTCACATCCTGCCTCCGCTCCCATGAGTGGTTTTTTTTATGGTTAAAATGGACGGAGGATGCATGATGACAACAAGTACAACGATCAATTACCACCAATTACAACAATGGCAGACACCACAGCTTGTCGAGTATTTCCTTGATAAGACGAACGAATTTTCTCAAGTCAATGGAGAACAGACAGCGCAGAAAATAAAGCAGCAGCTTGAGAGCAAGCCTGATTATTCTCTTCATCAGGCAACAGGGCTGATGATCCTGGCTTCCCTTGATCAAATCTCTGCAGAAGAACCGGACTGGACCTATATTGCGGCCCGTCTTTACCTTGATCGGTTATATGATCAAGCTGCAAAATCAAGGGGCTATGATGCATCTGATGCGTACGGATCTTTTCATAATTTGATCGTTTCATTAACAGCCAAAGGCCTTTACTCAGATAAGCTGCTTCATGAATACAGCAAGGAAGAAATAAAAGAAATCGGCTCCTTTATTGACCCATCAAAAGATCTGCTGTTTACATACATCGGCCTAGTTACGCTTGCGGACAGGTATTTAACAAAGTCACAGGATCATGAAGTAGTTGAACTTCCTCAGGAACGGTTTATGATCATTGCCATGACACTTATGAAAGAGGAATCAAAAGAAAACCGTTTAACGCTGATCAAAGAAGCATACTGGGCTTTATCGAACTTATATATGACAGTTGCCACACCTACTTTATCAAATGCAGGGAAAAGCCACGGACAGCTGTCGAGCTGCTTTATTGATACCGTAGAAGACGATTTGAGAAGCATCTATGATTCCAATACAGACGTTGCCACACTCAGCAAAAACGGCGGCGGACTCGGTATCTATTTAGGTAAAATACGTTCTAGGGGAAGCGATATAAAAGGATTTAAAGGGACTTCTTCAGGCGTGATCCCGTGGATGAAGCAGCTAAATAACACGGCTGTCAGCGTGGATCAATTAGGACAGCGCAAGGGAGCAGTTGCTGTTTACCTGGACGTATGGCATAAAGATATTTTTTCATTTTTAGATGCGCGTTTAAACAATGGGGATGAACGTTTGCGGACGCATGATTTATTTACAGGCGTGTGCATTCCCGATTTATTTATGGAAGCAGTCGAAAGCCGCGAGGACTGGCATCTATTTGATCCTCATGAAGTAAAGAAAGTGATGGGATTTGCGCTTGAGGACTTCTGGGATGAGAAAAAAGGTGCTGGAAGCTTCCGGGAAAAATACAGGGAGTGTACTAAAAATCCCCTTCTTTTAAGGCGAACGGTTCCGGCTATTGATATTATGAAATCCATTATGATCTCACAGCTTGAAACCGGTACACCTTATATGTTTTACCGGGACACGGTCAATCGCATGAATCCCAACCCGCATGAGGGAATGATTTACTGCAGTAATCTGTGTACAGAGATCATGCAAAATATGAGTGCAACAACCGTCACAGAAGAGTTTGTAAAAGACGGATCCATTATCACCGTAAAAAAACCGGGTGACTTTGTTGTCTGTAATTTATCTTCTATCTCACTTGCCCGAACCGTTTTAGCGGATGTTCTTGAACGGTTAATTCCTATTCAGGTCCGCATGCTTGATAACGTTATTGATCAAAATACCCTGCCCGTCCTACAAGCGCGCATGACGAATCACAAATACCGAAGCATTGGACTTGGCACATTTGGCTGGCATCATCTTCTGGCTCGCAAAGGCATCCGGTGGGAAAGTGAAGAAGCTGTAACGTATTGCGAGGATTTATATGAAGACATTGCCTACTTCACAGTAAAAGCAAGTATGGAAATTGCTCAGGAAAAAGGAGCTTATCCTGTCTTTAAAGGATCAGATTGGCAGACGGGCGCTTACTTTGAAAAACGGTCGTACACAACAGAACGGTGGACAAAGCTTAAAGACACTATAAGTACTTCAGGCATACGGAACGCCTATCTCATGGCGGTTGCACCTAATTCCTCTACATCGATTATTGCAGGATCAACAGCAAGTATTGATCCTATTTTCAGAAAGCACTATTCCGAGGAGAAAAAGGATTACCGGATTCCTGTAACAGCTCCTGACCTTGGACCAGACACTACCTGGTACTATCAATCTGTTTATTTGATCGATCAGCACTGGAGCATCAAGCAGAATGCGAAGCGCCAGCGGCATATTGATCAGGCTGTATCGTTTAACTTGTACGTTCGAAATGACATTAAAGCCAAAGAGCTACTGGATCTGCATCTTCATGCTTTTAACGCTGGTTTAAAAACAACCTATTACGTGCGTTCCACTTCAGATACGGATTCAATCGAGGACTGTGAAAGCTGTTCAAGCTAAGGAGGAATGATTCATGACTACACTTCAAAAAAGAGCCCTGACTGATTCGGATGCACCGAATCGGTCAACTGGCTTAATTAATGGGAAGAGTTCTAATATTTTAAACTGGGATGATGTTCGCTATTCATGGGCTTATCCTAAGTACAAAACCATGCTTTCTAATTTCTGGACGCCTTTTGAAATTAATATGGGAAATGACATCAAGCAATTTCCGAAGCTTTCTGATGCAGAGCAGCATGCCTTTTTAAAGATCATCGGCCTGCTTGCGCTGCTCGATAGTATTCAATCGGATTATGCGGGGAAAGTCGCAGATTATCTGACAGATTCCTCTTTAAATGCGCTGATGATTATGCTTGCACAGCAGGAAGTGATTCACAATCACTCCTATTCCTATGTCCTGTCAAGTCTCGTTTCACAGCAGCAGCAAAATGAAGTTTTTGATTACTGGAGAACAGAACCAACCCTTCAGGAACGTAATGACTTTGTTACGAACGGCTATAAAGCGTTTGCTGAAGAACCGACTGTCTCTCATTTTGCACAATCCATTGTGTACGATGTTATTTTGGAGGGGCTGTTCTTTTACTCGGGATTCGCATTTTTCTACAATCTTGCCCGAAATCAAAAAATGGTTTCGACTTCAACCATGATTAATTACATTAATCGGGACGAACAGATTCACGTAGGGCTCTTTGAAAAAATCTATAAAGAGCTGCTGCATGAGCATCCTGAAATCAAAACGGACGCTCATCATGAATTTGTTATAAGCACCTTTCGAAAAGGAGCAGAACTCGAAATTGCCTGGGGCAGGGAAGTGATCGGAAACCAATTTGACGGCATTACGATGTCAGAGCTTGAGCAGTATATTCAATACATGGCAAATAAGCGCTGTAATCAACTGGGACATGGCCGCGATGTTTTTCCGGACGCTCCGGTAAAAAATCCGCTTCGCTGGATCATTGCTTACCAGGAAGTAGACCAGGGAAAAACAGATTTCTTTGAACAAAAATCTCGGCAATATACGAAAACCTCTGATGCAAATGGATTTGATGATTTATAAAATCTAGAAATCAAAAAAATAAACCAGAGGGACCTTTATAGGCCCCCATGGTTTATTTTTTGTTCTTTCGTTCATCCATCAGCATCTTTTCAATCCGGTCGAGCTGATCATTTTGGCTTCTATTTCTCCTTTTTTCCCTTAAAAACGACACAAAGAAGAACATAATTCCTGCAAAGAAGATCAGCATAAGGAATTGAAAAATAACATCTCCTGCGTTGATACCCATTTAACTTCCTCCCTGACAATACTTTTACTAGATAATAGCAGAAAATGCAGAGAGCTTTGCTCTCCGCTGCTTCAGGTGCTTAATTAGTGGATTCATCTTCCGTGCTGCCTCCAAAAATACCGGATATGGCGTCTATAATACCCTGGAAGAAATCCTTCACTCCCTGCCAGAACCCTTCATCGTTTACAACGTCTCCAAGTTTTTCCTGGATGGTATCAGAAAGCTTGCCGAGCTGTTCAGAAACATTATCAAAATTAATATTCAGGTTTCTCATTTGTTCAAATAAATCCGTTAGTCGCTGACGGTCTTCTTCACTTAAGTTAATATTTAAATTTGCAAGCTGCTCTTCAACAATTGCTTCTACCTCTTCCCTTGTTGCAGGGTTTTGATCGGCAATCGCCTGTTTGATATCAGCAAGCAGTTCACTTACTTTTTCTTCTTCAATTCCTTCTTCATTTGCAAGATCTGTAGCCAGATTTAATTCATCATTGGCAACTTCAAGGCGTTCGGTATCAAGCTCTTCTCCACTCACTTCATAGGCTTTATAAATTCCTGTCAGAGCCGAGTGTCCGCTTACTTTTATCGGTGATGCCACTTCGACCGTCGCATTTTCAATTCCTGCTGTTAAAAGAGCATTGGCATACATGGTGTCTGTTACCTGAGTAATGTTTTCAGGATTGACCCGTTCAATCACAAGTCCTTCGCCCTCTTCTTCTCGTGTAATCTTCGCTGAAGAATACATTTGGGCATTGCGGTCTTCTCCATCTATATAACGCACAAGATCTTCCCCTGTCACAACGACTTCTTCTGCCATTTCAGGATCGGTTACCCCTAGCATTTTTCTTACTTCTTCTTTTTGAGTATCTGATAAGCTTCCTCCGAGCACAAGAATCGGAAGTCCAAATTTTTCATTAATCCCCTCTTCTCCGTTTCCGTCTGTAGCAGACGCCCCGGAAAGTCCCAGCTGCAGTGATAAAATTAAGGCAATACTTAAACCAGTCAAGCGTTTAATCATGGAATATGCTCCTTTTCTTATAAACTCAATTTTAACTTTCACACTTCTATTTACCAGAACAATTATGTTCTATATGTATAAGACGCTTCTTCAGTTAAAAAGGTTTCAATTGATCAGTATTTATAAACACTTTTTGGAGAAGATTCACGTTTTTTTAGATTAATAGAAGAAGTTCCTTTATGATGTAGTTACAAATTAAAACAAAAAATGGAGGGAATAGGATGAACATATTGATGGCAGGTGCAGGCGCAATCGGGGGATATTTTGGTGCCAGATTAGCAGAGAAGGGTGAAGATATAACCTTTTTAGTTCGAAGCAAAAGAAAGGAACAATTAATGAGAACGGGCTTAAATGTCCAAAGTGTTCACGGAGATGTCAGTATTACACCGAAATTACTGACGGCTGGAGAAGAAAGCGACCCTTTTGATGTGATCATTATTTCGACAAAGTCCTACCAGCTTGAAGACGTTATGGAAGACATCAAGCCTTATGCAGCAAAAGGAACTGTGATCCTTCCGCTTTTAAATGGCATTGAGCATATTACTAAGCTTACTCATGTTTTTGGTGATGATGCTGTAATCGGCGGGTTATGTTTTATCGAGACCACACTGAATTCAGACGGCACCATTGTTCAAACCAGCCCCATTCATGAGTTGAAGTTCGGGGAGCGTAATGGTGCGCAAACCGAACGAATCAACCGGCTGGAAAAAGTGTTAGGCGGGACTAAAGCGAATATAACTATGAGCAGCAAGATCATTCAGGATATGTGGCATAAATATTCGTTTATTACTGCCATGTCTGGTGTTACCACTCTGATGCGTTCAGCAATAGGTCCCATAAGAGAGCAGGAATCAGGGTGCAGGACAATTCAAATGATCCTCGAGGAAATTTACGCGGTCATGTTAAGATTAGATGCCCCCGTTATAGAGGGTCTGCCATCCGTTCAATTTAAGAAAATGCTGGAAATGGATTATGGGATGAAGTCTTCTATGCAGCGGGATATGGAAAAATCAAGTCTGACAGAAACTGACCATCTGCAGGGATATCTGCTGCAAAAAGCTCAGCAGTATGAACTGAATGTTCCATTATTGAATGCCGTTTATACAAATGTGAAGCTATATGAAGCAAAGCGCTGATCGTTGCCGTTCGATCTCTCGGGTAGCTATTTACATGTAGAACCTGTATAATTGTTCAAAGTAACTTTAAGTAACTAATGCAGTTTGTTTACTGTTTAGTGTAACGAAGGAGGAAATGCGTATGGCCACGATCTCAATTTGTCCAAAATTCGAATTAGCTTTCCAGCTTCTTGGAAAAAGATGGAACGGTATCATTATTCGTGTGCTTGCGAACGGTCCTAAACGCTTTTCACAAATTACAGAGCCGATCCCTCAGATCAGTAATAAAATTTTAACAGAGCGTTTAAAAGAGCTTGAGGAACAAGGAATCATTGTTCGTGAAGTCTACCCTGAAACGCCTGTCCTTATTGAATACCGATTGACAGATAAAGGGATCTCTCTTACACCCATTCTCGATGAAGTTCAAAAATGGGCTGATAAGTGGATGGATTGTTCATAATAGAAGATTGAATAGAAAAATGCCTTCACTAAAACAAGAAAACTTGTCGCAGTGAGGGCATATTTTTTGAGAATGAGTTTTTTCGTCATTCAGATCAATGGCTACGTATTTTGGCAACGTCAGGAAATGAAGTGGTCCTTTCCAGTCAGTTTCTTATAAAATCTTTTATCTTCAATTGTCCATCTTCCTGGCCAATCAGGATTCTGTACGTATAGGTCTGGTTAACTGGCTTCCCCTCTGTAATCTCTTCTGTTTCCACCACAGCTTTAACTTCCACTTTTTCTTTCACCACTAGTGTTTCAGTCGCTTCTAGCGAAAGTGCGGCAGTATCATGAAACAAACCTCTGAATGCTTCATAATGATTTTCTTTTTTATATTCTGATCCCATCATGGAGTAAGCGGTAACGTAGTCGCCGAACTGCAGACTATTGTAAAAATACTCGACCAAATAAAGCGCTTCTTCTTCTGCTGAGGGTACGTAAAGATCTTCCGGCTGTTTCGCGTATTGCGGAAAGCTTGGAAGCGTCTCCAATGGCTTCTCAATCCACTCTTCCACTTGATCCACAATATCCAAAATTGGAATGCTGTAGCCCAGTCCTTCCTGAGGCTCTTCTGCAGATGTGATGCCTATAACATTCAGAGATTCCCCGTGCAATAAAGGGCCTCCGCTATTTCCAGGAGATATTGGTGCGGTAATTCGATCTACATTGTCATAAACAAATGGATCAATCGTAAATGTTTGATCGACTCCATTAATTTTACCCATCATAACGGTATTTTGAAATCCCAAAGGACTGCCTAAAGCAAGTACTGGAGCGTCTAAATCTGGCGCTTCTTCTGCCATTTTCAACGGTTCTTTTCCTGCAAGTTCCTCCACCCTTACTACCGCTATATCTTCTGATTCACTGATCCCTATTATTTTTCCAGTGTGGCGATTTGCCTGAGCCGTTACTACAGTCACTTCGTTTGCATTCGCAACCACATGAGCATTTGTAATAAAATCTCCCTTTCGATTATATAAAAAACCGGATCCGATCGATCCAATTGGCGTTTCAATTTGAACGACTTTGTTTTGTGCGTCAAAAATCGCCTCCACTTTATTTTGGTTTAACTCTTCCAGCAACTGCTCATAAGCGCCTGATTGTTCATCTACCAAAAATGACTTTTGCTCTGGAGCACGGTCTTCCATGTAATCCCTAATCCACACAATGGAGGTGATTGCTCCAGTCACGATGAAAACGGATAAAAATATAGATGCAGCCCAGTTCATTCTCATTTTATCCCTCTATTCTACTTCCCATGTAATATTGGTGATTTCTACATTCGTTTCTCCGCCTTTAAATTTGATGATGTCCTTAAACTCTCCTTCTTCATTCACAAACAGCGTCGATGGATTGATTGTGACGGTGCTTTGTGAAACTAACTGCCCTTCATCATTAAAAATAGCCCACGTAAGCTGTACATCATTTATCAATCTGGAACCTTTATTTTCCACTTTCCCAACCAGTTTGATAATACCAGGCTCTGAAGTAATGACCTCCCATTCTTTAATTGAGACCGCTTCTGTGCGATTAAAATGCTCTTCTCTTTCTGCTTCTTCCATCGCATCCTGCATCCGATCATACTCTTCTGTCTGATAGGCTAATCGGGCCTCATTTATATCACGTTTAAAAGATAGAAGATCCTCATGATCGGATGTATAACCCAGTCCAATTTCTACAATATTGATTGCTTCAGAAAACTGATATGTATCTATTTTTTCTTGTGCTTTAATGATGGCTTCTTCTGCAATGTCATCTTTAATCTGAACTTTAAGCTCTTCGGCTTCTTCATTCTCTAAATTCGAGATTTCCAGCAGTTTCCCAGCTAATGCCTGCATTGACAGGGAATGCTCTATGTCGTTTTGAATACCCAGAACGACACTCTTATCTCTTAGCTCGTTTAAATCATCTTTATATAAGAGAAATAATTCATTTTGACTGGATTCGATTTTCTCAATAATCGCATTCATTTCGTTTTCAGCGTTAGAAAGGTCATCTTCCTCAAGAAATTCTGAAAGAGCCTCGACACTGCTCTCAAATTCTTTAGCATCTCTTACCGCTGCGAGGCTGTCTTCAATCCCTTTTACGCCAGGTCTTGTTTCATTAGCCTGTTCCAGCTGTTTTTCAGCTTCATCCCACTTATAATTAAACGCTTTGCTTTCAGCCTCGGACTTCCACTCAAGGAGTTGGGTGTTCAGCCATCTTTCATAAATATAGAAGGAAAGAACCGTCACAGCACAGACACTGAAAACGATTAGAAGCATAGTAAAGGGTGCTCTATTTTTAAAAAAGCGCTCATTTTTACTTTTTAAAGGAGGATTTTTTCTTTGCGGATTTTCACGATGATCCAGCTGAGGTAACTTTTTTTCATCCATAGTATCATCCCCTCTTCCCCTTTATTACCCTAATTTGAAGCAATTCACTCTATATCGACCATTTGGTTTTATTTCTTTTATAAAAGTCCAACTGATCTTCAAATAAAGGGTGAAAAGCCGTCTCTATCCTGTTTGCTTTTCAACTTTTTATACGAAACTTTTCAAAAATTAATCCATGTTTCCAAGCCAATCGATGATTACCTATGCTGTGCATGACAGTTGAAAAAAATTATCTCTAATTCGAGAATTATTTATTCAAAATAGGTTGACAGAGAATTTTCAACCTACTATAATGATTACAAATACTAACTAAGTTACTTATTGTAACTTCACAGGAGGAACTTATTATGACAAAAAAATGGGTAGTAGACAGTGTGCATTCCGGTGTAGATTTTTCAGTAAAACATATGATGATTTCACGTGTGAAAGGTTCATTTCAAGAATTTTCTGCAGAAGTAGAGGCAGATGTCAATGATATGACAACAGCTTCAATCAGTTTCACTATCGATGTTAATAGCATTGATACACGCAGCGAGGATCGTGACAACCACCTTCGCTCAGCTGATTTCTTTGATGTTGAGAATTTCCCTTCCATTACATTCAAATCAACTGATGTTAAAAATATTGGTGACAACGAGTATGAACTGACAGGCGATGTCACGATTAAAGATGTCACGAAAAAAGAAACATTTACGGTTGAATATGAAGGTTCAGGAAAAGACCCATGGGGCAATGAAAAAGTTGGATTTTCAGTAAACGGCAAATTAAACCGTAAAGAATACGGCTTAACTTGGAACCAGGCGCTTGAAACAGGCGGAGTTCTCGTAGGAGAAGACATCAAAATTAATCTTCAAATACAAGCTCAGCAAGCTTAATAAAGGCAGATAAAGTGTATTCCTTAACCGGAATGCACTTTTTCAATTCCATTTTTAAACAAACCTGACTTTTTATTTTCCACATGAGTCTCTGTATAATTTTATCTAAACTTCACAGGATAATAATGAACACATTCCTATAAGAATGGAGAGGATCATGATGAAGAAAAAAGAAAACCAAGATCAAAAATACAAGGAAGAATTTGCAGATGAAATGATCAATAGCCAAATTCAGGGCATGTTCGAAGATGGTACGGTTGATCGTAATAAGGTCAATACAAATAAAAAACCGGGATCAGTAAAAGGCGACAAGAAAAACAACGGTCCCAACTTCCCCGCAACCTAGAAAAGCGCAAGGCACCGCTTTGCCCCGACAAGCATAAGACGCGGTGAACAAGTGAACGCCCTTTGTTCACTTGAG
>NZ_JXRR01000010.1 GCF_000829515.1 Jeotgalibacillus campisalis | reverse complement strand
AACAAGTGAACGCCCTTTGTTCACTTGAGCAGCGTGACTTGTGACCTCGAGGGGCTGGTGCCTGGAGCTAGACAAAAGAAAAGCGCAAGGCACCGCTTTGCCCCGACAAGCATAAGACGCGGTGAACAATTGAACGCCCTTTGTTCACTTGAGCAGCGTGACTTATGACCTCGAGGGGCTGGTGCCTGAAGCCAGACAAAAGAAAAGCGCAAGGCACCGCTTTGCCCTGACAAGCATAAGACGCGGTGAACAATTGAACGCCCTTTGTTCACTTGAGCAGCGTGACTTATGACCTCGAGGGGCTGGTGCCTGAAGCTAGACAAAAGAAAAGCACAAGGCACCGCTTTGCCCTGACAAGCATAAGACGCGGTGAACAAGTGAACGCCCTTTGTTCACTTGAGCAGCGTGACTTATGACCTCGAGGGGCTGGTGCTTTACACTTTGCCCGACATGAAGATGATAAACAGCACGATAAGAGCCATTACAACCGGCATTCCGCCGGTTATAATGGCTTTTTTAAACACTTTCATTGTCCCCTGCTCGCAAAACATAAGGTGTACTATTTCATAAGAAAACGCGCCTTCTTTAGGCGCGTTTAATCGGAAGACTGCAGCAGCGGAAAGATCCGCCCGATTTGATAATTTCCGAAATATCCAATTCAATTACTTTGTATCCGGCATCTTTTAATTTTTCGTTAATTTCTTTATTTACAGGCAGGCTTAACATAATTTTATCTCCAAGTGATAACACATTAGGTCCCATTGTAAATTGTTCTTCTTCATTCACTTCGATTAAAGTATAACAGGCTTTAAATCGTTCGATCGTTTCGGAATCAAACGCAGGAGAATAAATTAATGCCTCTGTTGGCGAAACGATATTAAATAAACAGTCCAGGTGCAAAAATTGTGAGTCAAATGGAACTGCAATCACCTCATGATCCGGCAGCTTGCTTTGCAGCTCTGCAATGGCTTCGGTTGTGGTTCGTGAACTGACTCCAACCCAAATCTTGGACCCGTCCACTATAACGTCTCCGCCTTCTATGGCAAAGGATTCAATTTTCTCATGCTTGATTCCCATTTCGTCAAGCCAATCCTGAAGAATTACTTCTTCCCCTTTTCTCATCTCTGTTCCCATTGTAGAAATAAATACTGTATCGTTAATTGTAAAACCTATATCACGAGTAAATACCTGCTCAGGGAACGTATTGATCGGTGGCAGCTGAACGACATCGGCTCCATTGGCATGCAGTGCCTGAATAAAGTTTCTATGCTGTTCCATCGCTTTTTCTGTATTTATATTTTCATCCAGGAAATGCTTTTGTGTCTCATTAATTGCTTCTTCAATTTTCATAAAGGCAGGAGGACAAACCAACACTTTTTCTAGCCTGTCAAATTCATTTTCACACGAAATCACATTGTTGCTTTCTTTTCTTTCCATCAACATATCTGGCCCTCCGTTATCCATTTAGGGTTTGAATGCATGACATTTGTCTAAACCCTTTTGGGTATTATTCCTTTTTCAACATAAGATTAAACGGTTTTTAAGGAAAAAAATTTCATTGACCATTTTACTTTTTATATAAGGCTTTTTTGGGTTTTGAAATTATACCATTACTTTTCAGTAATGCTTTGTTTTTTACTGTCTGGTAACTAATAGTATATGTTTGATGGAAAATGTCCGTGTCTGATCAATGTATATTACGCTAAAAATGAATGCGGCGGGAGAGAAAATAAGAGTAAAAACTTCATACAAGGGACCAAATCCTCTCCCGCTTTCGCCACTAGGGAGTCGGAGTACCACTGGAGAACCTGAGTTTTCCAAAAAAGAAAATAATCTTGAACAAAAAATGTTCTTCACGAACAATTCTTCCTGTTCGTGAAGAACATCTTTTGTTAATGAATCTTTTCAAAGCTTAAGCCGTTCCCAAATTAACGAGTCTGCTTATGCGACCTTTCTGCCAGATGACCTCTTATAATAGGCCCCCATTTATCGTATTCCACTAAAAATCCGTCGTGGCCGAAAGCTGTTTCAACCTCATGAAAAAATCCTTTAGGTGTATATTGGATGAAAGAATGGATATCATTTGGCGGATATAAGAGGTCTCCTGTGAAGCCAACTCCAACCACCTCAGCCTGAATTTGATTGGCTGCCTTTTGTATGCCTCCTCTTCCGCGTCCGATATCATGTCCATTCATGGCATAAAGCAAATACAAATAACTGTTTGGATCAAATCGTCTGGTAATCTTTTCTCCTTGATAACGCAGATATGATTCAACTTGATAATAAGGACGCTCATCCCCAGCAGGCTTTTCTTCTCTGGAAAAACGATTTGTAAAAAGGGATGGACTTCTATACGTCACGAGTCCTACCATGCGAGCTACTTCAAATCCTTTTACATCGCTTGAATCTTCATAATTTCCTTCATTCCACCTTGGATCCTGTTCAATTGCGTGAATACCGATTCGATTAAATGCGATTCCATAGTCACTTAGGGCAGGAGTAGCCGCTAAAATAAATAGCTGATCCATAAATTGCGGATAAAGAATGCCCCATTCAAGTGTCTGCATGCCTCCGAGTGATCCGCCTATTACCGCCCTCAGATGATTGATGGCAAGCTTTTGAAGCGCCTGGTACTGAGCATGCACCATATCCCTTACTGTAATAAAAGGAAAAGACAACCGGTAGAGATTGTTGTCAGCGTTATAGGATGCCGGGCCGGATGAGCCGCTGCATCCTCCCACTACATTAAAGGTGATCGCCTGGTACTGCTGCAGATCTACAGGGGAATCATACCCGACAAATCCTCTCCACCAGCCTGGGTCCTCCTCTGTCCCGACGGTTTGATGACTGCCAGTTAAAGCATGACAAATCAGGACTGCCGGCAAATTGGGATTCCCGACTCTTTCATAGCGGAGGGTTACATCAGGAAGAATTTTTCCAGATTCAAGTGTTAGCGGGCCTATCTTAATCGTGTCTTCAACCCGTTCGACTTTATGCTTTATTCCGTTGTCATTCACCGGGTATCAACTCATTTCAAATAAGGTTTGTTTTAAGGATGTAATGCAACATCTGCAGAGAGCTTAATGGCCTGCTCCAGATCAGCAATTAAATCTTCTGCCGACTCAATTCCAACTGACAAACGAATTTGTTCTTCTGTAACGCCTGAGGCTAAAAGATCCTCCGGTGATAACTGAGCATGCGTAGTGGACGCAGGATGAATGATCAGTGACTTGGCATCCCCTACATTAGCTACATGTGACCATAGCGCGGTTTGATCAATCACTTTTCTCCCTGCTTCTCTTCCTCCTTTAATGCCAAATACGATAATCGACCCCGGTCCCTTCGGAAGATATTTAGCTGCTAATTTGTAGGAAGGATGATCTTCAAGACCCGGATAAGATACCCATTCAACTTGTGGGTGCCCGCTTAAGTATTCTGCTACTTTCTTTGCGTTTTCAATGTGACGGTCCAGACGCAGATGCAAAGTCTCCAGACCCTGAAGCAGTAAAAAGGCACTATGCGGACTTAAGCATGCCCCAATATCCCGCAAGAGCTGCACGCGTAATTTCGCAATATAAGCAGCTTCTTCTAAATCTGCAAATTTTAGTCCATTATAGCTCGGATCAGGGGTTGTGAAATCAGGAAAACGGCCATTCGCAAAATTAAAACTGCCCCCTGATATAACAACTCCGCCAATCGTTGTTCCATGCCCGCCAATCCATTTTGTAGCAGAATGAACAACAATATCTGCTCCATGCTCCAGCGGTTTATTTAGATAAGGTGTAGCAAATGTACTGTCGACGATGAGCGGTACACCTTCCTCATGGGCCACTTCTGCAACTTTTTCAATATCCAGGATATGAAGACTGGGATTGCCGATTACTTCTGCAAACACTGCTTTTGTTTTAGGGGTAATGGCACGTCTGAAGTTTTCAGGGTCCTTTGGATCTGCAAATTTAATGGTAATGCCATATTTCGGCAGGGTCGAAGTAAATAAATTATACGTCCCTCCATATAAATCCGTGGCTGCTACTACTTCGTCTCCTGCGCTGGCTACATTTAAAATAGCAAGCGTAATAGCTGCCATCCCTGAAGATACTGCGACTGCCCCCACTCCACCTTCAAGCAGCGCCATCCGCTCCTCAAAAGCAGCTACAGTAGGGTTTCCGATTCGTGTATAAATGTTGCCGGGCTCTTCAAGAGAAAATAACTTCTGAGCATGATCCGCGCTGTCAAAAACATATGAAGTTGTCTGGTAAATGGGGACTGCTCTTGAGCCTGTAGCAGGGTCCGGTGCAGTTGCACCATGCAATAGCAGTGTTTCAATCCCGTACTGTGGGGGTTGATTTGTCATCATGAATCTCTCCATTTCTATACGTTTTTTGGGTAGCAGCTTGAAAAGAATTTATCATTTTTTTACTCTTTAACGGGCTTTTAATGAGCGTCTTACACTTGTCGGGCCTGGGCGAGCGCTTTGCACTTTTCTCTGATCCAGTTCCAAGCGCTAGGCCCTCGAGGTTGTAAGTCTCGGTGCAAATCCCCCCAAAACCGGGGGATTGTGCTTCGCGTCTTACACTTGTCGGGGCTGGACGAGCGCTTTGCACTTTTCTTGGATCCAGTTCCAAGCGCTAGGCCCTCGAGGTTGTAAGTCACGGTGCAAATCCACCAAAAACCAGGTGGATTATGCTCCGCGCCTTACACTTGTCGGGCCTGGGCAAGCGCTTGTCACTTTTCTATATAAAAAACCCCCTTCATAAGAAGAGGGTTTTGTCCTCCTCTTATCTTTCAGATTAAAATCAATCTGTAGGAATTAGCACCTTTCCGAAAAATTTTTCGTTGGTTGCCGGGCATCGCAGGGCCTAGTCCCTCCGCCACTCTGGATAAGAGTATATTAAGTTAGGTATTTTCGAATCTCTTGATGTGGATTATAGAGCAAACTCCATTTGAAAGTCAACCTTTTTCAGATAATTTAGTCTATATAACTTTTCAGGAGAATAATGTATTTCTACTTTATGTGAGCAAACAAAAAATATAACAAGCTGCTTTATTCAAGATATAGAATAAAATCATCATCCTCTTTTAGGATTTCAATATTTTCCGGCACCTTCAAAAGAATCGCATCAGTACCCGCCTGATAATCCACATCAGAGCGGCCATCCGGGTTAAATTGAGATAAGATCATCGGCTTGGTGAATTGAGTATACGTAATTTCACCTGGAGAAGATGAACTGAAGACAAGCTGAATTTCTCCCTCTTTTTCTACACGTTCAATGGCAATGACAGCCGAGGTCTCAGAAAGAAAACCCGATTGTATCAGCAGTGTAGATTTATCGTAAGGAATCGTTTTTTCCTGAATCAAATATTCTTCTGGTATCTCATCAAAATCCCTGCAGTAATGATTGACAACTTAATTAAAGATTTTTATATAATATGACCGGCTCATTTCCGTTTCAGAAGCTATATTCCGCTTATTCAGAAAAAGTATGAAACCACGCAAAAAATGCCCCTCCAAACAAATACTGTTCAGAGGGACACTTTTTTCGTGTTAATCTCAAGAAAATTAAGCCGCTATTAACTAATTGGACTTTATCATTTTACGGGAAAGCGGGTAAATACCGAAGCTTTGAATAATCAGTGACAGCAAGATAGCAAAAAAAGAAACTGAAATAATAAAATCGATATTGTCAGCATTCTTCGTTTCTAAAATAAGCAGCAGTACCACCGACATGGTCCCTTTAACACCTGAAAAAGCGATTATAAACGATTCTTTAAGACCAAACATGCTGCGCACGGAGGGAATGCTTGCTACAGAAAGTCCGACAACAATGTACCGGATGATCAGACTGAAAATAAAGATTCCTGACGAAAGGATCAGCAGCTCTCCATCTATGTAAGATGAAGCTACCAGCCCAATCGTTAAGAAAACCACTGAAAGCAGTGTCGGTTCAACAATATTCCAAAAACCATCAAGAGCTTCCCTGTAATGATCTTCTTTATTAGTATGAGTAAACTCCCAGGAAAGCATAATGCCCGCAGTGACTGTTGCCAGCACCCCGGAAACTCCGAGGGCTTCAGCTAAATGGAAATTCCCGTAGGCAAGCACGATACTGAGCATGACCTGAAATTCTTTTTGATGGGTGTAATGCACTGCCCTGCTGACAACCCATCCAAACAGCAGACCGATCAATATGCCGCCTGCTGAAACGAGAAGAAACTCCTTCGTAACAGACCAAAACGTAATGCTTGCTCCTGTAGAAATCATCATGACAAGTGTAGTAAAAATAACGATACTGGTCCCATCATTAATCATTGACTCACCCTCGACCAGATCAGCAATTGCTTCATTTCCTCCGCTTTGTTTTAAAATGGCTGTTACTGAAACCGGGTCAGTTGGCGACATAACCGCAGCGATAACAAGTGCTGCAAGAAGAGAAAAGCTCGCAAAAGGGTTCACAAGAAAATAGATGACAATCCCAAGCAAGAATATCGTAATCACTAATCCCCCCGTGCTTAACAACGCGATAATACCAGCATGCTTCCGTAAAGCAGCAGGCGGATACTTGTAAGCAGAAATAAATAGCAAGGAAGGAAGAATCACATCATATAACATTGTTTCCGTCAGTTTTACTTCTCCGAAAAACGGAATAAAAGACAATCCCAACCCAATTAACACAAGGACCGGAGGCTGTGGAAACCATTTAGCATGGATGTCGATGGTATAAACAATATAGCCAACCAGCAATAGCAAAATCAGGTGTGATGCTTCCACATGATCCCCTCCTGCTTTGTTCTCATCAATTTGAGCTGCCCATTTTTACCTAAGTTCAATTTTAAATTCCAGAAACAGCTCATTGTAATACGAGAGCATTTCCTGCCCCAGATTATCGTACACTTCCAATCGATCTGTAATTTCCTCATCAGGATAAAAACGTTCGTCTTCAGAAATCTCTGCCGGCAAAAGTTCAAAACCTGACTGATTCGGCGTAGAGTATCCGACATATTCGGCATTTTGTGCAGCGTGCTCCGGTTCAAGCATAAAATTAATAAATTGATGGGCACCTTCGATGTTATCCGCCGTTTTCGGAATAACCATATTATCAAACCACAGATTTGATCCCTCTTCCGGAATAGCATAATCAAGATCTTCATTTTCAAACATCATATCAGCGGCTTCACCTGACCACACAACGCCAATTGGCGCTTCATTGTTGCCAATCAGCATCTTCATTTCATCCCCGACAATGGCTTTTATATTCGGCGACAATGTAAGAAGTTTTTCCTGCGCAGCAGCCAGCTCTGATTGATCTTTTGTATTCAATGAATAACCAAGACTGTTTAACCCCATACCCATGATTTCCCTTGCGCCATCAACCAGCAGGATTTCGTTTTCAAATTCTTCATTCCACAGATCGTCCCAGGAGGAAAAGTCAACATCTCCTGTAACAGTGGGATTGTAAACAATGCCGACTGTTCCCCAAAAATAAGGGATGGAATATGCATTTCCCGGATCAAAGGAAAGGTCCATGAAATCCGGATTCAAGTGCTCCATATTCGGCAGCTGCTCATGATCCAGTTCCAGCAGCAATTCCTGTTCAATCATTTTATCGATTGTATATTCAGAGGGAACGGCAATATCATAGGTCGTTCCCCCCTGCTCAATTTTAGTCAGCATCGCTTCATTGGAATCAAACGTTTCATAAATGACACGTATTCCTGTTTCTTCTTCAAACTCTGTGAGCAGGTCCTCATCTATATAATCACCCCAGTTAAAAACGGTCAGCGTATCATTACCAGAGGTGCTTTGGGACGAGTTGAGATAATTAACTCCAATAAGAAGGACCACAACAGCAAGTGTGACAACAATAAACATACGCATCAGCTGCTTCATTTTGGCACCCCCATTCCTAAGCCGGCACCGCTTTTCTTACTGATAAAATAATAGCCGATTACCAGTACCAGTGTTACCAGGAAAATAAGTGTGGATAACGCATTAATCTGCAGAGAAATTCCTTGTCTGGCAAGAGAATAAATTTCAACTGACAGCGTTGTAAAGCCATTCCCTGTTACAAAGAAGGTTACAGCAAAGTCATCCAGAGAATACGTCAATGCCATAAAAAATCCTGCAAAGATCCCCGGTGTAATAGAAGGCAGAATCACTTTTGTTAGTACATCGAGCCTGCTTGCCCCCAGATCTCTTGCTGCATCAATCAGCGTTGGGCTCATTTCCTGCAGCTTTGGCAGGACCATGATCACCACAATTGGCACACTAAACGCGATATGCGCAAGCAGAACAGACGTAAAGCCCAGTCTGATCCCGATAAACGTAAATAAAATTAACAAGGAAGCACCAATAATGACATCCGGACTGACAATCAAAACATTATTTAAAGAAAGCAAGGTATTTTTATTACGCTGTCTTTTTACATACGTAATCGCAAGTGCACCAAACACACCGATAACGGTTGAAATCAGCGAGGATAAAAGTGCGATAATCACGGTATTCAGTACAATAATTAATAGTCTCGTATCCTGAAACACTTCAATATAATAGTCCCATGTAAAGCTCTCAAACCCATACATAGTTCCTCCGCTGTTAAAGGAGTACACCATTAAATAAAAGATCGGTGCATATAAAATCACAAAGACTAAAGCCAGATAAACAGCCGGCCAATTAAACGTTTTTTTCATTTGCCAGCCCTCTCTTCCGGTCGCCTGTTAAAAACATAATCACTGCCATTACGGCGATCAGAAATACAGCTATAGTGGATCCCATTCCCCAATCCTGGGTAACGAGAAAGTGCTGTTCGATGGCAGTCCCAAGTGTAATGACCTGATTCCCGGCAATCAGCCTTGTAATCATAAACAGTGACAGTGATGGAATAAAAACAAGCTGACAGCCTGCTTTAACACCGCTTGCTGTTAACGGGAAAATCACCTGCCGGAAAGTCTCCCAAGAGGAAGCACCTAAATCACGTGAAGCGTCCACAAGCGTTGGGTTCAATTTATCTAAAGCATTAAAAATAGGCAAAATCATAAACGGAATAAAAATATAAACCGAAACAAAAACAAAGCTGAAATCAGTAAAAAGTATTTGTTGTGTACCTATTCCCATCGTCTCAAGTAATGCATTTACTGGTCCATACGTGCCAAAGATTCCTAAAAAAGCATAAACCTTAAGCAGAATATTGATCCACGAAGGAACAATGATCAACAGCAGCCAGAGCTGTTTATGCTTTGTCTTCGTTAAAATCAGTGCTGTCGGGTAGGAGATTAAAAGTGCAAACAGCGTAATTAAAAAAGCATACCAAAATGAACTTAACGTCAATTGAAAATAAGTGGATGTAAAAAAATGAGTCCAGTTGCTTAACGTAAATCCGCCATCAAGACCTCTAAAGGAAAAAAACAAAACCAGCATGACAGGGGCGATTACAAATAAGGCAATCCAGAAAGCATAGGGAATGAGAAACAGATTTCTTGATCTAGTTTCCATAGCCAGTCTCCGAGTACCCTTCCAGTCTTTTGTCAAAATCTTCTTCCGACTCGTTAAACCGCATCACATGAATGGCTTCCGGTTCAAATGTCAGCCCGATTTGTTCTCCTACTTCTGCCTTTTTCGTCGAATGAACAAGCCATTCATTATCAAATTCATCAACGCAGCAAATCTCAAAATGAACTCCTCGGAAAAGCTGGGAATCCACCTTCACTTGAAGTTTACCTGCGCTTTCCTCTGTAATCGTTAGATCTTCAGGGCGAATTACCACTTCAACCGGCTCATCCCGCTGAAGACCGCGATCTACACATTCAAACTCCTTACCGGCAAATGATACGTTGAAATCAGCAATCATTTTCCCTGCTGCAATATTGGATTCTCCAATAAAATCAGCCACAAACCGATTGATTGGCTCATCGTAAATATCCATTGGCGTTCCACTCTGCTGAATGACTCCTTTGTCTAGAACAAATATTTCATCCGACATCGCAAGCGCCTCTTCCTGGTCATGAGTAACAAAAATAAACGTAATGCCCAGGCGCTGCTGCAGTTCACGCAATTCATACTGCATCTCTGTACGCAATTTCAGATCAAGCGCCGATAGCGGTTCATCGAGCAAAATAACCTCAGGTTCATTCACAATTGCCCTTGCAATTGCGACACGCTGTCTTTGTCCCCCTGACATTTCACTAATTTGTCTCGTTTCGTATCCTTCCAGGTTTACAAATTTCAGCGCTTCTTTAACTTTTGAAGTGATGTCAGATTTTTTTAGTTTCTTTATTTTCAGCCCAAAGGCTACATTTTCAAATACATTTAAATGGGGAAAAAGCGCGTAATCCTGAAAGACTGTGTTAACCTGGCGCTTATTGGCCGGCAAATGATTAATTTTTTCTCCGTTAAAATAAATAGAACCTGCTGCCGGTTCCATAAAGCCTGCAATAAGTCTCAATATCGTTGTTTTCCCGCATCCTGAAGGTCCAAGAAGCGTGTAAAATTTCCCTCTTTCTATTTCAAAGCTTACTTCATCTAAAACGACCGTCTGATCGAATTGATGTGTTACTTGATCAAACCGGATGATTGTATTTTGGTTCAATTCTTCTTTCCTCCTGCCTGTTTTGTAGCAATTTATCCTACATTATACGCTATTTTTTTAAAGATACTAAAAAACTTTTATTTTCTTCATTCTTTCTATTTACTAAGAAGCTTTTCCATTTTCAGCTGGATTACATGCAGACAGGAAAATGATATTCAAATCCTCTCTCTTAAGGTGAGCTACGGAAGAAACAATCATGTAAAAAAAAGCTCAGACATAACTCATTGCATTCCAAAAGAAAATGTCTACATGAACAATAGGTTCATGTAGACATCCTCGTGTGTACTTTCTTAATCTGATTTAAAAAACGCTCAGGCTGCGAGGGACCAATCAAACCGGCTCACCTCCCGCCCCGCTAAAAAGCGTACGCCTGAAGCGGAAATGAACCGGTCCCTCTCCTCAGCTTCTAAATCTATTTACCTCATCACACTTCCACCTGAGATTTTAAGTGACTCACCAACAATATTTTCAGCTGCGTCCGAAAGAAGAAAAATTATGCTGTTTGCAACTTCTTCAGGCTGAGTAATACGTCCTGAAGGCAATCCGTCTTCAGCAATTTTTAATTGTTCTTTATAAGACCTTCCGGCAGCCTTTCCTTTTTTCTCAATAGCTGAGCGACCCATCTCTGTATCAACAAACCCCGGACAAACAGCGTTTACCCGAATTCCATGTTCAATGGCTTCCACTGCAAATGACTGTGTAAATCCCGCCACTGCAAACTTAGAAGCACTATATGCTGTATTGCCACGAGTACCTCTCAGTCCTGAAAGAGATGAGATATTAACAATCGCTCCTTTGTTTTGAGGAATCAGCCGTTCATACACGAGCTGAGTCAGTAAAACCGTGGAAAAATAATTTAATTCCATTACTTTTCTCATCTCATCTTCCTCTAGCTGATCAAGCGTGCCGCCTCCTGATACACCAGCAGAATTCACTAGACCAGTCAAAGCTCCACCTGTTTGCGTGGCTTCTTCAACGAGACGCAGACGCTCTGTTGCATCATTTAGGTCTGCAGGAATCACAATTAATGTTCCTGTAGCTTGCAGAGATTCGACTTCCTGTTGCAATTTCTCTAGTTTCTCTTCATTTCTGCCTGTGACAGAAACGGTTGCGCCGGCTTGAACAGCTGCTTTCGCTGTTTCGTATCCTATGCCGCCTGTTGCCCCTGTCACAAGAATATGCTGATCTTTTAATGCCTGTTCTGAAAATATCATGCCTGATCCCTCCGATATTGGTTTCTAATTCTTACGTTCCTTTAAACGGCAAGAACTAAACACCAGGATCAAAGACAATAGGTAGTAAGCAATGATTAAACTTGAGCGGCAGGAGCATGCTGCTCAACCGCTGCTAGTGCCTGCTTAATATCTTCCAGTAAATCGTCTGCATTTTCTAACCCGACTGAAAGTCTCAGAAGTCCATCTGTAATGCCTCTTTTCGCTCTTTCAGCCGGAGGCATTGCCGAATGGGACATCGTTGCAGGATAGGACAGGATCGATTCCACGGCACCAAGACTGACGGCAAAGACCGGAATTTTCAGCTGATCAACAAATACTCTGGCACAGTCTTTTGAAGGAAGCCTGAAGGACAGGACCGCACCGGCACCAGCTGACTGTCGCTGATGAATCGGGTACCCCGCATGAAAAGAAAATCCTGGATAATATACTTCTTCTATTATTGGATGATGATGCAGATACTGCGCAATATCCCTTGCAGTTTGAGAGGATTGATTTAATCTTACACTCAATGTTTTCATCCCTCTCAACAGCAGCCAGCAGTCCTGCACACCTAATATGGACCCAAATGAATTTTGAACGAACTTCAGCCGTTTGCCAATTTCTTTGTTTTTGGTAACAGCAAGCCCGGCTACAACGTCGCTGTGCCCGGATAGAAATTTAGTTGCACTATGTAGAACAAGATCTGCTCCGAGATCAAGCGGCTTTTGCAGTAATGGAGTCATAAAGGTATTATCCACAAATGTTAAACAGCCATTTGCTTTTGCCACTTTAGCCACACCTTCAATATCTGTAATATTCAGGCATGGATTGGATGGCGTTTCAACATAAATGACCTTCGTATTCGGCTTCACGCTTCTGGCCGTTTCATCAAGGTCTGTCATGTCGATGAAGGTATGTTCTATATCAAACTGAGTCAGGACCTCTGTAATCACTCTGAACGTTCCCCCGTACACATCCTTTGACACGAGTACATGATCTCCTGCAGACAAAAGCATAAATGCTGAAGAAATGGCAGCCATGCCGGAAGCAAAGGCAAAGCCCTGTTCTCCATTTTCTAATTCTGCAATCGTATTTTCAAGCGCATGTCTCGTTGGATTGCCGGAGCGGCTGTAGTCATAAGGACCGAATTCATCTATAGATTCCTGATGAAAGGTTGATGAATAATGCAGCGGCACATTAACGGCTCCTGTTTGTTTGTCCCGAAAATCCTCCTGATGCAGCAGCCTGGTATCAAAGTGATGTTTTGTCATCGTCAATCTCCTCCCTCTGCACCTTTTTAAGTGCCTTATCCAAATCCTTTGTCAGGTCATCTATATGTTCAATGCCAACGGAAAATCGTAATAAACGGTTACAGATGCCCCGGTGCTGTCTCTCTTCTTCCGGTATATCTGCATGCGTCTGGGTAGCCGGATAGGTAATAAAGCTTTCAACTCCGCCGAGACTCTCTGCAAATGTAATTAAGTCAAGCTCCCTTAAAAATGGATCTATCCAGCCTTCTTTTTTTAGTCTGAATGCCACCATTCCTCCAATCCCCGGATAAAGAACATCCGTTATACCGGGCTGCTGCTCCAAAAATTCTGCCACTTTACCTGCATTTTCCTGGTGACGGTCCATTCGAAGGGACAGGGTTTTTAGCCCTCTCACTAAAAGCCAGCAGTCAAGTGGAGCTAATACGGCGCCTGCTCCATTATGAATGGAAAAAAGCCTTTCACACAGTTCCTTCCCTTTTGCCACAACCAGCCCTGCAAGTACATCATTATGCCCGCCGATAAATTTTGTGGCGCTGTGAATGACAATGTCAGCTCCGAGGGTGATCGGCTTTTGTAAATAAGGAGTTAAGAACGTGTTATCCACAATCGTCAGCAAATTATGATCCCTTGCAAGCTTCGATACTTCTTCAATATCTGATATTTGCATCAGCGGGTTAGTAGGAGTCTCGACTAAAATAGCTTTCGTTTTTTCGCAAATTGCTTCTTCCATCTGCTCGAGATTATTTGTATCTACATATCTTGTTTGTATGCCATAAGCTTCCTCGTAATGCCTTAATAATCGGTACGTACCGCCATAAATATCATCAGAAGCTAAAATCACTTCACCCTGCTTAAAAAGAGATAGCACCAACTGCACAGCTGCCATTCCTGAGCTCGTTGCAAAGCCCTCATCTCCTTCTTCTAATCGGGCAATCCCTTCTTCCAAAACTGCTCTGGTCGGGTTTTTCGTGCGGGTATAATCATAGCCAGTGGACTCTCCAAGCCCCGGATGGCGGTAGGCAGTTGAAAAATATACCGGCGGATTTACTGTCCCTGTTACTTTTTCACTGCGGTTTCCCAGCTGAACAAATTGAGTATTTACATGATAGGTCATTAATGGCTCCTCCTCGAAACGATGGTCTAAAGCAGCATGATTGCAGGCGATCAATTGCCAGCTGTTTTACCGTTAGAATTTTTCTAGTGAAATAAAAAAGGACCTATCTTATAAGAAGAAGGTCCGAATCTGCATTCGCTGTTCTCCTTATCACTCAGGTACTGCATAACCTGCTGGGATTAGCACCATGCCAAATGTGGCTGGTTGCTGAGGTGTCAAAGGGCCAGTCCCTCAACCTCTCTAGATAAGTTGGCATATTTAATTTTCACTTTTTCTTGTCATTTTGTTTTAATTCCGAATTGTTTGATTGTTTTATACGGTACAGCAGATGATGAAAATAATCAAGGGTAAATTTGGTTTTTTATATGCAACAGAACAAACAAATACCCCATTCCGTTTTATTTAATGGAATGGGGCAGGGAGGGGGTGTCGCTTTTATTCGATAACCTTTGACGTCACATCAGGATTGCTACGGTGCGAACGTATCAATCACAAGGTTAGTTGTGTCGGAATCAGCGACTATTTTCATCCTTCTCAACTTAGTTTTTAATTGAGAATGATTTTCATTATTATTGTATACACATCTATCTTCCTTGTCCAGTTATTTTATAAAATTTAATTTATCCATCGTTGGAAGAGTTTGCATCTACCGCAGCGGTCATTGTTGCGATCATCGCTGCTTGCTGGGCTTGAAGAATGGATTCGACCGTTGCAGCCAGGCCCACGTCCAGAACTCTATTTTCACTAATTTCCCTTTGAATCACCAGTCTGACAGCAATCATAAAACATTGATCTTTATACCATTTAAATTTACTGTAGCTGCTCAGTTCATCGTAAACTTCCTTTATTTTTGGAAGCAGGACAGATGGGGTGGCGACCAGGCTTAATACCCCGACGATTGGGAGATGAAGACCGCGCAAACGAAACTTTTGTGTTTTCAAGTCATCCATCCAGGTCACCGTGTTTTGCACAAGAATCTCTTTGTTTTCCCGCTTTCCGTATGTAAGGATTTGAGAAAGAAACTGTCGGTTGTTTCCCTTCCACAGAACAAGATGCAGTTCATCATAATAGTAGGCCATGTCCTCAAGCATTTTATCTCCGTCTGAACCAGCTTCAGCCAAAAGAACAGCCAATGGATAGTCTTCGTGGGAAGTTAAAAAGAAATGCTTCTTTTTCATTCCATCGTACATTTTCTTTGCCCGTTCCACATGATCAGCCGATTCCTCCCCTTGCTTTATTGACAGGGACAAGGCATACGCCGCGATATAGGTATGTGGACTTCTTTGGAAACCGGCCTCGATCAGCAGATCATAGCAGTGCTGAACCTGCTTGTAGGATTCTTCAGGATGATCAGACTGATTTAATAAAAGTCCTGCCAATGAAAAACGCAAAGTGGATTGAATATAGGCAAATGGGTTGGACTCCTGCTTTATAAAATTAACTAACTCACTATATCGATCCAGATTAAACGGCTTATTGTCGCCAGTAAATAAGGAAGCAATCATCATCAGTGCTCCAGTGTCTACACGCCATTTATATTTTTTCCTGAGTAACTCGTAATTCGTAATAAACTCTTTTAGCTCTTCACTGTGTTCCATACCATTTCCCCCGCTCTGCTTGTTTTTTGAGTACACAACCAGCACACAGCATACTTACTGATCTTTTACAGCTTGCTTAACAAACTGTATAAGATTGATTGGGTCCTGAATAAACTGATTGCACTCTTTACTGTCATAACAGAGGTGCTTTCCAAATGATTTGTTATTCACACCGGCATGCCCCCGTTTTGAAATAGAGGTAAATGCCATATCCCCATATCGGCCGCACAGCTCACACATTCCCTTCCTTGCAGATATAACATATCTTCCTTCCACTCCCGTCAAGCGCTGATCAATCAAACAAATCATATAGTGCCTGCTTGCCGCGATATCCTTCCAGCCTACGTACGTTGTCGCATACCAATCAAGTTCACTAAACGCTGGAAGTTTTACCTTTTTATTTTTAGGAAATAAACCATTGACCTCATTCTGTGAAATGATGGGAAAAGGTATCCGCATTGGCTGAAGGTCCCTTAAAAACGTCACTCTTTCTTCTTCCGTTTTAAGATGCGGCAGTTTTTCAAGAACAGTTACCTGTTCTGCTGTCAAATGATCAAACGCTGCCAGCACTTTTGCTTCAGCTTCTGACCGGACGGCCCATTCCACTTCCGGATCAATTGTGATGTGCGCCTGCTTTTGCATCAATGCGGCTTGATGCTTGATCACATTGAACTGATGGTTTTGGATAAAAGGTTCCATAACGATCACCTTTCCTGTGTCAGATCTCTTTCAACTCTTTTTTGAATACATAGCTTACTTTATCGTACGTTCCTTTCTCCTCGTAAAATCGATGTGCGTCATGCCGCTGCAGCCCTGAGGATAAAGCCACTTTGGCAAAACCGTGATCCTTCGCATATTGTTCCACAAAACCCAAAAGATCAATCCCATATCCTTTCGATCTTTCCTGACTGTCCGTAATAAGATCGCATATCCAAATAAATCTTCCATAATAGAAAGTCGTCATCGGCATGAAACCGACTAACGCTTTTAGCCTATTGTTCTCCCATATTCCAAATAACTGATATTGATTCTCTTGTACAGCTGCTTCCATAATAGACATGTATTCTTTTTCAGTTAAATGTGTTCTGAGCTGGTTCATCAGAGGATATGCGTCCTTCCATTGCGGTCGGGTGATTTCCTTAATCATCCTCATCCTCCTCTCTATCAATTACCCTGGTTGTTTTTTCTGTTTATTTTCGATTCCAAAGAGTTGCAGCCACAGGGCCAGAAACATTATGCCACAAGCTGAATAGTGCGCTCGGCACCGCGGCGACTGGATTAAAATGAGCCATGGCAAGAGCAGCACCAAGGCCGGAGTTCTGCATGCCTACTTCTATTGATATTGCTTTTTGACTTGAATAATCCAGCTTCATTGCTTTCGCCAGCCCAAATCCGACCAATAAACCAAGGACGTTATGCAATACAACGATCGTGAAAATAAGCACACCAGAAGTAACGATCGCTTCTTTGTTTCCCCCAACTACTGCACCAACGATTGCTACAATAGCGATAACCGAAACGAGCGGCATGACAGGAACTGCTTTTTTTACCTTTTCCTTAAAGAGGGAACGAACCATAATGCCAAGAATGACTGGCACAAGCACAACCTGTATAACGGAAACAAACAAGCTGAGAAAAGAAACCTCCAGCCATTCACTCGCAAAAAGATAGATTAGAGCAGGAGTCAACACCGGCGCTAATAAAGTAGATACAGAGGTAATTGCAACTGAAAGGGCCGTGTTCCCTTTTGCCAGATACGTGATAACATTTGAAGCGGTACCCCCAGGACAACAGCCAACCAGGATCACACCAATCGCTATTTCGGGAGGAAGCTGAAAGGCTTTTGCAAGTCCGAAGGCAAGCAAAGGCATAATTGAAAACTGTGCAGCCACCCCCACCGCTACGCTTTTTGGTTGTTTGGCCACCCTTTTAAAATCATCAGTGGTTAGCGTCATTCCCATACCAAACATAATTACGCCAAGTAAAAGACTGATAAAAGGAGAAATCCACAGAAATCCAGATGGAACAAAAAAGGCGATAATTCCGATTAATACTACCCATAGAGCAAATGTTTTTCCTGCAAAATGACTGACTCTCTCTATTAAATTCAATTTTCTCACCTCTTATGCTAGAATTCACCCATTATAGACCGAAATATCTGTTAATTCAATCATCCATAGAAAAAACTCAAACCAATAAATTTTTTCTTCCGACCCTTTCCTATTCGCTGTATTAGCGATACAATTTCTGTATAAGAACTCAGTTGAGAGGATGTACATACTATGAAAATCGGTGTTATTGGGACAAACTGGATTACAGATTCACTGATTGAAGCTTCAAACGATGTTGACAATGTTTCAATTGAAGCAGTATGCTCCCGCAGTCAAAAAAAAGGACAAGCCTTTGCAAATAAATACGGCATTGCCAATGTGTATACTTCTGTAAAGGAAATGTGCACCAGCGGCAAAATTGACGGGGTGTATATTGCTTCACCAAATGCAGTGCACCATGAACAAACAATTCAGTGCTTAGAAGCTGGAATCGCTGTTTTATGCGAGAAGCCGTTAACAGCCACCTATACGATGGCTGAGAAAATGGTGCAGGCATCCAGACAGAATGGCGTTCTGTTGATGGAAGCGATGAAATCGACTGTCATGCCGAACTTTAAGAGAACACAAGAGTTGCTGCCATCACTCGGTACGGTCCGGCAGTACAGTGCACACTACGGCCAATATTCTTCCCGCTACGATAAGTTTAAAGAAGGAATTATTGAAAATGCATTTAAGCCTGAATATGCCAATGGATCATTAATGGACCTTGGCGTGTACACCCTTTACCCGCTCGTTGCCCTATTTGGAATGCCTGAAGAGGTAAAAGCGATCAGTACGAATCTTCATACAGGTGTTGATGGCCAGGGTATGGTTCTCTTAAGCTACGGAGAAATGGATGCTGTCATTACATTTTCTAAAATCACCAACAGCTACCTGCCGAGTGAAATCTCAGGCGAAAAAGCAGCACTTCATATTTCTCGAATCAGTTCCCCTGATTCTGTGATGCGCATAACCAAGGAAGGCGGGCAAGAAGATCTTTCTGTTACGCAATCTAAAGCACCGATGGCTTATGAGCTTGAGGAATTCGCCCGTGCTTATGAGAACGGACAAATTGAATCAGCGATCAATACACACGAGCTGTCTCTGAACGTAGTCGCCCTGATGCAGACCATCCGTCAGCAGCTTGGCATCGTGTACCCGATGGATCAAAAAGAATCGTAAAGCCTGAAATGTTTGCTTGTTAACATGGGCTTATAAGAGCTCACTAAAATGACAGAAATTAAGAAGTGACTATCATGTAAATGATGCGATCGGCGACTCCAGCAGGATGAGACGGCTGCTTGAGCCCCCGCAAGGCAAAGCCTGGGGAGGACTTAAGCGCCGTCCCTGCAGAAAGCGTACCCCTGAAGTGAAGTGAACCGGCAAAGAGCTTGAGACAGACATTTGTCCCAGGCTCTTTTTTTGTCGTATTCACTCTTTATTGATTATCAAGGCGTTTTTCAAGAAATGGTTTCATTAGATTGAATTAAAAGAATCACTTGTAAGAGTAAGGTATAAACCGATTTATATCACTTATGAAAACAGATAATTCCATCTATTTTACCTTATTCAACAAATATAAATACTGGTATTAAGTACTTGCCCTAAGCCCGAGTCGGATGCTATGTTTTTAAAGGATCTAAAATAGAGGGGGATTTTTTGTGAAATTATTATTTACCAAAAAGTATCAGGCGTTGACAGCAGGCGCCTTGTCAATCGCACTTTTAGCTGCATGCGGGAGCGGCAGTTCAAATAATAGCGAGGAAGCAGATACATCCGTTTGGGATGAAATTCAGGAGGAAGGTGTTTTAACTGTTGCCACTTCTGGAACTCTTTACCCTACTTCTTATTATGATGCTGATTCAGAAGAACTGACAGGATTCGAAGTGGAAGTAGTGCTTGAAATGGCAGAGCGTATGGACCTCGAGGTTGATTTTGAGGAAATTGGCTTCGACGGTATGCTGACAGCTGTTAATTCCGGTCAGGTGGATCTGGCTGCCAACGATATCGAAATAAACGAAGAGCGTAAAGAGAAATTTGCTTTTTCTACTCCTATCAAATACTCATATGGTACAGCGATTGTACGGGAAGAAGATTTATCCGGAATCGAAACCTTTGAAGATCTGGAAGGAAAGCAGGCTGCAGGAGCTGCAACTTCTGTTTATATGGAACTTGCGCGGGAATACGGAGCAATAGAAAAAATTTATGACAACGCAACAAACGAAGAATATCTTCGCGATGTTCATGTTGGCAATTCAGATGTCATTTTAAATGACTACTACCTGCAGACGCTTGCACTTGAAGCTTTCCCGGAGCTTGATATTACGATTCACCCTGATTTAAAATACAGTCCATCAGAGGCTGGTATGGTAATGAATAATGATAATAGCGAATTAATAGAGAATGTGAACCAGGTGCTGGACGAAATGCTTGAAGATGGCACAATTGCTGAAATTTCTGCCGAATTTTTTGCAGGAGCAGATGTAACACAGGAGCCTGATATTGACTTTGAAGAATAAATTCATGTTTGTAAACAGATTTAGGGAAAGAAGGTGTTATGGCTGATGGATATAAAATGGGAATATCTGTTTGACCCCCAGCTCGCCATTGACTCCTTCCCTTACGTTATGGAGGGCATCGGCTACACCATCCTGATTTCTCTCGTAAGTATGGCTGCGGGTCTTATCATTGGCTTTTTCCTGGCACTCGCCCGCACTTCAAAATACGCCGTTTTAAGATGGCCGACGAGAACGTATATATCATTTATGCGCGGTGTACCAATCCTGGTTATTTTATTTATGCTTTATTTTGGATTACCCATCATTGGTTTACAGCTTTCTCCGCTTCAAGCTGCTTTAATTGCTTTTAGTGTAAACAGTGCCGCCTATATTGCTGAAATTATCCGATCTTCCCTGTCTTCTGTTGATAAGGGACAATGGGAATCGGCAAAAGCGCTCGGATTGTCCTATTGGCAGACCATGTTCGGTATTATTTTGCCTCAATCTATTCGTATAGCTACACCGCCGCTTGCTAACGTACAACTTGATATTATTAAAGCCTCTTCTCTTGCTGCAATGATCACAGTACCTGAGATTTTTCAGAAAGCCAGAATTGTTGGCGGCAGAGAATTTGATTTTATGACGATGTACATCTTAGTAGCACTCATTTATTGGGCGCTGTGCTCTGCTATGACGGTTCTGCAAAATTATTTGGAAAAACGGTATGAAAGTTATCTATAATAAGACATCAGCCTGAAGAACATGTCCATTGGATTTTTCTTCAGGCTTTTTACTTACCCATTAAATAAATAATATGTAGTAGCAAAATAAGTCAGCACGATCAAAATAGAGGGCACCGCATACATTCCTTTAGACGGACGATTTCCTCTGGCAATGGAATACATCAGGAAAAGAGACATGATCGTAATAGCCGCTGCTGTTCCTTCATGCGAGGACGAAACATGAGCTAATATAGCACCGTCACGGTAAGCAGCATCGCTCAAAATTAAAATGAGCATGTTGAAAATATTACTCCCTAAGATGGAGCCAATAGCCAGATTAACATTCCTCAATTTTAAAGCGATTAAAACAGCGACCGCTTCAGGCAGTGAAGTAGTCGCTGCCATTAAAAAGCTGCCGATAAAAGTTGAGCCAAGCCCTGATACTTCTGCTATCCGATCTCCAGAGATGGAAAGCAATGTCCCCGCTCCCATGATTACAATAGCAGCCAGCATAAAACCTATCAACGTTCTTTTGATTGATATCCGCTCTTCTTCTTCGCGCTGCAGGCTTACTGCTTCTTCATTTAGCTCAGGCATTGGTCCTGCTTTAGACAATTTGCTGATGGCAATCATGCCTGTCCCATAAACAAAGGCAATTAAAATAGAATCGAGCCCAATCCCCCACACCACCACTTCTGACTGCCTTTCAAAGGCCATCACCATCATGCAGGCCATAGCAAGCCCTAAACCAGCCGTATAAAGATGCCCACCCACAGCCGAGTGGTAGATTCTGCGCTTTCTCAATACTAAATCAAAGCTTGCGATGATAAAAAGGTTAAATAAATTGGAGCCAAGCATATTTCCGACAGCAATATCCGGGTTGGACAAATATACTGAGGACAGACTCGTTGTCACTTCCGGCAGCGAGGTCGCACTGCCAAGAAAAAGAGTGCCGATTAATAATCCTCCTAGGGATGTCTTTTCACTCAAAGCATCTGCATGATTTGAAAGTTCGATGGCGGCTAAAATTGTGACCAGCGCTGCCAGGCTGAAAATAAAATAGACCATTCATACCTCCCTCTGAAACAGACAGAATCCTCAGTCGTTTTTCTCATTCTATTACCCCTAGTACAAGCTCATGACAAAAAGAGGATAGGAGATAACAAGGAAACTGGAGAGACACCAGGATTCCCCCTAAGACTCCGACAGTACTTGATCTACTCACTACAGGAGTACAAAAAAAGACTGCCTCATGAAACGTTCATGAAGGCAATCTTTTTTGTCGTTTATTGCGTGCTATCACCTTACTCAGGTTCTTTAAAACATATAATAGATCCCAATACAAATCAGCAAGCATGGCGGTAAAACAGCTTATTTTGTACTATCCAACAAAGATTAAATAACTTGAAACAAAATATCCTGCGACGATGATTAAAGACGGCCATATATAGCGAAATGTGGATTTAGCTGGTTTTTGCTTAATCGATAAAATGAGGATAAAGGATAAAATCGAAACCGCTATGCTGGTAATAATGTGAGAATCGGATACATCTGCCAATATGGATCCATTACGATAAACAATATCAGACCCAGCGATAATCAGCATGTTAAAGATATTGCTTCCCAGTATCGACCCAAGTGCGAGATTTACATTTCTCAGCTGCAATGCGACAAAGACGGCTACGGCCTCTGGCAAAGACGTCGTTGCGGCAATCAGAAAACTACCTACAAAGCTGGATCCAAGTCCTGTTACGACAGCGATTTGGTCCCCCATGACTGAAAGCACGGTACCCGCTGCCATAATAATTAACGCAGCAAAAGTGAAACGGATGCCAGCCTGCTTAACTGTTAGAGATGATGTGGCGGCTGTTTCATCTATTCCATCGTCTTTTGGCGTTTCCAATTCCAGAGTACTATCCGATTTAGGAAGACGGCCAATCACAAACATTCCGACTCCATAAAGGATCGCGATGATAAAAGCATCAATGCCAATTCCGAGAATGGTGTAATCTACTTTAATGTACAGGGCGACCAGGGTTAAAAGGGTTAAAAGAAGTCCAAGACCTGCTGTGTAAATATGATCATTGCTTGCCCACTGAAATAATTTCTTTTGTCTGTAATATAAGTCAAAGCCTGCGATAATAAACAAATTAAATAGATTTGAACCAAGCATGTTGCCAATCGCGATATCGGGGTTGCCGATTAGGACGGCTGAAATACTGGTTGTCACTTCCGGAAGCGAGGTTGCACCGGCAAGAAGAAGGGTACCGACCAGCAGTCCTCCCATTGCAGACTTTGATGAAATAACATCAGCATAACGCGACAGTTTAATGGCTGCAAAAACCGTTACAGCTGCTGCCAGTATAAACCAAATAAATACCATTTTTATTTCCTCCTATTCTATACGAATCATTTGTCTGTACTCTCCGTTCACTGCCGCTATTACTGCATCAAGTTCAATTGTCTTGTTTTAACAGAGCCAAACAAAAAAGACCCTTTTATGAGTCCTTACATCCAAATGTAAGTGCTCATAAAAAGGTCTTGCGTACTTTAGCTAATACTAAAGCTTAATGAACCGAGTGGTACTCCACTGTAATGACGACTCATTAACCGATGACGGTCGCTACTCCCCTTTTTAGGGAATTTCTATTCATTTCTTTTATTATACCACATAACATCTGTTTTTAAACAGTTTGGTATTTGATCAATTTATGAATTTAATAACGGGATAAAAGTGATCTGGATTTTGGCCGCCTGCTGCTAGCATTTGGCTGTTTTTTTCTTTACACCAATTTTCCCGCGCTCCTCAATTTTATCAATATATGCTGGCGCAAATGGTACTTTACAGGCTGTATTTCCTACATCCACATGCACTTTCCCTATTGCATTGGCTGCTCGCTTTGCTTCCTCTGTAAGCGCTGGAATATAGGCTGCTGCCGCTATAACAAATCCATTCATCGTATAACGGACCCGGTTCGGGCTTGAGTGGATGGTTTCCCCCGCCTGATGAAGAAGATTTCTCACCTCTTCAAGATCGATCTTTTCATTTGGCGCGATGGAGAGATAACTGCCGTAAGTACTCCAGCCTGCTGCTGCAACCATTTCTTCTTCAGAGGCAATCCATTCATTCGCCAGTTCCACTGCAAAAGGACTTTCAGCTGCTACCCATGCAACCGTGCTTTCAGCGATCATATACCAATAGGCTCCTTTCACCCATTTCTGGAGTGTCTCTTTTGAGATTACTTTTGGATCAGCAGCAAGTCCTGCCAAATACATAGCATCGGAATTACCTGTATCATAGAGGGCTTTTACAAGTTCCTGATCCTTCTTAACATGCTTTACCCATTTCTTTAAATCTCCTACCTTCACCCCGTAAAACGGCTCTTTTGCTCCGTGACGCAAAAAGGTCTTTTTAGTCTGCTCCGTCCCAAGTGTCTCCAGTTCCAGCATAATTGAATTCACATTCATTTCCACATCTCTCCTTTGCTGTTTCGTTTATTATACCACCCCTTCTATTTAGATTGAGGTTCCATCTATAAATGTTTATACTATCATGAGCAGCAGTGTCTGCAGGAAAATGAAACAAAGTGTAGTACTTTTTTGATTGGGTGCGTCTACTAATAAGAATTCTTTTGCATGGGAGGTGGAACGGGTGCAGGAGATTGATGTAAAAAAGCTGGTCCAGCAGGATTCTTCAGTTTTCCGACTGTTTATCCGTTCCTACCAGCGCTATATTTATCAACTCGCCTATGGCGTGCTTCGACATGAAAAAGATGCGGAGGATGCAGTTCAGGAAATTTTGCTGAAGATTTATCATGCGCTTCCCGGCTATCGACAGGAAGGGCTAAAGACATGGGTACGGCAAATCTCTGTCCGTCATGCTATTGATATGAAACGCAAAAGAACACGGCGTACGGACCGGGACGATGATTTAGATAAAGCAAGTCCTTACCTTCACGATGGAAAAGAGTCTCTTGATGCAAAGCTAATGGAACAAACGAGAAATGACTATCTGCGTAAACGCTTAAAAGAACTGCCTGAAAACTATCGGGTAGTCATTCACGCTTTTTACATAGAAGAAAAATCCTATGAGGAAATTGCACAGGAACATAAACTTGAGCTATCTGCAGTAAAAATGAGACTTTACCGCGGCAGGCAGTGGATGAAAAAAAATTGGCGGGAGGATGAGTTCCGATGACACACTTCAAACAACAGCAATGGGAGCAGTTTATCCACGGGCAAGTTGACTCAGTGACTGAAAGAAAAATGGAGATCCATCTTCAAAACTGTGAGGCTTGCTTATCAGCTTACGAAGAGGAAGCCTTATTGCTCTCACCTTCTGCAGAATTTACAGTGGAACATGAGGTCATGAAGATCATCTTGTCCAACTCTTCTGAAACAAATCCCGTTGTCAAAAAGACATCCAGCCGCTTCTGGCATAAAACTGCCACTCACTTTGTGATATCAGCAGCGGCTGCCATTATGCTTGCCAGTACAGGTGTTTTTACAGCTTTTATTGATCATACACCGAATGGTCAGGGAAAGGTTTTGAATGAGTCCCCTTCTTTAACTTCCTCCCTGCTTGAACAAACGGACCGATTTTTCAGTCAGATGGATCCATCACCTAAGGAGGAATTAGAATGACAAAGTCACCTGTCATAGCATTTGTGCTATCCATTATGCCTGGGTGGGGGCATGTTTATATAGGAAATGTGATAAGAGGATTTTTATACTTTTTTCTCACGATCGCCCTCATTGTCGGCGGACTTGCCACGGCATTCTTATCCAACAACTTGTTTTATTTTGCACCCGTAGTTGCAGGACTGCTCATTTATGCCATCAGTTTTTTAGACATTATAATTAGCTTAAATGCTTTGAGGTCACAGGATCAGGAGGGTGAGACATCATCCCGTGCACGTCGTTATCTGCCGAGCTATCAGGGTGACGCAGAGCGTTTTTTCACCATCATTCTCTCCTTTTTTCCCGGACTTGGCCATTTTCAACTCGGTCTAATGAACCGTGGACTGACCTTTATGGTTACTTTTTTCGGTATGGCGGCGATGATCTTTTTTGTGACGATTCTACTGCAGTTAAATGCATTTTTGCTTTTCAGCATTTTACTGCCAGTCGTGTGGATTTACTCTTTTGTGGATGCCATCCAGATGCTTGCACGAAAGCAAAACGGAGAAACATTAGTCGACCAGTCGGTGCTTGAGGATTTGGAAACGAGGCGAAAAGACGGAAAAAAAAGCACAGCAATCGCTACGATTTTATCCATTTTCCCAGGAGCAGGTCATCTTTATCTCGGCTTACAGCACCGGGGCATTCAATTAATGGCTGCTTTTTTATTCACTATTTATATATTAGATGCACTTCGCCTCGGATTGTTTTTATTTCTTATTCCGCTAATCTGGTTCTACAGTTTTTTTGATGGCATGCAAAAAGCATCCCGCTATGGCAAAGAAGAACTTTATGATGAACCGGTTTTTGGGTTCTTTCATCAATACAAGCGCTGGCTCGGGATTGGATTAATCTTTATCGGCATCTACTATCTCTTGTTTAACGGACTTGTCCCTGCACTTGCTCCAGCATTTAGAGAATGGATTGAGATTGACCTTTGGTACTGGTTTGACCGCTACTTCCAAACCATACTACTGAGCGTCGTTCTTGTCATCATCGGCATAAAGCTTTTAAAAAAGAAAGAAGTCGTTCGATGACTTTAAATTAAACTAATCGTAAAACGTTCTCTAAACAAATAAAGGAAAATGACTTATTCGCTTCGTGCAAAGTCATTTTCCTTTTTTTAATTCAATCTATTCTTTTCATATCTCTCACTACTAAAGAGAAGGAATGACTTTATCCTTTATGTAATCCTTGTTAGATCAGTATTTAAATACAGAAATGAACCCGTCCCGCTAAAAACCTCTTTTCAAATAATCTTCCAGACTCTACATTTATATAATTTTGTATTTATTTTCTAGATAAACATGTCATTCTAACCCTTAAAATGGTAGAATTAAGGGGCATTTACTCTACTAATCTTTCTTTACATAAACTAAGTTTAATAGAAATGGAGAATTGAATGGTGAATTATAAGTTTGTTATGTTTGCATGTATTCTTGTTGTTCTTAGTTCGTGCGCTTCAGAACCAACCTATACGAATCCTCCTGAAGAATTCACAGTAAGCGATGAGACCATCGAAGTGATTGAAACAGAGGAAGAAGAGATAATCGAATCAGAGACCGCTCATTTCACGGCAGTCGGCGATTTACTTGTCGAGCGTCCCATCCTTTATGATGCTGAGCAAAAAGACGGCTCCTTTTTATTTGATCCTTTGCTTTCTAATGTGGAACATTATATTAACAGAGGCGATTTTGCGTATGCAAATCAGGAAACACCAATTACCGGAGCTGACTTTGGCATTGGGGACGGTGATTTTGTGTTTAACAATCCCTATGAGCTGGGTCACTATTATTACGAAGTAGGCTTTAATATGCTTCAGCTTGCTAACAATCATACGCTTGATATGGAGTTTTCAGGACTTGAGAGAAATATAGATTTTTGGCGTACTACTTATCCTGATGTGCTATTAAGCGGGGCACACCTCTCGACTGAAGACCGTCATATCATTCCAATTATCGAGAGAAACGGGATTTCAATTGCGCTGATTTCCTCTACATACAGCTCAAATAAACCTGTGGAATTCCCACACTCCGTCAATATTTTTACTGAAAATGAAGAACAGCTGCTTGATGATGTTGCACGGGCCAATGAAATGGCTGACCTGGTTGCAGTCGGAATTCATTGGGGAAGAGAATATCAACAGCCCACCGCTGAGCAAACGGAGTTAGCGCACAGTCTAGCTCAAAACGGAGCGGATATTATTATCGGTCACCACCCTCATGTGCTGCAGCCAATCGAATGGATCGACGGTCAAAATGACCAGCAGACACTTGTAGCCTATTCCCTGGGCAATTTTATATCCGGTCCTTTTGATGACAGGGTTCCTGAACTGGACTGTGATCGCCTGACAGGGGCTCTCATGGGGTTTGATGTTAGTAAAGAGAATGATGTGGTTACGATTGATTCGTTATATACAGTTCCTACGTTTACATCCTTTTCAGAGGATTTTAATGAGTTTCGAGTGGTTCCGCTTGATGAAATGGAACAGGATAAATTCAGGTGGTGCGATTTAGAACAACATAAACAGCATGTCCACGAAACATTGACACGCAGCACAGATGAAATTGAAGTAATAATGGATATGGAGCCGAAATAAGAATCGGAGGTAACTCTCTTTGATAAGGCAGATTGCCGGCAAGCAGATTATGCGTCTGCTCTGCTTTTTCAGAGATGTTTTATTTCCCTGATATGGTCTGCAAGCCGATCAAAATCTCGGTGAATCGTCTCCAGTAATTTGCGATTATAAAAAATTGATGCAGGATGATAGGTTGGAAAAAGAAGAAAGTCTTTTTTGGTCCAACTATAAGTGCCATCCTCATTATAACGCTGAACCGGCTGCTTCAGTAATTCCCCATGAACGTCTGCTATTTTAATAGCTTTTCCCGCAAGTCTCTTTAAACCAATATTACCTAATGTCATAATGATTTGAGGGTTTACATGCTCTACTTCCCAGTCGAGGATGGGTGCGTGTGCCCTGATTTCTTTTTCATTAGGAGTCCTGTTGTATTTCTTAAGTATTATTTCTCCAGATCTCTCTTTTTTTTCTCTCCATTTAAACGGCCTGCTTCTTACTGCACTTGTAATATAAACATCTTCCCGCTTCAGTCCCGCTCGATCTAAAAACAGCATTAATTCTTTTCCTGCTCTGCCGCTGAAAGGAATTCCGTTATGAATTTCCGTTTCACCTGGCGCTTCTCCCACTAGCATAAGGACGGGATTTTGCGGACCCCCTCCATAAACAAATCCTTCTGCAGGATAGGGTTCGATCTTTTTTTTACCCCACTCTGCTAATTCTTCCGGAATCCTCATATCAAATCCTCCCTTTCTATGTCGATTAAAGTACATTTCCCAGGAAATGTGGAAGCAAAACCAAAGACTTTAAATGTATATAAAAAAGAATACCTTCACTCACTCGCTTGTGAAGGCATTCTTCGCTTACTGATTAACATCAAGTCAAAATAACGTTATGGAAAAGATTATTGATTTTTAAACGTATCGGTTAAAATCGGTACAATTTGTTTTTTGCGGGAAACAACACCTTTTAATAAAGCTATGTTGTTATCCAGCGACAAATTATAAGCTTTTTCAACGATGCTTGCATGAGCTCCACGAACAATGATCGTTGAGTCATTATTTAAAATATCGGTTACGGCTAAAACGAAGAGAGATAAATTCTTTTCTACAATAGCTAGATCCAGCATCTCTTCTATATCACTCTTCAGGCTGAGCACTTCCGTTGGATCGATCGCATTTACCTGCGCGATTTCAACCCTATGATCACCCATGTCAAATACTTTTGAATCCAAAGAAATCAGCTGACTAACTGTTTTTCCGCTAATATCTGCTCCTGCTTTCAGCATATCAAGGCCGTATTGTTGAGCATCAACGTTGGCAATTTGAGCTAATTCTTCCGCTGCTGCAATGTCTTCTTCTGTACAGGTAGGTGACTTAAACAGCAAGGAATCTGAAATAATAGCTGAAAGCATTAATCCAGCAATGTTCTTCGGGATCTCTACATGATGTTCCTTAAATAATTTAAGTAAAATAGTCGCAGTACAGCCGACAGGTTCTGCTCTAAAAAATAATGGTTCGCTTGTTTCAAAATTTGATATGCGGTGATGATCAATTACCTCTGCAATGCGAACATCTTCAATGTCATCTGCACTTTGCTGGCGTTCATTGTGGTCCACAAGAATGACGCTGTCTGCTTCAGTTGCCACTTTATTCACTAAGCGGGGTACTTCCGCTTGAAAATAATTCAGCACAAATTTAGTTTCTTCATTTATCTCGCCCAGTCTAACGGGTTCTGCATGACTGCCGATCTCATTTTTCAAATAAGCATACACGATGGCAGAAGTAATCGTATCTGTGTCAGGGTTTTTATGACCAAAAATTAAGGTTTTTTCCATGGACTCTGCTCCTTAGGTAAATGAATTTAATAATCGCCTAATAAGTGACGATCTATTGTCTCTATCTTACCAATAAACCCATCATTCTTGAACCCAAAACTTTCAGACTGGGGTCTAATCAGAAAATAAAAAAATATAGATAAAGTACGTATTTCATCTTTTACAAGGGGTTTACTTCTCTTCCACTGCGATTGGTCAACTTTTTAAACTTGCTCACTCTTTTAACTGGTGACAACAATAGTGAATGGGGGCTGTGAAAAAATGACGCTCACGTTGATCCTGTTGAATATGCTGGTCTTTTTTGCTCTTCTTGCTTTTTTGTACGTTCTTAAAAGAAAAGGAGTTTCTTTTTCCATACGGGTGCTTCTCGCTCTTACACTCGGCGTTATTCTAGGCTTTATCCTTCAGTTTATTTACTCTGCAGATTCAGCCATTTTAAAGACATCGACTGATTGGTTTCAATTAATAGGCGGCTCTTACATCAGGCTGCTGCAAATGATTGCGGTGCCGCTCATTTTTATCTCCATTTTATCTGCGTTTACTAAGCTGACATTAACTAAAAACATAGGAAAAATTAGTGTTTTAGTAATTGGCTTATTGGTTGGAACAACTGCCATAGCAGCAATTATCGGCATCGCTTCTGCTGCAGGTTTTGGCTTAGAAGCAATTCAAATTGATCAGGGGGAAGCAGAAACTGAACGCGCTGCCTCGTTGGAAGATACCTATGGGACCGTGGAGAATGTCTCCTTTCCCCAGCACCTGTTATCACTTGTACCCGCTAATCCGTTTTTAGACATGACAGGGGCAAGACCTACATCGGTCATTGCTGTTGTGATTTTTACAGTTTTTCTGGGGATCGCTTATCTTGGTATAAGAGAAAAGCATCCCGGGCAAGCTTCATTATTCGCCTCACTTATTGAAGCGCTCTATGCAATTATCATGAAAGTTGTTAGTCTTATCTTACAATTGACTCCTTATGGTGTGTTTGCTGTGATGGCGAAAACTGTGGCATTGACCAATCTGGATGCCATTGTGACACTCGGCAATTTTGTTGTTGCCTCCTACGCAGCATTAGGAGCTGTATTTCTTGTTCATCTCCTCTTGTTTGCATTTTTCGGATTAAATCCAATGATTTATGTAAAAAAAGCAATTCCGGTACTCGTGTTTGCATTTACTACAAGAACGAGCGCTGGCGCACTGCCTATGAACATACGAACGCAGCAGCAGCTTGGTGTTCAGGATGGGACCGCGAATTTTGCAGGGTCTTTCGGATTGTCGATCGGACAAAATGGGTGTGCTGGTGTATATCCTGCTATGCTCGCTATTATGATCGCTCCTACTGTGGGAATTAATCCATTGACTCCCTCTTTCATCCTAACTGTCGTTGCGATTACAGCTATCAGTTCATTTGGTGTCGCAGGCGTTGGCGGAGGAGCTACTTTTGCTGCGATACTCGTGTTATCCGCTCTGAACCTCCCAATAGGTTTAGCGGGAATTCTGATTTCAATCGAACCGTTAATTGATATGGGCAGAACGGCTGTTAATGTAAGCGGAAGTATTACTGCCGGTGTGCTGACCAGCAAAATAACAGGAGAACTCGATCGCTCAGTATATTGCGATAAAACTCGGGTTGTTGAGACAAATTCGTGAGCATAAGGAAAAACACAAAGAAGAATGCCTTCACGAAATTAATTTTGTGAAGGCATTCTTCTGTTGATTGAGCTCCAGCTCTGTTCTAATTGTAAAGTGAAAACGAATTATTTTTTCTTTAGCAAAGATAATGTTTTTTCAATATCACTTAGCAATTCGTCGTCCGGAACCATACGTTTTACTTTCTTTTCCCCAGGACGATCCATAATGCTGAACGGTTTTTCAGTATACGTTGACTCCCGAAGTGTATCTATGCGATTTAAGATCGAAACGTGGCTGATTCGCACGTATTTACCATCTTCATCAAATAATTCTTCATTTACACTGATTTGCGCCTCTATTTTTTGGCCGGCTTCAAGATTCTTTTCTACAGCAGTGGTCCAAATAAACCGGTTTTCTTTTGAATCTGTAAAATGAATTACATTTGACAGATGCGATTTGACCCGTGGTTTTACATGAACTACAGCTAAATCTATCGTTATTCTCACTTCATCTTTCCCCTTTCTTGCACTGGTACCTACAGTATGTACTGTGTTTAAATAAAGCGTTTTAACTATTCATTTTATTACCAGTAAAATGAAAAATACAAAGGACTTAATCAGTATAAAGTATCTAACTGTCCTTTTGTCAATCAAAATTCTTAACGAATAAGTGTAATACTATATGAAAGCCTGGTATATCTACTTTTATAAATATGGACTTTTTTTGAACATTATTTTCACTCAATCTATATATGAATCTTGTAGATAAAACATCGCTAATCTGTTTAACTATAGGATACCATATTTCGTCTTACTAAAATATTATCCAACAGAAAACTTTCTATTTTTTCTCAGGTCATTTTTCTGTCTGCCAGATTAAAATTGTTGTATGATTATTTAGTTAAAGCTAAACCATGAAAGAAGGTATGAACGTGTCAACTCAACAGCGTAAAAAAATGATCATCTTAATGATTAATATGTTCATTGCAATCGGAAGTTTTGGGATTATAATTCCAATTCTCCCTGCATATTTAAATTCGATCGGAGAGGCAGGAACTGCAGCTGGATTAATGATTGCGATCTTTGCCGGCGCCCAGCTTATTATGTCTCCCATTACAGGGAAGTGGGCGGATCAGTACGGAAGAAGAATAATGATCATTTCTGGTCTAAGCGGACTGACCCTTTCTATGTTTGTTTTTTATTGGTCAGACTCCATCTGGGTTCTGTACGCATCACGCGTCATTGGCGGAGTAGGGGCTGCACTTTTGATCCCTGCAATTTTTGCTTATGTGGCAGATATTACCACCCTCGAACAACGAGCGAAAGGAAACAGCTACATTTCAGCTGCTATGTCACTTGGAATTGTTATCGGACCTGGAATTGGAGGATTTTTAGCTGAGTTCGGCTTAAAAGTACCGTTGTTGATTTCAGCACTCGTTTCCTTAGTAGCCGTCATTTTTTCTGTCTTTATGCTGAAGGAAAGCCAGGAAACTGCCCCTGTTACAGAGGTGGAAACAAAGCCGGATCCTTTGTTGAAGAAACTCGGCGTTTCTGTTCATAAGCCGTATTTTATCCCCCTCGTCATCACGTTAATTATGAGTTTTGGGCTTATGGCTTATGAATCGATCATTGGCCTTTATGTAGACAATCAATTTGGTGCAACACCATCTGAGATTGCACTTATGATTACAGCGACAGGCATCATCAGTGTAGTGGTTCAGTTATTTGTAGTAGAAAGAATCGTTAGAAAAATGGGAGAAGGCAGTGTACTTACCTTGTTCCTTGGTGTTGCCGCAGCAGGATTTTTCCTGTCTCTGTTTGCATCAAGCTATGTGCTGTTCTTTGGTGTCACCCTGCTTATTTTTCTTGCCACATCCATCCTGCGTCCTGTTCTGACCACACTCGTTTCCAAGCTTGCCGGGAATGAACAGGGTTTTGCAATGGGAATGAACAATGCTTATATGAGCATCGGGAATGTCCTTGGACCTACGCTTGCAGGAATCCTTTATGATGTAAATATCGTTTATCCATTTATCCTTGGATTAGTGGTGCTATTTGTAACAATCTTTGTATCAGTCGGATGGCAGCGCAAAGAATCAAGAAAATTACTTCAAATTGAAGGCGATCAAATTTAGATTGAATAAATAAAAGAAAAGAGGCTGGGACAAAAGTGTCTCAGCCTCTTTGATCGGTTCACTGCGCTTCAGGCGGACGCTTTCCGCAGGCACGGCGCTGAGCCTTTCCAGAGCCTTGCCCTGCAATGTCTCAAGCAACCGTCATATCCTGCAGGAGTCGCCACCTTCCGCTCCGTTCACCTCTTATTATTTATAAATGCTACCTCGTTTTTTTAAAACTTTTTGGAGTTTTGTCCCGACCTCTTTTCTCTATTCTTTTAGAAAATAGGTTCGGTTGCTATCCTACTTTAAAAACTTCACACAAACAGGTGTAGATACATTCAGTGTGGAGCCTGCAGGAGACAGTTTTCCGCTTTCTGCATCTCTTTTATACAAGACTGCATTACTGCTCTCTTCATTTGTGGTCACGATGAATTTCTCCGTAGGGTCCATCACAAAATCTCTCGGCCAATTTCCACCGGTTTCAGCGTATTCCACCAATTTAATTTGATAGGTTTCAGGATCAATGGCAAATACGGCAATGGAATCATGTCCTCTGTTTCCTGCATAGACGAACTTGCCATCTGAAGAAACATGAATGGCGCTGCCCTGGCTATTTTCTGTAAAGTCGGCAGGAATAGCTTTAATCGTCTGAATCAACTCAAAAGATCCGTTGTCCTGATCGTAATCAAGCACTAACACTTCATTGCTTAACTCAGTCATTACATAAGCTATTTTGCCGGCAGGATGAAAAGCAAGATGCCTTGGACCGGCACCTGGAGACGCAGCAAAGCGCTGAACATCTTTTAAATCTCCGCTTGAGTACTCATAAGTTACGACTTCATCAGTTCCCAGATCAACACCAATTAAATACTTTCCGTCTTTTGTGAAACCGCTGTAATGCATATGTGGCGCGTCCTGTCTTTCATGCGGTCCTCCGCCCTGCTGTTCTGCCACAGATAGTTGTTCTGAAAGCTCGCCGGTTTGCGGGTTCACCTTATAAAGGACAGCTGTTCCATCATGATAGTTTGCAGCAGCTGCAAACTGATTGGAAGGATCGGTTTCCACGTAGCACGGGGTCCCTTCTCTTGGATCTACTTTATTAATGAGCGTCAGGCCGCCGCTTGCCGCATCAATCTCGTAAGAAGCCAGACCTCCGGGAGCTACAGCATACAGGTATTTTTGGTCTTCACTGATTGAAACATAGGTTGGACTATCAAGTTCAGCTGCCACTTCAAGAGAAGTAAGCTCTCCTTTTTCCGTATCAAGCCCAAAAGAATAAATCCCCTTACTCTCTCCTTTTGTATATGTACCAAAATAACCTCTAAAAAATGTATTATTCATTTTATTCCACACCTTCCCGTTATTTGTCTATTTCACTTTACCACTTGTGGGTAAATTAAAACCCTATAAGGCTACAACATTAAAAAGGATATAAGAGGAATGGTAGCCAGACTCAGCAGAGTAGAACCAAAAATAGCTACAACGGCTGTATCTTCTTCTGAGGTATATCTCGAAAACAGTACTGCTACTACCATTGCAGTAGGCATTGCTGCTTGCAGAACAATTAAGTTTGCAATCCAACCATCAAATGAAATCAGGGAAAAGATCACCATCACAACAAGCGGAAGGATCAACAGCCGGAAGCTTAAAGGAAACCAAAGCTCAGGAAAAAACACTTTTTCTTTCTTTTTAAGTAAAGGAGGCAGCAGCATTCCTACATACAGCATGGCCATAGGAGCAGCCAGACCGGCAAGCATATTCGTTAATTGAATTATCATTTGAGGCGGTTCAAACCCTGTAACTGCAGCTAAAATCCCAAAAATTATAGCTAAAACCGGAATATTAATAACCGCTTTTAATTGACGGATATGAAACCGGCCTTCTGCCTGCAGCAAATAAATGACTACGGTATATACCGTCACACTGAGGCCGGCATCAAAAATAGCAGCCAAGAATCCGCCAGGGGCCCCAAATATAGTAGCAGCGAGCGGAATACCTATGAAGCCGGTATTTCCTAAAGCCCCGAGAATGGTCATCTTTAAAGCAAAGATCGACTTAAATCTGAACAACTTGGCAAATATAAAAACAAGCCCCAGCGCCCCCATATGATAAACGAGTGAAATACCAAAAACCATTGCTGCCAGAGACAGCGTTTCCCCCGTCATTTCCACGCTGAAGATGCCATTTAAAATGACTGCCGGAACAGCTACATTTAATATAAGCAAAATTAATACGTATTTTACTTCCTTTGTCACGTTTACTTTCAGTGCAAATAGAGAACCAATCGCAATCATGATCCCCATTACACAAATAGTAGTGATAACAACTTGTATATCCATAACAACAGGATTCCTCTCATGCAATAATTTTTTCAATCGTACTTTAAAAAAATAGGGTTGTCCAGCTGCAGGATGAATCTCTCAAATAATCCATTGATAAATTTTTCAATATATGTTTTTACTTCCTGCGAGTGGGAATACACTTGTGTGGGGACATTCAAAATTTGTATATACACTTGAATCGATAAATGTTAAGAAAAAAATAAATCTAAGTAAAGATGGTGATGGCATGTTTCAATTAGCTGATATGTGGACGTTTCTATGGTCGTTTTTAATCGTTTTCCCAGCAGTATCACTGGTCCACCAACTGGGTCATTCTTTTTTTGCAATTATTTTCGGAGGCAGCGCAAGCTTTTCATTAGGAAGAGGACGAAAGCTTTTTAGCATAGGCCCTGTAGATGTCCATTCCATCTACTTTTTGGATTCCTTTTGCGAATATACACCTTTAAAGTGGAATAATCGATTTACTCATACAATGGTCCATTTAGGCGGAGTCATTTTTAATATTGGTTCCATCCTGCTGATCAATTTTCTAATCATATCAAATGTAATCGGGGCAGATGTTTTCTTTTATCAATATGCTTACTTTTCCGTTTATTTTGCTGCCTTTTCACTGCTCCCTGTAAGCTTCGGTGAAAAAAAATACAGCGACGGGCTTGCAGTTGTCCGGATCTTAAAATATGGAGAACGGGTTCAATTATTAAATTAAAACAGCAGCTGGAATAAATCTCAGTAATTATATAAGACTGTCTTCACGAATATATTCTCGCGAAGACAGTCTTTTTATAGATTCATTCATTAACAGAGGAAAACGCAAGCCTCTGGACCGAAAGGAACCGGGCCCATTTAAAAGCTGGAATAGCGGCTATCCTTGCAATATGTCTTTTTCCTTTTTATAAGACTGTACACTAGGATAGGTTCATTGGAGTGAAAGGCGTCGACTCCAGCGGGATGCAGCGGGAAGGGTGAGACCATGATAATGCGGCAGCATTGAAGGGGCTCACCTCCCGCCCCGTGGAAAGCGTACGCCTGAAACGGAAATGAACCGGTCCCCTTTAAAAGCTGAAATAGTCGCTATCCTTGCGATATGTCTTTTTCCTCTTTATAAGTCTTTACACTAGGATAGGTTCATTGCAGTGGAAGGCGTCGACTCCAGCGGGATGCAGCGGGAAGGGTGAGACCGTGAAAATGCGGCAGCATTGAAGGGGCTCACCTCCCGCCCCGCGGAAAGCGTACGCCTGGAACGGAAATGAACCGGTCCCCTTTAAAAGCTGAAATAGTCGCTATCCTTGCGATATGTCTTTTTCCTCTTTATAAGTCTTTACACTAGGATAGGTTCATTGCAGTGGAAGGCGTCGACTCCAGCGGGATGCAGCGGGAAGGGTGAGACCGTGAAAATGCGGCAGCATTGAAGGGGCTCACCTCCCGCCCCGCGGAAAGCGTACGCCTGGAACGGAAATGAACCGGTCCCACTATTGAAGAAGAATGCATCATGCTACAATAATAGTAGATCCATGGATTAAGGAGATGCGAATGAAAAAAGGGCTGAATCTATTAATCTTGGCGACTGTGCTTGGCGCAATTATCTGGTGGGTGGCAGAAGAACATCAACGCCGCGAAGAGTTAGCCAATGTACCAATGCCCACAGAATTGCACCCTGTCGTTGAAGAAAAGAAAAACGAATTAATTGAACAATCCGCAGAACAGGGAATCGAAATCGTGATCACCGATGGCTTCCGTTCCGCTGAAGAACAGGATAAAATATATGAACAAGGCAGATCCGAAGAGGGAAATATCGTTACCAATGCAAGAGGCGGCGAATCCTACCATAATTTCGGTCTGGCCATAGATTTTGCCATCAGGACAAATGAAGATACAGTCGTATGGGATATGGAGTATGACGGAAATAATAATGAACGCTCTGATTGGATGGAAGTAGTCGAAATTGCTAAAGAACTGGGGTTTTCCTGGGGAGGCGACTGGCACGGCTTCAAAGACTATCCGCATTTTGAAATGAGGTTTGGACTCTCTATCAGGGAACTGCAGCGCGGAGAACGACCTGACTAAAATCAGGTCGTTTTCTTTAAACTCCATGCTCTGCCGGGTTTCTCCTTTACTGAAAAAAAACTGAAAACCCCGACTGAATGCAGCCTAAAATGTGAGCGTCATTCAACGGTTTAACAAAGATACATCTGAAAAAGAGTATCCTGCTTCTACATGAATACCGTTAAAACGCAAATGTATAGGGCTTGAAAAAATCGGTCCATTCACTGCTACTGTATGAAACTCCCCTTCTTCTCCACAGGCGTCAACCCCATAGCTCTCAAGCTCAAGAATCACTTCTTTCGTTATCTTTTTTCCAAGAAATGAATCAGGAAGCTTATCATTTTTCACCACTATGATGACACATTCAAATCCTGCCTCCAAAAGCTCTTTTAATACCGCTCTCCGGTCCATTTTCCATAAAGGATGACAGGAATGGATCCCTGCTTTGCTGCAGGTATTTTCAACCCATTTTAAATGATCCTCGAGGTCGATATCACCAAAAACGCCATATGTAATCCCCTCTTCTTTCATTTCTGCTGCGGCTTCAAGAAATTGATTTTCATACGTTTCCCAGGATGCCCCTTTTATTAACAGAGGTACACCAATAGAATCTGCTTGAGCCTTCAGCACATCAAGTGGAAGTCCATGCGACCTTGAACGTTCTGCATTCTCTTCAAACATGGTGAACAGCTTTTCCGGTCTATAGCCTTCCTTGCATGCTTTAAAAAAGGCCAAAGCGGAATCTTTTCCCCCGCTCCAGGAACTGAAAAATGGTTTTGAATTCATTTTGCTGCCTTCCTTTCTATTTAGTTCTCAAACATTGGCACAAGCTTATGAATCGCGTCAATTCGCTCGTCTGCGGCACGCCATTCTTCTTCATGGCCAAACCCGTATGTACAAATATAGATAGGAATCTGATGAGCGCGGGCGGCCTCTATATCTGAAGAACGATCCCCAATTAAATACACATCTTTTTTGGGAAACGTTTTAAAATGCTCGGTTAAAATATCCGCTTTTTTCTCCCCTGCAATGGAACCTAAGCAAATCGGACTGGTAAAGTATTGCCGGATTTCCTGTGTGTCGAGCACCATATCAAGATAACGCGTTCCGCAATTTGAAGCGGTTGACAGTGTATGGCCCGCTTTTTTTAGGGCTGCAAGCGTCTCACGCACACCTGAAAATAAAATGTCATTTCCTTTAACAAGCTGTTCTAAAAATATACGTCTTCTTTCCCGGATCATGATGATCTCCTGCGCATTAGCCTGAGGGATCACTTTCGACCAAAATTCTCCTCCGGTTAAGCCGAATGCAGACTGAATAAGTTCTCTTGAGGGTTCCTCTATATGACGCATGTCTTCAAGTGATAAATGGATTGCTCTTGTTAAGTAATCCGTTGAATCTACGAGTGTGCCATCCAAATCAAAAAGTAATAAAGCCATTCATATTCCTCCTTCTTCATTGAAGATTCTGTAACTTTCACTCTCTCATTATGACATAAGTTAATGAGTTTCCAACTATTTAAAAGTACGGCTCATTTCTGATGCAGGAGCTTGGTGCCACTATTCCGGTTTCTCCTGCCTGCAGCCTGCTTTGCTGGATAAGACCTGGATAATTCTTTACAACGCAAAGAACGTCATCATGAATACGTCTGCACATGATGACGTTCTTTGTGTTATTGGTTGCGATTCCAGTCTCAAAAGACCTATATATATTGGCTGTGACTTAACGTAAATTAATTAATGCCCTGTTTATGTCCTTCGTCTGTTCATAAACCCTTTGATAAATAGCAAAAACTTCTTTATAAATTTCTACACGCTCTTTCACCGGTTGGTAAACGGTTGATTCTTTCAAAAATTCTTCTGCACAATCTTCAAGTGAATCAAACCAGCCGCATCCAAAAGCTGCAAGCATCGCAGCTCCCATTCCGGGCCCTTGTTCAGAGGACAGTCTGATCACTTCTGCATCAAATATATCAGCCTGCATCTGAAGCCATACCGGACTTTTAGCAGCGCCTCCTATCGATACAACTCGATCGATTTGCTTGCCTTCACCACGGAAAATTTCAATTGATTCATTCAGTGAAAATGTAATGCCTTCCAATACAGAGCGGGTAAAATCTTTCAGAAGATGAGAGGTGCTCATGCCAATAAAACTTGCTCTAATGTCAGCATCTGCATGCGGCGTTCGTTCTCCTGCAAGATAAGGGGTGAATAACAGTCCATTTGCCCCTGGAGGAACGGCGCTTGCTTCCTCTAGCAATTCATCAAAACTCTGGTCCACTGCAAAAATTTCACGAAACCATGACAGGCTGTGACCGGCAGAAAGTGTTACGCCCATTGTATAGAAGCTGTTTTCTTTGCCATGATTAAAATAATGGACTTTCCCATCAAACGATTTCTGTGAAGAAGCTTCATAGGAAAGAACTACGCCGGAAGTTCCAATACTGCTAAGTCCATTCCCGAATAGCGGTCCCATTGGCGGCTCATCGTTCCAGCTCCAAATGGATCACTTCCATCCATTGTGAATGTATGCCAATAAGCTACACCAAATCGAAGGTATTCCTCCATTGTTTTCCCTTGAAACGTTTCTTCCGGATTATAAAATTTAAAAGCAAATGGATTCGTTGATTGGGCACCTTCAAAGTCGATTTGTTTTACGTTTGAAAAATAAGCCATTTTCTATTCCTCCTATTATTTTAAATTACTAACCGTCATGTAACTGCTTACATTTTTATGTTGTTTGAGACTTTTCTGTTTGTTTTTCGCCGCGGTTCTGATTGGATGTTTCATCCAGCCACAAAATGCTTGTCACTCCCCGAGGATAATATTTGCTTCCGATAATTTCACCGGAGATAATTTGATCGCTCCAGCTCCATACGGATAACTCAGGGTGGGTAAGCCAGCTGACATGAGCTACATCTGCCTTTTCGCCGCCTTCATCGTGATGCTGCAATATCTCTCTTGCGATGAATTGGCACAGATACACCTTGCTGAGCCAGGAATTATTGCTGGTGGATGAAATTTTCCACCCTCCATCGTCAAATTTACAAACGCCTTCTTTTAAAACGGTCTGCAAATGCTTTTTCAAAGCCGCAATATATTCTTTGAATCGTCCATTAGGATCGACCGCTTCCTGCAAATTCATGTAGTAAGGAAAAATTAACCCTTCAATAGCCGGGATAATTTGAGAGTCATTATTTTCACCCATCACAGCTGGAATATAACCTTCTTCTGTCATATGGGACGCGATGGTAGCAGCTGTTTTTACCGCCTGGCTGCCAGCTTCCTGCGCATGTTTCTCCTCGCCTTTTCTTTTAAATAGATGCTCAAGCGCTACATAAGCTGCCCAGATCTTCCCTCCAAGATAAAGGTTGTTACGAGCCTGGCCGAGCGATACATCAAGACTGTCATACGTCGTGATTTCAGCCCCTCCCATTACACGGCTTGAATCCAGACCCATCAGTCCATTTCGTTTTTCCGGATCCGGATGATCGCGGTTGGTCATGCTCTCAAAGCATCGTTTGAAAATGGACAGATTTTCTTCCAGCCATTTTTCATCTGCTGTATTTTCTGCATACACAGCTGCTGTCAGCACCCAGTTTACCAGCTGCTCATGCGTCATGTGAGAGAAGCAGCCATCGATGCCATATACCTCATAGGACGAATGATGTGGTCTGCTGATGGTATTGGCTACCCCCATATCATGCGTAAAGCTAATCCCGCCTTTGTACAGCTTTTCGTCATTTGGAAAACGAACGTCATCCTCATAGCTGAAACGCTTTACGAACATATCGAGTTCATTTTTAACGGTCCACGGGTTCTTTTTCATTTCGAAAAACAACTGATCCACTGTGAGATCAAAGGTGTTCATCATGCGGTATTCACCTTCATTCACTACCCAGAAAGGCTTTCCATCAGTAAACAGGAGCTGCGTATTGCCATAATAGCTTCGTATCGCATGCAACAGCATAAATTTTTGGTCATTCGATAAGGAAGAGCTGCTTATCTGGTCATTGCTGCTGACAGCTCTTTGTTTAATAAGATCAAAATTGTCTAAAGCATAAGCAGCCACCTCTTCTACAGAGGAAAAATACTTTGTATAATAATAGGAGGTATCCAAGCCTGCAGTAGCAATTCCTCCTCTGTAAAAGCAAATTGCAAATTGATAGGTAGCTATTTCCCCGGCAGGAACATCCATAATGAGTGTCCCCATTGGACCAAGACCAAATGTCCAATTCTCTTCATACGGTGTAGTCAGAATATTTTCCATACTGAAATGCATCGCAGATTTCGCTTTTCCCTGCTTAGATGCAATAGCCGTAAGCCGTCCTTCTGCTATTCCAGTAATGGGCTGATGAAGATCATCAAGCCGTCTCATAGAGCTGTAAGGATCACTTCCTTCATAGCCGAAAAACGCTCTTCTTGTCTTCTTTCCTTTTGTATTATCCACCGTTAATTCAGCCAGCACAGCCGGTACCAAGGTGCGTTTTAATTCCTCTACCGCTGCTTGTTCCGGATCTTCTACAGGATGAACCTGAGAATAAATGGTGAATGACAAGTCGCCAGCACTCCATGTATCCGTTCCCAGTTGAAAATCTCTTTCTACTTCATCTTTCGAAAAGGGATGAATGATGTCCGGCTTATCAGGATCCGGATCAGGATTTTCAATATCGTAGCGCTTACTTTCATCTTCATTCGTGCCGAAAAAAGGAAGAGCCTGATAGATGCCTTCCTGCTCAGAAGATTCCAGTCCTATGTACACATTTTTCCTTGGAGAACGGCCAAGTTCTAGATCCAGTCCCCCGCCATTACCCGGAAATCCGAGAGTAAAGCTTGAAAAAGCGCCAATTGGTGAATGATGAGCATTAAAAAACATATTTTTCATTGTTTTCTCCTTTCAACCCTTTAGTCCGCCTATGTCGATTTACATTATGAATAGAATGGATCTTTACCTTTTAAGATTATCAGACAATTTAAAGTTTGTCTATCGGACAAACTAAGTATATGATACTATATTTTTACGATACGTTTCACAAAGGAGACCGGATATATATATGACGAATCATACATGGAATCAGCACGTAGTAAAAAAGGGAAATAAATCATTGGTTCTTCAACACATTAAGAAGAATACACCGATCTCCCGTGCAGATATCGCGAAAACCACAGGCTTAAATAAAAGCACCGTTTCTTCTCTCGTAAGTGAGTTGCTTGAAGAAAATTTACTTTACGAATCTGGTCCTGGAGAATCAAGCGGCGGCAGACGTCCTGTCATGCTCTACTTTAATGGGCAGGCCGGCTTTTCCATTGGCGTCGATCTAGGAGTTAACTATCTTCTGGGCATCTTAACTGACTTAAACGGAAAGATTATATATGAAGAAAAGAGCTATTTTTCTCAGCTCTCATATAAAGAAATTGAAACAAGGCTGTTTGAACTGATTAACAGCCTTATACAAAGCACCCCTTCCTGTACATATGGGGTTATTGGAATAGGGATTGGCGCTCCGGGTGCCGTTAATAAAGACGGAGAAATTCTTCATGCGCCTAATTTAAAATGGGAAAATATTAAGTTGAAAGAAATTGTAGAAAATCAATTCTCTCTTCCGGTAACCATAGAAAACGAAGCAAACGCAGGAGCCTATGGCGAAAAGAGATTTGGATCAGGGAAAGAATCAGAAAATCTTGTGTATGTCAGTGCAGGCACCGGCATTGGAGTTGGGATTATTTTAAACGGAATTCTGTATAAGGGGAACAATGGATTTTCAGGAGAGATGGGTCATATGACCATTGATATTAATGGGCCGGACTGTACATGCGGGAATCATGGCTGCTGGGAACTGTACGCTTCAGAAAAAGCTTTACTGACTAAAGCGGGCAATCTTGAAAACGGCAGAGAATTGGATCTTGAAGAATTGATTTCACTTGCAGGCAGGCACCCGGAAGCGGCCGATCTTTTTAAAGAGATTGGTATGTATCTTGGCGTTGGAATTAACTCGATTATTCATACCTTCAACCCGGATCATGTCATCATTGGAAACCGTCTGGGATCAGCAAAAGAATTTCTGGAAGCTCCTATCTTACATTACATCAAGGATCATTCAAACTGGTTTCATCAAAAAGACCTTGAAATCAGTTTTTCTAAAAATTCTACTTATGCGGCCGCTCTTGGTGTAACGGCATCTGTTGTGGAAAATTTCCTTCAGATTAATTTGGTTGCCTCGTCTTAACCGTTTGACCTTCCATTAAGTTAGTCAAATCAATCTGTTCAGTTTTTGCCTTTCCATTAGCCAATACAGTCGAACCATCAGGCAGTTCTTTCTTTAAATCCCGTCGAGTCCAATCAGAGAAGCCGAACGGAATGCATGCGTTTTTTACTATATCGTGGCATACTACAATTATAAATTGAGCATGTTGAACTTAACACAAACGTCTCAAAGCAAATTGACACACTTATCCACTGTGCCTAAAAGTAAGGAGTTTTGGCGATGAAACTTGGAATACTTGATCAGGTGCCGCTGCCTAAAGGGCAAACGGTCCAACAAACGATTGAGCAGACCATTGAGCTTGCGATAGAAGCTGAAAAAATGGGCTATTCCCGCTATTGGTTTGCAGAACATCATAATACGAACGGGCTTTTGAGCGCGTCGCCCGAGATTTGGATGACGCGGATTGCATCCCAGACTCAAAGAATAAAGGTGGGATCCGGCGGGATTCTCCTTCCTCAATACAGCCCTCTGAAAGTGGCAGAAACGTTTAAATCTTTAGAAGCATTTTTCCCCGGACGAATTGATCTTGGAATTGGACGCTCTCCTGGTGGAACAGAACGAACGAGAAGCGCGCTGACAGATGGATCGGAAAATAACCTTGACCAATTCCCCAGGCAGGTGGATGATTTGATCGGCTTTTTGTATAATCAACTTCCAAAGCAGCATCCTTATCGAATGGTTAAGGTAACCCCTCGCCCGGGTGCTGTCCCTCCTGTTTGGATACTTGGGTTATCTCCTTCAAGTGCCAAGCTAGCCGCAGAAAAAGGTATGGGTCTGACATTTGGTCATTTTATTAATCCCGATAACTGGGAAGCTGCTTTTAAGGCTTATCGACAACATCTTAAAATGGGCAGCGAATCAGCAGTGAATGCATGTGTGTTTGTGGTATGTGCACCTACGAAAGAAGAAGCGGAAAGAATTGCGCTCAGCCAGGATATGTGGCTTTTGGGGTTAGAAAAAGGAGATACACAAATACCTGCGCTTGAGGACATCGAGGGCAAAAGTGTATCCTCTGAGGAACAACGAAAAATCAATTATAACCGGAGAAGAGCTATTGTCGGCACACCAGCTGATGTAAAAGCAGAATTAGAAGCACTTAGTGAAAAATATGGAGTAGATGAATTTTTACTTATTACGAATACGCATAATCATGGGGACAGGCTTCAATCCTATCGTCTGATTGCAGAGGTGATGGGGCTTTAAATTAGATTTTCAAAAAACTTCTCAAACGAAAGAATGCCTTAATGAAAAATTTATATTCATTAAGGCATTCTTCTTTATATACTGATGCAATTGTTTAAAACTTTTACAGGGTGCCGACTATATCTTCACCAATGAGGGTGAATTCACTAAAATAATCATGAATAATATCCTCGTCTGAATGAGGAATTTCTTCTCCTTTAACAAGCTGAGCCCCATTGATGCACCCGCTTGTTAAAATGATTATATCTTCATCGCCTGACAGCTCTAAAGATGTTTTGACGCCTTCTTCCCTCGTTAGTGAGGTATAAATATTGGGTGATTCCTGATCGGAAAATCCTGACATAACCTGGTTTACAATTTTTTTCGGATCAAAAAAACCTGGATGATCAACTGTTACAACAATTTTATCTGCCTTGCCTTCAATCGTTTGAGCCATTAGCGGCATTTTATTAAAATCCCGTATGCCAATCCCGGCGATCATAACAATCAGTTTTCGGTAATCGAGTTTTTTTGCCTCTTCGACTAACTTTTCCAATGCAACAGGCGTATGAGCGTAGTCGAGTATAATTTTTCTTTCACCATATTGATCAATAACCTGAAAGCGACCTGCAGGGTTTTCGATTTTTTCTAATACCGGCAGCATCTTTTCAATAGTAAAGCCATTAAATAGTCCGACACCAATTGCCGTTAATAAATTGGCTACATTATAATCTCCAAATACGGTTGAGTGAACGATATATGAACGGTTTTGATAAATCAGCTCAAACCTTGTCCCCTCTTCTGTCACATGGATCTTGTCCGCAATTAAATCAGCTCCTGATGAACGGTCCAAGCTGTACGTCATTAATTCTCCATTTGAAGCGTCAATCAAATCTTTTCCCATGCCAGCATCATCATAATTGATAATAGAGCGGCTCGCCTGCTTAAACAGTTTCATTTTCGCTTCTTTATAATGCTGAAATGTTTTATGATACTCAAGATGCTCCGGTGACAAATTAGTATGAATGGCGATATCAAAATGAATGCCTTCCACTCTTTTTTGGTCTATTGCAATCGAGGAAACCTCCATAACAGCAGCTTGATCCTGCTCTTCACTTAAAAGCTGAAAGATATGGTGTAAATCCGGTGCTTCAGGTGTAGTTGGGGTGCTCTTTTTAAAGGTAATTTGCCCCTTGGATGAGCAAATGCCATTTGTACCAATTGATCCTGTAGGCACGGCAAGCTGAGTTAATAAGGAACGAACAAAGGTTGCTACGGTTGTTTTACCGTTTGTTCCCGTTACTCCTATGGTTTGAAGGCTTTGGTGTACCTGGTTGTAGAAGTAGATAGAAAAATGTGCCATCGCATATCGAACATCCTGAACGAGCAGGAAAGTACAGGCAGGATACTCTTTATTAAGCCTTTCAAACTGATCCGCGTCAGTTCCTGCAATGAGAATCGCACCGTTTTCAATCGCTTCAACAATAAAGTCATGCCCGTCAGCATTTTCGCCTTTTATGCAGAAGAATGCAGAACCATTTATAATATTACGGGAATCGAATGCAATGGAGGTAATGGATTCCACCAATGTACCGTATTGCCTGAGAAGCCCTATTTTATTTAGTAAAAAATCTTGTGTATTCATCGGTTCTCTCCGTTCATCCGTCGATTTTCCGTGATTAGGAAAGGATAAGTTTGATTCTGTTAGAAGTTCCTTTTCCTTTACCCCATTTTCGACATTTTATGCACATCTTCAGCACATTTTAAAAAAACAGGTTAACTGGCATCATTTAGTTAAGGGAAAGCACCTGTTTAGGATAGGCATTATTCGGGAATTTATGAGTTCCTTTATCTGAGAATATAAAATCCTGATAGTTAAACTTCAAGTGCCGTGTTATGGCTGTAAATAGGAACGTTTCATTTTTAAAAATGGCTCATTTTTTATATTTTTGTTCAACGCGCAGCTTTTAGAGTAGAATAGGAATGAAAATCAGTTTAATGGGGGATTCGCATGGTCAGCATACGAGAAGCACAACAGAAGGATCTTACTGAAATGGCGGCGATTTATAATGAGGCGATAGAAAAAACTGTCGCGACATTTGATTTGCGCAGACAAACCATTGAAGAAAGACAGGCATGGTTTAATAAGTACGGGGGACGCCATCCGTTACTTGTCGCAGAACTAGATGGTAAAGTTGCAGGTTACAGCAGTTTAAGCCCTTTTAGGGACAAAGAAGCCTATTCAGATACAGTAGAGCTTTCTATTTACATCTCTTCTGACTATCAGGGTAAAGGCATTGGGAAGTTACTGATGGAAGAAATTTTGCTTCGTGCAGCTAAACTTGACCATCATGTAGTAATTGGCGGCATAACCGGCGGCAATGAGGCAAGTGTAAAGCTTCATGAAAAATTCGGCTTTGAATTTGCAGGATGTTTTAAAGAGGTGGGCTATAAGTTTGATCAATGGCAGGATGTGCACTTTTATCAATTGATTTTAAATTCTTAACCGATTTCCTGCAGCGGGACATTCTGCTGCAGGATCTGTTTGAATGAATGAAAAAGATCAAGTGAGTTTCTCAACCGATGAGTAACAATTACAGCCGATGTCCATCTTTTTTTGCTTGAATGTAACCATAATATACACATGTCCCATTTTTGCTCAGATCTTTCACTTCAAAACCGCAGCGTTTGTAAAAGTCAAAATTTGCCGATGATGTATGAGCAAACCAATCTCCATGAGGGAGCTTTGCAACACATAGTGAGACGAGTTTTTGACCTATGCCTTTTCCCTGCCAATTTTTTTGCACCACCAGATCCATAATAGTACCCATCATTATTTTGTCAGAAACAACCCTTACCATTCCTACCATTTCTTCATCATTCCATACAGTAAATGCCCAGGAAGCGTGTTCAAAAATCAATGAGAATTTCTCCATTTGCCATTTCGGAACTTCTCTTATCCAGCCAGCTTCTTCAAATAGCTTTTTCACCTGTACTGCGGGAACATCTGTCGTGCCTTCTCTAATAATCAGTCCATTATAATATTGATACATTTTCTGTCACTCCTCTCTAAAATAAACTTTACTTGTTTCTCCCTTTTTTTCCACCCCTAATTTATAAACTGCTTTTTGCACTTTTTGTATAAAAAAAAGAACCGCATCAGCAGTTCTCACATTTCATCTTTTTAAACAATCTTTACATTATATTTTTCAAACCAGCTGTTCATTTGAACTAAGTGAGCAATTAATTGCGGACCGGACATAAGCTGTCCAAACCATGGTCCTTGAAAAGAGGACCCTTGTGTGTCGACAAGCTCCTGCAGTTTTTTATGTGAGAAAAAGGTTAACAATGGAGCAGACGGGCGGTTTATGATTTCTTTTAGCCTAGCTGTTACTGCCCTGGCATACACAGGGTGATGGGTTTTAGGATACGGACTTTTTTTACGGTACAAAATTTGCAGCGGGAGTGTGCCTTCCAACGCTTTGCGCAAAATCCCCTTTTCCTGTCCATTGAGCATCTTCATACTCCAGGGGATATTCCATGCATACTCTACTAACCGATGATCTGCAAACGGGACACGCACCTCAAGACTTGCCCCCATGCTCATTCGGTCTTTTCGATCAAGCAAAGTGGTCATAAACGAAATCATATTTATATAAGACATTTCCCTCCGGCGCGTTTCTTTCTCTGATTCTCCATCAAGATAGGGAGTTTCTGCAATCATTTCCCTGTATCGTTGTTCTGCATATTCCGTAAGATGCAATTTGTTCTGCCATTCAGGTACAAGAAGTCCCTCCCTTTCTTTTTGAGACCTCATCCATGGGAACCCTCCGGCATTAAGAAGTTCTTCTTTATAAAACCAGGGATAGCCGCCAAATATCTCATCCGCACATTCCCCTGATAATCCAACTGTGAAATTGGATTTAATTTCTTCACAGAACCACAAAAGGGACGAATCTACATCCGCCATGCCAGGCAAATCGCGCATCTTCATGGCGTCGTCAAGCCGCTTTGCAAGCAGTTCGTTACTCATGACAGATGAATGGTGAGCGGAACCTAAAAAATGCTGCATTAACTGAATCGCAGGTCCATCTTCATTTGGCTGAAAGGCACTTGCTTTAAAGTAATGACTGTTTTGCTCATAGTCAATTGAATAGGTGTTGAGTGCCCCTCTGCCTTCTCTTTGCATAAAATCCGAGGCAAATGCACTTATTGCACTCGAATCTACACCCCCTGACAGAAAAGTGCACACCGGGACATCTGCGACTAATTGCCGTTCCACAGCGTCTTTCAGAAGATCATGTACATGCCTGGAAGTTTCTTCAACAGAGTGTGGATGCTCTTCACTTTTAACATTCCAATACCGCCATTTCTTTAGTCCATTTCGGTTAAACACCATAGCATGGGCAGGCCGAAGTTCGTGAATGCCTTTAAACACTCCATATCCAGGTGTTCGTGCAGGACCTAAACCAAACAGTTCCTGAAGACCTTCTTCATCTATTTCCGCTTCTACATCCGGATGTGCCAATATAGCTTTTAACTCCGACCCAAAAAGAAGGGAAGAACCGTCATGCCGGTAAAATAATGGCTTAACTCCTAAACGATCGCGAGCCAGAAATAATTCTTCCTTTGTCTGATTCCAAACAGCAAAGGCGAAAATGCCGTTAAAATGGTTTAAGCAATCTTCTTTCCATTCTATATAAGCAGTAAGCAAAACTTCTGTATCTGAATGAGATTGAAAAGCATATCCTTTTTTTATAAGCTCCGCACGCACTTCGTCTGTATTATAAAGCTCGCCATTGTAGACGAGGGTGTATTCCTCTTTTTCTTTTTTCCTTTTCATTGGCTGAGCACCGCCTGCCGGATCCACTACGACAAGACGGGTATGCCCCAAAAGTGAACGCGGCGTTTTACTAATTGCAGAGGCATCAGGTCCTCGTTTCCCCAGGGTCTTTACCATCTTTTTCATCACATCTTCTTCATTCATGAGATCCCTGTTCCAATCCACCCACCCTGTAATACCGCACATTGCTGGATCCCCCTTTCTATATCATCATCCTCCATGTGTATGTAAAAATTTCTTTACTATGCAAAAAAACGGTCAAAAGGATGATGATGACGGACACCTCAAAAAAACCTTGCTTAAGCCTCTGGTTGTGCATTATCACATAAAAATCCGGCACGCTATGCGCCGGATTTTTATGATAATCATTTCAGCAATTCTAACAAGATCTTCTTTAAGCAACAGCTTTATTCATACACATAATCAGGCGGTTCTCTATACTCGCCGCCATTTTCTTTACCTCTTCATCTTCAAGCATGCTCACTAATGCGCTTGGCTTTGGCATTCCGATTTTTGTTTTGCCCTCTTCTTCATAAACGACAATCTTACAAGGAAGAAAGTAGCCTGCAAGCAGATTTTCTTCTAATACACTTTTTGCTTCTTTTGGATTGCACACCTCAAGTACATGATAAGGCTGATTGAAATCCAATCCTTTTTCCTGAAGCTTGCCCTGAAGATCAAATTGCCACAGAACCCCAAACTGCTCTTCACTTAATTGCTGCTCCAGCGATTGAATCGCCTCAGAGATATTTTGGTTCGTTTCAACTGTATAATGAAACATATAACCTCTCCTTTCCTTTTTAACGTTACTAGTGCAATACCCTCTGTGGTATTATTTACTCTTTTTTTACCATTATTCTATCTAAAAACGGCGAGAAATCCCTCACTTCAAGTGAGCGTAAGCGAGTACGTGGGGGGCGTTCAAACCTCTTTTCATATTTTCGATCTGAATATACCTTAATTGAACAACCCTCACTAAAAACCGAATAGACCTAGGTTAATTGTTTTTTCAGTTCAATTAGTTTTTTAAATTCCCGATCTAGCTCTTCACTCGGATTCAAACTGAGTCTGCTGAGCACTTCAGATAGTTTCATTTCCAGTTTCATGAGGTCGTCTTCTCTTGAATCACGCGTTGTCTCTGGTTTTGGTTGATGATATTCACGATAGCCTCCCTCAAACAATGATAAATGATTGTCCTTGATAACGATCATTTTCTCTGCCACCTTTTCAATCAGACGCCGGTCATGAGAAACAAATACTACTGTCCCGCTAAAGTCGATCAACAGTTGCTCTAATGCCTCAACCGCTTCAATATCAAGATAATTTGTCGGTTCATCTAATATCAGCAAATTCAGTTCACTTAGAAAAACCTTAGCAAATGCAGCCTTCACCCGTTCTCCCCCGCTCAATACATGAATGGGTTTGAACACATCTTCTCTATAAAAATGAAGACGAGCAAGTACAGTGCGGATTAAATCCTGCGGATGAACAGACGATTCCATTACATTTTCAAGAATTGTTTTATCTGTTTGTAAAATATCAAGATTTTGACTAAAGTATCCTGCCCTTACAGCCGGTGAAAATACAGCTGCCTGCTCATTACCCATTAAACTTCGCAGGAAGGTTGTTTTTCCACTGCCATTTTCTCCAATGATTGCGACCTTTTCTCCTCCCTTGATTCGGAAAGGGGAAGTGCGATATAAAAACTTCTGCCCTGCCGACTGTTCATAGGAGTCGACAGTCACAACATTTCTGTTAGTAATGGCTTCTTCATTGGGCAGATTCATTTTTATAGGAGCATGGTGCCGGGGCTTTTCAACCTCTTCCATTTGTTCGATCTTCGTCTCCAGCGTACTTGCTGTTTTTTGCAGCTTTTTTTGTTTCTTGGCAAAGTAAGGCTTGGAGTTTGTAGCCTGCACCCCTCCATCCTTTGGTTTTACTGTAGCCCTTTCAGCCTTCAACTCTTTTTTTCGAATCGCTTCTTCAAGTTGCTTTTTCTTTTTGACATATTGATCATACGCTTCTTCATGCTGCCTTTTTTCCTGCTCTTTCAAGGCGGCGTATGCTGTGTAGTTCCCTTTATATTCTTTGATTTTCTGATCATCAATTTCCCAAATTTTCGTACAGAGTGCATCAAGGAACATCCGGTCATGAGAAACAAGCACCAAAGCACCCTGAAACCGTTTCAGCTGCTGTTCAAGCTGTGCCAGTCTTGTTAGATCAAGATTTGTGGTTGGTTCATCCGCCAGAAGAATATCTGTTTTTACGGATAAAGCGTAATTAATGTATTCCTGCGTAATCTCTCCACCGCTTTTGGTTGTATCTGTTCGCTTTAATTGAGGCAGGAGATGGCAGGAAGCATCACTTACCAGGCTGCCGCTCTCCGCATTTTCGTGTCCTGTCAGGATTGAGAGAAGACTTGTTTTCCCGCTCCCGTTACGGCCAACGAGCCCAATCCTGTCACCTCGGTAAATACGCAGTTGTTCTGCTTCAAATAACAGGACGTCCTTTACAGATTTTTTAAGTTTATTTGCTTCTAGCAGTAACATGTAATCATCCCCATTTTTGTATTTCGGGGACAAAAAAGCCCCCTGCTCGAATTCCGAACAGGAGGCATGGGCGAACAAAGGCAAAAGAAAGAAACCTCTCCCTTTTTCCACGGGTTCTGTGCATGGACCAGTCCTATTCAGAAAACGAACGATAAAAAAGTTGTCAGTTTGGAAGAACAGACTGCTCCCGTTAACCTAACGCACTTTTTATCCGAATGTTTATCTAAAAATAGGATTAGTTCCACATCGACCCGCTTCACCCTTTCGTTTAGTCGTTACATTTATGATATTCCAGAAGCTGATGGGAAGTCAAGTGAATATTCAGAAGTATTTACCGCTTCCGTTTAGTCCTTCCAAAACCACAGGCTCCTGTTCAAATTATTTTCTTCGTTTCTTTTTCTTTTCATACATAATACGATCTGCACAAATAACCGTTTTTTCAAATGAATCCCCAGGATTGCCTATGGCTGCTCCAATAGAAAATACAGGAAGCCCTTCGCTGCTCGACCGTATGGAGAGTTTTCGGTCATACTCGTCCGCTTTTATTCGGCACTCTTCCATTCCGTCAGCTTCTCCAAAAATCATGAATTCATCGCCACCCCATCTTCCTGCCAAATCCCTTGTCTTTAGTGACTGAATAATTTTATTCGCTGCTAACACCAGGGCGCGATCACCAGCCGAATGACCGAGGCTGTCATTTATATGTTTGAAATCGTCGCAGTCAATCATCATAACAAAATAATAGGCGGAACTATTTTTTCTTTTTTTCTCGATCTTTTTTAGCATCGCTCGACGATTATACAAATTCGTTAACGGATCTTTTTCGGCATAATATACCGCCTTATCATGCTGCAGGCCAGTAAGATATGCTATAGCACCAAGGATCGGATACCCCGCCCACCCAATCGGATCTACAGCACCAGTTGTAATATAGTAATAGAGTACATAAACAGTTTGGATCACTACAGTTAATAGAATCGTAGCAATTCTTCCTTTTATCTTCATCAGATCACCTATCTAAAGTGGACTTTATTGCATCCGCGACAAAACTGCTTCTAGCAGGAGGTTATGATACAGCAAGACCCGGCTGCATTAATTCTTCAAATTGATCGGTTGGGACAGGTCTGGAAAAATAAAATCCCTGTGCCACTTCACATCCGAGAAGCTGCAGCATCTCGAGCTGTTCTTTTGTTTCGACTCCTTCAGCAATCACCTTCAGATCAAGACTTTTCGCCATTGAAAGCACAGCAGAAATGATTGCTTTATTCATCGCAATATTGCTGATAAACGATTGATCAATTTTTAATACATCCACATGAAGTTTGTGCAGATAGCTAAGGGAACTGTAGCCTGTGCCAAAGTCATCAATGCTGATTTCTATCCCCAGGTTTCTCATTTTCTGCAGCGTACTGTTCACGTACTCTTCATTTCTCATAACGATTCTTTCAGTGATTTCAAATTCAAGGGCAGAACCTTTTATATCATATTTCTTTAAGATTTTAAGAATATAATCAATAAAATCCTCTTGAAAAATGCTTTCGATTGAAAGATTAATCGATACACGATCCAGCTCTATTTTTTGTTTCTTCCATTGAGCAAGCTGTTTACATACCTTAAGAATGACGTCCCGTTCAAGAGGAACAATTAGCTTTGTTTCTTCTGCAATGGGAATAAACACTCCAGGTGAAATAAAACCGTGATCAGGATGATTCCAGCGCAGCAACGCTTCAGCTCCTGTGATGACTGAATTATTGAGATTGTATTTGGGCTGATAATAAACAACTAAATCCTGGTTTTCAATCGCTTTTCTCAAATCATGTTCCAGGCTGAGTTTACTTTCCGAGACAGTGGAAAATTCAGTCTGATACTTTGTCCAGCAATTTCCGCCTTTTGTTTTTGACTCACACATGGCCAAATCCGCGTAAAGATGCAATTCATCCATATTTGTCGAATGTTCAGGATAAGAGGCAATCCCTATACTTGCGCTTAAAACAAGATCAATTCCGTTGATCGACATTGGATTTTTAAAATACTCCACAATAATTTTAGAAAGCTCTTTACCGTTTCTTTTTTCAGTCAATATTAAAAACTCATCTCCACTCAGCCTCGCTAGTAAAGTGATCTTCCCCTTACTTATATGCTCTAGTTTTTCTCCCACTTCAACCAGTAATTGGTCACCGAACGAATGGCCAAAACTGTCATTAATTCTTTTAAATCGATCAAAATCAATAATCAGGATATCGTATGCTGAATTTTGACGGCATTGTTTTTTCATTATTTGCTTAACCATTCTTCGATTTGGAAGTCCGGTGAGTTCATCATGATAAGCCAAATATTCAATTGTTTTTTTAGAGTTTTTACTTTCCGTTATATCTTCAACAATCCCGTATACCCCAATTAATTTTCCAGTCATAATTGTGCGGGTCGCCGTAATTCTTACAAACACTTTTTCTCCGCTTTTTTTATGAATCTGTGTTTCAATATTTGTTGTAACGCCGTTAACAATCGAACTAACATTTGGCCTAATCCTTTCTTTTTTAGAACCGGTAAAAAAGTCCCGTATCGTCATTGTCAGCAGTTCATTTTTAGAATAACCTGTTAACGCTTCCGCCTGTTCGTTAACATCAATAATCTTCCCTGATAAATCAATTGAAAACACTGCAAGAGGATTATGATTAAATAACGATTGAACGGAAGTTGTGCTGCGAAGCAAAATCTGATCTCCATATATATCTGGAACCAGCATTAGCAGAAGGTTTGCTCCAATCACAAAAATAAATGGAGATAAGAACAGATAAGGTTCGGCTGCAGCTTCATTAAAACTTTGAAAATCAACCAAACTTACTAAAACGATATAAGGAATTCCTGCAAGCCCCATGCCTGCTGCACAGCAGCCAAAAAACTTCCATTTGTATGCTACTTCAGAAAATTGTTCATTGGTAATTTGAATTAAGAATCTGAAAAGGGAAAGGGATGTCCCTAACGTTAAAAGAATCGTGACCACAAGAAAGATAGGAGTCACCTTAATTAGTTCATTAAACAGAATATAAAATCCTACTGAATCAGCAATCACGATCGACAGGGTAATAACGATACTTACGGCAATATAATGAATTTTTTTGCTAACGTTAAATTGCGCCATCGATAAAGCCATATAGGAAGCTGCAGATACAAGGACATAATAGGACACCATATACAGCGGGAAATTTGCCACGGTAAAGGGAAGATCTACTGATGCTGCGACAAAAAAATACGTTAGCCCAAAAGTAAGTCCCAGGAAAAGCGAACCCAGAATTAGCGTTTTCTGCTTGTTTCCATTTCCTTCTTTAACCCTTCTGCTAATCTCAACTCCTGCGATACAGCTCCCCACAGAGAACAGTATCGTTAAAAATATGTACAGTAAATTGAAATGATAATATTCCAATGATGAAAAAATGACTGTTCCCTCCAATAAATAATCGTATCTTTTATAAGGTTAATTATAACAATAAAATAGGAAAATAGTATATTTTAATTAAATAGTATTTTAAACCTACAATTTTTGTTACTTAGATTACTAAGTTAAGACCTAACAATAGAACCGTTTTTTCTATTTTTAGCCTAATGCTTTCCATTCGGCAGTTTGTAAGCCGTCTTCATAACGTTCCATCTAGTTTAATGTCACACCACCACTTCATCATGCTTTCAGCTTTTTAATGCTACAATTTATTACATAGAAATTGTCACAAAATAAAGAATGTCCCCGTGAATTTTCATTCACGAGAACATTCTCTATAATAATCTTCACAATATAGTCTAAGCAGTTTCTTTTAGCCTCACTTCTTAAGCAGGACTGGCAGATGACGAGTGTTTATACTTTGCTTTCATTTTTCTTGATAAACATTTCATAAATTGATTTCAAGGCTGCAGCATCCAGGTCGATATTATTTTCATATGCATATTTCATTGCATGACCCAGTGAAAAGGTCATTGTGCCGGCGACGCTTGCCGCAGCTGCTGAGCCAACCCCAGGGAAGGCTTTAACAATTTGTCTGAATACACTTTTCCCTATATTGCCGGCTACTGTCGCGATCGCCAGTTCCCTTGCACGTTCCTTCGAAAGCGGTTTTTCATACAGCGTTGCAAGCTTGACCATCATTCCTACCTGAATAGCGGTAATCGGAACAATATCAGCACCTGGTATTGGTGTAGCACCAATCGCAGCAGCTGATCCACTCGCTCCTAAAATCCATTTATTGGCGGTTGAAGATTTTACTTTTATACTTTTTGCGAACAGGATGTCTTTTTTTTTCTTTTTCAGCAAGTCCAGCATTTTGTTACGCAGGTCATCTATGTTTTCTCCTGTTTTTGAAGAGACCGGAATGACAGGGTGTTTTCTGTTCGTATGCTTTTTAATGTAGCCTACGATCTCAGGGATTTGTTCAGCAGCATCAATCTTATTCAGCACGATCAGAATGTTTGCATTAATCTTTTCTATTTCTGCCAATGACTTTCTTTCTCCTTCTGACAGAACGGTACCCGCAGCATTTAGAAAAAACAGAACAATATCTGCTTCCTTATAGAATTTCACCGTGACATCAGAATGCTCACGTACAATGTCATCGAGACCCGGGGTATCGACAAAGAAAATCCGGTCACGATATTGATACCGTTTGACACCTTTTGTTTCACCCGGCTTCGCACCTGTCTCTGCTACGTTATCGCCTATTAATTGATTAATTGCAGATGACTTCCCTGCATTAACATCTCCTATCATGGCGATCAGCACTTCCTGATCCAGCTGTTCATTTACCTTTTTCATTTCTTCCTCAAAATATTGATCAAACGATGCAAATTCGTCTTTGTTATACGGATTTTCTGACATCTGATTGTCCTCCCTGCGCTTCTTTTTCATTTATATCTTGGTTATTTATCGTTTGTAGTTAAACGTTTTAACTTCTAGTCTTTTACCCTTTCTCCGCCTATTTGGTAAGAAGATATAGTAAGTATAACGATTATTCTGAATAGACTAAAGAACCCGTTGTTATTTTTTACCTAAAATAGAAAATAGAGCCCTTCAAATCTTTTAAAAAACTCTTGTCGCCCCTGTTGTAAGGACGGCAAGAGCCAGATTAGAAGGTGTGTTTATTTTGAAGTTCCTCAATTGCATTTTTAAGGTTTTTCATAATGGTCATTCCTTCAAATTTAATGCCAATCTCCACTACAGCCTGTGCAATTTCCGGCCGCAGTCCGGTTAGAACCGTTTTCACGCCAATTAATTTTAATGAATCAATGACCTGTGATAGTTCATTGGCAACCATGGTATCAACCATCGGCACGCCTGATAAATCAAGGATCAAAGTAGAATTACGAAGTTCAAGACATTTATGAAGCGCAACTTCTTTTAAAATTTTTGCTCGTTCATCATCCAGTTCGCCAATAAGCGGCAAAATTGCTACATCATTAGACAAACCTACCACAGGAACTGAGTACTCAAGCACCGAACTTTGAGACTTTTTAATGCTTTCCTGATAGTTTTTTACATAGGCCAAACTAAAGACCTGACCTGCATAATCAATAATTGGATTCATAATAAGACTTATATCAATAATCTGCACAGGTGATAATTCGATATCTCCCAGTTTTTCTTTGATTGCGACCCAAATCACCGTTCGCCATGACGTTAACGTCGTCATCGCATCATCGAGTTGAACGCCACGGGAAACAGCCGCTTCTCCCGAAAGCCTTGCCCATTCCTCAGCCTTAGACCATACCGCTTCAGAGGAGTCAGCCTGAACTGCTTCCCCAAGATACTTGATAAATTCTGCCCGCCATTGATTCAATTCAATTACTTCTTCTTCACTTACACTCATATGGATAAAATCTTTATCTAGATCTTCATTCATTTTCTCAGCTAATTGATAGCTTTCCTCTACTATATATAATCCGATTCTTTTATTGGCATCCATGGAAATTCCTCCTGCTGCTTGATTTCAAAAGTATATCACATTAACATCCAGCTCTTTAATGGACCATTCTTCCATTAAAGAGCGTGACTTTATAAAGTTGATATCGTGTCTGATATTGCATGGGCAAGCGTAGATTTAATCGTGCCTTCTTCAAATTTAATTCCCAGTTGAACAGAGGTTTGTGCAATCTCAGGTCGTATACCTGAAATCGTTGTTTCAACGCCAATCAATTTCAGTCCCGTCATTAAATGAGAAAGCTGCTGGGCCACCATCGTATCGATGATTAACACACCTGATAAATCCAGGAATAGGTGTGACACTTGTTTTTCCATACATTGAAAAAGCGTGCTGTCCATGATAATTCTAGCTCTTTCGGAGTCAATATCACCAATTAAAGGAAGAAGAGCTGCCCCTTTATGCAGAACAATTACAGGAGAGCTTAATTCATTAATCATGTTTTTTTGAGACTTAATTTGCCGCTCTGATAATATAAATGCTTCCTCAACAAATAAAGTAAGAGCATGATCCACTGCTTTTGTCATCCGATCCCGCCATTCTTCCATCCGTTCCGGCGAAACCTGATCATTGCTATTTCTGGCATATGTTCTAATATAAGAGAGATATAAATTCCGGACTCTCATAAATTCCCTGATAATTTTATGAATCGGGGTCTTTTGATGCTCTATGTCTTCAGCAATAGATTTTGCCCACTTTTTAATTTCTGTATAGTAATATTCTTGTTCATCATTAAAGATCCGGTTCACCAGATAGTTGAATTCAAGATTTTGTTTTTTCAGGCCTTCTATTACATTTGGATTCCTGGAAGCATACACCGCTTGCGGATCTTCCTCTTGTATCGTTTCATACCATTCATTTGAAATTATTTTTGAATGCTCTTCTAAATAAGCGTATAATGACTTATCCTTGTCCATGTGGTCTCTCCTTTAAAAGCTGGGTATGCTACTATTTATAGAAGTTTACTTGTTAATTAGATTTTATCATGAAATTCAAGATATGGAGAATTTAAACTTTTTAATTTTATAATTTCTTTTCTTGAAGTTTTATAGTAAATGTCAGAATTCATGGACAATAATCGTTGTTTGAATCATACTAATTGATAGTAAAAGAATGAGAGGGTTAACGAAATGATACGTAATCGAAATGTTTGGATCCTGTTAACCGGTGAATTCATTGCCGGTGTGGGGCTATGGCTTGGAATTATCGGCAACTTGGAGTTTATGCAGGAGAAAATTCCTTCCGACTTTTTAAAAGCGGTTATCCTTGCAATAGGACTTCTTGCAGGTATTGCCATTGGTCCTCTTGCCGGGAGAATAACCGATCAGATGAAGAAGAAAACCGTTATGCTAGCCTCGGGGTTCGTAAGATCGATCAGTGTTGTTTTTATGCTGATTGCCATTGAAACGGGTTCGGTTTGGTGGATGATCGTCTTTCTGGTCTTTATTCAAATGTCAGCCGCTTTTTATTTCCCAGCTCTTCAGGCAGCGATCCCTCTTGTTGTAAAAGAGCGGCAGCTTCTTCAGCTGAATGGCATCCATATGAATGTCTCTACACTATCGCGCGTTTTAGGAACAGCCATTGCAGGGATTTTCCTTACCATGATGTCTCTTTCCATGATCTATGTCTTATCTCTGACTGCTTATGCCTTACTCTTCGGGGTCACCTGGCTTTTGGAAATTGACGAAAAACAAACCAAGTCTTTGCCAGATGAAGCCAAAAAACTAAACACTGGATTTAAAGATGTCTTTCCTATTATTAAAGGGCTTCCCATTGTGCTAATGACCTTGGTGCTTACCCTGATCCCGCTGCTTTTCATTGGCGGATTTAATTTAATGGTTATTAACATCAGCGAGATTCAGGACAGTGCTTCAATTAAAGGATGGATTTATACAGCAGAAGGGCTATCCTTTATGGTTGGGGCCTTTTATATTAAGAAGCTTGGCGATAGATTTTCTCCATACTCAATTTTATTTACTTTTTCGTTTATTATAGGAATCTCCCAATTCCTTCTCTATTTTGCGGATATTCCATTTATGACGATTCTCGCATTTATCGTATTCGGTTTTTCTGTAGGTTGTTTTTTCCCTACTGCAGCCACGATCTTTCAAACGCGCGTGCCTAAGGAATTTCACGGGCGATTCTTTTCTTTCAGAAATATGCTTGACCGCCTGATCTTTCAGGTAGTCTTGCTGCTGACAGGATTTCTGCTTGATATGATTGGTCTTCAGCTTATGGTCATTGTGTTCGGAATCTTGTCTTTTAGTATGACGTATGTATTTTATGTAAAGTTCCGCAAGTTAAAGACCGGAAGTTCATTGAAAGAAACCCCAGGGGGAGATCTTGCTTAATCACCGCATGAAACTTTTTACTTTCTGACCCGTATCTATCATTAGAGCTGCTAAATGAAGTAAGTTTCATTAAAGAAAGGAAGGAGCTGCTTCCATGATTAACACACTAAAAAAATGGATTTACAGAGATAAAGGGAAAGTAGATTTAATGCTGAATCATCACTCTCTGCTTCCCGGGGATAAAATATCGGGGGAATTCCTTTTAAAAGGACCTAAAAGCAAAAAGAAAGTATCGCGGCTGGAGTGCGATTTGATGTTGCTTGATAAAGAAACGAATACAGAAAAAATGGTAGAAGTCGCAACCACCATTTATATGTCTAAAGTGATTGACGATAAGGATTGGACAAAGATCCCTTTCTCTTATACCCTCCCTGCGTCCATGGCAAAATGCTCGGATGATGCCTCCTATCGGTTCAGGACTAGATTAATTTTTGCTGATAATGTGCAGTCTATTGACCATGATGAAATTAAACTTACAGAGACACATTAAAAGCGGCGGAAAAATAAACGAGAAAAAGAGCAGCATTTTCATGTTGCTCTTTTTTTAATTTAGTACATAACAAAGAACGTCCTCTCGAATCGAATACATCTAATCAAGAGAAATGCGTTCATGGTGAGTATATACATTCATTGATTGGCCCCGAATAAATCCAACTGCTGTAATATGAAGCTCTTCTGCTAGTTCGAGTGCTCTTTGCGTGGGTGCTGATTTTGATAAAACCATTTCACATCCTATTTTTGCTACCTTTAATAAAATTTCTGAAGAAAGTCTGCCGCTAAACACGATGACTTTTTCTTTTACGGAAATATTGTTTTTAAGACAATAGCCGTAAATTTTATCGAGTGCATTGTGTCTTCCGATGTCCATCCTGCTCAGTACAATACCGTTCGCATCACAAAGAGCTGCATTGTGAACGCCGCCCGTCTGTTTGAATGTGGCGGCACTGCCCTGCATTTCATCCATTAGTCTTGAGCAATCAGCGGGCGTCATTTTCACATGCCGTTCAGTCATTTTCTTAGCAGCCATAGCATCACTCGCAAATACAAATCCCTGTCTGCTTCCGCCGCAGCAAGAGGTAAGATACCTTTTATTCTGAAGACCCTCATACAAAGGATTAATTCTCTCACTTTCCACGTGCACAAATCCATTTGTTTCATCCAGTCGAATGCTCTTGATATCTTGGTAAGAACGGATAATTCCTTCTGATGCAAGATATCCAATTACCATATCCTCGATGTATTCAGGTGTGCAAACCATAGTGACGAATTCTTCCCCGTTCATTTTAATCGTTACAGCCTGTTCAGCCGCCACCTCATCTGTGACCCATTCTCCTGTCCCATTTTTTATTTTAAGAACCGTCCTGTTGAGCGTAACAGGTTCAATCATATCCATTCTCCTTTACGTTACTAGACTTAAAAGAGCTTGGGACAAAAGTGTCTCAAGCTCTTTGACCGGTTCACTTCGCTTCAGGTGGACGCTTTCCGCAGGGACGCCGCTTGAGCCCTCCTCAGGCTATGCCTTGCGGGGTCTCAAGCAAACGCCGTATCCTGCTGGAGTCGCCACCTTCCGCTCCGTTCACCTCATACTACTGATATATGTTGCCTATTTTTTAGCCTTTTTCCAGTTATGTCCCAGCCACTTATCAGTTTAACTTGCCGTGGCTGTTTTATTATTAGTTTCACGTATTTTCTTGATATTCAAACGAATTAATAGCGAGACTGCAAGCGCCACAACAAATGCGCCGGCGAAGATATACATGGTAAGCTGATAGCTGTTTGTAGCTTCCTCAATCCGTGTCACCACACTTGGACCAACAAGTCCTGCAGCCGCCCAGGCAGTGAGAATATAGCCATGAATAGCACCAAGCTGCTTTGTCCCAAACAAATCTCCAATATATGCAGGAATAGAGGCAAATCCGCCGCCATAACAAGATAAGATGACGAAAATTAAAATTTGAAAGATAATAGCATTGGTTATGTTCGGCAGGATAAAAAAGGCTACAGTTTGAATGGCGAAAAATGCTGTATAAACATTCGGCCGACCAATATAATCTGAGACAGATGCCCAGCCTATACGGCCAAATCCATTAAACAGACCCATAATACCAACCATAAGAGCCGCTGCTCCAGCTGTCATTCCTGCTATATCCTGTGCCATAGGCGATGCTACTGAGATAATGGCGATGCCGCAAGTAATATTAATAAACAGCATGATCCATAACGCCCAGAAGCGAACTGTTTTTATGGCTTCATTGGCTGTCAGCTGAGACAGATCTCCAGTCTTTTTGTCTGTTGTTTTTTCATTCAGTTCTTCTTTTGTCATTCCTTTAGGAAGGAAGTCCTTTGGTGGCGCCGCCAAGTACAGCGAAGAAAGGATCATTAGCACAAAATAAATCGCACCTAAAAGAAAGAACGTATTTGAAATGCCGATTGCATTGATGAGTGCCTCAATAATTGGACTTGCAATCAGTGAAGCAAAACCGAAGCCCATAATGGCAAGACCCGTTGCAAGGCCTCTTCGGTCAGGGAACCATTTAACTAATGATGAAACAGGTGTAATGTACCCTATTCCAAGCCCCATGCCGCCAAGTGCTCCGTAAAAGAAATAGAGAAGGTATAGGTTCCCTATACTGTCTGCAAAACCTGCTCCAATCATCCCAATTCCGAACAAGACGGAAGCAACAATCCCTGATTTTTTAGGACCATGCTTCTCCACAAAATGACCCATGAATGCAGCAGATAATCCTAAAAATAAGATTGCTATACTAAATGTGAGTGCCACTTCACTTGATGACCATCCATGCTTTTCTGTAAGAGGATTTGAAAATACGCTCCAAGAATAAACGGAACCAATTGAGATGTGTATGCCTACTGCCGCTGCTGCAATAAGCCAACGATTTTTTGTTTTCGCCATAATTGTGCTCCTTTCAGATCGAGGATCCTTCTTCTTTTAGTTTCTTTTTAGATGAAAATAGTTAAAAACATGCAGACCACTCAAGTACGGTTTTTCGAGACTTAAGCGGTTCTGCGGTTCTATTTAGTTGCCCGTTCTTTTTTCTTGATAGCTAGTGTGAGAGGGATCGAAAGCAGGGATACTCCTGCAGCTGCGAGCAGCCAGCTTTTTCCACCGGGCCTTTTAGCTGCATGCTTCTCCTTGCTGTCATGGGTCCCTTCTGATGGGATACTCGTCGGTTCGCTGCCAACTGTTCTTTGAACTCCGTCCGATTCATCCTGATCATTTTGCTCATGCTGCTGATCTTCAGGCGTTTTGGTTGTGCGCTCCAGGTCATCCTGCTTTTCACCAATCCCTTTTAAAAAGGTGATGCCCACAGCCATCGCTCTTTTTACGTCCGGATCAGTTAATGACCGGAGAAGGGTGAAGTAACCGCCCTTCTCATCTTCCTCAGATAGCTCTGAAATGCGTGCGATACCGGTATTTACTTTTAAAATCAATGGCTCAAGCTGCTGAACATTCAATGTTCCTAATGTCCCAAGCATCAGCAGAAGATTTTTCAGCGTATTGGTTGTTTCAGGAGAATCGGCTGTTTTAACCAAAATATCCATTACTTTGTCTCCCTGGGATAGGAGCGCGGTTCCCATTTCCAAAATTCCCCGGTCCTGGAGGTGATTCAGGATTTTAAATGTTTCCTGAATGGCCTCTTTATTCGCGAGAAGCATGCTTTCAATTGATTCCAGTTCACTTTTCCGGAGTTCTTCTTCACTTAACTGAAGACGATGAATGACTTTCGTTGCTTTAGCCACGGTAACTCGACTCCTTCTTAATCTTCACCAGATCACCAGGGAAGATATAATCCTTACGCTTCCATTTTTCTTCCACCTGAACGCCAATTTGCGGCTGAGGGTTTCCGTTACGGTGGTTGATTCTCGGCAGAGGACTTTCCCCTTTTGGTCTGAGAATCTCAAGCTTTGCACTGATTTCCTTATATGCCGGAGTATCTGTGTCTTTATCGGCATGACTGCTGGTTAAGAAGTTGATCGCTGCTTCTCCTGAATCATTCATAGGCAGGTAGACTTCTTTTCCTTTTACGCGATCTGTAACCAGACACTCTACTTTCACATGGCCATACGGGGAAGTGAGTCGAACGAGCGTGCCGTCCTCAAGCCCTCTTTCTTTTGCCAGCTCAGGTGAAACCTCCAGAAATGTTTTCGGCGTTTTAGATGTAATACCTTTTGATTTGTATGTCATATTTCCTTCATGGAAATGCTCAAGTAAACGCCCATTGTTTACATGAATATCGTATTCCTTATCGAAATCAAGCGGCTTGGTCCATTCAACAGGGAATAATCGTGCTTTGCCATCCGGAAATGGGAAATCCTCTGTGAACAAGAGCGGCGAGTCTGTGCCATCAGCAGCTACAGGCCATTGAAGACTCTTGTAGCCTTCAAGACGATCATAGGTTACTCCTGCGTAAAGCGGAGATAGAGAAGCTGCCTCTGCCATAATTTCGCTTGGGTGATTAAAGGTCCAATCTCCTCCCAGACGGTTTGCAATTTCCTGAATGATTTTCCAGTCCGGTTTTGAGTCTCCTAATGGATTCATCACCTGATACAGCCGCTGAATCCTTCTTTCAGTATTGGTAAAGGTTCCTTCTTTTTCAAAGCTTGGACTGGCCGGCAGCACAACATCTGCAAATTCGGCTGTTTTGGATAAGAAAATATCCTGGACAACAAAGAAATCAAGCTTTTCAAAGGCCTCATGAACATAGTTTAAGTTTGAATCCACCATGCCCATGTCTTCCCCTTTTAAATACATCATTTTTAAATCACCCGAGTGGACTGCGGCAATCATCTCGTGGTTATTTAATCCTGGTTCGGACGGTAAAGGTCCTCCCCATTTTTCTTCATATTTAGCACGAACAGCATCATCTGTGACTTTCTCATAGCCAGGGAAACGGTCAGGCATGCTGCCAAAATCGCTTGCTCCCTGCACATTGTTATGTCCGCGAAGAGGATAGCTTCCGGCACCAGGTTTTCCATAGTTTCCTGTAATGAGCAGAAGATTGGATATTGCCGTACTAGTATCACTTCCGCCAAGATGCTGCGTGACGCCCATGGCCCATAAAACAGAAACCGTTTTTACTTCTACGATTTGTTCAGCCATAAAGATTAGAGTTTCTTTCTCTATGCCTGTTACATCTGCTGCATAATCCATAGTGTATTTCTCTAAGCTATCAACATACTCCTGAAGCCCGTTAACCCGGTTTTCAAGGAAGGTTTTATCTGCCCAGCCCTGATCGACAATATATTTTGTCACTGCAGAAAGCCAAACGATATCTGTACCGGACTTCGGCTGGATAAAGAGATCTGCACGCTCCGCCATCTCATGCTTTCTGAGATCTGCGACAAATAATTTTTGGCCTTTTAATTTATGTGATCGCTTTACACGAGTTGCCAGGACCGGGTGAGATTCAGCAGTATTAGAGCCTACGATCAGCACAAGTTCAGCTTGTTCAATATCTGTGATGGATCCTGAGTCTCCACCGTGGCCGACAGTTCTGAACAGTCCCATAGTGGCAGGTGTTTGGCAGTACCGCGAGCAGTTATCGATGTTATTTGTTCCAATAACCGAACGGGCAAGCTTCTGCATCACATATGATTCTTCATTTGTACATTTAGAGGAAGAGATAAAGGCCATAGAGTCGGGGCCATGCTCTTCTTTTGCCTGAGAGAATTTAGAGGTGATCAGCTGAAGTGCTTCTTCCCATTCAGCTTCACGGAATGCATCTCCTTCCCGAATTAAAGGCTTGGTTATGCGCTCTTCACTGTTAACAAAATCCCAGCCGAATTTCCCTTTGATACAAGTAGAAATTCCATTTGCCGGTGCTTCTGCCTGTGGTTCTACCTTTAAAATTTTCCGGTCCTTTGTCCATACATCAAAGCTGCAGCCTACGCCGCAATACGTACAAACGGTTTTCGTTTTTTTAATTCGTTCATCCCGCATCGCAGATTCCATATCTGAAATGGCAAGAATGGAGCCGTATCCTGTTTCTACATTTTTTGTGATTTCGATCATTGGGCGGAGAGTTTTTTTGGCGATGCCTGTCAGAAATCCGGCTTCCCCTTCCATTCCCTTTTCCATCATGGCATTACATGGACAAACGGTAGAGCAGTGTCCGCAGGAAACACAGGAGGATTCATTTATTTTGGAGTCCTTGTCCCAAATTACGCGGGGCTTTTTTAAATTCCAGTCAATCGTCAGCGTTTCTGTCACCTGAACATCCTGGCAGGCTTCCACGCAGCGTCCGCACAGAATGCATTGATCTGGATCATAGCGGTAAAACGGATTGGAATCATCTACTTCAAATGGTTTTTCTTCAAATGGCATGCTTTGGTGATTAATCTTCATATCTTTCACTGTATTATGTATTTCGCAGCTTCCATTGTTATAGTCACAAACCGTGCAGTATAGTTCATGATTTTTCAAGATGCGGTCCATTCCGATCACTTGAGCTTCTTTTACATCCTTATGTTCAGTATCCACTACATCTCCTTCGTTTAATGATGTAGAACAGGATCGGACAAACTCCCCGTTCACCTGCACAATACAGGTATCGCATGTTTCAATAGGACCCAGACTTGGATGATAGCAAACCTGCGGCACCTCAATGGAGTGATCTGTTAACGCCTGGAGTACGGTTTGAGATTCTCCGACCCGAACATTCTTTCCATTAATCATGACCTTTTTTTGATCTGGCACGATCATCTCTCCCTCATCGTTTAATTGTAATAATAAACAGTCTTTTTACTTTGCTACCCTAAAGGAATAAATTGAAACGTTTTCTTGTCAAAATTATGTCACAATCCTACAAAAAAGATGGTTTAATCTGCTTTTATTTCTGGATCTCCGTCACAATATGTCCTAATTCATTTAGAATTATTTTATTCATGGCGAGCTTCACTGCACCAGTTGAGCCCGGCATGGCAAAGATGACCGTTTCCTTTATGGTTCCGGCTATTGCCCGTGACAAAATCGCAGCCGAACCTATATCTTCGGTGTAGCTTAAATACCGAAAAAGTTCTCCAAATCCTATTACCTCTTTTTCCAATAACGGTTGAACAGCCTCAATGGTTACATCTCTTTTAGAGAAACCAGTTCCTCCACTCAACAAAATTGCATCCACTTTTGGATCCTGAATCCCGCTTTGAACTGCCCTTTGAATTAGCATTTTTTCATCTGGCACGATTTCATACCCTTTAATCTTGTGTGCATTTTGTTCTAATAACTCCATTATTGTTCTTCCGCTTTTGTCCGTTTCTTCTGTTCGGGAATCACTTATGGTTATTACTTTGCAGGCTGCCGGTTTCGCTGACATTTTTCTGTGGTCGGATAACATATTTCTCCACTCCTTCTTTTTGTTCCGATTATTTTGAAAAACGATGGCTTAATTTTTAGTGAAATTTACAGAGCGCCGGTTCTTTAATGACAAAAAAACAGGCGGAATTACTCCAGCCTGCCTTTTTGCTATCCCCCGATATAGGACATCTCGATCTTCTTTCTGTTTTTAGCGGTTTCTTCGGTTCGTTCGTCTGAATATCGGTCTTTCCGTTTATTCCATAGAATAGAAATTTCTTTCGTGACTTCTTCAAGAGAAGAGGCATTTCTCATAAACGTTTTCAGATCAAAACCTTCTGTTGCAAATAAACAGGTATAGAACCTTCCATCTGCAGAGATTCTTGCACGGGTGCAGGTTGAACAAAAAGAATCGGAAACAGATGAAATGACCCCCACTTCAGAGGAAGTGCCTGCATAACGATATCGGCTTGCTACTTCGCCATAATAGGCTTCCTCAAGAGGGTATACCTCAAATTTTTCATTTAAAAGTGAGACAATCTCTTTCTTTGTAACGACAGAGGATAGCTTCCAGCCATTTGTACTGCCGACGTCCATAAATTCGATAAATCGCAATGTAATATTCCGCTCTTTAAAATAAGAAGCCATTGGAATGATTTGATCATCATTAACGCCCTTTTGTACAACCATATTGATTTTCACTTCAAGTCCGGCATTAACAGCGGCATCAATTCCTTTGAGAACCGGTTTTGTGCTGACACTTCTTCCGTTCATCTTTTTAAATACATCCTCATCAATTGCGTCCATGCTGACATTGACGCGCTGAAGTCCGGCTGCTTTTAATTTTTCTGCATACTTTGGAAGCATCATTGCATTAGTCGTCAGCGCGATATCTTTTATACCATCAATTTCATACAGTTTTTCTATCAGCAAATGCAGGTCTTTTCTAAGCAGCGGCTCTCCGCCTGTTAAACGGACCTTTTCAACTCCAAGCTCTGCCATTGACCCGACAAGCTGGTGAATCTCGTCAAAAGACAAATACGCTTCTTTAGGAAGAAAGGCAAAGTCCGGTCCAAAAATTTCAGCTGGCATACAGTAGCTGCAACGGAAATTACATTGATCTGTAACCGATATTCTGATATCTTTCAGCGGTCTTGAGAAAACATCTCTTATTGGATCGGCCATATTCTATCTCCTTTCATTAGCGTTTTTAACTTTTCTGCAAACGCTGGATGATGTTAAGTCGAAATCAATTAAGCCTTATCGTTAATTGTTTTTAGCAGTACAAATGTTTTCTGATCGTTGATATTTTGAAAAGCCGATTTATCGATTCCGGAAACGTCTTCTGTCACTACCTTAACATGAAAGCGTTCAATCCACTCCATCATCCGAAAACTCCCCGAGGATAATTGGTTTTTCAAATGTGGAAGAGTATCTTTATGGTAGATCGCTGCTAACGGCTGCATCCTGCCTTCTGAAGAAGGAATGACTCCCTGAACTTCTTTGGATCTGTGATGAAGCAATTTACCGGCAGCATCCGAATTAAAATAGGGCATATCACAGGCGACAATAAAGTACCATTGTGCGTCACATTGCTCCATGGCAGCATAGATACCTGATAAGGGACCTTTTTCTGCATATGGCTCCTGATCCTGAATGACGGGATAAGACGTTTCCCCTTCAAACCGCTGCTTTAAATCAGGATGGCTGACAATCAGGATCTCCTCTGTAAAGGGGGAGAGCGCGTCGGCTGCGTGCTGATAAAAAGCTTTTCCATTCATCTTAGCGAACGCTTTCGGCTCCCCGAAGCGGGTAGATCCGCCGCCCGATAAGATGACTCCTGCGAGTTTCTCTCCCACTTTTATCTCCCCCTTTAACCGCCGCTCACCGGAGGAATTAATGCCACACGGTCTCCTTCTGATACAATGTCTTCAGGTGAAGCATATTCTTCGTTAATGGCTACCATTAATGAATCTGTCTCAATTGAAAAACGAGCAGAAAGCTCTGCAAGCAAATCGGCTACCGACAGCGAGGATTGCTCAATGGTAATTGTATCTTGTCCTGTTTGTTCTTTTAAATGAGCAAAGCATTGAACATGTATCATGAGGGTTTCACCTCCCCGGGTTTCCCATCTGAATAAGCTGTTTTTTGGAGCTGGTCCCCTATCCATTCTTCTCCATCTTCCCATTGTTCCTTTTTCCATATTGGCACGATCTGCTTGATCCGCTCGATTGCATATTCGTTTGCCTGGTAAGCGTCTTTTCGATGCGGGGTCGATACGGCGATTACCACCGCAATATCTGAAATAGCCAGTTTTCCTGTACGATGAGTAATTGCTGTCACCGCATCCGGCCATCTTTCTTTTATTTCATCCCCAATTTTCCTCAATTGCTTTTCTGCCATCTCTGGATACGCTTCATATTGAAGGGACAGTGTTCGTTTTCCTTTGGTAAATTCCCGGACGGTTCCGATAAAGTTAACGATGGCACCTGCCTCAGGGCGGACGACTTTAGCTGTTACTTCTTCAATTGCGATCGGTTGAGAAGTAATCTTGTACATGACTTTACCCCCTTAAGAAATCGATGAACCATCGACTGTATTTTTCTTCTTCCTCCCTTGTAAAAACCGGAAAGGATGTTTCATCTATTTTCACCGTTTTATCCCGAATAACGGCAACGATATTTGTCAGTTCAGATAAAAGCAACGTATCTTCTTGTTTGCCAATCATCACGATTTTCGAATAATGGGCCATTTTATAGCCTTCAACTAAAATGCCATCCACCTCTAGTCCTTGGTAAATAACAATAAGCTGATCAAGTGTCCAATGTCCTTTTTGATTGCTGAGCTGCAGCATGCCGTTACCTTCAACTGCACTGACGGCTGCACCTGCCTGCAAATGTTTATGGCTGTCTTTAGTAAGACGCGTTCCATCCGGCTCTCCACCATGTCCATGATGCTTAATGGAGCCTAATTGAAAGCCTTCTTTTACAGCACGCTTAATCAAAATTTGTGCGGCAGTCGTTTTGCCGCTGTTTTGATAGCCGGCTAGTTGAAGAATGGGAAGATTTACGTCCATGGCCACTCACTGCCTTCAGCTGATTCAAGAAGCAGTACATCAATGCGGTCTCCTTCGGCGTAGCCCCTTGTTCCTCCAGGCAGGACAATGAAACAATCGGCACCTGCAAGCGATGTGACGGCGCTTGATTTGTCAAACCCATTTGGAGCAGCAAACAACCCGTTTTCTTCGTAAGAAAGTTTGCTGCGAACGAAGCGGGTAAACGGATTTGGTTTAGGAAAGTCCTTTGATAATCTGGCTTTAACTTTTAAGAGATGCGGCTTCGTCTTAAATAAGCGTAGATTGATTACCGGCCGGACATATAGTTCGAAGCCAACAAAACAAGCAGACGGATTGCCCGATAAGCCAAATAGAAGTTTGCCATTGAGATGAGCCACTGTTGTGACACTGCCGGGTCTCATTGCAATTTTGTTAAATAAAACCTCTGCTCCGAGCTTGTCATAAATCGCAGGAAGAAAATCAAAATCTCCGACAGAAACGCCTCCTGTCGTAATGAGAATGTCTACTTGGTTTATCGCTTCCCGAATGGATGCATAGCAGCTTTCCAACTCATCATCGAGCTTTCCGAGCATTCTAACCTCGCCCCCGGCAGCAGTAATCTGTGCAGCTGCCATATAAGCATTGCTGTTGCGGATTTTACCCGGCTCTAATTCTTCACTTACATCAAGCAGCTCAGAACCGGTTGCATATATACCGATTAGAGGCTTCCGGGCTACTTCCACGTACTCATACCCGAAGGTCGCTAAAACGGCGACAACACCAGGTGTGATTTTCGTCCCTTTTTGAACAAGTACGTCGCCTTCTTTTGTGTCCTCTCCTGTAAAGGAAATATTATCTCCCTTTTTAAATGCACGCTTGATTGACATGCTTTCTTGTCCGTTCTTGGAAGTTTGAGTTGTCAGCTCGAGCATCACGACTGCATCGCATTCTTCAGGCATTTTTGCGCCAGTCATAATTCTTGCCGCTTCAAACTCGTTCACTTTTTTAGAGGCAACAAAACCCGCCCCAATGGTTTCTGTAATGGTAAATGTGACTGGATGGTCCTTTGAGGCATGTTTCGAATCTTTTGAACGGATTGCAAACCCGTCATAGGGAGACCGGTCAAATGGGGGAACAGGGTGCAAAGCCCTTAGATCCTCAGCAAGCGTTCTTCCGTATGATTGTTCGATATGTACTCTTTCTTTTTTACCTGACCCGGCAAGGGCGATTACACGGCTAACCGCTTCTCCTACAGGTATTGGCTTCCTTTTTTCAACCATAGAATGCATTCTCCCTTCTTCGCTGCAAAATCTGCGATTAACTAAGACTGACATGATACAATGACGAGTATTACTTATAAGCGAGGTGCTTTTATTGTCGGAATTTACACATTTTAACGAGCAGGGCAGAGCAAAAATGGTGGACATCTCTGAAAAATCACACACAACGCGCTCCGCAGCCGCTCAATCTAGTGTACTGGTTAATCAAGAAATCTATCAAAGTATAACGAATCAAACGATGAAAAAAGGGGACGTGTTAAGTGTTTCCCAAGTAGCTGGCATTATGGCAGCTAAGCAGACTTCAGCTCTTATTCCCATGTGCCACCCCATCTCCATCAGCGGAGTTGATCTTTCCTTCCGCTGGCAGGAAAAGAATGAAAACTATGAGCTTATTATTCTTGCAACGGTGAAAACAACCGGAGGCACCGGAGTTGAAATGGAAGCCCTGACTGCTGCATCTGTTTGCGCCTTGACAGTCTACGATATGTGTAAAGCGATCGATAAAGGAATCGTGATTGGTCCTACTTTTTTAAAGGAGAAAACGGGAGGAAAAAATGGAGACTATCACCGTCAAACGATTCCATCCACATTTATTGAGTGATTCATGTATTCTATTCTAGTTTAGAAGTTAAAAGCAAAAGTAGATGGCATTGAGCTTTTCTTCCTTCTACAAGGTTGTTCCCTGCTTAGTGAAAGACAAAACGTTCTGAAGAATGCATATCCCCCTGGTTCTATAATGGAATAAAGGGGGATTTTTTTGCTAAATAAATTGTATGCAACTCAGCTGAAAACTTTATGGTAGATTTTTTTTGCTTCTGTTATATTATCAGTTCCGTGAATTAACACCCGTCCATCTTCAAATACAACCAGCCGTTTATCCCTGATTTCAACGCTCAGTAAAAATTGATTGTATTGAACAGGCAGTCCTTGTGTGGTGAAAACCGCATTGAGGTCAGGCAGATTAATCTTTCTTCTCTCAGCAGGACGAATTTGAATGGTATTTCTGCCGCACAAAACAGCCGTTTTTAAACTATTTTGCGAGGATAAATACGGGTAAGACGGAGCCGTGCCACAGGATGGACAGCTGCTGTTCTTTAATTTTTTTACCTGAACAGCTGCATATGTATTTTGCCACAAATCAAATGTGATCAATTTGCCGCTGAGTGAATCCTGGTCTTCTACTAGTATCTTCAATGCATCTGCAGTTTGATGGGCGACAACCATTCCAACAGCAGCGCTTATAATCCCGACTGTGTCACAGGTCTGTCCGCCAGCAGACGGCATTTTATCCCATAAACACTGAAAGCAGGGTGTCTTGCCCGGAAGAATCGTAAAGGTCATTCCGCAGCTTCCGACACAGGCTCCATAAATCCATGGTATGCCCAATTTTTGTGACACATCATTTAAAACAAGCCTGGTATCATAATTATCAGTTGCATCAATAATTAAATCCGTCGGTTGCGCCAATTCAAGCAAATCTGTCCATGAGGCATCCAGTACATGAGATTCAATCTTCACATCACTATTGATTTGCTCAAGTCTGTATTTAGCTGCGATTGCTTTAGGCAATTTTTTTTGAGCGTCAATTTCACTGTATAATTGCTGTCGCTGCAAGTTGCTTACTTCTACATAATCACGGTCCACAATGGTCAGCTTACCGATTCCAGCACGTACTAGCGCCTCAGCATTTCCTGTGCCAAGAGCTCCAGCACCGACGAGCAGGACATGTTTTTTCTTCATTAATTGCTGTCCATGCTTGCCAATTGCCCCAAAAAGCTCTTGTCTTGAATATCGATCATCTATCACTGATCTCCCCCCTAATCCCCCAAAAATTCATGCGTAAAATAGTTTATTGAATAAAAGTGTCCCCTAAACATAGCAATAATCAGCTAGCGGAACAAGCTATTGTTTTCATCTGATTTCCAGTTTCATATATTCTTCATCAATATAAAGTCCATCCAGTTTTAGTGCTTTTCTTTCCAGTCCAAAGGATTTGAATCCCAGGGAAACATACAAGCTTTTCGCCGTTTTATTAGGTTCCGCTACGGCTAACAGGATCTGTTCTACTTCCTTTATCTCTTCAGCTTTTTTAATGGCCGTTTCCATTAGCTTTCTGCCAATTCCTTTTTTCCGGCAGCGAGGATCTACGTACATTGCAACAATATCTGATTTATGCTTAAGTTTTTCCTTTTTGTGCGGAATAAGTGTAACCGTCCCTATGAGCTCTTCTTCAATAAAGGCACCAAATGTATAAGAATCTCCTGATTCAAAACGTTTTTCAAATGCTGCCACAGTCAATTCCTTTTCTTCTTCATAGCTTGAAGCAAACGCTTCTGGATTTTGTAAGAGGGCTTGCAGTCGTAAGTCCCTATACGCTTTAGCATGATCGATGGTAAGCTGTATCATCCTTTTCCCCCTTCTATTACGAAACTATCTATTAACCAGTTTATAGCATTATAGCTGATTGTTTGCAGAGAAGAAAATAATCTTTCTGCAGCACATCGGCAGGTTTTGAATTTAACCTGCCGGGTATCCATATACTGTAACCAAAAATAGAAATATCAGGAGGTTTTATCATGAGTATCGAAAATAAAGTAGAAAAAGAGATTCAACAAACTGATAATGAACAAAAAGAGGAAATTCTTCAAAACTTTGACCGCTTCAAAAACTATCTGGGTGACCAGGTGTCCAAGGGTGAAAAGCTTGGATTAGGTGAAGAATCGTTAGCCAAAGGTGCAGAAAAAGTTGGAGATTATCTAGCTAAAAAAGAAGAACCGCGCAACCGTGAAGAAAAACTTCTTCAAGAGCTATGGGTTGTTGGAGATAAGGATCAGCGCCACCATCTTGCGCATATGCTTGTCCGCTTAGCACAGTCAACGAATTAAATGGTATCCATTAATAGTAGAGAGTGACCCGAAACCTGCTTGCCGGCAGGTTGAAGGTCACTCTTTTTTTGTTAAGACATTGTAAAAAGTATGGTTATCTGTTCTAAAGCCGATCAAAGACTGTTAGAATTTTTTTGTAGAGATTCGATATCGGTTATCAATGTGAAGTAAAAGAGGGGATTTAAACATGGAGGATAAAATTTTACGCAAGCTTTTTCTCGGTTTTATCCAAATTCATATTTTGCATCACGCTAAGGAAGAGCCGATCTACGGAGCGTGGATGGTTCAGGAACTAATGGAGCATGGATATACCATGTCATCGGGTACTCTTTACCCCATTCTGCACTCAATGGAAAAGGACGGTCTAATCACGAAACACGAACAATTGGCAGAAGGAAAAATTCGCAAGTATTATTCTGCTACTTCCAAAGGGATTCATGTCCTGAAAGAAGCTAGAAAAAAAGCAGGAGAACTTATGAACGAAATTAATGATTAAAGGAGACGGTTATGAAAGAAAGAGTAACGTTTCAGACACTATTTCAACTTTTACTCATTTCAACAAGGCTTGGCCTTACTTCTTTTGGAGGGCCGGTCGCTCACTTAGGTTATTTTCACGAGGAATACGTACGCCGCAGAAAATGGATTGATGAAAAAACCTATGCAGATCTCGTTGCGCTCTGCCAATTTCTTCCTGGCCCTGCAAGCAGTCAGGTAGGAATCGGCATTGGTGTGATGAGAGCAGGTACAATAGGAGGAATTGTATCGTTTATCGGCTTTACTTTGCCTTCTGTACTGGTTCTTATCCTATTTGCTCTCGCCGTACAAAGCTTTGATGCCGGCAATGCAGGTTGGCTGCAGGGCTTAAAAATAGTAGCCGTAGCTGTAGTCGCTCATGCCATCCTGGGTATGGCAAAAAACCTTACACCGGATTTAAATCGCAAGGCCATCGCTCTCCTTGCGCTGACAGTGACCTTGCTTTGGCAAACTACTTATTCACAAATTCTGGTGATTCTGATCGCCGGGATTATCGGTTATCTTTTGTTTAAAGAAATGCCTGCTGAACAAAAAAAATCATTTTCTTTTCCGATTTCAAAGAAATTTGGCGCTGTTTGCCTGATCTTGTTTTTCGGGCTGCTGCTTCTCCTGCCAATTCTGAGAGAAGCCACACAATGGGGCTGGATGGCAATGTTTGACAGCTTTTACCGGGCAGGTTCATTAGTCTTTGGGGGCGGGCATGTTGTTCTTCCGCTCCTCGAACGTGAATTCGTTCCGTCCGGCTGGATCAGCCAAGAAGATTTTCTTGCTGGATACGGAGCAGCTCAAGCAGTACCCGGTCCGCTTTTTACGTTTGCAGCTTATTTAGGTGCTGTGATGAATGGCTGGTCAGGAGGCTTGCTTGCCACTTTCGCTATTTTCCTTCCTGCTTTCCTATTGATTTTAGGGGCTCTTCCGTTTTGGAATCAGCTGCGGCAGAATGCTTCTATAAAAGGAGCTCTGACAGGGGTAAATGCTGCAGTTGCCGGCATTTTAATCTCTGCCTTTTACTTCCCGATTTGGACAAGCTCCATTGTTGAGCCGATTGATTTTGCTTTTGCAGCGATCTTATTCAGCATGCTCGTTTTTTGGAAACTGCCTCCTTGGGTAATCGTTTTAACTGGTGCAATTGGCGGAACCATTCTATCCTATTTATAGATCCTGCTCCACCAGGCAATGCTGCTTTTCAAAAGTGGAATGAGGCTGAGACAAAAGTGTCTCAGCCTCTTTGACCGGTTCACTGCGCTTCAGGCGGACGCTTTCCGCAGGGACGGAGCTTGAGCCTCCTCGGGCTGCGCCCTGTGGGGTCTCAAGCAACCGTCACATCCTGCAGGAGTCGCCACCTTCCGCTCCGTTCACCTCTTACTATTTATAAATACTACCTCGTTTTTAAAACTTTTTGGAGTTTCGTCCCGACCTCATTCTCTTTTTATGGATATAATCCTATCTTCCAGCTTTTATAAAATAAAAAAACCACCCGCTAGAAAGCGGATGGTTCATAGATTTATTTTCTTCTTGTGCGGCTTCCTGGAATATCTCCTTTAGGAGAAGCAGCTACAGTATCAGCACTTTTAGGATTTAAAGTAGCTGTGCTTGTGCCAGCTGATGATCCAGTGTTATTCGTTGAGCCAGACTGACTGCCGGAAGTACGGTTGTTGGAAGAAGAAGTATTTGAAGAAGAAGAGCTGTCGTCGCTGTCTCCTGTTACTTCACTTCCTGCTTCTGCTACCTGGCTGCCAATATCTTTAATGCCTTCTGTTGTTTCCTTTGCAGTATTAACGATATCAGATGCACTTTCTCTGATTTCTTCAACTTGAGGAACAACATCTTCATTGACTCTTTCATATAAGCTCTGAGCATCACTCATTGCATTCTTTAATACGTTTGCTGCAGATTTCAAGCGGTCCTGCAAATCATGTTTGATTTCAGAAGGGTTATCTTTAACTTTGGTTACGTAACCCATCGTCGAATCCTTTACACCTCTGCTGCCCGAAGTAACTGATTTACGTGTTGTGGAATCAAACATTGTGACTGCTCCACCAACCACTGCTCCTATTAAAACACCTTTTAAAAATTTACTATTTTTTTCTTGTCCTGTACTTGGATTATAATTTTGAGTTTGTGTCATGGTAAAGCCTCCTATAAAATTAATTTAATGTGTTAATTTTGTAGTTCCCTGCTTTACAATAAAATAAACGTTTAATTTTTCTCTTTTAGTCTCGCAAATACAATCCAGTGACCGAAATCTGTCTGTTCCAACCAGATTCCAATATATCCTTTTTCAAGAAACTGCTTGTGGCGATTGGTTTTATCCAGTCTAATATAAATATAAGAAGAACTATCTACCGGAAAATCATTTACCAGATGTTTGTAGAAAATATAGCGCGGCACCCCGCTGTGTTTTTCCTTCATTTGCACAATCATAAGTCCCTGAGAAAATTTGTCTTTTATGGACGGAACATTTAAAGGGGAGACCGTGCTGCACAGATGTGTAAAATAATCAGTGGAATATTTTAATTGCTGCATCAGTACTTTTGCCAAAATTTGCTGAAGATGGTTTCCGCGGTAATCTGGATGTACCAAAGAAATTTCCTGATGAACCACTTTCATTCTCTCTTGATAGGGGAGTTCAAGGTCATGGCCGATATTTTCACTGTCATCACCAGGATACAGCAGTGCTCTCAAACCGATTAAGTTCGCATTTACGAATGCACCAATCATTATGCCTCCGTCTGCAAGGATATACGTTACCTCTTTCTTCGTTAGCGGCTGCAGCGTTTCCTCATTCTCCAAACCTTCGGCTATTTCATCCTGGAAATCAAAAAATAGCTTCTCATCTTCCTGATCAAGCTGTCTTACGGTAAATTTTCTAACCGATTCTGTTGGCTGATGTGTTAGTTCTCCCTGGAATAGGTGCATACATTCGTATCTCCTTTATGTCGTTTCAATTCTATTGATACAATAGTTTAACATGGAATCTGAATGGAGTGAACAAAATGAATATAATCGTGTTATCGGACACTCATATGCCCAGAATGGCAAAAAAGTTTCCACCAGCTTTGCTGACTTACTTACACGAAGCTGATGCCATTATACATGTTGGTGACTGGCAAACTGAAGCAATAGCAGATGACCTAACTAAATTCGCACCTCTATATGGGGTGACAGGCAATGTGGATGAACCAGCTCTTCACCAAAGATTTCAGAAGTCTTTACTCCTATCCTTCGGTTCTCTGACGGTTGGAGTGACCCATGGTGATGGCAAAGGCAAGACGACTGAACAGCGGGCGATGGACCAGTTTAAGAATATACAGCCTGATCTTCTCTTATTTGGTCATTCTCATATTCCCGTTTATAAAAAAATAAACGGAACCATCTTATTCAATCCCGGCTCTCCAACCGATAAAAGAAAACAAAAGCAGTTTTCTTTTGGTCATCTTCAAATTAATGAGGATGAGTGGTCTATTAAACATGTTTTTTTCGATTCAAAAACATGAAAGAATAGATTAAAACCTTTCATAGCTTCTTTCGCTGCAGAAGGGGGATTTTCCTTTATTCGTCAGCGAATACTAAGAATTTAACCCTCTAAACAGCTTACTTTAATCGTGAAAGGGAATATAAAAAGGAAGCGGGCAATCGCCCGTTGCATCTAGAAGCATCTTTCTGAAAATAGTAATAATAACCTTGAGGAGGACACTGATATGTCAAAACGCACACTGATCATTACACAAAACCTTACATCAGATCTTGAAGAACAAGTACATAGTCTCTTGCCTGACTGGAACATCATTGCCGGAAAAGATTCATCCCACTGGAAATCCTGCATTCAGGAAGCTGAGGTCATCGCTGGCTGGAAAAAGGAAATGGAAGAGCTCTTAACAGATGAGTCCAAGCTTAAATGGCTTCAATCGTGTAGCGCTGGCGTGGATAACCTTTCACTTGAGACGTTTGAAAAGCGGAGCCAGCTCGTGACAAGTGCAAACGGTGTTCATGCGAATCCAATTTCTGAAACAATTTTCGCCATGATGCTCGGCTTAACCCGGCTGATTCACACCTATGTAAAACAGCAGCAAACAAAAACCTGGCATCACGCAGGGCTCGGTCTTGAAATGCATGGCAAAACACTCGGCCTTCTTGGAGCGGGGGCAATCGGAAAAGAAACGGCAAAGATCGCCAAAGCATTCGGAATGAAGGTGATTGGCATACGGAGAAGCGGCAAAGAAGAAGAAAATTTTGATAAAATGGTTTCCCTGAAAGAACTGACAAACATCCTTCCTGATTGTGATTATGTCGTCAATACATTGCCACATACGAAAGAAACAACCAATCTATTTGGTCCAGATCAGTTCAACGTAATGAAAGAGTCAGCCTTTTTCATTAATATTGGCAGAGGGGAAACGGTAAACGAAAAGTCGCTCATTGAAGCATTGCAGGAAAATAAAATCGCAGGTGCCGGTCTGGATGTATTTGAACAGGAGCCGCTTGAAGAAAACAACCCTCTTTGGGAAATGGATCAAGTCATCATCACGCCCCACACTTCAGGGGCGACGGAATACTATAATCAGCGTGTCATTGAAGATATTCTCATACCAAACTTAAAAGAGTATTTACAAAACGGGAAGCCTTCGATCAATTTAGTGGATTTTAATAAAGGCTATTAGCTTGCAGCACCTGAAACAATATATTTTGCTTCAGGTGCTTTTCTTTTTTTGATAAGATCTCCCCGCTTTAATCAAACATATACTACTATAAAGTGATTCTCAGGAGGTTTTCACCTTATGCAAAACCCGTATAATTGGTATATGTCCACACCTTTTCCCTATCCTTCCACTCAATGGAGTCCACCAGCGAATCCCTACGGTCAATTTGATCCAGTAAGTCAGCAATATCAATCCTTCATTCCGCTTTATGCGCAGGCGTTTCCTTTTTACACTCCGGGAGATCCTAAATTTCAGGCATGCAGAAGCCGGTGCAGTCTTTTAGGTTTAACACCAGGCACTCCTTCCTGGACCAATTGTGTATATAGCTGCATGCGCTTTTAAGCTGGACCTTCCCTGACGGATTGATAGTATGAGCGGTTGTTTGGAGAAGCAGCTGTTCGATCATCCAGTTTTTGCACTTTGATTAAACGGATTTAATCGAATAAATGGCTTGTTCCGCTCCAAATCTTGTAATGACCCGTTCAACTGTCATACCTGACTTTTCTAGCAGCCTGCATGAAGAACTATTTGCGGTTTGAGTTTCAGACACAAGTTTTGATAACTTCAATTCATCAAAAGCATAATTTATAATGAATGGAAGCGCCTCTGTTGCATATCCTTTTCCCCACCATTTGGGTAAAAACTGATAGGAAAGTTCAAGATCATTTCCTTCATGGTGAGGGTCTAAACAGACGGTGCCCATAAACCGATCCGTATTTTTTTCTCTCACCACCCAATAAAATAGGGTTTCACTTGAATGAAACACCCTCTCTATGACCGCCTGAATGGCATCTTCCTCAAGCACCCCGCCTAAGTATTTCCTTACGTCCTTATTCATATATAAAGCTTTTATCTCACCAGCATCCCGTGTGCAGACGTTTTTTATGATGCATCTTTTTGTTTCAAACAAATTGCTCTTCTCCCCTCGAATCTTGCTATCTGACAAAATGAGCACTGTACTTCAGCGGCAATTACTCTTCAACATTCAAAATAAAATCTACTGCGTCTGTTAAATCTTTTGTAAAATCATCCCCTATAGAATGACCCATCCCTTTTTTTATTATCAGCTTGCAAGGAATGTTTATATCCTCGAGCTCTTTTTGCAACTCGGCCGTTTGCTTAAAAAAAGGATCCTGATCTCCCGTAATTAAACAACCTCTTAGTGGTGGAATAATTTCATTAGAAATCAGGGAGTTAATGAAATTATCATCTTTGATTACAGGGATAACAGCTATAAATCCATCCACTTTTAGCAGCTGTTCCTTCAGGCATAGTTCTAATGCCAACGCACCACCTTGTGATGCTCCTCCGACAATTCTGTTTTCAGCAGCAAACGTTTTCTGAAATTCTTCGTATGCAGGCTGTATTTCAAGCATAGCTTTTTGTTTATCATCCCAGCTATAAGCGTGGAGTCCGAACACCTGAGAGGACTGAGGGAATCCAAACATGTAATTCCTCTCTGTTTTATTATCGAGCCAGAACGAAGAAAAATCCTCCGCATTTCCGCCTCTCCAGTGGAGCGAATAAATACTTGTATTCGCTTCCTTATTACCATAAATAAAAAGTTTTGATTCAGCTTTTATTTTATGTTCTTCAAACTGCTTAAAACATTGAGCAAGAATTTCGGTAAATTCTTTTTTTTCGTGAAGAGGCTTCAGATCGCTATCATTTTTTAACAATTGCGGATGCCACCAAATGCCATTATGGATTGCTTCCTGCAGCACTGAGATGGCTGCATCATATTCAAGCTGACTTGCAAATGCACATGCTCTCCACAAACAGATTTTTTCCATCCGTTCAGGGTAATCCTGCTCTGTTTTAACCAAAAGTCTATGAAGCTCTTGTATCTTTCCTTCTTTAAAATATCGAAAAATCTCTTCTTGACGTTCCGTAAATTTTTCTCGAACCATTCTCTCACTCCTTATTCTTTACCTAAATAATACTATTAATGGATATTAGTTTGTAAAAAAATATGGAATCTAATATCATTTTTTTGTTATAGTTAAGCATCAGAACTCATGGGAGGATGAGGGGAAACTCTCTGTTACTGCGCAAATTTCGTCCCTCCTTACTAATGAAATAAACCATCTTTTCTAGTAGCGTTGTAAAATAAACTGGTTTTGTTTAAAGAGAAACGCACTATACTAATCTCACAAAGAGAAAGGGGTACAGGATGAAGGGAAATTTTTCTGCAGTATTTGTTCTTTTAGCAGCTGTTTTATGGGGTACTACAGGAACTGCCCAGTCTTACGCACCAGATGGCACACATCCTGTCGTGTTTGGGACAATCCGTCTTGCGATTGGCGGTCTGTTTTTATTGCTTTATGTAGGCTTTCAGGGAAAATGGTCTGTGCACAATTGGCCGGTAAAAACGGTCTTTCTGGCCGCATTATGCATGGCTTTTTATCAGCCTTTCTTTTTTTCAGCCGTCAGCTTAACCGGGATCGCAGTTGGGACTGTTATCGCGATTGGAAGTGCGCCTGTCATTGCAGGTATACTTGAGTGGAGCTTTTACAGGCGCACTCCGCAAAAAAACTGGTGGGCAGCAACCGGTTTAGCGATTGGTGGATGTATCTTGCTTTTTGCCAACCAGGATTCAGTTCAAATTGATCCTTTAGGAATAGGACTGGCACTTTTAGCAGGTGCATCTTTTGCCGGTTATACCCTTGTAAGTAAACAGCTGCTGATCACTCATACACCGGACACCGTAGTAGCTGTTGTTTTCACGCTCAGTGCGTTGTTTTTACTGCCGCTTTTACTTGTATACGATTTATCATGGATCACTCAGGTGAATGGACTGGCAACAAGTATTTACATCGGCATTTTCGCTACGGCCATTGCTTATTTGCTTTTTGCCACAGGCTTGAAAAATGTCCAGGCCTCTACAGCCGTTACGCTCTCACTTGCTGAGCCGCTGACAGCTGCCCTGCTCGGCGTTTTTCTTATAGGAGAATCTCTTTCTATTCTTTCATGGACCGGAGTCGGTTTGCTTTTTGGCGCAATTTTGGTTCTAAGCATAAAACCGCACTCTTTTAAACCATTCCTTAATACATAGTAAAAAAGAGCTTGGGACAAAAGTGTCTCAAGCTCTTTGACCGGTTCACTTCGCTTCAGGTGGACGCTTTCCGCAGGGACGGCGCTTGAGCCCTCCTCAGGCTATGCCTTGCGGGGTCTCAAGCAACCGTCATATCCTGCTGGAGTCGCCACCTTCCGCTCCGATCACCTCATACTAATGATAAATATAATGCCTCATTTTTTACCTTTTATCAGTTATGTCCCAGTCTCTGACTTAAATAGAACTTTCGGAGTAATTCGGATTGGACTGGACAGCAAGTTCGTTTATACGGGTCAACTGAATCATGTCTTCCCTTGTGATTGAAGGTTTGCTGCCATACAGAATTTCGTTTACCCATTGCTGCATGGCGCTTGGCAGGTCAGCAGGCAGAGGAGGAGAAATAACCCATTCACCACCGTTGACCTGACTGCTCTTATAACGCACCTGACCGTCTTGTATAAGATAGACGCCTTCTGTTCCGTGCAGTTCAAGAGCAAAAAAACCGCCTGATACGAAGCCTGTTTCAATTAGTCCAAGGGCACCAGATGTGTATTCTACTACCGCCACTGCCTGATCATCCACTTCTTCGTTGAAAAAATGACTAAATCTCGCACTCACACTTTTTGCTTCTCCAGCGAGCCGGTTTGTCAGATAAATAGGATGTGCACCTAAATCAATCAGCGCGCCTCCACCTGTTCCCTCTTTCTTTAGAAAATGGTCCGGAAGCCAGCCATTGGGACTGCCATCAAAAGGCACTGCACCATTATGTGCCACTCTGCACCGGATCATGGTGAGCTTTCCTAAAAGCCCCTCGTCAAGTGTTTGCTGTGCATGTAAGTAGTACCCTGATGTCAGCCTTGGAAGGGAAAGCATTAACGATACATCAGATTGATCTGCTGCATCAAAGATCTTCTCGCACTCTGCTACCGTCATTCCGAGCACTTTTTCACTAAAAATATGTTTGCCATAGGAGGCGGCTTTGGTAATAATCTTTTCGTGATCGCCAGTTGGTGTGTCTACAATTACAGCATGGATGTTTTGATCTGCTAAGAGTACATCGAGATTTTTTTCAAAACGAACATTAAGCTCCTCCGCCCATTTTTCACCTCGTTCCTGATTTTCGTCCCATACTGCCTGTATGCTTACCATCGGGTTTTCTGCTGCTTCTTTTGCATAATCGTCTGCGTGTACGTGCCACCTGCTTAATAGCGCTACGTTGAGCATTTTATAGTCCCCCTCTAAAATTCTTATTTTGCATTCAGTTTTATCCTGTCTGCTATTGTCTTGTAACCTATATTCCGTTTCTCTAAAGTCTCTTAATCAATTAAATCATGCTTACATATAAAAGAATCCATCTTTACTATTGCTTCTGCAGCCGGCACACCATTGTAATCGAAGTGCCGCACGTTTCCGTTTTTATAAACCCTGCTTTTTCATAAAGCCTGACTGCCGGTATGTTTTCAGGATCGACGCTTAACGATAGGGCTGAATAGCCTTGTCTTTTAGCTAGAATGATCATTTCATCTAACAGGCGTCCACCTGCCCCTTTCCCTCTGGCCTCCTTTTTTAAAGCCATTCCAATTTCAGGAATGTTGTCATCGACGAACCCATAACCAGGGTCGTTTTTTGAAAAAAGCCGGCACCAGATGGCTCCAGCCGGCGTATTTTTTTCATCTGCCGCAAAGAGTACAGCATCTCCCTGTCTTCCCCAGTCTTCGATATATTTCTTTAATTCTTTACGCTCTAAAAGCGAGTCGATCGGGGGTTTATCCTGAGGTATATGAATAGATTCATAGAGCATTTCTCTTAAAAAGGGCAACTCTTCGTTTTTCATATTCCGAATCGTAAACATTGTTTCACCTCTCTTGGATAAAAACATGTCAATAAAGGCGGTTAACATAGCCATCCTCTAGTCTTTTTCTCATATCCTCAAGTGAATCGTTTGATAGCTTTGCATGTTCAATCAGCATTTTTGCAGCAGACGGCAATTCCTGCTCAGCAGGCCAGCTGTCCGGATTCCAAAGATGAGAACGTTTAAATGCCTTGGCACAATGGATAAAGCATTCCTCGACTTCCACAGCAATAGCCATCAGCGGTTCTTTCCCTCTGACAGCCATTTGTGAAAGAATGTCTGCGTCTTGAATAAGCTGTGCTTTACCGTTTATCCGGAGGGTTTCTCCAAGTCCTGGGATCAGAAAAAGCAGTGCAACACCGGGGTTGACGAGTATATTCCTCATAGAATCTACCCGCTTATTTCCGGGCCGTTCAGGAATAATCAGCGTTGTTTTATTCAACACTTTCACAAATCCGGGCAAATCACCTCGTGGAGAAGTGTCACACCTTCCACTTTCATCTGATGTGGACAGAACTAAAAAGGGAGATTTAGAAATAAAGGTTTGACAGTGCAAATCGATAGACGGGATCACTTTATTTTTAGCAAGCTCACTAGGCTCTCCAACTATAGTCTCAAGCTGCTGAATGGTGGTTATTTTTTTATTAAATAGCTGATCTTGCTTCAAGATGTATTTCACTTCCATTCCGTCAGGTGAATTTCATCACCGGTACGGATCTCTCCGCTTTGAAGCACCGATGCATAGACTCCAAACTGATTATTTCTTTCTTTAATAACGGTTGATAATATCGAGGAATCTTTCTCAGCACTTTCAGGATGAACCGTAATGATCATACATCTCGTACAGGTCGAGGTAAGACGAATCTGAACATTTTCCCCTATAACAAGCGTCTTCCCCACCCAATTTTCTTCACTATAGGGCAGATCATCAAGCAAATCGATGACGAGGTTGGGACGAAATCTTCTCCCGTCCACGCTCTCTCCCTTCACCTGAGATAGACGATCAAGTGAAGAACTGGTGATGAGAAGTAAATGAGCTTCTTCAATTGCCCCTATTGGAACATGGGCGGGTGAATACGTTACTTGGCTCAAGGGACGGCCTGACAGAGCTTCAAGTCCCTCCTGAATTTCTGGATCTCCCCACTTCTTTTTTGTTCCGTCCGGCATGGTAATTGTTAGCGGAGGAAAGAAATCCAGTGGTTCACCGCCTGAAAATTCTGCTTTGTATTGAGCCATTGGGTGGCATTGGGTTATCGTGAGAAATTTATCTTTTCTCGATTCATCTTTAAATGCATGGCTCCGGTCTCCATACAGTCCATAATCCATGACTTGTGTTTTTTCCACTTTTTCACCTTGAAATGACTTTACCGGATACCGGGTAATTTCTTTCACGTAGCCAATTAACAACGTAACCACCCTCTCGTGTGTGCAATGTTACTTTATACTATGTTATGGGGTGTGTTTAGATCCTTATATACTTTTGATCACGACGTTTCCATCCTGATCAAGTTCCACTCTTTTCATTTGATCAATTTCAATTACTACGGGGTGGATCTCGGCTTGATGCGATGAAAAATACCAAGTGCGTTCCGGAGGACCAAGCAAAATAAATGCTTCCCCATCCCCGACAAAATTCAGCTCTTGTGGATGTATCGTTTTGTTCTCAGCTAAAATCCCTTCTTTTTGTAACTGTTCGGCAGCCTCTAAAACATCGTCTGTTGTTAAATTAATTTCGCTGATATTCAGCAGCTGGTCGACCGAAAAAGTTTCACAGGATTCTCCATTGTTTCCTGTCCGGCCGATAAATTCTATAACATTCCCGCATGGATCTTCAAAATAGAAGGAATCAGCATCAAACGCCCGAAAATACACTTCATCCTCCCCGTTTTCCTTATTTAAACCTACCTTGTCACGAGCCCATTCCTTTGCTGGATAAAAAGCAGCAGAAGGAATATTAAAAGCAAAATGATAAAGTGGTTTTCCGTTCCCTTTTTTGAACATGAGCTCGCTTTTACCGGCCTTTACAGAAAACCTTTCCGGTTCCTGTTCAATGATGGAAAATCCAAGAGTCTCTGAGTAGAACACTTTCAACCTTGCTAGATCACTCGTAAAGATTTCCACTTTAGAGATTTCCACGCTGTTTTCCTCCTGTCCAGTATTCAGTCACTTTTTTTCTATTAATCCAATGCCCAGCCCTTCAGGATCTGTAAAATAAGCAAGATAAAATTCTTCAAATTCCATTTTTTCCGAGATGTTTTGGGCGCCATGACGCTTCGCTTCTTCTAAGGTACTGTCAATGGAGTCCACTTGAACCTGAATTCGTGTCCCGTGAGGAAATTCTTCCGGTCCCTTGGCAATGCCTCCGTCTATCCCACGGTTCTCTTCACTGCCTGTTTGCACCGGAGAGTAGCCCCACCTGCTATCTCCCACCTGCCAGCCAAAAACCGTTGAATAAAAGGTTATTAATCTTTCAGGATGCTCGCTATTTAACTCAAACCCCATCACTTTTCCCATCAAACAAATCATCCTTTCATGTTTTCAGTTAATGCTTTTCATATTTCCATCATATCAGTAAATGCGTCTTTCATTAACAATTGATTCTAAATTTTCACATTATATATGATAGATCTGAACAACTTAACGGATAAAGTGACTTACACTCTTTTTAACAGCGGGGTCTTCCTTCTCTTTCCCGATTTCTTAAGAAAAAATGGTCTGAAGAATAAACAAAAGCTGCCTGCAAGTATCGGGGCACTTGCAGGCAGCTAATTATCTAGGATTGATTTTAAGCTATTCTTTTACATGCCTCAGCACATTTGAAGCATGCTTCTGCACAGCGGCGGCAATGATCATGGTGATCAGCATGTGTGCTGCATTCATTTCCGCAAGCTTCACATATCTCTGCACACAATGCGGCCATCTGACTTATAAACGGGGAATTTCTTGATATCGCCTGTTCCATAAATGCGCAGACATCAGCGCATTCTCTGTCGAGACGAATACATCCGCTCATCATATTTACATCTTCTTCGTTCAGACATGCAACAAAACAATGGTTACATGCCGCTGCACAATCATGCACAATCCTCAGCAATTCTGCATATTTTTCATGTGTCATTAAAAAATCCCTCCTCGTATCTTTCGTTCATTTAGTAATACTATAACCTTTAGAATTAGAATTAAACAAATATTCTAATAACAAACTTTCGATTTATAAAATGCATTAAATTTCATATTACTTATAATTAAAATGTTCTGAATAAATGTACTTTTATAGTTCATATTAACTATTTATATTCTTTGACGATGAAATAAGTACTACATCCTGGAGGTATCTTACTTGCTTATACTAGATCGTCAAATTGTATCACCTATTTTAATTGAAACAGCAATCGATCACAGCGTTCCCATTTACTACAGCAGTGATATAAGAGAGCTTGTACTTTCTTCAAATGAAAAAATTCTAACCAATTCTGAAAGCTGTCTTTCTATTCTTGAAGCACAGTATCCTGAACATGCTCATACCCTTACATCAAAGCTTATGAAAAATAAAGCAGCCTTCCGGGAATTTGCTTCAGCGGTCAATCCTGACTATTATTTTGCGTTATTGACCATGGAAGAGCTTCTTGCTGAAGATAAAAAGAACATTCCTTTTCCTGTTGTCATTAAGCCAAATAAAGGCTACTCGAGTGTAGGAGTTTATATTGTCCACCAGGAGTCAGAGTGGGATCAGGCTGTTAAAGGACTGTATACTGATTTACTGCTGTCTAAAAGCATGTATTCCAATACGGTGCTTGATGGAGAAGAGATTATTGTGGAACAGTGGATTGATGGAGACGAATATGCGGTTGACTGCTATATCAACCATGATGGCAAGCCCGTCATTCTGAATATATTAAAGCGCATGTTTGCTGATGAACATGACACTTCAGACCGGATTTATTATACTTCCGCCAACATCATGCTGAACATGAAAGAAGCAATTACAGACTACTTAATTGAGTTAACTAAACAAATGAATATTAAAAACTATCCTTTCCATTTAGAAGTCAGAGATAGCAGAAAGGGCATTGTTCCGATCGAATTAAATCCATTGAGATTTGCCGGGGCAGGAACAACAGATGTTAGTTATCATGCATTTGGAATCAACGGTGCTGAGCATTACTTTCAGGATATGGAGCCGCAGTGGCCACAGATTCTGGATGAAAAAGATGATTCCGTCTACGGATTCTTCTGTGCGGAGCTTCCATCCTCCGTCAGCAAATCTTTGATCCATACCATCCATCATGAAAAGCTTAAAAATGAGTTTAAACACATTCTGGAATACCGCGAAATTAACGCTTCAGTGGATCGGACATTTGCGGTTATATTCTTTAAATCCATGGAAATGAGTGATATTCATCATTTGCTAAACCTTGATTTAACCCAATACATTCAATTACTGCCGTCTAAGGAGTCTATAAAATGAAAAAGCTTGATCCACGGAAATCACTGCGAACTCAATTATTTTTGAGCTTTATTGGTCCATTTATTTTTTTAGGTCTGATCGTATTTGGTTTTGTTCATTATCTTTCAAATTACATCGTTGAGGACCATGTTCTTCCTCAATTTGATCAGATCCTTCAAATTAACGGACAAAATCTGGCTACAGACTTAGATCAATCACTTATTACTGCTGCCATCCAAAATCCGGATGAATCCGGTAAAGAGTTAACCGATTTTCTAAATTCTTTTATTACTGGAAAAGAAGGCATTGAATATGTCTACGTCCTGTCAAAACAAGAAGGTACGGATTATATTGTTGCCTTAAATGGCAGTGAAGAAGCGATGATTGAATCCCCGTTTACGCCTGAACAACAACAAGCTTACACTTCTCAGGAAACTGTTTTAACTTCCATCTATGAGGATGAATGGGGTGTTCATAAGTCGTACTTTCTCCCGCTGCCAGGATCGGATGCCATTGTTGGGATTGATATGGATACGACCTTTATTAAAGATCTTGAGGCAATGGTTTTGTCTTTTCAGCTACTTTTGTTTGCCGCTTCTCTTCTCATCGGCAGTCTGATTGCCTACTTGATGAGCAAAAGGATTAATAAACCAATCACCACCCTTCTTTTGTCATTAAAGAAGATTAGTCAAGGCGACTTATCAGAGGAAATTACAGTAAACCGCAAAGACGAACTTGGTACATTGGCAAACGGGTTTGAAGACATGCGTCTGAGTCTTGTCCAAATCATCGGAAGTGTGAAAACAAATTCAACTCAAATCAATCAAACAAGCGAAACATTGGTACAGGCATTCGACGAGTTGTCTGAGGCCTCCTCTCAAATCGCAGTCGGAACGGGGGAGGAAGCAAAAGCCTCTGAAACAAGAACTCAACATATTGATACAATCTCGCAGGGTTTTTCCGTCATGGCAAATAAAATTGAAGATGTCACAAATCAAACGCTGCATATAGAACAATTTACAAAGGAAACGGGAAAGATTGCTGAAAAAGGATCGACTCAGCTAAAAGAAATTTCCACTCAAATTAATAGAATTCAAGAGAATGGACATGTCAGCTCCGGGCGTATTTCGCTGCTGAGTGAAAAGATCAGTCAGATTAATGAAGATATTAAGCTGATTAAAGCTGTAGCAGATCAAACAAATCTATTGTCTCTAAACGCTTCCATTGAAGCAGCAAGAGCGGGGGAAGCAGGTAAAGGCTTTTCAGTTGTGGCACAGGAGGTACAAAAACTTTCCAGCCAAACAGAGGAAACGGTATCAACCATTACGGCGATTCTCAGAGACATTACTGATCAGTGTTCAGTCATGCTTCAGTCAAATGACAAAGATAATGCAGAAATAAGCAGCGGCGTGGAATTAGTAACGGCAAGCGGAGAACTTTTTGATCAGATTTTCCGTGCTGTTAATCAGCTGACCTCACAGGTAGACACGATTGTGAACAGCATGGAGGATGTAAATAATGCATCAACGGAATCGACAAAATCCATCCATGAAATTGCAGCGATTTCTGAAGAGGGCGTTGCGACCATTCAGGAAATTTCAGCTTCTTCCCAGCAGCAAAATGCAACAGTGGAGATGCTTCAAGAGCAAAACCACGAACTGCAGAAAATGGCAAATTCATTAAATGATCTAGTAAAGAAATTTGTGCTTTAAAGCCTGCAAGGAATAGAATAAACGACTGGTTAATTACAAAAACGAATGCCTCACAAACAGAAACTTTGTGAGGACATTCGTTTTTTTGTATAGAAAGAACTTTATGAAGTTAAGCTGTAAACGTTAACTGTCCTGAATTAGCCGATCCCCGCCCCTTCAATCTATACCTCAGTACCCTGCATAAGTCATTTTCCTTTTCTATGCTTCTGTTAAAACATTATGAGGCAAGATCGCGTGGACCCCTTTTACACCGTTGACAATTTGGGTGATTCTTAAATCAACAGCAACACTCGCTAAAGCCATTGCTTCTGTTTTGTTTAAGCTGTATTTATCCTGCATAATTTGCAGAATTCCTTCTAATGCATACGCTGTCGCCTTGTTCAGATCATCGTCAAAACCGAATGCGACCCATCCGGAAGGGGTGTGTGCATGAGGCATGGTAAGTGTCGGCTCGTCATGCACAGTAAAGGTCAAGTCCACCTTATCCATCGGGCATTCTATTGCGGTTCCGGAAACCTCTCCATCTCCTTGTGCTGCATGACCGTCACCAACTGAAAACAGAGCTCCTTCCACTTCAACCGGCAAGTAGAGAGTACTTCCCTTCACCAGTTCTTTGCAATCGATATTTCCTCCGCAAATTCTTGGGGGAATCGTAGAATGAGCCCCTTCTTCTGCAGGAGCGTTCGCCATAATCCCCATAAAAGGGGCAAGTGGAATAGAAAAAGAACGGCCGCCTATTTGTGCTTTCCCAATCATCGTGTCACGGTTCAATTCCCAATCAACACGAAGCTGGGGCACGTCTGTTAAACCGACAATCGAATTGTGCCAGACATTTGCCCCGCCTGCTACATTCCACCCGTACCAGCTCGGGATAATATCGTTTATTTTAATTTCCAGCATCATCCCGGGCTGTGCCCCTTCAATTCTGATCGGGCCAATCAATGGGTGACCCAGCCCCTCTTCATTTTCACGGGATAGAAACTTTACTTCTTTGCCGTCTTCGTATGTGTAGCCCCATTCGAGTCCAATCGTATTCAGCTCAATGGAATCTCCTGATTGAATAGACATAATCGGTTCATAATCTTTCGAAAATGTACCATGCAAAAAGTCGTTTTTCGCTTTTAATCGATGTGTAGTTGACATAAATTTCATCCTTCCAGGTAAAATGGGGTTACTGCATAAAACCTGTTCTTTTTTCATTTACCCAGATTTAATTTTTTCAAATCCTTACCAGATAAATTCAGGTAAAAAGAAGCACTTGAACTAGGAAAATCCACTGTCACCTCTATATTCCCTGTAACGTGCTGGTGTTGTTTAATCTAGTGATAGACGGCGATTCCAATCTTCAAGCATAAACAGCGTTTATTTAAAAAACCGGTGAAACTTTCCTTTCGAAAGTTCCACCGGCAGATATTCTCTATTCTAATTACCTTTTTGAGGCCCGATCACTGTTATTTTTTCTTTTTAAACGGCCACCATACACCGTTATCAAATGAAACGGTAATAGCAGGTATAAGCAGCGGCAGGACGATTAAGCCATAAAGCAGCAGCCCTGTGATAACAATCGTTGCGATTTGCACAAGACTTAACACGCCTGAAGGCATCATCGCGCCGAATGTTCCAGCGAGGATAATCGCAGCGGTAATAATGACCGTGCCCATTTTGGCCATCGAAATCTTCATTGCTTCCCGAACACTCAAACCGTGAAGCGCCTCTTCTCTGAAACGGTCGAGCAGAAAGATTGAATAATCCACTCCTAATGCCACCAGCATGACAAAGCCGAAAAATGGAACTGCCCAGCTGATACCATCAAAATCCAGAACATTAACAAAAATTAACTCTGCAAAGGCAATGGATGTATAATACGTCAATAGCAGAGAGCCAATCATATACAACGGCATAATAAACGAACGGAATAAAAATGCCAGTACAATGAATAAGCTGATCAGCATAATCGTGACCGTTTGAGTAAAGTCATTGGATGAAATCACGTCCAAGTCACTGTTTATACTTGATATCCCTCCATAAGCAATATCTGCATCCTCAAACGGGGTATTTACCACAACCCGATCTACTGTGGATTTAATTCGTTCCACGGTTTCAATTGCCTGAGGAGAATAAGGGTTATCTTCTAGAATCACTTCGAGTTTTGTTCCGGTTTCTTCACCGATCGTATACCGGTCAAGTACTTGAACAAAATCGTCACTTTCAAGTGTGCCTTCGGGGATAAAGACGCCCGTATCACGAACAGTCTCACTTTCACTCATTTCCGCCATAATGGAAACGGCACTCTCAAGTCCTTCTGTAATTTGAGCAAGACCTTCATTTGAAGCACTTACACCCTCAGCAAGCTGGGACAATCCTTCTCCAAGACCTGCAGCCTGCCCGCTTTGAGCTTCAATTTGTCCTGCGGCGCCGCTGATTCCTTCCTGGACTGCACCAAGCTGCTGTTGAATCGCAGCAATTTGTTCAACGGTCTGTGGAATGTTTTGAGATTGCTGAAGTCCTTGTGAAACGAGACCAAGCTGCTCATTTATTTGCCCGAGTCCTCCCGCTGCTTCGCCAAGTCCTCCAGCACCTTCCTGAGATTCTTCACCTGAAGGAATCTGACCAGTTATCTCGTTCAAGCCAGCTTCCACTTCAGTCAGTCCGCTCTGGATTTCGCCAAGACCACTTTGCGCTTCTTCCAGCCCTTCAGTCAGTTGAGCAAGCTGTTGGTCAATATAAAAATCTTCGATGATGTCACCAGTCGGCCGCGTAATCGCACGAACAGAATTTACTCCCTCTACCTGTTCGATCTCGCGGCTGATGAGTTCAATATAGGGTACTGTACCCTCCGAAATAATATCTTCATCACTCGAAATAATCACCTGAGCCGGAAGGGAATCACCTGCTCCAAATCCTTCTTCAATGGCATTTAACCCTTTGACAGATTCATATTCACTGCCAATCTCGTCCACTGTATTGTAGGACAAATCATCGTCATAGGTGAAAAGTAATGGAATTGTGATAATCGCCACCACTGCCATGGAAATCAATGGACGATTGACTGACAATCCGCTCAATCTTGTCCATAGCTTGCTGTCATTGTGTGATACAGATTTTTTAGACGGCCAGAAAAGTTTCTCTTTCAACACGGCCATAAAGAATGGCACGATGGTAAACAAAACAAGCAGCAGCACCGCGATTCCAACTGAAACTGCTACAGCTGATTTAAATATCGGGAAATCTGCAAATCCAATTGCAAAGAAGCCGATAAACACGGCAAGTCCACTGATTAGCAGCGTTCTTCCTGCTGTTTTATACGTATTCACAATCGCTGTTTCCACAGGGTGGCCAGCTGAAAGTTCTTCTTTATACCGGCTTAAAAGCAGGATACAGTAGTCTGTCCCAATACCAAACAATATGGCTACAAGGAAGATCTGAGTATAGTTTGAAACCGGGAATCCGAACCAATCAATGAAAAATGAAACGATCGATTGACTCATTAAATACGTAATCCCTACTGCAACAAGTGGAATAAATGGAGTCACAACTGAGCGGAAAACCGCAAGCAGTAAACCGAAAATCAAAACGACTGTGATGATTTCAGTCCGCTCAAGTCCTTCCTGTGCACTCAGGTTCACATCATTGTTAATAACAGCTTCTCCCGTAAGATAAGCCGGGAATTCATCACTAATGATATCTGTGCGAATCGTGTCAACCAGTTCAATAATTTCTTCATTTGTTCCCTCAACCGTAACAGGCAACAATACCGTTTGTTGATCTTCAGAAACAAGCTGGTCCTCAATTTCTTCACTTTCAAACGGATCTAAAATACCCGTAACAGGATCTCCAAGCTGCTCCAGCTCTTCAACGACTGAACTGATTTCTTCTCTTGCAGACTCATTTAGCTCTTCCTCTAAAGGAAAAACAAGTGAGATTGTATCTTCTGATGCTCCGGCATTCTGCAAAATCTCAGCAGCTCGCTGTGAATCAGCATCATCCGGCAGCTGGAAAGTACCTGCTTCCTCTGCCTGCTCTGTAAGGTTAGGTGAAATCAAAAACAAAATAACCGTTAAAACGACAAGACCAATAGCTATTGGCCATCTCCACTTAATAATCTGATTCACGAATTAAACACCTTCCCATTTTAAAATTTCTCTTATTTTCTTAAATGTAGAGACAAACTGATCAAGTTCATCATCCGTCATTTGATCTGAAAATAGCTTTTCCACATATTCATACACGGCCTGATCTGATTGCCGTACAACCTCTTCTCCGGTCTTAGTCAGCTTAATCAGCTTTGTCCGCTGATCTTCGGAGGATTTTATGATCTGAATAAGTTCTTTTTCTTCGAGCTTTTTAATCCGGCTCGACACCGCACTTTTATGTACACCCTGTAAGCATGCTATTTTTCCAGCTGGCATTGCGCCGCTTTTGCTGATCATTTTCAGCACCTGTAATTGTTCACGCGAATACTCCTGCCAGATAGGCGAATCCACTGATTTAAGCACTCGTTCGGTCCCGTGAACCATAACGTCCTCAAATAGTTCGACAGCTTCAATCAGTCGTTTATCCATCTAGTTTACCCCCTAAACTAATCTACCTAGTTAGTTTAGGGGGTGAACTGTTTTCTGTCAATAGGAATCTATTACTCTTGGTTAATAGTTTCTATAGCTGGCTGCAGGAAAAATCAGATCTTTAAAATATAATTTTTTACAGGAAAAAGACCCGGGAGAAACACCCGGGTCTTGCTCCTTACCTGCGACCTGATCGCGGTACTCTTCGCAGTTTAATATCATGCTGGGACATTTCTGTATGACCATTAACTTGCGAAGAAGCATGCTTCGGTCTTGTCCAGTTGTGGTGGAATTTCTGAGATTGCGGATCTAATTGATCTTGTGTGCTCATCGACTCACCTCTTTAGCAGGATAAAAAACAGGATACACCCTGTAGGCGTATCCTTCGTAGTATGCGTTCATCTATAGAATATTATGATACACAATTTCTAATCAGACAGCTGCTTTAAACTGGCATTCCAGTATGGTTCATCATAGATAGACCTGCAGCGTCTTTTGAGGATTTGATACAGGTGATGTTCTTTAATTGAACAAGCGATATCTCCTGTTGAATACCGTTTAGTTGGGTATTCATCTGCGACAAATCGTACTGAAAATGAGTAATGGACGGAGCCAGCATCTGCCACTCGCTGTTGCTTAGAATAATATCATTTCCTTCACTTTGTTGTTGAATTCTGGCAGCGACATTAACTGTGTGGCCAAAATAATCAAGCAGATCATTGGCATTTACAGCAATGGTAGGGCCTGTAAAAAGTCCCAGCTTAATTGTAAGGGAGGTATTTTTTTCTTTGTTGTAACTTTCTATTTCCGCCTGTATTGAAAGTGAGGCTGAAAGTGCATCGTCTGATCGATTAAAGACTGCCATAACGGAGTCTCCGATCGTTTTAATAACTGCGCCTTTATTTTTTGAAATATGCTGCTTCAAATAACTAAAATGCTCATCCACCTGACGATACGCCATTGCATCTCCAATCATCTGATAAAGAGAAGTTGAGCCTTGGAGATCACTGAACAAAACGGTTAAAGACTCGATTCCAATTTGTTGCTCAGGAGAAAGCACCTCTGTTGAAAACAGGTCACGAAAAAGCTGCAGTGACGTCACATTTTTTGCTGTAGCCGCCGTCTCGTCCCAAGACGTTTCCTCAAATACGACGATGATTTCATTCTCTGTTAGATTCTGCATTTCAATTAAACCGCCAAATGAAGGGAAATGCATCTCTTTTCTATTCCAGCCATCATGACCAAACTTTAATGCCGCATCCGAAGACTTCTGGTGATGATAAACCATCTTGTTATGCTTCAGGACCCTCAATCTCATCTCTTTTTTGAAGGGAGGTATTCTTACTTTTTTAAGCTCGAACGGTTTGATCCGGTGCTGAGCGGTAATATGTGGAGATGTCATGGGGCCGCCCATGCAATAGGATTGATCCACAGCCTTTCGTACAGCAGGATGAACAGAAAAACGCATTTCAATGTACCGATCAAAGTTTGTTTTAAAATCAACTCCGCATAGATCACAGTGCACCTGACTGGATACGCTGGATAAAGTGGAAACCGCCACTTTCGGAACACGGCAATTGGGGCACATCAAGCTCCAGGATTGGGTAAGCAGTCCTTTTTGGGTTGCATGAAGACATAAAGCCAGCACCTGCTCACGGTCCTCATTCCACTTGTCAGCCAAGGAATATGGTTTCATTTGCAGTACCTCATCATCCCCGCTTAAAACCAAATGATCTTTTAGCAGCTGCACTAGATGTGCGCTGTACATTTCATCTAAAAGCTCATTGCAAATAAGCAAAAGACGATCCTGGTCCAGATGAAAGGACTTCTGCACCTGAGGAAGCTGTTTACTCACTTCGCCTTTGTAGGAGGCTAGGTAAAGATCCACATAGTTCATAATTCTTTTTATCGGTCGAATACCAGCAAGCGGAATCGCTGCATACCCTGCAATCGATGCCGGCGTAAAAGTCGCTCTGCCGATTACTTTTGTACCCGTTGTGCCATCACCTAACCGATGATCGACACACTCAATGCTCCACAGCAGCCGTTTAATCGGTCCTTTTTCATAAATCCTTTCAATAGAATAAACTTCTTCTTTTATCCATTCGAAAGGAAACTCTCTCCACCGCAGCGGCACAATTCCCATTGTCTTTGCCTCTGCCCATCGGAACATTGTGCCGTCTAAAAACTGAGCAGGTGAAAAATGGACAGAAAAAAGGCCGGAAACACGATTTAAATGCTCTGTATTCGATAACAGCTCCCATACCTTTTCCCGGCTGAGAGGGTAGATTTTTTTAAAAACATACATTTTATCTTTTACCACAGGATTCTCTCCCTCTTGCTCAACTATGCATTTCCATCTTTATAACTGTTCTTTATTTCTAGAAACAAATGAAAATTTGTTAAAAATAAATCCACCAGTGCAGGGTCAAAATGTTTTCCACCCTCCTCTTTTATTAAACGCAGGATCGCTTCCATGGACCATTGTTTTTTATATACCCGGGCTGTTCCGAGTGCGTCAAAGACGTCAGCTAAAGCCGTGATTCTTCCATACAAATGAATGTCGCCTCCGCTCAGCCCATTCGGATAGCCCCTGCCGTCCCATCTTTCATGGTGCTGCTCAGCGATTATAGCAGCAGCTTGTAAGATCGTTCGTTTTGAACCCCTAAAAATGTTATATCCCACACTTGCATGAGTTTTCATCTTTTCAAATTCCTCCGGTGTCAGCTTGCCGGGCTTTTTTAATATTTCATCTGGAATCGAAACCTTACCGATATCATGCATAGGAGAAGCAAGTTCAATGATGTAGCATTCCTCTTCACTTAAACCATATAGAGACGCCAGCAAACGAGAGTATTTAGCTACCCGTTTTACGTGCTGACCGGTTTCCTGAGATCTATTTTCACTAATTTCACCCATAGTAAAAATAATTTCCTTTTGCGTTTCAATCATTTCCGCGTAGAGCATTGCTTTTTCAATCGACTGACCAGTATAAGATGCAGCAAGAGATAGGTGCTTTACGTCTTTTACAGTAAAAGTTCCCTGCTCGGTCAGTTTATTAATAGCCTGATACACGCCGATCAGCTGACCTTTATCATTTCGGATGGGGATGCAAAGAACTGATTTCGTCACATACCCTGTCACCTTATCAACAGCGGGATTAAATCGTGGATCGTTGTACGCATTATTTACGACTACCGGATCACCCGTGGAAAGTGCATATCCCACAAGGCCAGCATTTATAGGCACTTCAATTCTATCCAGTCCGTGCGCAACTTTTGCCCACATCAATTGCCTTTCCTCATCAACCAGCCAGAGTGTACAACGGTCAGCTTGTATCAGCTTTTTGCCTAAGTCGGCCATTAACAAATGAAGTTTATTTAAGTTATTTTCGTGCGCAATTTTAGCAGCAAAATCAAACATAATTTCAAGTATTTCTTCCGCTTGCAGCTCTGTCAGTTTTTTATTTCCGGATAAGGTTTCCCAGTTCATGTCCCATCCTCCAAAGAGAGGTTTATTAAAACCTCTGATATAAGAACATATTCTCATTTTTTAATCGGATAAATAATGCTTTAATTATACCATGCTGGCGTAAAATAAGTAATATTACCCATATGAATAAATTGAGGATAAAATAAAAAACCTGCAGTTGAATTTCTGCAAGTTTTCTTGTTATCCATACTTTTTCTGATGTTCTTTTTTAGCTTTTAAATACTCTTCATCTTCTCTTACCTTAATCCACTTTTTCTCGAAAATCGCTGCGGATTCTGCTTTTTCGTCGTTTATTTGACGGTCTTTTATTTCTCCATCTTTATCGTACTTGCTGCCGCCCTTATAGTTGGCATAGCGCCTGGCGCGGGTATGTCCCATCTGAATAAATTTTCTGGCCATATCCATGCCTACAAAATCATTCTTTTCTTTATAATCAAGAAACATTTCATAAATTTTTTCAGATGACTCTCTTGCTATATCTGGTGTTTTAAATCGCCAGTGCGGTAAAATTTCACCCTTATACGGCTCCACCAATAGTACGCCCTGCTCCCCGCGGCCAACCCGGTAGAGTTCCGGCTGCTCACGGAAATTTATCTTTTCAAAATCAAGATCATAATCAAATGGCATCGTACTCACTCCTTTACGAAGCAATACCCTTTTTCTATGTTTGCCTAACCTCCACAAGCATATGTAGTGGATTGAATCGAAACTTGGAAAATTAGCAATTCCATAAATTTGAATATATAGTATAATAGAACTAGTTATTTAAACATACACTTACTACATACAGAAAGAAGTGACTTTATGATTAGAAAATTTGTAAATCAGCTATTTACTTCCCCTCCATCCGAAGATCGGAAGGTAATTTTACAGCAGCAAAAAGTATTCCTTTATGAGCCAAACGAACAGGCGATCAAAAGGGTCATGGAATCAGAGGTTATAGAAGGAAGAGCGCCAGGTTACGTTTACTTTGTTCAGGAATATATGAATGGAACTTTTAAAATCGGGAAAACGAAAAATATTGATAAGCGTATGAATATTTTCAGCGTGAAACTGCCATTTGAAAATAAGCTAATCCATCTAATTAAAACAGGCGATCGCCATAGAACTGAACAGGCCTTTCACAATCATTTTTCTGCAAAAAGACTCGGAGGAGAATGGTTTTCTTTATCAAAGGAGGATATAGACTGGTTGAAAAATGGTTTTTACTCCAATGTGATCTCACAGTCTATTCACCAGGGAAATCCGTCAGCTTCATCTTCTGAGTCGATTGACCACAGTGAACAGATTTTGCTGACTAAAAAGCAGCTGGACTATGCTAAAACAATGTTAAGTAAATTAGAAAATGATTATACACTTGTTAAGGACTATTCTTCTTTAACAACAGCTGATTTAAATCGTCTAAGCGCTTATTTCACGTACAAAAATAAAGGTGCATTAGTTAATCTCGTAAAGCAGGGTGTTTTAAAACCAAAATAAATCATCGAGGCTTTGCTCAAACTAGAAGCAAAGCCTCGATGATTATTTAGTTATATTCCCCTAAAATTTCGACGGCTTCTTCTGTAAGATCCGTATCAATTGCCTCATCAAAATTTATCTCGCCACGAATCGCTCCATTTTTCTTATATAATTCGTACTGCTCCCGAATATTATCGACATACATTTCCCCATTTGGATTAAGACCCGTTACGAACACGTCTTCCCAAACCGCTGCATCCTTCAAAGCAGTATATTGAGTCATAATATCAATAATTTCTTCTTTGTCCTGTCCTTTTCTAAAAGCATCATTGTAGTCACGGACGCCTTTTAAATAAGCAGTCATGAAGCGGAGAGATACATCCTTTTCTTTGCCTATAAAATCTGGTGAACCTAAAACCATAGCGATTTGAGCGTCAGGGGCAAAGTCTGTTGCATCCCCAAAACGCACATGGATGCCTTTGGCGATTCCCTGTGTTATAAGCGGTTCAATCTGTAGAGCTGCATCGATCGAACCATTTTCAATAGCGGCAAGCATGTTCCCGAAATCAGGCATGAGTACAAATTCTACATCGTTCTCTGTTAATCCGGCATGCTCGAGCATTTGAAAGTATATAAATTCATCTAAAGCATTTTGAGAAGAAACAGCGACCTTCTTTCCTTTCAAATCGGTGTAGTCTTTTATTTCATCCTGCTTATCGGCACCTATTACGAAGGTAAAATATGATTTTCCTTTTACATTATGCCCCTTGTCTGCCACGATTTTTACATCGATTCCCTGTGCAATGGCATTAAAGAAAGAAGCTGAAGAAATTCCGCCGGCAATATCTACTTCCCCCGATGCAAGAGCAGGCAGCATATCGTCGCTGTTGGCAAAGGTGGCAAACTCGATTTCAATATTGTAGTCGTCAAAATAGCCCTTTTCATTCGCAATATAAAAGCCTGCTCCTGAAGCAGCCCCATCCTCAGCGACTACTACTGTCGTTTTTTTACTTAGTGGAGACAGATCACCTGAAGCATTTTCTTTACTGCCCTCGTCTTTCTCGTCAATCGTTCCCTGAGTAGAGCATCCTGTCAACAAACATAAAAGCGCCGCGATGCCAATCCACTTTTTCACGTAACTCTCCTCCTTTACTTCCTTGATCCTTGCACTTCGCTTTGAAGATGCTGCCATATTTCTAAAAACTTTTCCGCCATTTTCGGGTCTGAACGAAGATCCTCGAGCTTCCTTGGACGTGGAAGATCCAGTTTCATTTGAGCAATAATCCTACCCGGCTGCGCACTCATTAACAGCACGCGGTCGCTTAAATAAAGTGCTTCATCGATGCTGTGTGTAATAAAGAGGACCGTCTTTTTCGTTTCAGACCAAATAGACAGCAATTCTTCCTGCAATATATATTTGTTTTGTTCATCAAGTGCGCCAAATGGCTCATCCATCAGCAAAATTTCCGGATCATTAGCAAAAGCTCTCGCGATGCTTACCCGCTGCTTCATCCCGCCTGACAGTTCTTTCGGATACATATTTGCGAACTTTTCCAACCCGACTTTATTTAGAAAATAGGAAGTCCGCTCTTTTACGAAAGCTTTGGGCAAGTGCCGCATGGCGAGACCAAACGCAACATTTTCTTCAACCGTCAGCCATGGCAAAATTCCTTTTTCCTGAAATACCATCGACTGACTCGGGCGGTCCTTTTTGCTTTGCTGGATTGTAAAATCGCCTGTGCTTTGCGTTTCAAGACCGGCCAGAATACGAAGTAATGTTGTTTTCCCGCACCCGCTCGGCCCAACCAGACAAACAAACTCACCTTCTTTAATCTCTAAAGAAATCTTCTCAATTGCGGTAACACTATGTTGTTTTTTATAAAACACCTTTGTTAACTCGCGAATCGAAATTTTGGACGATTGATCCACCTTGTCACCTCCACGGAAGCAGCTTTTTTTGAAGACCCCTTAGAACTAGTGAAAAAAGATACCCAAAGAAGGAAATTAGAATCAACCCTACAAACATTTCCTTTAACAAAAAAGCACTGTAGGATGTCCAGATTAAGTACCCGATTCCTGACCTTGCCCCCATCATTTCAGCGGCTACAATGGTCAGCAAAGCGATCGCCTGGCCCATTTGAATTCCCTCAAGCATGACTGGCAGAGCACCTGGTAAGGCAATTTTCAAGAAAAAATCCTTTCTGCCTGCTCCGTAGTTTTTGGCTACATCAAGATAAATTTTTTCAATGGATATAACACCTGCTACTGTATTGATCACAACGGGGAAAAATACACTTCCCGCTATGGTTACTACTTTCGATACTTCGCCAATACCAAAAATAATGAGGATGATTGGCAGTAGAGCAAGCGTTGGAATCGGCATTAATGCCATAATAATTGGTGAAACGAAATGCCTCACAGGGGCATACAAGCCCATGCAAAGACCAATAATAATCGCCGGAATCACACCAAGCAGAAAACCAAGGAATATACGGAACAAAGAGATATTTATATGAGCGAATAACTCTCCGCTTATTAGCAGTGTAAAAAAAGTCGAGACAATGGAAGTGGGAGGAGGGAAAAATCTCGCATCGATCAATCCGCTCTGAGATAAGAATTCCCAGATCAATAAAAGACAGACGGGAGAAAATATCGTCAATATTGTTTTTGCTCTATTTTTACTTTGCTGTTTTTGCCATTCTTTTTTTTCAGTTTCAATTGGGCTGTTATGCTCCTTCAACGTCACCACCCCTTCTTGAAAATAATATGTTAGTTCTTTAAGATGTGTGCCTGACCCAATCAAGCATCATTAGCACAGCACTTTTTCTCATCTTTTAAGCAGCGACTGATTTCGCATAGAAAAAACCGCTCTCCAAGTGGAAAGCGGTTGTAGAAATTGAGAGCAGGCTCCTCTTTGTTAACTAGTATGCTGAAGATTTCCCCCCATTAGATGTAAACCTGAAGAGTAAAAAGATCATTAGGAGTATAGACCCGAGTATAATTCCTCCAATGATCATAATCATGTAATTGATACCCGGCTCTTGTGAATCGACTGTATACGGAAGACCCGGGCTCGTCTCTTCAGAAAAAAGCTCCATTTCCTGAGCCCTTGAGGCAATCGTATTCGTTTCCTTTGCAGGAGAAAGAAAAAGACCAGCCTTTAGTTCATCAAAATTTGTCGTTTTTTTACCGTCAAAAGTAAGCTTGAGTACTTCTTCTGAAAGCGATTCTTTTTGCATACGATTCGATGGATCTTGTAGATAATTTGTATCTACGTTAATTTCTTTTTCTTCATACTCGTTTGGCTGAACGATAGATGCCGATGCTCTCTCAGTCAGCTCTGCTGCATTCCAAAAACTAAAGATCAGCAGACTGAAAAACAGCGCAATACTAGGCCGCTTCATGATCTTCTGTTTCCTTCGAGGTAAGAGTCTTTCGGGTAAAAGCCAGCAAACCCAATACAACAATGATAATGCTGAGCACAATGACTGCCATTGGGAATAAGCTTTGAGCCCCGTATTGTATGGATAAATACACTCTGGTTATAGGATCTTCAAATGTAAAGTTTGGCAGAATCAGATCCAGCAATGGCGCTGTGAACAATAACATTAATAGCACTGTTACGATCCAGCCGATCGTCGTACTGAAACTGAACGCTACAAATACCAGACCGGATGCAGCGATTAAAAGCAGAACGGTCCATACTGACCACATAATAGACTGATCATTTTCCATAGGGTAAATGGTTAGTCCGAAAACACTGATCATCAGCCCAACTACAACATTCAGCAAGCCAAATAAGGAAAGCTGGATAAACCAAGGTGACAGAGCAAAATGCTGGGTGAAAAAACCAATCAGCAACGCACTCGCAAGCAGAATCACAAGCATCACGACCGGCGGAAGATTGACTACTTGTTCTTCTATTGTCTCCCCTGAGATTGCGACAGGGTTAGAAAGGAAATCATACACATATCCATTGTCCTGTCCGTCAACAATTGCATTATTAAAAATTTCGTTCAGATCTTCTTCTACATTCTGTGTAAATAAAACATTTTCTTCCCAGTTTGTATTGAGTAAACTGGATTCAAGCTGAACGCGTTCCACTTCCTCCTGCATAACACTGGTAGAAGAGATCACCCCTTCCTGCCGATCAGATAGTGAGGTGATCAGCCCGTTAAGCGATACAATCTCACTTCCAATTTGAGATTGATAGGTAAGAGCACTTGAGCCTCTTGTGAGCGGATTGCTTTCACCGCTTTGCATTGCGGCTTCTTCAGCATTGACTTCTGCTAGAGTGGTGGAAAGATTTTGAGAGCTTGCTACAATCGTTTCCAATTCTCCCAGTATCAGACCTTGCTGCTCTTCAATAATAGATGCGTAGTTTGCCATCAGATTATCTGCCTGTACAGAAAAATTATCTACATTGCTTACAGCCGAAGCTACTGACCCGCTTAGCGCCTCCCATCCCAGGCGTTCTTGCTCACCTACGGCTAGAATAGATTGATAGCTTTGCATGAGATCTCCACTGGCAAGCAATTCTTCAGCGACTGGATCCTCCACTTTTCCGATCTCATTGACAAGCTGAGCATATTGCCCAAGTGCTTTGGCATAGGCTATCAGCTTTGACCCGCTTGTCGATTCCATGCCCTGGTTAAAAACAGCTTCGAGCTCAGCTTTTCTGGAATCAGAAAGCACGTTAGAAGAAAGAATCTCTGCTTCAATTGCCCAAATGGCATCTCTAAATGATGTGTCTGGTTCTGGTTTTGGTTCTTCTTCCTCAACAGGCGGTTCGACCTCTCCTATTTGTGCTGCAAGCTCGTTAAATAATTCCTGCCAGACTAAGTCTGATTGCTGCTTTTCTGCTAGTCCTGCATCAATTGATTGAAGGGAGGCTGTAATCTCACCGAGCGATAGCACAAGTTCTTCTGATTCGGGAAGAAGATCAGGGGAGATCAGCGAAATCGTTTCCGTTATTTCTTCAACTTCAAGCACCGTTTCCCCAAGCGCCGCCCGTTCGTCTTCAATAGTATCCAGTGCCGCTTCCGGCACTTCCGGGACATCGTCGTCAGCAGGCTCCTCAGGCTCAACTGGTTCTTGAGGAGCATCTGCTGCTACGACGGAATTTCTTAATGGGATTAGGATCTCTTGAACTTGATTTAAGCTTCTTACATAAAGATCCTGCTTATAGGATTCTAATAGCACCGCTTGCAAATCAACAAGCTCCTGAAGCTGATTTCCGACCGCTCCTGTTCGTTCTTCATTTAAGCTGTCTGCAATGTTTGTCGTTACATTAATTTGTTCTTTAATCTCATCAACATTTTCTAAGACTGAAGCCTGCTGATCGGCATACGAGAGCATCGCCTGATTTTGATTGACGGAAATTTGAGATGAGCTTTCCTCAATCAAACGCTGACTCTCAGCATGCGTTTCATTTAACAGGGACTGCTGTCTCTGCTGATACTCTTTATATGCTTCTACATTATCAACAAAAGCAGTAAGCGTTTCGTCTGCTTCTTCCACCGTTTGGATCCGCTCAAGAGAGTTTTCATCTCCCTCTTCAATTGAGCTTTTTAACCCAACAAGCATATCTTTTTGATCGCTTATTTCTTCTGCAAGCGTCTGGGAACCGGTGCTGTAAAAAGAGTTCATCGCTTCCTGAAAATCAATTTCCTTTTCAAGGATATCCCCAAAAGCAAGCTTCACATTTTCAATTTCCTGAGCGATGTAGCTCCAGTAAATCGTAGACATTTCACTATTGATTTTATTTCTAGCAGTTTCTAACTCACGCTGAACCTGTTCGCTGTTTTTTGCATTCAGCTGCGGCTGAAGTTCAAATTCAATTGAAGCTTTGGCAGGCGAACTGTCTTTAAAATTCAATACCGCTTCTGAAAAATCGGAAGGAATGTAAAAAACAGCATCATATACCTGTCGCTCCAAGCCGTTTTCTGCAGCACTTCGTCCAACTACGGTCCAGTTGAAACTGGAGGATTCGTTAATTAAAGAGGACACTTCCTGTCCAAATTTAAGAGACAGCCCCTCTTGTTCCGCCCCGCTGTCCTCGTTGACAATGGCAATTTCTCTGGTGGATTGTTCCTTTACCTGTTCAGGGTTGTCCCCAATATAGGTGAAAAACAACACAGGAAGAAGCATAATATAGACCATTGTGCCGAGCATTTTCAGCAGATGCTTTCGTTGATCTGTCATTCTGGTACAGTCCTTTCTGCTGCTTCAAATAATGGGATTTGAATCCGCTTTTCTTTACCGTTTTTGATAAAATAGCCGAACCCGGGAAGCACTTCTTCTTCATTACGGGTAAAGGAAAGTGTAAAGAGATTTTGATCTGATTTTTTCATGAGTAAAAGAGCCTGACGAATTTGTTTCAGCTCACTTGTTAATGAATCAAATCCTTTTGATACTTCATTACTGTTGCCTGCTGCAAGAACCGTGAAGCCCAAGTAGCTGTATTGCTTCATAAATCCGGCTATTCTATCCTGCAGGGCGGGATTTATGGTCTGCTGAAAACGGCCAACTCCATCGATTACAAGTACAACCGGAGTAAAAACGGGTACTGCTGAACGCCCTTCAAGAGCTGCTGCATACTCGTCTGCTCTTTCTTTAAAGAGCCCTTCCGCATTTGTTAGCCAATCTTCTATTTGATCCTTTGTCTGCATATACGTAATCTGTTCTTCTTTTGAATAACGGGATAAGCCCCTGTCAATTGAATCAAACAACCCAATGGATAGCTGTTTTTCTTTGAGCAGATCATGAAGCAGCAGCCGTAACACATTCGTTTTCCCTTTTTGAGAAGAGCCAATGATTAGCCAATGATTTCCTTTTGCCACATCGATATGAACCGGCTTAACCGTTTCTTCATCAAGTCCAATAGGGATAAGCCCTCTATTTCTTTCTTCAACATAGTGTTCTGTAAATAAAGAAAGCGGCAACTCACTCGGCAGCATTGGAATGCCTGGCGGAACGTGTGAAGCTTCATAGTATCGATTGATCTGCTGAACTTCTTCTCTGATGTTCTCAAAAAGCGCCAAATCGCTTTCTCCTTCTACAGGAAGAGAAACCTGCGTAAAAAGAGACTTCTCTTTCTTTATAACGGCTCTTCCGGGTATCGATTCGAGCTCAAACGGCAATTTTCCAATAATGGTGTAAGCCTCGCTCGTGTCCATTAGATAATGAATGATTTTGGTTTTTAAATTATTGAGCAGCGCCTGACGAACAGCGTTGACTCTCGTGGCTGTTAAAATAAGATACACACCAAGTGATTGGCCATCACGTGAAATTTGCGTGAACTGAGATTCAATGTCCTGCAGCTCTTCTTTTACAAGATCAAAATTATCAATCGTGATAAACACTAATGGAAGCTTTTCTTCACTTAATTCATTGTATAGTTTGATCGAGCTGACCTCTTTTTTCTGCAGCAGCTGCTTCCTGCGATTCAGCTCTTTTTTCATCAGGCGCAGAAATTTATCAATTTTTTTCGGCTGATCTACCTGAAAATAATCAGCCGTATGAGTAAGCTGCTTGATTGGAAGCAGTGCACCGTTTCCAAAATCAAACACATAATAATGGAGTTCCTCAGGTGATAGACTGCGTGCTAGTCCTAATAGAAGAGTAAGGACTGTTGTAGACTTCCCATAACCGGAAGATCCAAAGATTCCTATATTCCCATCGTCCATCCATTTGTATGCATAAGGTGTCTGCAGCTGTAATTCCGGCTCGTCCACTAAAGCAAATTCAAGTGCATCTTGCTTGTCAGATGGCAAAACCAGTTTCGCAGGCAGTGGAGGCAGCCAGGGACTCGGAAGCTGCTTGATTTTCAGTTTCTTTTGAACACGCGCAATCTCCTCTACAATGGCGTCGATTTCCGTTATGCCAGAGGAAGGTTTTTCTTCCTCAGTGGAAATCGATGACAGCGGAACGAGTCCCAGATCGGTAACGAGAGCTACTTCATCTTCATTCGCAAGCGTCTCCTCCTGATAAGCAGCACCGCTCCAGGCAGATTGGAACAACTCGTATACTTCGTTGTTGCCCACTTGCAGATACCCTCTTCCGGTGACAGTAATATTCGCTGCATCCGGATTTTTCAAAATTTCTCTGCTGTCACTTGCATCCTGAACCTTCAGTGCAATCCGGAATCTGGCATTGCTCCAAATTTGATCATCAATAATTCCACCAGGCTTTTGTGTCGCAAGAATTAAATGAACACCCAGACTTCGGCCGATTCGAGCAGCACTCACAAGCTCCCTTATAAATTCCGGCTTTTCTGTTTTTAATTCAGCAAACTCATCAGAAATTAAAAATAAGTGAGGCATTGGGATTTCTGCATCGCCTTGTTTATACAGCTTTGTGTACTCATTAATATGACTCACCGTATGCTGATCAAACAGACGCTGCCTCCTTTTCAGTTCACTCTTAATGGAGGCAAGCGCACGTGCACTGAAATTTTTACTGCCCTCAATATTCGTAATTGTGCCAAGTAAGTGAGGCATATTTTTAAACGGCTGAGCCATTCCTCCCCCTTTATAATCGATTAATAGAAAGGCTACCTCATGAGGGTGAAAATGAACGGCAAGTGAAAGAATATACGTTTGTAAAAATTCACTTTTACCCGAACCCGTTGTTCCTGCAAGCAGCCCATGGGGACCGTGGGCCTTTTCATGTAAATTAAGTTCAACTAGATCTTCTTTTCCTTTTAAGCCTATTGGAACTGATAATGATTTAGCAGATTCAGAGGTTAGCCAGCGCCGATCAATTTGAAGCTCTGCTGTATCTGTTGCCTTGAACAAATCAAGATACGACACAGAAGCAGGAATTGAATTGGTCATACCTACCTGGTGGTCAAGAGAACGAAGCGTTCTGGCAAAGCGCTCATTTGTTTCTTTTTTCATTTCATCCATCACAAAGGGGATGCGGACCGCTTTTTTTTCTTTAATTAAAATATCCCCTTCCTGCTCATTAATATAGCGGACCAGTGTGTGGATATTATCACTCAAGTTCTCTTTGGATTCAGCTGCAAAAATAACAGATATCCCAAGATGCGAATATTCCCCTTCTAGGTATTCCATGATCACATGCTCAGAAATCAGCAGCTGATTGGTCACAACAAAAACAAAGTGCGGGACGAAAACCGCTTCTTTTTCTTCTTCCAGTTCTCTTTCCCTGAGCCATTCATAAATCGTAGACAGCAGCTGGTCGCGCGTCTGCTCGTTGTATATAAAACCTTTGGCAAAAGAGTTTGGAAGCATAAAATGAGGCAGCCATTTCATCCATTCCCACGCTTTATATTCATGCTCATGAGAGATAAACACAAAACGAAGATCATGGTAGCTGTGGGCAAAGGCAAGCTGCCCGATTAGTTGGTGAAGCTCATCTTTCATAACGGATTGCTTGCCGATCAACCCGATCGCTCCCTCAGCCAGATTGATAATGACAGGCGCGTCTTTCACTTCTTTATAGTGCTGTTCAAGCTGCTGTGCCTGCTCGAGCAAATCATCAATTTCTCTATTGGATAAATCTGCATTGCTGAGAGATACTTGATAGCTTGAAGGAACATCTCCGATTCCAAGCCTCAAATGAAGAAAATCATTGCTCGTCAGCGTGCGTTCCCAAATTCGATCGCTAATATGAGAAGTGAAATATTTCATTTGCTCAAAGTCAGGATAGTGAAACCGCAAAACTTCTTTTTGTTTTGAAGCAAGCGTATTCAGTTCTTCACGCTTTTGTTGAAGATAGGTGGTATACACATTCAGCCTTTTTGCCTTTCGTTTTTTGTGATTTTTCCGTTCTCTAAAGTATTGAACGGTCGAAGTGACAATTGTAGTCATAAACATGACAGCGGATATGACGATAAAGAGTCCCCTTGGCTGTATCAAGGCAATAATCACCATAACCATCAGCATCATTAGGGGAGGCAGGACCATCATCCACAGTCCGCGATTATTATTTTCACTTTCTTGACTTGGAAAGGTCATTTGTACTTTTTCTTCAGGCATATCATAAACCATGCGTGGTGTACGTCTATAGATGGGATAATTTTGCTTCATTTGAGTAGTAGGCTCCACTAGCTGCGGCAGTGTACTTTTCACTTCTTCATTGCTTCTCACCGTTAAGCTGTCATCTGCTGACAATTCAAACTGTACACTGCCCCAGTTAAGGATGTCACCTTGATTAAGACTCATTGGGGTGGTTTGAAGAGTTCCGTTAACATAAAGATCTTTTCCTTGCGGCAGAAGAACCCACCCTGCTCCGTTTTGAGCGATTTCCCACTTTGAAGTTGAGCTCTTAGCCAGCTTATCCTCCAGCACTTGTAAATGGGCCTGAATATCTGGTTTAGCAGCAACCAGCACTTCCTGTTCTCCGCCAATATAGAACAACGCTTTTACTCTTGGTACGTCCTCCCAGAGCAAGCGCAGCTTCACTTCTCCCAATGTAAATGAATGGACTGCTCCAATTTCAAGCCTGACTATTTCTCTGTCTTTTACGAGGACCATTTGATCGTCTTCTTTTTTAATGTAAAAAGCTGCTTGCAAGGTTCGAATGGATAATGTGTCTTTTTTGCCGGGGCCCACTGTGATCCGGTCAAAAGAGTGAGGATCAAATTCAATCCGTTGAAAATGATTGCTATAATATACGGTTATCTGCTCCATTACACCACCTCATTTTCGCTCACGCTTTTATCTGCCGCTGCCTGATCATCACTGTCATCCTCATCTGTTTCTTCAGCATTTTCATCCTCTTCCTGCTGGGAATCGGCTGCTCCATCCTCTTCCGTTTCAGACGGTTCTTCTTCTTCAGTTTCCTGCTCCTCTTCCTCTTGCTCTGCCTGTTCCTGCATTAACCTCTCCTGGTCGTATTCATCGAGCTCCTGTTCAATTTGATCGAGCTCCATTTGCTTTTCATCCCCCGTAAGGTCAGGATCGCTTTTGATTACTTCTGTATATTGCAGCAAGGCCATCATGATCAAATCTCGATCTTCAAGCGATCGGGCAACATCAATCGCATCTTCCACCAGTCCTCTGCCAATATAACTCCAATACAAAAAGTACTGAGGATCCGTATCCAGTGTCAATCCATCCAAGATCGTGCTTTTCTGACTATCTCCCAAACTTTCATTATTTACGTAGGCTGTTGCGAGTTGATATTGCACGCCATACGGCATGTTTTCAGGCTCATGCGGTAAAAGTTCTTCTACTACATTACTATAATTATTATTCATAAAAGATTCATTCGCTGCTATGTAAGCATCCTGTCTTGGCTGGATAAAAAAAGCTGAATAAAAGCTAAAAAGAAGCAAGGGAATTAATAAAGTTATAAGAGCCACTAAACTGAATTTTCTTCTTTTCCATCTTTTGTTGGGTACGTTTGTAAACGTTTTTTGCAGATTTTCCTCCTGGTCTATCTGTTCAATTAAAATTTTTTTTAACTCATCCTTATCTTTTGCTTCGCGCAGCTCCTTCATTACGGGTGTCAGCTGCATTGTATGATGAAGGTTGAGATAATCTTTAAACGTTTTAGAGGAATCTATTGCATATAAAATAGTTGCTTTTACTTCATTAAATTGCAATTCCCTGTCATTCTCATATGGAGGCAAGCTATTCTCGACCCCGTAGTGAAGCAAGTAGGGTGAATTCGAGCGGTCCAGAATGATATTATCCGGAGAATAGATCGGATGCAGCCGCTTTGATCGCTTTTGTTCTGCGAAGTAAACAAGTCTTAAAGCAAATGTCCAGCGGGCTATCGCGGATTGTTTGTGCAGCGAAGAAAATGAATGGAAAGAATCCGGTGCTTGCACGGTTATCGTTACTTCATCTTCTGTGGAGAGTATTTCTTTTTTAAGCTCAGGATGGACCGTTTTAATTAAATGTATTTCAATTTCATTAACAAGTTTTATTTTTGTTTGCTGAAAAGTAAATACATGGTCTTTTTTATGTTCCACTCTGGCGTCCAGCCGGTCTTCAAGGTATGAGTGTGAAGGTTCTGTCATGACGTTAGCTCCCTTATAAAATTTCTATCCGGTCCCCTCTGGTTACGCCTTTTTCAGAAAGCTGATGAGTGCCGTATAAAAGAATATTTTTATTTGCAATTCGAATCCAACTGCCTTCTTTCGGTTGAATGGAGATCTCTTTTGCCTGCCAGACAATATCAACCAGTTTCTTTGCTGAATAGTAATCCGACAGCCGCAGATCAAAAACCTCGCCAGTATAATGTTTTAAATCAATCGTTACATCTATGTACATGCTTATACACCTCTCAATTGCCGCTAAGTCTTACCTAATCATTGTGACAGCAGCTATGTATGGCTATATTTTTCTCATTTTCTCTTAAATCACTAAAAAAGCGCTATCATCTTTACAGAATCAGCGCCGCTTTTTTTATTAAGTTTGGTTGATGATTAGCTGCGGATTTGTCCCGCTACATTTTGATCGGCTTCCTGCAAAGCATTTGATGCGCTGCGAAGCTGACGTGAAATTTCTTCAAGAAGCTGAGACATTCTCACATAAGAAGGACGTAATTCTTCAAATTGTTCAGCAAATGCCTGGCTAGCTTGTCCTTCCCAAATCGAAATTAAATTATCGATCATGTTGTCTAAACGGGTAACCTGTTCTGTAGCCATTCCGCTTTCCTGTAAATATTGGCTGGCAATTGCTTCTAATTCTGCTGGCGTAACGCGAATATTTCCTGACATCTCAATCTCTCCTTTTATTAACTTTTTTTACCTGTTTCCATTGTATCAAGTAATTGGAAAATATCAATTTTTAAACGGAAGTTTCTATAAAATATGTAAAAGGACTGATACAAATGATAGAATTAATAGAAAATTAGAACAAAAACAGGACTTATTTACCTGTAAAATTAAAACAAATAAGTATAATTGCATATATGAAACACGTTAGATGCTGGTGATTTAAGAAGGAGACAGGTTCAATTCCGCTGAATTACCTGTGTCTGACCCTTTCCGCTTCCTCCACAGCAATCATCTATTCTATTTTTGCTTTGTCATCAAAAAAAAGAAAATGAGGTTGGGACAAAACTCTAAAAAAGTTATAAAATGAGGTAGTATTTATTAATAGTATGAGGAGAGCGGAGCGTAAGGTGGCGACTCCTGCAGGATATGACGGCAAGCTGAGACTTTACAGGGCAAGGCCCTGAAAAGGCTCAGCGCCGTCCCTGCGGAAAGCGTCCGCCTGAAGCGCAGCGAACCGGTCAAAGAGGCTGAGACACTTTTGTCTCAGCCCCATTTTCTTCAAGCATTTTTGCATCTGCTTTAATGAACAGCAGACAGGTTACATGAGCCTTATTCGTTAATGAATGAGCTTTGTGCAAACCTGCTATTCGTAAAATTAGCCATTAATTTCTCCGCAGAGGATTCGTTTCCCGCTTTTTCCTGAAGGATCTGTTTTGTAATCGTCCGGACCCTCATGAATGACAAGTGAACTGCCATCTTCATCAAGCAACGAATTCTTTGCTCCCTTTTTCAATGTGACCGCTTCTACCACTAATTCTAAATCTACCGTCCCATCCTGATCCACTACAAGGTTAGGCAGATCTCCCGCATGAAAGCCTTCTGGATTATCAAAGCCGTGCTGCTTGCCTTCTGGATTAAAATGTCCTCCCGCTGAAGTAAATTCCGGCGGCTCGCAGGATCCTTTTTCATGAAAATGAATCGCTTTTTCACCCGGTTCAAGTCCTTCTGCTTTTATGGCTATGGATACACCTTTTTCTGTTTCATTTAAAAGAGCAGTTCCCATGGACTCACCATTCACGTCTTTCATGATTACTTCGATCATCGGGGCAGCTTCTTCACTCACTGGTACGGTTTTTTCATCACCCGTGATCGGGGAATATGCATTGCAGCCTCCAAGCATCGCTCCGATAAAAAAACAAATTCCAATTGATTTGATCTTCATTTTTCACCCTCCTGCCTCATTTGTTTCATTAGAAGGGTTTCCATCATTGATAAAATTAATTCCTTTTTTAGGCAAAGAAAAAAGCGAGCACTTAATGAGCCCGCTTTTCTTTGGTACTTTCTTCACCTTTTTTTGTCTGGTTAACAGATCATTATCTTCTAAATACCGACATTAATGTAAACCCGACATTGGCCGGTCTTTCAGCAAGCCTTTTCATAAAATACGTATACCAGTCAGGTCCAAACGGCACATACACAACAACATTGTAGCCTTCATCAGAAAGCTCCTTTTGTTTTTCATCACGCATTCCCTGCAGCATTTGGAATTCAAACTGATCAAGCGGAATCTGATATTCTTTCACAATTTTTTTAACAAAATCAATCATATCGTTATCATGTGTTGCGATTTGTGTGTAGTTTCCTTTTAAAAGATTTGTTTTGACAAGGTTTTGATAATTCGAGTCTACATTAGATTTATCATCCATATCCACGTCTCGTGACTCTTTGTATGCTCCTTTGACAAAACGGATGGTTGGTGACAGCTCATCAAGCTTTTCTACATCTGTTTCTGTACGATATAAATTTGCCTGAAGCGCTATCCCGATATTGTCATATTCTTTGCGAAGATTTCTAAAAATCTGAATGATCTTTCCGCAATTTTTGTATTCCTCCATGTTAATGGTCACAAATACATTATGTTCTTTTGCTTCTTCTAATATATTTCGCATATTATGAATGGCGATTTCCTCGCTTAATTCTAAACCGACGGAGTAAAGCTTCAGAGAGATCTGTCCCTTTAATTTATTCTCATGTAGTGCATGGATGGCCTGATAGCAAAGATTAACGGTTGCCTTTGCATCCTCTGTTCCATCAATCCGTTCTCCAAGACAGTCAACGGTTACGCCAAGACCTTTTTGATTAAACTCTTTTACCTGATCCACCATTCCGTCAACTTCCTGACCTCCGACAAAATGTGAACCTCCAAGCGTCAAACCGCTTTTCCTCGCTATTTTAATCAGGGGTTTATTGTGGGCAAGAAAGGTGAAAAATCCGCGCATTGTCTCTTCAACCATATAGATCCTCCTTAGAAAAACCAGTGTTTATTACCTTACTTTCCCTTTTTTAGCCGCACGGAAACCTTTCACTGTGTTACTTCACACGCAGCAGAAGATAGATAAAGTAAGGAACACTGATGATTGAAACCACTATGCCTGCAGGAAGAGAAAGCTGGGACAATACGTTTTTTCCTATCGTATCTGCAAGGAGCAATATAAATGCGCCTATTAATGCCGCTGTTGGAACAAGTGCGCGATGTTCCGGTCCGACCAGCCTTCTGGCTATGTGAGGGGAAATGAGTCCAAGAAATGCAATTCCTCCCCCGACTGCTACCCCGATTCCGGCAAGCGCTACACCGCAAAAAAGCATTTTTAACCGTTCAGCGTTTAATTTAAGGCCCAGACCTTTCGCAAGATCATCATGTAGATTTAAGATATTCAGCACATTAGATTTGAATAATAAATAGGGAACCAAAATAGCAAACCACGGAACAACTGCCCATACATATTCCCATTGCGTCGCCCATAAATCTCCGGAGAGCCAGACAGTGGCACGCATAAAGTCCTGCGGGTCCAGTCTCAGCTGAAAATAAATTAACGCAGCGCCCAGACCTGCGTTGATGGCAATTCCCACTAGGATTAGCCGTATAGACTCCATGCCGTTGCGCCAGGAGAGAATAATAATCAGAATGGCTGTCAACATGGCACCTGCAAATGCAACTGCCGGCATCACAAAGGCACCAAGGACGGAAAGACCCTGACTAATCGTGCCGAAGAAGGTAATATACATGACAACCGCCAGACCAGCTCCTGCATTGATCCCCAAAATACCCGGATCAGCAAGCTCGTTGCGGGTAATTGCCTGCAAAATGGTTCCGGATAAGGCCATCGCCATGCCAACTAAAATTGCAAGAACGATAGACGGAAGCCTAATCTGAAACAGCACAAGCTCACTGCGACTGTCTCCATTTCCGATTACTGTTTGAAATATCTCTTCAATTGTAAGTGTGACATTGCCTAGATGGAAGCTGACAACCGCTACAGCCCCAATCAATAAAAGTAACGTAAACGTCACAAACAAGGTCCGTTTTTTGCGTCGCATCATTTTATCCCCACTCCTCTGCGTTTAATTAAATAGAGAAAGAATGGGACCCCAATTAACGCTGTCACAATCCCTACAGAAGTTTCAAAAGGAGGGTTCATAAATTTTGAACCAAGATCAGCTAATACTAACAGCAGTCCGCCTAACACGATGGAAACAGGAATCATGTGAAAATAGTCTTCTCCCACAAGCATCTTACTAATATGTGGAATGATCAGACCCACAAAAGAGATAGACCCTGCAACCGCAACTGAACTTCCTGTCAGCAGGAGAATTGTAATAACAGCCAAAAACTGCACCATCTTCACTTGCACTCCTAAACTTCTTGCTACATCATCTCCAAAACGCACGATCGTCATCGGACGCAATAAGTAAAGCAGGACAGGAAGCGCGGTCAGCCCGAATAACGACAGCAGCTTCACATCTCCCCATCCGGCTGTGTAAAGTGCCCCTGCATACCAGAAGCTCATGCTTTTCGCGACATCAAAATAAAGACTAATGGCTGTGGTTAAGGACGTGAGAAACATCCCAATCGCCATACCGGCCAATGCAAGTTTTACAGGAGATGAACCACCTTTCGTCCAGTTAGCCAGAGCCAGGATTAACACCATGGTAATGGTTGCACCCACCATGGCGGCAGCAGTCGTTCCAGCAGCCGTCATACCCGGAAACAACGCAAGTCCGATCACCAGCACAAACGCGGCTCCACTTGATATTCCAAGAAGGCCTGGTTCTGCTAAAGCATTTCTGGTCAGTGTCTGCATAAATGCACCTGAAACAGCTAAAAAGCAACCTACTAACAAAGCTGTAAGCATACGGGGCATTCTAATATCCCAGATGATCTGCCCTTCTTTTGTATCTGTTCCAGACATTAAAGCCTCCTGCAGGGTTTCAAGTGAATAGTGAGCAGACCCGAGTGCAAGAGAAGCCACCATGGTAGCAAAAAGAAGCACCACACTGACAAGCAAAATAAAAAATGTTTTTACTCGCGCTTTTTTATTAGATGATTTTTTTTTCATAGTTAAAAGTCCCCCGAAAGCCTGAAAGTTCTTAAAATTCACGTACACTCATTTCGTATTTTGTCATACATCCGCGTGCAATGGGAAGCCCCATCGCTTACACTGAGGATTGACACATAAAATGAAAATGATTATCATTACCATTGAACCATCTAATCATATACGCTGGAGGAAGAAAAATGAATCGTTTAAAGAAACGTTCACTCTATTTTACACCCCTGCTATCAATTGCATTGATTTTGGGCGCATGCTCCAATTCTGACGAGAATAATACTGGCACAGAAACTGACGAGAACACCGATTCAGAGCAAGCAACGGAAGTGACCTTAGAAGATGCTACTGGCGAAGTAACGATTCCTGCAGATGCTGAACGGATTATCGCCCCTTATATGGAAGACAGCCTCCTGTCTCTAGATATTACACCGGCAGCTCAGTGGGCGATTGGAACCTCTGTTTTAGACTATCTTCAAGATGATCTTGCCGACGTCCCTACCATTGAATGGAACCTTCCTCTTGAAATGACCATTGAAGCAGATCCGGATCTTCTGATTTTCAGCTCCGAGGCTGCAATGTCTGAAGGTTCAGCTGACGACTATAAAGAAATTGCTCCAACATATGTATTTACGGATGAAGAAGGAGCCGACTGGCGCAAGCAGATTGACGTAATCGCCACACTTACACAAAACGAAGAGAAAGCTGAAGAGGTACTAGCCGACTATGAAGATACAGCGGCAGAAGCAGCAGATCAAGTAAATGAAATGATTGGAGATGAATCAGCTGCCATGGTTTGGGTCATGGGTGATCAGTTCTATATCTTCGAAGAACAGCGTCATGCTGCGAATGTTCTATACGGGGATCTCGGCATTTCTGTCCCTTCTTTTATCTCTGACCTTGGGGAAACGGAATCTGCATGGAATCCAATCTCACTTGAAGCCATGGCTGATTTGGATGCAGATCATCTATTCCTTATTTCAGCAGAAGAAGAGGCAGGCCTGGCGCGATTGCAGGACAGTTCTCTTTGGCAGGGTCTCCCGGCTGTTCAAAATGACCAGGTATATAACATCACAGATTCAAGTCACTGGAATCTGACAGGCAATCTTGCAAACCGAAAGACCATCGAGGATGTCCTGGCTGAGTTTGGAAGCTAAACAGCTCCTAGCCTGATATAATGTACTAGTAAAAGCACAGGTCCTCAATCGATCTGTGCTTTTACCCCTTTTAACCCATTTGTTAGCTATTTAGTTGTACGATCCATTTAAACTCCAAGGAATCCGCTGTCTTTTATTTCTATCTTTTTTGAAAACGTGATAAGATGTATTTTGATAGAAAACCTTTTTAAGGAGTGACGTATACATGACTAAAACAGGCACAATTGAATTAACAGACGGCAGTAAACTTGCATTTGAACTTTATCCGGAGGAAGCTCCAGGTACGGTAGCAAACTTTGAAAAATTAGCGAACGACGGCTTTTATGACGGTCTTAATTTCCACCGTGTTATTCCAGGCTTCGTAAGTCAGGGAGGGTGCCCTAATAAAAACGGCACCGGCGGACCAGGCTACACAATCAAATGTGAAACAGCAGGAAACCCTCACACTCATGTAGCTGGTTCTCTTTCAATGGCTCATGCAGGAAAAGATACAGGCGGCAGCCAGTTTTTCGTTGTACACGAACCACAGCCTCATCTTAACGGGGTTCACACAGTATTCGGCAAAGTAACAGAAGGCCTTGAGCATGCGTTAACAATGGATCAGGGTGCAGGAATCAATTCGATTCGCGTTTCTGAGTAATACGATAGGAAGAGATCGCCATCATGAATATTCGTGATGGCGTTTTTTTTTGGCTAAAAAAGCTCTTATAAAGGGAAGCGTCTGTCTCACTGGAATTGCACGTTATTTGTTGAACCCATTGTCATCCAACTGGCTTTGTTAACACCTTTCTATCCGAATAATAATATAGTAATACAAAAGATGAGGGGAATCGTATGATTAACAGTGAAAATACAGCAGATCCTCTTGATTCAGCCCTTGCGCTGCTCGATATACTTGTCATCCTTCTTGTGGATGATGATCCTCTAACTGGCATTACCCTTTTAATCCTATTAAAGATGGTTACCGACAACAGGCTTATCCGCATTTTATTTATCCTTCTCCTCATTGCCTTAGGCAGCACTTCAAAACAGTAAGTGAGAAGCCCTGTTCTATTTTTCTTTGGGATCCGTAAACCAGTACACAAGTATAACAAAGCAGATCAGAACGACCACTGCTAAGATATAAAACCAGTCTGGAACCGATGCTCCTCCGATTAGCATACCCACACCCCTTTCTACTTCCTTCACATTTTAAGCATCGTTAATTCTGATGTAGGCGGACGTTTTTCTCAGCAAAGTGATTTTCCGCCTATTTTATTTCATTCGGTTTTCCCGACCCCAGATACATGCGTACAATCTTAAGTTTGGGTTTTTAGTCATCTTCGATTAAGAACGTATTAGCATAAGTGTATACGGGACTAAACTAAATCGCAAAATCTTCCTTTTGATATACTGATTATATTAGCAATTTCTCAGTTTGATTCATTGGGGGTTTTTTTATTGGAAGAAGAGTTATTGTCCGTATTTAATGATAACGAAGAAAAGATTGGAGTTCTGCCAAGACACGAGGTTCATGCAAAGGGAGCATGGCACGAAACATTTCATTGCTGGCTTATCAAAAAAACTGGAAATCAGCTTTCTCTTTATTTTCAGCTCCGAAGCCCGGAGAAAAAGGATTATCCTAATCTGCTCGACATTACAGCAGCAGGGCACCTCTTAGCAACTGAATCAGTAGAAGAAGGAGCAAGAGAACTCGAGGAAGAACTTGGTCTCAAACTTCCCTTCACCTCCCTTCAACCGCTTGGGACAATAAAGGAAAAATTAGTGCATGGTTCCGTAACTGACGCTGAAATCTGCAGAGTTTTTTCCTATGAAATAAAGCATGAATGGGCATTTACACTTCAAATGAGTGAAGTAAAAGGTCTAGTTCAAATTGAATTAAACGCATTCAAAGAATTAATAGAAGAAAAAAGAGAAGAAGCGTGGATTTCCGGATTTGAAGAAGATGAGAACGGCCGGTACAATGTGGATAAAACTGTGAATAAGAACGACTTTGTTCCACATGATCAAGAATATTTCCGTTACATTATTAAAAAAATCGAAGACCTCTACACTTATCCACAAGGCTCTGCCGCTTCAAAACAGCGTTAAAAGCCAATACTATTGAGACAAAAAGAAGGTCTTCATGAACGATATTTATTCAAGAAGATCTTCTTTCGTTTTCTCACAAATATATGATAGCTTAGAATAATAGCAGCAAAAGACATGAAACGGGACGATCCGCCTCACCTCCCGCCACGTAAGAAAGCCTCCGACTGAAGCGGAAATGAACCGGTCTCCTATTAAATATCCTATCTTAAAACTGGCTGGGCAGTATCGTTCGCTCTGTTTTTTTAATTCTTTAGAATACAGTGGATAAAAGAATAGGTTCATTGGAGCGTAAGGCGGGGACTTCTGCGTGATGCAGCGGGAAGGGTGAGACGCTGCAGATGCGAAAGCATCAAAGGGGCTCACCTCCCGCCACGTAAGAAAGCCTCCGACTGAAGCGGAAATGAACCGGTCTCCTATTAAATATCCTATCTTAAAACTGGCTGAGCAGTATCGTTCGCTCTGTTTTTTTTATTCTTTAGAATACAGTGTATATAAGAATAGGTTCATTGGAGCGTAAGGCGGGGACTCCTGCGTGATGCAGCGGGAAGGGTGAGACACGGCAGATGCGAAAGCATCAAAGGGGCTCACCTCCCGCCACGTAAGAAAGCCTCCGACTGAAGCGGAAATGAACCGGTCTCCTTATAAGTTTCACTATGCATCATTTTTTTAGTGATCTAATAACAAAAAACAAAGTAGCACCAAACAGCAATCCATTAAATAGATAGATAAAACCTTCTCCAAGCCCATCTGTCTCGTTTAATCCAACTCGCACGGTTTGCCAGGTTAAATAACTAAAAAGAATCAAGATAAGGTTTTTAATCACATTGATCATCATTCTTGCATTTCGGTATTGAAATTCAACATTGTCTTCGTTCAGTCTAATATAGTTATACACATGTGGATAACGCTCCAATATCGTTAATCCAATCCACAAAACCACACCAATAGCCGGCAGCAGCAAAATGAAACCTATTGAAGACCAGTCATCCGGTTCTCCTGCTGCATTAAAGTGGGTGGGAATTTGGTCAGGCAGCATAGAGGCATTTAGTACAAGGTAGACTGCCATAGCCATGAAGGCAAGGATCCCAACAGCATTGAGTCCTTTTTCGAGCGATGTTTTCGGCAAATTTAAAATAGGCCGCTTATCCATGTCTTCCCCTCCTTTTCTTTCTTATTAGTATTTTAAGATGAGGGTTATAAGGATTCATGAATTATTTAAACGATTGCTTTACTTTGCCTGTTCCTTTGCCCGCTGTTACTTCGGCAACCGCGCCATTAATAAACGTCATTTGCGGTGGCTGATGACCGCAGTCAATGTCATACACAATCGGAATCCCCAGTTCTTCAGCGAGTGCTAAATAGACGTCCTTGACTTCATAATTGTCTACAGGTCCATTCGCTGCACTTCGGCCAAACATAATTCCTGCACACTCATTGAACCAGCCTGCGAGCTTCATTTGAACAAGGATTCTTCTCAGCTCAGTCGTATTCATTTGATCATTCTCAAAATACCACACAACCGGCTCCCCCAAGGTGAATTGTTCTCTAAATCCTGCAACATCTCCATAAGGAGTTCCCACCAAATGGCGAATTACATCTAAGCATCCACCGAGCAACCTTCCGTTAAAAGATTCCTCTTCTCCTGAGATCGTCTTCCACTCTGTATTCTCAGTTAAATGAAAAATACAGGAAGTTGGATTGGCATGATCCCATTCTTTCTGGTACTTGGAAGAAGCCTTCTGAACAATAGAATCTCCTTCTTTAGTAGCCAGGACTTCCATCCATTTCGCGGTGGTTTCATCCATTTGTTCCCCTCGTACATCAACAAAATTAGGACCATGAGCAGTAGCAAGTCCCGTCTTTAAGGTAATCGCTAAAAGCAGCACACTCGTATCTGAATAACCAAGAATCCACTTTTTATCAAGCTTCTTAAAATCAGTATACTCAAGCATTTCAATTAATAGCTCCCCGCCCCAAATAGGAATCAGATGATCAATCGACTGCTCTTTCATCATGCTATTAAACTCTTTAGCACGTAATTTAGCAGGCGCTGAAGCTGCTTTGTTTTGAGACCAGACAGTTTCACCGATAACCGTTTGAAAGCCTCGTTTATTCATGCGCAGGGTTGATTCTCTAACAACGTAATGAAGGGCTTCTGGAGCACCGGAAGAAGGAGCAGATATGCCAATTGTCTCCCCTTTTGCTAGCAATGGATAATAAATCATTCCAACCACTCCGTTTCCTTAGTATTTTAGTGTTTTCCTTATTTTAGTCTATCTTATTCAATCCTTTATATGAAGAAAAATAGTAATTTCAGCCAAAAAACAGAGATATAACGCAATAATTATGATAAAAATCTAAATATTTAAACTATTTATACATCCATTTTTTCAAATTCTATTGAAATTTCCCAAGTCCCTAAACTCTAATTATCTGCAATTTTAGCTAGTCAAATGCCTAAAAAGTCATGCGCCTTCTATCCTTCTTTAAGATATTTTAAAATCAACTATACTTTCTTTTATCTTCTGAATTTCCCTCCTACTTCCCTAAACTCATGCATTTTTCCCGATAAACAAACAGAATGGGCTCTGATAGGATAGTCTCAGGAACAAAAAATATTAAAAAAAAAGAGGAGTGGAACATTTGAAAAGATCGAACAAGCTTTTTATGAGTATCTTATTAACTGCTAGTCTTGTAATTCCAGCTTATTCGTCCGATGCAGAAGCAGCCCCGCAGGTTGAAAATGAAAAGTTTCGAGTCTATGTAGAGGCAGTTAGCAAAGCTGCCAAGAATACTGTAAAAAGCCAGCACAAACCCCGTTGGGAACTAACCGAAAATGGATTTTCCACTGAAATGAATGAAAAGCAATTTAATGCGCTGCAAAAAAATAAAAACTTAAAACTGACACGTGTCCAGAAAGTCTCATTGGATACAGCTGTCAGAGCCTCAAACAGTGAAGTGAGCGCGGCTGAATACCCTTCCCAGCAAACACCATGGGGCATAAAAGCCATCTACAATAACGCGAACCAAACATCAACTTCAGGCGGACAAGGGATTAATATCGCCGTGCTGGATACGGGAGTAAACGTTAACCACTATGACTTAACGAATACAGTAGAACAATGTAAAGACTTTACACGAGCGACTCCGATTACAAACGGCACGTGTAATGATGCAAATGGCCACGGAACGCATGTTGCAGGTTCTGCCCTTGCTGACGGCGGAAGTGACAAAGCCGGCGTATATGGAGTTGCTCCGGATTCGGATCTTTGGGCATACAAAGTACTTGGAGATAACGGATCAGGCTACTCAGATGATATCGCAGCCGCCATCCGCCACGCTGCTGACCAGGCAGCAAGTACCGGCACAAAAACAGTCATCAATATGTCTCTAGGATCTGCCGGCAATGACAGCTTAATTTCAAGCGCAGTCAGCTATGCATACAGCAGAGGTGTACTAGTCGTTGCTGCTGCCGGAAACTCAGGCTACTCACAAGGAACAATTGGATACCCTGGCGCATTAACACAGGCAATTGCAGTAGCTGCACTTGAAAATACCCAGCAAAACGGAACCTACCGAGTAGCTAACTTTTCATCACGCGGCTACGCATCAACAGACGGCGACTACGTGATCCAGCAAGGCGATGTTGAAATCTCTGCACCAGGTGCAGCCATCTACTCTACGTGGAACAACGGCGGCTACAACACAATCAGCGGAACTTCAATGGCAACACCGCACGTAGCAGGACTTGCAGCAAAAATCTGGGCACAAAACCCGGGCTGGTCCAACACCCAGCTCCGCACCAACCTGCAAAACCGCGCAAAATCCGTTGACATCAAAGGCGGCTACGGAGCCACAACAGGCGACGACTACGCATCAGGATTCGGATTCGCCAGAGTGAACTAAAGGATGCTGAAGGCGCTCGTCCAGCCCCGACAAGTTTAAGACGCACTGACAAGTTGGCGCCCTTTGCCAACTAGTCAGGGTGACTTAAAACCTCGAGGGGCTAGCGCCTTAAGCTCGACTAGCCCAAAGATGCTGAAGGCGCTCGCTCAGCCCCGAAACCTCGAGGCACTAGCGCATGAATTTTGAAAACATTTACGCAAAAGTAGTTGAATACCATTAAGCATATGGATCTACAGAATCCGTTACAATGAACCGTTTTACTAAGCAAAGGACATGACCCCGCCAAGGTCAAAGCAGATTACTTTTTCAAAGTTTTCCCCCCTCCCTATAAATAAACGGCCGTCATCTCACAAGCTATGCTTGTAAAATGGCGGCCGTTTCGTTTTTAATACAGTTTTCCCTGCTTATACAAAATAGTCGATAATTTCATGACAGAATGAATATAGCAATTTTGCCTCAACGGATGAGGATCTCCGAAATAACGGGGGAGAATCATGTCCATGGTGTGCTGCATTTTTTCAAAAAGCTTTTCAAAGATTTGATCTTCGCTGTAAAACTGTGTTTCCCTGCCTTGAAGCCATTCGAAATAAGATACAATTACTCCTCCTGCATTTGCCAAAATATCAGGAACAATAATAACGCCTCTTTTATTCAAATAGTCATCTGCCTCAGATGTGACAGGAGCATTAGCACCCTCTACAATAATAGATGCTTTTATTTCCTCAACATTTCCGCTGTGAATCTGGTCTTCGAGCGCAGCAAGCATTAGTACGTCCACATCAAGTGTCAATAAATCATCTCGCCCCAAGAGTTCAGCCCTCACTCCGCTTTCTGTCAGCGCATGACCTGAAGAAGGCAGCTCCCCTTTGTTTTTAGCTGTAAACTCAATAAGAGAAGGAATATCAAGTCCATTTTCATTGAAAAGTGTTATGTTCCGGTCACTGACAGCTACAACTTTATTCTGAAGAAGCGGACACTGAAAGGCTTCAAGCGCCGTAACAGACCCCACATTTCCGAAACCCTGCACAGCAATTTTTAACGGTCGATTTGAAGCCTGCAAAGCAGTTACAGCAAACGGATTATTTAAAGAAGCTAACTCTTCTCTATTTTTATTAATATAATCATGCATCATATAGCGATAGGTAAAATATACCCCTTTCCCAGTTGCTTCTCTTCTCCCTAAGGATCCACCATTTAAAACGCTTTTTCCTGTAAAACTTCCTCTGTAGGGCAGGCCCGGTTTAATGCTTTTATATTCTGCCATCATCCAGTCCATTTCCCGCTCTCCTGACCCGGCATCAGGTGCAGGAATATCTTTATCAGGTCCAATTACATCTGCAAAATATTGGACGTATTTTTTCGAAATTAGATTTAATTCCTTCTCTGTTCTTTCTCTTGGGTTTAATACAATGCCCCCTTTTCCTCCGCCAAAAGGGACGCCGTGCAAAGCATTTTTCAACGTCATTAAAAAAGCTAAATTAATAACTTCTTCTTCATTTACTGACTCATGAAAACGAATTCCTCCTTTATAAGGACCGAGTGCATCGTTGTGATGAACCCGAAAAGCAGGAATTCTAACCACCCGACCGTCTTCAAGTGGAATTCGTAAAAATGATTTATGTATCTTATTTGGTGTAGACAGAATTGCCGCCAGAGAAACAAAGGCCTTTTCTCTCGTTTCTCCTTCTAAATCAGAAATAAATGTTGGATCTTGCATCAGGGCGTCTAAAGAAAGCTGTACAATGGATCTTGTTTGTTCCTGCATGCTGCTTCTCCCACCTTTTTCTTTTTATTCTGAACAAAGTGTATCATAAAATAAGCGCTTACAAAATTGAAACGGGTTCTATGTTACCAGTTGGTGATCCTTTTTATTTATTTAAATGAAATAAAAGAAATATATTTATAATTGCTAAATAATGTTATAAGATATGAAAAAGCTTACTCTTCATTGAATCGGAGCTTTTAATACAGAAGTGCCCTCCAAAGTCGTTTTCAATAGCCGCGATCATTCCCTGATATAGTATGTCTTCCTTGAACAGCGTATATGAATAAAGAGCATGGAAAAGTTAATGCAACCGTTTGTTCTTGATCATTGCAAACTGATTTTCTAAAGAAGCAAGACCTGATACCTTTCAAATAAGGGGATAAAAGATGGAAAAAACATTTAGCAAGACTGATGCTGTCACAAATCAACAGGAAATGTACAGGCAAATCTTAGAGTACTCTATTGAGAACATTATGATACATACTAATTGTGAAGTGCTGTACTTAAATGAAGCCTGTACGCATTTTTTACGATGTACAAAAGAACGGGCACACGGATCCTGCGTGCTGGATTTATTTGAGGAAGGTACCAAAAAAACGGTACAAAACAGAGTGGAGCAGACGATGAACGGAGCTGAAATGCCACGAAAGATAGAAGATATTATTACCCGCTCTGATGGAACAAAGGTTGCTGTTGAGATTTATTGCAATCCAGTGATGTACGGAAATCAAAAAGCCATACAAAGCGTGTTTCGGGATATTACATTAAGAAAAGAAGCTGAACGGTGGATGAAAGATCAGGATAAACTTGCATCAGTGGGGCAAATTGCAGCCGGCATTGCACATGAAGTAAAGAATCCTCTCACCGCTGTTAAAGGTTTCCTTCAGCTCCTTGAGGAATCTCATCCTCATGCCTATTTAACAACCATGAAAAGCGAACTTAATATCGCCATTAACACCTTGACTAACCTTTTACATGTGTCAAAACCCGATTTATATGAAGAAGAAATTGTTCCAATTTATTTGTGTAAAGAAGTTGATGCACTGCTGCTTCTTTTTCAAGATCGTTTTTATGATATTAAAGTAGAGCTTTTTTTGAAGGATACTGAGATATATATTCTGGGAAAAAGAAATTTGTTTTTAAAAGCTTTTTTTAACTTATTTAAAAATGCCATTGAAGCGATTGAAGGAAACGGAAAAATTACGATCGAACACTTTATATTGGGCGATACTGTTCATATTAAGATGCATGATACCGGTGTAGGGATTCCAAAGGATAAAATAAAGCTGCTTGGCACTCCCTTTTACACAAGCAAAACACAAGGTACCGGTCTTGGCCTGACACAGGTTTTTACCACAATTATTGATCACGGGGGCACACTGACTATTAATAGTCATGTAGATTGCGGCACTACCTTTCATATTCAACTTCCCACTAAACATCATCGTTCTCATTAATGTCAACGCACACCTCCGGAAACTGGAAGTGTGCTTTTTTATATTGGAACACTATCAATATGAAACATAAACTCAAAAAAATTGCAGACCTCACTGCCAGTAAATAAAAACCAATAGATAAAAAATTCTTAAACACAAAAACCCATGACTCATCATCATAGGCAGGAGTGTTTCGTTAAAGTAAGGTTTAGAATCAAGTCTAATCGGTTACTAAGATAATATAGCCAACATCATCTTCGAAATCCCAATCGACAAATATTTGCTGTATTTTTTTGTGCAGGATGTCTTCGAGATTTGCTTCACGAACTAACTGCTTTTCCATGGGACGTTTTGTCAGAATTAATTCTTCAGTATAGCCATTTGAGATTAATTCCTTCTCAATACGCACAAGAATTCCTTTTCTTTTCGCAACAATGGTGCGGTCACTTAGCCAATACAATTCTGTTTTTTCAGGTGTTTTCTGGCCCTTTTTCGTCAGCAGGTTAATTTCCTGTCTGAACGCTTCCTTATCAATCTCTTCAGGCCAGGGAACAGAAGATTCCTCCCCGTTATCCATAACCCCCAGAATCATGCCAGACTGATCTTCAAGAGACCAATTAAAATAAAGCTTGTTTATATGAACAGGCAGCATTTTATTTAAGGATTCCTTCATATCCGGCAATATATTCTCCATAATTAAATCTCTTGTTTCTTCCACACGTTTGATTTCATTCCGTTCCATCAGCACCCGTTCCATCGGGGCCAGAAACTCCCTCAAATGAATGGTGATTAATGGATGTTGATACGTAATATAAATGGATGTAGGTCCTTTACCAAAGTGATCTCTCAGGAGTTTCCCCACATACCTGACCATATCCGAATAAATTTCTGCTTCTATCTTCAAATAAAGTCTCCTCTCGCACACAAAGGCATCTTATCAGCTTAAATATATAGTACAGATTATAGTGAAAAAAAGAAATGTATAGAAACTGGGAAAACAGCTCCTGTAAAGTCCTTTTTTATAAAGATGAGAATAGCTTTTTCAGCTTTTATCTCAGAAAAAATGAAAAACACCTAACCAACAGTTAAGATACGCAAAATTCGCATTTACTGTATTGGCTTTCATTGATAAGCTGATCCACATAAGCGATACTTTGAGTAAATTCACGATTTTCCAAGGAACTAGTATGAAATCCACATAAGTCGCCTGCAAAGGATGTTCGATGAATAGATTTCGTTTCGTGATCAATTAAATAATTCATTTCGTTCCCTTCCTCCTTTGTCCCCTATGTCATTTTTATACTGGCTCTATGCTTCAGATTTTCTATATCCGGTTCTTAATTTGTACTGACTCCTATCAAATATGTATAAATTTAGAAAATAAAAAAAGCCGAAAAGAATCTAAGGGATTCTTTTCGGCTTATGTTCGACTCTAATGTTCGACTCATTTTACCTACTATTGATATATAAATAATTATGATTGGAAAGTTATTAAGGCATGGAATTTAATTGTTTCAGCTGTATCGGAAACTCTACTGTTTTCCTACATCTCTATTTTACTAGAATGGTGTAATAGAGTAAAGATACTTGAAAAGATCTTTTTGTCTGTTGCATAAAGTGGTAATCATGATTCAGATTGATAGAATCATCTAGTCCTACTCATTTTTACCGAAATTCATTCTTGCATATCTTCCTCTTATAATTTCGTAAATACCATATAGGATTAATCCAACTGCAACGATTCCGAGAAGAATCATTCCATATGGCTGCTGTGCAAGTTCTGAAAGTGCTCCATCGAGTCCTTTCGATTGATCGGGATCAGCTGTGTAGGCAGTTTGAATAAAGAAAAAGCCTACCATTCCAAGTACAATTCCTCTGGCGATTAAGCCAAGTTTCCCTGCATTTCTGGCAATCTTTTTTTCATGCTGGTTCATGTCTTTTAATATAAATTTACTCATAAACCGTTCTTTCAATCCATTGTAAAATTCATATGCAGCATATCCAATAATAACGACTCCTACAAGACCAATGATCCATTGGCCAAAGGGCTCCTGAAGAAGCCTGGCAGAAATGGTCTGCTCAGAATTTCCACCGCCGCTTCCGGCATTCATGGCAATTTTAATAGCAGTAAACGCCAAACTCCCATAGATAATTCCGCTTATAAAATAACCGATTCTTGTTACGATCCCCTTCGCATCTTTTCCTTTATGCTCCGGATCCAGGATCGCACGAACAAATTCCCATATAATATAACCGATAAGACCAATTCCAATAATCCATAGCAGTATTTCTCCAAATGGCATTCCTGCCAATGATTGAAGCGCACCGCTTGTGTCTGTTGTTTCACCGCCAGCTCCGGCAGCTGCCATGACGGCTAAAATACCAATTAAACCATAAACGGATCCTTTAGCCATGTAGCCGAATCTACCGAGCCTTCTAATCCATGGTTTTACTTCTTCACCAGCGTCATCTGCTTTTCTCTTAGCCTGTTGAGTAGTTGTATTTCTCAAATCGCTCACCTCTCCCATTCTATCTAGTATTTGATGCCCGTTTTGCATCAATTGAAAACCTATTGGAATAAATAATCAATATTCGTTCTATTCATTAATTTGTTTAATTCCATCTTTTTTAATAATCAAATCGGAAAGTCTCAAGTGATTTTCGGCTTCTGTCACTTGTGCAGCACAATTATCGTTTCCGACCTCCTGTTCAGTCTCCAGCGAATAGCATGTGCCATTACCACTTTCATTCCAGAGATTTGATTCATAGTAAAAACCATCGTATACAAATGATCCATCCCGAAATACGGTTATCGCTTTTTCTTCAGCTAGAAGAGATGTACCCATCATGAAATCCGGCTCAATTCCGGCCAAAGCAAGAATCGTAGGCGCTACATCAATTTGTCCTCCGCTTTTCTCAACAACTTTTCCTTCTTCGCTTGAAGGCGGTTTAATAAAGAGTGGCACCTTTCTTCCCAGTTCCATGTAATCAACAGCGGATTCTGCATTTTCATATTGCGCCATTTCCCTGTCTTCTTTGAATAAGGCGCTGTCGTGATCCCCGTAAACGACAACCATCGAACGATCCCATAAATCTTCTTCGATTAATTTTTCTTTCATTGAACCAAATGCATCATCCACATAGTGGACATTATGATAATAATTACGCAGAATCTCCTCATCAAACAAATCAAGATCCAGCTTCTTCATCTCATCCGGAAATGAATAAGGAGTATGACTCGTCAAAGCCACCATAAAGCTGTAAAAAGGCTCTTTCATATCAGCCATTTTTTCAACTCCTGATAAAAAGAAATCACGGTCATTCAGCGTAAGACCAATTTGTTCTTTATCTGGAAAATCATCAATACTGTAAAATGCATCAAAACCAAAATTCTCATACATTTGATCCCGGTTCCAGAAATTCGGTCTAAAAGCGTGGAAGGCAGCTGTCTCATATCCTTCACTGCTTAATTCCTCTGGTAAAGAGGCAAAAGAATGGTCCGGATACCTCGTGTAAACCGAGCCTGATTTTAAAGGATAAAAAGAGGTATTAATAATAAATTCTGCATCCGACGTACGTCCTTCATGCGTTTGGTGATAAAAATTCGAAAAATACATCGCCTCTTCTTTAAACTCATTTAAGTTCGGCGTCAGCATTTGACCGTCTATCTCCTGATCGATGACTGAGGCCTGGAAAGATTCGAGCTGCACCACAATGATATTGGGCTGCTCCTCCACCTGTTCTGCTTGCTGAGATTGCTGTTGAGTCTCCTGGAAAGTACGGATTTCTTCCTTTTCTTCACTGGTAAGCTCTGTGTTCTGAAACAAGGCTTCATCCACTTCGTTGACGATGTCTACAGCATGATAGCCGATCATTCCCGTCTGATAATAATTCTTTAAATTAGACAAGGGATTCTTATCAATTAGCTCCCCATCCTGTTTTAGCATCAAAGGGGTGATAAATAGGACAAGTCCAGCGGCAAAAGCTGCTGAAGCTGCCGTAATTCTGGACTTTTTATTATACGAGGGTATGGGCTTATTTCGATTCATTATATGAAATACCAGAATGATTAATGCATCTAAGAAAAACAGAAAATCATACCAGTATATAATGTCCTGCATTCCTCCTCCGACAGCATCCATCTGCGGCACCTGAATCAGCAGCGACACAGATAACAAATCGGTAAAGTACCGATAATACCAGCCGTTTGACACAATTAAAAAGCTGATAAGCACACTGAAACCAACAAGCATCCATCTTCTCTTTTTTGGAGCAATCAATAAAATCCAAAACGATAAAAGAAATGCACTGCCTAAACTGACAATTAACATATAAAAACTAAAGTATGTAGTAGTCGCAATACTGAATAAGTACAATTTGATTAGTAAAAAGCTTACATATAGAATATAATCTCCATATTTAAGGTCAAACTCTTTCATAAAATCCCCCTATCTTCCTGCCCTACTAATACCCTCCCACATCCATGAAAAAACTATGTGCAGCAGATTAAATCTTTTTACAAAGAAGATCTTTGTGGAATGGTCTGTTAATTTGACATACAAGTTAGCACGAGCCCCTTTTTGAAAGTGGTTGGGACAAAAATCATCCCGTATAAATTAAAAGAGACGCATGAGTTTACTTTCATGCGGCCCTTCTTTTGTTTAAAAAAGCTTTGGATTTAAAATCAGGGTAGGGTTCAGGTGAAAACGCCCATCGGACACGGATATGACCCAGTTCTCATTAAAAGCTTTGTTGAAATAGTCATTTTACAACATCTGTATTTATGAACGGTCTGATCGTTCTTTTATTTCCCGGTCTGCATAAACAGCCATCGATTGCCGCAGGAATTCAGACAGTCCTTCACCAAACTGATCAATATTTTTTTTGAATCGTTTATCATCTGTATACAGTTCACCAAGTCCTTTAAAGGCTTCAAGAGAGTAATTTCCTACTTTGTTTAACCAAAGGTACCATTCATGTGTTAACTTCTGTGCTTGCTGACTATCAGGTTCGCCATGACGAAGAGCAGCCATCTGCCTATACAGTTCTTCCATTTCATTCTGCATTTCTTTTTGTTCTGCGTCCGTCAGTTTACCTTTTTTTTCTTTGGCTTCGTCAACCTTCTTGTCCCCCCACCGGTCTCTTGCTTCCTGCTCATAAGGATTATGGGTAAAGTCAAATCCTTCAAATTTTTCTTTTTGACTCATCTTGATTTCTCCTTTCACATGAAGAATCGTCTTATCAATTAAATCGAGAAGCTTGTCAAGGCGGTTGCGTTTTTCCAGGATCAGTTTCCTGTGCAGCTCAAGTGCTTCTTGCCGATCATAATCCGGACGATTCATCAATTCTTTTATTTTTTTCAAAGGGAAGTCAAGCTCTCGGAAAAACAAAATTTGCTGAAGCGTTTCCAAATTATCCTCTGAATAAAGACGATAACCTGCTTCACTAATCTGGTCAGGAACTAATAATCCAATTTCATCATAATGATGCAGTGTGCGCACACTGATCCCGACCAGATCAGCTACTTCTTTTACTTTGTATGTCATCCTGCCTTCCTCCCTTCATTTTTCATGATAAGGTATTACGTTACGTGAGAGTCAATTAGAATTAAGCAAATTGTTAAAACCTTTTAAAGGCAAAATAGCTGAACATTTGACAACTGGTTGCATAAAAGAATTATTTCCCGGAAAATAATCGAAAAAAGTCACCTTATACATAAGGTGACTTTTTATATTCGGGATTAATTGTCGACCATTTTCTTGTGATAGACCACAACCACAAGTGCAGAGATCCCAATGGTCCAACCTGTAATAATAAGCAGTGCAGGCAAGCCATCCGCGAAGCCGGCTCCGCTTTGAACGGCGTGTCCAAGATTTACAAGCTGCGTATTCGGGAGGTACTCTGCGGCTTTTAAGATCGGATACTCCGCTGAAAGCTGCATCGCAAAAGAGCTAAAAGAGAAAAACAAGAGAACTGGCAGAATAGCTACAGATGCTTCCATAACGGATCGTGTAATCAGTCCCAGCAACGTGCCAACGCCCAAGTAGAAAAGAATTGAGACAAAGAGACCAGCAGCAATCAACAGAGTATTTCCAGGGCGATATTCGATTAAAACTGCTGACAATAGAAGAATGATGGCGGAAATCAGAAAGCTGACAAGGCTTTTTCCAATCAGAATTTCTCCAGTACCAGCCGGAGAAAGCATAAGTCCGCGGAGTGTGTTCTTTTCTTTTTCCTCTGCAATCAGGGCTGACTGCGTAAAGGCTGCAATGACAGTTAAGGTTAAGTTAAAAATCATAAAAACCATCTCAATGCTTTGAACACCCATCCGCCCATAAATGGCTGCCATGAACAAGGGCAGGAAAACCATCGACGAAACATATAAATTTTTGGTGAAATCCTTATAATCCTTTTGAAAAATGGCCATTGTCCGTTTTATAGAATGATTCATGAAAGCTTCCTCCCCGTCACCTCAATAAAAATATCACCCAAAGTTGGTTCATTCGTTTCAATACCCGCTACCTTGTTCATGCTCATATAATCAAACAACTGCTGAGCACCCTTAGGCCCTTTTTCAATCATGACTTCTCTTCCGTCTGTCAATTCTACTTTCAGCATGTCATTGCCATATCTTCTTTTTAACACTTTCGGCTCCTCAAGCAGCTGAATCGTTCCATTGTTCAAGAATGCCACCCGGTCACATAACAGCTCTGCTTCGTTCATGTCGTGCGTCGTTAAAAAGATGGTTGTTCCTTCACTTTTTAATTTTTCAAGGCCCCGATAAATGTGTCTTGAGTTAACAGGGTCAAGAGCAGAAGTTGGTTCATCCAGAAATAAGAGCTCCGGCTTATGTAAAAATGTCCTGGCAAGAATCACGCGCTGCAGCATTCCTTTAGAAAGGGCTGAAACCTTTTTCTTTTCTTCGCCTTTTAAATTCACCATGTCGATCACTTCTTCAATTCTGGAGTATGGAAGGTCATATAAGTCACAGTAAAGCTTTAAATTATCCCAGATGCTTAATCTGCTGTACAGCCCGGAATTGTCTGTTAAGATGCCCATTCTACGACGGTATTTATTCTGCTTTACTTCTTCGGCCGGGACGCCAAATACATATGCTTCTCCATCCGTTTCTCTTAATTGAGCCGTCAGGATTTTAATCGTTGTCGTTTTGCCTGATCCACTCGGTCCTAAAAAACCAAATGTCTCCCCTTTTTTTACCTGAAACGAAATATCCTTTAATGCTGCTTCATTTCCAAATATTTTAGCTAGCCCTTTTACCTCAATAATGTTTTCCATAATACGCCTCCTGCTTATTAAGATGAACTCAGTTATTCATTTCCTGATTCCATCTTATAAAAGTCCGAACGAGACCGCATTAAATCAACGATGAAAGGAGGTAGGACAGGGTTGAATAGCGCCATGGGAGCAGTGAACGGACCCTATTTCAGGCCAAGCATCTCTTTTAGTTCTGCCATTTTAGATTTTGATAGTGGAATCGAGATACTTTCCGAACCCTCAAGGACCAGACTGTAACTGTTTCGTGTCCATGTAATGATCTCTCTTACTTTTTGTAAGTTAACAATGTAGGAGCGGTGACATCTAAAAAACCCAAAAGGAACCAGACGTTTTTCAAGATCATTTAACGTAAAGATGCAAGGATAAACTTCTCCTTGAACACTTAGGTTCGACTGCCCATCACTGCTTTCAACGAAATCAATTTCAGGAGGATTAAACAAAATGATTTTTTCATTTACCTTTGCCGGTATTTTTTCTATTTTAACCGGCTGATAAAGAGGCGTTTCTTCTGTCTCCTCCTTTACTTCTCCAGGTTCATCCTCCTCGAGTTTAACGTCGAGTTGATGCAATCCTTTTTCATCTAAACGATGGATACAATCTGTCATAAATAAAGCGCTCTCCATGTTACCGGTTAATAGGAGAATGCTTTTCCCTTCCTTTTTAAGTCCCTCCATCAGCTTTTTAATCACTCGCCGGGTTTCAAGGTCCACGTTTTGATCAGGCTCCTCTAAGATAACAACAGACTTGTTCTCGAGCAGAATCCGGGCAAAGTGCATACGTTTTTTTTCAGAAAAAGTCAGGGTAGAAATTCGTTTTTTCTTTAAATGCTCAAGCTGAACGCGACGAAGAATTTCATCTGAATTGACAGAAGAAATAAATAATTTTTTCCAGAAGAGGATATGCTCTTTTAGAGTCAAACGCTCATACAATGCTTCATCTAAAAACAGAAATGACAGATGCGTGTTGTCATTTTTTAAGTCAGACAAAATAGAATGACCGCAGACTTCAATTCTGCCGCCTGATAGGGATGCGCTTCCTGATAGGAGGTCCATTAAAACGGTGCGGACATTCAGACTTGAATGGATCGCTGCTGCTTCATGGGTTTGAACCTCCATACTGAAGGAAGGAAATATAACTGAATGATGACTGCTTTTTTCTGCGTTAATGATTTTGATCATCTACATACACCCCGAATGATTGATACCGTTAAAAATCTCTCTAGAAAACTGATTTTCTCTCGGAAACTTCTATTTTATTCTTCTTTCTTTACAATCGGCAGCCAGTTTAAGACCTTCTGAATTTTTTCATCCCAATAGTCCCAAGTGTGTCCTTGCCCATCATCTTCTTCGTATACATGGTCAAACGATGTTTCTGCGCAGGCTTTGTTAAATTGTTTGTTTTCTTCATACAAATGGTCGTCCGTTCCGCAGCACTGAAAAAGCTTCGGTTTTTCTCCAGAGCTTGAATTTACTTTTTTCAGCAAGGTAAAAAGATCATCATCTGATTGAGCGACCTCTTTATTTCCAAATATTAGTTTGTAATCATGATATGGTTCTCCTGACCGGCTCTCAAATCCGGCTATGTCCATGACACCGGAGAGACTGGCTGCAGCACTAAACCGATCTGGATGACGCAATGCGAGTTTAAAGGCGCCGTAGCCTCCCATTGAAAGACCGGCTGTAAAGGTGTCCTCCCGTTTATTTGAAAGCGGAAAGAAAGATCGTGCAACAGCTGGAAGCTCTTCACTTATGAAGGTCCAATACTGCTGGCCATATTCCATGTCGGTATAGAAGCTTCGATGAACCTGCGGCATAACGACCGCTATTCCCATTTCCGATACATATCTTTCAATTGAAGTCCGTCGAATCCAAGCTGAATCATCGTCTGAAAGTCCGTGTAAAAGAAACAGCACCGGATAAGGGCCCTTCGCCTTTTTTCCCGTCATTCCAATTTGGTTTGTTGTTTCCTGAGGAAGGATCACCTTCATTGATGTATTCAGACCAAGTGCTTCAGAGAAAAAATCACAATGAATCAATGCCATTAAAAAAACTCCCTTCTTTTTCCTATACTCTTAGTTTATCTTAACCTTGAGTGGAAATCTAAGGGAGTCTAGCATTATTTTTATAAATAATAATAGAGAACGTTCTGTATCTATCAGGAGTAGTGACGGTGCTTTTCCGTTTGATAATCTTTTTCCTGCAGTTTGATTTTTCGTGTTTTCCGTGAACGGATCCAGTGATCGATCGCACCGCTTCCAGATACTACCCCTGCTACAATAAACAAAAAGCCAAGCAGCTGTTCGATATATACATCTTCATTTAATAGAATAGCGGCACCAGCGACAGAAAAAAGAAGATTAAGATTGGTAAAAACGGCTGATTCGCTCGGTCCGATCAAACGAATGGAATTGTTGTAAATCATATGACCGATACAGGTAGCAAAAATAGCGGATGAGAAAAACAGCGCATATTGATACCCCTCTCCTTGAAGCAAGGAAAAAAAGCCTCCAGGTTCTGTTGCAAAACTGATTCCCATCAGAATGACAGACCCGATCATCATCATCCATCCTGTTAAAAGCACAATGCTCATTGAAGTAGACGTTTTCTTAATTAACACAAAGGAGATGGCCTGGGTCAATCCAGCCATGAAGATAAACAAATCCCCTGCTGCAATTTGAAATGCCCCTTGGCTCCCAGCCATGACAACCAGTGCGACACCAGCAAAACCAATGATTATGCCAATTAATTTTAACGGCGTAAGTCTAGCCCTTAGAAAGATCATCGCTGCAATTGCGGTTAAAATGGGGATGAGTCCTAAAATCAGTCCTGCGTTAACAGCTGATGTCATAGTCAGACCAATTGACAAAAAATAATGGTGGCCAACCACATTAAACAAGCCTATTCCGGTAATCACCACAAATTCACGAAGCGTTGGCATCCTCCATTTTTTCATAAAAGCCAAGATGAGCAGTACGCCGCTGCCAGCTGTCAGAATTCGCATCGAGGTCATCGCAATCGGATCGAAGGACTGAACGAGGATCTTCAAAGCCACCACATTCAGGCCCCATACTACCATAAGGCCAACAAGCCATATATATACATTAGAAGCTTTCATTTTCACACCTGATTTCTTTCGTTTTGCGAATCGAATTGATTTTTCCATCCTACCATGTTTCATTCCCCATGTGTTAATAAAAGGAAACCTCCACATAAAAAGCTTGCATCTCCTTTGTTTGATGCAAGGAGATCAAGCTTTGTGGTGATACGATCAATTATCTGCTTTCTTTCTTTTAATCAATGTCTCACGCAATGTCTTCGACAACGATTCAACGGATAAAATAGTATCGATCTCTTCTGCCGTGGCTTTTTTGTTCCATTTTACCTGATTCACCTGAGCAATCGAGATTCGCTTTTTATCACGTTCAAGTAAGATCAGCTCATCATCCCGTGATACCCATCCTTCTTCAAGCACCCTGAACATAAATCCTGTGTAGCCTGAGTCCTGCATTCTCATCACCAGATCCGGAATGCCATATTTGGCTGCAAGCTTATAGCATGGCTGTCTTGGTTCAGTCACCTGCAGGCGTGCCTCCCCCAATGAAAAGACATCCCCAATATGCGTGTTTTTTTCAGTTAAGCCAATTGTAGACAGATTTTCTCCAAAAAGTGACTGCTGATTCATGTGTCCAAGCAGGTCTTTCCAGTAATCATAGTACTCATAAGGATATTGACAAAGTGCTTTTTCAGTTCCGCCGTGGTCCTTATATGCCTGCTCATCGCCTGTAATCCCTAGACTATGAACCCATACCGGATTCTCAACGGCTTGTTTACGTATGGCTGAATCAAAGGTTTTTTTGCCGAATGTCAATGTTTCTATTTTCCCCGCATTTAGGGAGTTTACCTTGTAACCGATGCGCTCCATTGATTTCCTCCAAATAAAAAGTTGTACGCTTATAGTCGAATGTCGCGTATGCTTTCCCATCCGTAAGCCGTTTCGTTATAACCTTTTCCCTGTATTTTTAAAACCTGCTGTGTAATCGGAGTGCCTCCCAGTTTTTTATAAAAGGAGCAATAAGGATTATCATCAAACGCCCACACATGGATTCCTGCGTCTCCTTTTAGTGCGAATGTTTCGATTATTTTAGAGACGAGTTTTTGACCAATCCCTTTGTTTTGATGTTGTTTTAACAGATAAATGGCCATTAATTCATATGGGTGATTCGGAAAGTCTTCTTCGCTTGATTCACCTGCAATCGCAAATCCAACGATCTCGTTATCTATTTCTGCTACATAGGTAAAAATCTCGTCTTGATCAAAATCTTTTTCCCAATTTTCCGCCCATTGATCCGGGGACATTTGATCAAGAAAAGCTTGATCAATCTGCCCTTGATATGTCGTTCGCCAGCTTTCAATTCGAACCCTGCTGATTTCAAGTCCGTCCCCTCGCTCAGCTCTTCTAATCACTGCGAAAACCTCCTGTTAAACCATTGATAAACACATTCTCTATACTACCCGGGTTTATAACGGTCTATTTGTCTCGTATAATACCTTCACTAGATGCAGATAAAACCTCTTTTCCATTTTGATTTTTGTAAATGGACGTTACTTCAACCAAACTGAAGCCCTCCTTTTGAGTTACGTCCGTCACCTGCAGCTCACACGTAATGGTATCTCCTGAGAAGACAGGACGCAGAAACCTGCTTGTCATTTCTCTTGCAATATAATGCAGATCACCGCCAATTTTCGTCCCAATACTTGCGGTTAACAAACCATGCACCATCAATCTTCCGTTCTCATCTTTTTCAGTATGATGAATGCCGAGGTCGCCCGTTAATTCACCAAACTTCCGGATTTCTTCTTCTGTGAAAGTTCGTTCCCATGTAAACTGATCCCCTTTATGCACCGGCAAATTATTTCCCTCCTGCTCTTCTATTCTTTTAAGTATAGCTCACATTTTCAAAAGAATGAACTGTCATTCACTGAACTTTATAATGATTTAGAATACTAAATGAGGGTATTGATATAGTAATTAAACTTGTTTAGGAGTGGATATAAGTGGAACGCTATTCTTTAACGATTGACGGAAAAGAAACAGGACAGGATCTGCCTGTCATAGAAGTCGTAAATCCCGCAACGCAGGAAGTGTTTGCTTCTGTACCTCAAGGCGGTAAAAATGAGGCAAAAAAAGCAGTAGATGCTGCTCATGCAACTTTTCTGACCTGGTCAAAACAGACGGCTTATGAACGAAGTGAATTGCTGTTAAAATGGGCTGCCCTGATTGAGGAGGAAACGAAAGAGCTTGGTAAAACAATGACCCTCGAACAAGGAAAGCCGCTTAAAGAAGCTGAGGGAGAAATCACGTATGCTAATAGTTTTATTAAGTGGTTTGCTGAAGAAGGAAAGCGTGTTTACGGAGAAATGGTTCCATCTTCACAGGAAAACAAACGGATTTTCGTACACAAACAGCCTGTTGGTGTAACGGCTGTGATCACACCTTGGAATTTCCCTGCTGCCATGATTACACGGAAAGTGGGACCTGCGCTCGCTTCCGGCTGCACCGTTGTGATTAAACCGGCAAGCTCGACTCCCCTCACTGCGATCAAGCTCGTTCAGCTTGCAGAAAAAGCAGGCATCCCTAAAGGGGTTATCAATCTTGTAACAGGGAAGTCGTCTGAAATCAGCGAAGAATGGCTCCAGGATAAACGAGTTAGCAAAATAACCTTTACCGGCTCAACAGAAGTAGGTAAAACCTTAATGAAGGGGGCCGCTGAAACTGTAAAAAAACTTTCGCTTGAACTTGGGGGTCATGCTCCGGCAATTGTCATGGAAGACAGTAATCTGGACAAAGCAGTAGACGGAGTGATTGCCACCAAATTCCGAAATGCCGGCCAGACGTGTGTTTGCGCCAATCGGATTTATGTTCATGAATCCATTGCAAAAGAATTCACGCAAAAGTTTACACAAAAAGTGAATAAGCTGAAGCTCGGAAATGGACTTGTAGAAGGCGTAGACCTTGGACCGCTGATCAATCAGGATGCGGTAGATAAGGTAAATGAGCATATTAAAGATGCAAAGGAAAAAGGTGCAAATATAGAGCTTGGCGGATCTGTGCGAGAAGGCTTATACTTTGAGCCAACCGTGTTGTCAGGCGTTACAGACGATATGCTTTGCATGAATGAAGAAACATTTGGCCCATTAGCGCCGATTACCACTTTTTCCACAGAAGAAGAAGTGATCCAACGGGCCAATGACACCATATACGGATTAGCGGCTTACGTATTTACAGAGAATATCTCAACCGGCATTCGGATCTCTGAGGCGCTCGAATATGGAATTGTCGGCTTAAACGATGGACTTCCCTCTGCAGCACAAGCCCCGTTCGGCGGATTCAAGCAAAGCGGACTCGGCCGGGAAGGCGGACACGAAGGCATCGACGAGTATTTAGAAACAAAATATATATCACTTGGACTTTAAGAACATACGAAGTCGCCGTATACTCCATCCTTATGGAATGTACGGCGGCTTTTTTGTTTTTTTAATTCGTGAAAAATGGACTCTGAAGATGCGTAAGCATCAAATGGGCTCACCTCCCGCCACGTAAGAAAGTCTCCGACTGGAGCGGAAATGAACCGGTCCCCTTTTAAAAATGAATAATACAATTTGAAGTACCTCTTACAAACTACAGCATAGGATACTAATAAAGCCGGGAAAGGACTGATGAACATGTATTATAATCCCTATGGAAACTATGCGCCTCACCAATATCCAGGAAACGCACAGACAGAAAGATACGACCCATACTATCCTTCTTATACCGATCACTGGCATCGTATGCCTGATTACGGACCCGCACCATATGTCGTAAATATAAACGAAGCCACCCTGCAAAATAATGCATATCGCACCGCTTTGTGGACCGGGACCCACTTACAGCTGACCCTCATGAGTCTTAACCCCGGTGAAGATATCGGGTTGGAAATGCACCCAAATTTGGATCAATTCTTACGGGTCGAACAAGGACAGGGAGTCGTACAAATGGGCAATAATAAAGATAATGTAGACTTTCAGAGTAATATAATGGATGATTCCGCCATCTTTATACCAGCAGGAACGTGGCACAATCTGATTAATACGGGTGGCATTCCTTTGAAGCTATACTCCATTTATGCTCCGCCAAATCACCCATTTGGAACCGTGCATGCCACTAAAGCAGATGCTATAGCTGCTGAAGAAGGATATCAAACATACCCATAAACACCATTATAGTCCTAGCAATGGGTTCTGTTGTTGAGTACTCACAATCATAATGTATATAAAAATGACCTACAAATTGTATGCTGATTTGCAGGTCTCTTTTTGTTGATACGTGTGGGTTTTCAATGGTTACATAAGCGGTTAGCGCTATAATTATTTGTGAGAAAAAGGGTAATCTCTACACAACCTTAATAATATAAAGAGCAAATAAAAATACTCAAATTTCTGAGCGTTTTTTGATATATTTGTTAGTCTTCTTCAACTAAAGCTCACCGTTAGTTTAATAACTAATCAACATATTCTGGATTTACTAAATCATCTCCGAACCCCTTTTCTGAATATGCGCGTTTCCCTATGAAGCCATCAAACATGAAATCAAGGCGTTCTAAAAAATCCATTTCCCTTTCTTGAGGAAAGTTCTCCATCTCGTACACATCTTTTTCATCATGATGCCAAAGAAAACACTTTATTATCCGATTATGAGTCCAAATAACTTGCTTAACTAGTTCCCAATCATAATCTTTATTAAGATTTTCCTCTGTTAAAGTTATTACACTGTTGTAATACCTCCAGAACAAATGTTCATCAAAAGTCGCTTCTTCTACTAAGGAACATAGAAAAGACCCTTCTCTTAATATGGAGTTGTTGTAGATAACAGCATTATTATTTATCATGTCACATTACCTCCACCAAAACTATCTAGCCCTTTATTTTAATAACACCATAAGGAGTAACCATGCATTTGACTGCTTCCCCTGTTGAAGTAAAGTTAGCAATAGGTAAGCATTTGAAGTTATCTCCAGCTTTTCCCCTGCTCCGCACCGAACGTGCTAGTTTC
>NZ_JXRR01000009.1 GCF_000829515.1 Jeotgalibacillus campisalis | reverse complement strand
AGGGGCGACAAGCATAAGACGCACTGCACATATAGGCGCCCTTTGCCTATTGGGCAGGGTGGCTTATGACCTCGAGCCCCTGCCTGCTGGAACTGGATAAAAGTAAAAGTGCAAGGCGCTTGCCCAGCTCCGACAAGCATAAGACGCGGTGGCCAAGCAGGCATGCATTTTGCCTGCTGGGACAGCGTGACTTATGACCTCGAGGAGCTAGCGCCTGGAACTGGATAAAAGTAAAAGTGCAAGGCGCTCGCCCAGCTCCGACAAGCATAAGACGCGGTGGCCAAGCAGGCGTGCATTTTGCCTGCTAGGACAGCGTGACTTATGACCTCGAGGAGCTAGCGCCTGGAACTGGATAAAGTAAAAGTGCAAGCAGGCGTTCAGGGGCGACAAGCATAAGGCGCACTGCACATATAGGCGCCCTTTGCCTATTGGGCAGGGAGGCTTATGACCTCGAGCCCCTGCCTGCTGGAACTGGATAAAAGTAAAAGTGCAAGGCGCTCGCCCAGCTCCGACAAGCATAAGACGCGGTGGCCAAGCAGGCGTGCATTTTGCCTGCTAGGACAGCGTGACTTATGACCTCGAGGAGCTAGCGCCTGGAACTGGATAAAGTAAAAGTGCAAGCAGGCGTTCAGGGGCGACAAGCATAAGGCGCACTGCACATATAGGCGCCCTTTGCCTATTGGGCAGGGAGGCTTATGACCTCGAGCCCCTGCCTGCTGGAACTGGATAAAAGTAAAAGTGCAAGGCGCTCGCCCAGCTCCGACAAGCATAAGACGCGGTGGCCAAGCAGGCGTGCATTTTGCCTGCTGGGACAGCGTGACTTATGACCTCGAGGAGCTAGCGCCTGGAACTGGATAAAGTAAAAGTGAAAGCAGGCGTTCAGGGGCGACAAGCATAAGACGCACTGCACATATAGGCGCCCTTTGCCTATTGGGCAGGGTGGCTTATGACCTCGAGCCC
>NZ_JXRR01000008.1 GCF_000829515.1 Jeotgalibacillus campisalis | reverse complement strand
ATGTAAAGTTGGAATTTATCAATCGAATTCCCTGCATTTCACGCTGCAAAGCGCTTATAGCAGAACTTGTCGCGCGCACCCGTTAGTTGTATAAGAAAATGTTTTAGTTTAATTACCATTTCCATATTATAATTTTGAACCACACCAAGGACAAAAATTAATTCCTATACTTGAAGAACCACCATCATGAATTATCAATCCATAGTCATTATCTTTTTCATCGAATATAATTATTTTATCAGGACAGTCAAAGGGATTTTCATGAATATCACACTTGAATGTTGCATGATAATCCATATCCTCACAGCAATGTTTTTTCATATTTCACTTCTCCTTGTTTAAGTCAAGCACCCGATAGCTTAATAAAACCCAAGACAATTGTTATTCCTCCTTTATGCTATTGCTTATAATTACAATTATTTTATAATGTCGTTTTTTTACTAAACGGCCCCTTTAGTGAAAAAGCGACTGCTCTTATTGAACAATCGCTCCCGTTACTTTAAGTGAACTGATTCACAAAAATGATTTGAACGCATTTTTCAAAGAACTCACATAGGAATATATCCTTTTGTTAAGTAAACATAAATAACCACAGGCACAAAACTGAAAAGCATAGCTAAATTGCTTAATGCTACAAGTCTTTTTTTTGCTAAGTAACCAAAATAAAAACCTATTGGGTTAAGAATAAATGTTAACATTCCATAGGGTTCTTGTATGTTAAGCACCAGATAAGGAACCCATGAAATAACACCAACAATAAAAAGAGTTAAGGATAGATAATAATATATTTTTGTTCTTATAGTGATTGCACTCATTTCATTTTAATCTCCATTCTAAAAACTAATTACTTCTTGAATTAACCTGCCCCTATAGTTTAATATCAGCAGAAGGAGCAAACACATATTTGACCCATTCCCCCTGTTAAGTAAAGCTCACCGTTACTTTAAGTGTGATATTTCAAAATCTTTCTTGTGATATAAGAAAAGACAATCTTAACTTGAAGAATAGGTACATTTAGATTTATTAGAAGGATGTTTACTTTTTAGGTTTAGGTTTAGGTAAGAAATATGAGCTACCACCCATTAAAAATCCACCAATTATTGCAAGTAACGTACCGATTATAACCCATTGAGTCAAGAAAAGAGTGGAAAAATATATTCCTGACATAAATAAGAGAAAGCCAGCAAAAAATAAAATCCTTACTTTTTTCATTTTTCTTCTCCCTTCAAAACATTTTTGTTAGCAGTTAAAGTCTAATCCACTTTTGTTTTTCCCATTAGTATACTAAACTGCCCAATAGCACAAGAAGCGACTGCTCTTATTGAACATTCACACTCCTTTAGTTGAAGAAGAAAAAGGACGCTTATTCAATAATCGCGCCCGATTCAGGAACAATCTTTTATGGTTCACTAATTCCTACTGCAAGCAAAAGGAAATATGCGAAAACCAACACTGCACCATTCAGAACAATTCCTGATATAACAAACCATAGTTTTCTAGATATTATGGCAAAAACAATTCCAAGTACGGAAAGCACCGTAAACACGCTAATGCCCAATGTCAAATTCGCATTAGGTCCTCTTATTATAAAGAAAAAGATTACACTTATTATTACGGTCAATATAGATAAGAATCCTAAAATATTTTTTGTTCTTTTGTCCAAAATTGAACCCTCCATTCAATCTTAGAAATTTTTCAATAATCTGTCCCGTTTGTTCAGGACAAGTAAAACAACCCTCTTCAACTAACGCTCCCTTATCTGGAAAAAATAGAAGAGAAGTCAATGGTGAAGCAGAATCAAAAGGTGAGGTAACCCGCCTTTTTGATTAATGATCCTCTTTCACAAAAAACAACACAAGCACAGGCCCCGCAATCGGAATCCACGCCAGACCTTTTCTATTCGCATCAGGATAAAATCTGTGTACCGCATTCACAGACAGCCCCCACAAAATAAACCAGTCAACCGTCATAACAGAGACCAGGCTTGATTCCATAAATGCTTCACGATATCCGGATAAAGAAATTCCCTGTAAAAGGGTAAGCAAATTTCCGAAGAAGAAAATGAGTAATAAGATCAGCCAGATGTTTGATCTCAGTATGCGCAGTATCCATTTTGGTGTTCTTAAACCGCGCTTTGCAGGACGATCACCAAATGCAAACCATGGAAGCAGCGCAAACGCGCCTCCGGCAAATGAAGCTAACGAAAACGGCCATGCAGGCCATTTTTGACGGTCATTGCGTAATAAAATCGTGAGGATAACCAAAGGGAAAATACCTAATGAGTTAAAAACAGTCAGTACAAGCGGATCGATCTCATTCCAATTCCCTGCAAATACCTGCTCCATGACGGGGTCTGAACCCTCAGAGCCCGGTGCCAGGAAAACCGCGTATGCAAGGAGTAATAACCAAATTACCATAAACTTCATCTCATCACCTCTTTTCAATATCATACTTGAAAGAAGTGGAAGCAGGCGAACAAAAGGCGGTTGATGGGTAATAAAAAATTCGTCCGCAAAAGCGAACGAATTTTTTTCTTAGCCGGCAATCATACCGCCATCTACGATGAATTCAGATCCGGAAGAGTAGCTGGACTCATCTGAAGCGAGATACAGACATAGATGTGATACTTGAAGCGCTTGGAGAAAACTGCTTATTCTTCAAACACGAAGTAACGAGCGAAGATGACTGGAAGCACGTTGTAGAAAAAGCCGAGGAACACTTTGGACCAATTAATATCCTCGTTAACAATGCAGGAATTGTGATCTAGGCAGTTTTTTCCCCGTCCTCAGTCAGTACATCTGTAATAACAACCTTTGCACCTTGCTTGATAAAACCCTCCTGTGTCTGATTTGACAGCATATCTGCCAATGTTTAGGGTGTGCAGAAACACACCTTTTACACCTCTTAATCTTATTCCTTTAATTAAAGTGTAACTCTTCACATTCGTTACAAAAAGCACCTCAAATTGAAGTGCTTTCTTCATTCAATTTAATCCATATTTTTGACTACGAATTAACAAAAAGTACTCATCAACAGAACCCGTTACACTCAGTCGGGGTATTCATTGTTGGAAATCCCCTTAAGCTGCTGTCCCTTATACCTCCTTTGTCATAAACAAGCTATTTCGATCCTCTTTATAGCCATTGAACGGTGCACAAAAAGTAAAGCCGAAACTTAAATAAAGCCTTCTAGCGGGTTCAAATGCCTGCATCGATCCCGTCTCCAGACTAATACGCTTGTATCCTCTGTGGCGGGATTCTTCTATTATAAATGTAAGCAGCTTTCTTGCTGCACCTTTTCTTAAATGAGCCGTTGAGGTTCTCATGGATTTAATTTCTCCATGCTGCGCGTCAAGCTCTTTTAGTGCCCCGCACCCAAGTAATTCATCTTCCTCCCACACACTCCAAAACGTAATGTCCGGGTTTTTCAGCGCTTCAATGTCAAGTGCATGCTTACTTTCAGGCGGGGAATGCTCAAGCATATTGTTTAAGTGCTCTCTGATCAATTTCTGTATCTTCTTGCCCGATAGATCGTCCAATCGAATTTCCATGTACCCTTCTCCTCCCCTAGCTCTGATCGCCATCTAAAACTCTAGTCTTACTATTTTATTTTTCGAGAGAACGATACTCATCAGTCTTTTGAATGGGAAGCTGATGGTCACGGGCGAAAGCGTCAAGAGCTTGGATTGCATCATCAGAAAATCGGACGATCCGAATCGAAAAACCCTTTTGCAAACCGATAATCACCCCTTTTGACGTCCAGCCAAAACGGCAAAACGAAAGCCTTTTAATTTTTTCAGGAGGAATTGAGACTTGATAAAGTTTTGCTGATAATAAAAGGATTGAATAATGCAGGGAATGGGGCTCCACTGATATTCGAAATCGGAGAAGGCCCAGCAGCAGGATCGCTCCTAAAAGAACAATATACAGCCAAAATACCTGACCCGCCTGATTTTCTATAATAAAGAAAAGAGGGACACAAGTAAAAAAGAAAATTAAAGCAACCGTCCAATTCTGCGGTTTGGCTGTGTAAGTCACGTTCATCCCCCCATGTTTACTGTTCGCCTGGTTCAAGGAGTCCCATAGTCAAACACATTTCAATTGAAAGCTTTTTGGTTGATTTAGTAAATCGGATCTCCAGTCCCTCATCGACAAAGCCCAAAATTTCACCCCGCCCGAAGACCCGGTGCTTCACGCTTCTGCCAACTTCAAGCTGCGAAACTTTTGTCAATGCATTCGGATTTTTCGGGACCGGCCGGACATCCATTGATGCTTCTTCTTTTTCTTCAGGCGGGTTAATGATGTGATTCACATTTAATAAGAAAAGAGACGGTTTCGTCGCCTTGCCGTTTCGCATGCGATAAGACAAAAGTTCCAGATGTTCTTCTGCTCTTGTCATTCCCACGTAAAACAATCGTGCCGCTTCTTCCATTGGCTCTTTATTTCCTTCATCACTTTCTTTTTGATCGCTTTTGGACGGAATGACATCTGCAATCAAATCCATCATGTATACCTTTTTAAATTCTAACCCCTTGGAGCTATGCAGGGTGGATAGGGTTACGGCATTTTGATTTTTATTGAACTTTGACGTTTTCAGCAGGGATTCCAGATGCTTCAATCGGGCAGCGAAGCCTTTCATGGTTTCTTCTTTTCGCGCAATTTCTTCGAGCGTCATGAGTATATCTTTCAGGTGATCCATTGAGAAACCGAGACGTTCACTCATTTTCTCCAACGCTTTGTCATAGCCTGCGCGCTCCCGGATCAGCTTAATGACAGGGAAAGGTGCTTCATCCTTCATTAACCCAAAGGTCTGCTTTAATGCTTTAACTTGCTTAATCTGATAGTCCTTCAGCGGAACATGTTGGATCAATTTATCCCAGACTGAATCCTGAGAGGGCACGCCTTTTAGCATTTCAACCTGCTGTTTTGTAATATAGCCCTTGCATTTTGAGTGAAATTGTTCAAAAATATCAATCCGTTTATCATTAAAAGTCAGACGCATAAAATTCAAAATATCCTCTACAATCCAATGAGAAAAAAACCGCTGATCTGAATCTTTCATGTAAAAAGGAATATCCGCACGGTCAAGTTCGTTCATCAGCAGAATTGCTGAACTGTTCGTCCTGTACAAAACAGCTGCGTCCTTATAATTTGTTAATGAAGCAAGCTCCCGTCCAATATAGCGGGACTGATCCTCATAATCCGGAAACACTTTGATGCTGATTTTATCCCCTTGCTCATTTTTTGTGAACATATTTTTATCGTACCGGTTTTTATTTCGTTTAATAAACCGATTAGCAGGATCAACAATTTGAGGAGTGGAACGGTAATTTTGCTCCATCATCAAAACTGCTGCGTCCGGGTACACCTTTTTAAAATCCAGTAGGTATTGCGGTTCAGCCGCACGCCATGTGTAAATCGACTGGTCGTCGTCTGCTACGACACATAGATTCCCATGTTCTTCTACAAGCTTCTCAATAATGGCATGCTGCACAAGTGAAGTATCCTGACTTTCATCTGTCAGGATATAAGAATATTTTTGCTGATACTTTTTTAATAAACGGCGATTTGAGGAAAGTGCTTCGTTGGCCATAGTCAGCATGTCATCATAATCCAGAAGCAGGTGCTTTTCGTTCTGTGCCTTTGTTTCTTCGTAATTACGGAAGATCCTCTCTGCTTGCGGCACTTCACATGGAATCGTTGACCACTTTTCTTTAGGCAACAGCTTATTTTTAATGAAACTGATATAGCTCGCCAGTTCCTCAAGCTGATCATCAGTGATCGCTTCACCGTTCAGCTTTTGGAAAATGGTGCGAAGGAGCATTTTTTTATTAGCAGAAGGATTTGCCGGATCGAACTTTCCTTCAATCAATTGGTAATCCATCCCCTGCTCCCTGCAATGCTCTCTTACAATAGAAAAGGCCAATGAGTGGATCGTAGAAAAATCGACTGGCTCAAGGTCTGGGAAAAATCGGGCAAAACGGCTTTTCATATCTTCAGCTGATGCTTTGCTGAACGTCACACCTTTAATGCGATCGGGTGACACACCCTTCACTTCAATTAAGTAGCCGATGCGCATAATAATGGTTGTCGTTTTACCTGAACCCGGTGAAGCTAAAAGCAGCAGTGCCCCTTTCGTATGAAGCACAGCTTTTTTTTGAACATCATTGAGTGAAACATTCAATTCTTTATATTTTTTAAGAAAAAAGTCTTCTTCTGCACTCATTTTTGCAAACTCCTGACACGTTAAATTATCGATGGTTTGATTGTATCACTTTGAGGAAGTTTTGTGGAAAGGTCAGAAAAACTGACCCAAGCAAGAATAAGGCAGAGACAATTGTCCCTGCCTTATTCTTTTAACTCTTATCCCAGACACGCATCTCATGATTCTATCCAAATACGCTTTTTTCAATTTGCTTCATTTGATAAAAGTAGCCTTGCTTTGCCATGAGTTCATTAAATGACCCGGCTTCCACGACTTCCCCTTTTTCCATGACGATAATCTGATCCATTTTTTCAAGACCTGTCAGGCGGTGACTCACCAGCACAAGCGTGTCATTTTCAGCTTTTGCAAACAGGCGTTCATACAGATCCTGCTCAGTCAAGGCATCAATTGAGGATGTGGGTTCGTCTAAAATCCATAACCGCTTTCCTTTCAGCATGGCTCTTGCTATGGCAAGACGTTGTTTTTCACCGCCTGAAAGATTCTCCCCGTGCTCAAGAACTTCGCTTTCAAGGTCAAAATGGGATAGCTCTACTTGATGAAGGGCATTTTTATATGCTTCATCTGTGAAACCTGTTCCTGCAAGCTCCAGATTTTCCCGAAGTGTTCCATAAAAAAAGTGATTATCCTGCAAAACGACATTCGATTTTGACCAAATATCTTCATCATTCACATGCTTAATGGATTGACCGTTTATCTGCAGGCCGCCTTGATTTGCATGAAGTACTTTTAACATCAGCATCAGCACCGTTGATTTACCTGACCCGCTTGGACCAACAATGGCGGTCTTTGAACCCTCCGGCAAATAAAGACTTACTTTATTAAGTGCCTGCTGGTCCTCTCCTTCAAATTGATACGAAAGCTCATCAAAACGAATCGATAAGGCTTGTGATTCAGGCAAAGTGACGATTGGCTCTAAAGCTGTTTCAGGTTTTTCTTTCACTACAGAATACAAGCGCTTAGAGGCTGTCCGGCTTTCTTCCAGATTGCCTGGCAAAGCCGCCATCGGTGTTGCATTTTCAAAAACCGTGAGAGAAATCATCACCAGCATCGCCAGGAATAATCCGTCAAGCTGACCTTCTGCCACTAAAAATGCGCCAAGTGCGAGCACAACCCATGAGATCATCAGCGATATCGCTGTATTCACAGACTGATTAAACATTAATTGAATACCTTCACGCTCTTGCTCATGAACGTATTTTTGAGAAGATGCTTTTAACATCTCTTCTTTTTCATCTAAACGCTGATATAGTTTCAATTCTCTAAATCCATACAAAAGCTCTGTTACTTCTGTAGAAAGCTCTCCCCGCTGCTGCCGGACACGGGAATCAATTTTGCGCTGGCTGTATGCAAAGAATGCAGGTACCACCAGGGCCGTTAAAATCAGTCCCACAATCAAAACAAGCGCGATGTAAACAGAGAAAAACATCGTAAAAACAATGGTACTTAAAAATACAATCAGCAATACAATGGGTGGATAATAAACCCGCAGAAAGAAATTTTGAAGACTTTCTACATCTCCGACGATCCGGGACAATAAATCTCCGCTCCGGTATTTTTGATAAATACCTGGTGCCAACGGTTCAAGCTTTTCAAAGAAATTGACTCTTAAATTACTTAGAATTGAAAAAGTGGCTCTGTGAGAAGACAGGCGTTCTCCATAGCGGCTGACAGCTCGTGCTAAACCAAAAAATTTCAATAACGCAATCATGACGGTCAGTGCATAGAGGGGAGGAACAAGTGCCGCTTTGGAAATCAGGTACCCGCTTGAAGCAAACAAACCGACTGCTGTGATACCCGCTGTAAAGCCAAATAAAATAGATAGGAAGATGTCTTTTCTCTCGCGACCAACTTCCTTCATAACAATGGCCAGATCCTTCATTCTCTATCCCCTCCCTGCTGCACAGACACCATGTTTCGGTAGTCCGGTGCTTTTTCCATCAGCTCACTGTGGGTGCCGGCTCCTTTTAACTCACCATTTTCAAGGAATAAAATCAGATCAGCATCCTGAATCGTATGAAGTCGGTGAGCGACCGTAATAACCGTAGATTGTTTCGAAAGCTCTTTAATAGAGGCTTGCAGAATTTGTTCGGTCTTTAAATCAAGACCAGTTGTCGGTTCATCAAATAAAATCACAGATGGATTTTTCAAAAAAGCACGGGCAATCGCCAACCGTTGTTTTTCCCCGCCAGATAAGCCTCTTCCGCCCTCTCCGACTGATGTATCAAACCCTTTTGGCAATGATGAAACCATTTCCGAGATTCCTGCTTTTTGAGCAGCATTCATAATATCATTGCGCGTTGCGTTTTTGTTGCCGCCTATCGCAATATTTTCAGCAATCGTCCCTGAAAATACATATGGCTTCTGTGAAATATAGCTGACTTCATCAAACCAAGCCTTCTCTGAAAAAGAAGAAAGCGGATGGCTATTAATTTCAATACCGCCCTTTGTCGGCGCCACAAGTCCAGCCAGTAAGTGAAGAAGTGTTGATTTACCTGACCCGGAACGTCCTGTGACAGCCACTTTCATATAAGGTTTTATTTCAGCAGATATTCCTGTAAGTTCAAATCCGGATTCTCCGTACTTAAATCCAGCTTCGTTAAGATTGATAACAGGCGGATTTAGGCCTTCAAGCTGCTTATCACCCCATACTACAGGCTGGTCTTGTTTTTCAAGTTCATCGGTTATTTTTTTCGCTGCTCCCATGCTGCCTCTGCCTGTATGAAAAGCGCTTCCGAGCTCTTTAATCGCTAAATAAAACTCCGGAGCCAGAACGAGTAAAAAGAATGCAGTGAAAAAAGTGACACTTTCAAACACAACAAGGCGGAGACCAAGTTCAAGTGCAATGAGTCCGATGCTCAGCATGGAAATATATTCAAGTATTAAGGAAGAAATAAAAGCAACCTTCAGCACATCCATTGTCGCATCTCGAAAGCCATAGCTGCTCTCGCGTATAGCATCTTTTTGTATGGCAGAGCGTCCGAATAATTTCAGTGTAGTTAATCCCTGAAGTGTATCCAGAAAACGGCCGGAAAAAGCAGCCATTTTGTCCATTTGCTCTTCTGATTTTTTTTGCGTTTTAATCCCGATAATAATAAAAAACAGCGGAATAAAAGGTGCTGTGATAATCATCAGCAGGCCGGTATAAAGGTGCTGGCTGAATGCAACAATTAAAATCATTAACGGGATAATGGACGTCTGAATGACCTGCGGAATATAACGGCTGAAATAGCTGTCGATTTCGTCCACCGCATCCAGCATGACACTTACTTTCTGACCAGACTGCCCTTGAAGCGACGCCTGCACAGGGTTTTTTGAAAACTTATCAAGCAGTCTCCGGCGAAACTCCTGTTTTACTTTCGCTGCCATCCGGACCCCTGCTCGCCCGCTGGCATAGGTAAGTGCGGCACGCAGCAGAAGGGCAGCTGCAAGCCATCCTAAAAGTGGAACAATCGCCTCAAACGGCTGTCCCTGAAGAAAAACACGGTCGACGGCAAGCACAATCAAATACGCCTGCGCGATGATGCTCAAGCCGGTTAATATAGCTGTGAAAATTAAAAAAATCTGCGTGCCTTTATATTGTTTAAGATAAGGATTTAAGACATTCATGTAAGTTATTCTCCTATCGTTGAAGAAGCGTTATTCATCCGCAAAACCAATTTGTGAATTAATTCACATATCGTTAGTTTTTATTATACCTAATTATAAGATTAAATTCATCTCTAAGGATTCATAATTGACGAAAGCCCTTTTAATAGCCTGTGTCACACGGAGTCAAAGTCCCAATACAAATTGTACAAAAGTAAAAAAAGGTGGGACTGAACTGTGAAAGTGTTTAGAATGAGGTCATTTTAATAGTATATTTGAGGTGAACGGAGCGGAAGGTGGCGACTCCTGCAGGATATGACGGTTGCTTGAGACTTTGCAGGACAGGGCCCTGAAAAGGCTCAAGCAACCGTCCCTGCGGAATGCGTGCGCCTGAAGTGCAGAGAACCGGTTGTTTGAAGAGGTTGAGACATTTATCCGACCCTCTTTTTTTCCTGTTATTTAAACCATCCTTTTTCCTTAAAGCGGGAGATGGCTTCAATGCGGTTACTGACTTCTAATTTGTCCAATATAACCGAAATATAATTGCGTACAGTGCCATTTGTGATAAAAAGTTCGCTTGCAATTTCTTTCGTATTTTTACCTTCTGCAATCAGCTCAATGACCTGCTTCTCACGCTCTGTAAGAGGATTTGCATCTGTAAAAGCCATGTCGACCAGTTCTGGGGCATAAATGCGGCGCCCCTCCATAATCGTACGAATTGAAATGGCCAATTCATCACTTGGACCGTCTTTTAATAAATATCCGCTGACGCCTGCACTGCGGGCGCGTTCAAAATAACCAGATCTTGCGAATGTTGTCAGGATAATAATTTTGCAAGGATGATCCTTTAATACATATGCTGCATCCAGGCCGCTTTTTAACGGCATCTCTATATCCATAATACAAACGTCGGGATTTTCCTGGTTCACCAATTCTATTGCTTCTTCCCCGTTTTTCGCTTTGCCAACAATCTTCATGTCTTCTTCTAAATCAAGAAGTGACCCTAATGCACCAAGCAGCATTCCCTGGTCCTCCGCTAACACAATCCGGATCATTTTATTCCTCCTTTGATTCTTTAATAACGACGGGAACTCGAATGGTCAGTGACGATCCATTGGAAAAATTGATTTCCATCGAACCATTCACAAATTCCAGGCGCTCTCTCATACCCTGCAGCCCATTTCCTCCTTCGAGGTCAGTCTCGCTTGACAGCCCGATTCCATCATCATGTACATGCAAAATTATTTCTTTCGACGTCTGCTCAATACTGATCTCACATAAAAAGGCTTCACTGTGCTTGACGACATTTGTGACTGCTTCTTTTAAACACATACTTAATACATTTTCGACAAGAACGGGCGTGTGCTGCAGTGTACTTGCTCCATGAATATCATAAGCAATGCCGGCAGCATTTAAAATTTCCTTCACATGAACAAGTTCATCTTTCAGCCGCGTTCCCCTCATATCCGTAACAAGCTCCCGAACTTCCTTTAAAGCTGTCCTTGCTGTTTGATTTATTTCTTGAATTTCCTTTTTTGCTGTTTCAGGATTTACTGTGATGAGCTTTCCTGCAAGATCACTTTTGAGCCCAATCAGAGAAAGTTTCTGCCCTAATGTATCGTGCAGATCCCGAGCAATTCTTTGTCGTTCCTCCATCACAATAAATTTGGAAATACGCTCATTTGCTGCCTCAAGCTGCGTTTCAAGCTTATTTCTTTTCTTGCTGTTATATGAATTCAACGGCAGCAAAATAACACCGATCACACTGATCAATACGAAAGGAAATTGAGAGAAAAACAATTCGTCTTGTGTAAAAAAGGCAATGTTGACTGTAGCAATCGTTGTTAGCACCAGAACGCCATATAAAATAAAAAATCCGACTTTGTTTTGAACATTCCCCACCATAAAAGCGAGGAAAAGGGCAAAATAAACAAAACCGAAAACGACTGTCATGGCAATACTAATAGCAATGGCAATCCCTACCCAAACGTAATTGACCCACCCGCTGGTCAAAAAAGTCAGTCTGTACGCAATGAAAAAAATCAAAATCATCATTACACCAATCGCTATTTCAATCCAGGAAGACGACCTGAAAATAAAGTAAAACGGGAGCATACAAAAAATGATCCATATGTAAATATTTAAACCCGTATTCTTCGGAAAGATATCATACCAATTGTGCACCCAAGTCCTTCCTTTCTTTTCTCTATTGTATCAAAACAATGACTCAAACTCATGGTTTTAAACATTCCTTTGTGTTTTTTAGTATAGCAAAAAACACCCGCCCAATTGGACGGGTGTTAAAGAACTTATTTACCTTCAACAATTTTCCGGTTAAGCTGCACGTTAAGATCACCAGATTTAATACGCTGCTTGACTTCTTTAAAGCTGACAAATGTTTTGCGGCTCTCATCATACAATCTGAAACGGATCGATTTTAGGCTTGATCCCATTGTGATCGTCGTCGCCTGGTGAAGCGGCGGAGTGGATTCATGCGCTTTTTCCAAATTGTAGTTCGGAACACGCGGGCTTAGGTGATGGACATGGTGATACCCAATGTTGCCCGTTACCCACTGAAGCACTTTTGGAAGTTTGTAAAAAGAGCTGCCATCGACTGCTGCTTTAACATAATCCCAATCTGATTCGTCTTCAAAATAAGAATCTTCAAACTGATGCTGTACATAAAACAGCCAGATGCCAAGTGAACCTGAGACGAACATAATCGGACCATGCACAAGCAGGAATGCCTGCCAGCCGACTGCCCAGATCATTAGCCCATAAACAGTGATAATTGCTGCATTTGTTAAGTACGTATTATTTCGTTCTTTTTTACGTGCATCTTTACGATTCATGCGGTTTGTCACAAAAAACAAGTACAATGGACCAAGACCGAACATTACGAGCGGATTGCGGTACAAACGATAGGCAAGACGTTCTTTAGGAGATGCAGCTGCATATTCCTCAACCGTCATAATCCATACATCTCCAACCCCGCGCTTGTCCAAATTACTGCTGGTCGCATGGTGAATGGAGTGCTCCCGTTTCCATTTTTCAAAAGGGAACATCGTAATAACGCCTGTGATCGTACCTAAAATGGTGTTAATTTTCTTATTTTTAAAGAAAGAGCCGTGGCAGCAATCATGAAAAATGATAAAGATTCGAACAACGAATCCAGCGGCCACAACTGACAGTGCCAGTGATAGCAAGATGGATACCGATAAACTTTGATAAGCTAAAAACCATAATAGGAAAAATGGTGGAATTGTATTAATCATTTGGCGAACACTAGCTTTAAAGTCTGATTTTTCAAAGGGTGAGACACTTTTTCTAAGTTCTGCTGTTTTTTGTTTACTCATATTTGCCTCCCAAGCCAAGTCATAATTTTTCTTATGACCTAATCTTAAAGCTTAATCACAAAGGAAAGAAGTCATGACTGTCAACACTTTGACATGACAACTGTCATGCCCATGTATTACACCCACTTTTTTTCTTCCGCTTATGCCGTAATTTGGAGTAATGAAAAAACAAAAGAATGGAGAAAATAAACATAGCCTGACGATGGAGGGTTTAATATGAAAAGGATTAGTCTATGCAGCATTGCAGTGTTTGTTCTCCTTGCCTCTTCCTTGTCTGCTGAGACAAAGACCTCCCGGGAGGATCTGTTGTCGGAGCGAATGGGATATTATATTCAATATGGAACAGAGCACTTTATTCCCTGGTATTATATAGCTGCTGTAGATCAGTTTGAGCGAAATATTCAGCTTGTGCGGGATGACATTCCAAAACGGGACAGCTCGATCGCCATTCAATTTCATGAAGATTACTGGGCAGGCTCCATGAATCCAAATAAAGATGATACCTCCCCTGCAACGATTGATCTTTTTGGAGGCAAAGGGCTCGATGGAAACAACGATGAAAAAGCAGATCGAAATGATGTTGAGGACGTACTTTATACAATGGCCGCCTATTTGAGTGAGTTTGGAAATGCTGAAGAAAATTTCAAGATAGCCTTGTGGGAATACTACAGGCGTGAAGAAACAGTGCGTCAGATTATGACCATTTCGAAAATCTATCAGCAAAATAACACGCTTGATTTGTATGATCATGTTTTCCCTCTTCCTAAGGAGCATAATTACAGCTACCGCACCACTTGGGGTGATAATCGCGGTTGGGGAGGCAAAAGGATTCATGAAGGAACCGACCTCTTTGCTAATTACGGAGTTCCAGTGAGAGCTACAACTCATGGTGTCATTGAAGTGATGGGATGGAATGAATATGGCGGATGGCGTGTTGGATTGCGCGATATCCATAATATTTACCACTACTTTGCTCATTTAGGCAGTTTTAATAAAGAATTAAAAAAAGGCGATGTGGTTAAAACCGGAACGATCATTGGGTATGTCGGCAGCTCAGGATACGGGAAGGAAGGAACCAGCGGGAAGTTTCCGCCGCATTTGCATTATGGCATGTATCTGGATAACGGCCGGACAGAATGGGCGTTTGATCCTTACCCTTCGTTGCGGATATGGGAAAACCGACAGCAGTAACAGCTCAGTCAAAACCTACATTGAAAAGAATGACTTCATGAATTATTTTCATGAGGACATTCTTTATTTTTTGGCATAAGAGGTCGTTTTAAAAATACAAAGACCGCCTGAAGCGGTCTTCATTTACCTGTGCCACACCTCTTTTCCCATTCTATTCAAGCTCTTCAATTTCCTCTGGAATGACATAATCTGTGTAAAATCCGTGAACATCTATTTCAAAGAACGTATACATCTCATCTAGATCATTAATCGTGTACACGTAGGTAACAATTCCCTTTTTATAAAGATTCTCCACCAATGATTCATTCACTCTTGCTTTTGAAAGGCCGACCGCACGTAAATCGTGTTTTTCACAAAAAGCAGCGATTGATTCAGGTGAATGATTTTCTCTTCCGACAATATACAGAAGATCTTTAAATCCGTAACTGCGAATAATTTTAAGGTCCTCTTGATAATACATTTGCGGGATCAGTCGATCCAAAATATCCTCATCAACACCCTTGATTTTTTCTCCAACCTGACGATATAGCTTTTCTGTATCTTTTGAGGATGTTCCTTTACCATCTAGGAGAACATAGATCTCAGGGTGCTTTTTCATCAGTTTAATGATGCGTTCAAAGTCCAGAGGGGTATAGTGAAGATAGTATGGAAGCTTAATGAATTTATTATAAGAAAGTGCTTTATTTTTTGGTTTAAATTCCTGCCCATACGTTTCATCCCAGCCGTGGCGAGCGACCAGATGCCCGTCACTTGTCAGAGAAAGATCAATCTCAATCAGCTTATAGCCGTTATTGTAGCTGTTTCGAAAAGCCTCTTCACTGTTCGTGTAGTCCTTCCCCTTAATTCCTCCCGCCGCATGGGCAATGAGCTTATGCTTTGTCCATGCGTATGAATCAATTTCTTCTTCAGTAGGACTCGACCACGACCATAAAACCATGAAAAGAAGTAAATACTTCATTCTTCAACACCTCGATTACAATCTGCCTTTGTAGTATGAGCCATTTAAAGCTGAAGATTCCTCCTTTTTCACCTTACCGTAACGTTCCTGTTGCTAAAATTTGCATGTCTGTTGAAACCGTGTACTCAAGATTGCCAAGTACTTCCCGACTCTTTTCTTCAGTCCACTCTCCGTGATAATACATGCGGAAATTTTCACTAAATCCAATCGGATCGATTTTTTTTTCAAGTAATTCATTGATTACCTGCTCCACCTGCTGTTCAGTTATTTTACTGATCTCTTCTTCAAGCAGCGAAAAATCTTTGCTGTTTAAAAGATCCTTTTCCCCGCGGTATTCGTATACACTTCCTTTTAATTTCACCGAAATATCGAGAAGCGGATGATCCACGTTTTTATTTGAGGAATAATCAACTTCTGATGTTATTAAATCAATCACAACTTCTTCTCTTTCTTCTCCATTTTCACTGAGCTGAATCTTCACAGCAGGTAATCTTTTTTCACCTGAAAGCAGTTGAATAATTCGCGCCTTTTCACGGGAATACACTTCTTCTAATTTGTCTTTATTAAATAGGCCCGTCCCTGAAATTTCAATAAAATCCCCTTTATCCTCTAAATATGGAACCTTTACATCTAAAACAGGATTCGAATGCGCATACATAAAATTATGAATGGTCGTAATTGGACTGTTCATAATATTAGGCTTGGGTTTAAGTAACGCGGTCAAATAACTCACAATACTTGGTTTGTCAGGGTATTCCCCTCTCAATAGCTCTTCTGCACTGTCTTTCACTATCACCACATACACATTTCCGCTAACTACCGGGTTCCGGTAAAAATGCTCTACCACTTCCCACATCCTCCCGCTTTTAGCAAATTCCTCATTAAACAACACAACCCTCAACCCATTGAACTTTATTTCTTTATCAGCCTGAGAGGAAATGTTTACAATCGCTTCATTGATCATGCTGGCTTGATTGTTGTAGACTTGATTTTTCTTACCTGCAGAAGAACTATATTGCGGAACAGCAAGCGTCACCGACATATTATTTTCATCTTCATAATCAATCCCGATCAAACTTACAAGCGCCACATCCTCTACAGCACTTGGTTTAAGCTGGAGTGAACAGCCGGAAAGAAAGATCAGAGAGCATATAAAGGCAAATACAAGGCGTATTGTCATGCTGAAGCCTGCTTTCTTTTGGATTTAATCAAATGAAGAAAAATTAAAATATTCGGCCATAAGATAATGGAAAACTTAATATAAAAAAGATTATCGTAAAATGCTTCCTGAAAATCCTTTGATAATGGGATCATGACAAAAACAAATATACAGATTGCAATTACATATAAATGGTAGGTTTTATTATTTGACCGGAGTGCATCCATTCCTTTTTTTGCAACCCATAAGTAGGCTGCAGTACTTGAAAGAATAAGAAGTACCCAGAGCGAAATGCCCAGGACGTCAATTCGTTCTGCGTAAGACAACTCAACAGCCTTGTACAGCTTTAAAATAGGGTAAATCACTTCCTCCAACTGCCATTCCGTAAAATACATTACACTTACTACAGTGACAGAAAAATAGAGTGTGATCGTGATCCAAATACCGATACTTGCATGTTTGAACGCTTTTTTCTGATTAATGATATAGGGAAAGTAAGTCATAATGAGTTCGTACCCGCAAATTGCAAAATAGCCATTACGGCTGGCTACTAAAAATTCATGAAAAGTGAAATTAGATACCGGCATCAAATGGCGAATATCTCCCTCCAGAATAGACCATTGCAGAAAATAGGCCATCCAGATTGTCAAAAAAAAGCTTAAAATGCAAAAGCGAGCAATGGATTTTATCCCGCCATGCACGATGTATAACAGCACGATAAAAAAGACCACTAGAGGACCGGCAATCGTTCTGTCAGGCAGCGCAATAATCTTGATTAAATCGAGATACCCTTCAACTATCGAAGCAATAAAAAAAATCAAGTACACCACTAGAAAAGTATTAAGTATCTTCCCTAAGAACTTGCCAATCAATTTTTCGTTTAAAGTAAATAGATTGTCCTGAGGATAGCGCTGAAAAAGCCAGATGATCGGAATAAGCGTCAGATTTGCAATTATGCCGAGCATCAAAGGGATCCACCACTGGCTATATCCCATCGAACTTAATTCATTGGGTAAAGAAAGCAGACCGAGTGCAACCATGCTGTTTTGAACTAGGAAAATAACATGATAGGGTTTTAATTTTTTCAGTTTATTATTATCCACCCACTATCACTCCTCATCCAGCGGGCTGACACGCTTATTTTTTAAAGCAGATATTCCTTTTTTATACCTCAAGAACCTCATCGGAAATCGAATAATACTATCGAGTAGATCCGTCCATTTTCTTGGGATAACTGGAGCTAAATAAGGTTTTCCAAGAGAAGTTAAATTCAGCAAATGAATAAAAAGCCATGCCAACGCAATCACTTGACCATACATACCAAAAGTTCCCGCTGATAAAATAAAGGCATAGCGGATAAAGCGGCTCGTGTTGCTCATTAAAAAATTCGATGGCAAAAACGATAGCAGCGCTGAAACGGCCACAAGCACGACAAGGATATTACTGATCAACCCGGCCTCAACCGCAGCCGTCCCAATCACAATACCCCCAACAATACCAATGGTTGAACCAATTTTTGTGGGCATTCGGGAACCGGCTTCTCTCAATATCTCAATAATTAATTCAATAAAAAGCACTTCAATGACAGGAGGAAATGGCACACGATCCCTGGATTCCTGAAGATTCAGGAGCAGTTCAAAGGGGAGAAGCTCAGGATGGTACGTGAGCGCTGATATATAAGTTGGCGTCAAAATAATCGTGACAAAAAACCCAAAGAAACGCAGAGCGCGGAGAAGCGTAACTGTCGTCCAGCGATTGTAATAATCTTCAGTCGGAACGAATAGTTCAAAAAATGTGGTGGGGCAGATCACCACCGACTGACTGTTATCCATCAACACGACAATTCTTCCATCCAATAAATAATGCATCGCCATATCAGGCCGGACCGTCATATTGTATTGTGGAAATGGAGATATAGGATGATCCTCCATCAACTGTTTCAACACTGCAATATCTAAAAATCCAGCATAGTCGATTTCTTCTATTTTCTTCTTAACACAGGCTAAATCGTCTTTATTCACTAAGTGCTCAAGATATAAAACAGAGATCTTTGTGTTCGTTTCCGCACCGATAATATAATCTTTATTTTTCAATTCGGCATTGGTAATACGTCGTTTAATAAGAGAGAGATTCATGTTAAGCGATTCAGTGAAAGAATCCTGGGGCCCAATAACAGATGATTCCGTTTCAGTCCGCTGAATCGGCCTGTTTTTAGCGCTGAACGTTTCAATTGCGTAAAAAAGAGCAGGTTTATGCAGATAAATAATGGTATGACCTGTAGTAATTAGATTGATCACACGATTCAATTCGTGATCTTCCATTTTCTCCGAAGCATGAATCACTGTTTCCTGACGCTGCAGAATCGGTTTTACCACCCTTTCATGCAAGACTACAGGATCTACAAATGAAGCATAATAGATCAGCGTAACAAGTCCTTCGGAAGTTCGAACAGGTTTATACTGAACGTCTTCTACACCATCAAGCGCCTGTTTGATGGCGCCTATGCTTATTTGGTTACTTTTATTTATCTTTTTTACAGGCTGTGTCTTTACATTTTGAACTGGTACCTTTTTTTCCAAAATCTTTCCCAGTATTTTTATGAGACCCATACCCTCACATCCTTATTTTCCGTAACATTTATTCTTTATTTATCTCCCAGTACGAGAGGATGTATACGTTAGATTTAGAAGTTAAGCAAGATAATAAGAAAGAAAGAAAAAACGTAATACCTTACTATTTTTAAAATGGATGCAAAAAAAAGAATGCCCCCACGAAAAAGCCGTGAAAGCATTCTTGCTGATTACTCAGTTTTAGTATCAATTACATAAAAAAAAAACGATCTTCTGCAGACTTCCTTAAACTCCTGCAATGCGCTCAGCTGCTTTTCTTGCACCAGCTATATTTCTTGCGGAAGGACCCAATTCAAGCTCAGCAAGGGGCCCGGAAACAAATAAATGTTCACACCATTCGAGGGATTCGTCCACAATCGGAAAGCCGCAGTTCGCACATTGAAGCTGATTCTCCTGAATAAGCTCCTGCAGCCAGCGTGCTTCCATCAAACGGCTTGAAAAACCTGTTGCAAACAGCACCGTTTTCACTTTTGCTGTTTCGTTTGAGTGTGTAAGATTCAAATGAATCGATGACGAATTTTTTTCCCAAGAACCGACCTCATCTAAAATAAATGTAAAGGATCCTTCCTTTTGAAGTCTTTTTAACCGGGTAGCAAGTTCACGCGGAACGGATCCTTTATGTCGCACCTCCGAAATCAACTTTCTTCTTTTGTCATACGACTGTATTTGCTCAAATGAACGCATGTTTTTAGGTCCAAGCCAGCCGGGATCACTGTCAAAATCATGAATGCGGTTTTCATGACGTGCAATCTGTATGACCTTCCCTGGAAAAAGCCCCGATAGTTTAATCACAAGATGAGCGGCAGTGATTCCCCCGCCGATCACAACCACCGGAGGAATAAAAGAAGGTACCTTATCTTCAAAAATATGTCCTGCCTGGTTCGGGAAGGCAGCACTAAGCTCCTTTCCCCATTCAGGCGTATATAACTTATTGTTCGTTCCGGTTGCGACCAAGACATTTTTACTTTTTAATCGCATGCCTGTATCTATTTGAACTTCCCAGGCAGCATTTACCCTTTTTATTTTTTCTACGTCTCCTTTTACCCATGCTTTTTGCAATTCCACTTCCTGAAAAACTGATTTACTATGCGTGTTAAACAGAGAAAGAGAGGGCCGGCTGTACGGTCCATAAAAAGTGCCTTTGCCGTCCGCTTGTTTCCCATACGCCTTTAAACTGAAAGGATTAACATCAACATGGTGCACACCGGGAGACCGAAGATAAGGCATTGAAATGGTTTCAGTCCGTTTCTTCCATTGATAGAGCGGCTCAGGATATGGATCAATAATCTTTACACGGGTGATATCGGTTTTCCGGTTCTTCAAAAGAGACGCCGCAATGGTGCATCCATGAATTCCTCCACCTATAATGATCCAATCATACATTTCCTATTTCACCGTACCCTTCAATAAACTGTCCTCTTTTTACATATCAAAATGAAAAATCATAATACTGCCATTCCTATGTCTCTTGCTTCCGAGTACTTCCTCAGATACATCTGTCCACTTTACATATTTCATTTTTTCTTCCAACTGATTATCAATTTTCATTTCAATTTGTTTCATTTTTACCATCGTTTTTTCAAAGGATAGGCCAAATTGATCTGCAGCCTGCTGGTGAGGCGAATGCTTCACTAATAAAGTCATAAACTGATCGGAAGTGCTCGATTGCGCAGCAAGAGAATCTTCCATCTCTGTAATATACTCATACAGCTGCCGCTCAACTTCCGGCAGTTCACCAATAATCTGTCGTGCAAGTATCTCCATTAAATGCTGATTCACCTTAACCACCTCTGATTAATCAAACTATTTTGCTGCTAGAGCTGAATTACTACCAGCTTGCCTTTTTCACACCAGGCACCTGACCCTTATGTGCATACTCTCTAAATGCAATTCTGGACATTTTAAACTTGCGCAAATAACCTCTGGGACGACCCGTCACCTCACAGCGATTTTTCAAGCGGGTCGCAGATGAATCACGCGGCAATTTCTTCAGTGCTTCATAATCCCCTTTTTCCTTTAACTCTCTTCTTAACGCTGCATATTTTAACACCATTTCCTGGCGCTTTTTCTCTTTAGCAACTTTTGATTTTTTAGCCATATTATATTCTCTCCTTTTAAATCGTAATCATTACGCTTTAATAAGTAAATCATATTCATTTCGATTTATCAACTATTTATTTCATATAAAAATCCCGACAACAGATCTTGTCGGAATAAGTATATTCAGCCTGTAAAGTTTTCAACTGCCATTAATATAAAAACACTGCTCATCAGTGCGGCGTTGCATAGTATAAGGATTAAATTGCGTCCTGCAACGGCAAAAATCAGGCCGGCAGCTCCTAGTACGAACGTCAGCCAAATGGCCGTTTCAAGTCCGAATGTAATTTTTATCAGCCATAAGAGTACACCTGCAATGAAAAAGAGTAATGAAGTTTTTGTTTTATTCATGGCTGCCTCCTGTTCATAAAGTGGATATATCCTTATTTTCCCTCTACTTCGCTCATTCTAAACATATGAACCTGCCTGAAGGCTGTCATATTTAACCCGTATACAAAATATGATATACTACAGAAAAGACGCTTGGTGCTCAACACACCAAACGCCGGCAATAGAATGCCCTCTAAGGGTGACAGCATAAAGCAGACAACGAATAATCCACCTGAGCCGCCAAACTCAAGGGTGGATTATTCTTTTTTGTTAAATGACAAAATCGAAACGACGAGACCCGAAAACGCAATCATCATCATAATTCCTTCGAACGTTGTCAAACAGCATCACCCCCTTTTCAGCGGGATGTGCCGACCACCCTTGAGAAACAATTCTATTGTTAAAAACAGTTTACCATATTAACGAAGGTTGAAAATGGGAGATCTGGCTGAGAGTGCCCAGTATGCCTTCTGACTAACAAAAAACATTCCTTAAGCAGTTTCCTTTTGTAACTAATTAAATCAGCGTATACTACATCATGTACTAGAAACTGATTGATTATTTAAGGAGGCTACAAATCATGACAGCACCGTATTTACAACCTTATACATTTTCAAATGGCGTTACGCTGAAAAACAGAGTGATGCTCGCACCTATGACAAATTTTGCTTCAAAAGAAAATGGTGAAGTATCTCAAGAAGAACTCGCTTATTACGAAGAAAGATCTGAAGGTGTCGGAACCGTGATCACTGCCTGTGCGAATGTTACAGCAGATGGCAAAGGATTCCCTGGTGAAATTGGTGTGGACCGTGATGAATTAATCGATAGTCTGTCTACTCTTGCAAAAGCCATTCAAAATAAAGGCGCAAAAGCGATTCTGCAAATTTTTCACGGCGGACGTATGGCTCCACCGGAACTGCTGCCTGACAACCAAACTGTAAGCGCAAGTGCAGTCGCACCATTGCGTGAAGGAGCAATGACGCCGCGCGAGCTGGAACCAAAAGAAATAGAATCGATTATCAAAGCATTCGGCGAAGCAACACGCCGGGCAATGGAAGCGGGCTTTGACGGAGTTGAAATTCATGGCGCAAACACCTATTTATTGCAGCAGTTTTTCTCCCCTCATTCGAATCGCAGAGACGATCAATGGGGCGGAACGCTGGAAAAAAGAATGGCCTTCCCGCTGGCTGTTGTGGATGAAGTACTAAAAACAGCAAAAGAAGATTCTTCCTTTATTGTTGGCTATCGTATTTCACCTGAAGAAATGGAAGAACCGGGCATTACAATGGAGGACACTCTTACATTTGTCGACCGTCTTGTCGAGGAGAATCTGGATTACCTCCATGTTTCAGTTCAGGACTTTAACGCAGGTTCAATGCGAAACCCTGAAGATAAAGCTTCCCGGGTTCAATTAATTCAAGACCGGGTTGGAGAAAAAATCCCTGTTATTGGTGTTGGTTCTCTTCACACACCAGAAGACGTGGAAAAAGCCATGGCAGGCGGCATTCCATTAATCTCTCTCGGACGCGAACTCATTATGGAACCAAAATGGGTGGAAAAAGCAGCGAACAACAAAGCAGATGAAATCAGAACAGACTTGTCAGTTAATGACAGAGAAGAACTTGTCGTTCCTGAGCCCCTATGGCAGGCGATTATCAATACACCGGGCTGGTTCCCCGTTCGTGAACACGCAAAAACAGAAGAATAAACCACAAAAACCGCGCTTTAATTAAAGCGTGGTTTTTTTTAGGCCGTTTATATTTATATTTATTTAAAAATGGCGAGAACCCCCCAACTTCTCCCGTTTTTTGCCAATACGTTGGGGTCGTTCAAATTAAGGAATCGATGGGTTTTCCTCACTTGTGATAAACTGTTTTTCAAAGCGGATTTTTGAAGGACGTGAAGACAGGATGTTCAAAAATATATTGGCTGTAGCAGCAGGCGGGGCGCTTGGGACCCTTTGCCGCTACTTTCTAAATACACAAACACTTACATTTTGGCATAGTTCGACCATTGGCACAGTTCTTGAAAATCTTTCAGGAAGTCTCCTGCTTGGTTTAGTTACTGGGTTCCTGGTCCACAGACAAACGAAAGAATGGGTGAAGCTTGGTCTTGGCACAGGATTTTGCGGAGGATTTACCACAATGTCCACTCTCGCCTCAGATACCCTGTTTCTCTCCCCCGCCCACTCTATGGCACCTTCAGTTCTTTATGTAGCCATTTCACTATTTGGAGGTATTGCTCTCGCCTTTGCCGGCATACTTTTAGGCGAAAAATGGGGAAGGAAAGAAGGAGGGCAGCCATCATGAATTTATTGCTTGTGAGTATAGGAGGAGCACTCGGTGCTGTCAGCCGCTATTTAATAGGGCTAATGATGCAAAAAAGATTCCCCGCCCCCATCATTCCAGTCGCTATGCTTAGTGTGAACGTAATGGGCTCATTTGGACTTGGACTTTTTTTAGGGATAATCTATGGTGCCATTCCAGTTAATGCCATGCAGGATTCCATTTATCTGGTGATCGGCGTCGGTTTTTTCGGGGCGTTTACAACCTTCTCTACGTTCAGTATTGAAACCGTGCAATTATTCCGGGAGCTTGCTTACAAAAAAGCGCTGCTTTACATAACCATTACTATTGCGGGAAGCCTCCTGCTGTTTATATCCGGGCTATGGATCGGAAGTGTGGGACGCTAGAAAACCATTTTTCACCATTTCATTTATGGGGTCATTTGAATTAAGTGCTGGTCCTGGGTTTTCATCAAGGACCTGCACTTTTCGTAGTATTAAAAGATTTTTTTCTGATTTTTGTCTTCTGAAATCATCACAACCGCTTCTCTAAAACGCTGGGAATGGACAATTTCCCTTTCCCGCAAAAAGCGTAATCCATCATTTAAATCTGGATCATCTGATTGATCGATAATCCATTGATAGGTCGCCCTTGCCTTCTCTTCCGCTGCGATATCCTCATACAAATCCGCAATGGGATCCCCTTTGGCCTGTATATATGAAGCAGTAAATGGAACTCCAGCAGCATTGTTATAAAATAATGCGCTGTCGTGACTGACGTAATGTTCAGCAAGGCCCGCTTCTTTTAACTGCTGCGGCGTGGCGTCTTTAGTCAGTTTATAGATCATTGTGGCAATCATTTCCAAATGAGCAAATTCTTCTGTTCCAATGTCTGTTAACAGCCCTATTACTTTTTCAGGAATTGTGTACCGCTGATTTAAATAACGCAAAGCAGCTGCCAGCTCCCCATCCGCCCCGCCGTATTGTTCCATTAGATACTTTGCAAGTGTCGGGTTACATGTACTGACTCTCACGGGATACATTAATTTTTTTTCATACGTCCACATATGAGCACCTCATCTTTTTATACTTGCCAAGGCCAGGGAGCTTCACTCCATTCCCATCTCTGATCATTCCTCATTGGCATCCCAAATCGTAAAGGGCCATGTTTTGCTTCAAATTCAATTTTTAATTTCAAACTGTGGGCAGCATAATGATTGTATTGCTCGATGGCTTGAGAATCATTCGGATGTGTATCAAGGTATAGAACCAGCTCAAAAATGACAAAATCAACTGCCTGAATTTCCTCCAGCTGCTTGTAATAGTCCGGGCTTAGAGGCTGCGCCATAAGAGTCAACCTCCTTTATTTTTTATATGGATTCTCATAATAATCATAAAATGGAACCCAAAGTGTGCCCTTTCTAAGCGCTTCGATCGCTGAGAATTGCTTAAAATTCGGAGGCTGAAAACCAATAAATAAGTTCGGAGGCGTTACATAATACTTGACTCCAATAGGGGGACACGGATCAAAAGGACCTCGAAACGGTTTATAAGACCTTCTAAACGGAACATGTCCGTGCGTCATTTTTTCACCTCCCACATAGCACCTTACCCTCCGAGTATATTCACACCAAAATAAAATAGTCATAAAAATGCAGGCGGATTAGGGAGGTAATGCAGTAAAGGGGTCTGGCCCCTTTACTGTTTTACCTCCCTGTCATATTTTCTCCATATAAAAACCACTTTGCACTGATAGAAATCAGTTCAAAGCGGCGGCTAATTCACTATTACTATGCTTATAGAATCTCTGCTGGATCACAACTTCGATTTGACGGTATTTCCCGCCTTCATTTCTTTAATTTCGAACAATCGATTCATCCTGCTGTTTTAAAAGATCTACATTTGCTTTTGTATCTTCTATCGTTTTTTGCACAATTTGCTGATAGGCTTCTAAAAGCTCCTGAATCCCCTGTTCACGTTCTTCCCATTTGTGAGTAAAAGCAAGCTGATTGTCCCCCAGTGAGGAAACAGGTGGTGCAGTCAATGTCACGTCAGCCAATGCCCGCTCCACATCAAGCAGCGCCTGGATTACAGTATGATGATGCAATTTAATTACAACCATGATGCTAGCCCCTTCCTGATCTCACCCAGTTTACTGATTGCGCTGTCAATTGCATCTTCCCCTTTTCTGATGAGATCTTCCGCTTCATTTGAAACGATATCCAAAGCGGTCAAGGCAGCAATTTGATTTTGCAGTGTACTGATTTTAGATTCAATCGAGCTTATATACATGGAAAAATCATAATGAAGGATTTGATCCATTTTTTCACTAGCCGCTTCACGATCTTCATCAAATGAATCAGCACGAGTACCTTTCCATGAAGCTCCAAGTTCAGGTTCAGTAAGGGTTTTCTTTTCTTGAAACCCTGTCTCCTGCTCCCGTTTAATATCGCTTAACGCCGTTTCGAGCCGTTGAATATCTGCTGCAATATTCGAGCGCTGAGACGTTATACTGCTCGTTAAATTATTTAACTCTCCCGCCAAATCCATTTTAAAAACCTCCTTAATGACTGCCGCACAATTTCTACTATTTTCCTATATTGTACTGGTGGAAATGATAGACAGGCAACCGGCATGTTGTAAAATTGGATAAAATAAGAAATTGGACCCGATTTCATAAGGTAGTTCAAAATGACCGTCTTCTTCCGGTATTCTCACAACTTATGAACCTCTTATAAGATTTGGAGGATTCCATCTTTTGAATCATATTAGTATTAATTTATACGACAGTAGAAATGCTTCAGTTTACTTCACATATTCAAACGATTGAATTTTCTCTGTAAGCGCCCCAAGGCTTTTCGTCAGTTCTTCAAGATGTTCTGACATAGAAGTGAACTCTTCTGCTGCAGCAAGCTGTTCCTCTGATGTGGCAGAAATCCCTTTAGCATAAGCTGCCCCTCCAGAAGTATAACGCTTTGATAATTGGAGTGTTTCTCTCATCATTTTTTCCTGTGCGTGAAGTGTCTGTGTAATGACAGCCAGCTCACTGACCTTTTTATCCACCGCTACAATCGACTGGTGAATCTGTGAGAAGGTACAGGACGTCGCTTTCATCTGGTTTTCACTTTCCTGAACTTCTGTTAATTCCTCATCAATTAACGCGCCCATCTGCACATTCTTCAAGTCAATTTGTTTGATCATTCCCGTAATCTGTTTCGTTGCAGATTCAGATTGACTGGCAAGCCTCCGCACTTCTTCTGCCACCACAGCGAAACCTTTTCCCGCTTCTCCTGCTCGAGCGGCTTCAATGGAAGCATTAAGCGCTAATAAATTTGTCTGATTGGCAATTTGACGGATCGAACTGGCAAACGCATCAATGTCTCTCATTTGCTGACGGAACTGATTCATTTCTTCCTTAATTTTCAAAGAAATGGAGGATACTTTTTTCAGTTGTTCTGACGTCTGCTCTATTGCTGACTGCCCATTTACTGCAAACTGTTCTGCCCCAGCCATTTGTGCGGACAAATGATCTGCATGGTCCTTCATTAATATAGCTGCATCTGTTAATTGATTCAGCTCCGCCAAGCTTTTCTCACTGGTCATCGACTGACGGTCCGTATCCTTCATCCAGTCTGTAATAGAACCCGCTACTTCAAGACTGACACTTTTTGTTTGCTCCGCTCCTGCTACGATGCTTGAAGCAACTTGCTGCAGGAAGTGAGAAGACTGCTTTAATTCATAAACGATCTCATCGAAACGCAGCTGATTCTGCTGTTTTTCTTCTTTGTATCCCTTTTCATTTTGTTGTCTGCTGTAAACAAGTGCACTATTTGCTCCCGCCGTTAAAAGTAAAAACACAGCATGAATTAAAAGCAGTGGAAACGAGTAATTCTCTGTCCCGCATAATAGAACCGGAAACAGAAAATACCCGCCCAAGTGATGAACGGCAAAAATCACCGTGCTGATTCCAATCATAAGAATAGATCCAAAATAAGCAATCAATGCAATAACCATAAAGATTGAAAAATGATACTCTACCCACCCATTGCCAGAAGCGATAATCAGCATGGACCCATGGGTGAGCGTAAGTGTAATTAAAAGTTTAAACCACACGCTTTCCGGTCTTTTTATGTAATAGAAAGTAGCAGCAGCTAAAAAACCTATAGTTAAACTTGCCAATAACATATATACCCGCTGATCCCCGCCGCTCATGACATCGTTGCGCAAAAGCAGGGCCGTCGCCTGTCCAAACCCTAATTGTGAATGAAGAAACCAAACAATACCAGCTAACGCGACCGTCATATAAGCAAAAAGGATCATCAATCTATTCCCTTTAAAAATAACCACCTTACCACCATCTCTCCCAATTAAATAATCCTAAATACCTATTATCTATTATATAACCTTTCTTTTCCATTATAAATATGCTGTTTCTCTTTATTTTTTATTGGAGGATCGTTAAACTTCTTGCTCTCTATTTAAATTGTGTTCAACTCTTGAAATTCGTTAACAGCATGTTATACTTATTTCGTTCATAACGGTTGACTTTTCTTAGAGAGAAAAGTGGTTTTAAATCAAGTGCTCTTATAAGAGGAAGGAGCTTTCTTCTCCTATCCCAGAAAAACGGAAAGTATCTTGAGTCAATAGAGTCCTTAACAAACATCCATATTCTGAGCCTAACCAAGTCAAACAATCCTTAGTTAAAATAGTGCATTTCTAAATGAAATCATTATTTTAATTAGAGTTATTGGGACATGAGTTTTCAGATGCGCTGATTAAAAGTGGATCATAATCAATACCCTTATTTCTGTAAATTCACATTTTCGGATAAGGATTATTTTTCATGCATATAGAATAGGTCTGCTTGTTCCCCTGCCTTCATTAGCTGGGAATGACTTTTGTGAGACTCAAAAGTCAACAAATAAAAATAGAGAGAGGTAGAAAAATGAAAGGCGTTTTTACAAAAGAAGAATGGTTTGGAAATATAAGGGGAGATGTTCTGGCAGGCATCGTCGTTGCACTTGCTTTGATTCCAGAAGCGATTGCCTTCTCCATTATTGCAGGGGTTGACCCGATGGTAGGGCTTTATGCGTCTTTCTGTATTGCCGTGGTCATTTCATTTGTCGGCGGTCGTCCGGGAATGATCTCAGCTGCAACTGGGGCTATGGCGCTCTTGATGGTTACACTCGTTGCGGACCATGGCCTTCAATATTTATTTGCAGCGACCGTTTTGACAGGTATTCTGCAAATTTTCGCAGGGGTATTTAAACTCGCTAAATATATGAAATTCATCCCCAGATCCGTCATGATTGGATTTGTGAATGCTTTGGCCATTTTAATCTTTATGGCTCAGATTGACCATTTTGTTGGTGAATCCTGGATTATGTATGCATTAGTTGCTCTTACTCTTGCTATAATTTATTTATTGCCACTTCTGACTAAGGCAGTCCCTTCTACTTTAGTCGCTATAATCGTTGTCACGGCAATTGTTATTTTCATGAACATCGGGGTGCGTACCGTTGGAGACATGGGTGCTTTGACGCAAACCCTGCCAATGTTTTTAATCCCTGATATTCCACTGACGTTTGAAACACTGCAGATCATTTTCCCATATGCTGTTGCCTTAACCGTTGTAGGTCTGCTTGAATCACTTCTAACTGCTTCCATCGTAGACGATGCTACAGATACGGATAGTGATAAAAATATGGAAACACGCGGACAGGGAATTGCCAATGTGGTGACTGGATTTTTTGGAGGGATGGCTGGTTGTGCAATGATTGGACAATCGATCATTAACGTGAAATCAGGAGGAAGAGGAAGACTTTCTACCCTCGTCGCAGGGATATTCTTAATGTTTTTAATTGTCATTTTAGGAGGAGTCGTGGTTCAAATTCCTATGGCTGCACTCGCTGGTGTCATGATTATGGTTTCCATCAGCACGTTTGATTGGTCCTCTTTAAAAACCATGCATATTGTACCCAAAACAGATGTGGCGGTTATGGTCGTTACAGTAGCAGTCGTTGTGTATACCCATGATTTATCTCAAGGCGTTTTAGCAGGTGTTGTTTTAAGCGCATTGTTCTTTGCTGCAAAAATATCTAAAGTAAAAGTGATGTCTTTGCTTGTGAACGATGGCAATAAACGAATCTATTATATTCGCGGTCAGATTTTCTTCGCATCAGTCACTGAGTTTCTCGAGGAATTTAAATTTTCAGAGGATGTTGAGGAAGTTGAACTGGACTTTTCCGCTGCCCATTTGTGGGATGACTCTGCTGCTGGGGCGATTGACAAAATTGAAATGAAGTTTAAACAAAATAATACCAAGATCCACTTTAAAGGCTTGAATATCGAGAGTAAGGATCTGATGAATAAAATAGGCGGTTTATCGAATAATGGTCACTAAGTGATTCCATAGGAGGGATGAGAAATGAAGAAAATAATGGTTGCTATAGATGGTTCGGAGCATGCAGAGCGTGCACTTCAAAAAGCAATATCAATTACTGCTTCTCCAGAAGAATCTTCTATTGATTTGGTATATGTAGTAGATGGAGACAAATCAAAATCAGACGTCCTTCATTATGGCGATAGCGATACCGCCCGCTATAAACGAGAAAAAATGCTTGAGAAAAACGCTGACATTGCAAGACAAAAAGGCATTCAGGTTTCAATCGAAATTTTGCACGGAGACCCTGCAGAAACCCTCATATCCTTTGCCAACAGTAAAAGCTATGATCTGGTTTTAGTTGGCAGCAGGGGGCGAAATAAGCTCCAAACCATGCTGCTAGGCAGTGTAAGCCACAAGCTCGTAAAATATATTGATGCCCCTGTAATGGTGGTTAAATAATAAAAACAGTAAAAAAGCAGATTCAGCCTGTGGCCTGAATCTGCTTTTCTTGCATTTAAAATCAGTTTATCTTACTCATAATCTGGCAGTTGCGAATGTCTTTTAAATGCACAAGCTCCACAGTCGAAGGGTGGGTTTTTCTTTTTAAAGCACAAAAATTTTTATTATCAACTGAAAGGATGGTATATTCTTCTCCGTTATAGAGTATAATATCTCCTTTTTTCATATTACTTCCTCCGTTTAATTGTTGTTTCTCATGGAATAGGGACACTTGTGAAACAAGTTTACTGCCGCGCTGCATCATGTTTTACAAGCCTTCACTTTTTTTACACTTTTTAATCTATGAATACAGTCATATCCCAAACTTAAATATGACGATTTATCTAATCATTCGAGCAGATTCGACGACCACACTCTTTAGTTATTATATCATCTCATACCAGCCTGTACTCAACAATATGAGTTGAGGAAATTTTTTCAGGCTGTTCCTCCCATCAAACTAAACAAAATTTATAACAGCACATCTCTGAAATTAGCTTATTCAGCTTTGCTTTAATTTGACAACAAAAAACGAGCCCGATTCCACCGAAACCTACAATAAAACCAATAATGCGTCTATTGTTACAAGGCAGTCTTCAGTGATTTACATTATTAAGCTTGAGCTCATCACAGTCGATGCTTTCTTAATCTAAGGTTCAGCAGCCGATTGTTCGCTCCTGTTTTCAACTAATTGACTCGTTATCATTAACCTCTCCTAAATCTCTTTTTTCTACCTAATAAAACAAATTTTTTCAGGTTTCTCATCATATTTTTTTTACCAGAGGGCAGGCTAACAGGGTTCACTGAGACTGTTTTCAAGCTTGGTGAAAATTGAAAAGGAGGAATGACGATGGGAATTTTAAGTGGAAACCCTAAAACAGAGCCTATGCATTACGGAGAGGTATTTGGAACATGGTCTTATTTAACAACCGCAAAAGCAGGTGTAGCTGCACACCAGGTCATGATGAATCATGTTGGGGACCATGATCTGCAAAAACTAATGGATGAGGCAATTAAAGTCAGCGAGCATGAAATTGATCAAATTGAAACAATCTTGCGCGAAAATGGGATTGGTCTACCTCCTACACCGCCTGCGCGTCCGGTTGCAAAGTTGGATGAAATCCCTGAAGGTGCCCGCTTTCAAGACATGGAAGTGTGCGCGAGTGTTCAAGCAGCCATCGCCGCTGCACTTGTCAGCTGCAGTCAAATTATTGGTCAATCTGTGCGTGAAGACATCGCTATGCTATTTGGCCAATTCCATATGGAAAAAGCACAACTTGGGGCAAAAATTTTAAACCTGAGCAAAGACAAAGGCTGGCTAATTCCTCCACCCCTTCACCAAGTGTAATTGGTTTTTTTTATTCTATTAAAATTTCCTTTTATTGCATAAAAAGAGCCTGAGACAAATGTGTGTCTCAAGCTCTTTCTTCTATTATTTATTCAAATAGTGCCTCGATCGTTGATGTGGGAAGAATAGATTCCCCTCCAATGATGTAGTACTTATCCGTTTCATGCGCATAACCAGAAACGGTGTCAATAGTTGTCTGTCTAGGGTTCGTTGGATTCGTCAAAATTAAAGGATTGCCGTTCATGGCGGCTAATGCCGATCCAGATAAAGCATCCGGGAAATTTTGACCTGTTGCAAAGAAGACCGTTGACATATTAACGCTGTTTAAATTGTGGAAGTAATCAATAATTTCGCTATTTGTTTCATAGCGGCTTGCTCCACTTAAACGCTTTTGATTAGGAAACGTCTTAGCAATTTTCGAGCTGACCATTGATTCTCCACCAATAATAAATGCTTGGTTTTCAATCGTTTTTTTGTATTCTTGTAAAGCAGGAGGAATGGTATTCGATTTTGTTAAAAGAATTGGCATTCCAATCCAAGCTGCCACAGGTGCTATTGATAGGGCATCAGCATAGCTGTTTCCATTAACGACTACAGCCAATTCAGTCAGCCCAAGATCTTTAGCGACGTTGACAGATGTCTCATAGCGATCCTTCCCGCCAATTCGCTTAATGCTTTTTACACCTAAACTCTTCAATTCTTTCTCCACATTAGGTGAAACCACATAATCGCCGCCAACGATTGTAGCTGATTTGGCGTTAAGACGTACGATTTCGTCCTTCACACTGGCAGGCAAAGAGTTTGCTTTTGTTAACAAAAGTGGTGCTTGATGCTTGTAAGCTAAAGGTGTCGCACTAAGTGCATCAGGGTAATTGCCTCCAGCAGCAATCACAACATGCTCTGAACTTTTCCATCCTTCAACAGATACTTTAACGGATGTTTCATAACGGTCTTTCCCGTTGAGTCGTTCAAACAGTTCATCTGTTCCATCATAATCATCAGAATAGTTGATCGCACTATAGGCATCTAATCTGCCCCAGCCTGATATAAGATCATATCCTGCTCTGGATTGCGTAGTAAAGTATGGATCTTCCGGATCATATGGTACATATGGATTATCATTTTCTTCAAACGCTACATCTTGTGCAGTTTGAGTTAAAATATTTTCGATATCACTCGGAAGCAATGTTGGATCATGTGACAGCAAAAGTCCTGCAACAGCCGCTACGTGCGGCGCAGCCATGGATGTTCCGCTTTGGTAGACCACATTGCCATCAGGCATCAGACTTGGAACCTCGGATCCAGGGGCAACCAAATCAAGACCCTCTCCATAATTCGAGTAATCCGCCACGATATCCATTCTATTTGTTGAACCAACTGCGATTGCATACTTTGAAGACCCTGGATAAGAAACCTCTTCGTAGCCCTCATTGCCGCTGGCTGCGACAATGGTTACATCGCGGTCATTTGCATATTTTAACGCATATTCGATTACCCGGCTGTAAGGTCCGCCGAGGCTTAGATTTAATACTTGTGCACCTTGGTCAACCGCGTACTTAATTCCGTATGCAATTTGCTCTGTGTCCCCGCCGCCTGAAGAGTCAAGAACCTTGACAGACATGATATCTGCATAAGGATTAATTCCAGCCATTGAATAATGATTATCAGTAGCAGCGGCAATAATCCCCGCTACATGAGTACCGTGCCCGTAATCATCCATTGCATCCGTATTCCTGCCAACAAAGTTGTAGCCTGATTCCGTTTGAACACTGTCGCTTAGATCTGCAAGCGTATGATCTACTCCTGTATCTAAGACAGCAATCAGTGTATTGGTAAGCTCTCTTCCTTCAAGCAAGTCACGAAGCTCTAAATACTTAATATCAGCACCAGCTTCTCCTTGAACGGCGCCGTCATTTTCAAGCGACCACTGATAAGAAAACTGAGCATCCGCTGTTAATGCCTGATACTGCTGAACAGGTTCTACAAACTCTACTTCAGAAAGCTTGTTAAGGCTTGCAGCAGCAGTCTTCATCGATTTGGCAGAAGCCTGATAAGAAGAACCTGCTTCTACTTCAAGCACAAACATGTTTGGAAAAACAGACTCGTCAGCTGCGAGTGGTTCAATCGATTGAACACCAAAGGATTTTGATTTAGATTGAATGCTGCTGATATTCTTTCCATCTTTCAGTTTCACAATGAGACGATTGTCATCAGCTTTCTCAGTTGAGTAGCCGCCTTTTGACAAAATGGAAGTAACGGTTTGATTCGTCAAATCAGAAACCCCGACACTCGTGCCGGCTTTTTGTATATCTCCTTTAAGAAACTCAGGAACAGAATCAAGCGCAATCGAATACAGGCCATTGATTGCTTCCTGATCTTCTTTTGTAATTTTGTAAGTGCTTGAACTTCCATTCTCCGCCGTGTCTTTAAATAACGGTTTTAACTTCACTAAATAATTAAAAACATCTTCTCTTGTTGTTTTGCTTAATACCATTTTCGTACTGATAAAAGGAGCTGCTTTGTAATAAACGGCAGACAGATCTTTCCCTTTAGTTGTTTTTGAAAGAACGTCTTCCCGAATTGTCCGTAAATCTGCTAAAATACCTTTTCCTTCTTCTCTCTGTTTGATGCTGAGCTCTGCTGGACACTCCTCACCAAGCATTTCATCAGAAGGAGCGAGTGTAATTCCATCATACCCAATCGAATAGGGAGCGCCTGTAATTTCAATAATTTCTCCTTTTTCGTCTTCATAATACTCTCCGCCATACGATTCCACTTTTATGTAATAGGGACCTACCCATGCAAGAGGAAAATCAATAATTGCCGGTTCATCCATGTAAGAATAATTCATATAACGATCGAATGCCAAATTGTCCATGGCGTTTTCAATGCTTGAGTACACCGTAATGTTCAACTCTTGTTCAGACTGAAGCTTTACGCGATAATGCGTAAACTCTTCAATGTCCATTTCAGCAGGGTCGATTTTGTACCAATGAACCATTTCCCCTTCTTCAAAAGTCGCTTCCATAGGCTCTCCAAGTGATAATGTTTCTTCCTCACTCGGTACCATAACTTCAGCTTTTACTTCCATAGAACCAACTTGACTGAAAAAAAGTGAAAAAACTAATAGAACCGACAAAAATACACTTACTGTTTTCCTTTGCATTTACATCCCCCATAAATTCATAATTCTTACATTATAATTAAACCATATTTTTCTATTAATTGGCAATCTTATCTAGTGTACTTTTACTCTATTTTTCTCTTTTTTTTTCACGCATGAAATCGTGACAAATGGCTCTGTCTCAATAAGATCTTTTTGTGTATTAGAAGTAAATTAAACGTTTGTTTAACAAGATTTGATCTAAGGTATCCTTTTTTGCTTCCCGTTGCGATATAGGAGGTGAAAGGAGGTGATTGACCATGGCAGTAAGTTACGTTAGTGATGTTAAGCTTCGTTTGGTTTTCGAGGATGGATTAAAGCAAGATGGAACACCAGTTTTAAAGCGTAAAACACTTAGCCGTATCCGCTTTGCAGCAACGGCTGATCAGCTTCACAATACCGCACAGGCTCTTTCTTCATTGTGCAGCTATTCACTTATAGATACAGAGCGCGTTGAAACATCCGGAATCCAACCGTTTTAATTACAGTTCAGTAGAAAGGTGGTGAAAATATGAATAAGTCACTGGAACTTCAATTTCAAACGGCAGGCGGAGCCACTTCCACTCTATCGATTGATTCTCCCATCGAGCCAGTAGATCCAGCCGCTATTAAAACAGTAATGGAAAACATCATTGCTGAAGATGCATTTGTTACCCCATCAGGCGGACTGATCGGCATTATCGGTGCACGCGTAGTAGCACGAGGCGTTGAAGACGTTGAATTAGTATAAGCGGCATCACCTTAAATCACAAAAGGCGGTCAGCAAACAGCTGACTGCCTTTTGTCAGCACTCTCTCTGCTATTTTTTAAAAGAAAGGAGTGAACCAAAATGGATGAGTGGATTAAGCTGATTAGTGAAGTAGGATTTCCAATTGTGGTAACCCTTTATTTACTGCACCGGATTGAAGCGAAACTCGAAGCAGTGATTCAATCCATACACGGGCTCACCGAACGAGTAGGATAAAAAAAAGAGGAGCGTATCCTGTAAATGGGATAGCTCCTACTTCAATTGAAAAACGTTATTCAAATGTTCCTTTCACAACCGCTTCTCCGTTTTTAACCATGACCTGGCCAAGAGAAATGACAGTATCAATCTCAAGTGTCTCGCTATCTAGCAATACCAGATCAGCATCTTTTCCTTCTTTGATCTGGCCTTTTTGAGTCAGTTTAAGGATTGCTGCAGGATTTTCTGTGATCACCCGCACAGCATCTTCTATTGCTACATCCTCTTGTAAAATGGCATCCCGAACTTCAGGATAAAGTGTCGTCACCTTTCCGAGCTGAAGCCCAAGGAACTCCCCTTGGTCATTAAAATCCGGAAGACTTGCCTGTCCGTCTGAAGTGAACGTAATTAACGACCCATCCACTCCTTGATCGAGCATTCTCTTTAACGCGGCGCTGCACTTCACCTCGCCTTCTTCAAAAAATTTCGGAATGGAACTCGTTGTAAAGTCCACATACCCTCCTTTTTTCGCATAGGCAATACCTGCTTCAAACAAATGAGGATTGCGGTTTATATGAGTCGGATAAAACTGTTTAATCGGGATATCAGTCGTTTCCACAACCTTTTCAATGACATCTAAATGATCGAAGCTGTCTCCCACATGAACATTGACAATACCCGCTTTCCCGGAAAGCATTCCGCCAATACGGGCGGCTGATGCAATTTTAGCAAGCTCTTCCACCGTGGGCTGAGAGGACCGGTGATCTGCAATCGCAATTTCACCCGCACCAATAATCCGGTCAATTAAAATCAAATCATCCTCAATCGTACCCGTCAGCGTTTTAACCGGCACCTGATAGGACCCTGTATGCGCATAGCAGGTAATGCCTTCTTCTTCAAGTCCTCTTGCTTTTGCGACCAAACTCGCCATCGTACGGGTCGTGCCATCGGTTCCAATCACACCCACAAGTGTTGTTACTCCGCCAAGTGTCGCATCCGTCAGCTTGAGTTCAGGCGTTCTTGTTTTATAACTGCCTTCACCCCCACCGCCCATAATATGAACATGGGAATCGATAAATCCAGGTACCACAATCTTCCCTTCAGCATCAATTTCCTCTATTTCCACGAATCCCTCAGGGCGCTCAATTTTCTCTCCAATAAACCCGATTCTTCCATCCACCAGCAGCAAATCCTTCTTGCCAAGCGGGTGCGGGGCATAAACATCCCCATTCCGAATCAATTTCAACATGAAGCATGCTCCTTTCAATGCAAAGTATCTTTACCACACTAGAGGGGCCGGACCCCTTTAGTGCTTTAATTTCACTAAAAGTTTATCAACGTAGCTATCACTATAAATACTGAAGCCATCACGATCATCAGCAGCATAAATTTCCAGATAAAACGTGCCCACGTTCCCCAATCAACTCTTGCTGCTCCGAGCGTCCCAAGAAGAGCAGCAGAAGTAGGCACAAAGATATTCGTCAAGCCATCGCCCAGTTGAAAGGCAAGGACGGCTACCTGGCGCGAAACCCCGGCAATGTCTGCCAGAGGGGCCATCAATGGCATCGTTAATGCAGCTTGACCTGAACCGGATACCACAAAGAAATTAAAAACGGATTGGAAAGCGTACATAAACCATGCTGACAGGGTTTCAGGGAAATCCCCTATCACTTGTCCCGCTCCAAACAGCATCGTATTTAATACGGACGGTGCATCCGGGCTGTCGCCTCCAAGAATAATCACGATCCCTTTCGCCATACCAACGATCAACGCGGCAGGCAGCAAATCCTTCGCTCCTTCGACAAAGCCCTCTGCAATGTCATCCACCTTCATATTATTTAGTTTAAATACCACAGCGATCAAACCGGACACTAAACCGATGGTGAAAAACTGAGATGCAATTTCAGGGATATAATAGGCATTCTCGATTACGCCCCAAATAATCCAGCCAAGTCCGACAATCAATGTCAGGATGACTAAACTGTGGCCCAGGGTGAATTTTGCGTCCAGATCCTGCAGATCCGATTGCTTTCTGAAGTAAGAGTCAGTATCATACGAAAGTGATTTTTTCGGATCCTTTTTAATTCGTGCAGCATAACGCCAGGTAAAAACGATACCAATTAACGTAAAGACAGCCCACATCGCAATTCTAAAAGGTGCACCCGAAAGAACAGGTACATCCGAGACGCCTTGCGCAATCGCTACACTAAATGGATTCATCCAGGAAGTGGCAAACCCAACCTGTGTTGCTACATATGTAATCATGACGCCTGTAATTGCATCATACCCAAGTGCAACCATCAATGGAACTAGAATAATAGCAAAAGCAATTGCTTCCTCACCCATGCCAAACACTGCTCCGCCAAGCGAAAACAAGAAAAACATGATGGGAATAATTAAAATTTCTTTTCCTTTTGTTTTATCAATTACACTTAAGATTCCCTGTTCAATTGCTTTTGTGCGCAGGATAATGCCAAACGCTCCACCAATAATCAAGATAAAAGCCACAACTCCAACGGCTGAACCCCATTTATCTCCTGAAACGAGACCTTCAAAAACGTAATTTAAAAACCCGGCCTCTCCTCCAGCTTCGAACAGCTTCGTCCCTTCGCGAACCTGGTTACCTTCATTATCGGTGACAATTGAAAAGCTATCCGGAATCAGCACCGTTCGTGACGATTCCTCGCCTCCCTGGCTATATGTAACTTCTTCTGTCTCAAACTGCCCGACCGGCACTAAATAAGTGAGAATTGCCGCAAGAACCACCACGCCAAACACAATCACAAACGTATGCGGCACCTTCCAGGCCTTATTCTCCTTCTTTTCCTTTTTCTCTTTTATTCCCACAATCCTTCCTCCCTTTTTTTGAATATTGACTACATTCACTGATCTATCTTCCCATAACCCCGCCGTTTTCTCAAGGTGACAAGGTAATGCAATAACGCACAGAAGGGTCCTGGCCCCTTCTGTGCGCTACCTTTAAAAAGCACGAAAGGAGTCAGGCCCCACTTCTTACATTTCTTATTTATTCTTCTTTTCAAATTCCAGCATCCATTGTTTACGGGAAATCCCTCCACCATATCCGCCTAAGTTTCCGTTAAGTCTTATGACGCGGTGACACGGGATGATGATGGCCAGTTGGTTGGCACCGTTTGCGAGCGCAACTGCACGGAAAGCAGTTGGTTTTCCCAGAGAAGAAGCGATATCAAAATAAGATTTCGTTTCTCCATAAGGAATAACACGCAGTTTCTGCCATACACTTTTTTGAAAATCAGATCCAATCAAACGGATAGGCGTTTTGAATTCCGTTCGTTTCCCATCAAAATATTCCTGCAGTTCCTTTTCCACTGATTGAAGGATCGAATTGCTGCCAGGAATCACCGCAGACTTTGTTTTTGTCCTCAGTTTTTCCACTTCCCGTTCAAGTCCCCGCCGGTCCACAAACTCAAGCAGCCAAAGTGCTTTTTCATCGGCAATGGCAATCATGGGTCCAAGTTTCGTGTCAATCCAGGCTGCTTTAAACATGTTCTTATTATCAGCCAAAGCAGGAGGAGCCCCCATGATCCTGGAAAATGCATCTCGGAAACCGCTGCTCGATTCGTAACCTGCTGCAAGCTGTGCATCAATCACCGCTTCCCCGCAGCGTAGTTGTTTCATCGCGATCCCCATTCTTCTTGACCGGGCATATTCAACAAATGTCATTCCAAAGCGTTTCTTAAATTGACGTCTTGCAGTCGATTCATCAACCTCCATTTCCCTAAAGTGATAATCTTTCCAACGTTTTTCAGGATTCAATTCCACTGCTTCTACAAGCCTTGCAACAACTTCAGACACCTGATTGGGGTGTGACAACGGACGGCATCGTTTACACGGTCGAAAAGAAGCAAGCAGCGCTTCCTTTGCTGTCTGGTAAAATTCACAGTTTTCGAACTTAGGTTTTCTTGCCGGGCAGGTAGGACGGCAAAAGACGCCAGTTGTCTTAACGCCCACATAAAAGATGCCCTCATACTCACTATTTTTTTCAATCAATGCCTGATAAAATTCGCTTTTTCTCTCCAGAGTCTCCATTGAACTCCCTCGCTTTCACGGGTAACGGTTTTCTTTTAGTTTAACGGATTCCAAGAACGTACATCGCCAAAAATCAGGCATTGATTTTTATCATTATTCAAAAGCAGCAGCTGCTTGCCCTATTTCAATGATCCGCTGAGCTGCTGCAGTCATTGCTTTACTGTCAACAGTGTTTTCACATGCTGCCCATTCAAATTCCCTTTCACCGCTATTAATCCACACCTTCAGCTTGTAGGTATCAGTTCCATCCGGATCACAAGAAGACGACAGCGCTTTTTCTTCTAAATAGTTGGCAAAGACAAGCTCTTTGTAAATTTCATTCAAATCCTTAGTTGAAAGTTGAAAATCACTCGTTACTGTTTCGCCCTCTTCAGACTTTTCAATCCATTCCAGCTGCTCTGTATTCAATTCATATTGTGAAGTTTTCAATGAAACCTCAAAATAATCCTGTTGTTCTGTATTATGTGAGATCGTTAATATTTCCTGAGAACCCCCTGAACAGCCTTCAAGAGTAAAAGATGTCTCTATACTAGTTTCTGTCTTTTTGATTGAATCACATTGATACTCATTTATTTCACCGCTGCCATAGGAATCCTTTGTCGTGTCAATGGCATAGTTCAGATTTTCATCATAGTCTAACTGATAGAAGATCGGATCCCCTTCTGTCGTAAACTGTACGATCTTTAGTGAATCTTTTTCGCCAGCTTGAACATGTTCTACGAAGTCATTAAGCAGACTGATATTTTCGATCATACCATGACTTTCAATTACATCCCTCTTCCTGTCAACGTCAGCTCCGCCATAGCGATCATTCTCATTTGCTGAAGAGCACCCTGATAAAATCACAACAAAAGCAATTGTTATAACCTTACAAATTTCCATAAAACACCTCCTAACTCATAAGACGAGTAATGCAAAAGATCGTTACAATAGGAAAAGGAAATGACAGCAGTTAACTTAGTGATTTTGCCAGGGCAAAATTGAATACCAGCAAGAAAGCCTTCACGAATGCATCTCAAATTCGCGAAGGCTTTCTAATTTTTTATTGAGTCAGCAAGTTTTAAACGTTCTAGATATCGTTCATCCATCGGTCCAGATAACCATCAATTTGCTTTAAGTAGCGGTTTGGCTGATCGGCTATTTCAACAAGAAAATAACTGCCTTCCTCTTCAAAACATTCTTCAAGGTACGTCTTCAACAATGAGATGTCATCATCTGTTTTGATTAACTGAACATTTCCATGAATTTGTTTTACATCATATAGTTTTTCAAGCCGGTTCTTGAGACATTCTTTCACAATTGGATCGTCTCCAGTCGCATAAGAAAGAAATAAATAGATTTTCATGTCCATATGTACCAAGGTCCCTTTTGTGCGTTACTGATTTAATGCGAAGGCGGATCCTGCTCCGCTTTTCCTGCTGCTAACAAGGCCTGAAGATCAAGGGGATTTTTGACGAGATCTTGCAGTGTGTAACTGTCGAGCACGGTAAGGTAAGCGTCAAGTGCTTTTGCGAGTGCGTGTTTTAGGCCGCAAACGGGTGAAATGACACACTGGTTTCGTTCTTTATCGAAGCACTCCACCAAATGAAAATCCTCCTCCGTTTTCCTTACGACTGATCCAATGTTAATCGAAGCAGGCTCCTGGGCTAATCGAATTCCGCCGTTTCTTCCACGAAGGGTTTCGATTAATCCTATTTTTCCAAGCTCATGGGTCACTTTCATTAGATGATTTTTTGAAATTTGATAAGAATCTGCGATTTCCTGTATATTGGCGCGGTCCTCGTTCTTTTTTGAAGCTAAGTAGATTAGGACTCTCAGGGAGTAGTCTGTATACAATGTCAGTCTCATTCTTATCTCCTTTACCGTTGTCCGTCCATTTGCCTGCATTGCTATGCAGTGCATTGTCCCTTTAGTATACGCTTTTTTAAATTAAGTCTTCAATTGTGACGATTTCCTTAACGATTGATAAAAGCAATTGTTTTTGCTCCAATCAAGCGTATAGTAAAGATGTATTTAAAATATATCTTTTATCAAAAGGAGTGTAGATCATGCTATCTCAAAAAAATATTACTATTATTAAATCAACCGTTCCGGTACTAGAAACCACGGGAACTGCTATTACTAAACGATTTTATGACATGCTGTTTGAGGCTCATCCTGAACTTTTAAACATTTTTAATCAGGCTAATCAGAAAAAAGGACGCCAGCAAACCGCGCTGGCCAATACCGTTTACGCAGCAGCCTTGCATATTGAACACCTTGAAAAAATCCTTCCTGCTGTTGAAAAAATTGCTCATAAGCATAGAAGCCTGGGAGTAAAACCAGAACATTATCCTATTGTGGGAGAGTATTTATTGAAAGCAATTAAAGAGGTCCTTAAGGAAGATGCAACGGAAGAAATTTTATCAGCGTGGGAGGAAGCATACGGAGTCATTGCAAATGTGTTTATTTCCGTAGAAAAAGAGATGTACAACGCTGCGGAAACAAAAGCTGGCGGATGGAAAGGCTTCAAAGAACTGATCATTGCAAAAAAAGTGAAAGAAAGCTCTTTGATTACGTCCTTTTATTTAGAAACTAAAGATCAATCATCCTTACCCGCGTATAATCCTGGACAGTATGTAACGGTACAGGTTCAAATACCGGGTGAGCGTTATACAATGAACCGCCAATATAGTCTGTCACAAACCTATAATCCTGAGCAGTATCGTATTTCAGTGAAGAAGGAACATGACAGTGAACCAAGCGGAATCGTTTCTAACTTTCTTCATGACAACGTAAAAGAAGGCGATTCCATTTTGGTCAGTGTACCCGCAGGCGACTTTTATCTTGATGTGCAAGAAAAAACACCTGTCATCCTTATCAGCGGCGGTGTGGGCGTGACACCAATGCTGAGCATGCTTGACTCAATCGCTAAGCACAATCCAACGCGGCCTGTCACATTCATTCATGCAGCGCGCAGCCAGTCGGTCCATGCATTTAACGAAGAAGTAAAAGAGCTGGTTTCTTCTCTTCCAAACGGTAAAAATTATGTTGTATATAAAGAAAAACATGAAGCATGCGATTTCACAGGCTATGTCACGTATGATCTGTTAAAGAAAACCCTCGATACGAGCAGTGTGGTTTATCTATGTGGACCGCCGCCTTTTATGAAAGCAGTACTACATTCACTCAACCAGTTAGGGGTTCCATCTGACCGGATTCATTATGAATTTTTCGGTCCGGATTTATTGATGGAAGCTGCGGATAAAGGAATGTAATACGAAAAACCCGCCTGAACTAGTTAGGCGGGTTTTCCTCATTTATCCGGCATCACATTGAACAGCTTATGCGTTTTTCTTCGTTTTTGAAGGAGCTGCACGTTTTTTGGGTGCGGTTTTTTTCTTTTTGGTTTTGTCGACGGATGCTTGAAGCGCCGCCATGAGTTCCGTTACATTGGCAGAGGTTGTGGGCTGTTTTCGTTCGGTTGCCGTTACGGTTTTTTTGCCTGTTTTCTTTTGTTCGATCAGCTCCATCAAAGCTGTGCGGTAATCGTCTGTGTACTTCTCAGGATCAAATTCTGTTGTAAGCTGATCGATCAGAAGCAGAGCTGTATCCAGTTCTTTTTGTACAATCTTTGCTTCTTCCGGTACATTCGGTACGTCATGTGAGCTGCGTACCTCATCAGGAAAATGGATGGTCTCCATGATCAATGTTTCGTTATAGACCCTTACCACCGCAAGCTGTTCTTTTGAGCGGATAATGATTTTGGCAACGCCAATTTTCCCAGACTCCTCCAGCGCTTTCTTTAAAAGGGAGTACGCTTTTCCTCCCCCTGAATCTGGTGCCATGAAATAGCTTTTCTCAAAATATATAGGGTCGATTTCCTCCAGTTTCACAAAATCGATAATTTCCACTGCTTTATCTTCATTTTCTTTTTTCAGCTGGTCAAGATCTTCTTCATCCAGCACGACAAATTTATTTTTCGCGTACTCATAGGCTTTAACAATGTCTTCATTTTTCACTTCTTGATCACAGCCGGAGCAGACCTTTTGATAATTGATTGGTGTGTGACACTCTTTATGAAGCTGTCTTAATTTAATGTCTTTGTTTTCAGTAGCTGTATGAAGCTTGACTGGTATATTGACCAGCCCAAATGAAATGCTTCCTTTCCAGACAGTATGCATGTTTTTTCACCTGCTTGTTTTTTTCTTACTATGGAGGTTTTAGGTCCATATTATGTATGAAGGCTGCAATTTCATCAAAACCTACTTTAAAACGAACAAGGCGGTGTACCTGTGAAACCCATGCTCATTACGTCTGCTTCGGACGTTTCCAAAGGGCCTGACTGGCTGTATGAAATAAAATATGACGGCTTTCGCTGCCTGCTGATTTGGGAAGAGAAGACGCCCAGGCTCTTAAGCCGCAATGAAAAAGACTTGAGTAATACGTTTCCTGAAGTGATTCAATTTTGTGCAGACCGGTATGATACGGTTACACCCTTTTTACCAATCGTGCTGGACGGGGAACTGGTTCACCTGGTTAATTCATTCAAAAGTGAATTTTCAGTGGTTCAAACACGGGGACGGATGAAAACCGCTTCAACTATTCAACAGCACGCTCACGCATTTCCTTGTCATTTTGCAGCGTTTGACCTACTTGCCTGCAGCGGCAATTCCCTTACTTCCTCACCGCTTGAAGATCGAAAAGAGCGCATGCACAACCTTTTTTCTGAGCTGTCTTTTCCACTAACTATTCAAATAAGAAAAAAAGAAAAAATTCAGTGCATGGAGACGTTCAGCCAGTATGACAAGGTGAAGGAAGTTGTTTTGAAACACTTTGGTGAAGGAATTATAGCCAAGAAAAGGACCAGTAAATGGGAAGCTGGAAAACGAAGCACGCATTGGCTCAAGGAAAAAAACTGGCGAACGGTCACGGTCTTTCTCACTCAATGGGACAAAAACAACGGTTATTTTACCGGTGCAGTGATGAAAGATAATGAGACGGTAGAAATTGTTCAATTTCGCCACGGCCTCGAAAGTGACCAGGAAAAAACCCTCCAGGAGCTCTTCAAGTCCAGAGGAGATAAACAGCCAGGAACCATCTGGACGCTTCCGCCATCAGTCTGTGTCAATATTGACTGCATTGACTTTGATGGCAAACATGTAAGAGAACCGCGCTTTCATTCCTTTAATTTTGAAATAGAGCCTGATGACTGTACATGGCAAACCATTCACCGCCAGCTATTACCTATTCCAAAAAGAGTCGCCATCACCCATCCTAAAAAGCCGGTGTGGCCTGAGTTGAATCTTACAAAAGATGATTATCTTTTATACCTGCAGCTCGCATCACCTGTATTGCTGCCGCTTTTAAGGGACAGGCTTTTAACAGTGATTCGCTATCCCCATGGAGCAGGTGATGAGAAGTTTTATCAAAAAAACTGTCCTGATTATGCACCGCCATTTGTTAAGACAAAAAATGATGATGGCATCGACTATATAGTGTGCAATGACCAGGATACACTGCTCTGGCTTGGCAATCAGCTTGCTCTTGAATTTCACATTCCTTTCCAAACGATTCATTCAAAAAAGCCGGCTGAAATTGTTTTTGACCTGGATCCCCCTTCAGTCCTTGAATTTTCACTGGCGGTGGAAGCAGCTGTTCGAATGAAGTCCATTTTCGATTCATTTGGATTGGTTTCCTACGTAAAAACGTCAGGGGGAAAAGGACTTCAGATCTACCTTCCCTTGCCTCCTGATGTATTTTCCTATGAGGAAACGAGAAGATTCACTTCATTTGTCTGCCAGTTTTTACTTGAACAGGAACCTGGCTGGTTTACAATTGAACGACTGAAAAAAAACCGCCACAACAAACTTTATCTTGATTATCTTCAGCATGATGAAGGCAAAACCATTATTGCCCCCTATTCGCCAAGAGGCAATCAGCAGGCACTTATCGCCACTCCGCTTCATTGGCATGAAGTAAACGAAAAACTGCGTCCGGACCAATTTCCCCTTACGGCTGTACGTGAACGCTTAAAAAAACAAGGTGATCCGTTTTTGGACATGACAGATCAGCAAAATGAAGAGCCGTTCCGATCGATCCTTGCTCAGCTCGCTGAATTAATGAAAAAATAAAACAGATCCGCTGCCCTTTTACACAAGCAGCGGACCTGTTATTCGTTTTTCTTGTCTTGTCTGCGGTACAAATCCAGGAATCCATTAACGTTGTATGTGGCCAGCATGATGGAATCCAACGCCTGAACTTCTAAGTTGTGCGGTCTCAACTGGGCTTCAAGCCACGACAAATCTTTATTTATATAATGAAGATTATTTTTTTGAACGGATCCATCGATGATTAGCGGAATCGGAATATAAGTCGGGGTTAAATCAAGCTTCAGATCACTCCCCTGAAGCGGTCTTGCCTTTTCGGTTGGAATAAAGCTGATTTCCCCTGTCTGTTCCATCGTAGCCCTCGCAATTTCATTAATCTCCGTGTACCCTTCGATCCGCATTTGAGCGATAAGCTCTTCTACTTCAATTCGTTCCCTTCTCATCCCTGTTTTTATTATTTCTCCTTGATCAATTAAGATGGTTGGCGTAGGGGTAATCCACCTTTTAAAAAAATTGGCCAGCTCCAGATAGCTGTAGAGAATATAAAATAGAACAATAAGAACGGAGTACCAGATAGCCGTGCCGATTTTCTCCGTCACAATGGGTTCTGAAATAGTTGTACCAACAATCATGACAATCATTAAGTCTATGCCGGACATTTCACTTGCTGCTTTTTTCCCCATTCCCCTCATGCAAAGATAGGCAACAATAAATACAATAAACGGAATCACCAGGTATTCTGTTAGAAAATTCATTCGCCCCACCTCGTATCGAGCACATCGTTGGGTTTAGTATGACCGCAAAAGAAAGAAATACACCTTCTGTTTACTCCTTTGCAGAAGTATATTTTTTTCTTTCTCCACAAACCCTAACAAGGTGTTTTGAGGGGGTGATGAAGTGAAAAACAGCCGCTACGGTGTTCATGAAATCGTGGATCTGCGAGAGCTCTTGAATTTTAACTGGTCCTGCTTAAGTGAAGCAAAACAACGCGTACAGGTGATTAAAGATGAGGACTTAAAAAAACTGGCAGAGGAATCCATCCTGCAGTTGACTGTTTCCATAGATAAGATGAATGAATTTATTTCAGCATCTGCCACCCGAATGACGCAATAAGGAGGAGCAAATATGGAAAATGAATTGAGTAAAGCCGACCATGCAATTGCTGCGGATATGCTGTTTGAAGTAAAAGCCTCGATAAAAGAACTGGCTGCTGCCATTACAGAATCAGCAACAGAGGAAATTCACCAGTTTTTAGTAAACGAACTAAAGGCAGCCATTGCTCACCATGAGAAAATGTATACTTTTTTTCAGGATAGAGGAATTTACGATGCCTATAATGTACCAGCGCAGCTGAAAAAAGATGTGGACTACGCAGAACGTGCAGTGAAGTCATTTGAGTAAGGAAAAAAGAGAGGTGTTCGATTGTGAATGAATCTTTAGGAATACATGAATCGCTCGAAATTCATGAGCTGCTGACCTTTAAAAGTTTATGTTTAACCAAGTACTCTGTTATGCAGGGGCTGGTATCTGACCCTTTATTGAAGGAATTGATGCAGCAGGACGTAACAATGTCGATCCGTCAAATTGAAGAGCTCCGAAAGCATTTACATTAAGGGAGGCAGGAAAATGAATTCACTTTTTGAAAAACTATCCGGCATGTCACCCATGACTGACCAGGTGATCGCTAGTGATATGCTGATTGCTGCTAAAACAGGCGTCAAAACCTACGCACTTGCGATTACAGAAACGGCCTCACCTGTTATACGAGCCATATTGAGCAAGCAGTTAGAAGAAGAAATCGCATTCCATTATGAATTAACCAACTATATGATTGACAGCGGTTATTACTACCCCCACAACACCTCAGCACAATTTAAAACGGATCAAAAAATGATGGATGCCGCTCTGGAAATTGGCTACAAGCAGGACTCTGCACACGGAAGTTAACCCATTCTCTGGAGACTGCCTAAATAAAAAAATCCCTGTTCCGCCAAACGGAACAAGGATTTTTGTCATTAGCAATCTTTTTGATTTCTTTTTGCTTTTGCTTGTTCTGCGTTCATTTCTGTGCCAAATTCCGTTTGATACTGCTCGTTGTTCGCGTTTTTGCGTTGAGCATCTTGGTTTTTATTGCGCTGTGGCTGTTGTTTGTTTTCGTTTTGGTTGTTTTGTTTGTTGTTCATTAGGTCTCACCTCCACCTCGGTAATATAACCAACTGAGTGGAGATTTATAAGTTTATAAATGATAACCAGCCTATTTTAAATTGACCTTGTTACCGAACCCTTTAGTTAAAGATCGCATAAGGATTTTAACTCTGCCTTTGTTATCCAGCGCTCATTTTATATCGGGTGGATTCCAAAATGCAGAAATTTTTAAATGTTAAAATAGGGCAGAGTGATCAATCCATCCTGCTATTAAATAAAGCCTGTGAGGAAACTCCCCACAGACTTATGCTTATTCCAGTGTTCCAATATATTTTTTCGCATCTTCTATTTCATCATCATCGGTCAAATGGGCAAGCGATTTGTCAGCCAGTTTGGAGTACTGCGAGGTATATCCCGTTACACTCGCAATTTCCTGGAGGATCTCATAAAACCTTCTGCGATCCAGGCGGTGGAGGTATTGATAATCAAATCCCTTTACAATGTACTCGACAAAATTCCAAACTGAATCATGATCCCGTTCCTTGACCCCTTTGGCGATTGCTTGCATGACGGCAAGCAGTTCAATTGTGACCACGATATTTTGCCCCGCGTACTGCCGGATGGAGGCAAAGGAGATATGCAGATAATCATCAAAATTAAGACTTTTTATCATGACGCGAAGCTTTTGTTCATCATCCACTAAGTAGGATGTAAAACATTCATTCTGCGAAATATTAATCAGCAGATCACCAAGCTGATACAGCGTTCCAGATGCCGTTCTCGGATCATCATTACCAAGTGCACGAATGGCAATTTCGACAAATTTATTTAAACTGTATTCAATATCGTGAAGCTCCCGCTGTTTTTTTCCTATATGAAACATATTTACGTATTTTTCTTCATCCAGTTCTTCTGTACTGTCTTCGGTTTTCCAATACGTCAAAACCGGGGAATAAGCAAAGACAAAGTTATCTACCTTATGCTCAAGACGAACTAAAATTCCATCCTTCTGCGACTGCTCAAATAACTCTCTAAAATTAATAGATTGCAAATAGCCGGATTCCTTTAGTAAGATAGGCATGCCTTTTTTCTTTGGCAGCTGGTCTTCGATCTTGGCACCTGCTTCTAACTGATTCACGTCGAGTTCGCTTACAGCCGATTTGCCAATAATCCTCATGGATTCTTTTTTCATATCGATCGTCATATTCGTAATTTGCAGCCAATTAATAATATGATTGACGAAAACGACAAAAGATCCTAATGCAAAGACAGCCAGAAAAGTCGCTGTGACCGGAATAAAAAAGTAACTTGTTTCCTCTGTTAGAAACAGGAGACAAAGAAGTACATAAAGAAAGCTGCCGATGAAAATCCCGAGGGTTCGCTGGGTTTTTTTTGTCACCATGAAGTTCCGCAATATCCTCGGAGAAAACATGCTTGAAAATGTTGTCAGTGCAGTCAATACACCATAAAAAGTAAAAGTAGTAAGAGAGAGCAGGCCAGTCGTCAAAGAGCTTAAAATGGTCGTTGTCAGCTGATAGTCAGGCTGAACTAGCGGCATCTTGCTCCCATAATTCTGCCACAGATCAAGCCACACCGTTAACCCAAACAATAAAAGTGAAACGACTGTATATTTTAAAGGCGTCATCCATAAGTTTGAATATTTATAAAGCCATTTTTCTTCTTTTGGCATCTGCCTGTACCACTTTATATTTTCTTTTAATTGAGATCCCATAATTTCACTTCCTTTATCTCATTTATATTCAAGTCACCTTTTACTACCCTTTTCCCTAAACAATATAACTGAAAATCCCAAACTTATTGAAATTACCATAAAAAAGGCTGAGACAAAGTGTCCCAAACCTCTTTTAACCGAATTTTGCGTTCTAGACGGACGTTTTCTTACCGCTGCTTACAATTTAACAGTGGTGCCGAAATTTTTTGCCGCCGGTATTCTTATTATCCGTGCTTTACAAGGTTCCCATACAGAATCAGATGTAAGCCTGGATAATCTTTTTTTGTTCAAGAGAATGCAAAAAGGTGTAGCATCCTGTCCGTAGTGATTCATGAGGTCATCAATCAATATTTCTTTTTCTTCTGCTTCCATCATTGCTGCGCTCAGCTTCTCCACACTCGCTCCCCTTTTACTAAGTTAGACGGGGCACTATAGTGAAAAGTTTTTTAAAATGTAAAAAATGTCTTTTAATTTTATTACTATAATTCGATCTAAAAATAAGAAAAACAGGCCTAACGACTTATAGATAAATATACCCCCGAAAAAGTATAATTCAGGAGGTTATTAGAAATATATTCTAGGAGGAACAATTTTAAGTGAAAAAATCAATTGCCCTATCTCTGTTATTGGCACTTAGTTTTCCGGTAAGTCAAGCTTACGCTGAAGAAGGTCCGTCTACTTACCGGATTTCAGGAATGGATCGCTACGAAACATCTGCGAACCTATCTTATGAAGGTTGGGAAACATCCAATATAGCCGTACTTGCCACTGGAAGTAATTATCCGGATGCTCTTAGTGCAACACCATTAGCCTATAAATATGACGCTCCACTTTTATTAACTACAGGAAAATCTCTGCCTGCAAGCATTAAAGAAGAAATCACGCGTTTAGGTGTAAAAGAAGTTTATGTCATTGGCGGTATATCCATTATTTCTGCAGAAGTTGAAAAACAGCTGAAAGGATTGGGTGTTTCGAAGATTACGAGAATAAGCGGTGCGGACCGATACGAAACTTCGGTGAAGATTGCCAAAAAAATCGGATCATCTGAGGGGATCGTAGTTGCAGCTGGACAAAGCTTTGCTGATGCTCTCTCTATTGCGCCTGTTGCTGCTATACTTGAGACGCCTATTCTATTAACAAAAAAGAATGAGCTTCCTAACTCAGTAAAAGACTATGTAAAAACACTAGGCTCGGAGAACTTCTCATTTGTTATTGGTGGAGAAGGTGTAATCTCTAAGAAGGTTATGTCGTCACTTCCAGATCCTGAACGCTTAAGCGGTGCAGATCGATATGAGACAAACAGTGAGATCATTTCGTATTTTGCGGATGCAGAAATTCTTGATATGGATTATCCATTTATCGCAACTGGAAAGAACTTCCCAGACGCTTTATCAGCTTCTGCTTTCGCAGCTGCTACTTTTAACGGGGTGATTTTGACAGATCCTGTTTCTCCTAAACCAACGACGAAATCGACGATCAAAGAGTATAGACCTTACGTTGATGAGTATATCATCGTCGGAGGCAAAGGTGTGCTGCCTGATAGCACCATTAATAAGCTGATCCAATAATAGAAGAATTAAAACCCGGCACTCCTGTTTTTTTATGGAGCCGGGTTTTTTTTATAGAATCTTTAATTTACTCTGCTATTATTTTAAAGCTTTTTGCAAAATAGAGAGAACAAACGCCTCTTTTCCGTCAGTATAAGCATCGCGATCCGGGGACGTACCGGCAAGCTCATGTTTAAGTTTTTCATACGCCAGACAGGTATCCGGATTCGCGCGCAGGTAGTCACGGAAAGCAAGGTGGCGTTTTAATTCCTCATTATCCTCTGTACAGACATACAAATGGTGAGCCATCCACATGGTATGTTTTTCATCTAATGGAACGGCTGAATTTGCCCGCTTAAAGGCTTCGCGTCCCTTGATGCCTTGATCCCCTACGTGTAAATAGCCAATCTCTGAAAGTTTTTCAATCACTTCCGGAAGCACTTTTCGATTGGGAATTACAACGTCAAGATCAATAAGCGGTTTTGCGCTTAACCCCTCTACAGATGTGCTGCCTACATGCTCCACCCGTAAAATAAGGTCTCCGAGCTTGCTTCCAATCACTTCTTTTAGCTGTTGAAAAGATTCTTTCCACTTTGGATTGTATGCTTCAATCGTAATTATGTCAGACTTCATTTATCTTCCGCTCCTTTTAAAACATTGCTCTAATAATTAGAGTACGTGGAGCATCTCCAGTGACGGAGACTTGATCTTGTTTTTCCTTGCCACCCGGCTGCCTGAAGCTCTTTTGCTATCAATCGATTGAAAAATCCATGTCCGACAAGGGCTGCTTCCTCGTGTTCCTGTGCGTATGAAATCAGCTTTTGGGCTGCCGCTTTTGCTCTGATTTTTGCTTCTTTCAGCGATTCACACTCCCGTGAATACCCCATGAACCATAAAGAACGCAGAATCATTGCCCAGACATGTGCTTTTAATTGTATCCTGTCAAACGCAGACGGCAATGACGGAATGTCCACCTCACGAAACAAGGAGTCAGATATAAGAACATCAGCATTCAAAAATTCCGCTGATTCAATTGTCCGGTTTAAATGGCTTGTCAGCACTGCATTAGCAAGAGAAATTTGTTTGACAGTCAAAGAAGGATATCGTTTTTCTTCTTTGACACCCGCAGTATTATATTGTTCAAACCAGGCCTTGAACTCCGTTTGAGTCATATGTTTTGTGTCTGCAAGTGTCGATTTCCCGTGCCTTATTAGATGAATGTTCATTTAGATTCCCCTGTATGTACGGAATGTCACCAGACCATTTTATAAAGCAGCACATCATCGATATATTCATTTTCATTGCGCTGTATTTCATTAACCTTACGTCCTTCTTCTTTGAATCCCGCACTTTTATAAAGGGAGATGGCACGATGATTGTCTGAAAATACACTCAGACTCACTTTCATAATTTCATCATTGCTTTCTGCCCACTTCAGCAGGTCATTTATCAGCAGCCTGCCAATGCCTTTTCCTCTATGCGCAGGGTCCACCATCATCCCAAGTGAGCCCGTATGAGCCAGTCGCTTTCTATCCGGTGATTGAAAGATAATCCAGCCGGCGAGTTCGCCATTAACTTCTGCCACAATAAATGTCTCTCTGTCATGGTTCATTATTTTTTGAATCCATTGAATGTGACGGTCGGGGTCAGCTGAAAGCTCTTGAGGCACCGTCACTAAATAATCCATTTCTGACACGACAGCTCTTTGTAATACAAAAGAAGGCTGCGCATCCTCTAACGTTCCAGTTCGGATTATAATTTTTTCTTTCCCTGCAGTCATGAGATCACCTCTATCATTGTGCATTAAACCCGCGAAGTCCGTCCTGTACCAGTTTTAAAAACGCTTCCTTTTGTTCAGGATGGCATGCAATTAAATAAGGCTCGCTGTTCATCCCCTGGAACTCCTTCCCGCTAAAATCAAAAATAATTCCTCCGGCTTCCTTCACCATCAATAACCCCCCATATAAATCATCACCTTCAGAGTTATATAAAACAATTCCATCGATGTCCCCTTTGGCAAGCATCGCCCACTGCAATGTTGGGGCCCATAGCCGGATCATTCGTTTACATGTCACATCTATATAATGTCTTAACTTCACAGCTTTTTCTTCGTTTTGTACCTGGTGACCCTGGATCCACGCCACAGTTAACCGAGACATGTCAGGCTTTCTATTCATCTCTATCCGCTTTTCGTTACAAAGGGTTCCCTCACCTAAAACAGCTGTATATAAACGATCTGCCATTGGTTCATAAGTAACTCCCAGGACGGGTTCCCTTTTATACAGCAGTGCAACAGAAGCTGAAAAAACAGGAAACCCCATTGCAAAATTATTCGTGCCATCCAATGGATCAATTTGCCACAGCCAATCACTTTCAAGTCCATTATCCCCTGCTTCTTCACTGTGAATTTGGTGATCAGGAAAGACTTTTCCAATTTTTTCTACTATTATTTTTTCTGCCAGAAAATCGGCTTCTGTCACCAGATCTCCAAACTCATCTTTTTCATGGATCTGTATCGCCTGATCAAACAGGCTTTTAATTGACGCACCTGCTTCCCTTACGGCTTGTTCTGCCACTTTTTTTGCATCGATTAATAGCGTTCTCATGTGAACCCCCCAGTTTCAAACGTTAATATAGCTCATGTAATTGCTCAGTCAGACGTCCATCTGCACCACAAAAAAAGTCCAATAGCACTTTTTTCAATACGATAAAAAAGACGCCCTGCTGATCTAAGTACGTCTGTCTCATTCATGAATCTTTTTGCGGCTCCAGAATCAGCCCAACATAGCCAAAGTCATTAATAAAATCCCAGTCTAAAAAGATTTCTACAATGTTTCTATGGAGTGTCTCGCCTAAATCAGCAGCTTCTAGGAGAGAGCGTTCCATTGGCCGTTTCGCAAGCTTTAAAACCTCTGAGTATCCTTCTTTGATGAGGGCTTTTTCAATGCCAACAAGAATGTCCGTTCTCTTCACTAGAATCATACGTTCACTTAACCAATACGTGTCCACTCTGCCTGGAACCTTCTGTGCTTTTTCAGTCGCATCTCGAACTCTTTGTTCAAAAGCCTTTTTATCAATAGAAGGAGGTCCTTCGAAGTCTTTCTCTTCAGCTCTGCCTTTCATCACTCCGATAAATAAGCCGCTTTCATGCTTCAGATTCCAGTCAGCATAAAACTCTTCAATGTTTAAATCAGCTAGTTTCTGAAGTTCTTCTACGACATCTTCCTTAAGCTTTTCAACAAGCAAATCGCGAATTTCCAACACCCTTTTCCATTCATTCCGTTGAAGGAGGACTTTCTCCATTGGTGCAATAAAGCCGCGGAAGTGAATGGTAATGAATGGATGTTTTAGTGTCACATAAACGGATTTGGGACCTTTTCCAAAATGATCTCGCAGGAGGGTGGAGATGTATCCGCTCACTTCTTGCTGGATTGTTTTTCCGACAGGCATACAATTAATCCCCTTTCCGATTCACTAGCCGTTCTCATTTCGAGCAGAACCATTGATCAGGAATATGAAGAGCGAAAATCTTTATTCTATTTGTTTTAAAACCAGTACGTGATAGCCTTTATCTTTATGAAAATCCCAGTCAGCAAATAATTCTATAACAGCCCTATTTAATGACCCAACTATATTAAACAGCTTAAAAATCCGATGTTCCATGGGTCTTTTTGCCAATCTCAGTTGTTCTTCACTGCCGTTTTTTATTAGTTCTTTTTCGATATCAACCAGAATGCCTGAACGCTCAATTAAAAGATATTGATCATTCAGCCAGTAGTAGTGAATTGAATCAGGCTTCTTTTCTGTATAAATACTATTTATAAGGAAAATTTCTCGAACAGTTTCTTCATCTACATCAGAAGGCCATGGAAGGGGATCCGCTTTTTGAGAGGAATCTGTCACTGCCAAAAGCATCCCGCTCCCCTTTTCAAGATTCCAATCTGCGTACAGTTCACTGAAATGCAAATCTGTTATTTTTTCAAGCTCTTGTAAAATCTCAGATTTTAAAGTGAATATCATAAAATCTCTTGTTTCAAGTACCTGCTTCGAATTGCCCTGCTTGAACAATATTTTTTCACTTGCTAATAAAAAATCTTCCAGATGAATAACGATACTTTGAGAATGGCTTATAACTGATAATTTGCCGGGCTTTTCACCAAAATGTTTCTCAAAAAACTCATCGATAAAAAAAGATATGCTTGATTGGCTCAAATCTGACATAAAACCCACTCCTCTTACTAAAAGATATACGCTAACATGCATCACGTTGCATCTACAAAGTTTTATTTAGTATAAGCTCTGTGCGTCCTATTTTCCATACTATGAGGAAATCAATAAAGAAAAAATCGAATTTTCGTATATTTTGTTTGATTCATTTAAAATCGGGGATATAGGAGGCATAACACCATTGAGGAGGAGGTTCAAATGAAAAAATATGACGAACAATTTTTATTTCAACGGGATTTGAACCGGCTGAAGAAAATGAGATCTACTATTACTGGAGAAAGCCGATTCAGCATTATGGTAGACGCTCAAATCAGTTTATTAACAAAATCTCTCCGATCCATTCATTAGGCGGAAATTGTCGCTTAAAAATAATGGAAGTGTCGGGCGAGGTTTACTTCATCCCCGTTTCCCTTTATACTTGGACTAATTGAAAAACATTTGTGTTTTCAATCCTGTAAACGAACTATAACAAATTGTTTTTAACATACATCGTTTTTAAATAGACAGGTATTATGCCACGGGCTTTTGAACCGATGGCAAAGCCGAAAAACCATCGCTCAAGCTGCGGGTTTTTCGGTTTTTTTATTGGAAAGGATTGGGTCATTGATGAAATATTTTATTGATCATAAAAAGAAACGGATCCATCATAGCAGCCATGCCGGCACCCAATGCGATTTTTTTGATACGCCGATACAAAAGCGGGAATTCACGACCAATCTATCGTATGTTACCAAGCTTGAACGTGAAGAGCACTATGCAAAATGTCCGCATTGCCGCGAATTATTAAGCTCATCTTCTTAAAGATGGAGTCGGTGAAAATTCGATACAGTGAACTGCTCAGGATCATCAGTCTATTTTACTGATCCTGAGCAGTTTTTTTATTTAGCTGTTTTTCATAACGAAGACAGGCTTTTTAAAACTCCTCATAAAAAGCAGGGTTCTGATCGTTCATTCTACCACCGGCATGCGAAAGCGCCAGGATTCGGTCCATTTCCTCTTCATTCAGCGAGAAATCAAAAATAGAGAGGTTCTCGAGCTGTCGGATGGGGGAAGAAGATTTCGGGATGGTGATCGCGCCAAGCTGATAATGCCAGCGTAAAATAACTTGAGAAACCGTTTTATTATGCGTATAAGCGATTGATTGAATCGTATCATCATGCAGAACATCACTCGCCCTCGAAAGCGGACTCCAGGATTGAGTGTGAACCCCATTGTCTTCATGCCATTTTCTCTGCTCCGCCTGATTAAAGAAAGGATGCAGCTCTACTTGATTTACGCTAGGCAGCATACCGGTCTCTTTTTCAAGCCTACTCATATGTTCAGGAAGGAAATTACATACGCCAATGGAACGGATTAATCCCCATTTTTTCGCATCCATCAACGCCTGCCATGCTTCCACGTACAGATCCTGTTTCGGATTTGGCCAATGAATCAGATACAAATCATAATAGTCCAATCCTGCCCGGTACAGTGATTCCTGAATGGCAGTCACTGCCTTATCATATGGCTGATAACGTCCGGGCAGCTTAGACGTAATAATCAGTTCCTCCCTTTGAACCGGACTGCGCCGAACCGCTTTTCCTACCGTTCCCTCATTCTCATAATTATAAGCAGAATCAAGCAGACGATACCCGAGATCAATGGCACTCGTTATGGCTTGAACTCCTTCATTTCCTTTTAGCTTATATGTACCCAACCCAACGACTGGCATTTTCATGCCGTCATTTAACGTAATTTCTGGAATGGCTTGTCTCATGATCAAACTCCCCTCTCTGTTAGGACTTAAGTGTATCATTTTAATACATGATATTTCTAAATTTTCGAACTTCTAACCGCTGTCCTCATCCCATTCTTTTTTCCATGTGTTAAAAACAATGTTTAGGAAACGCTAAGAAAACAGCGAAATAGTAAAGGAATGAGGAGCATGTTAACTGTTCAGCAGCTGCAATCTTTGCGAAGCGAGCTTCTTGCACGAAAAAAAGCACTGGAAACACATTTTAACCATAGTGATCAGTTTGATCTGCAGCGAAACCAGAAGGACGCTGTCGGTGAGCTTTCTTCTTATGATAATCACCCGGGAGATCTCGCAACTGAATTATATGAAAGAGAAAAAGACCTTGCCCTAAATGAGCATGAAAGAATGGAACTGGAAGGAGTTCAGGCTGCACTGCAAGCAATGGAGTTTGGAATGTATGGCCGCTGCATGTCGTGCACAGAGGAAATTCCATATGAAAGACTTGAAGCCCTGCCAGCCACCCGATATTGCTTAGCGCATACACCGGACCGACATCGCTCAGATGATCGGCCTATTGAAGAACAAATCCTGACAGCTGATTTCAGAAAAACCGAGCGCAACAAAAAACGGGAAAGCGCCGTATACGATTCAGAAGATTCCTGGCAGGATGTTGCACGATTCGGGAGTTCAGACTCCCCATCCGACCTGGAAACTCCTCCTTCAGAGTATGAAAATACGTATGCAGACTGGGAAGAAAATCATGGCTATACAGAGGAATACGAAAATTTTGTCGGGGTAGATCTTGAAGGTAATGTGACGATTTATCCAAACAAACAGCATGAACGGTACGAAGACATTCTGGACGAGGAAAATATCATGTCTCTGCTAGGTGATTTGCCTGCTGCAGAAAAAGAACCGTATACAGATTGACTAAACGATGTGAAAGGGTCTGGGACAAATGTGTCACAGGCTCTTTAACCGGTTCACTGAGCTTTCAATGGAAGGTTGCGATCTCCCTACTGACATACCTACTCCAGCATAGGTAAAGTGTCTTGCTTTCTCACCTTAGGAGGAACCAGGGAATACTTTTTTATGTTTCACAATTCCGTCCTGCCGGCTGCTTGATTGGAGTAAACTGTCTGGCATTCCCTGAACTTGTATTTAAAATCAGTGCTGTCGCGCATAACTAAATATGATTTCGCAGAAAAGAAGACAAGCACTCCATTCAAATCCAACTAGCTGCATCTTTAAAGAAGCGGCTCTATTTGGGTTATTTTGATTTGATGTTAGTGTTACTACACAAAAATCAGCACCGGCAAAACAGACAGCACTGTACCACATACTACCGGTCCTGCTTTAACAAGCATTATTCCGTTTATTGTAGACACCATTGGCTCCATAGGGTTTTTCGCCGGAGAAGCCAGGTAATTTATGAATCTTTCCCACCTTTTTTTGCGGAGGTACAGCGGGATGTCCGGTACGTTGACATGATATTCATCCAGCTTTGATTGTAAAAAACGTTCATTTTTAAAGGGATCTTGAGACATTTTCTTCACCGCCCAGTTCTTCTTTTAGTTTTTTGATTGCATAGTGCAATCGGGATTTCACCGTTCCTTTTGGAATATTAAGCACATTGGCAATCTCTTCATGTGTCAGATCATGGTAATAAAATAGCAGCACGATTGGTCTGTGGACATCTGACAACGCAGCAATTGCTTCACGGACACTCATCCTGTCGGCAAGATCCACCTCTTTTTGATCTACTGATGTTAAAAAAGGAAGAAATGACCTCCACTTTTTTCTCCGATTTAGCTTATCAACCATCAACCGATAGGCAATTTGATATAAATAGGAGCTAATCTTCCCCTTTTCCTTCTCATATAAATGTTTAGATCGATGCAGTTTAATAAAAGTATCCTGAACAATATCAATGCTTAGCTGTTCGTCTCTGCTGTACCTGTAAACAAATGAATAAATCGGTCCTTTTAAAAGCAGATAGAGCTGATCCAGCGCGTCCATGTCACCTTGCTGATAAGCAATCATCAGCTCATCTGCACGTTCAAACAAGGTCCTCTCCCAAGATCGCTTTTATTGCTTTCAGCGTAATCGTTACACGGCTGATCAGATAAAGGATGCTTAGCAGTGTCCAGACCTGTGCCTGATTCGTAAAAAACTGTACATATACATTTTCCACAGACTGTCCATTGGACACTAAAAGGTTCAACGCCTGCACACAGATAATGGCGTAAATCGATAAACTGAGCGTTAATGTATCAAACACATTCCACCTCAAATAAATTTTCGTTTTCTTATAATTAACTTTTCCATTTTCACGAACTACATGTTTGCGGTCCATTGGAATGGAAATCGCAAGAATCACAATCGCCATCACCCCGACGACGATCAGTGATACAATCCACCCTGCCCCCATGCAAAATCCCCCTTCTGCTTGTTTACTTTTTATACCGGTGAAAGGAAACAGAGGTTCACTTAAAATTAAGTTTTTAAATTATTCAATTAGTAGCAGGAAAAACCCTCTATTTGAGAAATGAAGATTGACAATAGAATATATTTCCGATTAACTGAAATTAACCCATTAATAAACAGGAGGGACATTTGTTGAAGCAAAGCCCTAAAAAAGAATGGCTCTCATGGACAAAATCGATCCTTTTGGCTCTCGTCGTCGTTTTACTATGCAGACATTTTTTATTTTCACCTGTAATGGTGAAAGGCATCTCGATGGAGCCTACTTTTGAAGATCAAAATCGCGTGATCATTTCAAAAATAAGTGATATTCAAGCATTTGATTTAATTGTTTTTGACTCTCCGATTTCATCCGATCAGCATATTAAACGGGTAATCGGATTGCCGGGAGACGAAATTGAAATAAAGGAAGACATTCTCACAATTAACGGAATTCCATATCATGAACCTTACCTCGAACAAAATAAGGAAAAACTTCTTTTTAATGAACCTTTAACAGGTGATTTTTATCTTAAAGTTCCGGAAAATTCTCTATTTGTTCTTGGAGATAACCGGAGAAAGAGCATGGATAGCCGGGAATATGGCGTCATTTCAGAAGAAGCGGTACTGGGAGAAGTAAAGGTGCGGATTTTTCCTTTTAGTGAAATGGACTGGTTTCAATAATTATATGACACATAAGAATAGCCTAATGAATGAACAACTTTTCATTCGTTAGGCTATTTAGCATGACTACTGTAATCCACCCAATCTCACTTACAACCCCAAAGCTGTGCAAGGCCAGAATCAGCGGACTTACCTTGCAAATGACAGCTAAAATGGATGTGAATAGAACCAGAGTCAACAGAATCCATTCATTAAATGTAAACCATGGAACGATGCTGACAGCGAGGTAACAGATAATCAAAATGCGCGGATCCATTTTCGCCAAAAATGTATCACGATTGCCAAAAGCTGTTTTCTTCAGTTCCATTTTTACATACCAACAGAAGCACCAAGCGCTGCATAAAGCGGATTAAACAAAACACAAAGAGTAAGAGGGATAAAAGCAAAATATGAAACAGATAATTCCACTGGGCCAAATGTTAACCCCGGTAGCAATCCCGTGAATAAATTAGCTAGTCCAAAAAGGGACATTGCCAATATAAAAATCATAATCCTGAATTTAAAACTAGTTTTCTTACACACTTATCGTACAAAAATTAAGATGAAAAAAATGTAAATAAGATAGAGGTATTGTAAAAGAATTTAAGTTTTTTATAAGATTGAAAGTTTTCTTACACACCCATCTCTTGTCTGGATATACTCTACTAAAAAGGAGTGATCCCTATGCAAAACTCAATTTCTCAAACGCATGGACAGTTAACGTCCAAACAACTCCGTGTGACCCAGATACTGGAGAAACGGGGAACGAGTGTGGCGTATATGACGGAGCAGGAGTTGGCAGATGAAGCAAACGTAAGCATTGCGACTGTTTCAAGATGCTGGGGACTTCTTGGGTACGTGAATTTTAAGGATTATAAAAAATCCATGAAGAAAAAACTGGAAGTAACACCTGAGAATAAATTTAAAAATGCTGTCGACGAAGTACAGCAGCAGGATTTAATCACAAACATGGTTCAAAAACAAATGAACCATTTAGCTGAAACCAACCAGCATGTTTCAAGAGAAGATTTTAATCAAGCTGTTCTCCTCATTTCCCGTGCAAAACCTCTTTTCATTTATGCCCCCGGACCATCTGAGTCGCTTGGCTGTCTTGCGCACTTCCGTTTATCACGATTAGGAGTGCCTGTAGTGGTTATGCCAAAGAGCGGGCATGAACTATTTGAGTCAATGATTCACTTATCCTCTCAAAGCGTGCTATTGATCTTTCAATTTGTTCAAACACTGCCAGAAACAGATGTACTATTAGATTATGCAAAAGAGGTCGGCTGCCCTGTCGTTTTGGTGACAGACCAATTATACTCAGACTTGAATCGTCTGGCAGTAAGTAAATTGTTTGCCCGCCGGGGGGAGATATGGGAATTTCACTCCATGGTCCCTCCCATGATGATTATTGAATCCCTTATCGTTGGCATCGCCATGTTTTTAGGCGAACCAGCTATAGAAAAATTGGAAACGCTGAGTCAGGTGAGAAAGCGATATAAACCTAAAATTCCAAAATAATTAATCACGAAGATTCATCATCACCATTTTAAAAAACCTCTCAAAAGAGGTTTTTTTAATGTTTTATTACATTTACCTAAGGAGAAGTGGAAAATCCGCCAGCCATGCCAGCCAAAATGAAAAAGATAACGAAAATTACGAGATAAACAGCCAGAACAATGCCCATGACAATCAGTGTCGCGCGGGAGTAATTTTTTCGCTGGCTATTCTCAGAGCCAAATCCCCAGACAAATAACAGCACAAGGTTAACCAATGGAATCATTAATAATAAAATAGTGCCAACCCAGCTTTTCGTGGTCATTTCCTTGTGATTGTACTGTGCAGAGTACTCTGAAGTTGTTTCATTTTGCATGCTCTTCCCTCCTTTCTTTACCACCAAATACATTTATGGTATTTACTTCTTCATTTCTATACCTTTACTCACAATACATTAAACTACTAAATAATACAAAAGTTTTATTATATAACAATTAACAGATAAAAAATCAATCTAAATACCTTCATCCAACTCAAGAAAACCCGGCAAATTACCTGCCGGGTTTTCCTTTTAAGCCGCTTTTGATTGCTTTTCGGTTCCTCCATATGTCCACTTTCGCCATATAAATTCAAGCGGACCCTGATTGAACTTTTTAAGAATGAAATAGCTGAGTACAACCTGCACGGCATAGATAACAATGGCAATTCCGACACCCTGCGCTTTTGATACCTGGCCAAAAAGACCGAAGCCATAGCCATTAAAAATGATCACCGCAATAATGGATTGCATCAAATAATTTGTCAGCGCCATACGGCCAACTGATGCAAAAGGCATCAGCATCTTTTCAACAGATGCTTTACGTGTCACAAGAACAATCAATGCCACATAGAACAACATAAGAAGCGGTCCGCCGATCATATTTAAGCCTTCTGCAACAGGAGAAGTTAAGTAAGACGGCCAGTCAAACACATTGTATTGCACTGCTGCAGAAAGACCAACAAGCGGTGCGCCAATGCCAAGACCGAGCCAAAAAATTTTCTTCCACCTCTTGATATTGCCTTCAATATCCTTGAACATCCCGGTTTTACCGAAATAAAGACCAATTAGAAACAGCGGTAAAATCGTCGGAACCAGCAGAAGGACCTGAAAGAAAATAAACAGAACTTCGTTAAAAAATCGAAACTCAAGTATTTCTCCGTAACTGCCTGTTGCCATCACAGATGCTCCTGCGAGTTCTCCTGCCTTAAGGGATTCAATGGTTTCAAACCCTTCCGCAATCGAGTATTCCATACTCCAACCACTGCCGATCAGCAGAAGGGTGAAAAACAAACTGCCAACAAGAAATAAGGCAATCCCCCAGATTTTTATGACCTTAGGCGAACGGTGAATAAAGAGCGGCAGTAAAAATCCTGTAATAGCATATGTATGAAGAATATCTCCCGACCAGATAAACACAAGATGAATGATTCCAAGAAACAGTAAAAATACAAGACGCCGCATAAACAGTTTTGTTGCGGGCAGATTTCGCTGCATTAAGCGGGTGTAGAAAATATAAAAACCCAGTCCAAATAACATTGAAAACATCGGATAGAATTTGCCGTCAACAAGCAGCGCAGTAAGAATGGTCAGGACACTATTCAAACCGCCCTCCGGCAGACTTTCCCCTTCTACTAAACTGCTCATACTATTAAAAACAGGGGTCTTAAAAGCAATCATGTTCGCTATTAAAATTCCAAACAGCGCAAATCCTCTGATCATATCCAGTGTGTGGATGCGATCCCTCATTGAAATCGAACTCATTTTACCATTTCCCTTCATTCCTTTTTCCCTACTAATATCCTACTTTATCCCGATTCCTTATACAATCTAAATTTGGAAATGCAAACCAGAGGAAAACGAAACTTTTCTGTCCATTATACGTAGAAAAGAGTAGAAGATGCTTGAAAGGAGAATGAGGATGCCTGCTTGTTTACATTGCGGAGAAAAGTGGACCTGGAAAGATACGTTTAAAAGAATCGCTTCATTTAAAAATGAAATGGTATGCCCTTATTGTAAAAAATCACAATATCAAGCCAAATCATCCAGACAAAAAACGTCCATGCTGATTGTCGCCCCTTCTCTCGTGCTTCCCGTGTTTGTTTTATTTGACCTGTATTTGCCCCTGCTGCTTCTGTGTTATGCCGCTGCTTTTTTACTGACTCCATTTTTCGTTAAACTGGCAAAAGAAAACGCGCCGCTTTGGTAAAAAGAAAGCCAGCTGCTACGATTCAAGAAAAAAGGCGACCGCTCCGACAATTCCGAAAAAGACAGCCAGTACAAGAATAATTCCAAGAATGCCCCATGTTCGTCTGCTCATTTCATCCACCTCTTTCCATAACAACTCTACTCCATATCAGCATAGGGGTGTGCATATAAGTCAACATCCACCTCTGCCTGAATGCTGTGAATAAAATTAATTTGTGGAAGATCCAGATAGAGTCCTGGGGTAATTCCCTCTTCCATATAAATAACGATTACAATCTTACATGCTGCATTTAGTTCGGTCTTTACCGTTTTTATCACTTCCTCCTTGCCATGAAGCATGCTTAATACCTTATCAAGCTGCACTTTCACATCAAATGATTCTTCTTCTGTTCCATAATGCCAACGGGTACTGCGCTGAAAACTTGGAGATGATCCCTCCATGTGATGGATAAGATCTCCTTTCTTATAGGTTAATGTAGGGGAGATGCCTAAACGTGCTGTAATTTCCTCTAAAGAAAAATCCTCTGCCTCGAGTTTAAAATAAACCATCACTTTAGTCTTTTCGATAATGGGTCACTCCTTTTTTACTTCTCTGCTCTTATTTCCACAGGTAAACAGCTATTCCCTTTTAAAATGAGGTAAAATCCCATATAGCTTCTGCCAAAGATCCGCAGCATTTCCCCATTTACCTAGAATCTTGATATACTAATCCTCATAGCTCTTTATAAAGTAAGAGGTAAAAGGATGGGAATGATTTGAACAATTTGCCTGCTACAGGAGATTTTATTTATACATTTGCCTACAATGATGAAGAAAAAGATCTCTGTCACCTCGAGATGCGCTCATTATTTGGAAGGCAGTCCGATACAAAAATACTGAAAACAGACCGGGATATACACCCAAGCCGCAGTCCATTCGTGAAGGAGCGGATCCGGGTGCTAATGGAAGGCCGCACCCTGGATGAACTTTGCGATAAGCTTCGAAACGTAAAGATGGGAGAATCCACGTTTAAGGTGCTGTTTGTGAAAATTAATGATTTAGCCGGTCCCCATAAAATTGAGTATGACCAGAAAAGAAAAATTGAACGGGACCTTGGCATGATTATAGAAGGCGAGCTGGATCTACACCAGCCGGATGTCTTTTTCGGATTAGTCCCATGTGAGGGCAGCTGGCATTTTGGGATCTATGAAAAGGCTGAACCAGTCTGGCTGCGTCATGTGAAAAAGCCGCGTGAATACTCAACCGCTCTTAGCACCCGAACAGCCAGAGCCGTTGCCAATATTGCCGTGCCTGATCCAGAGGGAAAAAGAGCGATCGATCCGTGCTGCGGGATTGGAACCGTTCTCGTTGAGGCCCTGTCTATGGGGATCGATATTGTCGGCCGTGATATTAACCCCCTTGTCGTAACAGGCTCCCGAGAAAACATCGCTCACTTTGGCCTTTCAGGAGAGGTCACCATTGGACCGATTGAGGAAGTTACCGGAAGCTATGATGCGACCATTATTGATATGCCTTACAATTTGTACACCCATGCCACACCGGAAGAACAGCTTGATATTCTTATGAACGCACGTCATTTTACGACCCGCCTGGTGGTCGTCACCATTGAATCAATCGATCATATGCTCAAGCAAGCTGACTTTTCCGTAGTCGATCGCTGCATTGTAAGGAAAGGCAAGTTTTCCAGAGAAATTCTTGTTTGCGAGTAAACTAAAAACCCGTCTCTCTTATAAGCGGAGACGGGTTGTTTTCTATTTACACAATGTCTAAATGATTTCCAGCAGTTTTTTCGCCTGCTCATCCAAGCTCGCTGACGTCTGTGAAATTCCATTAAAATCACGTGTCGTATTGGCAATTTGCAGCTCGCCTTGTGTGATCGATTTCTGTGCCTCGTTAATTCCTTCAGAGATCGTTTTAATTTCCTTTGAGATGCCTTCCATCGTATTACGCACTTGCATAATCGAATCTTCCACCCTCACGGAAAGCTTGCGCACTTCTTTTGCCACGATATCAAATCCTCTGCCATGCTCACCCGCACGAGCTGCTTCAATGGCAGCATTCAGCGCGAGCAAATTCGTCTGAGCCGCAATATCGCGAATCGTATTAACAATTTTTTGAATGGACTGCGCTTGCTCCTGCAGGCTTGCAAGTGTTTGAATATTCGCTGATGATACCTTTGCCATCTCTGAGATGCTGGTCAAAAGCTCTCCGCTCCGCTTAATTCCCTCACCCGCACTGCTTGTCATTCTATCCGACATCTCCTGCAAATCAACCACCATTTCGGTAACAGCCTTTTGACGGGATGAAATATTGGTAGCTACCTTTGACACACCGATGACCTTTTTATTATCATCATAAATGGGCATATACGTCGCTTCAAGCCAGATTTGGTTTCCGGATGCATCTTTGCGTTCAATTTTATCCTGAAAACTTTTTCCAGCCCACAAATCTCTCCAAAACGTTTTATATCCTAGCGTCCTCGTAAAAGCATCGAAACAAAAGGCGCGATGGTTCATGCCGATCATTTCCTCCGTTGTATAGCCCATTGATTGAGCGAATAGATCATTCACATACGCCACATTTTGAGAGCGGTCAAACCGGATCATCGCCAAATTGCTTTCTAATGCCCTTACCACCCATTCATCTGAAACTACTGTCATCGTTTCTCTCATGCACATTCCCCTTTAAGATCGACTCTGTTTACTTTCATTTTAGCCTATTAAAGAGAGAAAGCGCTACTTTTTTGTGACTTTTTACATAAATAATAAATAAATTAAGGCATAAAGAACTATTTTAAATAAATTCAGCAGACTCCTAATGTATTAGCATCGTATAAACAATGAGAGTAGACCTTACCTGTTTTTCCACTCGTCGCTCAGCATCCCATACATGACGTGATCCACATAATGATCATACAGCCACTCCGCCTGACGAATTTGCCCTTCGTATGTATAACCTAATCTTTCCGGGATTGCGCGACTTTTCTTATTGCCGGCCGCTGCGCGGATCTCAACCCGGTTCATATTCAGTTCTTCAAAAGCATACTGTGTCAGTGCCTGAGCTGTTCTTGTCATAATACCGTGCCCCTGAAAACCTACCCCGAGCCAGTAGCCGACTTTGGCTGTTTTATTTGTCCAATCAAGCTGGTTATAGCCTGCAACACCTGCCAGTTCTCCTTTAAAGAAGATCAGCGCATTCAGACCCTGATTGTCTGCATAGAGCTTGTTGCTTCCTGCAATGAAGTTTTTCGTGTCTTCCTCTTTTGTCGTAAAATCAAGCCACGGCAGCCATTCCTTTAAATGCGATCTGGACTGGTCCGTTAATCGGAACAAAGCTTCCGCATCATGCTTTTGAGGTAATTTCAATTCCAGCTCTTCATCTATTTTGTGTACAAACATACAATTTCCCCCTTACCGGTCACGGATTTCTATTAATCATTCAATGACCTGCTCATTCTGCTTTTCTATTGAACTCAATGATTTTTCAACTGTTCCAGTCGCGATGACCGGCACGATTGGAATCGAAATTCCCACTAACCACATACGATGCCTCCAGTAATTACTCGTTTACATAATTCCAATTATTTCAAACAACGGAAGAAAACTCAATCTATTTTTAAAATGGTCTGAACTAGGGAAGAGATCTGTGAGAAAATAGAAGACAATCTTGGAATGGAGTCGCTGCTTATGTCTTTTTTTTCACCAGAAGATCAGCCTATAGCAAATAACCGTAAGTTTCTGCACTTATTTAATTCATTATCCTTACTCTTTTTAGGAGGCATCCTCTTTACATTTATTCACCCGTTTACGGAAGGTTTTTCTTTCTTCTTTTTTACCCTAATGGCTGTGGCAGGGTCTTATATCAGTCTTTTTTATGCATGGCTTTATCCAACGAACAAGTGGTTGAAAGTATTTGCCTGGACCTTCCTCTTAAATGCTGCCGGACTGGGCTGGCGTGTGGCGCTTGAATGGGGAGAAGTCAGTCTTATCGCTTATCTTACATTGTACAGAACAGGAAATTATCTTTTTCTGACTCCTTTATTTATCACCGTCGTGTACATATTTATTAATAGATTTATTCACAAAAGAACGCTCAAAGAATAATAGAAAAATAAACAGCCGTGCAAAAACCCGCCTTCACCCAAATGGGGCAAAGACGGGCATTTTCTAAGCTTCTGCGATTGTTTTTTGGCGTCCTTCTTTTTCTTCATGCTGGTCGCTTTTCATTAAATGCTGCAGATGGCGTTTGAACAGTGCCATTACCCATAGATGAACTTTAGCTTGCGTAAATTTGTAGATCGTCCATGGCAGTGCGGGTCTGTAGCCATGAATGGCAATGATGCACTCCTGCGTATTGGGAATCTGACGGAACTCAATCCTGCCCTTGCTATCTTCACCCACATTGGCAAAAAATCCTCCCGTGATCAAATAAAGGGCACGTGTGTCGGTGCTTCTTTCGCTGGAGTAGGTTAATTCCAGAATTGATGCTGCTTTTGAAAACAAACTGATTTTACAGTTTTTATCCTCATCCAGATCTACTGCTAAAAACGGACGGGCAAGACGGGATATCCAATTCATATATTCTTCCCCTGCCCAATTCGCTGTTTTCCCCTCCGGCAGCATGACCCGCTGAACTGATCGCACATCGCTGCCTGTTGGAGTAGCTGTGAGAATAGCAGGCTTATCCGCCCCTTCCTCTTTTTCAGCTTTGAGCGCCTCTTGAGCTGCTTCCTTAAACGTTGTTTTGCCGTCACTGATCCCCTCAATCGTATCTTCTGCGACCATTGGATGCTTCAGGCTTTCAATAAGCGGATACGCCATTTCTTTCGGTGAGCCCGTTACAAGGGTCACCCATAGGCGGGAGAGATTCACAGTCAATAAAGGAATATCCACTACTTTCGGTTTTTTACCCATCACTTCCGCGGTTTGAATTAGCATCTCTTTATAAGACATGATCTCCGGACCGCCGACATCCACCGATTTGTTTTCAACTTTCTTATTCCCTATGCTGTTTTTCAATGAGCCGATGACGTCTTTTAGCGCAATCGGATGTGTCTTTGTACGCGTCCACTTCGGCAGCAGCATCCATGGAAGGCGCTTAACGAGCTTTGAAAGAATGGGGAAAGAAGAGCCTTTTGGACCGACAATCAGTCCCGCGCGAATAGTTGAAACCGGTACCCCATATGACCCAAGTATTTTTTCCACTTCCAGGCGGCTTTTTAAGTGCCGGGAAAGTTCTTTTGTGTCTTTCGGTATAATCCCGCTTAAATAAATAATTTGTTTGACACCTTGTTTTTTTGCAGCCTGTGCGAAGTTATCCGCCAAAATAACATCCATGTCCTCAAATTTTGCCTGCGTTAATTTTGCGGAAGGTTTCATGGAATGGATCAGATAAATCGCATAATCCGCTCCCTCCAGTCCTTTTTCCGCATCACTTTTCGAATAAAAATCACAGGAACGCCAGGTGACATGCGCTGAATTTTCTTTATCATCACCGCTTCTTGATAGGGCAATAACGTCTGCTTTTTTTGTTATCTGTTCAAGTAAATTGCTTCCTATATATCCACTGGCACCTGTCAGCGCCACTACTGGCCGTTTTGTTTCTGTCATCCTATTACGCTCCTTTTTGTTTCCATTTACAAGTCTTTACCCTTTTCTCTTAAAAAGGAACAAGCGTAAGCACATCCAGGAAACGGAGAATTGGCAGTGTGATTCATATCATCTTTACTTCCTTTGCATATGGTAGTAAATGAAGCCTAAAAAAAAGGAGCGTTTGCCATGCCCATCGTTGACAACACGTATTTTATTTATACCGTTCAGCCCGGTGACACCTTAACTGCCATCGCCTATCGGTTCAGCAGCAGCGTATCTGCCATTGAACAGGCAAATGCGCTATATCCTCCTATTACAGATCGAGGCCTGATTTTCCCCGGACAGAAGCTGGTGGTCGAAAAGGACGGTCTCTCTATGGTTTATCGGATTGTTCAAGGAGGCGATACCCTCTTTCAATATGCACAGGATTATTCTTCTACGGTTGAAATGATGTATGGGATCAATCCGCAGGTCGGAAACCCTGGTCTTCTTTATGTAAATCAGCCGCTTTTTGTTCCTGTTTATGTTTATCAGGTGGAAGAAGGTGATACTCTAGCTCAGATTGCCGAACAATTCGGCATCTCACTCTCTTCTTTATTTCGTGCCAACCAGAATCGTCCCGGCTTATCACCAGATGTCATCTATCCCGGCTACCACCTGCTGATTCCACTGCCCTCTTCAGCAAATATTCTCGTTGCCTCACCAAAGCCCGGAACAATTATTACAGCCGGGCAGACACTATCAGGCTTTGCCCGGGCTTTTGAAGGAAGCCTTCTTTATCAAATCCAGGATTCCTCAGGGGGTACGGTAACAAGTGAAGCTCCTATTCAAGCTTCAGCCGGCGGACCTGCTTTTGGTACGTTCTCTACCCCCATTCAGTTTAATCGCACTCCACAAACATCAGCCGGTCAGCTATGGGTGTACGCAAGAAGCGCGGCAGACGGCAGTACAATCGATTTGGTAAAGACCCCTATTCTGTTTTTCAAGAATCAGCCGGATTAATGATCGCAAGCACCTGATGATCCTCCCACTTGCCGTTAATCAATACATTTTTTTTCGCAATGCCTTCCTTATGAAAGCCTGCTTTTTCAAGTACCCGAATGGAGCCAATATTATGAGGCATGACACCTGCTTCAAGCCGGTGAAGCTTCAGCTCTTCAAATGAATGTTTAACTAGCAGCTTAACCGCTTCTGTTGTGTAGCCCATGCCATTATGGGTCTGATCCAGAAAATACCCCACAATGGCGCTCTGAAGAGATCCGCGAATCACGTGAAAAAGGGTAATGGTCCCAACTAGTTCCCCGTCTTCATTTTTAAAGATGCCAAAGTGATAGCCCAAATCAAGCTCACGGTCACTCTTAAATTGATTAATCCGCTCGAGCTGCGCTTTTTCCGTGTAAAAGGTGTTTTCTCTAAGCATCGAAAACTTTTCAAAAAAAAGCCGGTTTCTAATTTGAAAGTCAGTTAATGCTTTCACATCTTTTTCCTCGAACGGACGAAGATAAATCGATTTTCCTTTCATGGGTGCCGCCTCCTGTTTGGATCGTTTATATAATTATACCAAAAAGACCGTTTCACACCGTCAATGAAAAGAAAACCTGATTTATGACCGTACAGTAAAATGAGGTTGAGACAAAAGTCTCAACCTCATTTTACTTTTATTTTAAATTAAGTGAATTGAACTGAAGCAGGCCAGACGGGTAGGTAAAAGGTTTTCCCTCTTTAGTCACTCGCCATCTGAGCAGATAAATACAGAACGTCTTCTCCATTTAGTTCTTCTCCGGTTGGAACAAAGCCGAAGTTTTTATACAGCTCATTGGCATCGTCGTCTTCTTTTGAAACGTTCAAGCGAATCTCTGTACAGTGTTTAAAATTTTCCCTAATCCATGTAATGATAGACGTCAGTGCCGCTTTTTCGTATCCTTTTCCCTGATGATGCTCATCAATGGTTATATTGTGAATCCAGTACAAATTCGTCAGTTCTTCATCGTACGCATATAAGATTGAACCTGTCCGTGTATCTTCATCGTAAATACCAAAAAACACCGTCTCCACTTTGTCACCCTGCGGCATTTTCTCCGGGTCATATGATTGAGCCTTCTCTTCCCATTGCTCACGGCTGATTTTTTTCAAGTGAACGTCCATGGATAACTCCTCCATTTCAAATGAGGGGTGCCCGATAAAAGCGCACACCTAATCGTTAAACTAACTAGTACTTCATTAAATTCCCGTTTAATCGTTACAGGCGGACTGTCCTGAAAATACAAGCCGATAAACCTTTCGGCTATACTGAATGTCTACCCCTTTCTGTATCTTTCATTCATTTTCTCTGTCATTCTATGTAATTGAGCGCATGAGGATTTAAAGTCTGTACAGAGGGAAATCTAGCAGTGGGCAACTATTTAAACGACTGAGGTGACCTACATCGTGACGGCTGTCATTAAAATAAAAGAATACAGAAAGCAACGGAAGATGACACAGGCAGAGCTGGCAAAAGGCATTTCCAACCGCAGTTTGATCGGTCAGATTGAAAAAGGAATGGTACAGCCCTCCCTTTACTTGCTTCGGCAATATAGCATCCGTCTCCAATGCACGCTTGAAGATCTGATTGGAGAGGAGCCTAAGCTGGATCTGATTGATATTATGAGTACGCTTTCAGAGCTGGAGCTTGTCCTGACGAATCGGAATCCCTATACCCATCTGGATGCAGATTTATATTTGTTAGAGAGCGGCTTACAGCAGTTATCCAATCAGGAAAAAGCTTTATTGTATTATTGCAGAGGTTTCTATTGCCGGTATTATACTAAGGAGCTTCATGAATCTGCCGGGTACTTCGAGCGAAGCTTCAGCTTTTATGAGCAAACGAGTTTGTATAATGAAAAAATCCGCTGCGCAAATGAGCTGGCAGATCTGCTGATTGAGCTTAATCAAGTTGATAAAAGCTTTCTATATTTAGAAGCGGCTTATAAGAAAGTGATTAAGTTTAAAATGGACGGCATTGAGAAAATCAGACTAATGGTGAACATGGGGATGGCTCATGCCAAAATCGGTGAACACCGCTCTGCTATCCGAATGTTAACGAGTGCGATTGAAGCTGAGCATGAAGCGAAAATTGATTACAAACCGGGACAAGTTCATATGGTCCTTGGCATCTGCTTTAAGAGGGAAGGGTTTTTCGAGCGTGCACTGGAGCATTATGAAAAAGCGCTGCATCACTATGAAGCCGGGTCAGACCTGTTAAATGCGGGCGGCATCCTGACGAACATCGGAATCGTTCACCGCCTGCTTCATAACTACGATGAAGCGATTCGCCACTTGACGTATTCCTACCATGTTTTTTGTAAATTGGATGACTCACTCGGTCAGCTGAACGCCAGCTACGAGCTTGCTGCAACGCAATTCTATAGAGGAGACCATAGTGAGGTTCTGGCTATTTTTAAAAAAGTTCAAGAATTAAAAACAGAAGGTCTTCCGCCATTTACATATGTTAAACTCCTGCTGATGGTCGGGGATGTATTCATGCATAAAGATAAAACAAAAGAGGCATTAACTCATTATAAGCGGGCATACAGAACCTCATCCAATACAGCTGATCAAAAAAAGCAGGTGTATGTACATGTGGTTCAATCACTGACCACACACAAACAGATTGACCGGTTAACAGACTGGAACAACGTGATGAAAAAAGACGCTGCCCAGTTTAAATTTTTGTATTAACAGTCCTCCCATCTTTATGGGAGGAGGATCTCCGCATAACTCCCCAAACGCCTGGGATAAGCCTCATGACGTACTTTAAACAAACGATTGTTTAAGCCACTTTCATCCATCCCACTCATGTTCTCCCCCTGCCTGCCATAGACTTTATGGGAGGTGATCAGATGGTGCCAAAATGGCTGACTTCTATATTCCATTTTCCAAAAAAGAACCATGAATCTCAGCTTGTCTCCCGTCATGATCAGGTGCGGCTGAGCCAAAAATGGCTGAAACCACCCTCGGCTTCTATACTCACCCGGCAGGAACGCTCCATTATCGAAACCATCTCGAAAGCAACCTCCCAGCACAATCTGAATAATGTCACGAGGACCAACGCTTATTGGACACTTTATAACCGATCACCGGAACTTCACTGGGCTTTTCTTGCGCATATGGTCTCACGAAACGCGGGCTGGAACATGACCGACTTAAAAAGTATCTTAAAGCAGCTTCTTTCCTATGATCAGACCGCTGTCTTTTTTCGCTTCCTTGAAAAAGCCAATTATCTGATCTTTGAAGACGCCTTCCCGCAATTATTATTGTATGAAAGGAGCAAAAAGGACCGCCATGACTGGTTTTATCTTCTCCCTCATTTTGGTGTGTCTTCTTTTATGCCGCCGATTTGGGAGCTGTTCATTGAACATCAAGGCAAAGATCGGGATCTGCTCACAGTCGCACTTATTCTAAATGAACAGCATTTTCTGGAAAAACAGGTAATGGAAAATGTGTTTTTTCAGGAAAAAGTCATTCAATCTTTTTCTTTTCAGCTGCAGGAACTGCTTGGTCTTACACACATCCTCTTTCCCTTCGAACAGTCCGGACGCATAGAGCTTGCAGGTATGACGGTTCAGCAGTTTTCAAGCCTTTCTTCAAGAATTGACATTGGAAAAGCACTTTACCAATTGCTTTTTAAAAGCCCTGACGTTTTTGAAGGGGGCTTTGCTTTCGCTGAAAAAAATCCACACACCGGTTCAAGAGCCGACTATTTCCCTGATCTGTTTACAGCTCAAAAAAAGTCACAGAATCTCTATAGCCCCACACTTACCAGCGTATGGCCCAATCAACTTCATCCTCCTGAAAAAAGAAAGGACTGGTTTGACCCGGCAAAAGAAGTCTTTCACTACTTTACACTTCCTAAAGCCACTTCAGCAGGCCTGATGACGGAAAAACATCTTGCTGCCATGATCAAGCTCTCCGGCTTCAATCACTTGCATAAGCTTATTCCCTAGGCTTCAAAACAAGTTCCTTATGTATATCTTCAAGCAAATCAATCACTCTCAACAAACAGGCAAGAGTGAACCCAACCGCAAGAATGATTCCGAGCACAGGATTAATTGCATAAAGAAATAAACCTGCCCCTGCACACAAAATGATGGTTAATAGCAAATACATGTGAACCCCCCTCACAACTAATATTCAATCCAAAAACCCGCGATATTGAATGCTTGAATGGTTTCTTGCTGTTGATTACTTTCTCCGATCACCATGGATCCTGTAGCCGTAATACCATACCAGTGAGATGAATAATCAGTTACCGGTATGACTTCCGCCTCTGTTTTTACCAAACCGTCTGAAGTTATGGTGGATGTAATTTTTACGCATTCAAAATCGTACAAACACTCGTAAGTCCCTTTTGAATTAACATGTTTCATGAAGGAATCCGGATGAGTCGGCACGAAAAAAATGGTCAGCAGCATAACAAGGCCCACCATGATCATAACCTGTGCTGGCGCTTCTTTTCTCTCTTTCTTATGAGCAATCAGAATGCCTATTATCGAAATCAAAGCAGGAATGCTTAGCCAGTCTATCTCGAATAGAAAAGAACTGATAAAGGAAAGTCCTGCAATTAAGTATAGGTAACGGACCAGCACGAGCGTGGAATTTGCATCAATCACTTCCTCCCAGCTTTCTTTCCACTTACTAGTAAAAGTGGTCTGAAATAAAAGGATCACCATTACACACCAGACGACGATCTTGATCACGAATTCGATCACTCACAGCCCCTTCTTTTTTACACCAGTATTGGTACTAGAAAATTTACTTTTAATAGAATTTAAAGAAAAAAATAACTATAATAAAGATAAGACTATTTTACATTGTAAAAAGCCTGATGGGAAGAGGGATTGACATGGACTTTGGCTTGAAAAAGAATCGAACGCTTTTGGCTGCAGCCACCGCACTTTTTCTTATAGCATGGATGGTGTATTCCATACAGCAGGCACCACAATGGACCGGTCACTCGGATCAGGGACTGTGGAAAACGAGTTATAAATCGGAGTACACTCCTAAAGACATTTGGAGAGGATCGATTCAGTGGAATGGAGACAGCGAGGCGACATTAAAAAATGTGAAACTGACTCAAAATGGAGATGTGATCCATGACTGGGAAGCTAGCAAAAAAATGAAAAGCGGAGAAGAAACTGAGTATTTATCCATGGGCAATGGTTGGGAAAATCGCAGTGATCAGTTTCTTCTTACAATTCAATGGACAGATGCTGCTGGTGATCGCAGTGAGACTCTAAGGCTGCAGCCAAGAACCAGGTATTTTACTTTCCCATCCCCTTCATAACTGTAAACGTTAATAACAAGACGCCGTAATTATAATTGTTTAATACTAAAACGACAGGGATTTAGTATTATATTCCATCCAAATGAAGGAGGATAACAAATGGGAAACAAGAAACTGATCAATGGAATTATTTTATTTATAGCAGGGATTGCTGTCGGCCTCTTTGTGGTTCCCTTTTTTATAGGCTGATTACATCCATAGATTATCCGCTTTCCCCCCGCTAGTCTCGTATTCAATCAGACTGGCGGTTCGTTCTGTCACGATCCCTCCTGCCCAACATTCCTTACGCTATTACGAAGATAGACGTGATAAAACACAATCAAAAACAGAACCTTCAAAAACAATAAAACACTCATTAAGAGTTGAGCCAGCCCTGGAGTAAAGAAATAGAACAGCCCTGCTAGCGTGAAGATCATCATCATAGCTACACATAGGATACTTAATCTTTTCGTATGGAATTCATCCTCCATCCCTTCAATTAGGAGGGAAATGATCACAAATATCATAAACATCCCTGCAATGACAAAACAAAGCCCTACGAAAGAGATCACTGCCATATAAGAGTCCATCGCGATAGTCAAAGGTGAATTTCCAGAAGTATTCAATAACAAAAAGATTATACTGTGAATCACCATGAAGACGACGTAAGGCTGAGCCTTCAGTACCCTTTCAACCTTATTCCCGAGCTCTTTCACTCCAAAAAAGATTAACAGATACCCAATACTATTTGTAACATAATACGCAGCACCAATTTCTAAGAAACTTACATTTGTTTTAAAGAAGACCAATAGAACACCAAAGAAAATTTTATTCATTGCAAAACCTGCCTCCATATTGAGGTTATTTATAGCTTTAGAGGTGTTTCATGCTTTTATCAAGTAAATCAAAAGCCCGTGTCACAAGTTCTTTCGGAATCTCAGAATACATATCTCCCATATGAACTTCAAAATAACAAGACTGCTCATTTATTTCTTTTAAATGGTTGGTTAGTCCGATTTCAGTTTCTTGTTCTATTTGTAATAAAAGTGGTCCCACTTGCTCCTTGGAATGTTGAAAGTGGACATGAAACATAGTAGAAACAGGAACCTCCGGGAGTGTGGAGATGCCATAACAAGAATTAAACCGTTCAGCCACTTCCTTTGCTTCTCTGAAATACTGTTCCATTTTAGATGACCGCAAATCTAAATAGTAATCTGCCGGAACGGTATAGGGATACAAACTAATCAGATCTCCGCCATATCGTCTTTTCCATACTTTCGATTGCTTAATAAAGTCGCGATCACCTGCAAGAATGGCGCCTGCAATTCCGCCGATGCCTTTATATAAAGATAGGTAAACACTATCAAACAGGGCACAAACTTCAGCGGCGGACTTTTGATAGTAAGGAAGAACTTCAAGTAACCGCGCTCCGTCAAGATGCAGCCTGATTCCCCTTTCACTACAATACTGCGAAATTTTTTCGAGCGTTTCGAAGCTCGGCAACTGTCCCCCTATTTCACGCTGAGGCAATTCCAGCAGCACAGCCGCCACTCCGTCCTCCATATTCATTACATCCTTAAGATCAATGACACGATCACGATCTGTCAGGAGAACCGTTTCAATATTATGTAACTCTTTTAACCCATCCTCTTCATGAATTTCAAGATGGCTAAGCGGGTGGTAGGCCACTTTTTTATCGCCTTTTTCATCACACCAGATGCGTAAAGCAATTTGCTGCGCCATGGTGCCGCTGGGAAAGAAAACCGCATTCTCTTTTCCTAGAAACGCGGCCATTTTATCTTGAAAGTCGTCAATGATTTGTCCAGTTCCATACAAATCACCTGCCACATCACCATTCATTTCTTCGAAGGCTTTTTTTAGAACATGAACAGAACGCGCGCCGTGATTCGCCAGCTTATATGCAGATTGATTGTAGACTTCTTGCAATGGCGTTACTTCTCTCATCTCCACACTCCTTTCATGACTCGAACGTCAATCTTGATATGCACGTTCAAGATGAGCACTCTTTTCCCTCATTCAACACAAAAGCTGGAGAATCCTCTATTATTGCTTGAGTTTTAAGCGAAATATTAGTCATCCTGTCCCTTGTCCCTACACATAAGCACTTAGCTTTGAGGTATCTGCTCTGCAAAGAGTCTACTCAGCCCATTTTTTGCGAATACTGCTTATAAACAGTGTTAACAAAAGAAGGATGTGATTTCTCGTGTTATTTACAACTCTATTTGCGTTTATCGTTCCCTGGGCGATTATCCTTTTTGTTTTAAAGATTGATGTAAAAATCATTGTTCTTATTGCTCCAATAACTGCCGTGCTGACGTTTACATTGGACGCGTGGACCATTCTCTACGGCTTTGCTTCGGTGTACCCTTTTTCAATGGAAAGCAACTTTGCCTCTCTTCCCATGGCACTGGGCGTGATGCCGGTTTGCGCTTCGATCTTCATTCATTTTGTCAGACGTCATGCCTATTCACTTGCGTGGATCCTTGGCTTCACTCTTTTTTCAACTCTGCTTGAATGGTTCTTTGTTACTCTCGATCTGATCAGATACTACAACAACTGGAATATTGGCTGGACAGCTGTTGAATACGTAACAGGCTATTCCGGTGTCTATGGCTACTACAGAGTGCTCAAGAAATTGAACCTCCTTTAGTTCCCTCCATGTTTATCTCCTGTTCCGCGTGCCCATACTGGCAGGTAAAAGCTGAACAAGGAGAGAGACCTATATGGAAGGAATTATGTTAATTAATAAAGAATACAGCGTTCCGTTTACGCCCTGCAGTGTCACCTATCAGCACATGCAGCTGGTTGACTTTGTACAGAAACATCAGATTCACCTAAAGGTGTTAAACCCTCATCAGATTCATCCTTTTTACACGATTCCGGATGCGCTGCTGTATGATTTAAAACGAAAAAATCAAACCATTGACGTCCTGCTTTTATATTCAGCTGACGTTTTCAATCAATATGAATACATTTTTCCGGATTATTGGAATAAGCTGTTGAATCACTTTGATGAAGTAAGATACGTGATGTGAAAAAAGCCTGCTGCCTGACGCTGAAAAAGCGGTCGAGGCAGCAGGCTTTTGTTATGTTCAGTTAAAAAAAGAAAAAGCAACAATAATACCAACAACCAATGCCACGACAAAAATGACAGCAGCGACAGATAAAATGACGCCAAGACCTTTCCAGCTTGAAAATCCATGAACGATTCCAATGGCTTTGGCGGTAATCACAACGCCCCACACCCCAAAAACAGCAGATAATAACATCGTAATGATGTACGTGCTCATCGGCAACGTGGTCATATCAAAAGTATCAGGATCCGGAGCCTGGATAAATTGTTCTCCGTAAATAGCAGCTACGATGACATAGATCACGGCAATGACGACCTGTGGAATGTAACACGGCGCTATTGCAGTCACCATCCGGCGGTAATTTCCTGTTCCGTCGAACCACTTCCCTACCATGGTATAAAGCCCTGCTGCAATAAATGCACCGATAACCCCTGCGGCAGCTCCAAGAAGGACAGCTAATAAGTAAACTACGCTAAGCGGAAGAGATTGTTCAAATCCGGAGTCCTGTACATTTACCAGTCCCGTTCCGACTCCCGCTAAACTTGCAATGAAAATCGTATAACCAAAGCCTTTGCTTTCAAGCACCTGACGAACCGTTTCTTTCGGTTTCGTCCAAACCGTTAAAAATGGATTGCTTTCCAACTACTTCCCCTCCTTCTATCCCTCTAATTTTATACAGTTACCATACGGTTAAGAACGAAAATGGTTTCACTTTCCAGTCCAGGAAATTGACGCTCCCTTGATTTTGCTTATGATGGAATCGTAAAAGAACGAAACTGCACGATGATGTTTCGTATTTTAGCGAAATTAAAAAAAGTCTGAGACAAATGTCTATCTCAGACTCGTTGACCGGTTCACTTCGCTTCGGGTGAGCGCTTTCCGCAAGGAAGGGAGCTTTGAACTCAAGCAACCGTCATCTCCTGCAGGGAGCCGCAACCTTCCGTTCCGTTCACCTCATAGATCATTCTTCTTTACTCAACCTATTGAATAGAAAACACTTCTCTTTCCAATAATCCCTCTGGATTTTTACCTATTGGATCCTGGTGAAAGAACTCACGAATGACTCCCTCTTCTAAATAATTAGCAATTGAAACCATAATCATTCCTTGATCAAGAGCAAGATACGCTTTTGCGATTTCACCTGTTTCAACATTGACTGAATCATAGAATCCATATTTCCCGTACATTTTTAATTTTTTCAACGCTTTAATATTTTCCCTGACTTCTAGTGGCGCATAATCCAACGCAAGAAACGTTGCATGTGGTGTCACAGTTGCTCCATCATCATAACCTGACGTTCCAAGCGGCGTAGCAGCGAATTCACTATAACCGTCTGGTGTTGCTGCTGGTGAAAAGCCCCATGCTTTGTATCCCTTTTCTTTTGCATAATCAATTTGAAGATCTACATGGCGCTGATTATTTAATCCCAGCGCGTTTATTCCCAGGTCTTTTTCTTTCATAACAATCCCTGGCATAAGCCCTTCAAACATACTTCCTCCCCAGCTTGGTACAAATTTCACACCGTTGTATTCGTAATGTCCCTCAAACACAGTAATGCCGTCATACTCCTGATCATATCCACCTGGTGTTTGTGCCTGCCAATCCCATTCTTTTGGCATCGTACGGTACATCTTCCACCAATGTTCTGACGGCACGTCTCCTTTACCAATCGAAATATAACTTGCCACACGCGGCTCAGTGTAAAGCAAACCATAATGATGATCAGTCAGCTTCCCTTCTTCTACATCATATCCACCTCTGAATTGCCCAACTTCTTCGTCATATAATGTCGTATAATTCATCTCTTCAACTAGCTCACTCGTTTGTCCATTTAATTCATCATACGCCTGTCCAACCACGATTAAGCCTGCTGAAAGCCATCCATTATCTACTTGAGAAATGAATTGACCCCAATCTGTTTTAAGCGATCCGTCCTCTGTCTGGTACCAGTTATAATAAAGCCCGTTCCATTTCTCTAACTTTTTCAATGTATTTATTGTTACCTGAATACGATCAACCGCTTCTTTTCGGGAAATAAAGCCCATTTCGTGAGCCGATACGGTGCTCATCATATACATTCCTATATTTGTAGGAGACGTATGCGCCGCTTCTACTTTGCCATCTTCCGTGTACCGAATCTCATCATAGGTCATCCCTGTTTTCGGATCTGTATTATCTTCAAAATACTTAAACGTCTTTTTTGCAATCGCTTTCAATTGTACCTGCAAAGCTTTTTCTTTTCCGAAATTACTAGCCGAAACATTCGTCGGTGAAGTGACGTTAAGGAACAAAATAAGCATTAACAAGATAACGACTACTTTTGATTTTTTCATGATTAGCTCCTTTTCGATTCAATAGTATAATGGGTCGAAACGTTTCACCTTTAGTGTAGCATGAAGTGTACATTACAAGAGATTAAATTTCCATTATTCCGATAATTAGTTATTTCCACACATTCTATTATGGGTAAATGGGCTTGGTTAATAAATCCAGCTCCCAACACAAAGAAATTTAGTACTCAACAGCACAATAAAATATCCGGGGGATGAAAAACGTAAATATAATCTGCCTCTACATTTTTACTAGCCTCATTTCACAAAAAAGAGTTTGGGACAAATGTGTCTCAAACTCTTTGCCCGGTTCTCTGCGCTTCAGGTGTACGCTTTCCGCAGGGACGGCGCTGAGCCCTCCTCAGGCTTTGCCTTGCGGGGTCTCAGCTTGCCGTCATATCCTGCAGGAGTCGCCACCTTCCGCTCCGTTCACCTCATACTTCAAAAGTATTAGAACAAAGTTCCTTTACTTTTATTTTGCATTAACCCCCCTTGAATTGGACATTCATACCTTGTTTGTTCATCAAAGGAGCAGTTACTTTTATTCTTTATACCAACTTTCATCGAATGTAAGCTTTAATGCTTTACCGAACTCAATGCCGAATCTAATAAACCCTCTACCTCTCGCTGTAATGATGTTTCCATCTTTAACTACTACATCTTCCGAGTAGTTTTCTTTTTCAAAAACACCTAAATTCTCAATAGCTTCCTCTGTCAAGCCAACGGTGAATTTTCTACCTCTTAACAAACCTGCTTTTGCTAACAGAAGTGGAGAACTCGAAATACTTGCGATTACTGTTTCGCTCGAATTCACTTGCTTTACAAATTCAGTTAGTTTTGGCTCCTTAATAAACGTCATTACATCCATACAACCTGGCAGCAAAAGGCTATCAAATTCCGAGAATTTAATTTCGTCAACAGAAGAGTCAACTAAACAAGACAATCCAGATTCACCTTTAATCGGCTGATGATTCAGTCCAACAGTAACACTTGGTTTATTACCTTGCATTAAAATTGATAACGCTACACTTAATTCATATTCGCTGAATTGCGGATATAATAAAATGGCAGTTTTTTTCATTATGTATTTCCCTGCCTTCCTACTTAATCAACAGATACTACTACGCTGGTACCAATCGCTATACCAAGGACAATTCCTATTCCACGGAACCTTGATTTTTTAATCGTAAGTCTCCTCTCCATTTGTTATTGAAGGAATGCCCCCGTTACTAAAAGTACAATGTATAACAGCCTATGAAACAACCTCAAATTTCAGAGTGTTTCGTTTTACTATGATGTATTTACCTGTTGATTTATTCATTACTTGAGACACTTCCTTTGTATGCGTCACCTCAAACCAATCATTTTGTATATCCACCAGTATTTTCACTTCTACATCAGTTTCTCCATGTTTTAAACCACTGTAAAGTAATTTTGTCACCATTATTCTTCCTTTCTTTATGAATACTATTTTAGACGAGGCAAAAGACGTAGTAAAAACGATTGCTTCTTATTCCTAATGATTTTTAAAAACTATCCGACATACTGAAGAACTAGTTGATAAATTGATATACAAAGCCCTAAAATACTTGCTTTTATTTTAGATGGATGGTTCCTTTTGCTGCGAATCAGGTATATAAAAACGATTGTAAACCCCAAGGGTATCCATAGTTTAAAGACACCATCTTCTGTACTTAGATTAACAACTGGAGCAACGTAAGTGCTGATCAGAAAGTAAAAGAAAATTTTGAAGCGGCCTGTCTCTACTTGTTTACTCCACCTTACTAATAAGAAGATAATTATTATAGCCATAATGGTAATGTGTAACGAGGGAAGGAAGATCGTAATAGCGTCTCCAATGTTAAATTCCATACTGTATATCCTCCAATATTATGTGATGATGCTTCCCTCTCTCATTCCCTTTAATAAATATAGTCTCAAAGGATTCGATCCAAGTTTTATCTACCAATGTTCTACAAATTGATATCCAGTCTCATAGTTTTTAAATCAGACAGACTAATTAAAAATAAGACTGTTTCTCTTCAAAAACCGCCCATCAAATGTGATAGGAACCCCTTCGCCGTCTCTTTCCGCATGAATATGCAGATGCGGCTCTGTTGTATTGCCTGTGTTCCCAATTTCACCGAGTATGTCACCGCTCTCTACCTCATTGCCTTCTTCAACAGCAACAGTACCCGGTTTGATATGCGCGATCAGGACCTCTGTATCCTTGCAGTTAATAATAACGTGATTGCCGGCTGGCTCCTCCACCTCAGAAGGCGGCTCTAAAGGTGGAATGTCTTCATATTCATCCACTGCCGCTGTGACTGTGCCTGTGCAGGGACTATACAAAGACTGACCGTAGATATGGTACGCGCTATTTTCTGACGGGGTCAGGCCATTCGCGCGCAAGCCCCATCCGTTAATTTGAAGAATATCATAGGCATAGGCCTGGGAAGGATGCGAATGGTGATAATTGATTGCTGTGTGTGCTCCGCCTTGCCCAACAGAATAAACACCGTCTTTTAAAGGGAAATCAAGCTCGATGGCTTCCTCCCGATCACTACTGTTAAGGAAATACCCGGAAATACCCTGACTTAAAAATACCCCGAAGTACACCGCAAGTATTACATTTAGACCCATTGAGAATTTATAGCTGCCGTCATTTTTCGGACCTTTTAAAGGTTTATCTTTCACCTTTTGATACGATAAAACCACTGCAATGACAAATAGCAGAAGCCAAACGTAACGTAAATAATAAAAATAGATATGCCATGGGCTGATCACAAAAATAAACCCGATGAACATCGCTCCAGAAAGCACTTCTGCAAACCATAACCGCCTGCTGACTTGATCGGTCTTATACGCCCACCACAAAAAATAAACGGGCAGGATGATATTAATAATCGCCTGAAACCAGATCATCCAAGTAAAACTCCCTTCTTTTATCCGTTTAGGTATGTATAGTTAACCTACGACTGAGAACAGAAATGGTTTCACCTTCCAATTCGCAGTGGCTGACCTGTTAGAAAAATTGTCTGTTTTCACAGCAATAATCGGACAGACGCACCCTTGATCTCCCTCTATGATAGAGCTTGAGGTGATGGTTATTTATAAAAAAATATGGCGTAACAAAAACATACGGTATTACTTGTTGGCAGGAGGGGAGTAAGACTTGGGCAATATTGTTCCATAATCATTACAAGCCACCTCTTACAATCCAAAATAAAAAGCCCGGTGCTCCCCAGGCTCTACACTTCTAACTATTGCACTTCCCGCTGTTCGTGAAAGTAATGGCACGTCTTAAACTCCTCCAGTAATTCCTGGAGCCTTTCATATAGATCATTCATTTCTTTTTCATGTCGTTCCTTCAGTAAATCAAACGAGGACTTACTCACTCTAAGGTGACCGGACTGCTTTTTTACTACGAAGTTTTTACCGTTTGTCATAATCGCATCCTCCTCTAACTGAAAAGTAAATCTATTATATCAGACAATTCGATCAATTTATAAAGGATTTGTAAAAGTTTTAATTAAATTTACTTTTATGTGTTTTTGTATGCGCTCTTTTGCTGAAGGCTGGCCACAGTTTCCCTTCGCTCATTCTTCATCAGCCGACCATAGATCCCAACCACCGAAATCCCTGACAGTAACATGAATCCAGTAAGCTCATAGGGTGAAATGAGCCCACTCCCGAAAAAAACAGCCCCGCCAAAGCTGAACCGCCGATTGCCATTAGACCATATAGGGATAAGTATACCCCTCTTGCATGATCTGGAATCATATTGGCCAAAAGGGTCTGTTTCACTGGTATATGCATCAACTCCCCAATTGTTGCAATCAGCATCGAAATGATTAAAACGATCGGCGTATTATGAAAACTGATCACTGCAAAACTAAGAAAATACAGCACCGTACCCCAAAGCAGCACTGAACGATCCCGCAGCTTTTTCAATAGAAAGGCAATGAATCATGACATGGCAACGACGATCAATGTATTCTCTGTTTTTAAAATCCCTAGCAAATTAACCCCCTTCACCTGCATGGAAAGAAATGAAACCAATGGAACCGGATCCGCGAACTCATTGGATAAGCGGATGCCAATAAAATTGGTCAGCTGCTCGTCGACAGAAATAAAAAGCAGATTGGCTACGGCCAGCGCAGCAAACACCCTATTTTTCAGCACTTGTAAATAAATATGCCACACACTCGAAATGGACCCTTTTTTCCCGACAGGTGAGGATTCCATTTGCGGAACCACATAGCGGTCTGTTATAAACAGGATGGTCATGACCAATGAAACCAAAATGATTCCTGAGACTCCGAGAAAGAGGTAAAATGAGTAGTCCTGAAATAAAAAAATTTCATTATTTATAGCAATAAACATAAAAAACCTTTCTTCAATTGCCAAAAAGCACAAGGAGAAAGGTTCTTGCGGTGTACTATACACTTGGTTGAGCTTAAAGAATGTGGAAACTATCGGCTTTCAGATTTTCTCTCAAAATAATTTTCAACTCGGTACTCACAAATCTCCTTTGTGAACTCATACAATGATCGTTTATGCTCTTCTTTAACCTCCCCAAGTTCAAACCAAAACGTGTCGCCATCTTTCATAGCAATTCCTATCGATGAACCTGCCCATTTATCCATTGGCATATTTTTAATTAAATTAGCAATTTTCTTCTGGTTATACTCAATCAGATCTTTACCTTGTTTATCACTGAAATCAACTAAACGGTATCGTTTCGCCGTAACATAGTCATGGAAAAAGAAAGCTGCATCTGTTGCAGTTATCGGTTTGAACCACTCTGATTCCCCACGTTCCATCATCGCAAGCAGAAGAACCATCTTATAGCTTTTGGTCATTATCGTTTTCTCTACTTCCTCTAACCACAATCTGTAATTGTCAGCCACTACATTTTCGTTTTGAGATAAAGAGTTTGATTCTATCAAAAATGCAGGGTATGATCCAAACTCTCTTTTCACATTTGAACTATCACCGCCAGATAATCGGTGAAACTCCAGATACGAGGGTCTTCTTCCCAGTTCAAGTGTCAGCTCACTGAGCTCATGCAATAATCTTTCTTTAGCGTTTAACCTCTGTTTTCTCATCTCTTTAAACAAATCAATTAATCTTGTATCCAGATTTAACTCACACAAATCAGGAATGAATGGTTCTACTTTTTTTGTTTTTTCGCCGTATTTCTCCGGATCGCGATCCAATACTTTTAATTTTATGTCAGCATTTCGATAGTTTCCGATTAAATCAATAACTGTACAATGTTCCTTGTTATCAAATAAACGCAAGCCACGGCCTAATTGCTGAGTAAATACCGTTAATGATTCCGTTGGCCGGACAAATAACAAGGTATCGACTGGGGGAATATCCACGCCTTCATTAAACAAATCTACTGTAAAAATAATGTCCAATTCTTCGTTATGCAACTGTTCAATCGCACTTCCCCTGGAAACAACCGATCTGGAATGCAGAACTGCAACTCGCATTCCCATCTGCTTAAAGTAGGAACCTAAATATTCAGCTTGTCTAATAGAAGAACAAAAACCGATTGTTCTAGTTTGCTTATGTTTCTCCCAGGCATGAAAAATCTTCTCTGCCATTTCTTCCCGAAGCTGTAGTTGAAGAAGCTGTTCTTCATCGTATTGATTTCCAAGCCATCTTATCTGAGAATAATCCGTTTCATCGTAGATTCCATAGTAATGAAAAGGTGCTAACCACTTTTGCTGGATCGCTTCCCAAAAGTTAAGACGAAACGCTTCATTCCCATCACATAAAGCAAATACATCCTTTCCATCATGCCGATCCGGTGTCGCAGTGATACCAAGCATAAACGAAGGGTTGAAGTGCTCTATAATTTTCAAATAAGACTTTGCTGCTGCATGATGAAATTCATCCACAACAATCAAATCAAAGTGATCAGGATCAAACGATTCTAGATGTTTCTTCAAAGATAGCGTTGAAACCGAGGCAAAAACGCATTCTGTCTCTTTTTCTTTTAAAGAGCCATTCAAAATTCCCAAAGATCTATCTGGCATCACGTGGTTAAAAGATTTTTTTGCTTGCTCTAGTATCTCTATTCTATGAGCGATAAACAAAACCCGAGAAAATGATTTTGCAAAAAACGCAGCAAGGTACGTCTTTCCCAGTCCAGTCGCCATAACGACCAATGCCTTTTCGTAACCAAGCACCTTGGTTTCTTCCAGTTTAGAGAGTGCCATTTCCTGAGCAGGACGCGGAGAAGGCGTCGGCAATTTATAGGTTTCTTGAGGTTCAATAACGATAAGATCTTTATTTTCCGAGTCCCCATACATGACTTCTACTTCTTCTATTTCAGTCCAATCTCTCGCAGTGTTAGAGTTTTCATGAAATCTCTCGTATCGTTTTTCATAGAGGTCAACTGTTTCCATGTTTAAAGGCACCGTTTGATCATTGTAGAATAAAGACATAAACTGCATGACAGACTCATCAAATAAATTGCCATCTTCTGATCGCGAAGATAAATTCCATTCCACTCCATGTGTTAAAGCAGAAGCTGATAAGTTAGATGAACCGACAATCACATGGTCTTCCTGCTCTAAACCAAATAAATAAGCCTTCGGATGAAAAGATCGTCCCTTGCTCAGCCAGAGCCTGATTTCTATTTCCGGCAGCTCCGTAAGAATTTTGCGCAGTGCAGCAGGCTGTGTAATGCAAAGGTAGTCTCCAGTCAAAATCTTAATATCGGCACCACGTTCAGAAGCTTGAATCAGCTCTGGCAACAACTTCTCAATGCCCGTACGCATGGTAAAGGCAGTGAGTATATAGATTTCCTTTGCTCGATCAATTGAATAAACTAACTCATCAAGCAATTGATTGGTAATTAGCTTAAGATTACTCATCCTCTACCTCAATCAAAAATACTTTATCCTTAAAGGCTCCACGCTTCTCAGCTTTCGTCATACGAACCCTCTCCAAATGCTCAACAGAAGTACCATGACTTTCAGCAGCTGCATACACCAGTTCCAGTAAATCTGCCAGCTCCTCTACCGCATCCTGATCATTCTTTGCTTCCTCATACTCAGCAATCTCTTCGTGCATTTTCTTTTTTAACTCTATTATGTATTCTTCATTACCCAAGGTTTTGACTGAATATTTACTTCCAGACTGCTCTATTATTTGGGGAATATAATCTCTAACTAATTTATTGTATTTAGGCATAACATAACTCCTTTCATTCTAAAGAAAGCTTCAATTCCATGATTCAATTGTACCATTTTTTCATAACTAATCTCACAATAAAAAAAGCCCGCAAACGAGAGCCCCTCTCTCTCATTTACGAACCTTTTTTTCTCTTTATCTAATACGTAAGTTCCCGCTCTTTTACTACTTTTAAATAGGTATAAGAATCTTTTATATAGCTTGCATAGTAGCGTGATTTTGAAAATGAACTCATCAGGTGTTCAAAAATGTATTTGGGCACTCTATAGTAATCGAATGTTCCCGTGCGAAATTGGATGCGCAGAATCTCATTAAATTGATCGTAGCCGATTGCTGTAATTAGAGAAGATTTAACAGGACGCATTTCCATGTTTCTTCACCGCCTTTGCTGATTTTAGTGGTTGTGTTGCTAATTCTAATACCAAAAGGGAAGTTCGCACCATTTTCTCTATTTATAAGATTTCCCCTTGCCTTTCGTTCCCCCAAACCCGTTAACCCAATTATAAATTGAACCTGAACATTTCGGAATAGACTCGACAGAAGCTCTTATTTTAAGACAAAAACAGAACCAATTTCCTTTAAAATGCAGTTGATCCCGCGTATTTTGAATTTGGCTGATAGGATGACTTGTATTATTTCTTTAAGAATTTCTTAAAAAAAGCGCAAACCCTCTGAGGATTTGCGCTTTTTCTTAGTTCTGTTTGTTCAATTAAATCTAATAGGACAACCTATACTTAAGCTTCTACATCAAAGGGTCATAAGTACTGCAACAAGCAGGACTGAACCGACTATTAACCACTGCGGAGTCGCGTTGCCATATTTTTAGCTACTTTGTAGTCCGTGACGTTTACTGCTAAAAAGAGAAGCAGCCCCGGTAAAGCCAGTGCGTCAGTGATCTTATACAATTGAAGCAAGTCATCCTTTACAATTACAGTGAAAATTGGTTTCCTTAGATCCTCTTTCATTCTTTAAGATTTATCTTTGCTGTTACAAAATCGCTCAACTAAACAATAGGACCTAACACTTTATTTAACATAGTTTTGAACTGATAATAGCTCCACTATTTTCTTAGTAATTTCTTCTGATTGTTCATTGATAAAGAAGTGATCGCCTTTCACTATTTCTAGATTGAATTTATCTGAGGTTACATCATCCCACTTTGTTACAGAGTCAATTAATACATTTTTGTCACTATCACCTGCAAATGCTGTAATCGGTATAGGAAGTGGATAGGAATGATTAAATTTATAAGTCTCACATAACTCCAAATCTGCTCTCATTATGGGAAGTATTAAATCCAATAATTCAGGTGTATTTAAAATAACCTCTGCAGTTCCGTTTAATTCTTTTAACTTTTGAATTAATATTTCATCAGATTGTTTAAAGGTTTGAGAAGAGACTCTTGGAATGTGCGGAGCACGATGAGCAGAGACAAATAATTTCTCAGGACTAATCCCCTCGCTGTTCAACAAAGTAATTGCTAGCTCATAGCTGATTAATGCCCCCATACTATGCCCAAAAAATATAAACCTTTTCTCTTTAAAGTAAGGTAATAACTCCTTGACCATGGTTCTTATTAATAGATTCATGTTGCGTATTGGGGGCTCTGATATTCTGCGGCCCCTGCCCGGCAATTCAATAGAAAAGAGTTCAATATCATCAGGCAGGTGCTTGTACCAACTATTATAGATTGAAGAAGACCCTCCAGCGTATGGAAAACAAAATATGCGATACTTGGCCTCCGGCTTCAAATCATTTACTGTAATCCACTTATTGTCTAACAAGATGATTAACTCCTTCGTAGTGATCAGTTTTTTCACTATTTTATTTGGAAAAAATGAATATTATAGTAGAACATTTTGACTGCTGCTTATCAATTCAGTTAAATCTTTGATTGTAGGTTTTTGATAAAATTGTCGCAAAGGAATACTTTGAGAATAACTATTCTGAATGTCCGATATCATTCTAATTGCTTGCATCGAATCTCCGCCCAATTCAAAGAAATTATTCTCTATTCCTATTGTTTCAATTTCTACATCGAGCCATTCAGACCAGATTAAAGCTAGACTTTTTTCCAATTCAGTTGATGGTTTTTTCCATACCTTTTGGTAAGTAGCGAAATTTTTTACAAGTTTGAATAATGCTTGTCTATTCACTTTTCCATTTGCGCTGAGAGGAATTTCATTAATTTCGATAAATTGACCTGGAATCATATAGGCAGGTAGCTTCTTTTCAAGAAATAGCTTAATACTATCGCTCGATTCTCCATCTTCACTTTCATAAAATGCTATTAAACCCTTATTTCCATTATGTTGTTGTTGAACTAATACAACTGCTTTTTTAATTGTTGGAAATGAACAAAGTGTCGACTCTATTTCTCCAAGTTCAATGCGATAACCTTGTATCTTTACTTGACTATCTTCACGACCAAGAAATTCAATATTTCCATCAGGCAGGTACCGTCCTAAATCCCCAGTTCGGTAGAGTCTTTCCCCCGTTTTCGGATGAAAAATAAAGCTTGCTCTGGTTTTTTCTTTATCTTTCCAATAGCCTTGAGCCAGTCCTTTTCCCCCTATATATATATGACCTGGCACCCAATTCGGGCAGTATTCAAGTTTATGATTTAAAATAAAAATTTGTTGATTTTTCATTGGTTTTCCATAGGGGATGCTTTTCCACTCATCTGCTATTGTTTGTATTGGATAAAGAATAGACCAGATAGACGCTTCAGTTGCTCCTCCTAATGAAAAAATTTCCATTTTATTATTTGCTGATACATTCTTGATTTGATCTGGTAAAGACAGCGGAATCCAATCACCACTCATCATAACAATACGAAGTGACAACGGGATTTCCTTGCCATTTCTATAGACACTCTCCGTTAACAAAGACATTAATTGAGGTACTGAATTCCAAACTGTTACCTCATATTTAACGATTAGGTTATACCAATGGCCGGGATCTAACGTCAACTCTTCGTCAGGGATGACTATTGTACTTCCTGCTTGTAATGCTCCAAAAATATCATACACACTTAAGTCAAAGTTAAGATTAGATAGCGCCAGAATTCTATCATTTGCATCAACAGCTAATCTCTCATTTAGGTCCAGGATTGTATTAACGGCACTTTCATGACTAATCATAACTCCTTTTGGGGTGCCAGTAGAACCAGAAGTGAAAATGACGTAGGCTAAATTACTTGGCTGAATCAAATTAGTTGGAGTAGTAGCATCATATTGAGAATACCTTGCTTCATCATCAATATATATAAGACTGATATCAGATAGTTCATCTGTAAAATGCGTTAATTTTGATTGAGTAAGAACTATCTTAGTATCACTAATCTCTATCAGGTTATGAATTCTATCCTTTGGAAGCGTAGGACTTATGGGTACGTAGGCAGCATTAGCTTTTAAAATACCCAAGATGCCGACAATCTGCTCCCATCCTTTTTCCATCACGATCGCTACTAATTGATCTGGTTTAACTCCCTGACTACTTATCCATTGACTCACACGATTAGATTTTCGATCTACTTCAGCAAATGTCAATTGTTCTTTTGTTGTTTGAAGGAATACCTCATTAGGCCTAACTCTTAACTGCTCTTCCATGAAAGAATGAAGAAACTGAGCATTGTACTCCTTTTCTGTTGCATTCGTTTCTTCTCTTATTATCATTTGAGAACGTGGAAGTATAGGAAGTGACACTTGATCCCACCATTCATCACTGTCGGCTAGAAGTTCAATTAAGTTAAAAAACGCCTCAAACATTTCCTCTACAAAACCATCAGGGTAAACTTCTTTAACAACATCCCAATTGCACATTAGCTGTTTAGTATCTTCCCAAACCCCACAATCAAGCCATACTTGTGATGTTTGTGTTACACCATCCTCATTAATAGGGCGAAAAGGGATTGGGGCTTCATCTTGATCCGGGACTGGCACAACCAAAGCTGATGTAAATACAACAGGCATTTTTGCTTGTGTTGCTGATCCTTGTATACGGGTTATCTCTCTTAGAATTTCAACTCCCGAAATATAATTATGCTCAAGATCATTCCATAGTTCTTCTTGAATTTTTTTTGCGCGTTGCACAAAAGAAGTTGATAAATCATTCGTAACAGACAATAGCATAAGTGAGGTAAACTCTCCCACGACCTCATTAACCTGTGGATGTACATGATGCCTATTAAGAAATGTTAGATTTAATGAAAAAGAAGGGGTCTTACTGAATTCACTCAACACTTCAGCATAAATTGCAAGCAATAAAGCTGTAGGTGTTAAGCCATGTTTCATTGATTTCTTTTTAAGTTCAGCCCATGCTTCCTTATTTAACACTTTGTGAAGCCTAGTAAAGGTTGGCCTTTTTATAGATGCTGGATTTATAGCTAAAGGCAACTCTGGTGCAGGTGGAAGACTACTAATCTTCGCTTTCCAATAATTTCTGGCTTTGCTGTAAGCTACTGTATTTTTTATATTTTTTTCAGCTAACACATAATCACGGAACGTAAAATCCAGTTTCTTAAGCTCTGATTCTTGTCTCTGATAAACCATCACTAATTCCTTAATCACGGTAACAAAACTCCAGGCATCCCAAAAAATAGCATCTGTTGAAAAGTGAATTCTTCTTGAACCAGGCAATTTTGTAATACGGACATCAAATGTCGGCCATGAGACAGCAGGCAGCTGTTGATGGGCCATTTCATTACGTATTTCTTTCATCTTTTCTTCTATTATATTTTCATCTGCCTCTTCTAGGTCATACGTTTTTATAGAGTAGTAAGGAACTTCTTCTAGAACTCGTTGAGTACCATCTTCATTTATTACTGCACGCAGCATATCATGACGTTGAACCATTGTATTCCAAGCATACTCAAATTGATTAATATCTAAATCTAATGCTTTCATTTCATCATAACTATGCGTAGAAATGTTTCCAAATTCAAATACATCATTTCTTCCAACCCAGTAAGCCTGTTGAATATCAGTCATAGGGAAGGGCGCAAAACGATTAACTGGATCAGGAACCGCAATCGGTATATCAAGGACATTTTCTTTAACATGCCTCTTTTTTATTTCGATAATCTTTGCTATTTCCATAATGGTTGGTGATTGAAATAATGTTTGTACAGGTAACTCTATAGAAAATGTTTGTTGGATCTGATTTTTTATTTGGATTGCTAGAAGTGAGTGTCCTCCCAGCTCAAAAAAGTCTTCATTTATTCCTATGCGTGAAGTTTTAAAAGCTTCTTCCCATATAGTTTGAACCATACTTTCAACAAGTGTTGTAGCTCCTACATAATTGGTTATTCGTATTTCAGACAAATCCGGACTCGGTAAAGACTTTTTATCAACCTTCCCATTTGGAGACATAGGTATATGATTAACTTCTATTAAATGAGACGGAATCATATATTCCGGGAGGGTTTTTTTCATATATTTTCTCAAGTCGATACTCGTTAACTCTTCTCCTCTTGTTGTATAGTAGCCTATCAAATGATTCACACCATCTCGGTGTTGCTCGATTACACAGCTTTCTTTAATGTTTGGATGACTAATTAATATGCTATTTACTTCACTAATTTCTATTCGAATACCACGAACTTTAACTTGATCATCGAGACGGCCAATCAATTCAACATTTCCATCACGCAAGTATCGTCCAATGTCTCCAGTTTTATATACTTTAGTTTTGCCTTCGTCAAATGGATTCGGAATAAATCTCTCCTCTGTTAAATCCGGACGATTGATATAACCTCGTGCAATTCCTTTTCCAGCAACGAATATTTCGCCTGGGACTCCATTTGGCACTAAATTACCATACTGATCTACTATTAGAAGCTGTTTGTTTAATAGAGCTTTCCCGATAGGCACAGTATCACTGGCTACATCCTGTTGGTTCCATTCAAAATAAGAGGTATCAACGGTGTCTTCTGTCAAACCATAAGAATTAATCAAGCGTGTTTTGGGCTCCATAAGAGAAAGAAAGTGTTTGTATTCACTCATGTACCAACTGTCAGATCCTAAAACAATACAAGCAATATCAAGCTTAAATCCCTTTTGCTCTATATACTGAACAAGCTGTCGGAAAATTATAGGAGTAAATTCAGCAAAATCTATTTCGTGATCAAGTATGTGTTGATAGAGTTTAGAAGGATCCAACAGGTCATCTTTATTACATAAGACAAGCTTAGAGCCTGACAATAAAGCCCTCACAATATCACCAGTACAAACATCAAATGAAAAGCTGGCCATTTGAAGATGACTAGTAGTATTAATAGAAAGCTCATAAGCTTCTTCCCAGCCATTGTACGAGTTTACTAAATTGTAGTGGGAGATCATCACACCTTTAGGATTACCAGTCGTTCCTGATGTAAAGTTAATGTACGCCAACTGATCTCCATTAATTCCCATGTTCAAGTTTTCCTCAGAAAATTGCTTAATTTGTTCTTCTATTAAGTCAATATTTACTATTGCCTGTGCGTCTATTTCCGGTGTATTCAACCCGCTGTTAGTAATGAATAAATTTGCTTGACTTTCCTTTATCATATGGTTTATACGGGTTTTAGGATAATGGGGATCAATCGGTACGTATGCAGCACCTAACTTCAATACTGCTAGGACACTTATCACCATTTCAATGGATTTGTCTAAGCATATACCAATATAATCATTTTCTTCAGCACCCTGCTCTTTTAGAAACCTTGCTAAAGCATTGGCTTTATTATTTACTTCATTGTAAGTCCATGACTTATTCTGGTGGGTAACTGCAGGTAAGTTACCAGAATCGTATACACGTTTTTCAAATAAAGAAACAATTGATGAATCAATAGAATGGTCTTCAGCAGCTAAAAAGCTAAGTTTTTCTTCGTGCTCCTCATAAGTAAGCAAAGACAATTCTCCAATACGTTGGCTGGGATCCGAAGAAACCTGATTGAGAATATGTATATAATGCTTAGCAAACTGGTGAATGGTTTCTTTATTGAATAATTCAGTATTATATTCGAATACTAATTTTGGAGGAATCTCATCTGTTCCTTCAAAAATATCTAAGGATAAGTCAAACTTTGAGGTTCCGGGATCTATATTTTCAAATTCAAGATTGAGCTCTCCAATTTCCATAGGTAAAATAGCATTTTGGTAGGAGAAAAGAACTTGAAAGATAGGATTGAAACTTAGATCTCTTTTAGGTTGTAAGTGCTCTACAATTAAATCAAAAGGAATATGTTTATTATTAAACGCTTGCAAGCTTTTTTCCTTAACTTGGTCCAATAAGTCTATAAAAGATGGATTATTAGATAAATCGGCTCTTAAAGGAAGTGTATTTACAAATAGACCCATTAATGACTCTAACTCTGGTTGATCACGACATGAAATAGGAAAGCCGACTATAACATCTTCCTGGTTTGAGTACTTGCTTAATAGTGTTTGAAAAGCAGCAAGCGTCACCATAAATAAAGTAGTCTTGTGAGTTTGACACACTCTAATTAAACTGCGATGAATAGCTGCAGGTAATTCAATTGTATAAATACTTCCTTGAAATGATTGAGTTTTAGGACGTAATTTGTCCAACGGTAGTTGGAGAAAATCCGTACAGCCACTCAGTTCATTTTTCCAATAGGATAATTGTTTATCCATGATAGTGTTATTAAAATACTTCCTTTCCCATTCCGCATAATCCACATACTGAATATCCTGTATATGATTATTCAAACGTTGTCCATTTGTAAGCTTATTATAAATAGTGCTGAGTTCTTTAATAAACAAATCTAAAGACCGACCGTCAAATAGAATATGATGAAAGCTTAGTATTAACAGGTGCTCTCTTTCACCCTCTTTTAAAAGAGAGATCCTCCATAGAGGACCTTCTTTTAAATTAAAGGGAGTTTGGACGATCTCACGTATCAAAGTATCTTTTGCCCCCATTTCATCTTTCGTTGGAAAGACTTCTAACTTATATGGTACATACTGATTTATAAATTGAAAAGGGTTACCATCCTCATCGGATTTAAATATGGTACGTAGAGCACACTGGTTTTCAATTATGATATTTATCGCTCTTTCTAATTGTTTTAACTGCAGATCCCCTTTTATTCTTAAACCTGCGGGGATATTGTAAAAAGGATTGCCTTGATCCATTTGATCTAGAATGAACAGTCTTTGTTGACGAAGAGAAAGGGAATACTCATTTTTTTCGCGTGAAACTGGAACAACTTTTTCCTTTGCTTTTGCAAGCTGTATTGCAATTTGTTTCTTCAAAAGTTCTCTTTTTTCTTCTGACAAATTTATCAATTTGTTAGTGAGTTCATTCATTTTCTTCCCCCTTACTCTTTACCACTGATTGATTGTAAAACTTTTTGTAAGTCTTCCTCAGAGTATCCTTCTAATTGGTCATAGATATCTGATAATTCCTCATCTTCAGATCCATGATAACTTTCCGCTAATTTCCCATAAATGGTAATAGATAAATCATGGATATTTGTTCCTTTCAATAAGTCAACGACAGGAATACTTACATGACATTCTCTTTCTATAAGGTTTTTTAATTCAATGGCTACCATTGAATCGAGTCCCCAGTTTGTTAAAGGTTCTGTTTGATTTAGTTTACTGGCTTCTATTCGAAGTATTGCTGATGCCCATTCAATCAAATATAATCTGAGCGTATCAATTCGATCTTCATCATTTGTATATTCTTTGAGCTTCTCCAATACAGATAAAGAGCTTGTCTCACTCTTTGAATCTGTTTCTTCACCGTTAGAGCTCACACTATCTAAAAAATTGGGTTGAAAGCCTACCGGGTAGTTATACTCATTAATACGATTCCAGTCGGCCCCTATTACAGCCAGTTGCGGATCATTATGAGATAATGCAATTTGAAGAGCGTTCAATCCTTCATAAGTACTCATTGGATATAAACCACGCTCTACGAAAAATTTATTTAAATCAAGTTGTGTGGACATTCCAATATCGCCCCATGGACCCCAGTTCACTGATAGTGAGTGCTTTCCCTGTGCCTGGCGATATTGTGATAAAGCATCTAAAAAGGCATTTCCAGCAGAATAGTTACTTTGGCCTGGGGAAACAACAAGTGATGCCACAGAAGAATAAAGAACAAAAAACTCTAAGTGACGATCCTCAAAATAGTGATGTAAATTCCAGCTTCCCAACACTTTTGGGCGAAGGACCTGATTAAACTGTTCAACTGTCATCTTATTCATCAATTGAGGTGTGGCTACACCAGCAGAATGAATGATCCCGCGAATTTCAGGCCAGCCTTCTTGTTCATAGTTATTTAGATATTCAGTTAATTCTGTTTGGTTTGTAATATCTACAGCAGCAATATGAATATTGGCTCCTAATTGTTCAAGCTTTAAAATGGATTGTACTTTTAAATAATAGTAGTGATCCGTTTCCATGGTTGCCCATGTTTTTCTATGAGGCAATTGACTTCTCCCCATTACTATAAAACGTCTCGCCCCATTTCGTATCATCCATTTCGCGGTTTCAATCCCTAAAGCACCCAAACCACCAGTTATCAAATACGTTGCATCTGCTTTAAAGGTGAGGGGATACATCTTATTAGGTTCCTTCTCTATTTCCGAGAGAGCAAGACGGGCAACATAGCGTTTCCCATCGCGTATGGCAACTTGATCTTCCTTATCATTGAATGTCAATTCGTTATAAACTAGTTCTTCCTCTCCATTATCCTTCAATGGCAAATCAATAATTCCCCCAAATAAGTGATAATACTCCTGATGGCCTATAACTTTGGCCATCCCCCAAAGACTGGACTGACCAATCTCTATGCTATCCTCGTACTGACTCAGTTTTTGTCCTCCTCTTGTAATAAACCAAAGAGAATTTTCTCCAAAAGGACCGATCCGCTCCTTATCCATTGCCTGAAGCAATAATAATGCAGAATTAACACCGATCTCTTCAGATCGCAAAAGTCCATCTACCGTTAAATCTTCCACAGACGGGATATCAAGACTCCATGCATGAATAACTCTAGTGCATCCACTTTGAAGCAAAATATTATAATAATCATTTCCATTTTGGGGGTCGATTTCATAGTCAACTTCTGAAGTTGCGCAAGTATGACCAGCCAATTTAACAATGTGTCCATTATTCTTTAATACACTTGCCAATTTATGAGCAAATCCTTGACTATCAGCTAAAATTAAGTATGTCTCCTTGCTGGTCTCAGCAATCGACTTCACATTTTCTTTTTCTTCCCAGACAACATTAAATAACTCTTGTTGCTTATTGAACCTCTCCTTTTCATTGCTCAAGGAAACAGCCATACAATCTTTAATCTGAACTAAAATCTCACCCTGCTCATCGATAAGGTATATATCTCCTAACAAATAAGAGTCTTTGCTTTCTTTCACAGTTGAATAGATCCACATTTCCGTACTTAACTTATTAAATACACATCCATCACCAACTTCAGTTGGCATATAGACTTTAGGATTTTCATCAAAAGGCAGTGCTGCAGCCATAACCTGAAAACATAAATCTAAAATTGCAGGGTGGGTAGTGTAGTTTGACAATTGATCAATAAATTCTGTTTTCACTTTAACCTTGGCCATTGCTGCATTAGATTTTCGCCATAACTGCTCTATCCCTTGGAAAGTGGGACCATATTCCAGTCCCAGGTTACCGAAATGCTGATAGCACTTCTCTTTAGAAACTGTTTCTTCCATACTTTTTCTAATTGAATCCAATTGAAACTTTTCATTATTGCTTTTACTTGAAGGCAGAGCAAAACCAGAGGAATGCTCTTCCCATTGGTTGCTCTCATCTTTTTGAATTAAACGGCTAAAAATACGAAACTCCCCGTTTTCCCTTTTATACTCAAGCCTCATTTGAATATTTTGGTGCCGGTTTAGAAAAAGCGCTTTTTTAAATTTTATCTCTCTAACAGACACATTAGACTCTCCACCAAAGAGCTCTTTAACAGCTGACAAAGCCATATCTACATAACCAGCTCCCGGGAATACCACTGTGCCGGAAATCTTATGATCCTCAATAAATGGCAAACCATTTAAATTAAATTCATTTTCCCATACATCAAGTGGAGAGTTTAATTTGCGACCAAGCAAGGGATGTGATTTGATACCTAATCTATCTATTTTTGCCAATTCTGTTTCTATCCAATGCCTTTCTTTTTGCCAAGGGTACATTGGAAATTTTGCAAACTTTTTATTATCAAATAGCTGATTAAAAGCTATCTTTCCACCTTGAATATACAAATTGGCTAATGTAGCATCTATCTCATTCATTTCCGGGCTCTTTCTTCTTAATGAAGACAATGTAAACCCCTCTGCACCATAACTGTTCATACATTCTTTGATAGAGTTTTGTAAAACAGGGTGAGGACCAATTTCAAGAAAAGCATTATAACCTTCGTTTAACAGCTCAAAACATCCCTCTGCAAAACGTACTGGTTCACGTACGTTTCTCCACCAATATAGCTGATTAAAATCATCTTCTTGGTACTTTTTTCCTGTCACAGTCGAATAGATTGGTATGATTGGTTTATTTATTTTCAAATTCTTTAAAGATTCTAATAACTCAGCTTTAATCTTATTCATGAAATGACTGTGGTACGGAACTTGTACTTCTAAAAATTTTGTAAATTCACCAGCTACAGTTAACTCTTCTTGCAGAAGATTTAAAGAGTTTTCCTCTCCAACCAAAGTTACTGAGTTAGGACTGTTAATTGCTGCTATAGAAATACTTTGAGCATGATTCTCAATGTAAGATATTACTTTTTCTTCAGATAAACCTACTGCCATCATCTTTCCTTCACCAGAAGTCAGTTGCTGTAACCTGCTACGTGTATAAATAACTTCGACTGCATCCTCCAGACTTAATACTCCGGAAGCGAATGCAGAAGCTGCTTCCCCTGCACTATGACCGATAATTGCCGATGGGAATACTCCCTTTGATTTCCATAGTTCAAGTAATCCAATTTGCAACAAAAAGTTGGCAGGTTGTGCTATGTCCGTTCTCACCATTTTTGAATCTTCTTCACTTTTTAGCATCTGTTCAAGAATGGACCAACCAGACTTCATTTGAAATATTTCATCAATTTCATCTAGTGTCTTTTTGAAAACGGAATCGTTATTGTATAACTCCTGACCCATCCCCCACCATTGCGGACCCATTCCAGTAAATACAAAAACGATGGGAAGATCTGAGCCTATAGTTGGAAGGTTTGAAGAATTTCCGTTCCTAAGCTCTTCCAATTTTTCAATCAATTCTTCTTTATTTCGGAAAACGAAGGCTGAGCGTGAAAGATAATGATCTCTCCTCCTAGCCAAACTATAGGCTAATCGTGGCAATTGATTATGATCAGGACTCTCATTTATTTCCGTTATTAAACTTCCAGCAAATTCCTTTAATGCGTTCTCATTCTTCGCAGACAATGGAAGTAGTATAGCTTGTTGATTAATGCTTATGTTTTCAATATCATTAGGAATCTTCAGGGACGGGGTATCATATTGTTCAATAACTGCATGCGCATTTGTACCACCGAAACCAAAAGAATTTACGGCTGCACGGCGAAGACCAGATATTTTAGGCCAAGCAGTTTTTTCTGTAGGGACTTTGAGGTTATATTTATCGAAAGATATATCAGGGTTGTGTTCCTTGAGATGCAAATGTTGTGGAATGATTCCGTTTTTAACAGATTGAATCGCTTTAATTAGACCAGCTATTCCAGCTGCAGCTTCTAAATGCCCAATGTTCGTTTTAACAGATCCTATGTAACAATATTGGTTTTCTCTTCTTCCTTGTGAAAAAACGTTTCCTATCGCATTGGCTTCAATTGGATCTCCTACTGGAGTTCCTGTGCCATGAGCTTCAACATATTGAACCTCAGATGTAGGAATGTCCACTTTTTTATAAATAGTATTCATTAGTTGTTCTTGAGCTTTACCATTTGGAATAGTAATACTTGATGTATGTCCATCCTGGTTACATCCTGTTGCTCTAATGACAGAATGAATATAGTCATTGTCGGCTATAGCCTGGCTTAAAGGTTTTAAAACAATTGCACCGGCACCTTCACCACGTACATAGCCATTTGCACTATTATCATAGGTTTTTGAGCGTCCTGTCGGAGATAACATACCTGCTTTTGATTCTGCTATAAAATATTCTGGCTTAATCATTACATTAACTCCGCCAGCAATCGCCATAGAAGATTCTTTCTGCCAAATGCTTTGACAAGCAAGGTGCACAGCAACTAAGGAAGAGGAGCAAGCCGTATCAATCGACATTGAAGGTCCTTTGAAGTCGTAGTGATAAGAAATTCTATTAGATATCAATGTCATCATTGAACCAGTTGCTGAATGCGAGTCAACATTATTTCTATTACTCTCTGAAAATTGAAGGAGTTTCCAGTCTAGAGTAAAGGCACCCATAAATACCCCGATATCTGAGCCTTTAATTTCATCTTTTACTAGACCGGCGTCTTCAAGAGCTTGGTGCGTCACTTCCAATGATAATCTTTGTTGTGGATCAAGCAAACTTGCTTCTCGGGGAGATATTCCGAAAAAGTTTGCATCAAACTGATCTATGTCTTCTAAAAACCCACCCCATTTTGTTCTGGTTTTTCCTAGTTTACTAGTTTCCTGATCGTAATACTTTTCAATATTCCAACGGTCTTTAGGAATTTCTGTAATGGCATCTTTTCCAGCCAGTAACATCTCCCAATATTTTTCTGGATTCGAAGCACCACCCGGAAATCTGCAGCCCATTCCAATTACCGCAATTGGTTCATTTGTCAACATATGAAACCCCCCTTATTATGAATAAATGTAAAAACATATATTCAATAACATATTAAACTAAAAATTCCATTTAATACAATAGAGTTGGATAAATTAAATAAAATATTTACAATATACAAAAAATTTATAATTTTATCCAATATTTTCTGGTACTATATTTATATGAACCTGAAATAAATAAAATTTAGGAGGAAATTTACTTGGTAAAAAAACATGTGGTTTTAGGTACAGGTCCGCTTGGTCTGGCTGTAATGGAGGAATTGTTTAAGCAGGGAAAATCAGTGAGAGTGGTTAATAAGAGCGGCAAGCCCGTATTGCCAAATGGGGTTGAGTATATAAAATGTGATGTAAGAGACCCCGATCAATTACGAAGGTCCGTACATAATGCAACCATGATCTACCATTGTCTCGGTCTCCCCTATCCCGATTGGCAGACTCATTTACCTGCAATGATGGAAAATATTATCCAGGCGGCTTCAGAAATTGACGCTAAAATTGTATATGGAGACAATCTTTATGGCTATGGCCCTCAAAAAGGTGCCCTCCACGAAAAAATGCCGTATAAGCCAGTTGGTAAAAAAACAAAAGTTAGAGCTGAGGTTGCAGCCAGTCTGATGAAAGCTGCAGAGGAAGGAAAAGTTCAGGCCGCGATTGGCAGAGGATCTGATTTTTTTGGACCAAGAGCTAAAAATGCGATGCTTGGGGAACGGGTTTTCACCCATCTTCTTGAGGGCAAACCCGTTGAACTCATCGGTGACCCCGATACCGTACATGCTCATATTTACATTAAAGATTTTGCTAGAGGGTTAGTTATTCTTGGGGATCAAAGCAGTGCAAATGGAGAGATCTGGCATATACCGCACCCTAAACCGACAACGACGAGAAAATTAGTCGAACAAGTGGCGCACAAATTAAATAAACAGCCCAAGTATCGTGTGGCCAACAAGTTTATCGTCACAATGGGAGGATTATTCAACGCCGATATGAAGGAATTTAAGGAATTAATGTACCAGCATGTGAACGATTTTACCGTAGATTCCAACAAGTTTAAACGTAAATTTGAGTTTCATGTAACCCCATATGAAGAAGCCATTGATGAAACGATTGACTGGTATCTTAAGGAACACAAAAACAAGAGTGAATCAAACGTCTCTTGAATTATTTTTCATGGATATAGTATGAACAGGATGAAAATAATATTAATACAACAATCCTTTTGGCTATATGTGGTGTAAAGTAGAGGGTCTACACAATGAAAATATTTGTAATGAAGATCAGTGATATAAATGATGAGATATTTGACTACCTTTTAGATGAAATTCCTGTTTCAAGAAAAATAAAAGTACTGAAATACTATAACAAAAAAGATAGAATTAGAACATTACTTGGTGAGATACTTATAAAAGAAAAGCTTAGTCAACACTTAAATATTCCAAGGAGAGAACTAATTTTTGGATACAATTACTATGGAAAACCTTATTTGTTAAGTCACGATAATATACACTTTAATATCTCTCATTCTCATGAAATCGTGACAGTTTGCTATTCTAATATGGCTGTTGGAATAGATATTGAATTTATAAGGTCTATTGATATCCCGTTAATTATTAGTAATTTTACTCAACTTGAAAAGAACTACATTCTAAATTTACCTTCGCAATATCAAAAGCAGGCTTTTTTTGAAATTTGGACTCGAAAAGAAAGCCTTATAAAGAATATTGGCGCAGGGTTATCCCTATCTTTAGATTCTTTTTCGGTTGTTCATTATCACGAAGAAGAGAAGTTTTTAACAAATGAGCTTTGTTATCAAGGAGTAAACTATTATTTTAATACTTACTATTATTCAGATAAATACATTTTAGTTATATGCAGTGGCGTGGTATATCCTCCTGCGTCGTTCGAGGAAGTTTCTTTCAACGAACTTTTAGTAAATCGGTGAACCACAAGAAAGACGCATATCCTATAAGGATATGCGTCTCTTATCATTAATAAAGTTACATACGCTGTTTTCTTAAGCGATCTTTTGCAGTATGAGTATCAGCCGTAACAGGTGTGTGATTCATCGCCTTACCCAATCCAAATCTAGGCATATTCCCATAAAATACTTCAAAATTTTCTTTTGTAACATTATATGTTTCATGATAGATTCCTACTGCATGATTGTTGCCTACCTTTTTATTGAAATTAGCCCAAGCCTTTAAATGTCTACCACTTTTCGCATAGCTCATCAGATCTTCCTCAGAACGCCAATATTGAACCATAAGCACCGTGCGGAAATTTGCAAAGTTCTCCATACCTAAGCAGCCTATATTTTTATTTGTGTAAAGTTCTTGAATCATTGGCGGCATTGCTAACACAACAGGCAGCCACTTATGAATAGCACTCAATTTATTAATTCGCATACCAATTAAAAATACTGTAAAATCACCTTCATTTTCAACGGTAAAACGCCCTGGAAAAACTTTTGGTCCCAAAACTATTCCCCCTTATTACGAAGTAGTTTCACCTTCGTTTCTTCGCACCATTCCATCGCAGCTTTAGTTGTCTTTAATCCGTAATCAAGAGTCATGATCCAATATACAGAATCTTCATCATTGTTAGATTGAGTGCTCACATTTTTTTCTATGCTTACTAATATATTGTATCGATTCAGAAGCATAGAGTAATGATGATCAAGAAGTTCGATTGAGTTATCTATTTCCTGATGTCGGCTAAAAAATATTTTAAGCAAAACCTCATTTCTTTCAGTGGTTAGCTCCCTAATAGGATTTTGAAGCCATGTAAGCAACTCTTGTTTCCCTCTAGCAGTGATTTTATATTCTTTCTTTTCTGGTCTATCTTCTTGAGATGTGACACTTACTGTAGCAAGTTCTTCTTTCACTAACTTTTTTAATGTGGGATAGATTTGACCATAACTGATCTTCCAAAAATGGTTAAGGCTTTTATCAATCATTTGCTTTATGGAGTAACCCGTTGAACAACCTGTCGTAAGTAATCCCAATATTACATATGGAGTATAATTTTCCTTTTTCATCCTATCACCCTTACTATCTAAAAGATATATCTTTTAGATATAATATAGCATACTACTATATATTTGTATGCCATGAAATAATTTTATCTATAAATTTATTTTGTTAACCTCTTGAAATAAACGATTGCAGTTAATTGAAATAGCTAAGCTTAAAATCTAAAGATTTAAATCCTGTACTCTTGCATAAATATAAGTATCCGTCAGTCTTTTTCCGTCCACAGAAAGGTCTTCATTTCTAAGAATCCCTTCCAGATCAAATCCAAGCCTTTCTGCCAGGTTGCGGCTTTTCAGATTTTCTTTTTCACACTGAATTTCCACCCTTTTGCATCCCAGGTCTGAAAGGGCAAATTGTGTCAATGCCCCGACCGCCTCTGTCATAAGCCCTTTTCCGCTCATACGGGTGTCCATCCAGTATCCCAATTCCACTTTCGGCATCTCCCACCTGATATTGTGAAAGCCGGAGGAACCAACGAACTCCCCTGTGTCTTTTAAGAAAATCAAATACCTTAGTGCTTCTCTGGATAAAAATTTTATATGCGCTTCCCGTGTATTGATTTCCGTTTCTTCCACAGTTGGCATGCTTTGTGCAAATCCCAGCCAGGGCCGCAGCTCATGGATCGAATGCCTGATCGCTTCATTTACTTTTTCTCCGTCACCCGGCCGTGGCATCCGCAATACCAATCGCTCTGTCTCGATTCTCTCCGGTACTTCAATTAATAATGGATTCAACTTAATCCCTCCCTTTTTTTGTACAACAAAAAACTCCCGCCCCCCAAGATAAAATTATCTTGAGGACGGAAGTTTCCGCGTTACCACCTCAGTTTATTGATACATCGCCATATCAACCTCATCAGGTACGGCCAGGTTTCAGCGTATACCTTATCTCTATAACGGGAGATCCCGTCGCATCATCCTCTGCAAAAACAGATTCCCTGCGCAGCTCCAAGTCTTTGTTCAGCAAGCCCGTCTCCCTCCTTCCCAGCAACCGGAGTTCTCTTTGTCAACGCAGCCTTGCCTACTCTTCTCTTCCCAGCCTTTTTTCTTAAAATTACAATTATTTTGCCATAGGGAGCTTTTAACGTCAACCTTTATTATAGCGATTAAAGCTTTCTGGATAATCACTTACAGTCTGTTAGAAAAGGGATTGTGACCTGATTCGCCTTGTTGCCAATTTATTTACCCAGAAAAATTCTCTTCACTTTTTCTTCTTCGGCCAATGTTAGCTGAAGACTTCCCTTCCAATCTTTAAGTAGTTCTGAAAACACGGTAAGCAGCTGGCAATAATTATAAGCAGCCGAAAATGCACTCTGCAGGGGTCTGTTCTTCGTGATCGGAACACACTCTCCTAAAGTTGAAATATAGCACACACTAAATTCCGTACCTTCTTGAAAAATAGTAATTGCTCCCTCTGTTTCTTTATTAAATGAAAATAGGTTTTTATCAAACTGCTGCTCTAATAAATCAATGCCTTCTCCAGGTTGATTTATATTTCTCAACTTGTTTTTCATTTCCCGGTCAAAGTCGGATTGCTTATGTTCATACACTTTTTTTACTGCTAAATAAAGCCCTAATAATCCTGGTTCCTCACGAGGAAAAACTGCTTTTAAAAACTTCTTATCTCTTTGAATTTCATAGAGTTTCCAATCTTTCTCTGAATGATTTCCTACCAGATGGTAACCTCCATCAAGATTAGGACTTCCATCCGGATTATTAGGGTAAAGTAGAATGACTGTTTCTCCGTTTCCTTCTCTTTTCTTTACACTGTATTTACCGGAAATAGTGTTTTCAAGATCAATAAACTTCATGATTAACCACCTTTTCTTATTGAGACTAACTCAATATATTCGTCTCTGACTAATTCGGCTATAGAATACATTTCTCCGTTCTCATGATACTTTATGAATTGAGTTCCCCCCCCAGGTTTATCAAACCAAGGAGCTGCTTTTCCACCCGTTACCTCAAACTCTTCTATTACTTTGTATACATAATAGTCAGCTTCATCACTATGTAATGCTAAAGCTCTATTGTCATAAGGTACTCCTTCAGGTGAGAAAAAGTTACCGCCTGGTCCGCCATATCGATCTATTAAAGTACCTGTTTCAATCTTCATAATTGCTGGTTCTCCTTCAAAACCATCATTTGGCGGCCAGTTAATATCTCCTGTTTCCTGATTATAATATTTCGGATTATCAAATGTTTCCTTATACTTTAGATACTTCTCTTCATTAGGAGCATAGTTCCAGCTTTCTAGCTTTTTTTGATCTGCTTCACTAATTCTTTTAATATCTCCGGCTGCATCATTGGCACGAGATGTTGATGGATTACCATCAACGTTAGTCAGATGTTGTCTTTGTCCATTCACCATCAAGACCTGCTCCGCTTTTTCACTATTCTGTGGAGCGACTCGGTTAGCCAGCGTCGATAAATGGGCAGTTGCATTACTCAGTTGCGAAGTGACGTGCTTAGAGCCGGATGAGATCGTGTTTCCAGCAGATTTCATATCCTGTAGGACGTTTGTAGTCCCTCTCATAGCAAATGCCGTTCCGCCCAGTAAAAGCGTGCTTTGAAGTAAACTCGCATTCCGCTGTTCATCTGTCAGTTCGTTGCCCATCAGGTCGCGTCCTGTCATATATTCAGTCATTCCATTCGCACTGACGAGACCATAGATACCAAATTCGGTTTTTTCGAGTGCGCTTAATGATTTAGTCGATTTGTAGGCATCCAAAGAATGAGTGGCTGCATTGACTCCTTTAGAGGTATTGTATATAGCTTTTCCGCCTTTAACCAGCCTGCCTCCCCAGCCGACGACGGGGATAAATCCTGCGGCGGCTAGTGCTGCTGCGGTTGCGCGCTGCGTTTCTGTCAGTTCTTCACCTGTTACAGGGTCAATTCCAGTTGCTGCCCGTTTGCTGTCATAATACCCGCTGATTTCCCCTACAAATACGGTGCCTGTGTCCCACGCTTTTTCATACCATGGACGGGCGTCTAGTTCTGCCTGTTTTGCCTGCGCTTCCCGCACTTGCTGCTGTTCTTCTTTATAGGTAATGTAGTCCACACTCCGCTGCTGAACTTCATCCTTTACCTGATATAACTCGCCTGCTTCAATGGAAGCTGCATTAAATGACATGGGAACAATGGATGCTCCTTGCATCGTAGCATTCACAAGTTCATTAAAGCGACCAGAAAGATAGATTTGTCCTTCTTCAGAAAGCTCATATTCACTTGTGAGCGACTGATCGTATTCCTCTACTGCCTCCACGGTATCCAAGCGTGAGTGTTTGGCGTCTTCAAGGGCCATTTCCACCTCAGTTGGAGAGTAGGGCTCAAGCGAAATCAGGTCGCTGATGCTCGATAGAATAGCGGATAAATCCTCATGCTGCAGACTGACCATTTGGGTGGATCTGATATGAGCAGTCTGGAGATCACTGTCTGCAAAAGGAACATCAATAAAGGTATTGCCGCCTAAAGTTCGGTCCTCTGCCATTGCTCCCACATCACCCATAAACGCAATCTGTTGCTCTGCTAATTGAATCCATAATGTCACAATCTCACTTTGGTGACGGTAAAGATTCTTAATATTCGTTGCGCTTTCTCCTTCGAACGCATCACCAAGCTCCGTCACCGCCAACATCTTTTCCCTCAGTACCACCAGCTTTTCCTTGAAACTCTCATACTGGCTCACACGTTCCTCCATCGTCGTCTGCAGAGCCTCAGCATCATATCGGACAGTTTGAGACATTGTTTCACTTCCTTTACCACCTGGACTATTTTCTTCCATTTTATAATTGGAAGGTTTAGGCAGGCAATCAGGAACCTATCAAACTAGAAAAATAAGTCATTATACCCAGACTTTATCATACCAAAATCAAGAGAATACCAGTTTATGGAAAAAATATTTTAGTCTTCGCTCGTGCGGTCTAATCTCGGTAATGTTTCATCTTTTATTCTTTTGCATCTCCTTTGTTAAGCACTCCAACTCTAGCATTCTAGTATTCAGGTATATTTACTTTTTTCCAGCTATATGGTACCTTTACCTTTTCGCAAACGCTTTCAAAAAAAGGAGGAGTATCATGTGGAGACCAGACAAAAAATAGGACTGTTTTTAGGGCCTTTGCTGTTTGCTATTTTTTATTTTATCCCCTCTATCACGGGATTAGGGGATGAGCCAAGGGCTGTGCTTGCGGTGACGCTCTGGGTGGCTGCCTGGTGGATTACAGAAGCAATGCCGATTCCCGCAACGTCTCTCATGCCGATTTTTTTGCTTCCGATTGCTGGCGGCGCTGATCAGAGTACGGCAGCGATGGCCTATGCCGATCCGATTGTCTTTATGTATATGGGCGGTTTTACGATTGCGCTCGCGATTCAGAAATGGAATTTACATAGAAGAATAGCCATGTTTATTTTATCTTATGTCGGTACCGGCAGTCAGCGGATTATCCTCGGCATTATTATCGCCACCGCGGGACTGTCGATGTGGATCTCGAATGCAGCGACAGCACTTATGATGCTCCCGATTGCTTTAGCATTAATAGAAGAAATTAAAGAAAAAAACTTTTTTGATGAGGCCTCGCTTAACCGTTTTGCGAAGAGTCTGCTGCTGACGGTCGCCTATGCCGCTTCCATCGGTGGTCTTGCGACGATTATAGGATCTGTGCCAAACGCTGTTTTTGTTGCGGTTGCTTCTAACAGCTTAGACCGCACCGTAAGCTTCTTTGACTGGTTTTTATTCGGCTTTCCACTGACGCTTATTTTACTTACGGGAATGTACTTTTACATGACGAAAATTCAATTTAAAGTAGAAAACCAAAAGGAGATCTCCTCCGACTTTGCGAAAGATCAGTTAAAAGAGCTTGGACCGATGTCTTACGAGGAAAAAGCCGTATTAACCGTTTTCTCTGTCGTTGGTTTCCTTTGGATGTCCAGCGGATTTTTACCGGAAGCGTATACGCTTTCTGATACCTCAATTTCCATGATCGGCGCTGTCTCCATGTTTCTTTTCCCGGCTAGACAGGAAAAAGGGGGACTCATGATATGGAAGGATATGAAGGAGCTTCCGTGGGGCATTCTGCTGCTGTTTGGAGGCGGACTATCGCTTGCTGCAGCATTTGAATCTTCAAACCTGACTGAATGGTTCGGCGGATTATTAGAAGGGCTTGGTGTTCTGCCTTTCATCGTCATCTTGATTGCTCTTGCTGCTATTGTTCTATTCATGACTGAAATCATGTCCAATACGGCAGTATCGAATATGCTCCTCCCGATAAGCATTGGGCTCGCACTTGCCATAGGTGTTGATCCTTATCCCATAATGGCAATCGTGGCATTAACCGCTTCATGCGCCTTTATGCTGCCGATCTCAACGCCGCCAAATGCCGCTGTTTTCAGCTCGGACTATCTAACGATTAACGATATGGTGAAAGCCGGATTCTGGATGAATATCCTTGCCATTTTCGTGATTGTTCTATTCGTCTATTTCTGGCAGCCAGTTGTATTAAATTAAGAATCTATCAAATCTATGTTGAGTATCATTATTATCATAGCTGTAAAACCACCATAACCATTCACTATTGTAATTGTTTAACCAAATGACAAAAAAATATTTTAAAAGGCAAGTCCACTTCAACCAATTGAATGTGGACTTGCTTAGTTTTAATTAATCTTCAATAAAAATGTCCCAAGATTGTTTTTTTCTGCAATACTATTCACTATTTCCTCTATGTCTTTTTTCAATTGGTGATTATCTGTGTTAGCAGCACTTGATTTTTTTTTTACTTCTAAGGTTTTATTATTTTTAGAATGCAGTAACAAAATTAACCCCCTATGTTCATAACCCCTCTCCTTTAACTCATCTTCTGTTTTTTCTAGAAATTTTTTATTTTCAATTTCAACCGAGAGATTGTTTACCTCATCAATCGTTGTTTGATGTTTTTCATTCGAAACAGTTGCTTCCGCATATCCTTCAAAGTAAAAAAAAATTCCACAAAGAATCGCTACAAAAATTATTACTAAGCCAAAAGTTATAGTTATCATCCTACTCTTAATATTCACTCACACCCTTTGACAGTTTATTGCTAAAATTATGTTCAAATACTCTCGAATATTCTCCGCATTAACAAAAGAGAATTAAAAATTTCTAGAGTGGGGAAGAAATATCAATTGTCAAAAAAAAAACGACCGGACTCTAGTCCGATCGTTCATTATTATTTTTCAATTAAGCTTCCTGAATAGCTTTCTACCTTTAATCTTGCCGCAAGATAGGCTGGTGCATTTTGCACGAATGCCTGGAAGTGGCCGCTTTCGTTATGAGACTGAACGGCTTCTTCGTTCTCCCATAATTCGATCATCGTGTACGTGAAGTCCTGTTCTAAGTTTTTCACCAATTCGTATTGAATGTTGCCAGTTTCTTTACGCGACGCTTCGATCAGGGACGCGATTTCCTGCAGAAATTCACTTTCTTTTTCGGGCATGATTTGAAATTGAGCATGTGTAATAATCATCGTTTACGCCCACTCTGTGATCTGGTCTACATCTAGTCGTACAGATGAATAGCCAGGGTTCGCAGCCTTTCCGATTGATATAAGCATGACTGGATAGTAGCGCTCTTTGTCCATGCCAAACGTATCGGCAATTTTATCTTTTTCATAGCCGCCGATTGGGTTGGTATCATAGCCATGTGCACGTGCAACCAGCATTAGCTGCATGGAGACAAGTCCGCTGTCAATCAAATTCATTTCTTTCAGCTGATCGTAGCTCATCATTTTAAAGTAGTCGCTGATGGCAGTGGTTTGCTGCTCTTTTACATCCTCAGGCATCATTCCTTTTTCTACTGCTTTTGAATAGATTTCATCTAGATACGCATCGCTTTTCATATCTGCAAAAACCGCGATCACAGCAGAGGATGTTTCGACCTGAGACTGATTAAATTTTGCGATTGGGGCAAGCTTTTCTTTGCCTTCAGGTGAATCAATAACAAGATAACGCCAAGGCTGAAGATTCACTGATGACGGCGCCAAAGAAGCCTCTGTCAGGATTTCTTTCATTTCTTCCTTACTGATTTTAACCGTTGGATCGTAGCTTCGGACCGAACGGCGTCCTGTAATAATTTCATTAAAATCGTTTACTCTTGTTGTATTCATTTAATTCATCTCCCGTTTCTGTATAAATTCTATGTTGTGCTGAAGCTTCTCAAGGAGTTTATCCAGCTGATGAGATTCCTCTTCTGAAACCCCATCAAATAATTGATTGATAAAATGTGTTTTTTCCGCACAATAATGCTCAATGCGCGAACGTCCTTCATCTGTTAATCGAACAAAGGTGACCCGATTGTCCGCAGCACTTTTGTGACGGGAAACGGTCCCCTGCTCCTCCATCTGCTTTAAGTGACGCGTTACTGCCGCATGGTCAACTTTCACGCGCTGCTGCAGATCCTTCTGGCTAATTTCATCCACTTCCACTAACCGCTGCAAAATCGCAAGCCTCGTCTGACTGATACCCATACAGGTCTCAAACTTTGGCGCCACCCGTTTACTCATATCATGAAGCCGAAGCAGCACACTTTCTTTCCCAGTAAGTTCTTCCGCCAATCGCATCCACCTCCAATAAATTAATTGACCTATCAATTATTGATGTATCAAATATTATACCCCATTCAGGGATAAGTCAATTTGTTTGCCTGCATCCTTTGAACAACACTTATAGTAAATCCTTATATTCCTTGACCAGCTCCACTTCTTTTCTGGCTGTCGTTTTTCTAAAGGATAATTGATCATGTTGAATAAAGCCGAGTTTCTCAGCCTTACTTTTATTCATCGTAAACAATTCAATTTCTTCGGTATCGTCATTAATCACATTTAACACGTCAAATTTCTCCCCTTTATAATAGGCAAGATCGTTTACCTGAAAAACCTTCTCGAGATCTTTTCTCTTAACCTCTTTTACAAACAGATCTTCGTGTATCTTTCCTAATACATCCACATATTTAGTAAATCCAGGCTCTTCATTGGTGCTCTTTAAAATTAGCCTTTGACCTATTTTGGTTAATGGATATTGTTTTCCTTTGTACATCCCGTAAGTTTCCATGCCATCTCTCTTTTCTTCGTTCTAATGAAAAATTTAAGCTCTCTTAATAATTCTCAATAATAAGTCAGTACTAAAAAATACAGCTAATCCTGCGAGCAAGATATGTAAAGAATTTGAAACAAAGGGGCCGCCAAAGAATGATTCACCAGTATAGTTCAGAAGCAATACAAAACCCCAAAAAACAAACGTTACAAAGCAGGCCGTATCTGCATATTTTTTCGCATGCGGATGATGATCTTGTTTGAAAAACACGTAACAACTCTCCTCTTTATACGCTTTTGTCAGGTAATTTATTTCAGTTCAGCACGTAAAGCCTGCTTATGCAGTAAGCCTGTCATATAGCGTCTCCGCCTGATTCATTTCGTCAATTAAGGGGTTGTGGTATTCCCTTAACTCATCGACTACAGGTCTTAGCCATTAACTAATGTTAATTTCGTTTACTGAACCGTCTGATTTGAGGATATGTACTGCATCTGAATTACTCTTCCACACGGAACGGAATGTCCCCCCATATTGGACTTCTTTCCAGTATTTCTTTTTTAATTCAACTAAGACCTTTTCACAATGAGCTTGTAATTTTTTCTTTCGTGCATCCATGTCCTCAAGCCCTTCTCGTTTATTTACGGTTTACTATTCACTGAACGGCAGACGCGGACGTTCATCTTTATAGATGGAGTGGGTTGTACCGTATTCTTCCATTGTGGAGCATTTTTCATCACTGCAGCTGAATAGGTAGGTTTGCTGCTCTGTGCGTACTCTTACATTAAAATAGTAAGGAAATACTCCGCCCTTTGCCTTATTTATATCCGTACTAATTGCGATAACGTCCTCGCTCTCTGCCAGGCGCTTGTAATCTTCACTCTCCACCGTTTTTTGAACCATCTCACTTAAAACAATTTTTTCTTCATCTGTAGGTTCAACCCATTAATCAAATAATACCCATCTTCCAAGAATGAAAAGGTTGATTCCAACACTTATGATGAGCAGCATTAACACAATCTTACTCTTCAACTTCCCCGCCCCTTTTTGTTCTTTCTTTAAGCACCTTCAATCGCCATCTTTTTTAAGAAGTCTGCGTTCATTTGATTCAATACTTTACACCTCGGCTCGTCTGACTCATCAGATGGACGAATGGCATAGACGCCTCCCTCTTCTGTAAACCAAACATAAAAGGTGAATACTCTAACCTTGCGTGACGGGTCATTCCAGTTGAGGGCATAATCGGGCTGGGCATCACCAATCTCTGGCTGCGCCTCCACAGGTTCACCCTGCATAAAAATTGATGTCAGATTCGTTACTTCGTTTAAATGGTCGGCATTGGTAAACGTTGCGGCAGTGGCCCTTTCTGATATCTCAGCATTCACCTTCGCAAACGACCATTCTGCCGTCACCTCATCCTTTACTAAATAAACACCCGGTGACAACCCTAAACTAAAAACGACTATACCTGCAAAAACGATCATAACCATTTTTTTCGTCATCCAATCCTCCCCTATGATCTATTCTTATTGGTTATCATACATGTTTTACATTTATTACTAAAGAAAGGTTTACATAAACGCACCTGAATTTCAGTTGGGATTCATGCCGAAATAAATATTCGATCCCTTAAGTCTCAATAACTTCACGCGGCTCCTTACCAACTGGCAATATGATCCGGACGGTTGTTCCTTTTCCTGGCTCGCTTTTGACGTTAATGGTTCCGTTATGGAGATTGACAAGCTGTTTGGTAATCGCCATACCCAACCCGCTGCCGTTTCCTGAGTTACTTGTGTTCGTCCCGCGGTAGTATCGCTCAAAAAGCTGATCAAGCGTGCGGTGGTCCATCCCAACCCCATCGTCTTCAAATACAATCACAGCCAGATGCTTATCTATAAGTGAAACACTGATCGTAATCGTAGTGCCCTTGGGGTTGTATGAAATGGCATTTGAGATGATGTTATCCATGATTCTTCTAAACCACTTGGGATCTATAAAGACATTCGCCTTATCATTCTGAGGTTCAAAAGTAAAGTGTATGTCATAATGCTTAGGATCATTTATGTAATGAATAACAGTTCTGCGTACAAACTCATTTAAATCAATTTTTTCCTTCGCAATGCTCAATGCCTGATTTTTAATACGGTAAGATAAGGTTAAGTCCTCCAAAAGGTTCATCATATACGCTGATTTTTCGGTTATGGTTCCAGCGAATTCTCTCACCTCATTTTCGTTCCAGCTATACTGATCTGACTGAAGCATCTGCGCGTACCCAGTGATCGAAGACAGAGGAGTCTTTAAATCATGCGAAAGACCGCTGATCCATTCCTCACGAGTCTGGGTCATTCTTTTTCGCTGATGTTCATTTTCTTTTAAAGTACTCGTCAGGTAAGACAGCGTTAGAATGAGTTCCTTGTATAAGCGGTACTTTCTTTTCAATGTCCCCTTTTTATTTACAAGCAAGGAGCGCTGATGTCTGTCCTTTGGCTGTGTAAAATTACCGCTGCCAAGATTCTGTATCCATTTCATGATCATGATCAGTGGAAGAGCAAACTTGCTAGCATACCAAAAAGCTCCAATAAAGACAATCACCAACAATGAAAATCCAAAAACTAAAAAACCGATCCCCATCCGCTTAATGAACATTTCTTCGCTTTCACCCTTTGGTGGTGACGGTAAGCCGACCATGAGAGTTTGACCAGCTTCTTCGTTGTAAGAAATGGCTGTGTATGGATCATTTTTTGCCATGGATAAAAGTTGTTCTAGGGAATAAGAAGCGCTCCTTTGCATTTCCCCAGCCGTGTCGATTTCATTTCCCTCAGCTCCAATAACCTGCACCCAACCTCCAGATAATTTCAGCTGTTCCTCGTTTTCTTTTGATAAACTAAGTTCACCCTGGTCCCATTCATCCTCAATAGTTGAAAGCAGATTTGAAGCTGTTTGGCGTTTGCCATATAGCACTATATATGTATCGTCACCTTCGTTTATTTCCCAGAATGTATTTGTCCCATTGTGTGCCACCATGGATGCAAGCTCGCTTTTTGAGTATGACCTCTTTAATTCTGGAACTTGATGGGAGCCCCTCACTTCCCCATCCATGTTGACGGCCATCAGCCATCCATTCTGATTATCTGCAAGCTGCTTAATTTCATCATCAAAAATCACTGTACTTTCTTCCCGTTTTACATTGTCTTCAACGAATAGAGCATCTGCCTCGTTTAAATGCAAGGCTACTTCATCTTTCATCACACCAAACCCAATTAACATAAAAAGGAAAACGCTAAAAACACCTAATACGGCACTCACCAAAATAAGCTGTAAAAAAAACTGTAAAATAAAATGCTTATGAAGGCCCATGATATTCTGCTTTCGGCACAAATTTATAGCCAAGTCCCCTGACCGTTACAATCGTTGTCGGGTGTCCAGGGTCATCTTCAATTTTCTCTCTCAGTTTTCGAACATGGACCATTACCGTATTGTCCTCTCCTAAAAATTCTTCTCCCCATACCCGTTCGTATAACTGTCCTTTACTGAAAAGCTGATTGGGATTCTGGCAAAAAAAGACTAACAGCTGATATACCTGAGCAGGCAGAGATAACAGACGCCCGTTTTTTCGAACCTCGCCTGAAGAGGTGTCCAGATGAAGGGGCCCAAAATGAAATTTCTTCTTTTGTGGTTGTGCGGTCGTATTGCTTGTATGACGGCGAAGGTGCGCCTTCACTCTTGCCACCACTTCTAAGGGATTAAACGGCTTTGTTATATAATCATCTGCTCCAAGTGCAAAGCCTGAAAGCTTATCCAGATCAGTGGAGCGTGCGGTTAAAAAGAAAATAGGCGCATTCGTTGTTTCTCTTATTAATGGACAAATTTCAAAGCCGCTGCGGCCGGGAAGCATAACATCCAAAAAAATTAGATCATACGTTTTTACTTTGCAGGATGCAAGCGCTTCTTCGGCTGTGGAAGCTGTATCAATTTGCGTAAATCCTTCCTTTCTTAAAATGGTACTCAGCATATGTAAAATCGCTTGTTCATCGTCTACTAACAGTAAATGAGAGTGCTGCATGATAACGCCCCTATCTAAGGATTCTATTATTCTATTTTATCATCCATCTTTCTCAATTTAAGGAATTAAGGAAAAATTAAGGAAGCGTTTTGGTTCCTTTAAGAATTGAATGCTATTCTTAGGAAAAGAGAGAAGAAGATGCTGCTTATTACAATGTCGCTCTCCTTCTTTACTACATTCATTGAAGGGAAGAAATCACGTATGTATGTAATTGCTAAAAGGGAGTTTTTCAGTTTGTTTAAGTCAATCAAATCCATCATCGTCATTGCTATTTTGTTTTTCACTTCTTTTTACTCTGCTAAATATTCCGAATTTCTGATGAGTGGAATAGAGCTATCCAGTTATGAGCAGGCAAATATTCATTCTTCCGGTTTGCAAATATTGATTTTGTTATTCGGCATGCTGTTTGTAACAGGACTCTCCCACGATACCATTAACCGGGAAACTCATGAGAGGACGATCCGTTTTCTGGTCACCAGAACTTCCAAATCTTCTATTGTAGCAGGAAAGTTTTTTGGGATTTGGTTGTTTTGGACTGTCTGTCTGGTTGTATCATTTTTGTTGGTCAGTATATTTTCACAGGGAATCAGTCATCTTATTTTCGGACAAACGCTTAGCCTGCTTACGTATCAGATAGCCTTAGCCGTTCTTGTTTCAACGATCATCAGCCGGCCTTCCTTTACCATGTTTTTAGGGGTCATAGTCGGAATTGCATTCCCGATTATCGGCATTTGGCTGGTTTTTGGTTCTGATAGCTGGTTTAGTTCGATCAAATTTGTCATGCCTTATTATTACCTATTAAATGATGACTTTACTTATCTGTTAATTCTATTGTTAGCCGCTGCCTTAATTGGCATTGCGACTCAGCTTTTTAAAAGGAGAGAATGCTAAATGATTGCAATTGAAACGAATGATCTTAAAAAGGCATATGGGAAGATGGCTGTTTTGAAAGGAATTAGCCTGCAAATTAAGAAAGGAGAGATTTTCGGGTTTTTAGGGCGAAACGGAGCAGGAAAGTCGACGTTTATAAATATATTGACGGGAATTGCCAATCAAAGCTCCGGCTCCTTTTCGATTCTTGGAGCAGAGGCACATCGGAGCGAGACAAAAAAGAAAATTGGCGTTATGCCTGATTACTCTACTTTTTATGAACATATGTCAGCTGTTGACCATCTTCGTTTTTTCTCGGACCTTTCAGGAAATCCTGCATCCAAAGAACGATGTATAGAGGTTTTAAAGTCAGTGGGCCTCAATGACCATGTACGTAAAAAAACAAAGAAATATTCTTTTGGCATGAAAAAGAAACTTGGGATTGCACAAGCCATAATCCATGATCCCGAACTGCTTTTTTTAGATGAGCCAACATCCGGACTTGACGCAGAATCTGTTATTCACATTCAAAAATTAATCTCTTCTCTTCAGGAACAAGGCAAAACAATCTTTATGACCTCTCACAACCTGGATGAAGTAGAGAAGATTTGTACACGGGTTGCCATCATGAGAGAAGGGTTGATTATCAAATGCGGTACTATGGATGAATTAAAATCCTTTTATCGGTCTACTATGATCGTGAAAATGAAACACTCTCCCATTCCGCCTTCAGAAAGGGAAACGTTGAAAAAATGGCTAAAAGGTGCGGGCACAGATCTGATAATGAAAGATCAAAGCCTTTCTATAACCGTTAGCAGCGAAAAAAAGATCGCGGAAATTATACGTGCATTAAATCAGAGCAAAGTAGACGTATACGGTGTCCATGTAGAAGAGCCGTCTCTTCAGGATATTTTTATGGAGGCTTAAAAGCCTGTATCATATGGTTTTTTGATAAAGTGATTTAATCTTTTGAATAGAGATGACAAATTATGTACAGCAAATTCTATGGGTTTTGGGATTTAAAGTAAATGTCAAAACACCTATTATTTGATTTCATTTTCCTTGGCAATCGTTATGCACCAGAAATAAAAAAGAGATTGAGACATAACTGAATAAAGGTTAAAAATGAGTACATATCATTAGTACGAGGTGATCGGAGCGGAAGGTGGCGACTCCAGCAGGATATGACGGCAAGCTGAGACCTCGCAAGGCAAAGCCTGAAGAGGGCTCAGCGCCGTCCCTGCGGAAAGCGTCCATCTGAAGCGAAGTGAACCGGTCAAAGAGCTTTAGACACATTTGTCTCAAGCTCTTCCATCATAGACTAGTGAATTTCTCCGTATAGCATCCATATTACGATCTAGAAATCTTATAAACTCTCGCTTCATACGGTGCTAATGTTAATTCTGATAAAAACTGGTCCTCAACGGTTTCCATATTCTGAACAAGTAATTCAACTGTGTCTTGTTTTGATGTCATTTCATAGGAAAATTCAGCTTTTTCACCTGAAAAATTACAAAGTATAAGCAGCTCATCCTGATCCAGTGTTCTTGTGTAAGCATAGATCTGAGCGTGATCCTTTTGTATCAATTCATATTTTCCATAAACAATGACATCATGCTGTTTTCGCATCTGAATAAGGTGTTGATAAAAATAGTAAATGGAATCCTGATCATTCAGTGCATTTACTGCATTGATTTCATCGTAGTTTGGATTCACTTTCAGCCAAGGAGTACCTGTGGTGAAGCCTGCATGGTCGCTGTTATCCCATTGCATAGGCGTACGGGCGTTATCGCGTCCTTTTACATAGATCGCTTCCATCACTTTGTCATAGTCCTGGCCGCCCTCTGTTACAGCTTCCCGGAACATATTGTGAATCTCAATATCGTCGTATTCTTCAATAGATTCAAAGCGTACGTTGGTCATACCGATTTCTTCCCCTTGATAAATATAAGGGGTGCCTTGAAGCATATGAAGAAATGTTGCAAGCATCTTCGCAGATCGCACACGGTACTCACCGTCATTTCCGAATCTTGATACCATACGGGGCTGATCATGATTGTTTAAGTACAGACTGTTCCACCCTTTGCCAGCTAAATCGTACTGCCATTTTGACATAACCTCTTTCAAATCACCGAGTGTCCAAGGTTTCACATCCCATTTTCCTCCCGGCCCTGAATCAAGATCCATATGTTCAAATGTGAAGATCATATTTAATTCTGTACCTTCTGCATTGGCGTATCTGGCAGCATCTTTTGTTGTGGCCCCAGGACTTTCCCCAACCGTGATAATATCGTATTTAGATAGTACTTGCTGATTCATTTCCTGCAGGTATTCATGAACGAGTGGTCCATTCATAAAGTACTCACCACCCCAGTCGAGATCTTTCCCGCTCGATGTACTTGGCAAGCCGTCCACTTTTGAAATAAGATTAATAACATCCATTCGGAATCCGTCTACCCCTTTATCAAGCCACCAGGTCATCATGTCATAGATTTCTTTACGAAGCGCCGGGTTTTCCCAATTTAAATCAGGCTGCTTTTTGCTGAAAAGATGCAGGTAATATTCATCTGTTGTTTCATCGTAGTCCCATGTGGATCCGCTGAAGAAAGAAGACCAATTGTTTGGCGGTTTTCCATTGTCACCCTTTTTCCATATGTAATAATCTCGATACGGATTATCTGCTGATTTTTTTGATTCAATGAACCATTGATGTTCATCTGAAGAGTGATTAACAACAAGGTCCATCATGAGCTTCATCCCGCGTGCGTGAATTTCTTCTACTAGAGTATCCATGTCTTCCATCGTGCCAAATTCGTTCATAACTGCCTTGTAGTCTGAGATATCGTAGCCGTTGTCGTCATTTGGAGATTGATAGATTGGGGAAAGCCAGATCACGTCAATTCCCAAGTTTTTCAGGTAATCGAGTTTCTCGATGATTCCTTTAATGTCTCCAATGCCATCCCCATTGCTGTCGTTAAAACTTCTAGGGTAGATTTGATAGACAACGCTTTCTTTCCACCATTTTTTATCCATTTTGATCATCCTTCCCATCCTCAAGTAATTGATCGATCTGTTCTGCTGCATTTTTCAAAGCCTCTTCTACACCGACACTGCCGGAGAAAATACTGAGACTCATATCCGTGTAAATTTCTTCAATTTCCCTCCATTGAGCAACTGGTGGACGTAAAACAGCTTCTTCCAAGCTTGCCAGATATGGCTCAAAATATGGGTATTGATCATAGTAACCTGTCATTTCAATTGTTTTATTACTTGGGATCAAACCTGTTTGAGCCAGCAGCATTTGCGGTTCTTTTTCAGACATCCACTTTAAAAATATCCATGCTGCTTCCTTGTGCTTTGTGGCTTTTGATATCACCAGGTTTTCTCCGCCGAGCACACCTCTTTCCCCGTTCGATCCGGGAAAAGGAGCAGATAGCGTATTCTCTAATGCGTGAGTAAGTCTTTCATTTGATCTTGTGCTGTAAAACCAGGGCCCTTCATCGATCATAAAGTAAGAGCCATCGGTAATGCCTTCCCACGTCTGAGCATCCCGAACAAGGAGCCCTTCCGGCAAATAACCTTCTTGATAGAGTGATAAAAGCGTTTTAAATGCTTCGATGCTCTCCTCACTATCTAAATAACCGCTTGCCTGTGTATAGGAAGAATCGGTTAATTCACCCCCCAGACCCTTAAAATAGTGCAGTGTATCCCAGGGACGAAGATCAGATATGCCAATCGTCAAGTCATATTTTTTTATTACTTCAATCAATTCCTCCATTGTATCAGGGGGCTCGTTGCTGCCTGTTTGCTCTAGTAATTGTTTGTTATAAATTGCTACACGGGTATTTGTATTAAGTGGAATTCCGTAGTAGTCACCTTTATAATAATTTGATTCAAGTGGACGCTCGTAAAAGCGGGCTTTAATTTCTTCAAAGTCTTCAAACTGACTGACAGGATGCAAGAGATTTAAACGCGCAAAAGAAGGTACCCAGGAAAGGTCCATCCGAATAATATCAGGGACTTTTTTTGAAGAGGCTCTGGCGATCAGAGATGCTTCAAGCTGCGGATTATGGGATTGTCTTGCCGGTTCGATCTTAATATCAGGGTATTCCTCTTCAAATAATGGAATGATTACATTTTCAAGCAGACTCGTTTCTACTTCACTGTATGTATGCCACATGACGAGTGTTTCTTTTTCATCTTCATGAGAGGAGGATTGATTTTTTTCATTAATGATCGACTGGTCAGCACATCCTGACGCCATCAACATGCAGAACAGGATCATCATTATGCTGAATTTCATCTATTCTCCCCCCTAAACGTTCATAGCATGTTTGATCGGTAGTCGACAGGCGTTCGTCCCGTTGTCTTTTTAAATAATTTGCTGAAATATTTCACATCTTTAAATCCTGATTGCTCAGCAACTTCATATACCTTCATTGTCGTTGTTCCCAGCAATTCCTTCGCTTTTTTTATGCGAAGTTCGATTACATAATCAATAAATGTCTGCTTCATCAACCGCTTAAAGAGCAGGCTGAAATAGTTTCGGCTGATATGAATATGGTCGGCGACAAGCTGAAGAGTCAGTTCATGCTGATAATGCTCGTGAATGTATGTGAGAGCTCGATCAATTAGTTCATTATCTGTATGTGAAGGGAATGATCGATTTGATTTTATTTCTTCACATTCTTCTACCTTCATTTTAAAGCGTTCAGTCAATTCGATTAAAGAGCAGGCACTCACAAGTTCCGCATGCCTTTCCAATAATACGTCATATTCTATATCATGATAAAACCGTTTTATTAGCCAGCCGCATACTGCCTGTTTAATCACGTCAGGATCCGTTTCGTACTCTTTCCACATTTCAACTCTTTTTTCCACATAAGAGAAAAGGTCAGAACGTGCAGATGATTCAATATCCACTTCTTCACAAAGCTGGACCCACTGTCTGGAACGACTTGGCTGGTCGGGATAAGGAAACAATGATTTCTCCGGATAAAAAAACTTCCGTTGGAAAGCCCGTTTACTCCGCTCCACACTCACAGGTACTGCTTCAAAAGATGTTGCGATTTCATATCCAAAAGACAGGGGATGACCGACCGCTTTCTCCAGCTTTTGCTTAAGCCTTTGTATAGGATGATCACCGTCTTTTTTATAATGAAGGAAGAAGATCAAATCAGATTGCCCAAGAGGAAAACAAATACCCTCTTCAACCTTTTCATAGAACGCTTGTTGAATATCGTCTAAAAGCAGACTTTTATAATACGTGCCCTTTTCAGCTTCTATTTTTTCAGCATCCTGCAATTTCATATACATGATAAGAACCCTATCCTCTTCTTTCCAAGATGATGGAAATGGAAGTTCTTTGTTGGTTTGAACAATAGCTGATTTAAAATCATGCTCAAGCTTTCTTCTTTCGGTATCTTTAGCGGTTTGATCGGCTGCTTTCATCTTCTCTTTCATTCGTTGTTCATCACTTAACAGAGCAGCACATTTTTTTATTAAAATAAGGAGCGATTCCGGCTCAAGTGTAGGTTTTAATACATAATCAACAGCTCCAAGTACAAGTCCTTCTTTTACAAAGTCAAAGTCGTTATAACTGCTGATTAAAATGACTTTAAGGGAAGGGTTTTGATTGATGGCATGTTTCATAAGCGTTAAGCCATCCATTAAAGGCATTTTGATATCCGTGATTAAGATATCAACCGGCTGTGTTTTCATCGCTTCTAATGCGGCCTGCCCGTTTGAATAATCCCCTGCAAAGAATAACCCTTCTCCTTTCCAATCAATGGACGCTTTTAATCCAAAACGAATAACAGGTTCATCATCCACAATCATTATGTTATACATGATTACCCTCCCCATTCTTTTGAATTAGCGTGATGGATAATGTTGTTCCTTTTGCGTCGCTGTTTATCATGACAGTGGATTCAGGTGCAAAATAAAGATCGATCGAATCAACTACATGCAAAAGTCCAATGCCAAGCGATTTGCTTTTTGTCTGAACCGCGTGATTAATGGCGTTAAGGCTTTCCTCACTCATGCCCATTCCATCGTCTTGAACTGTGAGTCTAATGCCTTTTTCAATAGATCTGCCTGTGATTAAAACCGTTCCCTCCACTCCCTTGGGAACGATGCCATGAAAGATCGCATTTTCAACAATTGGCTGAAGGAGCATTTGAGGTACATGAAATGCTTTAACCGATTCTTCCAGATCTAGAATTAAATGAAATTCTTGTTCATACCGAATTTTCATAATATCAATAAATTTTTCAACAATATCAATTTCTTCGGCAATCGTTACAAAGGTTCCCTTCTTCCCCATATTTGCCTCAAGCAAGCGATTCAATGAGGTCAAAGCTACATTCGCCCGGTCAAATTGTTTAAAGGTTAGAAGCCACTTGATGGTACTTAGCGTATTGAACAGAAAATGCGGATTAATTCGATGTTTAATTGCACGCAGTTCCGCTTCTTTTTTTTGAACCTGTTCTGTTTTTACCTGAACTACCAACTGATCAATTTGTTCAATCATCCGATTAAATTCCATGCTCATCTCACCAATTTCATCAGAGGTTTGGACACTGGTTCTTGCATTAAGATCGCCTTTTCCCACCCGTTTCATTTGATACGTCAGCGTCTTAACCGGCTCTGTAACTTTTCTTGCTACAAATAAACCGATCATAATCGCGATAATTGAAAAAAAGAGGGAACTTAAGATAACGATATATTGAATGGAAAGCAATTCACCTGTGATCTCCTCAATTGGCACCGTTCCAACCACAGTCCATCCGTTTGCTACCGTTTGTTTCACACCGTAATAAGCCGTGCCTTCTAGTTCGAATTCAAATTCAGTTTCGTATGTATTTAAGGCAGCAAGGCGAAGTTCCTGGTTCCTGATAAGGGAGCCAATTCGATCTGTCTTGGAATCAATCATGACCTTACCCTCAGAATCCACGACAAAGAATCTTCCGGTCTCACCTAATTTGATTTCATTGATTTTATCTATAATGGCGTCTCCATCAAGCAGCACCTGAACATACGCAATCGTGGATAAATCAGTGAAATCCTTCATTACTCTGCTAATCGGAAGGACATACTCCGTGTTTTCTCCTGCCCCTCTGAAAAGGTCAAGTTGCAGATTCGTCCAGACAATCTCCCCATCGAGCTCAGTGGCTTCTTCTGGCCAATATAAATCAGACAGTTCATACTGAGAAAACTTGTATTCTGAAAACGTACCGCTTCCCCAGCTTCTGCCATCCTGCTTTAAAATATAAATCGCTTTCACAAACGAGCTTGAGTATACATTTGAGTTAAGAAAGGAAGAGAGGTATTCATTGTTTTCCTGACGCGTGACAAAGGGAAGATTTTCGTCTACATCTTCCACCACCACTTCCTGAATTCGTTCATTACTATAAACCAAATCCGACATATCGCTGCCCGTAGCAAGAATATACGATAAGGAATCCGCTGCCTGCTGAGAGATCTGCAGGGAAGAGTCTCTTACATTCTCTTTTACAATATTCGAGGAAGAAATATAATAAAACACACTCGTAAAAAAAGTAGGGATAAGACTGCAAACCAGAATAATAGCTACTACTTTTGTTGCAAACCGATGTTTATACATTCCTTTCTTGATCATTCGTCTAATCCCTCACCAAGTCTATGATTTCTTATCTCTCATCATAGCCCTCTGCTCTCTCTCATTCAATACAAGATTCGGACTCATCTGGCTTTTGATCCTTTTTTCAAAACAAAGTTCTTTTAAGAATTCAATAAACTATCCAGTCAGACATCCTTCACTTCTTTCAACTGCGAGTTCTTTAAATGAATTATCCTTTAACAGCACCTTCAGAGTGGCCGCTTTGAACAAATTTCTTTTGGAAAATAATATAAATAATAATCACTGGTATAATCGCAATCAAAGAAGCAGCGAATACTAATGCCCAGTTGCTTGCGTGCTGCCCTTGAAACATCATTAAAGCGATCGGCAGTGTTCTCATTGCCTCATCTTTAATAATCGTTAAAGCAACAAAATACTCATCCCACGTACCCGAAAAAGCAAAGATCGCCATCGTGCCGAGCGCCGGTTTTGAAAGTGGAAGATAAATATTCCAGAAAATACGCCACTTTCCTCCGCCATCAATAAGGATGGACTCCTCCAAATCTTTCGGAATCGTTTCGAAAAATCCTCTTAAAAAGAAGGTTGATCCCACTACACCACCGCCAATGTATATCAGCCATAAACCAGCATACGTATTGACAAGTCCCAAATTATTAATCACCGTGAACTGAGGAACGATTGCCAAGACAAGCGGGATCATCATCGTAAATAAATAAGCCCTGAATATTAATTCTTTAAAAGGAAATTCAAATCGTGCAAATGCATAAGCAGACATTGATCCCAGCAATAAGCTGCCAACCATCGCCACACCTGCGACAAGTAAGCTATTCAAAAAATAACGATAGAATTCATATTCCATCCACACTTCTTTGTAGTTTTCCAGATTAGGTCTCGCAGTGAAAACCTCTTCCGGTCTTGGCAAGGAATAAGCACTCGTTAAAAATGTTGTTAGAATCATATAAATGAACGGAAAAATAAAGATGAGCACCCCAAAAATCAAGATAGCATACACCACGATTTTCCAAAATAAATCAGATCGATTTTTCATTTCTTACACCTCCAGTCCACTCACTAATAGAATTTCTGTTTCCCAATTTTTTTCTGCTGGGTCCAAGTTAAGATAAAAATCGTCAAGCCCATCATGACTCCTACTGCTGAGGAGTATCCAAAGTTCATATTCGTAAATGCTTCATTAAAAATCATACTCTGCAGCACTTCTGTTTGATGCATAGGTCCTCCGCCAGTAATAAAATAGACTTGAGGAAAAATATTAAATGCCCCCATAACCAAATTAATCACAACAAAAATCGTGATAGGTGCAAGCATTGGAATGGTGACATGACGAAACAAGTTTAATGCATTTGCGCCATCAATTCTTGCCGCTTCGTATAATGATTTCGGCACTCCTTGCAAAGCCGCTAAATAGATGACCACTGTCCAACCCACTGTTTTCCAAATATGAAAAGTCCAGATAACAAACATGGCTGTCCATTGATTTTGCAGCCAGCTGATCGGTTCATCAATAAGACCAAGCTGAGTATATAAAATATAATTAATAAATCCGCCATCACCTGCTGCAAATAAATAACGGAATAAAAATGCTACGACGATCCACGAGGTAATAATCGGAAGATAGTACAAGGTGCGGAACGTTATTTTGTATTTAATAAATTGCATATTAATCAATACAGCAAAGAAAATACCTAAAAACCAATTTATCGGAACTGTAACAACCGTATTTAAAAATGTGTTTCGAACCGCATACCCAAAGGTGGGGTCCTGAAATGCTCGTGCATAATTTTCAATTCCAACCCACGGACTGTCAGCACCTGGCATAATGCTGTATTCCTGAAAACTCATGACAATCCCCTTAAACAAGGGATAAATGACAAAACATGCCGTACCGAGCAATCCCACGATTAAAAATGGAAATACCTCACGCCATTGCTGCAGTCCTTTTTTAAAGCTTGTCCGCTCTTTTTTTTCCTTCGGTTTTTTATTGCGTTTACCTTTTTTCACTTTTTCATGAACGCCTGGATCATTTAATTGTTCATTGTGCTGTAGCATGGTTATCCCACCTTTTTAATGGTACTTTTCTTGAAAAGAACACTTCAATCTTGTACTGGATTGAAGTGTTCTTTTTGTTTATTGATTTAATATCTGATCAGCTTTAGCCGCTGCATCATCCAGTGCTTCTTTTGGATCCATCTCACCGCGAAGTACTTTTTCAAAATTCAAGGTAATTTCACCTTCTACTTCTGACCATTGCGGAATTGGTGTACGAGGCAATGCTGTTTCAAGTTGTTTTACATATTGTTCAATAAATGGCAGTTCTAAAAACTCCGGATCTTGGGCAGCTGTCCTATTTGTAGGGATCAGTCCTGTTCCAATTCCCATGATTTTTTGAGCTTCTTCTTCTGTCATCCATTTCGTAAATTCCCAAGCAGCGTCTTTCTTGTCTGAGTTTTCAAAAATGACCAGATTTTCTCCGCCAATCACGGATCGGCTTCCGCCATCACCTTCAGGAATCGGTGCCCATGTTGTATAATCCAATGGATTTTGTTTATCTTTTTCATTCATTAAAATACTGAAGAACCAGGGTCCATCATCAACCATCATATACTGTCCTTTTTCAATGCCTTCCCAGGTACCCGGTTCCCCGCCAAGCATGATTGGACTGATTAATCCTTCTTCATTCCAGCCCACGATCGTTTCTAGTGCTTTAACGCTTTCTTCACTATTTAGATAACCGTCAAATTTTGTATAATCTTCATTTGACAACGAGCCACCTAAGCTCCAGAAGTATGGGAGATAATCCCATGTTTGTCCTACTCCAGCAATCGATATCCCGCCTTCTGCTCCCGCTTCTACTGCTTTACGAGAAGCATCTTCCAGTTCTTCCATTGTTGCAGGCGCTTCATCGTAGCCTACACTTTCGAGTACTTCTTTATTGTAGATTGCTATTTTTGTGTTTGTATTGAGCGGCAGGCCATAGTAGCCGCCATCATAAAAATTGGTAGACATAGGTGCTTCGAAAAGTGTCTCTTTTACCTCTTCAAATCCATCCATTTCACCCATTTCTGTAAGTGCGCCCATTTCAGCAAACTCAGAAACCCATACAATGTCCATTCGCATTATATCAGGCGCTGCATTTCCGGCAACCCCTGCTATAACTTGCTGCTTCAATCCCTCTTGAGGCATTCTAGTCAACTTAAGTTCAATATCAGGGTGCTCTTCTTCAAAAGCCGGCTTGATTTCCTCAACCAAAACTTTTTCCTCTTGCTCCCCGTATGTGTGCCAATAATCCAGCACTACTTTATCTCCATCATTTCCACTGCCTGAATCACTTGATGAACAACCTGCCGCCACCAGTGATGCCCCCATACTCAATGCCAGTAAAAAAGATAATTTACGCGTTTTCAAAGTCATTTCCCCCTTATTCGATTGATTACAAGTTTAATTATGGAGTTCAAAACAGCTTAAAGTAACCGTTTACATTACGGAAAAGGTGTCTTATATTACGGTGATAAAATCTATGATTCGTTGGATGGTGTCTTATATTACGATGTGACAGATATATAAGCCACCCTTCTAGGTAAGAAAACTAAGCTTTTTCCGCACAAAAAAGCACACAGGTTTTAATGCTCCTGTGCGCTTTATAAGTTTAATAAGTGTTAAAGTCTACTCTTCCAATCAGCGTAAAAATCCTCAAGCGTAGCATGAATGCCATTTAACGATAATAAAATCAAAAACAGCATCATCACAGTCGCGATTTCTCCCGTCAATAAAGCAATAATCGCAATGACGATAATCCAAAAATAGAACCAAAATTTACTCATTCAATCATCCATCTTTCTCTTAATCTTACTTGCCCTCGTAGCTTTCAAACGGCTTCTATATATCTAGCCTACGTACAGCCCTCTTCCAATCAAGTTAGCAGAAATCGGTTTTCGCTCAAGCTCCCGCGACCAGATCGACAGCTGGCCGATATGATGAATTTCGTGCGCAATCACATGACGCATGACTTCTCCGTAGGCAAAGCCCGCTTCTTCTTCATCCGGCACACTCAGCCTGTGCGATTCCATGTCAGCTGTCCACTCTCTCACAAAAGGCTCAACTTGTCTGTGAAACTCACTTGATAGTCTCCTGACTTTCTCCAAACTGCTGTATTCTTCAAATGGAGGCTCTTCTACTCCTGGATTTCCTTCCAACGCCTGAAGCCAGCTGTATTCTGTCTCTACAATATGAAAAAGAGTATACAAAATGCTGCCAATTCCTCCCGTTCGTTCTTTTAAAAGCTCCTCCTCCGGAACGGTTTCACACCAGTCGAACCACTCTTCACGCACCTGCCAGTTGTATTCAAACAGCTTTCGCATACGAAACCTCCTAATGAATCATTGTCTTTTTCTCTATTCCCTAACAACTGGTAAAATCCCTTTTTTCTTTCACTATGTTTCTCTAGTTCTTTAAAGAAAAAAACAGCACCTGCAAATCCTGAAGCTTTTGTTAAAGTTTCAGCGGATTTAGGTGCTGTTTCGATTGTATTAGATTGATAAAACATCTGGTTTTGTATGTCAGCTATTATCTGCAGGATCGCTTTTTCGTTTAAGCCCCTGCCCAGACATCCTTTGCAAATCGTCCATTTTCTTCTAATGATTGCAGCCATTGTACCGCTTCATCATTTGTAGATTGATAGAATTCACGATAGCTCTCAACCAGTGTTTGTTCAACAGCAGGTGCCATTTGACCTCCGTCTCCGCAGATGTACAGATGCCCGCCTTCTTTTAATAGTGGCAGAATATCTTTAGCGTTTTCTGCGATTCGATGCTGAACGTACGCTTTTTCCTGACCAGGACATCTGGAGAAAGCAGTGTGAAGGGTTACCAGACCCTCTTGCTGGGCTTGCTCCAGTTCTTCCTGATAGAGGAAATCATGTTCCGGGTTGCGGCATCCGAAGTATAGATGGGCCATTCCAAGTGCTGCCCCTTTTTCTTTTAGAGCGCGGCGTGCCTGAATAAATCCTCTAAACGGTGCCACTCCTGTTCCAGGGCCAATCATAATAACTGGCGCTTCAGGGTTTTCAGGAAGCTGGAAGTTGGATTGTGGCGTACTGATAAAGCAGGCAGTCTTATCTCCTTCAGATCGGGATGCGAGATAGTTTGATGCAATTCCTTTGTATTCCCGTTTGCCGCTCCATGCATCTCCGCGCACAACGCTTACCGTAATGCTCGCTTCTCCTTCTTTATGAAGAGGAGAGCTTGAGATTGAATAGTATCTTGCTTTTAAAGGAGGCAGCAATGCCAAAAAGCCTTCGAATGGCATTTCACAGGCAAGATACTTTTCTGCCAAGTCAAGCATCGTAATTCGCTTTTTAAGTATGTCTTGTTTATACGTATTATCCTCTAAAAGCTCCTCTAGCTCTTTTACATGTGGAGGGCATACTGTGTGAGCCGCCAGTGCACGTATTTGAGAACGCGAAGCAGGATCTTGCAGCTCTACATAATTCGCAAGTAGTTCATGCAATTTTACAGGCTGTTCTGTAGGAAGATGAGCAGCTTTTCCTGAATCTCCCGTTAGATTGACATAGTCATCGCCATTTAGGGCGAACCGACTGAGCACTCGCTCGACAAGCTCCGCTGGGTTTTGAGGAAGAACCCCGATATGATCGCCTTCCTGATACTGAACCCCCTCTGGCAGTGTGAACTCGATATGCCGTGTGCTTCTCCCGCTTTCTTCATGGTGTTGTAATTCATTATTACTTTTCACAACAGCTGTAAAAGCATGATGCGTTCTGGCAAGAGGTGTGTCGCTCACATTACTGACAAAGCTCATCGTGATCGAGCTGGTTTCTTGATCATTGAGTGCCGGTTCAATATCTAAAGCTTTGGCAAGATTTGGCCAAAGAGCCTCCGTCCATTTCTCGTATTCTCCTTCGAAATCATCACTTGCATCTCCGTAGCCTGTGTCTGATAGACGAATCGCTCCTTTTTGCTCCATTTGCTCATCAATCAATGTTGGAATGCGTTGATACGTATTCGCCCAGTTGTGGTCTCCACATCCAAAGACAGCATAGTGAACCCCGTCCATTGTTCCTTCGTGACTTTCTTTTAACCATGAGATAAAGTCACCTGCATTGTCAGGCGCATTTCCATTATAAGAGGCTGAGACGATGAGAACAGCTCCTTCTTTTGGAAGCTGATTCGCATATTCATTTAACGAAGCAACTTTCGGATGAAATCCTTGCCTGCGACCGTTTTCAGCAAGATCCCGTGCAATGCCTTTTGCCGTTCCCATGTTCGATCCATACAGAACGAGCAAAGGTGTGCCATGCGAATTGACTGCTGCAGCTGCGGTCTCTACCACTTCTTTTTCTGGTTCTTGAGATGCAGCGGGGAAAGACATTGCTGCTTTACGTGGTGAAACGCGCATCGTTAATCCATCCGGTTTTAGCGTCAATGTTTCTTTTACATCCAGTTCATACCCTTTGTGATCAATAAAGTCAAAATGCTGTAATACCATGCCAAGCACAAGGGTCGCTTCATGAAGAGCAAACTGCTGGCCAATACAGGCACGCTGTCCGTTTCCAAAGGGCTTGTAGGCATGATAGGGAATCGCAGCCGCATCCTCAAAACGTTCCGGAATAAAAGCTTCCGCGTTATCGCCCCAAATGGATGGGTCGCGGTGCAGCTCGGGGATAAGGAGTGTGAACACATCATCTTTTTCCACATTGTATTTTCCGATTAACGTCGTGTCTTCCTTGGCATATACAGAAAACGCCGGGGCAGTCGGCCACAGACGAAGTGATTCGTTCAGCACCATGCGTACATACTTCAATTTCTTCACTTGCTTATAATCAGGAACACCATCACCCACTACCTCATCGACTTCATGCTGTGCTTTTTGAAGCTTATCCCGGTTATTCATAAGGTAGTAGACTGCAAATGACAGAAGACCGCTCGTCGTTTCATGTCCTGCGATTAAAAAGGTAATGATTTGATAACGGATATTTTCGTCATCCAGTGCTTCCCCTGTCTCAGGGTCTACCCCTTTTAACATGTGAGAAAGCAGATCATCTTCTCCCTGATCGCCATTTTGTTTCCGTTCTGCAATTAATTCATCTACTAAAGAAAACATATAATCAATATCTTCGTTAAATTGCTTTTTGGATTTGATCATAAGCTTATCCTGAATACCAAGCCGCTGCGTTTGATTCATTGCTTCATCTAACGCTCGAACCATACTGTCCACAAACGGATGAGGGGTCTCCCGGTAAAAGCTGTTAAAGCGATAATCAAATCCGCAAAGACCAATTGTATCTAGGGTTAAGCGAGTCATATCCTCAGGCACATCAATCTCATCACCAGGATTCAAGCGGGCCCATTTTTGTATAAGCTGAGCAGCAAGATCGACCATTTTCTCATGGTAGCCCTTCATTGCCTGCTGGCTAAAGCTTGGCAGCAGAATATTATGAGCCTTTTTCCAATTCTTCTCTTTCGTTTCACTGGTGAACAGACCATCTGCGCCAAACGCTCTTACTTTTTGCAATGCAGGACCAACTTTTTTATCAAACCTGGTTTCATCACATATTTCTTCAGCTAAGGCAGCACTCGATACGAACGTGCTCATACGGCCGGGAAATTGAAATTGAAAAATAGGTCCAAGTTCTCTGGCCAGTTTCCCAAACGATTGAAGAGGCTTATCTTTATCGATCACAGGCAGACTGCCTAGCGGTCCATATGTCTTTGGCTGTGGAAATTGATTTGTGTTTGTCATTTGATTCGCACCTCTTTAAATAGTTTTTAAAACGGAATGAACGTTCATTCCGGTTAGTGAAAGGAAAACTACTGTCTTCCTCAAACGATTAAACGAACAGCGTCCCACATGCTTTCTTCTATTTCAGCAAGCAGTTGTGCTTCAAGTTCTAACTCTCCAATTTGAACGAGTCTCTGCACTTCTAAAAATGATCCATACACAATCGCGATCAAAGCCGAAGTTGGAAGCATCTTAATTTTTTTCTTCTTTTTACCTGAATCAAAAAGATTTTTTAATATATTCAGCAGCCCCTGAAAGCTGGCATGACTTTCTTCTGTTAAAAAATGTGCGCTGCTATGTGTTTTAATAAAATAAAGCGCTTGATGCTGCGTACTTGTGAAACGGACCATCGATTTGAAAATATGGTGAAACTGATTACGAATGGATTCATCAGATGGAAATCCATCCTCAAGAGTTTCTGTGAATTTTTTTACGTACTCCTGAAAAATGGTATTCCCGAGTACTTCTTTATTCTCAAAGTAACGATAAATTGTACCCGCTCCAACTCCTGCTGATGTCGCAATCATTGGAATCGTCGTCGCATCAAACCCCCGATCAGCAAATAAGCTCAAAGCGCTGGATACAATACTGTCTCGTTTAGTTACTGCAGTTGGCATTATGACTCAATCCTTTCTTGAGCAATTGGCGGAATGAATATTCATTCCTATTTAATTGTAAACACTAACAATCTTCTTCTCAATCAAACATTGTACCTAATATTTGTGAAGATTTCGTTAACGGGAGCGAACAATACCCGTCGATTTATTAGTTAAACTAACTTCAACTATATCAACCCCTGTTAAGATCTCAGTCAAAAGGCTCTAATCACCTTAGGATGATCGGAGCCCCTTATGGCTTATCTATATTAATCTCTTTCTCAATATAAAGACTCTTTCCTTTTATAGCCATACTATAAAAAATAATAAGAGGAATTTGCTTTTTTGAACATACTAATAGCACTCCCTGTAGTTCATAAACGATTACATAAGTATTTGCTGTATCAACCTGACCCTTTAGTTAAATAAAATTTACTTAACCTTTTTTTCAAAAGTATTATAATATTCGATCCCTAAAATAACTAAACCTAAAAGTGTAAAAATTAATCCTATTACGAATGGAAATCCTAAGAATAATGACTGTATAACTTCATCTCCATATTGTTCGGCTCCAAAGATTGCGTACCACAACTTTGACTCACCAGACCATTCCGTAATATGAGATGCATATATAGCTCCTGACAAAATAATGGTTAATGTAGTTAATAATCCACCTAACAGTATAAATCCGCCAATGATCGTTTTTTTCATAAGTGTCTCCCTGCATTTTTAATTTTATAATTCTGCCATTTTTCTAAAAATCCGAGCGAAAAACAACCTGCCCGCAGAGCCAGCCGTTAGTAAATCAGTATCCTAAATTGCGAATATAACTTTTCTTCAATTCAACCAATTATTAAATTGTCCTATCACTCTTCTTTCCCAATAAATAAACTAGTTTGGAGTATTCCAGTCCCTCATTTTAACTTCAAGTATGTATTGACTAAAAACATGTTCTCGTGCCCCGTTAGTTTGATACCAACCTGTGATTCTCTAAATATGATCGTTACTATTTAAATGCCATATTTATGAAAATCCATACTTATAAGTATATCAAGAATTACTTAATATGGAATTGCTATTGATGAAAATATTCGTCCTTTTTTCACAATTATTAAAAAAGATCATAACAAAACCAAAACCCCCTTCTCCATCGAAGGGGGCTATCTGTAATTTCAGGTGTGAAAAACGTCCTAATTATATGTGCTTGATGACGATTAAGATGAGGTGAACTGACCGCCATTTACGTGTATGCATTGCCCTGTCATATAAGAGCCTTCATCCGATGCAAGCAGTACATACGGCCCCATTAGTTCCGCCGGCTGTCCCGGACGTCCCATTGGATTGTCCTGACCGAATTCAGCCACGGATTCTCCATCAAAAGTAGACGGAATTAATGGGGTCCAGATTGGTCCTGGCGCCACCATATTCACGCGGATGCCTTTTTCTACAAGGTTGGCAGCCATGCTTCGTGTAAAGCCGACGATCGCCCCCTTGGTAGACGTATAGTCAATCAACATTGGATTCCCTACATATGGATTAATGGAAGTTGTATTAATAATCGAGCTTCCCTGTTTTAAATGAGGGATTGCAAATTTTGTCATATGGAAAACAGAATACATATTGGTCTTAAAGGTTTTGTCCCATTGTTCAAATGAAATATCCTGAATGTCTTCTGTTGGAAACTGGATGGCTGCATTATTAATCAAGATATCGAGTTTGCCAAAGTGCTCAACCGTTTGGTCAATTAAGTTTTTGCATACCGCTTCCTCTGATACATCGCCAGGTATTAATAGGCATTGAACGCCTTCTTGTTCAATCAGGCTTTTTGTTTCTTCTGCATCGCTTTGTTCCTCTTCAAGATAGTTAATGGCGAGATTTGCGCCTTCTTTTGCATAGCCGATTGCGACAGCTCGGCCAATTCCGCTGTCGCCACCCGTAATAAGAGCCACACGGCCGGAAAGTTTTTCGCTTCCTTTATAGTTAAGCGGCTGAATTGGACGAGGGTCCATCTTGGATTCAATCCCCGGCTGCTTTTCCTGCGTCTGGTTTGGCTGCCCATTTTGCTGCTGTTTTTGAATATCCATCGTTCATCGCTCCCTTTGCTTATATATTTCGGTTTTCGTTATTTCTTTCGACAGTATTCTTTTCCTCAATTAAAAAGTTGTAAACATATGTAAGCGTCTGCACAAGAATCTTTTTCGTATAGAGGAATATCATCCTTTGATTCTCATAGATCTTATTCCACTAAGTAAAAAATATACATGTCATGTTTATTTCTTTTTGATCACAATTTAAACATAAAAGTTCTGCTCATTCATACACTCTACAAAGAGGAGGAGATGACAATGGACAAATTCATTTTTCTGCTGCTCGCTGGTATTATCGCTGGTTTCGCATTATTAAGGCTTCCTTTAGCGGGAACATTCTTATCAAGTCTCATACCGGTTTTTACCTGGATTGCGATTATTGCTATCATCGTATTTTCTCTTTATTTGATCTTTAAAACTTTTTTGGCTATTTTGGGGAAATAAAAAAATCCGGCTCAGGTTTTTATCTGAGCCGGATTTTTGTTATCCTCCTCCACTGCTTGCAGCGGCTTTTCTTCTTTTTTCAATTGCATTCACACCCATGACCACTGCAATCAGTTCATCCGTTAAAAGGATTGTTGATTTATTTACCAGTTCATAGGCAGGAGCCTGAAAGAATCCGTTTACCTTTTTAAATGTGGCCGCTTCTTCCCCGTTTTCGTCCACCATACGGTACTCTCTTGAAAAAGCAGGTGATTCTATTTCAAAGTGGCCTCTATCAGCTGTATACCGGTAACTTTTCGAGAACCAGGAAAAATTCCCCTTTACCTCACCAAGCTCTGTACCGTCTCTCTGCTTGACGAGCCACTTGCCTGATAAAAAAGGAAACCCTCCTTCCACCATCAACTCTCCCTCAGCATTTTCTACATTTACACCCGAAGTGAAGGCACTTTTCAAATCCAGCACCCCGATTTTTTCTTTTGATTCGTTCCAAATATCCTTTCTTCCGGCTGAAAAAAACTGGTCCGAGAAGTATACGATTTTTTCCATATTTGTCGCCCCTTTTTTCTATTTACGTTATAGGCTTCAAATGGTTTCAGGATTCGTCCGGCTGGTATTCGAGTAAGTCACCCGGCTGGCAATCCAGCGCCTTGCAGATGGCTTCAAGGGTGGAAAATCGCACGGCTTTTGCTTTCCCCGTTTTTAAAATAGATAAGTTAGCCATGGTAATGCCCACTTTCTCCGATAATTCGGTTACGCTCATTTTTCTTTTTGCGAGCATCACGTCCACATTAATTACAATCGCCATCTTATCACCTCAAATCGTTAAATCATGTTCAGATTTTAATTTCAATGCATCTTTTAGCAGTGTTTGAAGAACTGCCGTAAAGATCGCAATGGTTAAAGCAGCAAATAAGATCACCAGACCGACCAGTGCAATGCCTGGATGCAGCGCACTCATCATTCCTAACATGACCATACCTGCTATGTAAATAAGCATGATCGCAAACGCACTTGATTTAATGCGTCCCAATGCAGCAGCAGAGGACTCTGAAAAAGCACGGCGGTCCGCGATAAGGTCCAGTAATTTATACGCCTGATACAAAGCAAGAAAAAATGGAACAACGGTTGCATACAGGCCAAATAACACAGGATATTTCAAACTGGCGAATTCAGGTGCTGATTGGGCTGCACTCTCCGCCTGCTGCGGAAGCCAAAACAAGCATAAAAATAAGGTTGCAATCGCAATAATAAAAATCGTACCTTTAAGAAAATTGATTGTTCCTTTTTTCATAAGTATCATCCTCGCTATTGATATATAATAAATTATACCTTTGAATTTATTGTTTATCAATAAATTTTTACCGTTTTTTAGATATAATTATTTATAACAATCTCGGGGTGGTGGAATTTAATCCGTCTCGTGGAATTAGAGAAAAGCGCATTTTGTTTATGGTCTGCGCCTCAGAGTCAACAATGGTGACGAATTTTCCAGTAGAATAGTAAAGTTGCGAGGTCGAGCAGTCTCTAAACTATTTGTCTTGAAGGTTAGGATCACTTTTGTATTGAGTGGAAAAATATGTATACTATTAAATAACGGGAGACATAAGCTGTCTTACGCTTTGTCTCTCCGCATTCGATAACTGCCGATCAGAGAAATAATTAATAGAACTCCACTTCCTGCAAATGAAAGAACTGCAAGTATCTTGGCCGCAGAGGCTTCTTTCGTGAAAAATGTATAAATTGCCAGAGCTAAAAATGCCACCAGAATGAACTGTGATATCACAAAAATCTGCTTATTGTTCTTTTGGATTATACGTTGTAACAAGAGAAGCACCTCTTCCATTTAAGACAAGTTCCTATTATTTCAAATTTGAGTATGAAGCACAAGAACCTGTTATAGACAGAAAAAACAGGCTCAACCTTTTCGTTAAGCCTGTTTTTGAATTGATTGCCCTGTAATTACGTCCCGCAAAACGTTCTGTACCGTCCGTTTGAAGGATCCGGTGGAATGCAGTACGCACTTGTTTTACTGGTTGAATAGTCATAAGGTCTTGATAACACCTCAAGCAGATTGGTGAGCACGGTATAGTCATCGTACCGAACCGCCGCTTCAAGTGCTTCTTCCACTTTATGATTACGCGGAATCACGACCGGGTTATGCTGCTGCATCTGTTTTTTTGCTTCCTCAAGTGACCCGGACTGACTGCTTAGTCTTTCTTGCCACTTCGTTTCCCACTGTTTAAATTCAGGTGCAGCGAAAAGTCCTTCTTCCTCTTTTACGCCATCCGTCAGCATACGAAACGTATTCGTAAAATCTGATTTATGATCTTTCATCAGCCCAAGCAGTTCTTCAATCAGCTTTTCATCCCCGTCTTCAGCGCGGAAAAGTCCAAGCTTTCCTCTCATATTGCTCAGCCATTTTTCGTGATAGATTCTTCCATACGCTTCGATTTCTGCCTGCGCAATTTCTACCGCCTTTTTTTGATCTTCATGCAGCAGCGGCAGCAGTGTTTCCGCAAAGCGCGCAAGATTCCATCCGCCTATCTTAGGCTGATTGCCGTAAGCATATCGCCCTTGAGCGTCAATAGAGCTAAATACTGTTGCAGGATCATATGAATCCATAAATGCGCAAGGTCCATAATCAATGGTTTCTCCGCAAATGGACATATTATCTGTGTTCATCACACCGTGAATAAAACCGACCTGCTGCCATTTGGCAATAAGCGAAGCATGCTTTTCAATCACTTTGGCAAGTAGAGACCGGTAGCGGTTTTCATCTTCCTTGATCTCAGGATAATGACGTTCAATTGCATAGTCTGCAAGAGCTTTCAATTCCTTTCCTTCCTCCACTCCCGCTGCGTATTGAAAGGTTCCAAAACGCAAATGACTGGATGCGACACGTGTCATAACAGCGCCTGGAAGCAGGGTTTCACGAATAATGTCTTCGCCTGTTTTGACTACAGCGAGACTGCGTGTCGTCGGGATGCCAAGAGCATGCATGGCTTCACTGATGACATATTCACGCAGCATGGGACCGAGTGCTGCACGGCCGTCTCCACCCCGTGAAAAAGGCGTGCGTCCGGAGCCTTTCAGCTGAATATCAAATCGTTCGTTTGATGGGGTAATTTGTTCTCCAATTAACAAAGCACGTCCATCACCAAGCATTGTCAGGTTGCCAAACTGGTGTCCGGCGTAAGCTTGAGCAATCGGCAGAGACCCTTCAGGAACCTTATTTCCAGCAAAAATAGCAGCTCCTTCATCACTGTGCAGAGCGTCTGAGCTGAGTCCAAGTGAATCGGCTAGTGCTTCATTAAAAAGCACGAACTCCGGTGTTGGGACCGGATTTGGATCGATCGGAGTAAAAAAAAGTGACGGCAGCTGGCTGTAGCTGTTTTCTAACTTCCATCCTGCATGACTTTGTGTCATCAAATCCTCCTTGTCTAGTACAGATATCTATTTTTATTGGATAAAAATTAATTCTACATAAGCTGTTGTTATTGTTTTCCCCTGCTCACTTATTATACCTTTTCCCTCGTTACGCTAATATTAAAATGATTTTCCCCATTTTCATAAAACCTTTTAACAAGAATAAAAATAGAAGGATGAAATTGAGGGGGAGAAAGAACATGCAGAACCAAATAAATGAACTAATCGGACAGTTGATCAACGAAATTGAAGCTCATCAGGCACCGGATGGAAGCTTTCGTTTCTGCTTTGAAAACAGTCTGATGACAGATACCAATATGATGCTGCTGTTAAAAACCTTTACCACAGATGAAAGCCTGATGAATGAACTTGGCGCGCGTGTTGCTTCCCTACAGCACCCTGATGGCTATTGGTCCATATACCCCGGTGATAACGGAAATTTATCGGCTACAATTGAAGCGTATTTTGCTCTTTTATATACAGGTTATTGGAAAAAAAGTGAGAGGTCCGCACAGAAAGCTTCCCGATTTATTTTGGCTCAGGGAGGGCTTGGTGCTGCTCACTCCATGACGAAAATCATGCTCGCTATTCACGGACAATATCCATGGCCTAACCTGCTGCATCTGCCTGTCCACTTCATCTTGTTTCCTTCTTCCTCTCCTGTTTCGTTTTATGATTTCAGCAGCTATGCACGCGTTCATATGGCACCGATTCTTCTTTTAACTGACAGCCGCTTTCAGCTCGGCGAAAAGGATATACCGGACATGAGCGCACTTTTGATAAGAACCCCTTCTGAGCAGCTAAATGAACATTCGCGCTCACTTCTTTCAGGCATTTACCAAACCGCTTCCTCCATTGCCGGTCTGCCTCACCTCGTGCATCAGCGTGCCAGAAAGCGTCTTGTGACGTATATGCTTCAGCGCATCGAAGGAGATGGAACGTTATACAGTTACGTTTCCTCTACCTTTTACATGCTCTTTGCTTTAGTTAGTGAAGGCTATTCAAAGCAGCACCCTCTGATTCAAAAGGCGATCACAGGACTAAAAACACATCGCTGCCTCACAAACAACGGATGGCATATTCAGAACTCCACTTCTACTGTCTGGGACACCGCTCTCCTATGCCATGCGCTGCACGACCTTCCTTTTTCACCATATAAACGAAAAAAAGCAGAGGTGTATCTCCTTAAGCATCAGCATGACAAATTTGGGGACTGGATCCTTACAGCTGATCAGACTTCTCCTGGCGGCTGGGGATTTTCCGACAGCAACACCATTCATCCGGATGTCGATGACACGACCGCTTCCTTACGAGCGCTCAGCCCTTCTATAACAGTCGATCCATCCCTAAAAGAATCGTATCTGCGAGGTGTAAGTTGGGTCTTAGCAATTCAGAACGAGGACGGCGGCTGGCCGGCATTCGAACGGGCAAAAACTAACCAGCTGCTCACCTTCGTGCCGATGGATGGTGCATCCCATGCTGCCATTGACCCTTCCACGGCTGATTTAACAGGACGGACTCTCGAATTTTTAAGCAGTGAAGCGCGTCTTCCTTTTCAGCATTCCGCTATACAGCATGCCATTCGCTGGCTGAAAAAGAATCAGCAGTCCGATGGCTCCTGGTACGGTAAATGGGGCATTTCATTTCTTTACGGAACGTGGTCCGCTGTAACCGGCTTGTCTGCTGCAGGATTAAATGGAGAGGATCCTGCTATAAAAAAAGCGGTCTCCTTTCTTGAACGTGTTCAAAATGAAGACGGGGGCTGGGGTGAATCCTGTTTAAGCGACCAGGTAATGCATTATATCCCCCTTGGTTCAAGCACGCCCTCCCAAACTGCTTGGGCACTCGATGCATTGCTCAGTGTGCACAAGCAAAAAACCCCGTCCATAGAGCGCGGAATAAACTGTTTGCTGGGACAGCTGAAAACTAAAGACTGGACGTACCGCTACCCGACCGGTGCAGGACTTCCAGGTAATTTTTACGTCTATTACCACAGCTATAATTACATTTGGCCGCTGATCGTACTGAAAAAATACGCTGCACTGTAAGCTGAAAAAAGCCGCAGTCCTCACCCGGACTGCAGCTTTTCACTATTTCTTCGCCGTATACTTTTTTACTGCCGGCAAAATCTCTGTTCCAATAAGCTCTATATTTTTCATGAGGCGCTCAAACGGCACGCCGCCAAAGTCAATTTGTGCCACATATCGCTGATTGCCAAGCACTTCATGCTGATAAAGAATCTTTTCGATGATTTCCTGTGGACTGCCTATATTAATGACGCTTTGGCGATGCGCTCCCTGAGCAAAAAGCCGTTCAGGAAAGCCCTGGCCATTTGTTTTTTTCATCCCCTCATTGATATGAGGATACATTTCCTTGACTGCCTGCTGGGAGGTTTCGGCTGCATAAAAAAAGCCAGCTGTCGCAATCGGCAGTTCCGCTGGATCAAATCCACCCGAAACTGCGGCTTCACGATACGCATCCACGGACGGCTTAAACGATTCAACTGCACCGCCTAAGTGAGCTAAAAACATCGGCACACCTGCAGTGCCTGCTTTAATGGCACTTCCCGGGGAGCCGCCAACTGCGCGCCAAATAGGCAGCGACCCTTTTTGAGGCCGAGGCAGGATTTCTGCCCCTCTTAAAGGAGCACGGAATTCACCACGCCAATTTACTACTTCCTCTTCATTAATCTTGCGCAGCAGATCAAACTTTTCTTCATACAGCGCTTCATAATCACGGACATCATAGCCCAGAAGTTCAAAAAGCCCCACACGTGACGCACGGCCAGCCACAATTTCTGCCCGTCCCTTTGAAATCAAATCAATCGTCGCAAAGTTTTCAAAAACACGTACAGGGTCCGATGTACTGATAATTGTTGATGAGCTTGCGATTTTAATCCTTTTCGTCGCCTGGGCAATCGCTGCAAGCACGACTGCATGAGCCTGCGTCACAAAGTATTCCTGATGACTTTCACCGACGCTGAAAAAATCGATCCCCGCCTCATCGGCAAGCGTTGCATATTCGATAATTTCCTGAATCCGCTGTTCAGCCGATATTCTTTCTCCTGTTAAAGGATTTGGAAGATGATCTCCAAGTGTATACAGACCAAACTCTAACCCTTTTTCCGGATTTATGCCGTTTTTCAATCATGACCCCTCCCTCTTTTTGAACCATTATACTTCAATAAAGTGGGAAGCTCGAGTTATGAGGTTCTTTAAACTGAATAACATAGTTTTTGTTAAATATATTTACATATATTTAATGTAATAAATGGTTATTATATTTAATTATCCACTCTTATTTAGTATAATAGTCTCAAAAAGGGATAGGAGAACCATTTTGTTAAACAAACGTCAGCGTGAATTCAAAAAAAAAATGAAAGAAATCAACCGCCTGAAAAATCAGGAGTACATACATGGTTCTTTGGCACACAATACGTATAGAGGATCAAAAGGGAAAAAGCCGTTTTTCGTACTAGGTGGGGTGGTTGGAGGGTTAGTATTAACCTGGAACTTATACGCCGCTTATACATGGTTTATCCCGGGCACTTCGCACTTTCCTTCGATTGAAGCACTCACTGGAAGCCATGTAGAAGAAGAGATCCATTCCTATTTTGTCAAAGCAGAAGAAATAGAATCAAAACTTGCCTATCAAGTGAATTATCTAACTGCTTCTGCTCAGCATGGGCCTCTCGACCAGGAAACCATTCAACTGGTTAATCAATCTCTATTTCTATTGAGTGAGCAAATGGTAAATGGGGATGAACGAACATCAGAGTTAGAACATTATTTAAACGGTCAGATTGACCTGATTCATCAAATGCTTGCTGTTTGTTCACCAACCCTTGATCCCGAGAAGCTGAACACGATTCTTACCCGCTACAATCAAAATCTCTTGAACAAGTCTTTCATCCTTATTTCCATTCTGGAAAAAGAAGAAATGCACTATTTAATAGAAGATGATGGAATTTCCTACGAGTATGAAGAAAAATCATTATGGTAAACAAGAAAAAATCATGTATGGAAAAAGAGTAACTTATTCTAAAATAAAGCGGTCAAAACAACAGCAAGTCCATTAAGAATGCTATGTATGATCATTGCAGGAAGAATCGAACCTGACTTTTCATATGTCCACGCAAAAATGATACCTGAGACAAAATTGACAGGCAGTGTATTGTAGGTAGGAATATGAACCACCGTAAAAATGATAGAACTGAAGAGAATGCCCGCTGGTATCCCCCATTTTACTTTAAACCATTTGTAGAGAAACCCCCGGTAGAAAATTTCTTCATAAATAGGTGAAATAATGGCAGCGGAAACAAAGGCAATCCCAAACGTAAACCAATTTATCTCCATTTTTAATGATTCCGTTTTTGCATTATCTGTACCAAACCCTAACAGGTCCATTCCCACTACTATGGTGATACTTCCTGCGATCATGACAACTGTCCATCCCGCCACGGCTGTCCAATATTTTTTGGGGAATGAACAAATACCGACTGCCTCCCATCCAAGTCCACGGGGTTTTAGTAAGACAAAATACACGCCAAGCATAAATACGATCGCCATGATCAATCCTGTCAACGTCCCTGAGTAAAGTTGGTTCCCAATCAAGTCAACTAAGCGATTTTGCAGAAGTTCTTCAATGAAAATCGGCACTACTATTAGTACCAATGCCAAAAGGACAAAGAGTTCTCTATATGTCCATTTCATCTCTGTCATTATTTCTTTCATATTAAGCTTCCTCCTAAAATTTATGTGATAAAGTAAGCATAAAAGGTTACGCAGCGTTACCCGCAAGCTTATTTTAGGAGGAAAAGTAAAATGGATTATTTTTCAACGGGAGAAGTCGCAAAGAAACTTAATTTGTCACTGAGGACATTGCGTTATTATGATGAAATTGGATTAGTGAACCCTGCTTTGAAGGATGACTATGGAAAACGTCTTTATTCACCCCAAAATTTACTCTTGCTTCAAAAAATACAGCTTTTAAAATCAGCCTCCATGACGCTCGAAGACATTCAAAAAATGATCACCCAAACAACAGTATTCAAAACCCTTACCATCCACAAGGAGCAGCTTGAACAAGAAATGGATGAGCTTAAACAATCGCTCGATTATACGCATACTCTTTTTAACATACTGAAACTAGAGGGAGAATTAAAATGGAATCAGCTGCTTCCGCTTGTAGCTGAGGATCAAAACGTAAAGGACCTTCGCAGGAAAAAAGCGTTGGAAGTTCTATTTTCTGACGATGAAAAAGAAATACTCCGGAAACGTTTGCCTAAAATGGAGACAGATCATGAACAGCTTACGAAATGGATGAACCTAATAAAACGAATTGAGATTTGTCTCGAAGAAGGAAAAGGACCTGAGACCCGCGACGGACAACTTATTGCAGAAGATACGCTGATTCTTTCAAACGAATTATTTAAAGGAAACACCGCTTTAGCTGAGAAGTTTTTTGAAGCGCGCAAATCCAAAACCGCGTCAGCTGACTTAAACTTTTATCCTGTTCAAGATGATGTAATGGCTTTTATGGAAGAAGCGGTTCTTTATTATGAGCAGCAGGTAATCTAATCTGTCTCTCAATGCCGGTTAGATGGAGATTACGCTCCCTCCATCAGTCTTTCAAACACGTCAATCATCTGGTAAAAGCTTTCACTGTAACCGCCCTGCTCATCAACTGACCAGGCAGTTGAAAGGACTGTATGGCAATACCCCCACTGCAGCAATCGTTCCTCATTTAAGTCCAGTTCCTCTGTAAAAATTGCCACCCTTCTTTTTGTACAGGCGATCAGTTCTTTGTCAGGCAGACAATTTAATAAGAATTGGATTAAATCATACTCAATCTCGCCGATCAAGCCCTTAGGATCGATGGCTACCCACTCCTTTTCACCTGAGAGTAAAACGTTATAGTGATGAAAATCTCCGTGGAGCAGATACGGCTGCCGGACTGATTGTGTTAAGTATGAAAAAAGATTCAATGCTTTGCTAAGGACAGGAAATGTGATGGGTCCCACCCCTTCAGGATGCGCAGCCATCATTATCCCAAGTGATTTTCGCCTATCTTCAACCGTTGGAATCACTGTTTCTGCAGGAGCAGGGTGTGCTAGACGCTTGATCACACGAGCAGCGATCTTGCAGGCTTCTTCGTCTTGCAGCACATCTTTAAGTGAAGTGCCCGGTGAAATGTGTTGAAGCAGCAGGATGCCTTTTTCTTCATCCCAATCGAGCAGGCGCACCATCCCATTGCCCTTAAAATGGTTCAGGGCCCTTAGTTCATGGGTAAAACCGTCACCTGGCAGGCAAATCTTAATAACTACCCTCTCCCCATCCATCCTTTCAGCAGGCGCCACATAATTAATAGAAAGAGTGTATGGCTCCTTTACCGTCAAATTCCATTTTTGCTCAGCATGCTGAATTAAAAATGGTAGTTTCATAAGCCAGTCCTCTCCCTTTTCTTTTGCATACAGATGCACCGATTTTATAAATTCATCCTGAAACTCCATGAAAGGGCCCCCTTTTGCATTTTCTTACGATCCTTTATGATTAATAACACTTTTAATTTACCTTAAAATACTAATTTTAACATCATAACCCTATTTGAAATCTTTTCGTATTAAACTTCACTTATCTTTTATACGCTCTTTATACTCTCTCAATTATGTCCTATTAAACTAATAAATGTAAGCTAATCGACTTCATAGGAGGAATTGAATTGAAAAAATTCAAAGGATTTGCAGCAGCAGCATTGTGTACAGCCATGGTCGTTTCAGGTGTTACGTATGTTCACGAAGCAGAGGCAGGACCTTCTAAAAATGAAAAAGGCAAGTCAAAGATCGAGAACGTCATTTTCATGATTCCAGATGGGTATTCTGCAGCCTATGCAACAAACTATCGCATCTTTAAAGGAAAAGAAACGGTTCTTGATCCCCTTCTTGTCGGCATGATGCAAACCAATTCCTCTGATAACTGGGTCACCGATTCTGCAGCAGCCGGAACAGCCATGGCAACCGGTTATAAAACGAATAACGGAATGGTTGGCGTTACACCAAATGGCCGCACCGTGGAGTCGATCTTAGAAGCGGCTGATGACGCCGGCAAATCTACCGGACTAGTGGCAACATCCACCATCACACACGCAACCCCGGCTGTATTTGCTTCTCATGTGCAATCAAGAGGCAGTGAAGCGGCTATCGCTCAGCAGATGGTCAATGAAGTTGATGTACTATTTGGCGGCGGAAAGTCCAATTTTCTTCCTGAATCACTTGGCGGCAAGCAAGAAGAGCGTAATTTAATTGAAGAATCAGAAGAAAACGGCTATGCCATTGTAGAGGATAGAGACGATCTGATGGATCTAAATGGCAAAGAGAAAAAAATACTGGGTCTATTTGCAGATGGTGCAATGGCGCCAGAGCTTGACCGTGAAATGACTGAAGAACCAAGCCTTGCTGAAATGACAAGTACGGCGATTGATTCTCTATCTACGAATAAAAAAGGGTTCTTCCTTATGGTAGAAGGCAGCCAGATCGACTGGGCGGGCCACGCTCATGATGCAGCTTGGGCCATGCATGATTCCGAAGCATTTGAAGAAGCAGTTGAAGAAGCGCTTGCCTACGCGAAAAAAGATAAGAAGACACTTGTTGTCATTGCAGGAGACCACGACACAGGCGGCATGTCTGTTGGCGGATATGACGAATACAACGCCAACGTTGAAATACTTCGCAACGTAGAAGCTACAGGTGAATTCATGGCTTCTCAGATGAATAAAAAACGCGGCAACGCCCGCAAAGTAGTGCAAGAGCATACCGGACTTAAATTAACGGCTGAAGAAGTAGGCAGAATTCAAACGGCTCCTGAAGGTGAAGTCGGCATGACCATTAATACGATTGTCAGTGAACGTGCTTATGTAGGCTGGTCCACTTCAGCTCACACCGGAGTAGATGTGCCAGTTTATGCGTATGGACCAGGTTCTGGGTTGTTCCACGGTCTTCTTGACAATACAGATATGCCTGAGCTGATGGCAGAGGCAATGAAGATTGATTTCTAAGTTCGATCAACGATTTATTTCGTAAAGAAATGAAGAAAACACGGACAGGCTTCCCTGTCCGTGCTTTTTATTGTTGTGCTTCGTCAGCCAGAATCGCATAATAAAACTCGTCCCACCAACCATTTTCATGGGGAATGCATTGTTTAAAATAGCCTTCTTTTCTCATCCCGATCTTTTCCATCACCTTGAAAGAGGCTTTATTTTCAGGCTGACATGTGGCGATGATGCGGTGCAGTTTCAATTCACTGAAGCCGTACTCAAGGATTGCTTTTGCCGCTTCGCTGGCATAGCCAACTCTCTGATAAGCGGGGTTCATGATCCAGCCAATTTCATATGTGTGATCACCAAAATACGGATGGAAAACAAGATGTCCGATTAACCTGTCATTCTCTCTCAAAATAATCGGATAATTCTCTGCTTTCTCTCCACTGTTTTTTTCAACAAATTCTTTGGCGGCTTCTTTTGACATGACTCCCTCTGGTATATAAGTCATCACTTTTTCATTTTTCGAATAAATCCAGAGATCCCGCCAGTCGTCTTCTCTGAATTCTCTTATTTTCAATCGCTTCGTATTTATATTCATTAAGGATTCTCCTATTAATCATTGGATAATTGCGTTATATCCCCTGTCACAGGATTTACACGGTAGGAAACCAGCTTGTCCTCCATTTTCATGCTGATATGGTAATGCCACGCAGGCCGAATGAGCGAAAACTCATCATAATCCCCTGGTATTTTTTTCTGTTCATGTACAGCAAGCACGCCAGGCTTCGTCAGCCCGACAAGTGCAGTCGCTTCGCTGTAAGTGTAGTCGGGAATCATTAGCGCCAGACATCCTCCGCTTAAACAAATCATACAAAATGTGACCGCCAAACCTTGCATTGTCATACGGCTAAAGTATAGTCCAAGTGCGGTTCCGATAACAAGTCCGCTCAGCAGGCTCATATTCAGTACTGTCTCATACAATGCCACATTAATGACAAGGACAATGCAAAAAAATGCGATCAATCCAGCGAGCAAACTGCCTTTTATCCTGTTCAAATAGATTCAGCACCTTTACATGTTTTTACCATGGTATGATGGGATGCTAATACTCATGCAGGCAGGTCATTTGGGTCAAAGAAAGCTATACATATCTTTCTCACTAAATTTAAATCGTCGGAACTTGCAGTCTCAGCTCTTATCACACTCTGCTTATTTTCTTTCGATACTCGTCACTTGTCAAAACCTTCAGTACAAATTGATTAAAGTTCGTTTGTATTCTTCTTAAAGTCAGCGCGTTCAGATTATTAGAGAAAAAAATAATTTCTGTTTGATTCCCGTCTTTATCCGTTGTATAAGAAGCATATGTATATACAAATAACGTGGATCCCCCTTTAACACCTCCACGCTCAATCCATTTTCTGTTTTTCTCATTTTTAAAGATGGAATATCCAAGGATTTCTTCTATGCAGCTTTGCATTTTCTCACTAAAAACCTTTCCATCATTGATCATTTCCACCAGCCTTGCATAATCAGCTGCAGATGCTGATGGTAAACGGTCAGACCAGATTTTCTGAAATTCATAATTCAGATTTATATTTTCCATGTACGCTTGTTTCCCTTGATTTGTTACGTGTTCATGTATTATGAGAGAATACTGTATATATTCACTCATCGGCATGGTTTGCATGCGATTTAATTGTTTCCTTTTGTTCGAAATTTTCTCTTTAAAACTTACGTAATTACAAATAAATAATGAAGACACCAGCGGGAAAATCATCGAATGTTGGTTTAGGTTTAATGATTTGTGAAGCTGATTTACCTCTTCTATCCCCAGATAATCCAACAGGAAATCAGTATTCGCATTCGAACTGTAGGCTGCCATTCCGATCGCAATTTCTTTTAATGAATAGTGGTCTTTATTGAACTCCTCCACCCATTTTTTATGAGCTCCACCATCCGTATGCTCAACATAATACTTCAACAGCTCATCTTCTGGAAACCGCTTATTTTCATCGATTTTCCCTACACTAACCTGCCGCGCGAATTCAATTACAAGGATGATTTTTACGGTACTTGCTAGAGGCAGAGGGATCTCAGGATTAATGGATATCAGCTCTTGTTTATTTCGTCTTATAACTAAGGAAACGTCCTTCTTCGCTTGTCTTTTCTTTGTATACCTTAAAACAATGTCCGGATCATGATGGAATTTCTTAAACCAGGAAATTATCGTGATCAGCTCCATTTCTATGATTAATAAATCTGATCTAGCTTCTTGCCCTCTTCATCTATCTACTAAAATCTCCAGTTGCTTTGATGCTGCATTCACATTGAACGTTTCATTATTCGCTCTGATGTCCATACTGTTTAACGTATAGACGTAAAAGGAGTGAAGAACATGAACGAAACGATTGTTTTACTACACTGGGTTTATGCTGCTGTGATGTTTTCAGGAGCGGGTTACTTTATTTGGTTGAGCCGAAGACCAACTGGAATACCATCCTATGAATTTTTAATTGCGTCGATCATTCCTATATGGTCCGGCTTAGCTTACTTTTCAATTGCCATTGGACAGGGGCTGTTTGAAACCTCTGACAAAACCGTTTACTTTGCCAGATATATTGATTGGGTGGTCACCACCCCTTTATTGCTGGTGGCACTGGCATTGACTGCAATGTTTTATTCGCCTCGAAAAAATAAAGTATTGATTTGGTCGTTGGTGTCAGCAGATGTATTGATGATTTTAACTGGTTTAATTGGGGATTTTTCTCCGCCTGCCCTAACGTATGTCTGGTATTTTATCGGCGTGGGTGCACTTGTCTTTATTTTATACTTAATCTGGGGACCTTTGCTTAAAATTGCCAGGGAGGGCGGCTTAGCACTTGAGAAGCATTTTAAACGGACTGCAGCGTACCTGACCATTCTATGGGTATGTTATCCCTCAGCCTGGATCATAGGCCCTTCCGGCTTGGGCTTAACACAGGAGCTGACGGATGTTGCTATCTTTATTTTTCTTCCTATTTTATCAAAAGTCGGCTTTAGTTTATTGGACTTGCATGGCTTAAAAGCCCTTCATGCCCCAGCAGCCGCAAGCAAAAAAACGGTTTCATAACTTTTCAGAAGAACCGTGGGGGCGGCATGTTTCTCTTTTTTCTTAAGATCAACATCCGACCTGATAAAATAAGGAAACTGCGTGTTTGATCCTATTTAACGCTATTCTCATTAATTTCAACAGTCCGGGTCCATACAAAAAACCGGTCCACGAAAGACCGGTTTACCTCAATATAAAACCGAACTTACTTCAACATCAAAACGTGAAGGGCTCAATCCATTTTTAATAATCAGTTCAGTGAAAAGCAATTGAATCTCTTCCTTATTTTCCGCTGTTGCCGCTTGTTCCTGCAGCTGAACCTGAAGAGCGATTTGGTCAGTCGTATAGGCATTCCCCATAATTCGGAAAGGCGCGTAGCCCTTATTTGTCAATTCCGTTCTGATTTGATCATACAGGGCTCCTTCATTAAGCAGCGCGTCATTGAATACTTGAACTTCTTTTAAGGAGAGTTCCTGTTCTGTTTCGGACAACTGAGCGAACACTGCCCCAACGGGCTTTTCCTGCACGGGTGTCTGGCTGAACAAAACCGCTAGTGCGATTACTAGTATCGCTAAGCAAATGCCTGTTGTTTGAATTCTTGTCATCTTCCTGTTCACTCCAACCGTTTTTTTCATCGTATGCACGTTGATCGGGAACTATGATATGGAAGGATATTTACCTTGCTTTCTTTCACATTTTATAACCTAAGGAGCGGGAATCTCTTAAACTGCAACTATAGCAGCGTAATGTCCTCAGTTAAATTCAACGGACATGCCTTCGGAAAACCCCTATAGACAGCAAAAATCCACTTTTCCAGAAGAAAAGTGGATTTTCTGATTATCGCTCTTTTACTTTACAAATCAACCTGTATTAACGAGTCCTGCGGCAACGCCATTGATCGTCAGCAGTACTTCTGTCAGCAGTTCGTCTGAGTGATCATCTGATTCGCGCATCTTTTTAATCAGCTCAACCTGCATGAAGTTAAGCGGATCTACGTAAGGATTTCGCAGATTCACGCTGTCTTGAATGTTTGGTGTATGATCGAGAAGCTCGGTATTGCCTGTAATCTTCAACAGTACTTCTTTTGTCAGAGCATATTCATCTGAGATTTCTCCGAAGATGCGCTCTGCAATTGAAGGATCATGTACTAAAGATAAGTACTCTTTTGCTGTGGTTAAATCGGCTTTTAATAACGCCATTTGAAGATTGTTGATGGTTGACTTAAAGAATGGCCAGTTTTCGTACATGTCTTTTAGTGTTTCCACCTGCTCCGGTCCTTGTGAGGCAACCGAATGAAGCCCTGTTCCAGCAGCATACCAGGCTGGAAGCATTTGTCTTGATTGTGTCCAGGCAAATACCCAAGGAATAGCCCGAAGATCTTCAAATTTCTGACTTCCTTTACGGCTCATTGGACGTGAGCCGATATTAAGCTCTCCCAACTCGCCAAGTGGTGTGGCCTGTTTAAAATAAGTCAAAAAGTCTTCGTCTCCAAAAACGAGCGCCTGATATTTCTTTAAAGCAGCATCCGAGCTTTGTGTGATGGCCTCTTTCCACTCTGCAGGAAGTGCATGTCCGTCTTTAAACTGACGGATGGCTTTAGCTGAAGCCTCTAACAGAGCAGAAGCCGCCTGCTCAAGATTACGGTATGCGATGTCGCCAAGCAGGTAGCGTGAGGATAAGACTTCACCCTGCTCGGTGATCTTAACGCCGTGCCCCAGTGTTTCACCAGGCTGCGATTGAATGCTGCGGTTTAACGGACCGCCGCCCCGGCCAAGAGAGCCTCCGCGGCCGTGGAAGAACTTCAGTCCCACATTATATTCTCTCGCCATTTCGTGGATTTCCTGCTGTGCGTTGAAGAGCTTCCAATTCGCCGTCAGCGTTCCTCCGTCTTTGCTTCCATCTGAATAGCCAAGCATGATTTCCTGGTGGTCACCGTGCTTTCCAAGATGACTGCGGTAAACATCCATTTCAAACAATGTTTTCATAATATGAGGACCTGCGATTAAATCGTCGACCGTTTCTAAAAGCGGCGCCACATTTAAGTTGCTCTCTACATTCCCATCGGCATGCAGACGGTAAATACCCGCTTCTTTTGCCAGTACGAGCACTTCAAGAAGATCACTTGATGCCTGAGTCATACTGATCAGGTAAACATCAATCGAGCGCTTGCCAAATTCATCATGTGCTTTTTTAATCATTTGAAAAACCTTAAAAACTTCCTGCGTTTCTTTCGAATAATCTTCCTGCAAAAGCGTGACAGGTCTTGGATCCTTTAACACGTTTTCAAGAATTGTAAGTTTTTCTTCCTCCGAAAGCGAAGCATAGTCCTCTGTAATGCCGATCACATTTAAAATCTCTGTCATAGCGGCTTCGTGTTCCCCGCTGTGGTTTCGTATGTCGAGTGTTGCAAGGTGAAATCCAAACAACTGCACCTGACGAATGACTTTCCGGATGGTTTTGAGTTTACGGTTATCCGGCTGGTGAGTTTCTGCATCTTCTTTAATTAAGATTAAATCTGACAGCAGTTCCTCAGCGTCCTTGTAGCCCAGATCGGATTTTCCTACTTCCCGCACCCGCTTTAGCATGACCGCAAACTTGCGGCGATACACTTCTCCTTCTACAGGCCACGCTTCATCCTCCGTTAAATACGTCTGCTCATCCTCATTCACAGATCGGAATAACTCTTCGCTCACTTCTACGCGGGTAATCGACTGGCTGAACCGCTTCATCAGGTCCACGAGTGCCTGATCGTATTTTTTCAGTGCCAATTTGCGCTGCATTTCAAGAGTCTCCCACGTGATTTCAGGTGTAACGTGCGGGTTACCGTCCCGGTCTCCGCCGATCCAAGAACCGAAGTGAAGAAAGTTTGGAACCGTCCATTCCAGATCAGGATAGTAATCCTCGAGCTTATCTTCAAGCTCCTGATGAATGGCAGGAAGAACAGCGAAAAGCGTTTCATCAAAGTAATATAAGCCATTTTTCACTTCATCTATGACAGTCGGCTTGCGGTGACGCAGTTCATCAGTCTGCCAAAGTGCTGTTACTTCATTAAATAAGCTATCATCAAGCTTTCTTCTTTCTTTTTTGGTTAAATACGGGTTATCAAGCGCCCGGAGCAGAAGGGAAATCCGCTTCTGCACTTCGAGCACTGTACGCTTCGTTGCCTCTGTTGGATGAGCGGTTATAATTAATTCAATCGACAAATCATTAACAATTTGCTGAATTTCCTCCGGCGCAAAATCATTCTCTTTTATGTAAGCTACTGCGCTTTCAATGGACGCTGGCTGAATAACACCATCGTCATCAAGCTGGTATTGTCTGAAACGGCGGATTCGATGGTTTTGCTCTGCAATATTAATGATATGAAAATAGATGGAAAATGCACGAATCACCTGCTCACGCATGGGCGGTTTGATCGCACTGATCTCTTCTTTTAAATGTCTATAGGTTTCTTCATTGTATTCTTTTCTCAGGTTTTTCGTCGTCTCTCTTATTTCTTCTACTTTATTTAAGAGAGAAATCCCTCCATGATGAATTAAAACTTCGCCCAAAATAGAGCCGAGCTTCTTCACATCACTGCGTAAGGGTGCGTTACGATCTGTTGATTCAGTCATATCCATTTCCTCCTAATTTCCAAAAATTCAGTTAAATTTCAACCTTAAAACATTATTATAGCCGAAAAGAAGGAGGAACAAAAGAAATTAGCTAAAATGGGGATTACAGTGTTGAAATCATGTCTTTTTGAACTGTTTCTTGTCATTTTTGGTGCGTCATTTCGTTTAGCCCTTGCCAGACTATGCTTTGCCTTGCTAAATTACTTAATAAGCCCTATTAAAGATTGAGGGATTGAATGGGGAAGAAAAATAAGCTTATCCACTAATCGATTTTTCTGTATGTCCCCATGTTAGATGCTTAGCGTGTTCGCTCTATGGGATTATATTATTTTGAATTGAATAGAGTCTTCAATTTAAATACACATTGAACCCATACAGCTTTTTTCTTCCATACCCGATGCACACGAACTCACGAAAGGAAGAAAGCGATGACTGAAACCCTATTAAATAATTTTCTATTTATTCTACTTCCGGTTTTAATTTACCTTATTTTCTTTGAAGATCGTTTAAGTCATTTCCGGGACCATCGTGTATTCCTGCTATTAGCCTCCTTTCCTTTAGTGCTGACGATGACTTTTCCTATTAAAATGGAGCTTGGATTTAATTTTGATCTTAGGTATATCCCATTTATCATAGCAGCCCTTTTTTCTGGCTACAAAGTGGCGGTCCCTCTCTATCTTATTTTAAATGTTTATCGCTTTATTTTAGGCGGAGAAGGCATGATTCAATCTTTTCTTTTTTCAACAGTCGTTTTACTTGTTGTGCCTTATTGGTGCAAAAAATTTATCCAATTAAGCCCCAGAAATAGAATTATATGGGGGGGCATTGCGTCATTTTTAGTCGTCGGTTTTTATCTTGTTACACTCACTGCGTTTTTCCCGGTCCTCAACGAAGAGTACTGGATGATTGCAGTGAATATTGTTCCTATCCATGTCATTGGCGTTGTGGTGGTCTTAATTTTAATTGAAAAGATTATTGCAAATAACCAAGAGAGAGAACAGTATCTGCAGTCAGAACGGCTTAACGTCATCAACGAACTTTCTGCAAGCGTTTCACACGAGATTCGCAACCCGCTCACAGTAACAAGCGGATTCCTCCAGTTGTTAAAGGAGTCTAAAACGGTGCAGGCAGGGGATAAGGAATATATTAATTATTCATTAAATGAATTAAAAAGAGCCGAGAAAATCATCAGTGACTTTCTTTCATTTGCGAAGCCTCAAGCGAAAAATATGATCACGACAAATTTAGAAAATGAAATAGAGTATGTAAACAATATTATGGTTCCATACGCTCACCAGCATTTAGTTGAAATTGAATTTACCTTTGAAAATGATCTGACCCGCAAATTTGATCAAAATCAAATTCAGCAATGTCTGATTAACTTATATAAAAATGCGATTGAAGCCATGAAAGAAAAGGGCGGCATTCTTTCCATTGATGTTTTTTCCAGAAAGCCATATATCATTATCTGCATAAAAGATACGGGTGAAGGTATGACAGAAGAGGAAGCCTCCTTGATCGGAAAGCCGTATTATTCAACCAAAAAGGAAGGCACGGGTCTTGGCATGGTAATGGTTTACAGTGTGGTAGACAAAATTGGAGGAAGAATTGAAATTGACAGTGAGAAAGGTGTCGGAACCACCTTTCAACTTAAGATTCCTGTTAAATAACCGGAAAAATCAGCTCCTAAAACGGGCTGATTTTTATCATCGTGTATGTAAGCCAGCCGGTTCAACCGTACTTGGCCAGTTTCTTAAAATACGTATCTTCAAAAATAGGCGTTATATGATAAAGCTCTTTCGGACAATGGGAAGACAGCTTGACCAGTTCTTCAAATACTTCTTCAGAAAGAAGGTAGGTTGAGATTCCTTCTCGCAGCCCGCTCATTTTACAGTTGGCATGGCATTTCTTAAGTTCTTGAAAATCAAACCAAATTCGTTCATTTTCAGTAAATCCGGCATGGGGATATTCTCTAGTTAATCTTGCAGAAAAGGAAATGAAGATTGTTCCATTTTCTTCAAACGAATCTTTCACACGGGTAAATACATAGCGGATCTTTGAAGGAAGTACTCTGGTTTGTGTCATTGCTTTCCTCCTATTATCTTATTCTAGCTTTTTATGAATCAATAGAGCTGTCAAAATAAAAAAGCCGAAAAAGATCGATTTATTCGATCCATTTCGGCTTTGCTGATAGTTCTAGTGCCCACAGCATCTTACCAAGGATGTATGAAATTCGTCTGTTTTGTCTCAACAGCATATCAGCGAAGAAACTCTATTGTTTTCTTAGTAAGTATATTATACTGAATTTTCAATAAATAGTAAAGGCAATTTCCTCTATATTTAAAATAAACATACTTACTTCCCACCTAAAAAACTACTGATGTACAATGAATAACAGAGAGGATGATTCCATGAAGACATTAATCACTGGGTTTAACGGAAAAACAGGATTTGAAGTAGCCAAAAAAGCAAAGTCAGCCTCTATTGTCAGTACATGTGCCGTAAGAAGCCTAGAAAAGGCAAAAGCAAACTATGGCAGCGATTATTCGTTCACCCTGCTGGATTTTACCAAGCCTGAAACATTTGAGCAGGCACTCAGTGATGTAGACAGCATTTTTCTTATTTATCCCCCTGGAGAGGGCATTGAATTCGAACGATTTTTAGAGACGGCAAAGAAGCGATCGGTCAAACACATCGTTTATCTATCTTTAAAAGATGTTCAATTCATGCCCTTTATTCATCATTATAAAAATGAAAAGTTAATTAAAAAAACAGGCATCCCTTACACATTTATTCGAGCAGGATACTTTATGCAGAATTTAAATGACTTTTTATTGCAGGAACTGAAAGAGCGAAAAAGAATTTTTGTCCCTGCCGGTAATGGAAAAACAAGTTTTGTCGATGCCCGCGATCTGGCAGAAATTGCAGTTATGGCACTTAGAAATCCATCCCTTCATCAAAATAAGTCTTATGTCATTACGGGAAATGAAGCGCTGACTTTTTATGAAGTGGCAAAAAGAATGACACACATTTTAGAAACACCTGTTGAGTATACGAATCCTTCTGTAAAAGAATTTAAAAGCTGGATGCTCTCACAAGGAGCCGACAGCTCCTTTATTAACGTAGTCACAGGCATTCACTTTCCTACAAAGCTTGGGTTAGCCAAAGGAATTTCAAATGATTTTGAAAAAATAACCGGCAAAAAACAGACGTCTATTAATGAATATATTAGGGATTTTAAACAGTATTGGCTTTAGGTTACGCTAAAAAACAGTAAGCCGGATTTCTTTGGATGGAAATCCGGCCCTTGGCTATTTCCGATATTCTCTTACCCAAACCACTCCATATACGATAGTCGAGATATTTAAAATCGCAGCAAGCGTATAAAATGGATAGCTTGGAAAGTGCTCGTTGAAAAAGGGTGAAAAAACAAGAATGATCATAAAAATCGGGACCGTAACCCCATACGTATAATAACCTGCACGCGTTGCTTTGCTTGTGATAATGCTTTCCCGCTCATCCCCTTCGCTGTACTCTGTCATAGAAGTAAACATCCATTTAAGCGTCCGTTTGTTTGTACTTCTTGTTTTAAACGAATAAAACGCGTAAAAAATTGAAAACAACCCCAAAATAAAAAATGGAATTAAATTAAAAGTAAAGTAAAACTCTCCGCCTTGTGACCAATCCGTTTCTTCAAATTGCACGATGGCTCTAAACATCTGAGCTGCACCACTCAGCACCCAGGCTAGCAGTGTATAAAAAATCACACTTAAAATAATTTCGATAATGACTCGTTTCATGTTTCGTCCCCTTCCCGATAAAAAATATCTTCTATTTTTTCTCCTAAAACATCCGATAAATTCATTGCGAGCAGCAAAGACGGTGTATAGCTCCCTTTTTCAAGAGAAACGATGGTCTGTCTTGTTACACCTGCTTTTTCTGCCAACTCCCCTTGTGTAAGTCCATGTCTGGCGCGCAGTTCTTTTACCCGATTTCGAATGGCCATATATCACGCCTCCTTATTCTATTTTGCTTAACTATAATGTATAACAGACTTTACATATTGTAAAGTTCATTATACATTTTGACTGGTTTATTTTACTTTTCTTGATAAATAAAAAGAGACAGAAAATGCTATGTACTATTCAGCGGTACTCGATGCTTTGGCTTGCGTAAAATGTTTCTTCGCTTTAGTACGGATAGTCGTCGTGCCGGAATCCTGATGTTGCGACTGTCCTCCTGTTCTTTTCTTGATTATGCCAAGATAAAATCTTAAGAGAAAACACAAAAACAGGTAAAGAAAAAAACGTATTTTTCTCTACCTGTTCTATTAAGGGACTCAATAAACACCCGATTTTTTACTATCATGAATTCGTTGCATACCTCAAAGTGATCATTCAGTTAACGCATAACCGATTCTACATAGAAAGCCACATTGAAGTCAGCTCTTCTAAACTTATCCACATTTTTATATAAAAATAAGTCAGACGAATAAAACTTTAAATTCCTGCTGAGTTATTCACATTACTTATGCACATATGCACTCTTTCCCAAGTTTTTTAACCTATTGTTCGGAATAAACTATTAACATGTGGATAACTCAACGATCTTTTTCTTGCTGGACAAAATCGCAAATGTCTTCGCTGTCTTTTTAAATACATCTTTCTTCAGCAATTTCTGTATCATCTTCATTTGTAAGTGGCAACTTCAGTTTAAAAGTTTTGTCAGCCTCTCCCCCAGTTACTTGTCGAAAAAAATGTAAAACATTTTCATTTCTTCCTATTGACCAACCGTATTAACCGTATTACAATAACTAATACAGATAGTACATTTCAAATGAGGAGGGTGCGGATGTTTACGTTAGATACGCGTAGCCGGGTCCCTATATACGAACAGCTGATGGATCAGCTGAAGAAGCTGATGATGCGTGATGTCATGCAGGTGGATGAACAATTGCCTTCAGTTCGAAGCCTTGCGCAGGAGCTGACCATTAATCCCAATACCATTCAAAAAGCGTACCGCGAGCTTGAGCGGGAAGGATTTATTTATTCCATACCAGGCAAAGGAAGTTTCGTAGCACCATTTCAGATTGATGCTAATAAGGAGCGATTGGAGATGCTGAAGCAGGATTTAGAGAAAATAGTGAGTGAAATATTGTTCCTTGGCGGTTCAAAGGATGAGCTGATTCAACTGATTGAAAAAGTCAAAGTGGCAGAAAGGGAGGATAAAAATGATTAAAGCGGTTGCTGTGAATAAAAAATTTGAAGACCTGCAAGCCGTTCATGATCTCTCCCTTCACGTTCGGAAAGGCTCAATCTACGGCCTGCTTGGATCCAACGGAGCAGGTAAAACCACCCTGCTGAAAATGATTGCAGGAATTTATAAACAGGATCATGGCAGCATTACTGTTTCTGACCAGCCTGTGTATGAAATACCTGATAGTAAACAGCGAGTTCTCTTCATTTCTGATCAGCCCTATTTTCTTCACCAGACATCTTTAAATCAAATGGCTTCTTTTTATGAAGAGGTTTATGCCAATTGGAATGCAAAACGGTTCAAGCAGCTGACCTCCCATTTACGAATGGATCCGGATAAAAAGCTTTCCCGCATGTCGAAAGGAATGCAGCGCCAGGCTTCGTTTATTCTTACGCTTTCGGCCATGCCTGACGTTTTAATTCTCGATGAACCGTTTGATGGCCTTGATCCTGTTGTGCGCCAGCAAATGAAGAACCTGATCTTGCAGGATGTCGCTGACCGCTCCCTTACCCTGCTTGTATCGTCCCATAATCTTCGCGAGATGGAGGACTTTTGTGATTATGTCGGCATCATGCATAAAGGCACCCTTTTATTTGAGCGGGATATGGATGAATTGAAAACGGATATTCATAAACTTCAAATTGCTTTTAAAAAGGTTCCCGACAAAAGCTTTTTGGATGGAATGGATGTGCTTCATTATGAAAAGCGAGGCAGCGTAGTCTTATGCATCGTAAAAGGAAATGTCGATGAGATTACTGCTTATGTAGAATCGTATCAGCCGGCCATTTTTGATTTGCTGCCGCTGACGTTAGAAGAAATATTTATTTATGAACTGGGAGGTGTCGGCTATGAAATCCGGAATCTTATTGTGGAATAAAGGACTGTTTCAGCAGCAGGCACGATCCATCACCTGGATAGCTGTATTTTTCACTTTGACCCTTATTATTATGCTTCCGCTCAGCATCCTGATCGATCATTTAACAAGGGCGGCCAGTGGACAGTTTACAGCCCCCTTTTCTTATTCCAATTACCAGATTAATCCAGTTTTTCAGTTTTCCTATGCCTTTCAATTGATTGTATACGCCATCTTCCCTATTTTACTGGGAATCATTCTCGTTAATTTCACAACAAAAAAAGCAGCAACCGATTTTATGCACAGCCTGCCTTTTACCCGGCAGACGATTTTAACGAATACCTATTTGGCGGGTACGGCCGCATTGCTTGTTCCTCTGCTCATAACGGGAGTCCTGCTTGCCATCCTCCTTCCGTTTTTAAATGACCAATTCTACAATTTCGTTGATATTCTCGGTTGGATGGGACTGTCTTTTCTTATCGTGCTTTTGTTATTTATTTTTACCATCACGATTGGAATGTTTGTTGGCAACGGTCTGCTTCATGCCGGACTCACGTATTTAATGATTTTTGTGCCGGCAGGTCTGATTGTGCTTGTTCTTTTTAATCTCCAATACTATGTAAAAGGTCTTGCGCTGACCAATTATGCTGAAAATATTATGACAAACGGAATGTTTTTTGTCCGGCTGACGATGCTGCTCGATGATCCTTTCAGCTTAACGGAGTATGCCATCTACACACTGATAGCTGCCCTGTTTACAGCCGCCTCTTATATCGCATACACAAAGAGGCCGTCAGAAGCAACGGATCAGACCATCGTCTTCCCTTTCTTCCGTTACTTATTTCTCTATGTCCTGACCTTTTTCGCTATGCTCGTAGCAGGCTTTTTCTTTAGTGAAATTCAGCAGGGCAACTTTGCCTGGACCGTAGTCGGCTATGTTCTTGGAGCATTTATCGGGTATACCATTCTTCAAATGATCTTACAGAAAACACTGCGTCTGGTGTGGCCTTGGAAAGGGTTTGTGGTTTATGGGGTATTCGTTGCCCTGCTTATCATCCCGGTAAACCTTGCTGCAGGGTTTTATGAAAATACTGTACCTGAAGCAAACGAAGTGCAGAGTGTCAGTATTAACAATATGTATTCGGATTCTGAAGTCAGATATATGGAGAGCGTAGAAAGTATTGAACAGGTCATTGCGATTCATGAAACACTCACCGATGAAGCTGTTTCAAATAGCTACAATACCGATTTCATTTCCATCGAATATAAGCTGAAGGACGGTGGGACATTATCGAGAGAATACCGTGTTCCCTATGAACTTGTTGCTGACCTTACCGAAGAGTTGCGTCGGAACGAGGAATACAAGCTAATGAATGAACCGATTTTTAGAATGCAGCAGAATAACGAAATTTCATATTTAAGTCTTAGTCTTAACAATTCGGCTGAAGAAACGCGAATTACAGATATCGATCAAATCGGGGAACTGATGGATGCCATTGAGAAAGACGTGCGGGAAACGCCGAGCCGCTGGCAATTTTCATCAGGTAACGACAATTATTTGGGAAGTATCTTCTTTGAAGGGCTGGACGAAGATCACCAATTTCCTCCAGGTATTTCTCTCTACATGGATTATACAAATACGATTGAATGGCTTAAGGAAAATAATTACACAGAAGGAATGCTTGCACCTGAAGAGCTGGAAAGTGTGATCGTTGTGCCGGAATGGACCGGCGACTGGAGTATGGAATACGATGAGATCTTATATAACAATGGAGACATCAACCAGCTGCCCGATCCAAAATATATCGCAACGGAAAACGAGGAAATTCAGGAAATCTATTCTGCCGTTACAAAGGGAGCCGGAAGAGATTACACCGTGATTGTTCCGCAAAACGGCAGCTACACTACGCTGAGCTTTACTGCAGAAAATGCACCTGACTTTATTAAGGACGCACTTCCTTTGCCATAACAAGTAAAGAAGGGTACTCGAGCACGGGTCCCTTCTTTCATTTTGCCAAAATCGGTCCCAAAATGGAATTATACTTTAAGGAGGGTACTAAATGATTGATATTAACCAGCTTTCCCATCACTTTACTTTAGGAAAAAAAGGAGATCAAACCTCACTGTCCGTGTTAGAGAATATTTCTTTTCATGTACGTGCAGGTGAAATTGTAACCATTGTGGGCCGCAGCGGATCAGGTAAATCCACTCTTTTAAACTTAATCAGCGGCTTTATCCGCCCGACTCAGGGAGAAATTATCATTCAGAATCAAAAAGTGAGTGAGTTTGATGAAAGTGAGTTTGCCGAATTTCGATTGCAGCATATGGGCTTTATCTTTCAAAACTTTCAGCTGATCCCAAGTATGACAGCGTATCAAAATATTGAGCTCCCTCTTATCTTAAAGGGCATTAGTGAACAGGCACGAAAAAAGATGACGCTTGATATGCTGAAAAAAGTCCGCCTTGAGGACTTTTCAGGGCACTACCCAAGCGAATTATCAGGCGGTCAGCAGCAGCGCGTCTCCATTGCCCGTGCACTTGTTCTCGAGCCTCCCCTTATTTTAGCGGATGAGCCAACAGGAAGTCTCGACAGTGAAACAGAAGAAGATCTGCTTCGCTTTATTCAGGAGTTGAACAAGGAGATGGGCATCACCTTTCTGATTATCACACATGACGACGAAGTAGCCAGGATTGGCGATCGGACGATTACACTTGCAGACGGAAAAATGGTGGAAAGCGTGGTGTTTTCATGAAACTCAAAGATCAGTTTCGTTTTATTCTTCAAAATATGAAAAAAAATAAAATTCGTGTGTTCATGACCGTTCTCGCCACGGCTATGGGGTGTGCATTTTTAATCGTTCTTGCCTCCGTTGCCTTTGGACTGCATGACTCTATTTTAAGAGATACGCTGGAAAACCGGACGATTAATGAAGTAGAGGTCTATGGCGGCGAGGAAGGACAGGGGATAACAGATCAGGATATTGCCAAATTTGAAGAATTGGAAGGCGTCCGTGCTGTTACACGACAAAAATCTGTACAGCAGGAGGCAATTTATTCAGTGGACGATTTCCAAGCCTATGCTCCGACTGTTGCCGCTCATTTTCCATCTGAGATTGCCTCAGGTGCTGAGCTCGCAGAAGGCAGATTACCAGAGGCTGCCGATGAGGTGGTAGTTGGGCATCATTTTATTCCTTTATTAACTCCAACAGAAGGAAATCCCGATGAACTATATAACGAAGACGGACTCATCAAAGAAGAGCTGCAATTTGATGAGAATGTAATCGGGCAAATCTTTACGATGGAGATCGCCAAAACAGACGGTGATCAAGAAACCACTGAAGAATTTGATGTCAAGATTGTGGGTGTAATGAAGGCGCCTGGCCGCGAATGGGAATGGGACCAACATGTCTACATAACCGACGATTTGCTGGACGAATTGGAGACCTTTACCGGCACCCCTGGCGCAGCATTAATGGATCCTTCTACTTTTGAAGACGTTTCTGCTGAAGAAGTCCCCTACGACCAGGTTACGGTTATTGCAAGCGATCTTGAAAGTGTGAAAAATGTAAGCGAACAACTTGAAGATCAGAATTATATGTCCTACTCCATTGTAAATGAAATGGAACAAATGAATACCTTGTTCACCATTGCAAAAGCAGGATTGATCTTCATTGGCACCATCGCCATCTTAATAGCTTCTATTGGCATATATAATACAATGACAATGGCGGTTACAGAACGGGCGCCTGATATCGGCATTATGAAAGCCATTGGAGCAAGTCCTAAAGTAATTAAGCGGATTTTTATTCTCGAAAGCAGCTACATTGGTCTGATTGGTGCAGCGATTGGCATTGCTGCTGCCTATGTAATTAGTATTCTGGTGAACTTTGGGCTTCCTCTGATCCTGGAAGCAGCGTTTGATGAAGAAATGCCTGCAGGTCTGCAATTTTCATCCATCCCTCCACTATTAATTGTGATAGCGGTCGTGATTTGCCTGCTTGTTACCATCCTTTCCGGCTTGCGTCCGGCAAAACGTGCTACAGAGATTGATGTGCTGAAGGCGATGCGAAGAGAAATCTAGAAAATTTTCTTTCAATCAAACATTTGTTTAACTCCCTTTACTTTATCATTAACTAAGCGTAATATGCGGGTCAGTACTTGCGGAAGATATAGTTAAAACCACTACGCTTGATTCTAAAGCAGCCGGAACAAAAGAAAAAAACACTTAATCATCCCAATCCTTCACCCTTATGGTGGAGGATTTTTTTGTCTCGTACTCTATTGACCCCGCACCCCTTCTGCCTTAAAGTAAAATAGGGTTGTAAAATTAAACCATGAAAAGAGGTATTTGGAATATGACGGCGGGGCCAGTAAAATCAGAAAGAGAAACGATTTATTTTGTGATTGGTGCTGTTTACAGCGCAATAATTTATCTTATTGCTATTATTTCTATTATAGGAATTGGAATTGCTCTCGCCGTTTTAGCTGTGGTGCTGTTCATGAACGCCACGATGCTTGGGTCCATACGCGGAAACGGAATTCGCATCAGCCATCAGCAGTTTGGAGATGTATACGAGCGCGTTGAGGAACTGTCCTCTAAAATGGGGTTAAAGAAAACGCCTGATGTATTTGTGATTCAATCAGAAGGCGCCTTGAATGCTTTTGCCACCCGCTTTTTCGGCCGTAATATGGTGGTGCTTTATTCGGAAGTTTTTGAGCTTGCCAGACAGCAGGGTTCAGCAGAGCTTGACTTTATTATTGCTCACGAGCTTGCACATATTAAGCGGCGGCACGTGTGGAAAAACATTTTACTCATGCCCGCTCAGTTACTGCCGTTTCTTTCTCAGGCGTACAGCCGTTCTTGTGAATACACATGTGATCGGGAAGCTGCCTATATGACAGGTGATGGTGAGGCGGCAAAGCGCGCATTAACTATTTTGGGTGCGGGGAAACTAATCGCGAGAGAAGTAAATGAAGATGCCTATCTTGAACAGATCCGTTCTGAATCGAATGGAGCCGTTTGGCTAAGTGAAATTTTATCTACTCATCCTTTATTGCCAAAGCGCATTCAATCAGTGGGATTGTTCATGAACAATGAAACCACTCCTCTCTACCGGCCGAACTTTAGAAAAATTGCAGTGGGAGCAAGTCTGCTTTTTGGGGGACTGTTTGGCGCCTACATTGCCGTTCTTCTCGCATTCACAGTCGGTACAACTGTTTTTGCTTCCTTGCTGCCTGGCGAAGAATTTGAAGAATACGAAAGCGCTTCTCCACTAATGGACGCTGCATCCTATGGAGAGCTTGAAATCATGGAAGATTTGATTGCAGACGGTGAGGACATTGAGGAAACAGATACCGATGGTTCCACACCTTTAATGTATGCAGTCTACGCATCTCAAAATGATGCTGCACAATTATTGCTTGAAGAAGGCGCTGATCCTAATGCATCGGATACTTTCACCTCTCCGATCGTCCTTGCGGTTTCCAACGAAAATGATGAGCTTGCAGCTCTGCTCTATCAATACGGAGCTGACCCCGTTGCAGAAGATTCTGAAGGTGATAGTGCCTACTCGCTTTTAAACGTCTCTACTGAAGAAGAATTTAAAGAAGTACTTGGTATTCAAAACAGCAATTAACGACAATCAAAGAAAAATCCAGTCTGCATCGAATTCTGTTCAGAAATCGATGCAGGTTGGATTTTTTCTTTTTCTAGTTAGGTAACGCATTAAAGGGACCTGGCCCCTTTCACGCTTTACCTCACTTCCATTCCAATACCGTTTAATTATGAATGTATACATTCGTTCCAAGCGGGACTGTGTAAGCGAGTTCGACGGCGTCTTCGTTGTACATGCGTATGCAGCCCTGTGAAGCTTCCGTCCCGATTGATGCAGGATTGTCGGTTCCATGTATGCCGTAATGGGGCTTGGACAAACCCATCCACATGTCACCGTATGGACCTCCCGGATTTTCTTCTTTGTTAACGATCATATAGTTGCCTCTTGGAGTAGGCGTCAGCATCTTGCCGACAGCAATAGGATACCGTTTAATCACCTCACTGGCATCATATAGGGTGAGCTCCCGCTTAGGTACTGATACATCGATCCAAAGGGTCATGCCTATTCCTCCTTTACATATGCGCTCTTATCACTGTATGAAGGGAATGAAAATCAATCACAAAAAACCTCACCGTTTCAGCTGAACGGTGAGGTTTTTGATTAATTTATAACGACTTCCTGCTCGTTTGTTAAACGCTTGCGAATAGCGGTAACAGGCTTGATAAAGAGCTGAATAAGAGCGCCCATGGAAAAAGCGACTAGAAGTGTACCTAATCCAATTGGGCCGCCAAATAAAAATGCCAGTACAAGTACACTGACCTCCATCATGGTCTTTGATACAGCGAGACTTTTCCCTGTCCGGTGCTGAATCGCCATCATTAAAGAGTCGATCGGGTTACGGGCAAAATCAGCCTGTAAATAACAAGCGATGCCAAGGCCAATGATCGCGACTCCTGCTGTTAGCATGAAAGCCCTGAGCGGCATTGCCAGTGACTCTATTCCTGCAAATGCAACGAGCAGCCAGAAGTCCATAAAGACCCCGATCAAAAAGATTGTGATAATCGCCAGGAAATCCGGTACCCGTTTCATTAGAAAGCCGTTAAGCAAAATTAACAGTATTCCTAAAATAAACACCCATGTTCCTACGGTAAAACCAATCGTTTCGGCTAATCCAACATATAGCGCATCCCACGGTCCTACCCCGAGATCCGCTACGATCATCGTGCTGATTCCAAACGACAACAACAATAACCCAAGTAAATAAAACATTCCTATGATAAACCCACTTCTCATGGTGACACCTCTTCTATTTAATCGTACCTGCTTATCTTATCATGTCCTAAGAGGTACGGACCACTACTATTTTTACCCTTTAAACCGGCAGTGTTAGTTGTAAGAATTTTCATACTAATCTTTTATTTACCTTTCGAATATAGTACGCTAAAACATGAGGCGATTATTGGCAAGCAACAGTTCCTCCTTAACAAAAAAGAAAGGAGGAAAAATCATGATTCGGGAAACAAATCCCGCAGGCTTTTGGGTTCGTCTGTTTGCAAATTTTCTTGATGGCTTACTTATATTCGTTCCCTTTTCACTCATTATTTACTTTATCACTGGCGAAATTTCTTTTACTAGCATGAGCAATTGGACGTGGGATATCCTCTATTATCTTTACCTGACGATTACACCGCTACTTTGGGGCGGCTACGTCATTGGTAAACGGATGATGGGAATTAAAATTAAACGAATGGATAATGAAAAGCTGACATTCCTCAATATGTTTTTCAGAGAAGTGGCTGGACTATACTTATTATCCTTCGTCACATTCGGCATTTCGATTATCGTCAGTGCATTCCTTGTCCTATTTAGAGAAGATAAGCGGGCGATTCACGACTTGATTGCAGGAACCCGGGTAGTTCATTCGTCATAATAAAAACAACGCTCTCCTTTAACAAGGGCAGCGTTGTTTTTACATTTATTCATTAGTAACGATCAGTCCCATAAGCTTCGAAAACTCAATTGCCTGATGCGGTGCAACTGTGCATCCTGCCAGCTGCTCTTTCGCTACATTGATTTTTTCGAAGCTGCATGTGCTGATATCAAGCCCGCTCATCGGCATTTCAATAAAACTGGCATCCTCCAGTTCACAACGCTCCATCTCCACATGAAGGAGTTCGTTATCATAAAAGCTTGCATTGTTCATCAAGGTTTCGCTGAACTTGACGAGCTTAAGGCGGGATTCCACGATATTGCTAAAATTTCCAATGCACTCGTTCATGGACACATGAATCCAGTTCGATTCAGAAATTTCAATTCCGATAAGCTTGCATTCCTGGAATGAAACACGGTGCAGGGATGCGTTTGTAATTTTACTGTTTGACAGGTCACAATGTTCAAAGGAAACATCCGTCCAATCAGCTTTGTCAAAAACCACTTCTTCAAACACGACATGCTTAAAAACAACACGCGTTAATTCCAAATTGGTCAGCGTCTCCGGACCGATCACTTCATTTTCAATCATAACATCGGCCAGATAAAGTTCCTCTTCAGAATAAATATCATTAAAACGGCCCTGCCCTATTTTTGCAGAAACGACCGGTCGTTCTATTTTAGATTTTTTCTTCATGCCGTTCACCTTCTGCCTTTTAAATTAACTCTAGTCCACTTAACTGTAGCAGGCGCATAACGGATTTATAAGTCTTTTCTTTTTATTATTTTCTGCTGCCCGGGCATTATTTTTGCATCACGGCCGGCTGAAGGAGCATGCGTGCCTTCATTTTTTCAGCAGGGATAAAGAAGAGCCCAATTAAAGGTCCAATGCCAAATGCAACAATGACCGTTCCTACACCAATGGGTCCACCGATCAGCAGTGCGACAACGAGTACAGCTACCTCGAGGACCGTTTTGGACCGTGATAAGCTTAAACCTGTCCGAAAATGAACAGCCACCATCAATCCATCAATCGGATTTTTTGCAAAATTGGCTTGCAGATAAAGTGACACGCCGGCAGCGATGATCAAGATTCCCCCGCCCAGCATAAAACTTCTCATTAGCACTTCTGCTTTCAGCTCTGCGAAAATAAACAGCAGCCAAAAATCAATGAGAAATCCCATGATAAAAATGGTAATGACCGCATAGAAATCCGGCATCTTCCTCATAAGCACCGCATTCACCACAATCAGGATAAAACCTGTAATTAAAATCCACGTTCCTACAGTTAACCCAATCTGATCCGCAAGTGCAACATATAAAGCATCCCATGGCCCTGCACCTAAATCGGCCAAAATCATCATAGAGATGCCAAAAGACAATAGAATTAATCCAATTGTGTAAAACATGCCAAGCGTGAATTTATCTTTCAACAGTATCCCTTCTTCTCTGCAAACTAGCTTCTTTTACAAGTGTATCAAAATTGTGTTAGAGCATACACCCTATCTGTGATAAATGTTAGACATCCAGAATAATACTTGTCATTATTTTTAGAATAGTAAAATAACATTCTTGACTGTTATTTTTAAAAGCATATACAATCAGTAGGAAGGGAAAGAACGAAATTTTTTTATGCTAAATAAACTAACTTGGATGCTGCTTCCTCATGTTGAGGACGGGGGATCGTTTGGAGGAATGGATGATGACGTTTCAACATTTGATTGCACCAGAACAATACAACATCGCTGAAGAAGTGGATCAATTCGCACAAGACAACAGTCGTTTGGCGATTAAATGGACAGATGCAAGCGGCAACCGCCGGGATGTTACGTACAAAGAACTGGTTGAGGGCACGAATCAGTTCGCACTTGCCTTAAAGAGGCTGGGGATTGAAAAAGGAGATAAAGTTCTTATCCTGCTGCCGCGCATACCTGAAGCATATATGAGCTATCTGGCATGCTTAAAAGCAGGAATTATTGCTATCCCGTGCTCTGAAATGCTGCGAAAAAAAGATTTAATTTACCGAATTGAGCATGCGGAGGCAAAAGGTATTATTGCTTTTCATCAAACTACTTCTGAGGTTAATGGCATCGATGGGAATTATCCGGCTCTTCAAACCAAGCTGATTGTCGGTGGACAGGAGGATGGATGGCAGTCCTTTGAAAAGTTGGCCTCAAAGGAAAGTACATCGTACGAAGGTGAAAAAACCAGCCGGCATGATACTGCTATTTTATCGTATACTTCCGGAACGACAGGAAACCCAAAAGGAGTTGTACATACCCACGGCTGGGGCTACGCGCATGTCCGGACCGCCGCTAAGGAGTGGCTTGGTGTGGAAGAAGGCGATCTTGTTTGGGCTACCGCTGCTCCAGGCTGGCAAAAATGGATTTGGAGTCCGTTTTTATCCACCATCACGCTCGGTGCCACTGCGTTTGTCTATAATGGCGGCTTTGATGCCCATACATATTTGTCTATTTTGGAGAAAGAGAAAATCCAGGTTTTATGCTGCACTCCAACCGAATACAGATTAATGGCGAAAGTCGATGATCTTAATACCTATCAGCTGCCGCATTTAAAAAGTGCCGTTTCAGCAGGCGAACCACTGAACCGGCCTGTCATGGAAGCCTTTGTGAAAGCCTTCAATATCCACCTTCGAGATGGCTATGGGCAAACAGAAAACACGCTGCTCGTCTGTAACCTGCAGAGCATGGAGATCAAGCCAGGCTCCATGGGCAAACCGACGCCGGGCAATCCGGTTGATATTATTGATGAGCACGGACAGCCGGCGAAAACGGGTGAGGTCGGGGATATTGCCGTTCATCGGGACTGCCCTGCCCTATTTAAGGAATACCTGAATGATCATGAGCGCACTCAAAAAGCGTTCAGGGGCGAATGGTATTTAACCGGTGATCAGGCCACACGTGATGAGGATGGCTACTTCTGGTTTGAAGGAAGAAGCGATGACATTATCATCAGTTCAGGCTACACGATTGGACCTTTTGAAGTAGAGGATGCCCTTTTAAAACACCCGTCTGTACGCGAATGTGCAGTGGTTGCAGCACCGGATGAAATCAGAGGAAGCATTGTTAAAGCGTTCGTTGTTCTTAAGGACTCTGAAGAGAAGGGTCATGAGGAATTGATCAAGGAGCTGCAGGCTCATACAAAGGAAATGACTGCACCCTACAAGTACCCTAGAGAAATTGAATTTATTCGTGAGATGCCCAAGACAGCTTCAGGAAAAATCAGAAGAGTAGAGCTTCGCCAGAACTAAACTTTTTCAAGCTGCCGGATGATCAGTAGTCCACTGACTTTCGGCAGTTTTTTTGTCTGTTGAACTGATTATTGAAAAAGAGTTTTATATTGTTCTTTTAAGAAATTATTGTTTTTTGCATACTAAAAAACCGGCTGAAGGATTTTCAGCCGGCTGATTAAACCATTCTCACTATTTATTTCTGGTTATTACGCTTGTTCTTCTTTACGGCGAAGGAAGAAGAATGCTGCTGCAAGAACGGATGCTGCTGCACTAACGCCTACCCATACCATGTTAGAAGATCCCTGCTGGCTTCCGCCCATACCGGCATTTGGCATTTCTTCCGGCATTTCAGTGTTTGTAAACATATCAGGGTTTTGTGCTACGATCGCATTTCCAAGAGATTCACCTACACCATACATGTAAGCGTAACCTTCACGGAATGTGTTAACAGATGCTTCATAGTCTCCAGCAACGTGCTCATCAAGTGATGCCTGCTTTAATTCTTCATGTCCCCATACTGCTGCTTGAGCATCTTCAGTTGGAAGATTTTCTTCTGTTGCTGTTCCAAGGAATGCACCAAAGTCGTTTGAAAATGTTTCAAATTGCGCTTTTGCTGCTGTGATTGCTTCTTCATCTTCAGCAATATAAGCAGATACTAGATTACCTTCAGCTTCAATATGGTTTGCAGTCCATACATCTTCAAATGCTGCTGCTCCTTCTTCACCATAAACAGAAGCCATTACTGCTTTAAAGTCTTGTGTATGCATATCTTCAGCCCATGTAACAAAGTCATAGTTAGGTGCGCCATCTACTCCGCTCTTAAGTCCCATTACAGCAAGTGCATGATGCTCTGCTGCTAAATTGTTAAGTGTTGAGCGAAGATCAGAAGTAGCTGAATCTACTTTGTAATCACCAAATTTATCAGGGAACTGTGTAGTAATTGCTCCAGATAAAGCTGCTGAAATATCATACATACGGTCATAACCTTCACGGAATGTTCCATAAGCTGCTTCGTAATCTTCCGCTACATAGCTGTCAAAGAAAGATAGAACGTCCATCTCATGAGTGCGAAGGACTTCTTCAGCTGCTTCCTGTGGAAGATTTCCTTCTGTTGCTGCATCCAGGAATGTTGAGAATTCAATGACGAATTCTTCTACTTCTGCTTCTGCAGCTGCACGAGCTTCTTCATCTCCGGATTGTGCTGCCTCTACAAGATCAGCCGTGTAGTCATTGTGGCCTCTGAAAATACGTTCAAATTCTGCTGCACCTTCATCTCCATAAATAGAAGCAATCGCTGGTGTCATGTCAGCTGCATTTTGATCAAGTGCCTTATTGTAAGCTTCTGAGTCAGGAGAATCCATGTAGTCTTTTACCATTGCGTTCGTTGCTAAAACAAAATGCTCGGAAAGCAAGTAATCCAAGTCTGCTCTTAAATCTGCTGCCGGGTCATTTACAGTTGGCCCCTCCTGTGCTTGTCCTACTGCTGGTACCAATAATGATAAACCTAAAACGGATGCTGCGATTTTGTTCATTTTCATCTTAACGTCACTCTCCTTTTCTAGTATGTTCTGTTTTTCAATACACTAAGTAAACGGAGAAGATTTTGATTTAGATCACTTTTTTTAAAAAAGTTTTTATTTTTTCTCAGCTTTAGTCGAAAGAGGGAGATTTATAATGAATAAATGGCACAAATTATAAACAAAAAAAGTCCGGAATATCAGCTTTCACTGACATTCCGGACCCACTCCATTCTATTAGAAGGATTAACACTTAGTGATCGTGACCGCTGTCGTCTCCATCTTCTGATTCCATATGATTGCTTTTTTGATTTTCAGCATTTTCTTCTGCCGTTTTCATTTGCTCTTCTGTTACCTCACCGACTGTAAATTGTTTTTTGGGCATGACGTGCATATCTCTGGCTGTAATATGGGTCTGCACAGAATAGATGCTGTCTTCATCAAAGGTGTAATCAATTTCATATACTCCTTCTCCTATATGTTCAGCTTCGTGCTGCTCGCTTTCTTCGCCTTCTACATCATTCCAAATCTCAAAGATCACCTCATGCGCATCTTCTACCGCTTCGCCACCCTGGGATACTTCCACTTGCAGCTTGGCAGCTTCCTCGGCCTCAATATCTTCCGGAATAACAATCTCCGCTTCTACTACCTGAGGCGTTTCTGATTCTTGGGATTGCGGTTCGCTTTCTTCTCCACATGCCGACAACATCATTCCTAAACAGGCAACTGTACCGATCATCCACTTTTTCAACTTTTCCACTTCCTAATCTAAGCTGTTTTCCCATGAAACCAACGATTAACAGCCGGTATTTTTTTTACAATAAAGAAATCAACTAATAGTACTGCTATAATCGAGACTCCTACAAGAGGCATTAAAATCCCGCCTGCAATCATTAAGATAAAAATGGTGCGTGATGCTTTTTTACTTATCGGCTTTTTAGGAGCGCCCAGTCCATCAGGCTTTCTTTTTCTCCACATGACAAATGAGCTGATGACAATACCGATAATGGCCAAACACGTAACCAGACCAAGTGCCTGATTCAGCCAGCCGAACAGTCTGCCTTCATGCAGCGCAATGCCGGCTGTGATTCCCTGAGCCATTAACCCGTAATCAGCAAAACGCACATCTGACAAAATACCCCCGCTGTATTGGTCTAAATGAAGGGTGGCATTATCCCACGGGACAGAATGAGAGGTGGCAATGGTGTAAACTCCCTCTTCTCCCATTGGCATCGAGATTGTATAGGGCTTGGCCACATTTTCCATAGAGGCAATCATCGATGCATCGTCAATGGAAATAGTCTGATATCCTCCAACCGCTGACACTGGAACCACATCGTTTTGCGATGCCCAAGGGACATCTTCTGCTACCTCTTCTGCACGGACAGGGGAAGCCGGCTTTTCTCCGAAAGAATGAGCAAATGCAGGATACCCGCTGTTTGTTGAAGTGGCAAGCTTATTTATTTGCTCCCCCATAATACCAGACCATGGAAGACCTGTCGCAATCAGGATGACAATCATGATTGAAAACCAAAATGCCGGGACTGCATGAAGATCACGCCAGAAGGTTCTTCCTCTTGCGTTAAAACGCGGCAGAACTACTCCCCATATTGATTTTAACTTTCTCGGCCACCAAAGATATAAACCTGTTAATAGAAGAAGAATGGTCCAGCAAGCAGCCAGTTCAACTAATCGGTTCGCAAATGTGCCGCCTACGATTAATTCGCTATGAAGCTTTTTAAATAGCTCCGTGAACTTTTCGCTCGTAATCAGTTCTCCTTGTACATCTCCATTATACGGATTGACATACACTGATTTTGCAATGCCGCCATCCATTACCCCTACTTCAACTGTTCGATCTGCTTCTTCATACACCTTATAAGTTGAAATAGCAGCGTCTGGGTAACTTTCCTGAACTGCCGCGGTTATACTTGCCGGAGCCAGCACTTGTGATCCCATTTCGTTCACTTCAAATTGTTCCTGATACAGCATCCCCTCAATTTGGGGTTTAAAAAGATACACGCCCCCGCTGAAAGCAAGGATAAGTAAAAAAGGAGCTGCAAAAAGACCTGCATAGAAATGCCAGCGCCAAACCGCCTGATACCAGGAAGCTTTGCTTTTTTTTGGTGAAGGTGTGGCGGTGTATTCCTGTTTTAACTCATTCATGTTTTTTCTCCATTCTTATGTTCTTCTATCATCGTTCACATTCTTGTATGGGGTTATTCATTTTTACAAGGTTGCCTTTGTCCTTTTCTACCATACAAAAAGAATGTGAAATAACTATGAAGAAAATGCACAAAAATGATTTTTCCACTCATTTGTGGCATGTATATGAACAAATAAAGGAAGAATACCTTCACACGTGAATCCCTTTGTGAAAGTACTCTTAGTTTATTGATACCTTTTTACTTCCTTCATAATCTTCTCCGTTGCATCTGAATCTGTAAAGCTGACTTCTTCTACGATCATCCCTTCAGGATTCACCACATAAAAGTTCACTCCATGAAGTACTTGATCTGTCTCATCCGGCTTACTCACCAGGGTCTGGAATTCCTCTAGGGCGAACGCTTCAATTTGCTCTTGGGAATAACCTGTGAGCAGGTTCCAATTCACATCTTCCTCTGTAAAGGACGATAGATACTCTTTCAGTCGCTCCGGTGAATCCACCTCCGGATCGACGCTAAAGGAAACAAGCTCCACTTCCAGCCCCTCCTCTTTTAACGTCTTTTGCAGATCACTCAACGTGGAAGTCATGGGAGGGCAGACGGTCTCGCAATTTGTAAAGATAAAATCAGCAATCCATACCTTTCCTTCCAGGTCTTCGAGTCCAAAACGCTCTCCGTGCTGATTTATAAAAGTAAAGGGGCTGACAGTTGGGCCCTCTTCCTGAAAAAGGGAGCAGCCGCTCAGAAGCAAAATAAAGAAGAACCCAGCCAGTCTCTTTTTCATTCTGAGTGTTCCTCCGTTTGTACCGGAAGCTCGACCGCCACATTAATTTCTCCACTTTCATTACTTGTAACCGTAAACGTTCCGTTCTGAATCCGCACAATTTCTTTCACAATTGACAGCCCAAGCCCTGTCCCGCCCGTTCCACGGTTTCTCGCCCGGTCTGTTCTGAAAAAGCGTTCTCCCATCCGGTCCTTCTCCTCCTTTGAGAGTGCATGTCCATTATTTGTGACTTCAAACACGAAGTGATCTTCCACGGCTTGAAGTCTCAGATAGACGATTGATTTGTCATGTGAATATTTCACCGCATTATCCATTAAGTTATAAAAGATTTGCTGGATGCGTTTGGCATCATTTAAAATGATCAGCTCTTCGTCCACATCAAATTCCATCTTGATTTCTTTTTTTGCTGCGAGAATTTTGAAAAGTTCGGCTGTTTCATAAAGCAGACCGCCCAAGGCGATTGGTTCATTGTCAAAATGGAACAAATCATCCTGCAAATGATTTAAATCAACTAAATCGGAAAGAAGCTTTTTTAACCTTCCTACCTCCTGTTCAATCGTTTCGAGGTACTGCTTTTCTTCTTGCGGGGAAGCATATAATTCGTTTTTCAGCGCTTCTGTGTAGCCATTAATATACGTTAACGGCGTCCTGAGTTCATGTACAACATTTGAAAGAAATTCTCTTTTTCTTTCTTCCTGGTATTCAAGTGCTTCACTCATTTCATTAAAAGCTGTGGCCATCTGTCCAATCTCATCCATCTGTCTGATCGCAAGACGGTTTTTGTAGTTTCCTTTTGACACTTCTTTTGACATGTCCTGGATGGAAACCAGCGGCTGAAAAAGAGTTTTTTGGATGCGTCTTATTAGATATGCTACGCCGAGAAAAAACAGAATCCCGATTCCAAAAAGAAGTGGAATACTGCTTCCAAATACCTGGGACAGACCAGCAAGGGGCACATAAATATAAATAAACCCAATGACATTGTCCCCGTCGTTAATCGGATAAATAGCTCCGATCACTTCTCTTCGGAAATTCTCAACATAGCCTTCCTTCATGATGGACTCGCCTTGAAGAAGCAGGGTTTCGTCTTCTTCCGTTACCAGATTCTCCTTTCCTATCAGGTACGGAAAAGAATTGTTCAATTCATCAAGTTCATCCACCACGATGACCTCATATTCTGAAACTACGTTATACCAGTGGATTTTTTCAATAATTTCTTCGCTTAACTCTCCATAATGGTAGTGGGCTGCCGTTCGCTGACCCTGGTATTCTACTGATTCACGAACCGTATTTAAATACAGATCCTTATATAGAAAATATAAAAATACAAATGAAAAAACCAATGATAGCGCCACGCTGCCAACAAGCAGCAGAACAATTTTCCTGCTAAAGTTCAATTTGCTTTTTTTCAATCCTTACACCTCAAGTTTGTAGCCTAATCCCCATACTGTCTTAATTCGTTCTCCATGCTGTTTCATCTTCATCCGCAGCGTTTTAATATGTGTATCGACCGTACGTTCCGTTCCGCTGTACTCAAGCCCCCATACTGTCTCCATTAAATATTCTCTTGATACGAGACTATTTTTATTCGTGACCAGCAAAGACAAAAGCTTATATTCTTTAATCGTCAGCCTGATTTCTTCTTCTTCTATAAAGACACGATGACTTGTTAAATCAAGCGCGACAGGACCCGCCTTCGCTACTTTCCCCTTTTTAAAATGAGGATCTGTTCTGCGTAAAACGGTTTCAATTCTTGCCAGCAGCTCTTCTGAATGAAACGGCTTTACAATATAATCATCCGCCCCAAGACGCAACCCTTTCACTTTATCCAGATCTTCTCCTTTAGCGGATAAGAAGATAATGGGTGTTTGAGACGTCTTTCTTATTTCTTCTGTTAATGCATAGCCGTCCATGAACGGCATCATGATATCTGCCAAAATCAAATCCGGTTGTTCAGCGCGTATAATGGATAGGGCATCGAGCCCATGCGCTGCTTCATAGACGTGATAGCCTTCTGTAACCAGAAACGATTTGATCAGTTTTCTCATTGCTTCTTCATCATCCACGATGATTACTTTTCGCACACTCATGTGAATTCCCCGTTTCGCATTGATACGGCTATTTTACCAATTTCCTGTGAAGTTAATGTGAAAGTTTCCGCACTTTTTAAACTGGTCCTGTAAAAGGACCGGTGCCTTTCCGGTTCAGGTGGATGTTTATCCAGCGAGGAGGAGTTGACAATCTTAGGCGGCATAAAAAAGGGAAATGACTTTAGCGCAATGCAAAGTCACTTCCCTTTATTTTACTTAACACCTCAAGTACAGTTTACTGAATTGTTTTATTCATTCTCCAGCTGCTTAATGTATTGATCCAGCTTATCCTGGTTTTCCTGAGAAATTTCAGGAAACTGAGGATCTATTTTTTCCAGACATTGAATCATCGCTTCCGTAATAATGGAGCGTGAGTACCACTCATCGTCTGCAGGGAGGATATACCACGGTGCAGCTTCTGTGGAGGTATGGTTGAGCATGTCTTCAAAAATTTCCTGGTAGCTGTCCCAGTGCTGTCGTTCTTCCACATCTCGGAACGAAAATTCCCAATTCTTTTCGGGATCTTTCATCCGTTCAAGCAATCGTTTCTTTTGTTCTTCTTTTGACATATTAAAGAAAAATTTGACGACTTCAAAGCCGTTTTCCACCATATATTGTTCAAAATCATTTATTTGGCGGAAGCGCAATGACCACACTTTTTCTTTTTCGGTATTGTCTGGTATGACTTCATCACCTAGTAAATCATGTATTCTCGGTGCAATGACTTCCTCATAATGAGACCGATTTAGAATGCCGACCTGTCCCCTGGCAGGAAGTCCTTCCCGAATGCGCCAAAGATAGTCATGACTCTTTTCGGTGTCTGATGGTTTTTGAAAGGATGTCGTTTTTAGTCCTTGTGCATTTAAATTAGAGAAAATATAACTGATGGCCTCGTCTTTCCCTGCAGCATCCATCGCCTGCAGTACCACCACGATGCCTTTTTTCTCTTCAGCGTGCAAACGCAAGTGCAGTTCTTTCAATTTTTTTACACGATCAGGGATTTGTTTTTCACGAAGTTCTTTTTCATCAATGCCGTGATCTTCTGATGTGGCGAATTCCTGTAATTTTACTTGTTGATCGCCATCTACCTTGTATTTGCTGATGTCCATTGGTTCCTCCCAGCCTTCCATTAAACAGGAGAACACTGCGTCCGTTTTGGAAAGTACGATTTTGTTTTTTTTATATCGTCTTCCTAAATACCCTTGTTTATGAAAACACAAACAGCGTGCTTTACACAACGTAGTGGATGAACACAGCGAGCTGGTTCATTTTCTAGCCGGAAAAAAATAGAGCATCTGCACGAAATATAACTTTCATGCAGATGCTCTATACGATTTTCCCTTTTATTCCACCAGCTGAATAAACTGCCTTGTGCGGTCATGAGATGGGTTTTCAAAAAATGTTTTCGGATCAGCGGATTCAATAATTCGTCCTTCATCAAGCATAATGATGCGGTCCGCTACTTCCTTTGCAAATCTCATTTCGTGGGTGACCACCACCATGGTCATTCCTTCTTCGGCTAACTGTTTCATAACGGCAAGCACTTCGCTGACCAATTCAGGATCCAGAGCAGAGGTTGGTTCATCAAACAGCATGACCTTCGGCTCCATCGCTAGAGACCGGGCGATCGCTACCCGCTGCTTTTGACCGCCTGACAGCTTGCTTGGATACACATCTGCTTTATCCGACAGCCCTACTTTTTCAAGCAGCTGCTTCGCATGCTTGATGGCGTCCGCTTTTTTCTTTTTCTTGACCTGCATCGGTGCTTCGATAATATTTTCGAGTACGGTTTTATGCGGGAATAAATTAAAATGCTGAAACACCATTCCGACTTCCGCCCGTATTTTGTTTAAGTTATCTTTTTTCCCATTAATTTGTTTTCCATCAATGATAATCTCACCACTGTTAATCATCTCCAGAAAGTTAAAGCAACGGAGAAGCGTGCTTTTTCCAGATCCACTGACGCCTACAAGTACGACTACTTCCTGCGGCTCCACCTGGAGATCAATCCCCTTTAACACTTCTAACTCACCAAATGACTTGTGGATATTTTTTGCTGTTAGCATATATGACCTCCCCCTTAATCCTTATCAACATCAAGTTTGTTTTCATATAAACGAAGCAGGAATGAAAAGATCATAACCAGAACTAAATAATACAGTCCAACAACCAGATACGTTTCAAAAGGCTGGAAGGATTGTGCCGCTTCCCGGTTTGCAATGGAGAACAACTCTGCTACTCCAATTACATAAACGAGAGAAGAATCCTTTAGCGCGATGATAAACTGGTTGCCAAGCGGCGGAATGGAACGCTTTAAAGCCTGTGGAAACACAATTCGTTTCATGGTCTGTGTTTTGCTCATTCCAAGTGAGCTGCTTGCTTCTGACTGCCCTTTATCAATGCCTTGAATGGCACCACGGAAAATCTCTGCAATATAGGCACCATTATGCACCCCTAAAGCGATCGCACCTGCCCAGAAATTTGATAGAGTAACAAATTCTACGATTCCAAAATATAAAAATGTAATTTGTACAATTAAGGGTGTTCCCCTTATAACTGTAATATAAATATTTGCAATCCACTGCAGGGGCTTTGACTTGGATAGCTTAAGTAAAGCAAAAAACAGCCCCAGTAAAGAGCCAAGCACCACTCCAACTGCAGTCAGCTGGAGGGTGATGACCACGGCATCCAAAAATCCAGGATAAGTCCGTTTTAACACTTCATATAATGTTACTAAAATCTCCGGCATGAGGCTGCACCTTCCTAACTCTTGGACTTTTTATTCTAAAATTTCAATTCCTTCCAGATCTACATCTAAAAGGTTACGATCAAATAGATTCGTAGAAATATCGTCATAAGTCCCATCTTCCTGAATTTCTGCAAGTGCTTCGTTGATTGCCTCAAGAAGCTCAGGATTGTCTTTGTTTACGGCAATTGCTGCCTGCTCAATCCACAGTGGGTCCCCAACATCTTTAATGCCAAGACCGGCTGCCATTGCTTCAAAGCCTACAACATCCGCTGTTATAACGGCATCCAGACGTCCTTCAATTTCAAGGTCATTCAGCGCCACAACGTCACTGTTGTAATATTGAATGTCCTCTGTATATTCCTGTGCAGCTTCATCGTACGTACTTTGGGCAACTACGCCGATTTTCTTTCCTTCAAGATCCTCTGCTGATGTAATTTCTTCATTGCCTTCTGCAACAAAAATCATTCCGCCAGAGTAATAGTAGGGATCAGAAAAGTCGACCTGCTCTGCACGTTCGTTTGTAATCGCCATGCTTCCAATGATCGCGTCAAATCGCTCGCCGGTCAGTCCCTGTAAAATCGTTTCCCAAGGAGTTGTAATCGGGTTAGGCTCAAGTCCCATTTGCTCTGCTATTGCCTTTCCAATTTCAACATCGAAGCCCTTCAGTTCGCCGCCTTCTTCATAGTTGAACGGTTTATACAATCCGCTTGATGCAAAAGTGAGTTGTCCTTCTTCCTTCAGATTGAATTCACTGCCGGCCTCTTCAGAACCGTCTGATCCTGATGTTTCTTCTGAATCATCGCTTCCACATGCTGCTAAAACTAGGCTTGCAGAAAGTGCTGCTGTACCAAATAGTGTAAGTTTTTTCATGAGTAATCTCCCCTTTTGTAAAGTTACGTTTTCTCTTATTAAATTCTGCTTTTTTACCCTTATTTTGAATGGGAGGAGTCGAAGAAAATCTCTTTTTCCACGTACATCTTCTCCACACGGCTTACGTTTTCTTTTACTTTTTCATGATCTTTAACCGAAACAAATCTCATAATAGAGGTAAGAAGTGAGAGCGCTGCTGTGAAAGAATCAATATTGAGATTTGAATTCATCGCTGCCTCTAAGACAAGGTCTGAATGAACTGTGACTGGTGAATCTAGTTGATCTGTAATCGTAATAACCGTTGCCCCCTGCTGTTTTGCGGTTTGAACGGTTTCAATAATGTTTTTGGTGTACCGGGGAAATGCGAGCGCGAGCACTAAATCCTGCTCTCCAATTTTCGAGAGCTGCTGATAGTACTGCGTGTCCCCCTGCATCAGCATTTCTGTATTATCAAGCGCCATATTGAGCCACTGAACAAATAAATGCCCAAGACCAAAACTGAAAAAATTGCTCGTCACATAGATTTTTCTTGCACCACTAATGTGTTCAACAACCTTTAAAAGAATCTCTTCCTTCAACGTTTCCTTCAGCTTTGAAATATTCGCAATATCTGCATCGAGCAGATTGTGAAGAAATGTCTGATCTTCGCTGAGTATTTTGTTCTCAGGCTGAAGCTTTTTCCACCTTTCCTCTGCCAATTTCCGCTGTATAATATGCTGCGCTTCCGTATACCCCTTGTAGCCAATTTTTTGTGTCAAACGGATCACAGTCGATTCACTCACATTGACGTGTTTTCCCGCTTCAAGTGCTGAAGAGAAAGCAATCACACCAGGTTCTTCAAAAAATAGTTTTGCCACCTTCTTTTGACCTGCGCTTAAATGAGGATATGATTCCTCCAGTTTTTGCAGTATTTCCTGCATTTCTAAGCCCCCAACCTCAAAACAATTCTGAAAACTTAGTTCAATTGTACCTTTATGAAGGGAATCCTGCAACCCAATAACAGAATTTTATGCATTTTTCCTTTATTTCGTTAATTATAAAGATCGTTTTTTCTGTCCTTTTTCGCAAAAAAAAATAGCTTTCTCTGCATCTGTTAAATGCAAAGAAAGCTCTAATTAAAATTCATTTTTATAGTACATAACGATCATTTGTACGAATTTCTTGACAGACTTTATCCAAATGATCATCGTGCACTGCGGTAGTATCCAGTATAAACGTTTCGTTTACCCCGCTTTCACGAAATTGACGTGCCAACTCAATTGAGCGAGGACCCATTTGTTGTGATGCGGGCCGCAGACGATCTCTTCGTACCAGTTCCTGGTCTTCCACCTGTAAAACAATGTATTTAATCGTACAGCCAGTTTCTTCTTTGAGTTTTTGTTTTAAATGGCTGACTTCATGAGGAAACGCAACATAGTCGATGACGACATCCATCCCTGCCTGAACAAAGTTATGGGAGAGATCCGCAATGTTTTTCCAAGTCAGTTCAAGCAGGCACTCACTTTTCCAAGGAGGTTTGTATCCGCCTGCAACCATATGATTCACTATATCCCCTTCAATACGGGCGCTTCTGGGAAGCATATGAACAAGTGCTTTTGACAGAGTGGATTTCCCTGCTCCTGCTGGCCCTGATATCACATAAACAGTTTGTTTCATCCGTTACGCTGCCTTATGACTTTTGCATAAACGCATGTGTCAATCGGCTTTTTCGACAACGGGTTTAACTCATTATTTTTCAGGATACCTTCCAGTTCAAACCCCAGTTTCTCAGGAATTGACCTGCTTTTTTTATTTTCAGCATCGCATCTGATTTCTACCCGTTGTGCGTCAAGTGTAGTAAAAGCAAAACGGGCAATCCCCTCCACCGCTTCAGTCATATAGCCCTGTCCGCTCATCCTGCTGTCGATCCAATAGCCGATTTCAAATCTGCGGACGTCCCAATTGATCCGGTGCAGACCGGAAGAAGCTACAAACTCACCAGAATTCTTTAAAAACACGAGCAGTCTCAAGTCTTCTCTCGCTAGAAACTTAGTATATGATTCTCTTATATTAATTTCCGTTTCTTCCGCTGTGGCCTCATGAGACGCAAAAGCAAGCCAGGGCTTCAGTTCCTTGCGTGAAGCATTCACTGCTTCCCATACCTTAGAGCCGTCTCCGGGCTTTGCTGAACGGACAATTAATCGGTCTGTTTCAAATTGATCAGGAAAATCAATTAAAATTTGATTCATTTTAATCCTCCACACACTTCTTCTTGTTTTTTTAAAGTCCTACCCGTTCTTCACTCCATCCCCATAGTTCTTCCGCCAGCCATTCATTATTGGCTTCTTCTGAAACGTCCATTTCTTTCATTTTGTAATAATACCTTCCTGTTTTCCCTGCTACTTCGTCACTTACAGCGAGATACAATGCCGTCTTCGCACCTTCCTCTGCTGTTTGGAAAAATGGCTTCAGTACACGGGTAACCGTTCTGCCAAACTCGGTTTTACGATCAACTCCGAGATTGGTCGCGACTGCACCAGGGTGCACGGCGTTCACTGTAACATTGGTTCCTTCCAGGCGTTTTGCCAGCGCTTTTGTGAAAAGAATATTGGCAAGCTTTGACCGTCCATATCCTTTTGCTACGTTGTATCCCTTTTCAAAATGAGGGTCATCAAAGTCCATTTTCCCCCACTTATGCGCACCAGAGCTTACGATTACAATTCGGGCTGCCTCCGCTTTTTTCAAATGTTCCAGTAGCAGATTCGTCAGCAGAAAATGACCAAGATGATTGATGCCAAGCTGAGATTCAAATCCATCTTCTGTAAGTTCTCTTTTGAGTGAAACTACCCCCGCGTTATTTACGAGAACATCTAAGTGATCAAACTTTTCTTTAAACGCCTCTGCAAACTCGCGAATGCTTTCCAGAGAACCCAGGTCGCCCTGCATGAGCGTGATTTCCTGTGAACGGCTCTGCTCCTTTGCTGAAATCCAGGCCACTTTTCCTCTGCGTGTATTTCTGCACAACATCACAACATGCATTCCTTGTCTGGCGAGCTCCACGGTTGTGGCGAGCCCCATGCCGGAATTGGCTCCGGTTACTAATGCGATCTTCTTCATATGGAACACCTCTTTTACTTGTTTTATGGACTAGCATAACAGAAATAACAAGTCTCTCCTTAATAACTTCCACTCTCGACGGTCATTTCCTTTATTGTTTGGTCTTTATTACATTCTACCGAATACATATGGTAAATAATGCTATAATTAGGTTGTATTTTAAGAGAAAGGGGAGCATACGTTATGACACGTCACCATTTTGACCGTCTCGTCACCACCTCGATCATAAGCATTGCAATCGGTTTTCTACTCATTTTTTGCAGCACTTCATGGGGTTCAGGAATAGGGGAATTTGATTCTGACCTTAAAATCAACAGCTACATTACAAATTTCTTGGTGGCAGGTGGAATAATTGCGTCTTTTGGGCTTCTAATTGCCGCTTATTTGCTGATCCAGTTTTCCACTGCCCCTGAAAAAGAGGAAGATGAATGACAGTAAATACAGCCTATTTCGGTGCAGCAGGGGTTTGTGTGAACGATGAAGGAAAACTGTTGATGGTGTTACAGGGTACGAAGGAAGAGCATAAAAAGTGGTCCGTTCCTTCAGGTGGGAAAGAAAATGGGGAGACCTTTGAAGAATGCTGCATAAGGGAGTTTAAGGAAGAAACCGGCTTTGACGCTAAAATTATTAAACGCTTATTTGTAAAAAAAGAAGAACTGGAAGGAATAGGACGTATAGAGGTGCACTACTTTCTCGTGCGCATAATCGGCGGCACAAAAACTATTCAGGATCCGGACGAATTAATATACGAAATTGACTGGAAAGATTATGAGCAGCTTCAAACACTCGACCTTTCTTTCCCGGAAGACCGCAGCGTTTTATGCGAATATATAAACCTATATACCACAACACGTAAAAAAGCTGTCATCCATGAATAGGCATGACAGCTTGAATTCTTTTACAACGTTTCGCATTAACGCCTTTCTCCTTAAGGCCGTCAACGATTTGTCTGATTGATTTTTTCTTTTGTTCCTGCTGATAGATGACAGTATTCCGCAGCTCGTTCTTTACTTTTAGGTTTTCAACTGTATGTAACAATGGAATCATCCTCACATTTTATTGAATTTTTTCTTGCTGCAATCTTATTATAGAATATGAATATAAACGGCACATTAAGCTGGCTTATTTATTTGATTACTAAATTATTACAAATTCACTTGTCTCCTCTTGGCCCAATGCGTAAAATAAATAGCAGCGCTTACAAAAACCTATGGAGGACTATGATGATCAGAAATTCAATTAAAGCAATCATTCTATCAGGTGAGCACGTTCTTCTCACAAAAAACAGAGATCCGGAAGGCGATTTTTATCTTTTTCCCGGAGGCGGACAGGAGCACGGTGAAACCTTCCATAAAACATTAAAAAGAGAATGCATGGAAGAAACAGGCTTGGCAATTGAAATTGGAGATGTGCTGTTTATACGAGAGTATATTGGTCAAAACCATGAACATGCCGCTTTTGATTCTCATGTTCATCAGGTAGAGGTTTATTTTATTTGTTCCTTGAAAGATAACGTTACTAAAGTTGAGCCTGCTGCTCCTGATTCAAATCAAATTGGAATCGAGTGGGTACCTTTATCCAGGTTAGCTCTTTATCGTATTTATCCTAAAAAACTAGTAGAAAAGATCGTCTCTTATACACAAAATGAATCGTTGCCTATTTACTTGGGCGATGTGAATTAAAGGAGATTCATCATGAACTTGCATCTGACACGCGAAAAAAATCAACATGGGCAGGACCAGGTAAATAAGTGGTTGTATGAATTTAATCTTGCCCGGTTTCCCAAGGATCTTGGCGGCCGGTATGAAGAAGTTTCACTTTTTGTTAAAGACGATGAAAATGAGATTCACGGAGGACTATTGGGGGAGATTTGCTGGAACTGGCTTGAAATTCATGTTCTAATTCTGGACGAAGACATTCGACATTCCGGCTACGGTTCAAAATTAATGAAGGAAGCAGAAAAAATAGCACGAACAAAAAATTGTGATTTCATTAAAGTGGATACCCTCAGCTTTCAAGCTAGGGAATTTTATGAAAAGCTGGGGTATGAAGTATTCGGCACTCTGAAAAATGTTGGACGGGATCATGAACACTATTATTTAAAGAAAGACCTTACGCTATCTTAAATTGGATGTGAGCACATGCAAAAATGTACGACGTGTGAGAAGCGATTTCAGTGGTGGCAAATAGCCCGTTCTTTATTCATTTTATACCGACCTATAATCTGTTCCTTCTGTAGTACTGAGCACCAAATCACCTTATCATCAAGGCTTCTTTGTGTCGTTTTGTTGATCGTTCCTCTGTACGTATATCCATATTATGCGAGTCCTTTTACGCTACTCCCCACTGTCCTAACCATGTTAACAATGGCGACAGGGATTTTCCTTATACTGCCCTATCTTGTTATGTACCGGGCAACAGCAGAGTCAGACGACATCTAAATCTCTGACTCTTACCCCCGTTTTAAGAACCACTTACTAGTAAGAATGGGTCTCTTGCTTACTGAACAGCTTCTGAAATCTCATCAACCATGCCCTGCACGGATAGAAGTCCGCCGCCTGACAAATACCAGTAATCAGGATCAAGATAAACAATGTTCCCTTCCTGATAAGCCTTCGTTTTCTCAACCAGCTCATTTTCAACTACCTGCTTCGCTGAAGATTCACCGCCTACAACCGCTCCCCTGTCTACTACAAACATAAACTCAGGATCTTTTTCTACGATATATTCATAGGATACACTTTGACCATGAGTGGAAACCTCAATGCCTTCATCTGCCGGCGTAAAGCCAAACACATCATGAAGAAGTCCAAAACGGGATCCTGCGCCATATGCACTTATTTTTCCATCATTCGCCAGAATAATCAACGCATTTTTTTCTGCTGCCGTTACTTTTTCATTGAGTTCATCAATGGATTCTTGCACCCCTGCCAGCTGCTCTTCTGCTTCCTCTTCTTTTTCAAACATCTCACCGATCGTGGTCACATTTTCTTTAAAAGACTCCATATAATTAGATGTGTCCACGCCCATATAAATTGTTGGAGCAATTTCTGTCAGTTCGTCATACATATCGCTTTGTCTGCCCGAAATAATAATGAGGTCCGGTGCCATTGCATTGATGGCTTCAAAATCCGGCTCTTTTAAGCTGCCAACATTCTCGTAATCGTCCGCCTCGTAGTGTGACAGATAGCCTGGAACGGTCCCTGCTTTTGCAATCCCGGCCACGTTTATGTCCAAAGCATCCATCGTATCTAATACTCCGAAGTCAAATACAACAACATTCTCAGGATTTTTTTCAAATGTTGTTTCACCCAATTCATGCGTCAGCGTCATTTCTTCTTTTTCCTCTGCCGAAGCTTCGCCTTGAGATGCATCTGATCCTCCACAGGCTGCCAGAGTGAGAGTAAGAGCTGCAATAGGAAGTAAAAATGCTTGTTTTTTCATGTTAAAGTTCCACCTTTATTAAGCGTAATATACGCAGATTTTATTGTTGTTTACATCTTCAATTTTCATATCCAGGTCGTAAATTTCCTTTAAAACACAGGGACGAATGATTTCCTGCACGGATCCTTCTTTAGCTACTTTTCCATCTTTCATGGCAATAATATAGTCCGAATAGCAGGAGGCAAAATTAATATCATGAATGACAATTGCGACCGTCTTTCCAAGCTCATCCACGAGTTTGCGCAGCACCTTCATCATTTGCACAGCGTGCTTCATATCTAAGTTATTCAAGGGTTCATCGAGCAGGATATATTCTGTATCCTGAGCAATTACCATTGCAAGATAAGCCCGCTGTTTTTGTCCTCCACTCAATTCATTTAAATAGGAGTCCTGCATTTCTGTCATTTCCATATACTCAATTGCTTTATCTATAAATTGGTGGTCTTCTTTGGTCAATTTGCCTTGAGAATACGGAAAACGCCCGAATGACACAAGCTCCCTTACTGTAAGTTTCAGGGTCACATGGTTTGCCTGCTTTAAAATTGAAACTTTTTTAGCCAAGTCATTTCCCCTGCATTTAGCTACATCAAGCTCATCAATTGTGATCTCACCGCCATCCGCAGTCAATAGGCGGCTTACCATGGATAGCAGTGTACTCTTGCCCGCCCCGTTCGGCCCGATTAAAGAGGTGATTTTCCCTCTTTGAATCTCAATCGAAACATCTTCCACGACCTTCTTTTTGCCAAAAAGCTTGAACACATTTCTCGCTACTACCATTTACGATCGCTCCCTTAATAATAAATAGAGGAAATAAACGCCTCCTGTGAAATTAATAATGACACTCAGTGTAGTGGTAAAGGTAAACACCCGTTCAACTAAAAGCTGCCCCCCTACTAACGCAATAATAGAGATGAGGATGGAAGCTGCAAACAAGTAGGAATGCTTGTACGTTTTCATAAACTCATATGTCACATTAGCCACAAGCAAACCGAGAAAGGTTATGGGGCCGACAAGTGCCGTCGCGATCGATATAAAAACCGCGATGATTAAAAATAGACGTTTCATTACCCTGTCATAATCCACTCCAAGATTAATCGCCTGATCCTTTCCTAAAGAAAGAACATCTAAATATTTTAAGAACGGCCACATAAAAACAGTGCCCAGCGCGATCACTGCAAGACCGACCCATACCAGATCCGTATGAATATTATTGAAACTCGCAAACATCCGGTCCTGCACCATAAGAAATTCATTGGGGTCAATCAGCACTTGCATAAAAGTAGAGATACTTGAAAAAAATGTGCCAAATATTAAGCCTAGTAAAAGCAAAAAGTAAATGTTTGAGCCTTCTTTTTTAAACAATAATCTATACAGCAGACCTGAAAATAAAACCATTGCCACAACCGTTAATAAAAAGTTCAGGTTGCGGTTCATCATCATCGCGCTTCCGGAACCTACAAGAAAGATCGCAGCTGTCTGAAGCAGCATATACAGCGAATCCAACCCCAGAATGCTGGGTGTCAGAATCCGGTTATTGGTGATCGTCTGAAAAATGACTGTCGATACCGCAATCGTTCCTCCGGTGATGACCATTGCTAAGATCTTCATTCCTCTGCGCGGCAGAATATAATCCCAGTTTCCACCGGCATCTGTCAGCATAAAAAATGCAATAAGTATAAGTGAAAGAAGGGCTAATAGAGATAATTTCCATTTAAACCTCATATGCTTTTCTCCTAATCAGCAGGTAAGCAAAAATACCGCTTCCGATTACACCAACCGTGAGGCTGATCGGCAGCTCATACGGATAGATGACAACCCGCCCAATGATGTCACACACCAGAACAAAAAGTGCTCCTAGCAAAGCCGTATGCGGAAGATTCTTTTTTAAGTGATCTCCCTGGTATATGCTTACGATATTTGGAATAATCAGACCTAAAAAAGGGATCATTCCGACCGTTAAAAGAACAGAGGAGGCGACAAACGCCACGATGATCAGTCCTAAATTTACGACTGTCCGGTAATTTAACCCGAGACTCGTTGAGAAATCCTCTCCCATTCCGGCAATCGTGAACTTATTGGCAAATATGTACGCTAGAATCATAACAGGAATACTGATGTACATTAATTCATACCGCCCGCTTACGATGAGAGAAAAATCCCCCTGCATCCAAGCCGACATATTTTGGATGAGATCATTTTTATAGGCGAAAAAAGTAGTGATGGAAGAAATAATATTTCCAAACATCAGCCCTACAAGCGGAACAAAGATCACATCCTTAAACTTTATTCGATCCAAAATTTTCATGAATACGAACGTCCCTAGTAGAGCGAAAATAAACGCAATACTCATTTTTTGCAGCGGACTGGCTGAAGTAAAAATCATAAGAGAGACGAGGACTCCAAGCCTTGCAGAATCCATCGTACCTGCCGTTGTTGGCGACACGAATTTGTTTCTCGTCAGCTGCTGCATAATCAACCCGCATACAGAGATACTTGCTCCTGCCAGCAAGATACTAATCAAGCGGGGAAATCTGCTTGCTGTTAAGATGTGAAGCTGATCTTCTGTCAGATCGAACACCTCAAGCGGAGAAATTGCTGAGACGCCTACAAACAAAGATCCAATTGAGAAAAGAACGAGTGCACTGGCCAGATACCGTTTTTTCATAAAGTGAAAACCTTACTTTCTAAAAAGATAGTATTGATTTTGATAGAGATAATCATTCTCAATAAGGGGTAAAAAAAGAGGATCCCTCTTCTTCTCTCCGACCAATACTTGTTGCAACAAGTATTGGTCGCAAATAAGAATTAAGTTAGATTCCTTCGAATTTGATCGAGAGACCGCAGCGTAATTTCAAGGTCTTTTTCTGAAAGATTTTCAGATGCCTGGCGAATGGTTTCTAGGGCTTGTTTCTCAAGATCATATTGAATTTTCTTAGCCTCATCCGATAAATAAATAAAATTAATCCTCCGGTCCCTTTCTGGAGAAACCCGTCTCACCAAGTTTCTTTTAATCATATTATCGATAAGTCTGGAAATACTCGCCTGATCCCGTTCATTTTGAATCGCAAGTTCATTTTGTGTTTGCCCATCACGCTCATACAACCGGCTTAATACCTGCCACTGTTCATGGGTTATCTCATGGCCAAGTTTTTTAAAGTTGCGGTTTAATTGGCTATTCATCAGACGTGAACTATGAAAAAGCTTATACCCCAGTGAATCATTTAAGTAATACTTATTATTTTTCATCTATTCAGTCCTTATATGATCGATAACTTGATCCTAAATGAAAACCTTTCTCAATGCAAGGTTTTTCTTAGTTTAAGTAAATTAAACAGGTAAAGTTCATTGGAGAAAGTCGTTTTTCAATCGTTTGTATTCCAGTAATCGTTTATAAACAGATTGGATATTTTCGCCATCAATACTTTCTAATGCTGATATTGTGAATATCATAATAGTGTAAGACATATACTATTAAGAAAAGAGGTGACGAAATGAGTGATCTATTTGCCTCTCTTGCCACGGAATTGCGGCGGGGAACGCTGACGCTAGCTGCATTAAGTCAGTTAGAAACTCCTCAGTATGGGTATTCGCTTGTGCAGCGGCTTGAAAAATCAGGCATTACAATCGATCAAAGTACACTTTATCCTTTGCTTAGGCGTCTTGAAAAGCAAAAGTTAGTCACGAGTTCCTGGGATACAAGCGAGAGTCGGCCAAGGAAATATTATGTGCTCAGCAGCTATGGAAAACAGGTGTACGCGCAGCTAAAAGGTGAATGGCTAAAAACTTCTTTTGAGCTTCAGCAATTATTGGAAGGAGAGAGACAAAATGAAGCTTATTGACCTGTATGTCTATGAGGTGACCCGGCGGCTGCCCCTTAAGATCAGAGAAGATATTGCATTAGAGCTGCATTCGTCCATCCAGGATATGCTTTCGGAAGATTCGACTGAGGAAGAGATTAAAGAACAGCTTACAAAGCTTGGGGATCCTGCAAAGCTTGCACACAATTTTACTGGCAGGCCGACATTTTTGATCGGTCCGGCTTTTTATGAACACTACCTGTCCATTTTAAAACTTTCACTGATTATGACATTAGCCGTTGTTCTCGTGACCCAAATCATTTTCTCTCTAACTTCGATTTCAGGGGAAATAGACCCTGGCTCTCTTTTGCTTCAAACCTTATTCAACGTAGTGGGACAGTCATTTATGGTCGGAGCTCAGCTATTTTTTTGGATGACAATTGTTTTTGCTTTTATTGAAAAATCAGGTGTGATTCCCGATTCCTCTCCTCAATCGGGTGCTCGTTCACGTTGGAGTCCTGACGACTTAACACATGTTCATACACTACCCAAAAAGAAGCGGATCACTAAATCTAAAGTTATCTGGAATTTAATCTGGACTGCTGTTTTGGCGGGGCTGTATTTTAATGCTTCTCACCTCATTGCAGTGTTTGAACGAGTGGGGATTGGCTTTAAAAGCTCTATTCCTGTTTTTAACGAAGAAGTTCTGCTGTATTTTTGGCCATTTGTCATCTTATTAATCGCCATAGAAGCAGCGTTAGCCGTTTATAAATGGGTGCTTGGACAATGGACGCAGCACCTTGCATTACTCAATATGGCTCGGAATGGCATCTTCCTTGCATTTTTTGCCGCAGTTGCAAGCAGGCCAGCTCTTTTTAATCCAGCATTTATTTCCTATATGCAGGAACAGCTGGGCCAGTCACATGCTGAGTTAATAATTGGACTTCAGTGGCTGTGCCTGACCTCCATCCTCACGGTCATTCTCTATACAGTGATCAACTCGTATGAAGGAATAAAAAAGGCGCGGCTGAACGTGACCCGGTTGTTAACACCTTAGCTGGTGAAAAAATGAGTATAAGTATTGGCGCAGAACCACCCGAAAAGCCTGAGACACTTTGGTCCCAGGCCCTTTCATTTTGAATTTTAGTTGGTAAACAAAAAACCATCTAGCCAGTAGATGAATGATATAAGTCATCCATTAGCAGTCAATATGCCGTGAATCCTTATCTGTTTCGAAACTGCTTTAACAATTCCAGCCCCATCGTCACACCATGACTCATAGCTGAACCTCCGCCATAGGCTGCTGCAACCATCATCGTTTCATGAATCTCCTGATCGGTGCAATCGTATCCGATACACTGATCCATATGATAAGCGATACTTGACTCATCTCCATCCTTGACTGCAATTGCCAGAGCTGTCAGATGCTTTTGCGAGCGGTCAATCTCACCACTCTCGAATGCTTTCCCTGTAAAGCGATTGTACTCACTTATAGCTTCAGGCAAAGATTCATTTACCTCTTCAATTCCTTTTCTGTAGCGGTCTAAAATCTTTTCTCCATTTAAGATCATATTTCCACTCCTTCATTAGATTCAATATAATTCCATTCCTTTTTGGCATCTGATCTAAACTATTGAATGTGTTCCTAGCAGATAGACTATAGCCATGGCAGCGACATGTCGTTAAAGTAGAGCAAATGCAATCGTAGTGAGGCGGCGTTTGGTATGCTATTGTCACAGTCGCATACAGCCTTCATGATCCCAATAGTGACAAAAATTTAGTTGAAGAAGACTAGTGAACCGCCCAAAAAGCCTGAGACACACAATGGTCCCAGGCTGTTTCTTCTTATGATTATGTAGGCAGAAATCTAGTTTTCTAAGATTTCTTCCACTTTACCTAATGTCTTATCTTCAAATTTCGCTATGATAATTCCATAAAGGATGCCAAACAGTGCACCACCTACTACCTCGATTGGCTGGTGACCGAGCAATTCCTTCAGATCTTTTTCGCGTTTTGTATATTCCAGACTTGGATAGTCTCCGGAAATCACTTCAAAATGGTCCTCCAGGTCGTTCACTAAGCGGGCTATTTCTCCCGTGTGACGTCTTACCCCCTGGGCGTCATACATAACAATCGATCCAAATACGACTGCGATGGCGGTTTCAATGTGCCGGGTTCCGCGATTGGCGGCTACATAGGCTGCTAATGACGCAACTCCAGCTGAATGGGAGCTCGGCATGCCTCCCGTTTGGAATAATGGCCGCCAGTCCCAGTTACCGGTCAGTTTCTTATTGGTAAACACTTTTAAGCCCTGAGCAATTCCTATTGCTGATATCGCTGTAATAATTCCGCGGTTCATGTCTCCACCCTCATTCCTTTAGTATAGCTACTATTGTCCCTTACCCCATTTAAGAGCAACTTAATCGGCATGCATTCAAGAAATACCCGTCCTCTCTAGTTTTCCTGACTGCAACGTCCCCTATACGTTTTACCGTTGAAAAGAAACGATTCTCTGATTTCCTGCGCTTTTTTCTGGTAGTCAAACTAAAAGGTTCTAAGCCGTATGGCCTAAAACCTTTAAGAATGTTTTTCTTTTTTTAGTGCCTGCAGCATTTCTACTATACTGTGGCTGTTCAGGATGTCACAGTATACGGGTTTAAGGGTTTCAACCATTTTTTTAACATTGGTCCTCAATCTTTTAACCAGAAAGTATAAACGGATACCGTAATAAAGATCCGTGACAGGAATCCATCGCGCTCCTTTTTGAGCGGGCAGGACGGGATATGACCCTAGGTCTCTTCTGGCATGTACCTTTTCAATTAGTTCAATTGCCTTTTGACCATTTTCCTCTATTCTCTCTGTTTCAAGAATTAGAAGCTTTTTTTGTTCCTCGGTAATAAAATAGTTAGAAAAGAAGGCGTTCCAGATGGGCACCCTTTTTTGCGTTACTAATTTTAACAACTGAAATAGGGGGGGGATTCTTTCGTTCATACGTCGTATCATTTCATCGATTTGAGCGGATTGAGTAAAGTAAATTTTCAGCACGCCTAGTAATCGACTGACACCTGCGAATAATGCCACGTTGATTCCTGTAAGCGCTTCAATCCCTTTCACATAGTTGCCTTCTCTGAATGCAGCCGCATATTCCTGCGCAAGACGCTGCAGTCTTGCAACAAAGCTGTCCGGTACTTTTTCTGCCATCGAGCGCAGCCCGCTTGTTCCCGGGTTCGTATCTATCATGCGGACCCTTCCTGCCGTAAAAAAACCCCTGATGCTGCTGATTGCGTAAATGGGGTCATCCTCAGAAATAAGCTGATCGATCCCTTCCGTTTTTTCGTTATAATAGGCCTCTGCAAACGCGGTTAAACTGGCTGGGGGTAGTGTATAAATGGCTGATGGGTCCGTTAATATTTCCGGGAAGGCACTGATTAACCCGCTCCTTAGATTCCGGTCTGTCAGAGCGAGCTGATAGACACTTGGCTGGGCACCGTTGACACTGTACAGCTTATGAAAACCATTGGTGATTAATTGAGAACTTGCGTTGTTGTTGTGGGCAAGGGAATGAGCAAGGCCGATTACAATAGGACTGTCCCCATCTAGTTTGCTAAAGCGTCTGAGAGCGTAATTTTTAAAAATACCAGCACTAGTGGCCTGGTAGGCCTGATCGCCTCCTAATAACGAGCTGATATTGTAATACCAATCCCCTGAATCAATGGTTCCTTGTGAAATAATATAAAGCTGGTTAATGGTGTCAGGAGCAGAATGAAAATGAATCGCTGTGCCATTGTATCCCGAAGTATCCCCCTTAAGCGCTTCCACATCTGTTGTCCACAACACTTCTATCGACCCTTCAAGATGATTTCCGGTTTCTTCAAAATAGATCTGCTGCACTTTTTCAATAAAGAGAGGTTTTGTAAGATTATCGTATTCTGCCTCAATAACACGGAGCCTGATAGCATCGGTTGACAGCAATTCAGGATTCATTTGCGGCACCGCCTTCAGAAAGAAACGATACAGATCGCATGATACGGTGGAATGTCTCTTTTTCACTAGCTTTTATTTCTTGATGCAGCACGGCTGACTCAGGTTTCATAAAGATGTCATAATAAAACTGCATCCCTCCGTTGCCTGCTGTATTTTGTATATATCCTATGTATCCGCTTCTTTTTACTTTGTTTAAACGGTGATCGGCACCAAGCGCCACGTAAAGATCTTTTAATGGCAGAATAGTTTTATCAAATTCCAGCTTTTCTCCTGCATGAGATTGGGTGACAGCTAAATAGTCCTGCACAAACCGCATATTATTTACTGCAAAAAATGTCACTTGGAGATGAGCCGTCCCCCATTCACCACGCTCGATATAGCATAAGAAGGACTCATAATCCATGTTAGATCCCAGTGTGTAGCTCATTCCATCGACAATTGTTTCCACTGGTATCATCATGTCATACTTATTTGTACCTGAATGTAAGGAATAAAAGCCTGGTTCCACCTCTTCTGTTGAAGAAATAAACTGCCGCGTAAATTCTTCTTGAAATGACCGGTCAATAGAAAAATGATTCTGTTTTCCGCCTGTAAAAAGACTTTCCCCCTTACCTTCCATTCAGTTTCCTCCCCTGCTGTCACATAAAAAAACAGACTATTATGTGTTTTCCATTAATTGTATCATACATCCTCGACTTACTACTCTACTTTCTTCTGCAAAATGAAGGACAAAGAGGCTTGAAGATTCTGAAACATTTTTCCACTTGAACCGTACACCATATTAGAGGTGAACGAAATGTATTTACATATAACAGAACCATCACAGAAAATTTCTTCAAAGATTATTGGTATTTGGCGGGTTACGAACACCATTGGACACACAATTGTTCTAGCCATTTTAGGGGCTCTTCTTTATTTCAGCCAAACCTTTCAATGGGTTGGATGGATTGATCCCCTTCTTTACATTTTAATCGGATTGATGATTATTTCTGCCGTCTTCTCCATCTTTATAGAACCGGCTTTCCTTCAAAAGTCCTGGCGCTATGAAATTGATGAGGAGTTCGTACAATTGAAGCATGGCCGGTTCAACCAGTACCATACCCTTATTCCAATGGAAAAAGTGGAGTATGTGACGACTGATCAGGGACCATTTTTACGTAAGCATGATCTCTATAATGTTAAAATTGGGACGACAACATCAAGTCACACGATCCCAGCCATTCATAAAGATGAAGCCATCGCGCTGCGCTCACAGATTGCCGTTTTTGCTAAAGTGAAGGACACAGATGCAGAAAGGGAAGAAAAGGAATGATGACACAACCGAAACGATATCATCCTGCATGGCTTTTATTTGAATTTTTTTCGTTTCTGAAAAACAGCTTTATCTTTATATTCTTTTTATTTATCTTAAGAGCCGGAACCAATACGGGTTGGGTTCTGTGGGCGAAATACCTTTTTATCTTTTTCGCAATCTGGACACTGATCCATATGGTTTTGAAGTGGATCTTTCACACCTATCAGATAAAAAACGAATCGATTATTCTCCGTGAAGGTGTTTTTGTAAAACAACAGCGCACCGTTCCGTTTGAACGAATTCAAAACAATCAAACCAGCACAAATTTTTTACATCGAATGCTTGGCTTAACCTCTCTATCTCTTGAAACAGGAACGAGTGATGCACAGTCTTCCGTTAAGTTCACTGTTCTTTCTTTTGATGAAGCACAGCAAATTTTAAAAGTGGTAAATGATCAAAAAGGGTCTGATGATGAAGAGGAAGAAGATGAGCCGGCCAACAAAACGATTTATTTTCGCTCTACTAAAAAAGATACATTGAAGGCCGCTTTTACTTCCTTCAGCTTTCTTGCCATTTTTCCTATTTTAGCCGCCCTCTATTTTCAAGTTGATGATTTTTTCAGCCTGGATGAATCAGCCCAAAACATATTTTCCTATTTTGCAAATCATTTGTGGCTGCTGGTTCCTATCTTTATAGCTGCAATGATCTTATCAGTAGGAATTGGCTACATCCAAACTGTCATCAAATATGGAAATTATGAGATTTCTGCGGATGATGAGCGGATTTACATTCAAAAAGGAGTGCTTTCGACTTCTTCCTTTTCGATACCTAAAAAGAAAGTTCAAGCCATCACCATTCATCAATCTTTTATAAAAAGACTATTGAATATGGCAGAGGTTAAATTGGTGAGTGCCGGAAAAATGGGAGATGGCAAACAGGAAACCAATTCACTTTATCCTTTCATGTCCAGACAAGAGGCGTATCGTTTAACGAATGAACTATTGCCTCATTATCATATTGAAGAAAACATGAAAAAGCTGCCTAGAAAAGTCTTGCTTTTGAAATTGATTTCTCCCTATTACGGTACCCTGATCGTCGGAATAGGCTTGTTTATTTTCCAGCGTGAATGGCTCTGGATTACTGGTATTGTATTTCTTTTAGCCATAGTATCCCGTGTGCTCGACTACCTGTTTACAAGCTATCTTCGACATGGTGACTTTATTCAGACGAGAAAAGGCGGCTTTTCCAACGAAACCTTTTTAACCAGGATAGAACGTATCCAGCAAATTCAAGTCCGCCACTCCTGGATTCAACGAAAGTTCGGTGTGTCTACTCTTGAATTTTCCAACCGTTCGAAGCCTGTTCATGTCAGTCAATTAGCAGATGTCCCTAAAGAAGATGTCAGTGACTTTTATCGCTGGTTTAAACTTAAACAATAACCATAAAGGCGCAGCGCTCGCCTCCATGCAGCGCCGACCACTTTACCGCCCGTCATTTTTTGACGGGTTTTATTTTTGCTTTCTTTTGCTCACGTATTAATAATGGTAGAACTATTCCGATATTAAGTATAAAAGCATGTATAGCATACTATTTTTGGAATTTTTCGAGTGACTTGTCTTTGTTTCAATGAAAGATCCATAGAAGAATCAGAAGAAAATCGGAGGAAGCCCATGTTCCCATTTACAAAGGAAAAAAAGAATCACTTATTGTTCAATGCATCGATCGAATTTCCTGAAAAATCCGCTATTGCCGCAGCTTCAGATAAAAGTTTATCTGACAGATTATATTATATGGGCTATACGCAGGCTCAAGTAAATACATTGAAGGAAATGGCTCCACTCATGGAATCAATCCTTGATGATGTGCTCGAAAGCGTACTTGATCACCTTATGAAAAGCCCGGAAATGGCTCAGATCGCTCAAAATCATTCAACTCGCGAACGACTGAAGAAAGTATTCAGTGATTACTTTGGAAGTCTGTTGACCGGCAAAATAGATGAAGATTTTCTTCAAATGCGCAAGAGAATGGGGAGTACACATAATCGCAATTTTGTACCCGTTACTTGGTTTATAGCCTCATACTCTGCTTTTAATACACTGTTAATTCCAAAGATTGTTGAGCATTATCAAAAGCAGCCCGCGCTTTTAGCAGAAGCAATACAGGCCGTTTCTCACGCCATGAATCTAGATTCACAGATTGTGATAAACCAGTACATGGATGCACGACTGAAAGAAATTAATGAAGCGAATGATTTGAGGCTGAATCTTCAACAGGAGATTGTGTCAGTGAGCCAGGAAGTCGCAGCTTCTGTTGAGCAAACCGAGGCCGCCATTTCAGATACCAGTTTACGGGCGGCTCAGATTCTCGAAGAAACAGGGCAAACGGAGAAAACGAGCAAGAACCTTGTCGGCCTGACCATCCAAAATGAAGAGCAGATGGAGAATATGGAAGTGCAATTTATCCAATCAACCGATAAAGTTAATACTTCTCTTTCCGGTATACAGGACTTAAAAGAAACCTCTGAAGAAATCATCCGCATGACGCAGGGAATTGAAGCCATCGCAGACCAGACCAACCTTTTAGCTCTAAATGCTTCGATTGAAGCAGCGCGTGCCGGCGAGCATGGAAAAGGATTCTCTGTCGTGGCAAGCGAGGTGCGAAAGCTTGCTGAAAACTCGAAAGAAATGAGCAACAGCATTAATACGCTGATTGGCAAAAATAATGCCAGCATCACCAAGCTTGTTTCTCAAATGGAAGACATTACGCAATCAAATAAGGACTCTCAGACCAAGCTCCAGGAAGTGAAAAGAGGCTTATTTACCGTTAAAACGGAAATGGAAAATTATATTGGCATGTTTGGCCGCAACAAGCAGGATTTAGATAAAATCGTCGACTCCATTCAGGAAATCAGCCACACAACTGAAGGATTATCTGTTCTGACGAGCAATCTGCTGACAAAGGCCGAGCAAAATATGTAATCCAACTTGAGATTTAAGACTATACGGGAGACTGACTCCTTGGCTAAGTGGAGACCCATGCTTTCCGCGTGGCGGGAGGTGAGTTACTTTGATGCTGTCGCATCTGCAGGTTCTCGTCTTCTGTCCCGTCTAGTCCCCTTGAAAAAAAGTTTCTAACGGACCCACTTTTTTCTACTCTCAGCATACGTCGGTTCTATTTCCTTCGAGCAGACGCTTGAATTTTTCAGGTTCATCTACGCGAAAAGCCACCACTGTTACCATCTGCTTCTTTCCCATAAACAAGCTTCCTTCAACAGGTTTTTTTAATGAGACAACTGCCTGTGCATGAACTTCCTCAAAGTCCTTTAACATAAAAGTCATCGCATGAGCTCCGGGCTGAGTGTTCCATTCAACTTTCTCTATGTTTTTCAACTGGAATACGATACGCTTCATCAGTCCTTGCGCAGCATAAACATTTCCATTTTTAACCTCCACAGGATGAAGACGTGTGATTTGAATTTCGGCGAGAAACAGGAGAATCGAATACATATTTAGACAGAGCAAAATGATGGAGAGGACGGGCCATCTGTCGTGAAGCCACCAATGGATTCCAATTGTTTCTATTACAATGGCATGAATAATCATAATGTGAAAGGCAATCGCGGAAGTGTTTTTGTGGAGTGTGACTGCCCCTTCATGGCGGGGAGGATTTTTCCTCCAGGAGAACAAGGCGTAATACAGCATCATTCCTTCTGAAAGAATCACCCGAATAAACAAGCGGTCTTTGGTCATTTTTTGGACAGCCGGCAAAAGTGCAAAAATCGGACCTGCATCCATCCTATTCATTTCAGCTTTAATTGAAGGAACCTTACGAATTAGCCATACGATCAAGGCAATTTCAATTAGAATGAGGACACCTTCTGCAATAAGTGCTATGTAGAGAAACATGGTGTATGGAGCAAAGTATTCCATAGGAATGATGAATCGCGCTGCCAGTAATCCAAGCACCGTCAGCCCTGCTGCCTGCTTTTTTGAAATAGGAAAAGCAGCGTAAGCCAGCAATGGAGCTACAATGATCAAGTCCAGCATTGAACCGATAACCATTTCTTTTTCAATCTCCCATGTTAGCGCTCGCAAAACGACCGGCTGATACAACAGAATATTCGTAGTAAGCAGCGAGAATAATAATCCAATGCACCATTTTGAAAGTAACGTCCGTCTCAAAACCATTCCCATTCACTCCTCTCCGCCTCATACCTCTATTGTATACCAGAAGCATGCCAGCTCTTAATCAAAGTCAGAAAAATTGGTGAACACACAATCCGTTTTCCACATAAAAAAAGCCGACGAATAATCGCCCGCTTCTCTCATCTTATCTATTTAAATACATCCTCTAAACGCTCTTTCGATTTTCCATCGCTTACGAAATACGTACCGTCACGGTCACCGCTTGTAAAAATGGTGAATTGTCCGCTTTCTTTCCATAAATAAATTTTTTCTTCTTTGTTATCCTCATAAAAAACGGTCATTTTTATATTGGCAGACTGCGACATTTCCGATTGACGTTTCTCGTGAGTTGCTTTATTTAAGCTCTCTCGAATCGTTTTTAAGGATGACTGGTCTGTTATGTATGATTGTATTCCATATTCTCCAGTATCCTGATCCCAATACTGAATGGCTACGTGGTCAATTTTAGAAAACGTATTGGATGCAAGGATGATACTGGCAAGAGTAAAAAATAATGCCAGTGCAGCAAAGACCGTTTTCTTCATCTCCATTTCCCCTTTTCTTTTTACTCGTTTAACAGACGTTAGATTTAATCGAAACGTTACAGACTTCTTTGTTTTTTTAAAGCAGGTTAAATTTCAGTATTAACTTAAATGGTACAGCAGGCATTTGTCTGGATTAAAAAGTGTTTTTCATGCTGAAAGAGGGAATAACAAACTAGTGCCTTCACAAAATAAAGGAGTTGAAATGAATGAAACCTTCGATAAAAGCTTTTGTCTTTGACGCCTATGGGACACTTTTTGACGTGCACTCTGTAACGGAAGCATGCAATGATTTTTTCCCTGGCAAAGGAGCAGACATCAGTCAAAGCTGGCGAAAAAAACAATTGGAATACTTCTTTCTTCGTCAAGTGATGGGAAGATATGCACCTTTTGATCAGGTCACCATTGATGCTCTGCGCTACGCTGTCAAGGAACAGCAGGAAGACCTTTCACACGAACAGGAAATAGCTTTACTTGATGCGTATAAAAAGCTTGATTCATATGAAGAAGTAAAAGAGGTGCTCAGCGCACTTCAAGGCAGGAAATTGGTTGTTTTTTCAAACGGGTCTCCTACTATGCTGGAACCGCTTGTTAAACATTCCGAATTTTTCTCTCTGCTAACCGATACCATCAGTGTGGACAAGGTTAAGCAATTTAAACCTTCTCCCGCTTCTTATAGTCTGGTACTTGAGGAGTTGAATGTTCGGCGTGAAGAAGTACTCTTTATGTCTTCAAACGGATGGGATATATCAGGGGCCAAAAGTTTCGGCTTTCACACAGCATGGATAAACCGCACCGGGTTGCCTGAAGAAGAATTAGGACTGACGCCGGATTGTGTCTACACAAATCTTAAAGGAATTTTAGAATGGCTTGAATAGATAGAGTGGGCTCATGTTATTTTATGCACGTCCTATGCAACTTATAACAACTAACTTACTATTTACTAAATAAATTCAATATGACTGACACCATACTTATTATCGCGAAAACCTGTCTCCATTATATCTCGAATCGACTATTGAAGGTAGTCAATAATGTTTACATTTCAGCAAATATTCTAAACGCAAAAAAGAGCCTTGGACAGTTGTGTCCTAAGGTTATTGACCGGTTCCCCGCACTTAGGGCAAACGCTTTTCACAAGGACGATTGGTGGAGCCTTTTTAGGGTCTTGCCCTAAAGTCTCAAGCAACCGTCATTCCTGAAGGAGTCGCTTCGCTCCGCTCGCCTCAAATCACCTGTGCTTTGAATACCATGGCAGATCCTGGCGCCTTTTCTGGTGAAAGCTTACGATTAAAAGCGACTAAGGCACATTTGCCCCAGCCGCTTTCAGATAGTAATAATCAACGTTTTATTACCGATTATTACCCTTTAATTAAATCAAAAGATGATCGTGAAATCAGCTTTTTGTACCAGTAGTAGCTGTTTTTTTTCGTTCTTTCGAGTGTATCGAAGTCCACATGCACGATGCCAAAGCGCATATCGTATCCTTCTGCCCATTCAAAATTGTCCATGAGTGACCAGGCAAGGTAGCCTTTTACGTTTACACCTGATTGCATGGCACGGTGAACACTGGCGATATGACTTTTCATATAAGAGATGCGGTTGTCATCCTTCACTTCTCCATTTTCAACTCCATCGTTATAGCAGGCGCCATTTTCCGTAATGTAGATTGGAACCTGACCATAGCGCTCATTCAGGTATGTCAACAATTGATAGAAGCCCTCAGGGTAGATCGGCCACCCTATATCTGTACGCTCATAATTAAAATCGAGGTTTTCTATATGAAAAAGACCATTTCCTTCATCATACCTCGCCACATTTCCCGTATAGTAATTGATTCCCACAAAATCGATCGGACTTGAGATCACATCCATATCGCCTTCCTGAATCGGAACGGTGACATTTTCATTTTCCTTAAACCAATTGACTAAAAAGTCGGGATATTCTCCTTTAAAGACAGGATCCATAAACCATTCAATCTGCCAGCCATTTGCACGGCGGACCGCCTGCTGATCCTGTTCTGAATTAGAGTAGGCTTCTGACCATCCGGCATTTGGCGCATAGCCGATCTGCGCTTGCGCATCAATTTTTCTCAATGATTGAACAGCCCGACCATGTGCAAGCATCAAATGATGAGCGATGGTCGTCGCTACTTGTAAATCTTTCTTTCCTGGTGCATGTATCCCTAGATAATTTGACAGATACGAAGCACACCATGGTTCATTAATTGTAATCCACGTTGAAATCTTTCCTTTAAAGGATGAAAAGATGGTTTTAGCATAATGATCAAACGCGTCGACCGTCTCCCGGTTTTCCCATCCGCCCCGGTCTTGCAGCGCCTGAGGAAGATCCCAATGGTAAAGAGTACACATCGGTTTAATGTTGTGTTCAAGCAGCTCGTCCACTAAACGGTGATAGTAATCTAAGCCTTCCTGGTTCAGCTCGCCGTTCCCATTTGGAAAAATACGCGGCCATGCCATCGAGAAACGGTAGGTTGATACACCAAGTTCCTTCAGCAAAGCAACATCCTCTTTATATAAATGGTAGCTGTTGCATGCCACATCTCCATTATCTTCGTTTTTTACATTACCCGGTTCTTTTGAAAACGTGTCCCAAATAGAGGCACCTCTTCCTCCCTCATTTGCAGCTCCTTCAATTTGATAAGAAGCTGTCGCTGTACCCCAGATAAAATCTTCTGGAAATTGAATCTTACTCATTCCATTACCTCCCTTGGAATTGGTGCTGCGTAGTAGGTTTTAATCACTGGGATAAAAATTGAATAGATCGATATAGCGAGCAAACTGCCTGTAATCAAGCTGATAAATGGCATGATGATGATCCCTGTTAAACAGGCTGCAAAAATCACAAACATCGCCAGGCTTCTCTTCCATTCAATCCATAGCAGCAAAAAGCTATTCTTTATAATTCCAATTACATTCAGATCTGTTTTCATCGTCTGTACCGTCATATATGGCATCATCAACAGCCACATCAAGAAGAAAAGAATCGCTGTGACGTAAAGCACATCTCCCATCGCCATTACAAAGGAGGCAGCAAGCCATGCATCTGCTGCAAGAATCGTCAGCCCGGCAAACCAAATGCCGGAAAGAGTCAAACTCGTTTTATTCGCATGCTTCCTGAAGCTTGCGTGAAAGTTTTTAATAAAGTAAGGACTCAAGCCTTCTTTTTTCCACTTATGCATCGTTTCGATTGCTGCTGCCAGTGCAGGAATAAACGTGATGATCAAAAGAGAGTAAACGAAAAGCAGAAGGTTCAGCAAAACAAAGGACGCAAACATTTCCATGATTCCTAAAAAACCTTTTATCATTTTCGACTCCTCCTCTAAACCGTTTTTTCTGCAGACAACCCGCAGCTTTCTCTAACCGTCAGTTCCGGATCAACCAGTAAGGATCTTGTTTTTCCTTTTTTATCAATCAAATCACTTAATAGCTTTGCTGCCAGAATCCCGATCTTTTCTTTATCCTGTCGGATAGTCGTGAGCTTAGGATGCGAATAGCGGCACGCTTCAATATCATCGCAGCCGATTACTTTCATATCACCTGGCACTTGCAAGCCATTTTCTCTTAGCGCTCTTACCGCACCAAGCGCCATCAGATCAGAAAAAGCAAAAATCATCTCTGGAAGATTTCCTGTATGTTTTGCGATTAATTGGTTCATGAGGCGGTATCCGGATTCTTCATAATAATCACCGTATACAATCCAATCCTCGTTTAAAAGAAGACCGAATTTTTTCATTGCCTCTTTAAACCCTTCTTCACGAAGCATAGAAATTCTTGAATCATGTGTTCCCCCGAGCATCCCAACCCGTTCAATTGAATTCATATATGCATATTCAACCACTAAATGGGAGACTTTGAGATTGTTGGTCATGACATAGCTTGACCGCTCTCCTTTAAGCTCGATGTCGATTCCTACACAAGGAATTGAGCTGTGATCAAGCTGTTCAATCGCATCTTCCACATCATCTCCGGCAATAATCAGCACACCATCCACATTGTAATGGCGGCAGCGGGATAAGTAATTTCCCTTATATTGTTCGTTCGAGAAAAAGATAAAATCATAGCCTAATAGTCCAATTTGGCTTTTAAAACTATTTAACACCTGATTAAAAAATGGATGTGATAAATCGACATTGATTTTTCCTGCGTAGACAATGCCGATTAAATTTGTTTTTTTCGAAGCAAGGCTTTTCGCTGAATGAGTCGGTGAGTAGCCCGTTTCTTTAATAATAGCTCTTACCCGATCCTGTGTTGCTTTGCTTATGTTACCTGTGTTATTCATAATTTTCGATACCGTCGCCGCAGAAACACCAGCAAGTACTGCTATATCCTGAATGGTATATCGTTTAGTCATACTGTCAACTCCTGTACTCTTCCCCGTGATGGTCAACTTTTTACCGCACCTTGTGTCAGGCTGGAGATAAAGAGCCTGTTGAAGAGAAGAAAGATCAGAACAAGCGGGATTGTGGCCCAGAAAGTTCCTGACAATATCATACCATTATCCTTGACGTAAGCATCGATCAATCCTCTTAGCGCAATCTGAATGGTATGGACAGATTCATCTCTTAAGACAACCAGCGGCCATAAGAAATCATTCCACATGTACATAAATTTAATGATTGCAAGGGTGGCAAAGGCAGGCAGAATAATCGGCACTGCGATATTCCAGTACACACGTATACGGGAGCATCCGTCGATCTTTGCTGAGTCAAGAAGTTCATCCGGTACATTGCTTGAAATATACTGCCTCATCCAGAAAATACCGAATGCGTCAATGAGCCCTGGTACAATTACCGCCTTTAAATCATTCAGCCATCCCAATTGTGTAATAATATAGTACTGGGGAATAAGGCCAAGCTGAGGCGGAACCATCATCGTAATCAGCAAAAGTCCAAATAACAGATTTTTACCTTTAAAATGATATTTTGCAAATGCAAATCCCGCAAGTGAACATAAGAACAGTACACCGATGGTGGAGATAGTCGCTACAATAAGGGAATTTCCAATTGCACCGAAGAAATCAATATTGCTTAAAACGTTTTGAAAGTTGGTTACCAGTTCAGGCCCGGGCAAATAAGCCGGTGGAACACTATTAATTACACTGTTGTGATTGGTCGCCATGACGAACATCCAGTAAAAAGGGAAGATCGACAACAATGCACCAATGACTAAAACCGCGTATAAACTAATTTTTGAAATAACGTTGGACATCTTGGACTCTCCCCCTTATTTAAATACTTTGTTCGCCAATAGAGAATTCACAGTAGCAAATACGATGATAATCAGGAATAAAATGATGGCTGATGCAGAAGCGGTTCCAAATGCCATATTTGAAAAGGCCTCTCTCCACAGATAGAGAACAACCGTAATTCCTTCTTCCCTCAGATTACCGCCTAAAAAGATGAGCGGTTCTGTAAACAATTGAAGTGATCCAATGGTTGAGAGGAAGATCGTAAAGATAATGATCGGACGAAGCATTGGGATGGTGATAAAACGGATTTTCTGCCAAACTGTCGCTCCATCAATCGTAGCCGCTTCGTATAAATCATTTGGAATTCCCTGCATACCGGCAAGATAAATAATGGTGTTATATCCAAGCCAGCGCCAGAATACCATCACGGCAATCGCAATTTTCACTCCCCATTCATTTGTCTGCCAGTTCACACTATCTAGCCCTAGTAAATTAAAGAATACATTCACTAAACCAAAATCCTGGCTGCTGAACATTACTCCAAATATAATGGCTACCGCTACAGTAGAAGTTACATAAGGCAGGAAGAAAGCAGCTCTAAATGCACTTTGAAACTTCACGAGCGCCGAGTTTAAGGCAAACGCAAGGAATATTGCTACAATCAGCTGCGGCACTGTTCCGAGCACTCCCATAATGATCGTGTTCCATAAAGACTTCCAAAAAATCGGATCCTCCATTACGAAAACGAAATTTTGAAACCCAACGAACTCCATCTCCCCTAATCCATTCCACCGCTGAAAACCAAGATAAAAACTGAACAGCATGGGAAACAAACCGAATATGGCAAACAAAATAAAGAATGGCGAGATAAATAGGTAGCCAGATAAAGATTCTTTTCGTTTCTCATTCCACCTTTTCGGTGAATGTGCTTCTGCACTCATTCTGATGTCCCTCCTTTAAGAGAAAGAAGACCAATGCGAAAATCATACTGCGCATTGATCTTCCGTTCATTCTTTATTGGCGCTCAAGCTGAGATTTAATGCGTTCAACCGCTGCATCCCACTCCGCTTGAGGATCTGTTCCTTCACTTGCCACATTCGTAAGCGCTGTCATTAATTCATCATGTACAATAGAATAATTTTTACCCATGTAGATCGGTTCAACTGACTCTGCTGCTTCAGCAAAGATTTGAGCCGTATTCTGACCGCCAAAGTACTCATCAGATGTATTTGCAAACTCTTCTTCCTCATATACTGACGGTGCAGATGGGAACATCCCGCTGTCTTTAAACGATTCAAGCTGTCTTTCCGGTGCTACAAGCCACTCAACAAATTCATAGGCTTCTTCCGGCTGATCGGATTCTTTAGGGATCGCGATGTAAGAGCCTCCCCAGTTTCCGGCACGCTCAGGCATCTGAACAATTCCCCAGTCTCCAGAAGCATCAGGTGCATTTCCTTTAATGCTTGCTACCATCCAGGCAGGAGCGAGCAAAGCACCATAGCTTCCTTCCGCCATTGCATTACCCCATTCCGGTGTCCACATTGCATTTTGACCAACCAGATCCTCTTGAATCATTTTTGCCGTGTCATCGTACGCTTGTTTCACATACGGAGACTCATCGATAATCAACTCATCCTCTGTATTAAAATACTGTTCAGGCGCCTGATCTCTTTTCGCTGCGAAAAGTGTTTCTGGTGTATCAACCATCATTTTTCCAGTTTTATCATGGATAATTTTCGCTGTTTCTTCGAATCCAGCCCAATCACTCACGAGCGGCTGTACTTCTTCTGGCTCTGTAGGAAGGCCTGCTTCTTCAAATACATCTTTTCGGTAATACATCACGGAAGGACCAATATCAGTAGGCAGCCCCATTAAAAATTCACCATCTGCACTTTGGCCTATATTCCATTTCCAATCCAGGTAATCCCCTTTAACTTCCTCCGCTCCAAAATCATATAAATTATGGAATCGATCCTGCGCGTCTAGAAATTTAGAAATCTGACTCACTTCTATCATGGTAATATCCGGCGCCCCAGAGTTTGAAGAGACAGCTGTAAACAAGTTATTATGCAAATCTCCCATTTCAGTGAAATTCACCTTAATTTTCACATCAGGATTTTCCTCCATATACTGAGCGGCCAGTTCTTCATAATTCGTCGCTCCAAACACCCAAAAATTAAGTTCTTCATTGTCTCCCCCGCTGCCGCCTTCTGATGAACGATCTTCAGCACACCCCATCAATCCAAGCACAGCTGCAGACATTGCCACCGTTCCAAGAATCTTTTTCATATCCATCCCCCTTTTTTCTTTAAGTAAGCGATTACCCTAATAGACAAAAAAATATAGCTTCACGTAGTTAATATATCAGGGTAAGCGCTTACTTATGATTATTATAGCGTATATTTTTTCGAAATCAACCACTTTTTTAGAATTTTAGGGTAATCGTTTTCCTAATGTCAATCTGGTAAAATTTTTATAGAAAAAATGCCTGAGACAACTATCTGTCTCAGGCTCGTTGACCGGTTTATTTCGCTTCAGGCGGAAACAGCTGCGAATTATATACTGCTGTTGTTAACCTTCTTTCAGTTATAACCCAACCCCCAAAAACGCACTTATAGTCTGTATACGGGTTTAAATGCTTCACTGTCTTTATTTTTTTTGAACAAAAGAATCTAAATCAAGCTCTGTACTTTCCGTTGTATCAGCCATCAGGGAACGCTTAATGATCTGTATGGCGTTTTCATTGTCACTTTCTTTTTCTGAAGCCATACAATCCTTCGGTACATAGAGATTATACTCTCTCATATACGCATCATTAGCGGTGAAAAGCACACAGATGTCCCCCGCAATACCGGTTAAAATAAGATTATCAATGCCAAGCTGGTGGAGCAGGATATCGAGTTGAGTGCCAAAAAAACCTGAGTGCTTCGGCTTAATAATAAAGTAGTCATTTTCTTCTGGCAGAATTTTTTCAACTACCTCTTTTCCGGGCTTTTTCATACATTCTTCAATTATATTTGCAGCATTATCCTGCCATTGGCCAAAATTATCATTGACATAAATGATAGGAATGTCTTTTCCTTTTACTCTTTCCTTTAAAGCAACCAAACGGTCCACCATCGGGATGCTGTGCTTAAGCAGATCTTCTCCGCCTTCAAAATCCATTTTATTCATCATATCAATAATTAACATAGCTGTATTAGAACGGCTCATTTATTTCCACTCCTTATAAAATACCATTTTCTATATTATTCCTCCAAACCCCACATTGTAAAACGCAATAAGATGAATTTTCGGGCAAATCTTAAAAATCCCACATACGCTCGATTTAAAACACTCAAAGTCCCTATGCTGCTCATTTCAGGCACTGAAATGAATCCTGCCTTGCCCATACTAAACGTTAGAAAAGATAGAAGACTTTCATTTTTACTAGTGTAAAAGTTCAAATCTACTTTCGTAAAAATAGTTAAATTAGTCTTTTTACCACATTTTCGAATGTCTTTCCCTCTGTTAATCCATCCCTTTGAACTAAATAAGTGGCCGAATAAGGCAGGTTCATTTTTTTCTCTGTAAACACTTCCAGCATTCTGCCCTCAGCAAGCTCCCGGCGCACTATGGATTGCGGCAGGACTGAAAAGCCGATTCCTTCCTCAATAAAACGCTTCGTGACATGAACCTGGGATATTCTCATCGTTTTAGTGGATGGGTAAAGACTTTTCATTTTTAACAGAACTTCCTCCCAGTATTCCGGGTGATTATGCGTGATTAAATAGTTGCTTTCAATTACCTCTTCAAGTTCAAGAGGCGCTGCGTTTTCTTCCTCACGCCCGTCATGAGAAGCCACGACCATAAGCGGTTCACTATACAATTTTTCGCACGTTAATCCAAGCTGGTTTGTTTTCATTCTGGACAAACCAAGATCGGCCCTTCCATGTTCAATGCACTCACTAATAATATTCGATTCCACTACTTTAATCATGACCTCAACTTCAGGATTTTCTTTCGTATAGGTATTCACCCAATATGGGAGGTAAGAAGAGGCGATAAGCGGAGAAACGGCCAACGTTAATGTTTTCTTGTATCCTTGCCGAAACTGTTCCATCTTCTTTTGTCCTTTTTCTACTTCCAGCACAATTGACTTTGCGTGGTGAAGAAACGTCCTCCCCGCAGTCGTTAAACGCACCACTCTTCCCTTACGCTGAAACAGCTCGATCCCGGTTTCTTTTTCAAGCTGTTTTATGTGAACTGTCACAGTTGGCTGAGATAAATATAAAAGCTCCGCAGTCTGATGAAAATTTTCACAGGCAGCAGCAGTAATAAAAGTTTTTAGCCAGCTTATATTCATAAAGGAGCCCCCATAAATAGATTAAGATTCTTAATCATTATCTCACTAAATTACTATTTTTAATAATCATTAACCGCCTGTATAGTTATCGTAGGAAGATAAAAAAAGGAGTGGTTTCAATGAATGAACAATGGAGCAGAGGGCTTGAAGGTGTTATCGCCACTGATACGAAGATCAGTTTGGTCGATGGTCAAAATGGCCGGCTGATTTATCGCGGGTATGAGGCAAACAAACTTTCTTTAACGTCCTCTTTTGAAGAAGTGTGTCACTTGCTTTGGCATGGCAGTTTACCTGATGCTGATCAACTCATCAAATTCAATGAAAAGTTTAAACAGCATCGAACATTGCCTCCGCATATCATCACTATTTTAAAAGCGCTTCCTGCAGAGATGTCTATGATGAGTGTGATTCGAACTTGCGTTTCTGCACTTGAAAGCCCATTCTTCTCCTGGCCGCCAACCGTTGACCAGGCCATCGTGGTGACAGCGGTTATCCCAGTCATCATTACATCAAGAGCTGCCTATTTAAAAAAAGAAGAGCCCGTTAAACCGGACCCTTCCCTTAATCACATCGCAAACTATTTATATATGCTGCATGGCAAACAGCCAACTGATACTCATATTAAAGCATTGACCGCTTACAGCATTTTAACAATGGAACATGGCATGAACGCCTCCACCTTTACTTCAAGAGTCATTGCCTCTACAGAATCAGACCTGATCTCTAGTGCAGCTGGTGCCATTGGTGCCATGAAAGGTCCTTTGCACGGTGGAGCGCCAAGTGAAGTGACACAGATGCTGAACGAGATTGAGACAAAGGAAAAAGCAGAAAGCTGGATCAAAAAGAAGTTGGAAAACCACGAAAAACTGATGGGCTTTGGCCACCGGGTATACAAAACAACCGATCCAAGGTCTGAAGCACTGAAGGAAATGACTAAACAGCTCGCTGGCGAAGATCCATGGCTTGACCTTGCCTATTATGTAGAGGAAACAGCCCTTCGTCTGCTCGATCACTATAAGCCTGGCAGAAAGCTCTACACAAATGTTGAATTTTACGCTGCTGCGATCTTAAAAGCGGTGGACCTTCCTGCTGAATTGTTCACCCCAACCTTCACAGCAAGCCGAATGGTCGGGTGGACAGCAAACATCATCGAACAATCAAACAACAACCGTATTTTCCGTCCACAATCCCTCTACACTGGGCCTGTTCCCTTTAGCTGACAAAAGGGGCCAGGCCCCTTTTGTACTGTGAAGCACTACCTTATCTCTTGCTAAATTGCATTTCGCTTCTTCTCGCCTCTTCTTGCAAGACCAAAGTAAGACAGCAAGGCAAGGCTGCTCGTGGTAAACATAATAACCCCCATTGGAACTGCAGTTTGTTCGCCCGCAATTCCTACGAGCGGTGCTGTTATAGACCCCAGCAGGAACGGCAGAAGACCGAGTAGTGCTGAGGCACTTCCTGCGATATGCCCTTGTGTCTGCATGGCAAGTGAAAAGCTGGATGTTGACACAATTCCGATGGACATTACAAAAAAGAATAACGGAATGGCTAATGATATAAAAGGTCCGTTCAGAAGCACAGCAATGACAAGAGCGGTGCTGACGATGAACGCCTGGGAAAGACCAATGAGCAGGAACGTTTTTTCAGATATGACATGAGTCAGGCGGCCAACCAATTGAGTTCCGATGATCAGTCCAAATCCATTCATTCCAAACAGCAAACTGAATTGCTGAGGCGAAACCCCGTAAACATTCTGGTAAACAAATGGAGTCCCTGAAACGTAAGCAAATACGCCGGCGATCATCAGACCCTGCGCAAGTGCATAACCTGCAAACTGACGATCCGTGAGCAGGGATTTGAAATTCTTCATCGTCTGTCCAATATTACTCGGCACACGATCTTCAGCCGGCAGCGTTTCTTCAAACCGGATGAAGATTGTGCTTGCCAAAACCAGTCCAATTACAGCAAGGAGAATAAATACACCCTGCCAGTTTGTAAATAAAAGTACTCCGCTCCCGGCAATTGGCGCTAAGATTGGCGCAAGATTACTAATCAACATCAGGAGGGAAAAGAATTTTGTTAACTCTCGTCCACTGTAAACATCCCGCACAATTGCTCGTGAGATGACGATTCCTGCCGCGGCAGAAAAGCCTTGCAGAAAACGTGCTCCGATTAAAAAATAGATATTCGGTGAAAACGAAATGAGAAGAGAAGCGAGTAAAAACGCAATCAAACCAATAATTAACGGTTTTTTCCGCCCATGTACATCACTTAATGGGCCCATTACTAGCTGTCCCAGCCCAAGACCCAGCAAACAGGCAGTTAAGCTTAATTGAACAGCCGAGGCACTGGTGTGAAGCTCCGCTGCGATCATAGGAAACGCAGGCAGGTACATATCGATAGTCAGAGGACCCAGCGCACCTAATGTTCCTAATAAGAATGCAAACTGCAAACGTTTTCTCCCGGATAATAGACTCATATCTAGCGACCTTTCTTATAGAAAAACAAATAGAATTGGCTAGCCAGCCATATTAATTGAATTTCAGTTTATTTAACAGCTTATTTCGTACGCTATTATCCTCTTATCTTTTAGTAATTGCACGTTCCATGCTCATAAATTTTCTAGCATTTTCTACGTATCATACAAAAGTCATAACCCGCAACGAATTACCATATTTTGTTTGAAGCATTTCTCACTATCCTTTATACTTTGATCAGATAGATGAGGAGGAATACTAGATGGAAACAATGGAAACGATCTATACCTCAAATTTTAAAGTAGGTGCCTATGATTTTTACCGCCATCTCCGCCAATCTGACGCTGTGTTTGCCATGAACCAGCAAAATGGACAGACCTCTTGGGTGATCACAAAATATGACCACGTTAAAGAGCTTCTCAAAAGTCCGAATTTTATTAAAGATCAATCAAAAATCTTCGTCACTCCAGAAGCTGAAGGAGATGAAGGCAAAATTATACGGATCTTTCGCAATATGATGCTAGATGCAGATCCGCCAGATCACACCAGACTCCGAAAACTTGTCCAGCCTTTTTTTAATCCGAAAACCATTAAAGCACTTGAGCCGAGGATGAACGTCATTGCAGATGAACTGATCAGCGAAATGAAAAACCAAAAAGGTCCGGTCGACCTGATCACTCATTTCGCCTTTCCACTTCCGATTATCGTAATTAGTGAAATGCTCGGGGTGCCGGTTGAAGACCGCAATAAATTTCGTAAATGGTCCAACACGATACTGGCAGCTTCTGATAATTTAACCACTGATTTCGCTCAGGATGTAGAGGATTTTATTGAATACTTAACTCGCTTATTTGAAGAACGCAAAGAGCTGCCGAAAGATGATTTGATCTCTAAGCTTCTGCAGGCAGAAGCAGATGGGGAAAAATTAAATAGAGACGAGCTTTACTCAATGGTTGTTCTCCTGATTATTGCAGGCCATGAAACCACAGTAAACCTAATCGCCAACACGATGTACGCTCTCTTTCAGCATCCTGATCAATTAAAGGCCGTTCAGGAGGATCATTCACTTATTGAATCAGCGATAGAAGAAGGACTGCGTTTTTACAGTCCTGTTGATTTTTCTACAGCCAGATGGTCAGAAGAAGAAATGGAGTTTCATGGAAAAACATTTAAACGGGGAGATTTCGTTCTGGCTTCTTTAAGCTCAGCAAACCGGGACGAAGAAAAGTTTTCTGATGCGGAAACTTTTGATGTTACTAGAGAGCAGGCCGGACATATGGCTTTTGGCTTCGGTATTCATTTTTGCCTGGGAGCACCTCTTGCCAGACTTGAGGGAAAAATCGCATTGAATTCTCTATTATCCGCTTTCCCTTCCATTCGCATGGCGGGTCAAGAGCAGCCAGAATGGATAAATCAGTTTTTATTAAGAGGATTAAAGGAACTGAACGTTCATTTATAAAAAACAGCCTCATGAAACCGCAAACGGTTCATGGGGCTGTCGCCTTTTTATTTAATATCCAGATTTTTCACATTGCTGTCGTGAAAAATATTTAATTTTAAATCTCTGGAAAGAATACGAAGAGCCTCTCCTCCTGCTTCGCTGTTTCCTTTTTTATTAATAGCAGGACCAATAATTCCTATGCCCATCTGTCCCGGCACAGAACCAACAATGCTGCCGGATACACCGCTTTTCAGCGGGAAACCTACCTCTACACCAAATGAGCCCGATTCATTATACATTCCTGACGAAAGCATAATTGCCTTTACGGTGCGAACATGCTCAGGGCTGATCAGCTGCTTTTTTGAACCGATGAGTCTTCCATGATTGGATAGGAAGCAACCCATTTTTGCTAAAGCAAGGGAATTAATATCTATGGAGTTTATGCGGTGATACAGATCAAGTGCGTCGTCAGATTCCTGACTGGATAACACACCAGTACTTTCCATAAAGTAAGCAAGCGCTTTGTTACGTGCGCCGTTTTTCACTTCCGATTCGTACACAGCTTCATTCATGCTGATTTTTTTATTCTCCGTGATTTTACGAATAAAATCCAGACATCTTTTAAACCGTTCCTCCGTTGAGCTTCCTTTGATCATGCTGGCTGTAGCGATTGCTCCAGAATTGATCAGCGGATTGTATGGCTTCTGCCCTTCATAATCCTCAAGATTAGAAATGGAATTAAAAAAATCGTCCGTTGGCTCCATTCCAACCTTTTGAAACACAATATCTTTTCCGAAATCTTCAAGAGCCATTAAGAGCAAAATGACTTTCGAGATGCTTTGAAATGAAAAATCATTATGATCTTCGCCCGCAGAAAAAACATCTCCATCTAGTGTTACAATCGTTACTCCCAGGTCTGTCAGATGTGATTGATCCAATCCTGGTATGTGATCCACCACAGATCCTCTAGAAGCAAAAGGTCTGCACGCCTTTACTACTTCTTCAATATATTCATTCGATAATTTTGTCATGAATGGCCCCCTGAATTAATTTTGTCCTTTTTATCTATACCCTAAAACATCTGACTCATGGCACGAATATGAAACACATTTGTGAAATTCACACATTGAACTTAGGCAGATGGACTACTTCAAAAAAAGCTCATGAGAAAAAAGCAGCCATTTGCATCTTTCTGCTGGCCGCTCTTTTTAGGGGGTGAAGCAAAATCTCGTTTTTTATAGGTTTGCACTTTAGCTCGACTTACTTAACACCAATGCACCGCCCTCTACTGCACCCGCGAGTTCTTCAAGTTCCAGAAGGATTTTTCCCTTTAAAATGCTCGCTTCCTGAGAGGTTGCAAGGCTGACATGGACGTGATCCAATATAAGCTGCTGAACAGAAATCACATGAGGGTAGTGGTACTGGTCTTCGATTTTGTTGTTATGGAGGCGGACTTCATAGAAGGGAGAAAAGCCTTTTCTTAAAAGTTTTTTGCGTACGATTGAAAAAATAGACACCTGTTTTTCGTACCCAATATGTAAATGATTTTGTTTCGAGAATTCAATTAATTCATCTTTTAGCTGCTCAGGTCCTGTATAGCTTAACGTAAACTGATTGGACCTTCCGCTCTTCTGGATGACCGTTTCTGCTGAAAAATAATTCAATGGATCCCATTCCCCTTTAACCGTTTTTTGTCCCTTTCCTTAATGTCGGTTACTTTTCAGCAATGTTTACACCCCTATCGCACATTAAGGCTGCCTAATCTTCACACGGCAGCCTGTCCTAACATTATTCTCTAACCTCATCTGTTTCTTTTCCGCCAATCCCATCCCATGGGTCATTTTGCGCTTCTGTTCCGCCTTCATCTAACTCAATCGCCGTGCCATCATCCCGGTTATCGAGAATTTCTCTGTCTCTTTCAAGAACATTGGCACTTCCTTCTTTCTGATGACCTGGCTGCTGCTTTTGTGATTCACTTAAATCATTTATATTACAAGCCGTTAAAAGCAATAGAAATGCCATGGCATACGATATATTTCGAATGAATCTCATCTTTGTCCCCCCTTTATTTTTATATAGCTTTCCCCGGCGGTCTGCTTCTATGTATACATACATAAATGAAGGGGGAGACGGAAATGCTAAAACATAAAAATTAGTTAGGAGGGATATGAATGGGATTTATATTGTATTTAATTGTCGGCGGTCTGATAGGCTGGATTGCGGGTATGATCTTAGGAAAAGACATACCGGGCGGCATCATCGGGAACATCATCGCCGGTATTATCGGTGCATGGATTGGTGATATGATTTTAGGCGATCTTGGACCTGAAATTGCTGATATCGCGATCATTCCGGCACTTCTTGGCGCCATCATCCTTATTCTGATTGTCAGCTTTATTTTAAAATCAATGAGAAAGAATAAGTAACTGGACTTAATGGCCAAGGCCGCTTCCTGCATTCACCAGCATAGTTCTCCACTTAAAAGGAGAAAATAAAAACAGTTATGCAGGAGGTGGACTTACATGAGCTCACACAATAAAGCAAATAAAGACGGCGGTACAAAACAAAACAGCAAGCAAAAGCCTAAAGGAAAAACATCAAGCTCTGCTAATGGACAAAACGGTTATCATTAGCCCTATAAAAAAGCCTGTCCACACGAAAACTACTTTCGTGTGGACAGGCTTTTTCTAAGTTCTGATCTCTCCGCATAATAATGCAATACAGATCGAAGGAACGACTTGTTAAACCTCGTTATGATCGATCCGGCATCGCAATGGTTTCAAACTCATCGGCAAGCTTTTGGAGGTTCTCAGTGAGCTTTTGGCCTTCCATTGGTTTCCCGTGTCCGGTTACAGCAATAGACGGATTTAACTCCTTTAAAACGCGCACAGAATCCCATGAAGCTTGAAAATCCATCGTGAGGTATTTGGGCGGGCCATGAATTTCAAGTTTCTGCATCGTCACCTTTACAAGCGATTCCTGTTTAACCGTCACAAATGCGTCTCCCGCTATAAGGAAACGGTCTCGTCCCCTGTATAAAGAGATGTGGCCCGGAGTATGCCCGGGGGTATGAAGCCATTTCCATTCGTGCATAAACGGCACTGCGCCGTCTTCTGGCAGAGATTGCACTCTCTCCCCTAAATTTATGGCTTCATTCGGAAACAGTTTAGGTGACATTTTTGCTACGAGTCCTTTATCAACAGATGGATCGGGTTCGGGGTAATCCTGCATGCCAGTAAGATAAGGCATTTCTAATGAATGTGCGTAAACAGGCACATCCCATTCCTCCGCAAGCTCTTCCACCCCTCCTACATGATCAAAATGACCGTGTGTTAAGATGATCGCTTGAGGCTTCGTTCCTTTTCCATAGTGTTCTTCTGCTTCTTTTTTTATCTTCTCAGCTGATTTGGGCATCCCTGCATCGATCAGCACCCACGATTTGGCTGCTGGATCAATGGTTACAAAAAAGAGGTTGACCACTTGATTGGTATATATAAAAACGTCAGAGGCAACATCCTGTCCATCTCCTGCTTTAACAGACAATACAGGTATTAATTTATCCATTTGCAAACCGCTCCTTTTCCTATCTATTTTTAACTTTTATCCTCTTCATCCTTTGAAGAACTTAATGCCTTCATAAAATAAGCAGTCGGCAGCAGCAGGCCAAGACTGGCTTGTATAAGGGAGAAAAATCGTGCTGCCCCTACAGGCACCATGTCGCCATAGCCTACAGCCAGAATAGTCACACCGCTGAAATAAAGATAATTAGCAAATGTTCTTTCAACCGGATCTCCATTCGGATCATTAATCGATAAGATCTGTTCGTTAATGGACAATAGATAATACAGAAGACCAAAGCCTACCGTTAAGCTTAAAAGAACAAAGAATAATTTATAAAATAGCACTGGACTGAAGTAACTATGTGTAAAAGACTTGTTTGTAAAAAAATAATAAAGTGTAATAAGAAGATACACAATGGTGATTCCTATTAATAAGGTAGAAGCCATGAGTAATACCGCCCTTTCCCTATTCTTCCCATTCCCCATTAGGCAGATGAAAAACATTCACGCAAGCGGATTTTTGGAAATGAAACCGCACTTCGTTTATACTCGCAATATCAACTAAAAATGGAAAGAGGGTTTCGTATGGCTAAAATTGATCAAATGATGGCGGGATGGTTAAGTCACAGACAGGCACTCATTGAACTTGTTGAAGTGATCGATAATGAACATCTCCATTTCAGACCTTGGGAGGATGCAATGTCTGTATCCGAGCTTGTTCAGCACACTGCTGATTCTACAGGTATGTTTATTCAAACAGTGCAAAACGGAGAGCTGACTCCTCCCTCTAAGAACCAGAAAATAGACTCTATTTCAGAGCTGCAGGACTACTTGCAAGCAGCAACGGAACAAACACTTGCTGATTTAAAATCTCTTTCTGAAGAAAAGCTGGAAAAAAACGTAGAATTTTTTGGCTCTGTCATGCCAGGCTATGCACTGCTTGAAAGTGGAAAAGACCATGAGATTCACCATAAAGGACAACTATTTACTTACGCACGATTGACTGGCGCGAAGGATCTTCCATTTTTTATTGCACGTTAATAACAGGCGTTCCACATATTCTGTGGAACGCCTGTTATTGTGAAAAGTCCTTGAATCTTTATTCTTCTATGACCCTTGACCTTGAACCATCTTTTTCAGAGCCTGCCGCTCCAGGGTAGTGAAGAGCCTGGTCCCGGTCCGACTGTACTTTCTTTTGTTTTTTCAGCTTTTTTTCCTGTCTGTCTTTTCCCATTCTGCATCCCCCCTGCTTATACTTTCTCCTTCAAGCAGCCATGTTATTCTGATTTTTATTGCCATGTTTTAATGGTTATAATTATTCTCCAATCATCCACACTAAGAAAGCTTTACTACTTTTGAGAATGGAGGAATTTGCATGCGCAATAAAGCAAAAGACTTTCCAAAAATGACGATGAAGGGTGAAGCAGGAAAAGCGAGGGCAAAATCACAATTTGCTTCTAAACGGGCAGATGGCACGATCAATACCCACCCTCAAGAAAGAATGGAAGCATCCGGCGAACGTACATTAGATAACAGCCATTAAAAAAAGAGTGACTCAAACCATTGCAGATTTGAGTCACTTCTTTTTATGCCGAATTATAAAAGAACAGCCGCATTGACCGGCTGTTCTTAAAGATCTTACAGGTTAGAACGTTCTTCTTCAATTTCACGGCGTGTATCTTCGACTGCTTCCATACGCATGGCATTTTTTTCTCTTCTTTTTTCTCTGCCGGCAGCAGTGTCTGCGTGCTCTATGGCAAATTCGGTATCCTTCATATTTTGCTCAGTATTGTTCAGCATTTCCTGCATTTTTTTTATTTTTGCACGATGTTCTCCATTTTGCTGTTGACCTTTGTTCATATAAAAATCCCTCCAGTGATTTTAACCGTTTGTAACGTCAGGTTCTTTGCCCGTTTTGTCCAGCATTTTCCCTTTATTTGTTTTCGCTGCATTTTTAGATTGTGTGCCTAGATGCTCCGGTACAAAAGCTTTGCTGTTTTTCTTTGGATTACTCAAAAGACTCACCCCCTACTTGTGTAATATGCCCGGTTGAAGGTGAAAAATAGGTAGCAATTATTTCTGCACAAAAAAGAGCTTGGGACATAAGTCTCAAGCTCTTTGACCGGTTCGCTTCACTTCAGGTGGACGCTTTCCGCAGGGACGGCGCTTGAGCCCTCCTCAGGCTTGCCTTGCGGGGTCTCAAGCAACCGTCATATCCTGCTGGAGTCGCCACCTTCCGCTCCGCTCACCTTATACTAATGATATATACTGCCTTTTTTTCAGTTATGTCATAGCCACTTGATAAATTAAAACAAGATATCGGTCCATATTTTAACAGCTGTTGCTAATATAAGAACAGCTAAGACGATTTGCAATAGCTTTGTATTCACTTTTTTTCCTGTCATAGCTCCTAAAGGTGAAGCAATTAAGCTTGCGACCACCATGATAAGCGCCGGGTAATAGTCGACCTGACCCGTGGTGATTTTACCCACGGCTGCCCCAATCGATGAAATAAACGTAATAGCCAGCGAAGAGGCGATGGTCATTCTAGTTGGAATTTTTAGCACAACCAGCATGATTGGCACTAACAAAAACGCTCCGGCTGCTCCGACGATCCCGGCAGCCACTCCGACAACCAATGCTAAAATAGCCGCAAGCGGTTTGTTAAAGCGTACTTGATCCAGCGGGATGTCATCCAGTCCTTTTTTTGGAATAAACATCATGACAGCTGCAATTAATGCGAGTGCACCATACACAATATTAATAGCATCCTCCGGCATCAGTTTCGACCCGTAGCCGCCGATAAAGCTACCGATTAAAATGCTGACACCCATATAGGCAATCAGACTTTTATTCAGGTATCCTCCTTTACGGTAGACCCAGACACCTGCAATCGTGGCAAAAAATACCTGAACTGCACTGATTCCCGCTACCTCATGCGCGCTAAACGCTGCAAGACCAAAGAGCGGCGGAATATAAAGAAGCATCGGGTACTTAATTATAGAACCCCCAACACCGAGCATACCCGAAATGTACGAGCCGACGAAGCCGATTAAAAAGATGATTAAAATAAATTCAAAATCCATTGCTTCTCACTCCCTAAATAGAAAGGGAGAACCAAAAGGCCTCTCCCATTTCTTCTCCTTCGATGTTATGCTTTCTTAATCCAGAATTTAAATACATCATTATCTTCCGCACTATCAACAAGTTCATGACCGCCAGAGGCTGACCATGCTACAAGGTCACTTTTTGCGCCTTTGTCCGTTGCATGTATTTCTAGAATATCACCTGATTGAAGATCTGCCATTGCTTTTTTTGTTTTTACAATTGGCATTGGACAAGCTAACCCTTTTGCATCTAATACTTTTGAAACGTTCATTTTTAAACTCCTCCTATTATCTTTTATCGAATCGCACAGCGGTTTGGACCAATTTCCATTTCACGCTGCTCTTCTTCATTTTTTGTGATTTTCCCTAAATTAAGCTCACGAATTTCCTGATAGGCATTGGGCTGAGGCGGAAGATTACCGGTTACTTTTTGTCTGAACTCCTCTTCGCTCTCAATATTCAATCCGTGATTTTCGCTGAGCAAGTGTCCTAATTTTTTCCCAACACTTCCATTGTCGTTTAACTCTTCCATAATCATAAAGTGTGCGGGCAGGACCATTAGTTCTTCTGAGAGATTTTTATATCGGCTGTACAGTGTTTCGCGCAGGTCCCCTACCCAGTCTTCTGCCAAGCCCGCAAGATCCGGGCGTCCTATCGAATCGATGAAAAGAATATCGCCTGATAGCAGGTAAGCATCATCCACAATAAAAGATGTAGAACCGATCGTGTGTCCTGGTGAGTAAATCGGCTGTATGTGAATGGTGGTCGAACCAACCGTGATTACTTTTCCTTCTTCTAATGCTTCATAAGAATAAGGCACATCTACAGCATCTTTTGGAGGAAGCCAATAGGAGGCTCCTGTTTGCTGCGCTATTTTTCTGCCTCCGGAAATGTGGTCTGCATGCAAGTGAGTATCAAGAACATGCTGGATCTTTACTCCTTTTGATTGAGCAAATTCAATATACACGTCTGTCATACGAGTAGCATCAATTAACGATGCTTCTCCATTTGAAAGAACCATATAGGATAGACATCCTTTGCCTAGACGGACAAATTGATAAATTTCGCCCCCTTGAGTCGTATCGCCTACTTTAACGGGTTCAAGATGTTCACTCCATGCTTTCATTCCGCCTTGCAGATAAAAGACGTCTTTCCCTTCTTCAGCAAGCATATCCGCTACCATGATGGATGAACCTTCCTTGGCGCAGACCACGACGATTTCCCGATCGTCAGGAAGTTCTTTCATCACTTCCTCCACCCCATCAAGCAAATCAAAATAAGGAATGTTGATGGATTGAACGTTTTCACCTTCTATTTTCCAGTCCGAAAAACTGTCATGATTTCGCACATCTAAAACAAAGATTGGCTCTTTGCGTATCACTTTTTGTGCAAGCTGTTTCGCCATCATTGGTGTTACAGTCATTTTAGTACCCCCTATGGTATTTTTCTATTTAAAATTTTTTATAGAGATGTTGTTTTCCCATTCCATCCGCTCATACCAGGAACGACATTGTGAACCTTCCCAAACCCTGCATTTGCCAGCTTCTTGGCGGCCAAATCGCTTCTGCTTCCAGTACGGCAAACGACATAAACATTCTTATTTTTATCCAGTTCCTGCATTTGCTCCTCAAGCTTGCCAAGCGGAATGGATTTCGCACCAGGAATATGACTGAACGCAAACTCTGCTTCTTCCCGAACATCGAGCACCATACTATCTTCTCTATCTAATGCTGACTCCAACTCTTCATTTGATACAGTCGGCTCATGTGTTGTTTCTGCCATTTCTTCTCCGCTTGCTTTACGCAGGTAGTGATGAAGTACGTCTCCTTCTTCAACTGTTCCAAGATATTGATGATTTGCACTTTCCGCCCATGCTTTCAAGTCAGCTGTTGAGCCTTTATCCGTTGCCTGAACTTGAATTACCTGTCCCGGCTCTAAGTTGTTCATCACTTTTTTTGTTTTAACAATTGGCATTGGACAAGCGAGTCCTTTTGCATCGAGTACCTCATTTGCTTGTATCATCTCTTATTCCTCCTTATTTTTTTACTCAGTAGGTCCATTCCACTTGAGCATACCGCCAGTCATATTGATGACATGATAGCCATTCCGGTCAAGCAGTTCAGCCGCCATCCCGCTTCTTCCGCCGGATCGGCAGACAAGTGTGTATTCCTTCTTCTTATCCAGTTCATGCATACGGAATTCCAGCAGTCCAAGTGGAATGTTTTGTGCCCCTGGAATTTTCCCTTGTGCTACTTCATCGGTTTCTCTTACATCAATTAACTGAAGTTCTTCTTTAGCTGAGAGCTTTTGTTCTACATCAGCAGGAGTTATTTGTTTCACTGCTATTTCACCTTCCCCTTCCAGGCAGACATACCGCCTTTTATATTTGTTACAGAGCCAAATCCATTTTTCTTCAGCGTTGAGCTGGCTTTCATGCTTCTCATGCCGCTTTGGCACATGACAACGACTTCTTTATCTTTCGTTAATTCCGTCATTCTCTTTGGCAGTTCATTCAAAGGAATGTTTTGAAACCCGGGAACCGCACCCCGCTTATATTCAGCCGGAGTACGGACATCCACGTATTGTTTATCTTTTTGGTTCAGATTTTTTTGCAATTCTTCTGTGCTCGATTGCTTTATGCCTTTTTGGGACTTGCCCATTTTGGTTGCGAGTATGAAGCCAATCGCAACCACTGCAATTAACAGAAAGACTGTTTCCATTTTAACCGTCCCCTTTAGATGAACAGATTGACATTTCCTTTTTCAGCATCTCCAAGATATGCAGCTACTCCGGCGTAATCCAGTCCGTGCACAAGCTCATCTTTATGAAGCCCTAAAAGGTCCATTGTCATCGTACAAGCTACCAATTTTACATCCTGCTCTTTTGCCATATCTATTAATTCTGGAAGCGTCATGGCATTATGCTTTTTCATCACATGCTTAATCATTTTCGGTCCCATACCGCCAAAGTTCATGTTTGAAAGAGGCATTTTGTCAGCGCCACGCGGCATCATGCGCCCGAACATATTTTCTAAAAATCCTTTTTTAACCGGTACCAGTTCTTCCTTGCGCAGGGCGTTTAAGCCCCAGAACGTGTGGAAAATGGTTACCTCGTGATCGTAAGCTGCTGCTCCGTTGGCAATAATGTATGCTGCCATTGCTTTGTCGTACTCTCCACTAAATAAAACGATGGTTGTTTTCTTTTTTTGTTCTGACATTCTTTATTCCTCCTATTACCCCTAGGGGTATTTTTTTGTTTAAAAAAATATTATTTACCCCGAGGGGTATAATTTAATCTAAATAAAAAGGGTTGTCAACCTTTCTATTTTTATCGGCTTTTAACAAGTAAATTTACTGCTTCCTGAACAAGAGCGTCTGTATCTTCCCCGTCTTCGTTTGCTTTACGCACACATTCAACCAGGTTAGAACTGACAATGACTCCCATCGTGCGATCAATAGCCGTGCGGGCAGCTGACAGCTGGACAATTACGTCCTTACAGTCCTGCTCTTCTTCCATCATACGCAGAATTCCTTTTAATTGACCCTCTATGCGTTTAACTCGATTTTTTACTTTATCATCGTAGTCCATGATGAGTACCTCCTTTTGCTGAACAAGACTAATCATATACCCCTATAGGTATATTGTCAAGTGGCTGATTTTATTCTTTTCACTGCATCTACACAATCGTTGCTTAAATGAAGGCACAAAGAGGCTTTGACAAAAAAAGTGTCTCAGCCTCTTTAACCTTTTGATTGCGCTTCAGGATGGCGCTTGAGCCTTCTCTGGTTGCCTTATAATTTGGTATTTACTGTATTACTTTCACTATTGTTGTCTGAGGTATTTCCAAAACATGCATTATACATTCTAAAGACTTTATCAAATTGATCCAGGATGTCAAGTGCAAGCAGTCCGTTTCCTTCTGCCGTTTTCGGAAAGCCCAGAGGAACCGTTCTCTTAACAAGCTGCGCATAAAGTTCTGCTTCACTCAACTGCCGTTCATAGCGTTTTTCGGCTATATTTTTAATCAGTGCAAGCGCACCGGATACATGCGGAGTAGCCATTGACGTACCAGAAAGGTTGGCGTATTGACCATCCAAATAGGTGGAGTGAATATTTACCCCGGGGGCTACTAAATCAATCTCATCATTTGTATTGCTGAAAGGAGCAATTTCCCTATTAAAGTTGATTGCGCCGATTTGAATTACTTCGGCATAGGCACCGGGGTATGCATATTCATCAGTATCCGGTCTGTTATCTCCCTCGTTTCCTGCAGCACAAACGACAGCAACCCCTTCATCTACTGCCCGTTTTACCGCCTCATAAAGCTCAGGCAGATCTGAAGGTCCTCCAAGAGACATGGACATAGCACAGACGGTTTCATCATTAGGACCCCGCCAGTCGATCGCATAATGAATGGCATCAACAATTCCCTGATAGCTGCCGCTGCCTGATCCGGTCAGAACTTTCAAGATCAGCAATCCGGCTTTTGGAGCAACACCTGCAATACCTTCACCTTCTAACATAGAAGCCGCAATCGTACCTGCGACATGAGTACCATGTCCATTGTTGTCACTATAATTTTCGGCATCACCGCCAAAATCAGTTGTGAAATTGCACCCGCCTACTATTCTTCCAGCTAAATCAGGATGATCGGTTTGGCAGCCTGTGTCAATAACCGCAATGATCTGCCCTTCACCATACGCTCCTTCTTCCCAGACATCCGGTGCTTGAATCATTTTTATGCCCTCTGGTATGCTCTGCTGCGAAACAGAATGGATTTCCTGAACTTGAAAAGGAATTAATCTAATTTTATCCATTATATTTCCTCCCTGTATGTTTCTTTTTCAGTGAACGAACAAGGACTTGTTGAAGACCTGATCTTCTTCCTTCTATATTCTTCAAGTTCGAGCGGTTATCCTGCTTGAACAACCATTCATTTAGGTACTTATTTAACTGCTGAATTCTTTATTTGTTATAATTTTTATCTGATGTCCGGAAGGATCTTGTGTCCAAAAGCATCCCTCTTTAGAATACACAGCATAATTTAATTTTTGCAGCCGTTCGACGACCTTCATTTTTTCATCTTCGTCGTTAACAACAAAAGAAAACCAATGAAGTCCGACACTGTTTTTTGACGGCGGAGGAGCATCCACGCCCTTCCAGGTATTTAAACCGATGTGGTGATGGTACCCTGCTGTTGACATAAAGAGTGCCTGTCCATTAAATCGGCTGACAACATCCAGACCCAGGCCCTCTCTGTAAAACTCCTGCGTTTTATCAAGCTCTGACACATGAAGATGGAGATGGCCAATAATCGTTTTCAACGGCACTTTACTCCACTCTCTTTGTCCTTCGCTCAATAATTCTTCTATATTTAAGGGGTCCACTGACATCTTTACCTGAGAGTTGTTCCATCCCCACTCAGTATGAGAGCGGTCTCTATATACTTCAATGCCATTGCCGTCCGGATCATCAAAATAAACAGCCTCACTTACCCCATGATCAGAGCCGCCCAACTTAACTCCCTTTTTTACTAAATGTTTCACCAGATCAGCTAGATCGCTTCTGGTGGGAAGTAAAAGTGCAAAGTGGTAGAGACCAGTGGAACGTGGTTCTTTTTCTTTTACTTCCTCTGTTTGCACGATTGAAAGTAAAATTTTCGAGCCATCTGCTGACAGCTTTGCACTTTTTTCATCTCTACTGATCAATTTCAGGCCAACAATGCACTCATAGAAAGCCAAAGAACGTTCAATATCCGAAACCACTAATTCTATTTGCCCCACGAAAGAGGCGGGAGGCTGATGAAAGGTCATATTTCCACTTCTCCTATCATAACTATAATTTTGTGCGAAAAATCTCAACGAGTTACTTTATGTAACTAATAGTAGGAGAATTTTCAATTATTGTCAATGACAGTTCATCTGTCTGTATAGACATGTGAATATTTTTCTAAAATAAGGGATATTCTATCTTTTTCGACATTTCCTATTTCATTATAATAATAACAGGAAAATATGCCCGTTTTGAGACGGCGAAAAAGAGGTATTTAAAGATTAAAATACACAATTAGGAGAAGATTAAAATGATTAACTATAACTATTTTCAAAAACAGCTTGAGCAGGAAATGAATGTAGAAGCTGCAGATCAGCCGGTGATTAACTGTATAAAAGTTGCTTCTTCTCAACTGGAGACTCGCCTATATGACTGTAAACACTGTTCGGATGATGATATAAATAAAATCAGTAATGCGATAAAAGCAATTGAAAAAGAAATTTTATCTCAAAAGCCGAGCAGCAAGGTTTTAACGCATATGCTGAAAAGAGTTCAAAACATGCTGGATTCAATTAAGAAAACACCAGAGGTTTTAATGGCTTATGCACGATGGCGCTCTCTTGTAGAGATGTCGATCAAGAGTTCATTAGTGTAAAAAATCTTTGCATTTAATTGGTTAGAGGTCCCTGTTCAAAGGGGCCTTTTTTTAGTGACAGAGGAAAAAAATGGACACTTTACTAGCTGCTGCATTGGAGTCAAGGAGAAAAGGGAACCTGAAAGAGTTTAACGCAAAACTGCTCGACTTAGTAAGGAATTCACCTGAAGACGGTTATCTTCACTTTTAATACGCGTTGAAATTTGATGTACTTGGCAAAGAGGCTGATGCAGTGCCTAATTATAAAAAGGCACTTGATACCGGTATTATGAGGACCTTTGTTGGATCAGGGAGTACATATCGGTTGCTTGGCTTGTATGAAGAAGCTAAGAAGACAATAAAACGCGGCACTGAGCTTTTCAAAGAGAATAAGGTTATGCCGATCTTCCTTTCCATGACCCTTTATAATCTGGAACATCACGAAGAGGCGATGGAGATGCTCCTTTCAGGTTTACTCGAACAAGCAGGGGATAAAGAAGTGCTGAGCTATAAGAAAGCCATTCAATTTTATTCCGCGCACCAGGAAGAAAAACGGAAATAAGTTTTAAAGAAAGTGCACTACTCTGATCATAGGTAATTGGTATTCATTTTTCACCTAATTTACTCTTTACTCGGGATAGCGTAAATAAATTTTTCAAAAAAACACTGTCGAATGAAAAAGTTTCCGACACCATACGACTTTTTTACACGAAAAGACCTTTACCCCATTTAAGGGTAAAGGCCTATTTATTGGTTTGTTCATATAATTAGCAGTCATAAAAAAAGATTTGCTCTCTTTTAGTTCACTTGCTCCATTGCAAGAAAAATTAAAACTTGGTTTAAGAAAGCAAATCCATCTTTGACTCTCACTACAAATCGTCAAAACAGCGTTCTATCCTGCGGGACTTCCCTGCTGCTTCACCGTTGGTTTACGTGGTCTCAAAGAATATATACCCTGCTCCCACTATTCAAAACTACCTTCCGGGCATTTTTTTCGATCATGTAGAATATTACTTTAGCCTGAAAATAGTTTCTTATAGATCACAGTATGATGGCAGGGATGATTTTTAGTTTTTTACTAAATTTAACTGCCAGGTTACACCGAATTTATCTCTAACCCAAGCGAACTTTTCACTAAAAGGGTAAGATGCGAGCGGCATCATTACACTCCCTCCTTGAGATAGCCAGTCATACGCAAGAGTGATTTCTTCTTCCGTTCCACAGTTAAGATAAAAAGAAATGGCAGGTGTAAATGAAAATTCGTGCTTCACGCTGCTGTCAATGCACATAAATTCCTGTCCATTAAGGGAAAATGTAGCTTGCAGAATGGTTCCTTCTTCTCCTGATTCATTTGGTCCGTAGTATTGAACATTAATGATCTCTGAATGATCAAAGATGGAAACATAATAATTCATCGCTTCTTCTGCCTGACCCTCAAACATTAAAAAAGGGGTAATTTTTGTATGGGAATGTACCATTGGTCCTTCCACTCCTCTTTTAAAATTGTTTTCAATCTTTACATTATCTTTCTTCAGAAATCCCTCTCTTTTTAACATTCTTTTTTACTATCTTAAATCCTCTTTTTTATTTAAGTATTGAACGAGTAATTTTCTGGTATAGTAACCAATTGAGAAATTTCTCCCTTTTGAAAAGGATCAAAAATAAACAAGTTTAATTTTGTTCTATTCAGTATAATTGAAAGTAACCATCCTTTTCGGGATCAGCAAATAGGATTGGACAGAATTTCTGTTCAATTCAGATGGAGAGTGTGAATATGTTAAGTAAAAATGAGCTAAATGAAATCGATGTGCTGAAAAAAATCTGCGAAAAGCATGATGGAGTCAATCTTAAATTAAACGAAGACTGGCTAGCGATGGACAATCCTGATGGTTTAAAGGTTTACAAGGCGTATGAAGAAAACCAATTAATCGGATTTCTTGCGATCTATGGATTCGGTTTGACAGCAGAGGTTTGCGGAATGGTGCACCCTGCTCACAGAAGGAAAGGGATTTTCACTTCCTTCAAAGAAGAAGCAGAACGTTATTTCAAACAAAAAAAATACACAAAAGTTCTTTTAAATACACCTGCAGATTCATTATCAGGTAAAGCTTATTTGGAAACACTCGCTTGTACGTATTCTTTCACCGAGTACCAAATGATGTGGAAACCCGCTTCTTTATCTCCTTCGAACCAAGCGGTGGTTCGAAAAGCAAGAGCAGAAGATAAGGAGCTTGAACTGCGGCTTGATATTGAAGCCTTTGAAACAACAAGAGAAGAAGCCGAACAGCATTGGGATCTAAGAAATCAGGAGCATGGCCAGACGAATTACATTATTGAGCATGCAGGCAGCAGCGTTGGAAAGCTGCGGATTCACCGTGCAGACAACCAATTGTGGATTTATGGCTTTGCCATTCTGCCAATTTATCAGGGAAAAGGCATTGGTCGCAGTGCCCTGCAGCAGGTCATTCAAAAACATTCGATCTCAAAAAAGGAAATTCATCTTGAGGTTCAAGCTGATCATCAGCATACATTGGAGCTTTATCAATCATGCGGGTTTGAAGTCTATCATTCCCAGGATTACTACCGATACGAATGAGGGGTAAATGGTTTTAGAACCTGAGATTTGGGGCAGCATTGAAACGTTGACTTTATGGAGCCTGCCCCTACTCTCATCTGATCAGTTTTTATTGCAAGTGCTTGGGGGGCCTGACAGAATGTTCATGCTGATGAACTTCTGTAAAAAGATCTTGAGCAGCTTCCTCTGTATTTTGTTCTTTTGCATGACTTACAATGCCAAGATGCTGCATAATTTGGTCCAGGCTCTGCTGAAGCTGTTGAAATTCAGCAAAGGTTATTGGTTTAGCATCTTTTTTTAATTCAAAACCTACCTGCCCGTTTGGCTCCAAAGTTGCCCATTTAATATCGGTTATTTTTGAGACGTTCTGCTGTCTTAATTTCATTTCAAGCTGGTCGACTGTTAAACGCAGCTTCCGTAAATTTTTTTCATGAAGATGTCCATTTTCTAAAACGATCTTGGATTTTCCAGTGATCACTTTTTCAACACCATCTGATTGTATTTGAAAAAATTCCATCCCTACCAGAGTGACCACAAGCACTGCTCCAACCAGTAATGTGGTCCAAATATTTTCACCAGCTAGAGGCTGGATTAAAAGAGATCCAATCCCGATCATGATGACTGTTTGTGTCAGCGTCATTTGAGAAATGGATTTTCTGCCTGCAAACCGCAATAAAAATGTTCCCCCCAGCACGATGATGACAGCTTTCCATAGTAAATCCCATTCCACAATCCTCACCCTTTCACCAAAACATTTGCGCTTTTACAAGTATGAGCCTGTTTTGCGCTCTTTATGAATGAGAGTGACAGATGGATGCACAAATGTAGTAAAAAGCATCAAAAACAGGCTAAATAAACCTGTTTTCCTTTCCGCTGAAACACCGCTTTTTTTAATGCACGACCGTCTCAATAATGGTTTCAGGGTTGGCCCCTGACGACTGCCACTATTCCGCTGTCTATCAATTATTCACCTCTGGCCCCTCCGCATGTTCATCCTTTGTGCTCCTCTTTGATCGCCTATAATCACTACATCTGCCATGTTTAGAAAAAGACCCGTTTCCACCACTCCTGTAAGCATTTTTATTTTGTGGTGAAGAGAGACAGGATCTTCAATCCTTGAAAATGAGCAGTCTAAAATAAAATTCCCGTTATCCGTAACAAACTTTTCGTTTCCCTTTGTTCTTACTTGTGGATCGCAGCCCAGTTTCCCCAGTTGAAGTGCAGTGGCTTCAAAGCCAAATGGGACGATCTCTACAGGCAAAGGAAAATGTCCCAGAACAGAGACCACTTTGCTTTCATCAGCGGCAATAATAAATTGTTTTGCCGCAGCAGCGACCACTTTCTCTCTGACTAGAGAGCCGCCTCCGCCTTTTATCAGCCTGAATTCCGGGTCGATTTCGTCTGCTCCGTCAATAGCCAGATCGATGTCAGGGTTTTGAGCAAAAGAGGTTAGCGGGACGCCAAATTCTTTTGCCCATTTTTCGGTCTGAAGGGAGGTTGGTATACCCGCTATGGTGAGTCCTTTTTGAACCATTTCACCAAGCTTTCTCACCATCCAGTACATGGTGGATCCGGATCCGAGTCCAACGATCATTCCTTCTTGAACAAACGAAGCTGCTTTTTCACCAGCCATCTGTTTATATCTGTCCTCTGCTTTCAAGTCACATACCTCCTTGGGTTTTACGGTTTGCAAGACGGGAAATTAGCATTCCCTACTGTTTAGCCAGTCCGACTGCCTGTTTAATCAATTTAACATTTTTATCTTTATCCAACGATAATTTCTTATGGCTTTCCTTGGAGCGCGAAAAACGAACCATAAACAAAAAGATGCCTTAATGGAATAAAATCCATTAAGGCATTCGATTTCGCCGGTTCATTGCCATTGCACCTTTGGTCCGAGCATCTTTTGATTTTATTGCATCATTTGGCTGCCGGATGGTCCTGCTGTTGCCGGTGCTTTCGCATACCCGTTTGTCATTTGCTGCATGTCGCCTTGAGATAGCTGCGGCACCTGATAATAATGGTGTCTGTTTTGATACAGGAAAAGTTCATAGGCCATCTCCACCCAGTTAGCCACACTGTCTGCAACCGCTCTTCTTAAAACGGGATGAGTCATCTCAAGGGCTGTCATGGCTTTAAGCGACGCGCCTGATTTAACATGGCCAAGCATGTACCCTGAAATAGACTGATCGCTGATTTCATTTACGGATTGGACAGGCTTTGACGGCGGCATTTGTGTAAGACCAAAAACCGTCGAATTTCCATGATCCATTTTCATATCGTACGTTTTTATGGATTGCGATGGCTTGGAGCCTGTTTGAAAAATCTCAAGCGTTGTATTGTATTCCTGCTTTAAAAAATCCAATTGGTGGTCAAGAATCTGCATCAATTCCTGATCTTTTACATGCTGACGGAAGATTGTATACTGGTCGATTACCCCAATGGACATGGATAGCACTTCACTGACATCGAACAATTCATGTCCGCCATGATTAAGCGATTGAGACATTGCAGTCGATTGCTGTATATTATCCTGATGATCATTTTGCATAGGTGAAACCCTCCTTTTGTTCTCGAGGGTAGTTTGCCATGTCTACTGTGTTTCATACATCCTTGCCGATTTATAACCAAGGGATAGGCTTACTGATTTTGAAATACTTCTGCAGCGAGCTCAGATACATATGAACTGCCGCCTTCGTCTTCTACCCCTTCAATCATCATAGCCAATATGAATGCAGGATCTTCCTGGTCGTAGGCTACGAAAAATCCGTTTTCTTTTCCTGACTCTTCACCGGACTGCTTTAGTTCAGCCGTACCTGTTTTCCCGGCGATCTGTACCTCTGGAATGTCTGCGGGACCTGCGAAGCCCTCAGTTACCACTTCCCGTAAATCCCCGCGAAGTATTTCTGCATGTTCCGGCGATAGCAGGCCATCTTTCCAGACTTCCTGCTCTTCACTTTCAAAAAGCAATGGCTTCATCATGACCCCGTCGTTAACGACCGTCTCATACATGACAGCCAGGTGTAGAATATTGGTCAGCATTTCTCCCTGGCCATAGGAAGTGTCGACAAGCTGTCCTTCAGAACCAATCGATCCGTCATTGGAAATTTGAGAATCAGACATCGGATAAACAAAAGGCAGCTCTTGACCATATCCCATATTCTCCAGTCCCTCAATGAATGTTTCTTTTCCCATTTCCAATGCTACACGCGCAAAGTAGATGTTGTCAGAAAAAACAAGCCCTTTATTTAAATCAATGGGATTTGGTGCTTCATGAACACGTGTGACCACGAAGTCTCCCCAGCCTTCCTCCTGCCATTCAAGCCCATTGATTGTATAGCCTTCTTCCGGGTCGAGTGTCCCTGCTTCAAGACCGATCGCAGCGGTTATCGTTTTTTGGGTGGAGCCCGGTGCATAGGCTGCTGAAAAGCGATTTAAAAGTGGTGCATCCGGATCTTCAGAAAGCTCGGTATACCGTTCCCCGCTAATCCCAAGCGACCACTCACCCGGGTCAAAGCCTGGAGAACTTGCGAGCACGAGTGTTTCTCCCGTTTCCGGATCGACTGCAGCGGCTGTTCCCTGTTTCCCTTTCATCGATTCAAAGGCTGTCTTTTGCAGCTCGGCATCAATGGTTAAGGTGATGTCTTCTCCATCTTCGGCAGGCTTTTCGGCCACTGTGACCGTTTTTTCCCCGCCTTTTTCAATTAAAATATTTCTCCCTGTTTCCGCCCGCAGCTGATCCTCCAAAAGCTGTTCAAGACCCCGGTTGCCAATTTGGTCATTTGCGGTGTAGCCCTCCTCACCCATTTCTTCAAGCTGCTCCGCACTAATCGCACTAATATAGCCTGTTAAGTGTGAGGCGGCTTCTCCATAAGGATATTCACGCATTTTAATTTCCTGATACGTTATCCCATCCAGCTCGGATAGGTCGGCGACTTTATCTCTTTGTGAATTCGATACTTTCTTCAATGGCACAAACTGACCAGCTTGCACCCAATCCTGTGCAAGCTGCTCGTCGATCGTTTCCGTGCTTAACGACAATTCTTCTGCCAGCTTATTTTTTGCTTCGTCTGTCAGTTCTCCCGAAACGGCCCCAACTTGATAGCCTGATCCATTTACAGCAAGCGGATTTCCGTTACGGTCAAAAATTTCACCCCGGACACCTGGCGTGTCGACGATCCGCACTCGATCTCCTGCTTCAAGTTCGGGAAGGATCAAAGCGGGCTCCCATTGAATAAACCAGTTTTCGTTTTCTTCGGTTTCTTCAAAAACGACCGTCATATCCTGCTCATATTCAACCGGTCCTGCTAGCGTTTGAAAGCTTATTGGAACTGTAAAAGTGGCAGGTTCTCCCTCTTCCCACTCAGTATCCTCCGCCACATCCGGCATCGTTACTACAAGATCCGTTACTTCCAAGTCACTATATAAAGCAGCCATACGGTCTGCCGATTCTTCTTTTGTAAAGGTTTCTTTTGTGTCAGCTGAAGTATAATCACTGTACATTTGATCAAATTCCTGATCATTCCATAACTTTATGTACTCTTCAAGGCGCTCATCAGGTGTAACTGGGTCGCTGCAGCCTGCTAAAAATACAACACCCGTGAATAAGAAAGAGCCGATTATTGCTTTTTTCATGCTAAATCCCCCCATATTGATCTGACTCTATGGTAACAAACAATCACCTGATTTTGCATGATTAAAGAATTTTCTGCCAAAAAAAGAGCGTTCCACTGTAAGCGGAACGCTCTTGATTTATCATCATTTATCCATAAACCTATGCCTGAGGTTCAAACGTTTTACAATCAGTTTCTTCGCTATTCGATGCATTTTTCCCCTTATGACTGACTACATAAATTTCTTTAGCATTGCATCTGTTGCCATTTTTCCAGTGTGTACAGTTATTGACTTCGCATAATACATCTTGAGCCACAACAACCACCTCCTGTTAAGTAGTATTCACGTTTAAAAACGGTTCATACGTTTCTTCTTACATGGACAAATGCTTCAGTTTACTAATTAATTACCCTTATTACACAATCCTGCACCCTCTACCATTCATAAGCTATTACAAGGACTGGAGGTGAAATGTAATGAAAAAATACTTGAAATGGTCAGAGGAACCTTATGGAGGTGAATCAGCTCCTCCAAATGATCCAGTGACTCCACTTGCTGGCGGCTGGCCGCTGACATTTTTAAAACGAAACAGACGGGGGGAGTTCTTAAATCCCGATGGCAGAGCGATCGTTTTCCCTATTGTTCATCCAAATCGGATTAATTTCGAAAAAGAGCTTGAAGCTGTTCAGCTCGCTTTAAAGGAGTCAACACCGAACCAACAAGGAATCGGCATTTTTTATGGCACAGGAGTTCCTACTAAACAGTGGACCCCGGTTATTGACCGTTTGATTGATTCCTACGGAGTATCTCCGGTCTCAGCCGCAAGAATCCTGGCAGTTGTTCAAATGGCGATCAACGATACGATGATTGTTGTGTGGGATTTAAAATACAAATGGGACACAGCACGACCGATTCAATATGATCAGTCACTCGAACCTTTGCTGTGCACGCCGCGTTTTCCTTCTTATCCATCCGGACATGCCAGCATGTCAGGCTGTGCGGAGGTAGTGTTAAGCTATTTTTTCCCTCGGGAAGCATCAAAACTAAAGCGCTTCGCAGAGGAAGATGCGATCAGCCGTCTCTACTCAGGTGTTCACTTTCCGATTGATAACGATGAAGGACTTAAGCTTGGGAGATTTATCGGGGACACCATTGTCAGGCATTTGAAAGAACAGCGGGATAAGGATGGATCGGTCGATCAACCATATGAAATGTTTAGAGATGCCGACTTTTTTGCAACGGAATTTAAACAATTTATCCCTTATGACTTTTCGGATGATTGCACCTCAAATGTGCGGTCAAAGAAAATCTCTTCGCAAGTAAGCCACTATGATGCCCTTTTGAAGTTGGGCTTCTCTAAGCCAAAATTATTTTATTAGCCGCTATGTTTCATATAATCAGTCACGGTATATAGTATTGACCCATTAGCCTCGAGCTATTAAAGGAAAGAAGGATGTACGAATGGAATTTCTCTTGTTTTTAGTTATTGGTGTATTTGCCGGATGGCTGGCCATGGCATTTGAAGGAAAATATTTTCCTCATTGCGGATTAAGCGTTTTGATTTTAGCGGGGGCAATTGGCGCTTGGATCGGCAGCGGGCTTTTTCCGCCCCTTGGTCCAGTCATTGTTGGCATATACCTATTCTCCGCTTTAATCGGATCATTGGTTTTTGTCCTGCTGGCAGTCCTGATTTTAACATGCTGCTGTAAAAAGCACGATCACAAAAAAGAGTAGAAAAACTTATTTTTTGCAAAATAAAAATGGTCCTCATGATTTTATCATGAGGACGTTCTTCGTAATTTATAAGATTTGTCCCATCGCTGAGTTCTGTATTTACCGGTTTTTCAACAGCTGCATGCGATTGTTAAAAAGGGTAGGATACGATAAAAAACCAAGCATCGTACTTGTAACTGCCGCCGTAGTAAGCAATAGAAACATGATAAGAAGCTGAAATTGAACAGCCTGAATCGGATCTGCTCCCGCAATAATCTGACCGCTCATCATGCCGGGGAGCTGGACAAGCCCGACTGTTTTTTGACTTTCGATGGTTGGGATCATGCTGGCCTTAATCGATTTAATCAGCTGACTGTGAATGGCTTGTTTTGGTGTTCCACCCAATGAAAGAACTAACTCGGTCTGTTCCTGATGCGCTTCTATTTCGGATGTGAAACGATTTAAAAACAAGATCGCAAGCACCATAGAATTTCCAATTACCATGCCGCTGATAGAAATAATATATTGAGCGGTCGGAGGAGTAATTTGAAAGCCCAGCAAAATGCTTTGCGTTAAAACTTCAATTAGGACAAGAGTAAGTCCTACCTTCCAAGTGATTCCTTTGATTGAGGCTCCTTTACGCTTTGCATTATGGGTGGCGACAATAATCATGAGCGTGACCATTAAGAAAATGTAAATTAAACTGTCCGAATCAAAAACAAATTTAAGAATGAATCCAACTGCTAGGAGCTGAATAATCGATCGAACGGTTGCGACAATTGTATCTTTTTCAAGACCAAGCCGAAGTGTTTTAGATAATACTAAAGGAATAACTACAAAAATTAAGGTAATGGACAGAGTGAGATAGGTCATTCTGCTTCTCCTTTCACAAACCGCCGTACTTTTTCATTTACAGGAGATTCAAGGAGGCTGCTTTCTCCAGTTTCGATCACTTCTCCATCCATCATGACCCAGGTGTAGTTCCCGATCAATAAGGCCTGCTTTAGATTATGGGTAATCCAAATAATAGTGGTTCCGTATTTTTGATTAATCTTGCTGATCAGCTCTTCAATTTCATGTAAGGATGCAAAGTCCAAAGAAGACGTAATTTCATCTAAAAGAAGCACTTTAGGACGATTAACGAGCGTGCGGGCAATGGACACTTTTTGTCTTTGACCACCGGAAAGATCCGTACTGCTTCGGTGCAGATATTCTTTTCCAAGCCCTACATCCTCTAGTAATTCTTCCGCCTCTTTTGGATCAAGCTTTTCCCCCTGAAGAGACAATGGCAAGGATAGGTTCTCAAATACCGTCCCTTCTACCATTGGCGCGCTTTGCAATGCCATCCCTACAAGCTTTCGAAGTTCAACGGGCTCGTATTGTTCAATCGCCTTATCTTTAATATAAATTTCTCCAGACCCGGCTGAAATAAGATGGTTGCACAGCTTCAGCAGCGTCGTTTTCCCAGCCCCGGACGGACCGACTAATGTCGTAATCTTCCCTTCAGGAAAGGACCCGGTAATCCTTTTTAAAATAACATTATCATTTATTGTATATGTAACATCATTAAAATGAATGGCCGGCTTATACTTTGTATTCATTTTCTCACTTCCTGTATTTAATTATAATTATTATCATTTAATAACTATAACAAATAAATTAATTAATGCAACTAAGAATTATTTCTTTTATCCCGCTCTTATAAACAGGAACTAGTCCATATGTTTCTATTAATGGAAATTTGTTTTATTTTCAAAAAAGCGGGAAGAATAAAAAAGGAAACTGCTTTAAATAAAAATCCATTTCTAGGAGGAATTTAATCATGTTTCGTCATCAAAAAGAACTGCAGTATGAAGTAAAAGTAGATCGTCCGGATCCAATGCTTGCCCGTAACGTGCAAGAGGTTCTCGGCGGACAATTTGGTGAAATGACCGTAATGATGCAGTACCTCTTTCAAGGTTTTAACTGCCGGGGAGAAGAAAAGTACAAAGACTTGTTGATGGATATCGGCACCGAAGAAGTTGGACATGTTGAAATGGTTTGTGCATTGATCAGCCAGCTTCTTGACGGTGCATCTCCTGAGGATCAGGCAAAAGCAGCGGAAGATCCAAATGTTGCAGCCATCATGGGCGGCGTGAATCCACAGCAATTAATCGTAAGCGGTCTCGGCGCACTTCCTACGAATTCAAATGGCGTTCCATGGAACGGTTCTTATATGGTTTCAAGCGGCAATTTACTCGCAGATATGCGTTCAAATCTTCACGCTGAAACGCAGGGACGGCTGCAAGTATCCCGTTTATATCATATGACGAAGGATGAAGGTGTCCGCGCTACTTTCCGCAAAATGCTTGCTCGTGACCGCTACCACCAGTATCAGTGGATGGCTGCGATTGCAGAGTTGGAAGAAAAGAATGGCGTTGTCGTTCCGGCATCATTCCCTCCGCAAGCGGAAATGGAATCTCAATCAGAGGCGTACAAGCTGTTTAACTTCTCTGAAGGGGAACAATCTAAAGAAGGTCCATGGGCAAGAGGAACGGCTCAGGATGGAACAGGTGATTTTGAATATGTATCAACTCCTAAACCAAAAGGAAAAGCGCCAAAAATGGCAGTTCCTGCAGTTGAACTCCACCATGATTTAACAGATAAATCAACGGATAAATAATCAATGAAAGACGTGCACAGGCATATGTGCACGTTTTTTTATGCCTTCAAAGAAAATATGGATGAACCTTTCACTTCCATGACCTTATTCTATTTCTTCCAGCCAATCCAATGTACGTTGCACCATTTCATCCTGCTGCTCTACTGCAGGTATATCAGCCGGCAAATCCCCTTTTTGTTCTCCATACAAACCAAACTGGGCATGGTTTCCCCCTTTTATTTCATAAAGTTCTGCTGATGTTGAATGAAGTTTTGCGGTTTCCTCTATTCGATCCTCTGTCGTAAGCCCATCATTTTCTCCATAAAGAGAAAGCATTGGAATAGCGGACTCTGAAAAGTCGGCTGAACCTGCAGGGTAGGAAGCGAGAAACAGGACACCTGCTATTTGGTCTTCTTGTTCAGCTGCAAACGAAGCTGCTCCTACGCCCCCTAGTGAATGGCCCCCGATTACCCAGCTTGTTACAGTTGGATGAGCTTCCATCACTGTATTTGCTTTTTTACTATCCAGTATAGCCAAGTTGAAGCGAAAAGATGGTATGGCAACAACATATCCTTCATCTGAGATTTTTTTGGCATAATACGCATATGCCTCCGGTTCTACTTTAGCGCCTGGATATAAAATAACCCCTTTATTGTTTGGATTCTCCGGAAGAAAGGTCAAAGTGCCATCTTCATTTAACCATTCACTTGAATTCACCAGATCATATAATTCATTTGAAGCTTGGTAGGTCTGCTGTGACCATATATAAAAGACCGTGATCCCGGTTAAAAATAATGCCAATACCAAAAACAAACTATACTTCAGCCACTTTTTCATAACTTCCTCCTGTTAGGCGCTTCTTTCCTATCTCATGATTCTACCCATTTATAAAGCAGCAGAAGCAGACCTGACATTATTTTGCTTATAACAATTAATCCCGGCTTTTTACGTTTGAAAAAGTAGAATCTTCATGTGTTTTATCTGATTTTTGAATAACAGAGATGCTGCCATCTGTTTCAAGCACGACTGCCGTCACTTTCTCTAATGAATCAGCACCGCTTGAACGTGCAGCCTGTAAAATCTCTACTTCAAGCACCCGTTCCTTTTTCATCACGCCTCTGCAAAAATTTCCATTGTAGTAGAGCAATTCTGGATTTGACTTAATCAAATTGCTCACTACAGAAGAACGCACGGACAGCCACGCAATCAAATATTGCATACCCACCAGCACGAAAAATGCAGTCATCCCTTCCGCCAGGGCTACATCTTTACTTAACAGAATCGTAGCAAGCGTGGAACCGAGTGCAACTGTGACAATTAAATCAAACGCATTCATCTTGGACAACGTTCTCTTTCCTGAAATCCTGAGAACTGCAATTAACCCCGCATACGCCAGGACACCTACGAGGATGGTTCTTCCGATTACTTCCCAGCCATTAAAAAACATCGTTCTCCCCCCTTAAGCTTCTTTCTTACTCCCTTCCCTGTAAAAGCTTGGGACAAACGATGGTCCAAGCTTGACTACTGCTTCTTTATTCAGCACATTAATGAGTATGTATAGAATTCCTCATCCCGTTTAAACCCATTCTTTTCATACAATTTTTGAGCGCTTAAGTTGTCAGGAGCTGTTTGAAGAGAAAGACCCATGGCATTTGTTTTTTTGCACAATAGTAAGGCCTGATCCAACAGCATCTGAGCAACTCCCTGTTTTCTGGCTTCTTTCAGAACAAATAAATCGTTTAGAATCCATGCGCGCTTCATTGAAATGGAAGAAAAAGTAGGATACAACTGAACAAATCCTACAAACTGTTCACCCTTCTTTACGGCAAAAATCGTTGAATCCTGATTCTCGAGTCTCTCTTCAATAAAGAGCGCCGCTTCACTTTTGTTTGATGCCTTTCCATAGAACATGCGATATTCGTTAAATAGCTCTGTGATTCCATCCTTATCATTTATTGCTGCTTCAATTATTTTCATCATCCAGCCTTCTTTCTTCACTAATTTTTCGTTCAAACATCACCATGTCCAATGCTCGTATTCCATTTTCATAAAACGTTTCAGGATAATCCTCAAAAAACCCTTTGCGCACACCACTTATTCGGAAGCCGGCTTTTTGGTAGAACACAATATTTTCAATGCTGGAATTCGCAGTTCCGACGATCATGCTTGTAAAGCCCTTTTCTTTGAATAACAAAATCGCCTCTTCAATGACTGCTCTACCCAGTCCTGTTCCTCGCGATGAAGCATCGATTGCAATATTTTTTAATTCAATGGTTTGATCATCCTCTGGGATAAAGAGCACCGCGCCAACCGTATATTCACCCTCACGAATGGAAAACATTTCCCCTTTGCGGATGTACGTTTCAATTATCTCTTTATTTTCATCCGCCTGAAGTAAATAGGGCATAAATTCGTCCCGATTTTCCGGCAGGACTGATGATACCGTCACTCTTGCCGAGTTGCTCACATAATTTCTCCTTTCTTTCGTTAACTATAATCCCTTTTAAGTGTAATTGAATACCATCTTTGTTGCTATATCTCATTCAATCCAACACCGCCACAGAAGCAGATCTTATACATCAAACAACTTTAAAAAATAGTTTGTGAAATACTGAGCATAACTATTGTATTTTCTTTTGAGCCATACTATAATGAATGTACATCGAGATTGTGATGTATTTCACAATATAATTTACAGGAGGAATTCACCTTGAAAATAGCTGTGATTGGAAGTACGCATGCAGGAACAGCTGCAGTTACAAATATGGCTCAATTATATCCAGATGCTGATATTACCGTTTATGAACGAAATGACAATGTATCCTTTTTATCCTGCGGCATTGCTCTTTATGTGGGCGGCGTGGTTGAAGATCCAAAAGGCTTGTTTTATTCATCTCCCGAAAAAATTGCTGCACTTGGCGTGAATGTAAAACTGCAGCATGATGTGAAAAATATTGATACCGAGGCAAAAACGATAGAAGCCGTTAACCTGATTACAGGAGAAACCGCTTATGACCGTTACGATAAGCTTGTCATGACTACAGGTTCATGGCCGATCACACCGCCTATTGAAGGCATTAACCTGGAAAACATTTTGCTGGCTAAAAATTACACCCAGGCGAATACAATTATTGATAAAGCGAAGAATGCACAAAATATCACAGTCGTTGGAGCAGGCTACATCGGTGTTGAGCTCGTTGAGGCGTTCCAGCAGGCGGGCAAAAATGTCACCTTAATTGACGGCGTCGATCGTATTTTAAATAAATATCTCGATAAAGAGTTTACTGATATCGTGGAGGAAGCGTTCAAAGAACGCGGAGTAGCGCTTCGACTTGGTGAGAAGGTAGAAAAGTTTGAAGGAAAAGACCGCGTAGAAGCGGTCGTAACAGGCAATGGCCGGGTCGAGACGGACCTTGTTATCATGTGTGTCGGCTTCCGTCCTAACACCTCTTTGCTTAAAGATAAGGTGGAGATGCTTGATAACGGAGCCATCAAAGTGGATGAATATATGAGAACAAGCGATCCGGACATTTTTGCCGCAGGCGACTGCTGTGCGGTGAAGTACAATCCGACTGGCGGGCATATGTACATTCCGCTTGCTACAAATGCTGTGCGAATGGGAACGCTTGCTGCACGCAACATCGTAGAACCAACGACTAAAAATGTCGGTACTCAGGGAACATCCGGTCTTCATCTATATGATCTGTTCATGGCTTCGACCGGTTTGACGGAGACGTCTGCAGCTGGCATGAAGGTTGCAATTGAAAATATTACGGTGAACGAACATCACCGTCCTGAATTCATGCCAACCTCTGAAAACGTTATGCTGAAGGTAAGCTATCTGCCGGATAGCCGTAAGATTATCGGCGCTCAGGTTATCTCAAAGGCGGATGTAACCCAGGCCATTAATACGTTAAGTGTCTGCATTCAAACCGGCATGACCATTGATGAGCTTGGATTCGTCGATTTCTTCTTCCAGCCGCATTTTAATCAGCCATGGAACTTTTTGAATAAAGCAGGATTAGCTGCTGTTACTACTTGATTTTATGATTATTGAGGCTGGGACTAAAGTGTCTCAGCCTCTTTGACCGGTTCGCTGCGCTTCAGGCGGACGCTTTCCGCAGGGACGGCGCTGAGCCTTTTCAGGGCTTTGCCCTGTAAAGTCTCAGCTTGCCGTCATATCCTGCAGGAGTCGCCACCTTCCGCTCCGCTCACCTCTAACTTCACAGAAGATACTGGGTCATTTTCTACAATTTTTAATTTATGTCCCAGCCTCTTGATGTTTTATGTACTCTTTAATTTTTTCCTTCGTTTCCTCCGGGTACACAATACACGTATCATTCTCCAGTTCTTCTACAGGAACCCATATGGCAACGGTTTGTTTTCCCGGTTCAGTTACATGGAACATTTCTTCCTCGTAAAGTATAGAATCCTTAAAGGATGCTGCATAGAGCAGGATGATTTCATGGCCGGTTTGGTCATCTACACGGAAGATTGACTCCACACATCCCAGATAGCCATCAATTTCGATATCTGCCCCAATTTCCTCTTTAAATTCCCTTATCAATGCATCACCGGATTTTTCACCCAGCTCAATCGTGCCGCCTAATGGACGATAAAAGTTCCCTGTGCCTTTTGAGTGCTTGCGGTTTTGCTGTTCGAGCAGCACCTTATCGTCTTTTCGTATGATTCCTAGTGTTTTTGCAATGGGCCTCATATAGAGCCTCCTTTTTTCCTGTTATTTCCGTTTACAGTCAATAAAAAAGGGAATTGTTTCAATTAAGTACATAACAAGCTGCTGTAACTTCATTTATGTTTTTTCAATTTAGACATGTTCGTTGCTTTTCTCTAATAGTGTAGACTAAAGATTACGCGAGGGGGATAAAAATGAATCAGGATCCTCATTATATTAAAGGAATGTTGGAGCGTTTAAAGGATCTTGATGATCTGACACGAACCATGCAGGAAAAATTCGAAGGCGAAGGCAACCGGAATAAATACGCATGGATGGTCCTTCCATTTCTCAAAGCCTTTTATGTGAAAAAAGGCACGACAGATGATGTGGTTCAGCGAATCATGAATATTGTTTCCTCACCGATTGTCATTGCTGCATTTGGAGCACTGGGCTATCTCAGTTTGATCACAACGATTGAAGGAATTCTGGCACAGCCCTATCTTTACATAGGAATCGGCATTGCCCTTTACTTGTATTCAGTAATTGTAATTTTTTTCAGACAGCTGGATTTTAAAGATGAACTCTTTGATCTTCATGCTTTCAAAGCAATTCATCCCTCTCTTTACCAATCCTTTCAATCCTTTAGCGGGACAGCGCCTTTTTCATTTAATAGTCTGCACGAATCGATCCGGACGATTTTAGAACGGGAACAGCAAACGGGAATCGAGGCGTATACAGAATTAAAGGCTGTCTATGAAAAACTGGAAAAACTGACAGAAGAACGCGATCTTTTGATAAAGGACATTGAATTTTACGAAGCAAATTTATCCAATTTGTTAAGCGTCTATGATCATTCATTAAAACTGGTGCAGGCTTCAATCGACAACGGCATCTCGAAGGATATTTTATATCTATATTGTGATTACAGCCTTTTTGAAAAAACGGGTGATATGCTGGTGTTGAAGGAAGGGCATCACACATATGATATACCTAAGGAGATCTCGCTTGAGGACGCAGAAAAACAGAATTGGGCCATAATTAAGGCTTGTCTGGCCCAAAAAGAAAAAGATTTGTTCCAAATAGATATAAGAAACCATCAAGTTTCCCTGGCTATCAAAATGAACGTGATGCAGACTGTTTATGTTTATTCCTTTCACTTTCCGGAACGTGAGATGGATCGTCTGATTGACAGGATCATGAGGGATGAACTGCACTCTTTGCTCTATCACTGCATTTTGCTGTATAATAAAGAAAAGGAGGGATGACTTATGGACGATATTATTCTAAAGAAAAAGTCTTATTTAGATGATATTCGAGAGCGCCGGGAACGCTATGCTGCACTGACTGCCTCATCCAACAGTGTCATCATCAAGCCTTCTATTGCTCCGGAATTAAAGAAAAGATCTGACATGCTTAAACAGATCTTAGATGATACAAAATAAATGTATGCAATAGAAAATCAACACTCCCTTCCAAATGGAACGGAGTGTTTTTTCTGTCTTCTTTGATTCTCCTGTTCTTTTAATCTATTTTGCTGATCAGGTACGCGGCCTTTATCCTGCTGATCTTTTTGCTTTTGAGTCGTCGATTTTTTCTCGAATTCCCGCAAGCCTTCATGATCTTTTTTCCTTTGCATTCTTTTTAAGAGTTAAAAACATAGAAGACAATAAAGCGTGCTATGTCACCAGCTGCTGGTAAAGCTCAGCTGCTTTCTTCCTGTCTTTCGTTCCGTGAACCAGCACTCTTCCATCTTTAAAGAAAACCAGCCGATGTTCTGCCTGATGAACAAGCAGGTATTCGTTGCGAATTGTTTTCCCCTCTTTTTCCTGCAGAAGTGCTTCAAGTGTGTTGAGATCCCGGTCATTATTTTCAAGAGGACGAATCTGAATCGTATCTCTGCCGCACAAGACATCCAGCTGAAATTCATCTCTTTGTTGAAGATACGGATAGGTTGGATTTACTCCGCAGGATGGACAATTGTCCTTTTTCATTTTTTCTACCCGAAAAGCCTGATGGCGGTAGTTCCATAGATCAAAGGTTACGAGTTCTTTTCTCAGGGCGGAAAGATCACCCGTACATATTTTCAGCGCTTCTGTCACCTGATGAGCGGTAACCACATGTACGATTGGGCTGATTACTCCATTTGTATCACATGTCGGTCCCTGCAGAGGCAGTTTTTGCAGCAGACAGTGAAGACAAGGGGTGTCGCCTGGAAGGATGGTATAGCTCATGCCATAGCTTCCCACACATGCTCCATATATCCAGGGCACCGCATATTTTTGTGCGGCATCGTTGATCAAAAGACGGATGTCAAACTGATCCGTGCCATCCAAAATCAGATCAATCTCTCCTTTTTGAAGCAGCTCTTCTAAATCCGGCCCCGTTACATCCATAATATGTGCGGTCACTTCCACTTCACTGTTGATCTTTTTAAGCTTTTGCTGTGCGGCTATTGCTTTTGGCAAATGATTCGCAGCGTCTTCTTCGTGATAAAGGAGCTGACGGCCAAGGTTGCTCCAATCTACATAATCACGGTCAACAATGGTGAGTTTTCCGATCCCTGCACGAACAAGCATGTCTGCAGCGGAAGACCCAAGCGCCCCGAGGCCGATTAACAGCACATGCTTGTCCCCTATTTTTCTTTGTCCTTCCACGCCAATAGGTGCAAAAAGTTCCTGACGGGAATATCTTTCGTTCATGATTGGATCATTCCTGCTTCAGGCGAGCTCGCAATGGCATAGGTTTTTTTAGCGATCCGACCTGCTTCAAATCCCAAACGTCCCGCTTCAATCGCTTTTTTCATCGCTAGCGCCATTTTAACCGGATCCTTTGCTCCAGAAACCGCAGTATTCAGCAAAACACCATCTGCTCCCAGTTCCATCGCATAGGCCGCATCCGACGGAGAGCCAATACCTGCATCTACAATGACCGGAACAGAGGATTGCTCAATGATCCACTGGAGATTTAAAGGATTAATGATCCCCTGACCTGATCCAATCGGTGAGGCGCCCGGCATGATCGCGTGGCAGCCTAACTCTTCCAGACGTCTTGCCAGCACGACGTCATCTGAGGTATAAGGAAGCACGATAAATCCCTCATCGAGCAGCATTTCGCAGGCCCGCAGTGTTTCAACAGGATCCGGCAGCAGCGTTTTGGAGCATCCAATGATTTCAACCTTTACCATATCGCAAAGCCCGCTTGCTTTTGCCAGACGCGCGGTCTGCACTGCTTCCTCTGCGGTACTTGCTCCCGCTGTGTTAGGGAGAAGAGTATAGTCACTGCGCTCCAATTCCTGCAGCAGATTCGGCTGATTTTTATCAAAGATGTCCATTTTCCGAACAGAAAACGTGAGAATATCCGCTTCTGATACCTCTACTGCTTTCTTCTGTGAAGCAAAGTCCGGGTACTTACCTGTTCCAAGAAGTAAACGTGATCCGAATGTTTTGTCCGCTATTTTTAACATGTTATTTATCCTCCTCCTACAAATTGAACAAGCTGAAGCCTGTCGTTTTCCCCAATCGTTTGCGTTTTATGATCTGCATGATCAATCACTTCTTTATTTAGCTCTACCATTACGACCCGATCCTTCAGTTCATAATGGTGCAGCAGCTCTTCAACCACGCTGATATTATCTGGAACGTCAACGGTCTCTCCGTTAATCATCAGTTTCATGTTCATTCTCTCCCTGCATAAGAAATTTGCCTTTCCATACTGAACGTCTGAAGCCAATCCTCTCTTACTTCGCGGCCTTCAAGTAGATCCGCCATGTACACACCGGTCCCTGCTGAAAGTAAAATGCCGTTTCGGTAATGGCCTGTCGCAATCCATAAATCGTTCAGATTCCGATGTCTGCTCATATAGGGCAGACCATCCGCTGTTTGAGGGCGGATGCCCGCCCACGATTTTTCAAAGCTTGCCTCCTTGAGGGCCGGAAGCAATCCTGCTGCTCTTTCCATCAGGCTCATCATCCCTTTCACTTGCACTCTTTCGTTGAAAGAATGAGGTGTTTCAGTAGCGCCGATCAGCAGTCTTCCCGCTTTTTTAGGCACGATATAACACCCCTCTGTGAATAAGGTGGATTGAAGGAGCTGCTGCTTTGCAAAAACAGAAAAGCATTCTCCTTTTACAGGATACGTATTCAGCTGAATACCTGTTTTCTGTAAAAGTTCCTCACTCCAGGCTCCGCCGGCCACAATCACATGATTGCTTTTAATTGGACCAGCCGAGGTCATGACGCCATTTACTTTTCCGTTTTCCACAATCAATGAATAAACCTGTGTATAGTCCAGAAGTGCTGCTCCATTTGAAACGGCTCCCTGAACAAACGCTGTGGATAACGCGGATGGATTCACATGGCCATCTCCAGGTATCCACAATCCACCCATGCCGCCGGTTTGAATCGCAGGCTCTTTTGCCTGTATTTCTTTTTCTTCGAGCCAAAATGCCTGTTCATTTGATTCTTTGAAATGAAGTGCCCGCTTCTTCAGCCCTTCCTGTTCAAGCGGATTTCGGGCGAGCTTGATCATTCCTTTTTGCACCAGTTCAATGTCGATTCCTGTACAATCCTGAAGCTCTTCTTTTAAACCTTCAAATATCGCTTTGCTGTATTGAGCAAAGGAATAAAGCGGCGAGTCAAGATCCATTTCAGCCTGTGCTCCAAGCATGCCGGCAGCCGCTTTTGATGCTTTTTGTCCAGCTTCTCCCTGATCCATCAGACAGACGTTTGCCCCCCTTTTTGAGAGCTCATACGCGATCGAACCGCCGATCACGCCCGCACCGACGATGGTTACATCCGGCTGTATCAACTAAATCCCCCCTTACGATATGCCGTAATAGCCTCTAAAGGATCTTTTGCATTCATAATGCCTGATTGCACTGCGATTCCCGCTGCCCCTGTTTTTTTGATGAGCGGAACGTGATGGGGCTTAATTCCGCCAATCGCGATGACGGGAACTGAACAGGCCTTCACTGTGGGTAACAGCGCTTCTGTCCCTTTTGGCGGAAGTCCGGGCTTTGAGTCCGTTTCGTAAATATGGCCAAAAAAGACAAGGTCTGCTCCTAACGCGGCCGCTTGCATTGCTTCCTTTTGGGAATGGATCGAAACCCCGGATCGAATGCCACTATTCAGTTTTTTCACTTCATTTACCGGCAGACTGTGGTAGGCAAGCTGTACGCTAAGGCTCCTTGCGAGTGCGACATCAACTCGGTCATTAATGACGATTTTATCTGCGGGAACTCCTTGTTTTAAAAGAAGATCCACCCACTCCAGTAATTGAGAAGCCGTTGCTCTTTTTTCCCGTATATGAAAGTAATCCATAGCGTTATGCACATATCCTGCAATTTCAATCCATTGGTCAGGCGGCTGTCCACCTGTGGATAAGACGTGCAGCTGAAAATCACTCATTCTATTTACCTCCCTATTTCTTTGAAAAAGAAGGGTGTGCAACCGGCCACTGCTCGAGTGTATAGGCCATTTCCCAAAAAGCGTATTCGTATTGGCTGCTGATCAGAAAATGGTCAAGCCAGCGCTTCCGATCTTCTTCAGATGCTTTTAGAGCCAATTCATCCAAGCGCTCAATCTGCTCCTCTACCAATTCTCTGAACCACTCTCCGCCATATGTGGCAATCCACTGCTGGTAAATTGGTTCATCCGGAGAACACATTTTCAGTTTTTCCCCGATTTCATAGTAGAGCCAGTAACATGGAAGCAATCCTGCAATTACATCTCCAAGACTTCCCTGGCCTGCACGGTACATATGAGAAGCATAGGCATACGCCGTAGGAGCCGGTTCAAAAGCTGCCACGTCTTCTTCTGTAATATGGAGAAGTTCAGCGAATGTCTGATGCAGGCCAAGCTCTGCTTCATAGGTGCCCTGTGCATGGATCGCAAGCCTGTTTGTGGTATGAAGATCCGTTGCTTTTACAGCTCCGAGTGCCTGCACTTTTGCAAAATGAGTTAAATAATAAGCATCCTGCATAACGTAAAAACGAAATCGCTCAAGTGATAATGTTCCATCTCCAATCCCTTTTACAAAAGGATGGTCAAAGCTTGCCTGCCAGATATGATCGGCTTTCTTTCGAATTTCCTGTGTAAATGACATGATTAACTCCCCCAGATTCGTAATTAAACAACAAAAAGCCACTTCCTCATCAGTAGAGAAAGTGGCGGCGATTCTGGAAATTAGATGCTTCCGGACAAGAGCCTCCACTTCCCTACGCTAGTGCGAACTAGATCAGGTTCAAAGGGTCCGGAAAAATCCGTCTCAGCTTTTAAAAGCTCCCCCAGCAGAATGACGATATGCAGTTATTTTGTTGCTTGCCCTTATACTAACAGGTTTACTTTACATGTCAAATGAAGAATATTTTGGATGTCATCTCCACATGTTAAACTCATCGGAGCAATAAGTGGAAAGCCCTTTTTATTTTGGAAAATATCAAAGGGAGACCACCGAATCTAGCTGCTTACTTTGTGCGTTTCTTTAAATGCCAGACTCAATTCGCTCCATACATCAAACTTATTACCGCACGGGTCCCTGAAGGTAAAATTCTTTCCCGTATGACCCCGCTGCTCTATCTCACCAACCGGAATATGCCGATTCTGAAAGTCTGTATGAAGCTGCTCTAATGCATCTACTCCATCCACCTCAAACGTAATCGAAAATCGTTCCTTGCCTGAATGATCAATAAAATTTGCGGACTGGCCCGGCTTTGATTTCACCAGGAAAAAGCTTTGGTCTGCAATATTCAGAATCGCTTTTTCGTCATCCTGATAGCTCAGTTCAGCTCCTAATTTCTTTACATACCAACTGGCAGACCACTGGACATCTTTCACGGGCAAATAAGTAGTTCCCACTCTTATTAACTGTCGATTCATGGTAAATCTCCTTTCAAACTATCGTAGTCAAACCTTAAATCCTATTAGTAGTCAGTGTAGCCAAAGAATTTCTATACTAATCCTGCATTCTAGTAAAATTGATTTTTCATGCCTATTTACCATTTGGGTCATGGCAGTCAATCATTTCTTTGAGAAAATACTGAAGCTGGCTATTGTCATCAAGATGAGAGGTGATCCACTCTCTTTCTTTTTCTAAAAGCCGGCTGATTAACATTGCCGCTTGTGCATGCTTACGCGGCGTAATGCATGTGAAAATTTCCTTTATTTCCTCAACAAGAAGCTTTGGCAGGGACGTTTCAATCGTTTTCTGACCAAGCTGAGCCCGGTGCGGTGCATATTTTTGAAGTAGGACGTACGACAAATGGTGCATTACATTCATCAGCATTCGAACAGACCAGATATCATTTCCTCTGTCCGCTGATTTTTTGTATTGAAATAAGAACCAGGCTGTATCGTGGATATCATTTATAAAATCTGCGTGATCCCGTTTAAGGCTTTGCGTTGACTCAAAAGAGGGCATCAGTTGAAACGGATCGTATAGGACCCTAAAAAAGTCTTTTTCTGTAAAAGTCTTTGAGGTAACCGTAAACAAATCGATATGTAACAAATCATTATATACAGCAATCATTTGCGGAGCGACGATCCATACTTCATCGAGGTATCGCCATATGCTTTTAAATGGTTGACCCTCCTGGATAGAAAGGCTTCTTTTTCTTCTTCCTTCACAAGAACATAGAGATCTATATCAGAAAACTCGTCGTGTTCCCCCGCTCCATCGATCCCTTCAGGAAGATGGCTCGAACACTGCTGTCTTTGATGAAACTGGCACTAATTATTTCTACGGCTTGTTCCTGAATAAGCAAGTACGACTCTCCTTTCTATCAACTGTTTTTTAAAAATGGTCTTTATTTTGTCTTCTCTATTCGAGCTGATATTTCCTCCTGATCTTTTATTATTTAGTATGTAGTGAAGGCGAGACACAATAGGGATATGGATGGTTGTTTTAAAAGAAATGAGGCTTGGAAAATAGAATCTAGAACGTATAGATAAAATTTCATTGGATCTAATCTAAATTTAAGGCTTTGTTATAGTTTAATATTGTTTTTCAATATGATAAAAGAGACCGGGACAAAAGTGTCTCAGCCTCTTGGACCGGTTCGCTGCACTTCAGGTGGACGCTTTCCGCAGGGACGGCGCTGAGCCTTTCTAGGACGTTGCCCTGTAAAGTCTCAGCTTGCCGTCATATCCTGCAGGAGTCGCCACCTTCCGCTCCGCTCACCTCTTACTATTGACCATTACTGTCTCTTTTTTTTAAAATTTTTCGATTTTTTTTCGATCTATTTTTGTTATTTTTAATGGCTTCTTTAACTAACGCTACCCGTTAGTTTAACAAGGAATTTCTATAAAAGTTTAGACATATAGTATTCATCAACAAATTCTCCATCAATTAATAGCGAATGTCTTTTTGTTCCTTCAATTTCAAATCCCATTTTTTTATATAATCGTAATCCAGCTTTATTACGAGTTACTACGGATAATTCTAGTCGATGAATATTATGTAGCGTTGCCCACTCCTCTAATTGTTTAAAGAGTTTTGTCCCTATGCCAAGCCCTTGATATTGAGTTGAGATTCCAATAACAAGATAGACAGAGTGTTTGGTTCTTCTTGCATTTCCTCCAATGACTATTAAATACCCTAATAACTTTCCCCCTTCTTGTTCTGCAACAAATATTGTTGAATTACTTTCCTTTCCCAATTGCTCCAGTCCCTTTCGTTGTTGTTCAGGGGAAATTTTTCTTTCTCCTGCTTCCATTAACATAAATTCAGCCTCAGCTTCAACTTGTTTTATTAAATATACAAAACTTTCAGCATCATCAGGTTTAATTTCTCTGATTAACATTGGAACTTCCCCCGTATTCATTATATTGTTGAACTATACTGCTGCTTTAGTGAAAAAGCGACTGCTCTTATTGAACAATCGCACCCTTTAAAGAAATAACATTTATGTAGGATTAGCTTCATTTTGTTTTAGTATTTTCTCAAAATAGCTCTTCATATCATGGTTAACAAAAGAATATGTATTGTCTTTATTTGAAACGTAGAATATCCCTTCATGATAATGAACTACTACCCTTTTATTATTTTTCATTTCAAATGATACTCCAGCCAAGGCTTGAGGTAGTTCATTTTCAGAGATTATATTTTCGTTTGATACCGAATTAAACCATTGAACAAGTTGTTTAGCTTCCATTGTGTCTATATTAGAATCAAGATGTTCAATTGTTACCCCTCCACCACCATTATTAACTTTATAAAACTCTTGAAATACAACAATTTCTTCAACCTTTTCTAATGAAATAGGTTGATGTCTAATTTTATTATTATTTATGTTGAAAGTTATTAAAGCTATGATAACAACTAAAACGAAAGATACTATAAACTTTCTCATATAAACCTCCTCTATTAAAACTTCAACAACTACCCTCATTATCCCTTACATTACACTTACGATAATATTCTAATTTAGTTTCAAACAGTCTGTTAATTCGAAGCCGATTCTTCAACTATCCTGCTGCGTTAGTTAAATAAGAGATAGGATTATGCCGTGAACTTAGACAACCTATGTATCGACAATCGGGATTAAATTATCTCTATAACCATTGAGTACTGGTGATTCAAATTTCAACAACAATCTTGAACATAGCTAAATTTAAAAACGGTGAGCCAAAACACAAAAAACTTTTAAAAAACTAGGCAGGATTAATAATTAGTAAGAGATGAACGGAGCCAGCGAACCGGCCAAAGGGCCTGAGACATTTTTGTCCCAGGCCCTTTCTTTTTTCTTTATTATTTACGTTCCAGCTTAACGAACATCCACCTTTCTCTCGTCTAGCGCATTAAAGACAAATACATATTCTTTTTCGGTCTCAGCTGTGTAGACCAGGTTGTCCCCTTCGAGCCATTCCCCGTCCCTGACAAATTTAAATTCAACTCTTTGTCCTGCTGAAAGCTTGACTGGCTTGGTTTTCCAGACTTTTTCATTGGTATCATAAGACAATGAAAAATCATTGTTTTCCCAGTTGAACGGCTCGCTTCCTCTAACGATAACTTCCTTATACTTTTTGGCTTCATCAGGCGCCGCTTGCTCGAGCTTGCCTGATACCTCGTATACCGTGAACGACTGGGCAGCCATTCTGACAGTCAGTTCCCCCTTTTTAGGTTGGACTGATTTTCTCCGGTCCATTGCGTCCCGCAGTTTTACCCCTTCTAAAGAGGGCTGATTATAGATCGTATTTAGCGATAAGCCCGATGCATCGCCTTTATTCAGAACAACTAAAAATTTCTTATTTTTCGTGCTCCGCTCATAGACAAATACGTCCTCTGTCACACTGATTTCTTTAAACGAACCTGTGCGCAGGGCCTGCTCCTTGTTCCGAAGAGCGACAAGGTCTTTATAGAATTTTTTCAATTCCAGGTCCTGATCTTCTTTTTTCCATGGCATCAATTCACGGTAATAGCGATCCTTCCAGTCAGGCACCAGATTATGATCTTTACTTTGCGACAAACCAACCTCTGTGCCGTAATAAACAGCAGGAGTGCCTGGCAAAGTAAATTGTGCAGCTGCAGCCAGTTTCAGTTTATTTACATCTCCCTCTGCTTCAAACAGGAATCTTGGTTTATCGTGGTTATCTAAAAACGTGACCATTTGATATTCTTTCGGATACGTTGAAAGATTATCTGCTATCGTCGTGCTCAGTTCTGTCATAGATGAGTCCTTTGCAAATACATTTACCATTGTATCCGCAAGACCAAAGTCCAGTGCTCCATCTAATTTACCAGCGTACGAGTTAATTTTCTCTCTTGTGTCCCAAACCTCACCAAAGATAAAAGCATTCGGATTAGTCTTTTTCACAGCATGACGAAAATCAACCCAATAGCTGTAGCTCGGCCCTTTAGCATAATCCAGACGGAAGCCGTCAAATTTTAATTGACGAAGCCAATAAGGCACCACATTACCTAAAACATATCGTCTTGTTGCAAGGTTATCATTATTTAATTCAGGTAGCTCAGGAATACCGTAAAACGTATTGTACTGATTCGGCCATTCTGTGAAGGTGTACCAATTGTAAAATGGACTTCCTTCTCCTTTTGCTTTTGCATCTTCAAAGAATGGATGCCCGCTTGAAGTATGGTTTGGTACAAAATCATAGACTACTTTCATTTTTCTCCGATGAGCTTCTGTAATCAGTTCCTTCATGATTTTTTCATCACCGAAGCGTTCATCGATCTTTTTAAAGTCAGTCGGATGGTATCCATGAGAATAAGGACCTTCAAATACAGGCGAGATCCAGATGGTATCAAAGCCAAGCTCCTGAATGTACCGGACTTTTTTCTTTACTCCTTCCAGATCTCCTCCCATCCAGCCTTTTAACTGCTCATCATAAGGCAGGTCTGGATCTACTGGTTCATTATTCGCTGTATTCCCATCATAAAAGCGATCTACAAAAACATGGTAGATGGAAGCATCCTTCGCCCATTGCGGGGATTGAAAGTTGTCTACATAATACGCAAACTCTGTCGCCTCTTTTTGATCAAAGCTATTTGTATCCGCAAATTGAGAGCCTTCACCCTCTGAGTGCCACACATCAATTTTGTATTTTACCCGAGATTGATCCGGCTGTTTTGGAATCACACCCGAAAGAACGGTAATGAAAAGGCCATTTTCCTGCTCTGTTGTGGAATCCACGTTCAGCGGCACCACTTTACTTTTTTCAGACTCTCCCCGCTTCCCATTTGGAGAAGATCCATTGGCTGTGTAATATACAGCCCCAGAATCAATTGGTCCATAATGTTCGACTGTTGTTTTAACTGTTACACTATCCTTTTTTGTTGGCAGAAAAGGGGTGTGCTGAAAATCATGCGTAACGTTCTCAGCAATCGGAACGGCCACCCAGCTTTCAACTGTATCCTCAATGATTGTTCCTTCTTTTGAAAAAACAGCGGTTCGCTTTTCCTCTTTATTTTCCTTGTACTGCTCTGCTCCAAGCCCGTACAAATACTGCAGCTCTTCTCCAAAGTTACCTTCAATTTCCAACACCCATTCATTAGGCCCCTCTCCCTTTTGAAGAGATGTTAATTCATAGTTGTAAGCATTTAAATTTGTCGCCACTGTCGGAATGGCCCATTGAGGAGTGGTATCCGGAACGGTCAGCTTTAATGTAATGCTGCCCTCATAGTCATCCGCAAGACGGACATCCACTTTCCGCTCTTCTTCCGGATAAAAAATAAAAACATAGTTCCCGTCCCGATCCGGCGTAAAAACGAGGTTATCTCCCTGCATCCATTCACCGTTATAGACGTACTTAAACTCCAATGCTGTCCCGCCAGTTAAAGGAATCGGGGCACTTTCCCACGTCTTGCTTTCCTCGTCGTACGTTAGGGGATTTTGATTTGAGCTCCAATCAAGCGGCGCGGCGCTTCCTCTTAGTACCACAGAATCGTATGGGGCTTCTTCAGCCATGGCTTGAGGTACGGAAAGCAGTGGTGCGACGATAAAACTTACCAGTAAGACAAAAGATAACAGCACAACAGTCAAACGCTTCATACCTGATCATTCTCCTTTTATATAAATAGTGCAAGCGGTTGCATTTTCGTAGATGTCTTTTCTTCTGAAAGCAACAGCTCTTCCAAAAATCATAGCATATTCAGATAATTTTGAAAGCGTTTGCATAAAAAATAGGTAAACAGACCCTGTATTGGATTCTCCTGCTGGCTCTTTTAAGCTCTTTTCCTCTAGGCAGGGGATAAGCTCTGCCAGCTCACCCCCAGTCTGCTTGCTCCCTATTTTACTGCTTCAAACGTGAAAACCTGCTCCTTATTTGAAGGCTGCTGCAAAAACTGATAGCCCGCTGAACATGTAACTTCTTTAAAGCCTGCTCTTTCAAGTAGCATGATAAATTCTTCAAGCCCGTACCATCTGAGGGTGAACTGTTGAAGCTCTGTGTCAATCAGCTTTCCCATGCTCCACTTTTCGTACTTTAAATAGGTTACCGTTTGCTGATGGATCCAATCTGTTTCAACAGACTTTTTTTCCAGGGTAATGCCTTCTCCGTTTCCTAAATCAAAAGCCGTTGTTGTTACTTCTCCTTCTTGAAAGGAGGCTGGCAGATACAAATCAATGATCACCCTGCCACCTGGATTGAGATGCTGATAAAATAAGGATAGTGCCTTTTCTGCTGCCTCCCTGCTGTCTAGCAAAGCAAAGGATCCTGTTGGCATAATAATTGCGTCATACCTCTCAGGTAATGAAAAGTCCCTCAAATCTCCCTGATACAGCTGGGGTGACAGGCCTCTTTTTTCACAATGCTCCCTGCAGGAATCAAGCATCTCCTCAGAATAATCAATACCATCTACCCTCAGCCCTTCTTCCAAAAGTGGGATGAGCATCCTGCCCGTACCTGAGCCTGCTTCAAGAATTTGTCCCTTTACACCCTTTAACCGATCTGTGTAATACTCAATATCCCCGTCGATAGAATGCCCGGGAGGCTTTGTCAGATTATAGACCTCTGTACTCAGTTTTCCATAGTAGCTAAACAACTCCGTCACCTCGTTTACGTAGTAAAATCTTTGCCTTCCAACGCTTGTATATACCGCCTTGCTGAACGCTGCACAGCCTGTCCTGCCTCTTCTTTTACAACACGGTGAAAGGCATTGTACAAACGGTCAAATGGGAGTGAAGCGGTTTGATTTGCGATTCTTGCTACTGTTGCTGCCGGCAGTGGAATCATATTGGGATAGCTGTACATAAAGCTGACCCATCTGCGGTCTGCTGCCACCTGAATGACATCTCCTGTCAGGAGAATTCCATTATGCCAGTCAGAAGACCAGTGCAGCACTGCTCCTCCTTTAAAATGCCCGCCAAGCCGGTGAAGCTTTATTCCGTCTGATAAGGAGAGGGATTCTTCTTTCCAGTAAATAATCCTGTCAGAAGACCTTGTCACCCATTCCCGGTCATCTTCATGAATATATATCGGGACGTTAAACGCCTCTGCCCATTCCACTTGAGTAGAATAATAATGAGGATGAGAAAGCGCGATGGCATGAAGGCCGCCTTTTGAGACCAAGTCCTCTTTTGTTTTTTCATCTATGTAGGTGATGCAGTCCCACAGCATATTAAAGCCTTGGTCCTGAACCAGATAAGCCGTTTGTCCGATTCCAAAGGATGGCGTTGTCGTGATGCTGAATAGCCCTTCTTCCTCCTGCAAAATTTCATTATGGTAGACATCGTTGCTTCTCATAGCTTCGAGAGTCGTCCATGTCTGCCCCTGAGGTGATACGTATTGTCTTTCTTCTTCGCATATTAGGCATTTCTCTGGCGGATGTTCTGTTCTCTCGTATTGAACTCCGCACGTTTCACAAATATAAAAGGTCATTTGATCCGCTCCTGTATTTTTATCGGCACCCTTCTTTTTCCACACTCTTCTTCTGAAGACCTCCTTATTTGTGAAAAATTTATACTATGATATCAGTTCATACATCCAGAATACAGGTGAAGAATATATGGTTTTTGAACAATTTTCATTAAGATTTACTAGAAAAAGTGCCATATTTATAAGAATCGGTTCTTTTATTTGACCAGACCCGGTTTCCACTGAATAAAAACAGACGAACTAATTAAAAAGCTTGATTTCTGCATATTTTTTGCACAAAATCCTCGTATACTGGTTATGCGGGAAGAGGTGTGGAAATGAGTAAATTGTCTTTGAAAATTAGTCTCTTTTATTTATCAGGAATTTCCTTAATTTTAGTAGTATCTCTATTTGTAATGCACAACCTGCTAGTAAATCAACAAGTGCAAAATGAACTGGAAAGTCTTCAACAGCGTGGGAACAGTCACCGTGATGTGCTGGTTGATCATTTTGATCCAAGTACAGTTGAACACGTTGTGATGATGGAGGAAAAAGCGAGTACAGAGGTCATCATTATAAATGAAACAGGTCAAATTGCAGGTACATCCAACAACGCAAATAATCATTTGAGAGAAGAATGGATCTCGTCAACTGAAGGAATCGTTGAAGACGATTGGCGAAACGAACCGTTTTTGGCAAGCATCAGTTTGATGAAGGGTGGCGGCAGTGTCATCATGCTCGAACCGACCAAGGAGGTGCAGTCACTAATCAGTGAGTTAAACCGGCATTTTTTAATTGCCGCCCTTTTAACAAGTATCTTTTTGATTTTCAGTCTTTATTTTTTAAGTCACGTTATCATAAAGCCGCTGCTTTCAATTAGACAGGCAACAGAAAAATTGAGCGAGGGTGAAGTGATCTCAGTCCCTGAAATGAAAAGAAAAGATGAAATTGGCGAGCTGGCAAGAGCCATCACTAAGATCTCTGGAGATCTTCATCAAATGCAAAAAAACCGCAAAGCATTTTTGACATCCATTGCCCATGAATTGAGGACGCCCATTACCTACATCAAAGGATACGCAGGACTTCTAAAGAAAGATCAATCTGTGTATGGTGGAATTATTTATGAAGAATCAGAACGCCTCCACAAGTTAATTGAAGATTTGTTTGAACTCGCCCGAATGGAAGAAAACAACTTTACAATAGAACCCGAGAGAACGGAAGTGACATCATTTATAACAAACATGATCGACAGGAGACAGCTTGTATTTGCAGAACAACGAATCAGCCTTCAGCTTAAAGCATCTTCCACTTTCTATAAACAGATCGACCGTAACCGATTTGAGCAAGTCATGATCAACCTGATGGACAACGCCCTAAAATACACACCCCCTGGTAAATCAGTACAGGTCACGATCAGTAAAGATGGTATTGTCGTAACAGACGAAGGGCCGGGCGTGAATGAAGAGGATTTGCCTTTTCTATTTGACCGTTTTTACAGAGTTGATCCATCAAGGAATAGAGAGACTGGAGGTACAGGTCTTGGACTTGCAATTGCAAAGGAAATTATCGAAGCCCACAATGGAAAAATCTCAGCCGAAAACACCTATTCTGGTTTAAGGATTGTGATTGATTTAAAAGGAGTTGCCTCATGAAAAAAATCGTACTAGTAGACGATGAACAGCGGATGCTGGATTTACTTGAACTGTACCTGAAACCTCTAGGGTATGAATGCTTCAAATTGCGGAGCGGGGAAGAAGCCGTGATGCTTTTAAAAAAAGAAGAACCTGATTTAATGATCTTAGATGTCATGATGCCTGTGATGGATGGCTTCGAAACCTGCAGATTGGTACGAAGATTTTCAGATATACCAATCATCCTGCTGACAGCCCTTACTGAAAAAGAAGAGATTGTCAAAGGATTGCAGTCAGGGGCAGATGATTATATTAGTAAACCTTTTGACGAGGGAGAATTAATTGCAAGAATTCATGCTGTATTCAGAAGAACCTCAGAAGATTTTGCCCGAAAAATTGAATGTGGAGAATTGATTTGGGACGAATTTTCACATGAACTTTCTTACAAAGGAAAGCAGGTGAAAGTAACACCGAAAGAATTCTCTATACTTGGACAGCTTTTGAAAAATCCTGGAAGGGTTTATTCACGGGAACAGCTGCTAACCATTATTTGGGGATATGAGGCATGGACTGATGGACGCACTGTGGATTCACACGTAAGAAATCTCCGTGATAAACTGAGAAAAATGGGCTTTCCTTTAGAAAAACACTTACAGACAGTTTGGGGAGTTGGCTATAAATGGATCAACTAAAATCAGGCGGTGGACCTAATTAGAACAATTGAAAAAGAACCTGGCAATGCTTAGGGAATGCCAGGTTCGTTGCTTAATTTAAGTTTCCTTGCTTTGAACAGACTTGAGAAAGAATTTTTCCCCAGTAAAAGTGAGGACAGTTATTGCTATAGCTACTGCTACGATCAACCAATCCTGCTGCAGTTTCACCCAAATGAAAGCGCCAAGTACAATACCATCAATCACTAGTGCAGCTGTGACAATCCCCCGATTTGCATCAACTTTTTCTTTCAGCCTTTTTAAGACTCCCCAATGAATAATGATGTCCATGACAAGATATAGAATCACACCAATAGCCGCAATTCTGCTTAAGTCGAATAAAACAGTAAGAGTCATCGCAAGGACAACCGTATACACGAGGGTATGCTTTTGTATATCGCCAGGCATCCCGAAGTGTTTGTGCGGTATCAGCTTCATGTCTGTCAACATGGCAAGCATTCTGGATACTGCAAAAACACTGGCGATAACCCCTGAAACTGTCGCAAGAATTGCAATAATGACTGTGAACCAAACCCCCATTTCACCAAAAGCAGGTCTTGCGGCTTCAGCCAGTGCATAGTCTTTCGCTTGAATAATTTCTGTGATGGATAAGCTCCCTGAAACTGCCCAAGCCAATAGCATATAGACAGTGAGACTCACAGCAATGGAAATCATAATGGCACGGCCCACATTCTTTTTAGGTTCCTTGATCTCAGATCCGCTGTTCGTAATAGTTGTAAATCCTTTAAACGCTAAAATAGTAAGAGCAATAGCCGCAATATAACTTGCAGCGGACAGATCAGGTGCATTTGTTCCCGGTTGAGCCGGCTCAAAAGTAAAGCCTGCAGCCCATAAGCCTGCAATAGCAAAAAGGGTCAGCCCTAAGATTTTCAAAAGGGACATAATGGAAGTAAAGGTTTGAATAAAGGAATTTCCTGTAATATTAATCAAGAAAGCGACTGTTAACAAACCAACACCTAGTACAGGTACCAGCCAGCTTCCTGAATCTGTTCCAAATAATTGCAGGGTGTACGTACCGAAAGTTCTTGCGACGAGACTTTGATTAATGACCATAGATAACGCCATTAATAATGCAGCCCCCGCTGTAACCGTTGTTTTACCATAGGCTTTCACGAGAAACATGCCAATTCCCCCTGCTGAGGGATATTCGTTACTCAATTTAATATATGAATACGCACTAAAAGCAGTAGCGATTCCGCCTGCAATAAACATTAGCGGGAACCACGCACCGGAAAGTTCTGCTACTTGTCCCAATAGGGCAAAAATACCGGCGCTAATCATTACACCGGTACCAAGACCTACTGCTCCTGTTAATGTAATACTGTTTTTCTTATAGTCACTCATCGAATTCTGCCTCCTTTAATAGTGACTTTCCTGTTCACTATTGATAGTCAGACTACGAAAAAATTAATAAATTACCACCTTTTCTTATTCAGCAGACAGCTCTTTCTCAATAACCCACTTGTGATTCGTCACTTCTTCACCGGATTCCAAAGTGAAATCAACCATGTACACGGTTGTTTCCTCAACAGAATCAATCGTTGCAGCTGCCCCGTCCATTCCTTCCATATGGTCAGCGTCAACTTCCACTTCATCTCCTGCAGCATAAGGGTCTTCTCTGGCATCTTCAATTTCCTCATGAATGATCCATTTGTGATCTTCAATGCGTTCCCCGCCATCAGTCGGGTCATAGGAAATGCTGTAAGCAACCGTATCGTATGCGCCGACAATCACAGCCTCTGCTCCTTCCATTCCTTCCATATGAGCTTCTGTGATCATGGCTGTGTCCCCTTCTTCAAAGGTAGGAGTTTCCGCTTCTTCTAGACCATCAGGCACTTCACCAGAACCGGACATATGCATATCTGAATGATCCATTCCCTCCATTGAATCATCTGATTCGTCTCCATGATCCATCTCTTCCATATTCTCTTCCATTCCTTCTTCTGTGCCCATATTGTCTTCTTCCCCGCCGCATGCTGCAAGCGCTGTGCTCATAGTGAGTATCATGGTTCCTAACAAAAGCTTCCGTTTCATTTCCACGTATAATCCCTCCAAATTGTTTATTCAGTTATAATCTACCCTATTTGTATGCAGAATCTTTGCAGAAAAAATTTTTATAATTTTTTTTTGGATTTATACTGTAGAACTATTAAGTTGAACGCCCGCGCTTACCGTCCAATATCTTGTCAGTTGAAGTGGTCGTTTTCTAACTATTTTTCCTTAGGTACTTGGAGTTAATAAGTCTCTAACACGTCATGGCTTTTTTTCACTTCCTGAATCAGCTCCTTTATATGGATCTCCCGGCTGCCCTCCTGCCCATAGACGCGTAAATTAACCTTCTCCTTTTCCATTTCTTTATCTCCTATCACGAGAATATACGGGATTTTTTTCAGCTGTGCTTCCCTCATTTTGTAGCCGAGTTTTTCTTCCCGAAGGTCAAGCTCTGTACGGATTCCCTGCTGCTTGAACTGCTTTGAAACTTTTTTGGCATACGTTTGATGCGCTTTATTGGAAACAGGGAGAATCTTTACTTGAACCGGGGCAATCCAGAGAGGAAAAGCCCCTCCGTAATGCTCGATTAAGATTCCTAGTAATCGGTCAATCGACCCAAAGACAGCCGGTGAATAACGACTGGCCTGCTTTTTTCGTTTTTCTCATTGATATAGGAAAGATCGAATTTCCTTTACACACGTCAACAAACTCTCCATGACGGTAAATCGAAATCATTTCCCCTCCGAAAACCCGCTTACCTGTTCAAGCTTTAAGGCATCTTCTTTAAACATTCTTTCCGCATCTTTTCGTGATACTTCTTCACGTTCAATCTGAAAATTTTCATTTATAATCTTTTTCATCTCTTTTTCAATTTTGGCAAGATCCTGAACAGAAATCGTTTCTGCAAGCTCTGCATCGTAATAAAAGCCATTCTCTATAACAGGCCCTGTACCAAGGTTCACTCCATTAAACAAACGTTTAATTGACTGCGCCAGTACCTGCGCAGCCGTCTGTCTAATGACTTCAGCCCCTTCTTTGGATTTAAGCATCACCAGTTCAAGCGATGCGTCTTCCTGAAGAATGCTTTTCAAGTCGGCCAGCTTCTCGTTCACGATCCCAGCAGCTGCATTCTTCCTTAAATGAGGGCTGATGGACTGCGCTACCTCCTCGAGTGATATGCCGCGTGGATAACTGCCCTCTCTGCCATCCGGGAACCGAATTTGAATTTTTTCCATGTTATTCTCTCATTTTCATAAAAATTTACAACAAAAAACACACTCATCCCCTATACAAAAGGAACGAGTGTGCAGCCCGCGGTTCCACCCAGCTTTCCATCCTGATTTTAAACTACATCAAGTTGGCTTCATTCAAGCTTTATCGCAGCTTCTGCGGAAAGAGCTACTGCTGCTTCACTCCTTCAGCTCCAAGGCGGTAAAGAATTGAGCTGCGTTGAGGAAGCTTTCAGCCGGTGGCTTCCCTCTCTGTTCAACCGTCCACAATTCTTCAAATCCTTTTCATCACAAAAAAATATAAAAAACAAAAAGCACACAATCATCCCTAAAATAGGGACGAGTGTGTGCTCTTCTCGTGGTTCCACCCAAGTTCCCGGCACTCCTTAACATCAAGTGACGGCTTGTTCAGCTTTATCACAGCTCCTGCGGTATTGACTACTGGCCTTCATCAATACAACTCAAAGGGGGTAAATTTTTTCTGCTGCGTCAGGAAGCTCCCAGCCGATGGCCTCCCTCTCTAAAAACCGTTCAGAAAAATTCATGTCCTCGTCATCGCGTTTCATTTTTATTCAATATATAGAAGGATATTCAAGCTGTCAAGGAGTGAATTTACTTTTTAATGGATTTCGCTGTTTGAGGAACACTACGAAAAACACTTTTATTCCGGGATGTGAACGTACAATGGATTTTTTCAGCGGTCAGGAATCCCTCTCTATTTTTGAATGGGGCCTTAGAGCCGTCATTGGTTTTTTCTTTCTTGTGATCATCGCTAAAATCATGGGCCAGCGTTCCATTTCCCAGCTGAGATTCATGGATTTTGTGATGGCTTTACTAATCGGAAACATCATTGCCCACCCTTTGTCAGATGAGGGGTTAGGCATGACAGGCTCCATCACAACCATGAGCGTGCTGGTCACTCTTTATCTTTCAGGCGTCTTTTTAACGCTGAACTTCAGCCCATTGAAAAGACTTGTTGATCCGCCGCCTATTACGCTGATTGAAAACGGGCAGATCTATTACCGCCATTTAAAAAAAGCACGCATTACAGTGGAAAGTCTGCTCGCTGAACTGCGAAAAGAACAACTTGAGGACTTCAGCAAAGTCGCGCTTGCGCTGTGGGAGCCTGGAGGAACCATCTCTGTTTTCCCGGACCCTAAGCATCAGCCGCTAACACCTGCGGATATGGGAATGGCTTCTTCTCCATTTGAGCTGCCGCGCATAGTTGTGAAAGAAGGCAAAATCAATAGAGCTGAACTTATGCTCTGCGGAAAAGATGAAAAATGGCTGCTTGAGCAAATTCGCAGAAAAAATGAAGATTTGGACAATATTTTAATCGCTACAGTTACAAAAAAGGGCGAGATTACCGTTTGTGTGTACAGGTGAAATGCTCATGTTCTGCGATCGAGTGGATCAGTTCCCTGACCGTCTGCTCTTTTGCCATTCTTGGACTTTGACCGGACCAAAGGGACATATATTCCGTATTTACCTGTTGGGATGCAGCGCTGCGAATGTCTTTGGTCAGCGCATTCTGTATAGGAAATGACGGCACGTTAAATTGAAAGTCACTCATTTCATGGATAAATTGATTTTGAATGCCTCTTGCCCATTTCCCTGAAAATGCTCGCGTCATGACTATTTGCTCTTCACTTGAACGGAGGATGGCTTCTTTTTGAGCAGGGTTTGCTCCGCTTTCCCTGCAGGTTAAAAAGGCAGTCCCTATTTGTATGGCAGCCCCTCCAAGAACATGTACAGCCATTGCCCCCCGGCCATCTGCTATGCCTCCTGCTGCGATGACAGGGATGTCCACATGGTTGACCGTCTGCGGAATCAACGACAGCAGCCCGATCATACTCTCTTCATTTTTTTTCAGAAAATGACCCCGGTGCCCGCCGGCTTCACTTCCTTGAACCACCACCATATCCATTCCTGACTTTTCAACTGCCATCGCTTCCTCAACGGTGGTGGCCGTTCCGATCAGCACCACCCCGGCGTCTTTTAGCCGCTTTATCACCTTTTGATCCGGCAGGCTGAATGTGAATGAACAAATCGGCACCTTTTCTTCCACAATCACCTCGATGAAATCCTGAAATGTCTTTACGTCCCTATCATAATCAGGTATTTCAACCTCTTCATCTGAAAGACCGAGCTTTTTTCGATACGGCTTCAATACTTGATAAGCAGCCTCCAATTCATCCTCTGATGCAGCATAAGGAACAGGCACAAACAGATTTACCCCAAAAGGATTTTTCGTTTTTTCTTTCACTTCTTTCACTTGCTTAGACAGGGCTGAAGACGTCATATATCCAGCCCCAATCATGCCGAGTGCTCCTTCATTTGACACGGCTGCAACAAGCTCGGTTGTTGTTATGCCTCCTGCCATAGGTGCTTGAACAATCGGGTACTTAATTCCAAGTGCTTCGGTTAACTGATTCGACCACATTGAACCACTCCTTTGATGATTTTTAAGGCAGACTGTTTCTATTCATCCAAATTAATTGGCTCCAGCTCTCTGACACTTCTTTTCCCATTTTTAAAGGTAAAAGCAATGATCGACGCAAAAAGAAGCAGACAGCCGCAGAATCCCAGAGCTGCTCTTGGATCTATTATCTCCGAAACACTGCCGGCAAAAAGAGTTCCTCCAATTGCAGCAACTCCACCGAGAAGCAGGCCTGCTCCTCCCACACGAGCTAAAAATGAATCCGGCGTAATCGCCTGCCTGGCAGTGCCATTAATCACAAATGCTACAGATAGCGCCCCATCAAATAAAAACATGCCTAAAGATAAAATAAATAGATGACTTGACCCCATGATCAAAAAGATGCCTGCTGCTGAAATTGCCATCAACCCGCCATATAGCACCCGCCAGGACAGTCTGCTGAGCTTATTTAATACGAATACACCGATCAGATTTCCCGCTCCTGCAGCAGACAGCACGACTCCTGTCTGCCACTCGCTAAAATCCAGCACAACCGAGGTGTAGACGATAACCGTTAACGTAATGGCGGTTGTCGTAAAGCTTAAAACAGCCTGATGAAAGGTCACGAATGTCTGAAGCGGATTTTTAACTAACAGGCTTATACCCCTTAAAGAAAAATGACCCGTCCAATGAATAATCTCTCTTCTCTCTTCTCTTCGTTTTTCAGAGACCGTTAAAAACAAAATTCCTAAAAACGAGATAAAAAAAGTAAATGCATCTACTGCGAGTGCCCATACTGCACCGAAAGCGGACAAAACCAGTCCGGCAAACACCGGTCCGGCTAACGTGCTCAAAGCATCGGCTCCTTCAAAATACGTATGAGCCTCAACGAGCTTGCCTCGTCCTGCCACACCGGGAACCATCGCCACGAATGACACCCGGAAAAATACGCCGGATGCGCCAAGAACAAAAAGCGCGAAGGCGAGTGTCCAAATGGTCACTTCATTTATCATAACCAGCACCACTAGTGACAGCATGGTAAAAAAGCTGACAGCATCTGCTCCCATGGCTATCTTCTTCTTCGATCTGGCCTCCACATAGCTTCCTGCAGGAAGACTTAACAGCAGTGGCGCCAATTGCGAACAAACGACGACTAATGCCGCACTAAGAGAAGATCCCGTCAGCTGAAGAACAAGTAAGGGAATAGCGATCTCACTAAATCTGTTTCCAAAAATCGTGGCCAGCTGTCCGGTCCACATAACAACAAAATTTTTATTTCGAAATAGACTCATCAAGATACAATCCCCCTTGATTCAGGAGATGCCACTTCATCTGTTAAATGCCGTCTGAACGCTATTAAAAGGACAGCCGAAGCAAGAAGCAATCCCCCAGCTACTAAAAAGATAAAGCGTGGTCCATACACTTCCGTTAAATACCCAAATCCCAGTGTTGAAAGGCCGAACATTGAAAAGTAAGCCGCTTCCTGAGCTGAATACACCTTCGGCAGGAGCCGCTCTGTCACTCTTTTTTGTACAAGTGTCTGCTGAGCCACTCCTTTTAACTGACTGAAAAACCCAAATGCAGCTGATAAGACCAGGGCAGTCAGCGGATTTTCAATCAATGCGAATACGACAGTAACGGCCGCTGTAAACAAGGCACCTGCTAAAATCAGAAATCTCGTCTTTTCTTCAATTCGCCTGCTGTAACGCAAGCCAAGGATGCCTCCAAGTAAAAGACCTGCAAAAAAACTTGAATTAACGTACCCCCACCATTGTTCTCCGGCCTGGAGAACCTCTGCCACATAGACATACATAATAGCGGCAATCCAAACGACATTCGCATTGGATTCAATCAGTTCTGACACACTTACAATTAGTAAAAATGGACTTTTCACAATCGTCAGCCAGCCTTCTTTAAATCCTTCAAATTTTGTTTGGCTATGCTCATCTTCCGCTTTCTTTATATCCTCAACCTTCATAAGCAAGTACATCAGTACAGCTGAAATTGTGTAGAGGCCAACGGTAAGCCAGACGACCTCTTCTGCCCCAAGCCATGCGGCAAAAATCGCTGCAAGCGGCCACATGCCCAGCTGAATGAGCTGATCCGCCACTCCTATAAAACTATTAGCTTTGACAAGTTCCTCTTTTTCAACAAGTCTCGGGATCAGGGCATTTCTGGCAGGACTTGCCCATCCATCTAAAAATGCAATGATCACCACAAAAATAAACAGCACCCCAATCGTCTCATCGGTCAAATAAATGCTTGAAAAAATAGCCAGCGCAAAGAGAACTGCCGTTTTTCCCATTTGAGAAAATGCCAGTAACCGCTGCAAAAGCATTCGATCAAGCAAAAAGGGGGCTAAAAGCGCACTGACAAACCTTGCTGTCATATTAAAAAATGGCAGCAGTGCCATAAGCATTGCAGAACCCGTCAACAGATAGATGGTTGAAATTAGCCCGACAATAAATAAAATATCCCCGGCATTGGCCATCGTCTGTCCGATCCACAAGAAACGAAACGATTTTTTCCCCATATAAATGCTCCTTTTCCTTATTCAGTTGGATGATTTATAAGGGGTGTTTTACATCGGACTTTCTCCTTTTCCGTTAGTATTTCCATTACCATACCATATTTCGAAAATTAAGTCTTTTTATACTTACTGCCATGATAAAATTTAGCTTACAGTACTTCCTAAAAGCTTTAGGAAAGTTCTTTAATACAACGATGACAAGGAGAGGTGAAAATGCTCTATTTTCAAGAAGGCGATTTGATCATTCGTCCCATGATTAATCGTGATATCCAACAATTTGTATCCGCCTTTTCTGCGCAGGGATGGCATAAACCTGCTGACTTATTTGAAGGCTATTACCAGAAACAAAATGAACACAAAATTTCTGTACTAGTCGCTGAAATAGATCATCAGGCTGCGGGCTATGTCACCTTACTGCCTTGTGCTGACAAGGGCCCGTTCGCGTTTAAAAATCTCCCTGAAATTGTAGATTTAAACGTGTTGATAAAGTTTCAGAACAAAGGGATTGGCAGCAAAATCATGGATACAGCAGAATCACTATCTAAAGCAAAACATAACCTTGTCACGCTGGCAGTAGGCCTGCACTCCGGTTATGGCGCTGCCCAAAGGATGTACATTAAGCGGGGATACATACCAGATGGAACCGGGATTTGGTATAGAGGTGAACAGGCCGAACAATATTCTACATGCGAAAATGATGATGACTTAAACCTGTATTTATTTAAACTTCTTTGAGTGTGTTTAGAAGCGTTTTTTTACAGCAGAAAAAAGCCGCCGTTCCTTCCTATCAATGGAAAGAACGACGACTTCCTATTACCCTATATAATTAGCTTTATTTATTTTTATCGATTTCTGCTTGTTCTTTTTCGAGCTCCTGCTGTTCAGCATGTGTCTGAGGAAAACCATTTGCCTGCCATTCTCCACGATAAGCAGAATCCAGCTTAGTCAAACCTTCTTCTTTATCAGTGTCTTCAGCAAAAACGCTTTCCTGACGATCAATTTTCTTGCTGTTTCGCATATCTGTATCTTCTAAAAAATCTTTTTGATCAGTTTTCTTTATTTTTTGGTACCCCACTGCTGCTGCAGCGGCACCTGCTGTTAAAAGTGATCCTGCTACGATATTTTTCGTTGTTTTGTTCATGGTATTTCCTCCTTTTCGCTGAAAAGATTGTACCCTTATGTATTACCCGCTTTTCAAATACTTAAGAATAATTACCAAAAATGAACCAAAAGTCCTGACTGAAAAATAGCCGCTTCAGCAAAAAAATCCAGACCGTAAATCGATATTCACACTTTCACAATTCGAGTTGGTCCGGATTTTCTTTAAGAGATTTTTTTATGACCTATGCCGTTTAAGCAATTTTATTATGATCCTCCATCTCTTCTCTAGTCTCTTGTTCTCGCATTTCTTCTGTCCATTCCTCTTCTTCGGGTACCGTTTTTCCTGCTGACTCTTGCGGCAGAATGAAACGGCCTACATAAGATTGCAATTCTTCAGCCATTCCAGTAAGTGAAGAAGCAGATTGTGTGACTTCTTCCATCGATGCGAGTGTTTGTTGAGCGGCAGCACTTACTGTGTCGGAGTGGCTGTTTGTTTCATCTGCAACAGCAGCCATCGTTGTAACGGATTGTGATACTTCTTCAGAATTGGTTGAAAGTGATCGAGCGGTTTGATTCATCTGTTCAATCTGAGTTGACATTGATTGAACCGATTCAATGATCGATTGAAATTTTTCTTTCGTAGTCGCAGCGGTTGCGAGTCCCCTTGTCACTTCTTCTTTCACATCACTCATCTTTTGAACGGATTGATTCGTTTCTTTTTGCATTTCTTCTATCAGGTCGTTAATTTGATGCGTTGAGCCGGCTGATTGTTCAGCCAGTTTTCGCACCTCGTCTGCCACCACAGCGAAGCCTCTTCCGTGCTCACCTGCACGCGCAGCTTCAATGGCTGCATTTAGAGCCAGCAAATTTGTCTGGTCAGCAATGCTGCGAATAACATCTAATATCGTACCAATTTCATCTGCTCTTGACGTTAATGCGTGGATGGCGTGATCAGATGCTTGAACGGAATGATCAATCGCGTTCATATTGCTCAGTGTTTCCTCTACTAAAAGACCTCCATCTTCTGCGTGCGTAAGAGATTGCACTGAATACTTTTCAATCCTTTCAGCGCTCTCGGATAAATCTCTTACATTCGTTGTCATATGACCCAGTCTTTGTACGCTCTTATTGGATGCATTCATCTGATCATGCGAACCCTTAGAAATATCTTCTATCGATGCGGCCGTCTGCACTGTTGCCTGTGAGGTTTGCTCTGCATTTGCCAGCAATTCTTCTGAGGAGGCAGCTACTTGTGTGGCACTAAAGGAAATTTGATGAATGAGCCCCCTAAAATGATCTCTCATTTGTAAAAAGGAATGATGCAGAGCTGCGATCTCATCCTTGCCTTTCATCGGTGCAGAATCGTCGGTTAAATCTCCTCGAGCCATCTGCTCGGCAAGAGTTTTCATGGATTTTAATGGTTTGGTAATCCGTGAGGTTAGAACGACACCAAGTCCAATCGCAATGACAAGCGCCAGAACGGTTATCGCAACAGACCAGACACGCGCCTGCTCCATTGATTGAGAAGCCCCTGACAGATCACTGTTAATTTGTTCGTCCAAATTTGAGACAAATACAGCTGATTCCTCTGCCATTCTTTCTGCCAGAGGTGACATATCACTGTTAGCCAGAGAAATCCCCACCTGTGGCGTCGCATCAAAAATTGCCGTAACATTTTTGCTGACATCAAGCATGGAAGAGTTTTTTTGGATGATGGAATCTAAAAATGCCTTGGACTCTTCATTTTCCAATAGAAGGTTTAAATCATTGGCAATGTTGTTCGTTTCTTCATTCAATTGGTTAAATGTTTCCAGATCCTCCTGTGAACCGGTTAACAGATACCCGCGAAATGAGTCGTTCTGTTCATGCACAACCCCTTCAAGCTTTAATGCATACGACTTTGCCTCAAAAAATGTATCGGCAACCTGACTGAAGGTCTGATCCATTTGTCTGAGGACGGTATATGAATAAGCACCAGATGCAGCAGAAATAATAGAAACAATAATAAAGGCAGTAATTAATTTTTTTCCAACTGTACTTGTCATTCTTACATCTCTCCCCAATAGATAGGTCAATAGTTCTAATATAGACTATGTTATTCGAACTAGATAGCCTAGTCAATGGAAAGTTTGAAATTTCTGTTACTTTACTTTGTAGGTCTATCCGGACTTCTTACATTGAACTTTGCGGGCTCCCCTACAGCAGGTAAATCTTTCTTTAATTAGTCTTTCCTAATGAAAATCCTTCAAATAACAATCCACCGTAAGGCCTCAGCACTTTTTCAGTCATTTTAATAATCTTCCCTTTCTCTCCCATGCGATAAAAAACATCAAAGCTTTCAGTAAATTCAACCGCCATAATAGGATCGAATTGCTTTAAGGCACGGATCATCCATTTTGAATCACCGATCCATTGATTATTAATACGTAAAATAAATTCACTGAGCAAAACAGCCAGTGTGTTGGCAATAAATAGTTCTTCTTCCCTTAGTGAGCTTCCTGACAGATCATCCAGCGCGTCAGTTAAAAAATATCGTTTCAACAAGACGGTTTGTGCATCCCATGGAGCAGGTCCTTTATCAAGCAGTGCCTGAGCCTCTTCTTTTATTGCAGCGATTTGTCCATCATCTTTAATTACGAGACCCTCTGCCACCATATTAGGCATAGATGGTCTTGCACGCTCACAGTCACTTTTAAAAAATATCTTGTAAGATTCCAGGCTGTGAACAAATACTTCGATCGGCCAACCTGCTTCCCGGTAAGAGGATCGATAAGATGATTCGATCGACTGATTAAACACAACAATATCAAGATCAGAAGTCGGTGTTGCTTCTTTTCTGACTACACTTCCCGCTAATAGGGCTGCCTGGCAGTGCGGATGATGCTTTTGGATAAATTGTTCAGCTGCTTTTAGTGGATCGATTCGTTCCATCATAATTCCCCTCGCTCCTTCTTGTTAATGATTCTTCTATTAAATTGATTATACATTTTCCTGTTGGGGTAAAGTGGAAGAAAAAGAGGAACTGGGGAGGGATATTCTATGACGACCTTAAAGGACAGAAGATATGCGCATGAGGACCGCTCTTTTCACTCTGCCCGGAATTTTTGGTCAGGCTTTTTAGTGGGACTTGGCTTTGTGGCATTTTTTGATGAAACGGTTTTTCATCAGCTGCTTCACTGGCACCATTTTTATGATCTGTCCACAACTGATGCCGGTTTAGTATCAGACGGTTTTTTTCACGCATTCAGCTGGTTTGCTACAGTCGGAGGACTGTTTTTAGTTGCCGACCTTAGAAGGAGAAAAGCCTTTTGGAGGAAAAGGTGGATTGGAGGCATCTTTTTAGGTGCTGGTATTTTCCAGCTTTATGACGGCATTATCCAGCACAAAGTCATGGGCATCCATCAAATCCGGTATGTGGAGAATATATGGATCTATGATGTTATCTGGAACGTAACAGCGGTTATTATGATTATCATAGGTGCCTATCTCACAGCGAAAACACGTCCGAAAAAGTAGGAGGAGGGAATGTCTTGCATGACCACCACACACATGAAGCAGCAGGGTGGGTCTGGACTGACTTATTACTGCTGCTGCCTTTTGCAGCGGCAATCGCATTGTACATAGCAGCCTCTATCCTCTCGAGCCGGAAGCTTAAAAATTGGCCGCTTTACCGGACAGGACTGTGGGTGCTCGGGATAAGCTTTGCAGCCGCAGCCGTTACTGGTCCCCTTGCAGAGCGCGCGCATACAGACTTTACTGCCCATATGCTTGGCCATTTGCTGCTTGGGATGCTCGCTCCGCTTTTGCTTGTTCTTTCGGCACCGATGACTTTATTTTTGCGGTCGGTGCCTGTTTCCCTGGGGAGAAAAACATCCAGACTTTTAAAAAGCCGGCCCATACGCTTTATAAGTGACCCGCTGACAGCTTCCGTCCTAAACATTGGAGGGCTGTGGCTGCTTTATACAACGAATCTTTATTCTGCCATGCACGACTCACTGCTGTTACATATCGTCATTCATTTTCATGTTTTTGCAGCAGGTTATTTATTTACCATTTCCATGATCTATATTGATCCTGTTGGTCACCGCACTCCATTTATTTATCGGGCTGTGGTCTTAACGGCGGCACTTGCCGGACACGGGATTTTATCGAAATTCATTTATGCTAATCCCCCTGCAGGCGTTGATCCTCAGCAGGCAGAATCTGGGGGCATGCTGATGTATTACGGCGGGGATGCCATTGATGTGATCATTATTATTATATTATGCTATCAATGGTATAAAGCCGCGAGACCACGTCCGTCAATGACCATGAACAAAAGCGGAGACGCCCTTCACTAGCGCCTCCGCCTTTATGATTCTTCGCTGCTGCTCTCTAATTCCGAAGGATTCAATTGCAGGATGGTTTCTGTATATCCGCTTGAAAATCCGCTTTGCCCCCTCGTATGTTGAAGTTCTGCCACCTCATTTTGATTTGTATAAGGAATCCACCCGTAGGCGAAATGCGGCTGTGGGAAAAAGGCATCATTAAATACATCAAAAGGGATTCCATCTTCAGGAGCTAAAGCTTGTTGATAGCTTTTCATGTAGGTGCTCCAATCTGCAGGCATTTTCATAGATCCATAGGACTTCTCAAACCCAATTTCCTCCTTCATTTGAACGCGTGGAGTATACAGCTGTTCTCCTTGTGAAACCTGAAAGTTCCGTTCCATCGTTAAGTAAAAGACTGCTTTTTCAACTTCGTCATCAGGATGCAAATTCCAAACGATGAACTGATTCTCGGGATCACCTTCATTACTAGAAATCATAACGGGATTTCCAGAAGAGCTGACCATCATAAGCTCCCACTCATTCATCCTCCATTCCCAATAAGCCATCCCGTACTGATCTTTATTGGAGCGAAAAGGAACGAACACATTCCGGTCGTCTAAATACTCAATATCTAAAATCTCTTCCGTCTCCCCATTGCGAAACTGCTTATTGATTTCATTTATGATGCGGTCCTGCGAAAGAAAAGAGCCCGGGTTTTTCACCACAGCTGAATAATACAAGCCTCCAGCCGTTACCAGTATTAAGGGAACTACGATCCAAAGCCACTTCCACTTTTTATGCATCAGCTTTCCCCTCTCTGTAAAATAGAATGTTCCAACCGGAAATATTTTTGCTCTGCCTCTTTCATCACTACGATCCCTTGGCCATCTTCTTCTATAAACACTAGAGGAGAAAACCCGCTTCCCCATTTTGCTGAAACCTCAGCCAGCTGATACGGAAATCGTTCGTTGCGATCTTCCATTTCATGATCCATCACCGTATCGTAATACCATTCTTCACTTTGAACAGCCTGCTGATTTGATATCTCCAACTGCTCAAGAAGTATTTTTTTATCAAGTGCTGCGCTGTCGTCTGCGGAGGGATGAAGAACAATAAGAGACGCGTTCTCCGTATCGCTGACGTAGGTAGTTAGACGATCTTCTGGATAGATCAGGTTCTGTAGAGGAATAGCTAGAAGAGCCAGTATAAGAAATACAAAATTTGCTCCAAATCCAAGCCAGGCAAATGGACGGTAGCGTTCCCATGATCTTTCTCTTTTTCTTAAAAAGAAATTTAAAGCCCATACACCAAGGGGTAAAATAGGCAGACTAATTAACTCACCGGCAACCGGTATATTAATAGAAAACGAAAAAAGTCCAACGGCTATAGCGATAGCGACCTTCCAAATAGACGGGAGGTTCTCCGCTTTTCTATACAAGTGAAGAGCAATAAACAGAATAATGCTCCAGCCTAAAATTAATTCTAAACTCTCAACTAAACTGAACATTGAATACCCCCGTTTTTCATAAGAAGACGATTAGAAAATGATCTTATATTTACCATTAAATCCCTTAACTACTATGGTAAAGAAGGAAGAAGAATGATGCAAGAGGCAACTAGGTTCTTGTTCATGTGATCGGTGACGATGCGTGTAAAAGACATTGCTCAATAGAAATAAAACAAACCAGAGGAATAAGAAGATAAAAAAAGGTATGATGAAAGCGAGCGATCAAAACTTGTTTTTATTTATTGAAGATAGAAAAAACGGAATATTAAAAGGCAGATAATGGTAAGGGGGCGATAAAGAATGGAAAAGGAAAGACCAAAGTCCAGCCGGTCATTAGTAGGGATTTTTATTTGTTTACTTATTATTGCCTTAAAACCTGTGGGAGCTGATGAGAGTGTGTACCAGGAGCCATACACTCAAGAATCAGCGAAAGAAGAAGTAGTCTCGTTAGGGGATGGGCGGATTGCGATCGTTCAAACGACAGAATTATCGGGGTATTACGGGGAAATCTTAGTCCTCGAATGGGATGAGGAGAGAACCGAGTGGGTTAAGGTGGCAAAAGACAATTATCAAGAATACATGTGGGAAGAACGTTAACACTCTTCTTGAAAACCTTATAGTCAGGAGATACGTATGGAACAAAAACAAAATAGCTTGAAGCCATTTATTTCCCTTATTTTATCGACAAAAATACCAAAGGTGGCCCTGACCATCGGGCTTGTCGGGAGTATTATCACCACACTTGTCGGCTTGACGATTCCTTTGCTGACGCGTGAACTGGTGGATGGATTTTCTGTAGAATCCCTCAGCGTCTGGCTGATTGTGTTAATAGGGGCCGTTTTTATCATTCAGGCGTTAACCGACGGGGTATCAACGTATTTACTTGGATACGTCGGCCAGAAAGTTGTAGCGGGCATGCGTGAAATGATGTGGACGAAGCTCATTCGACTGCCTGTCAGTTATTTTGATAAAAAAGCGAGCGGGGAATCTGTCAGCCGGGTTGTAAATGATACCGGTATCGTAAAGGATTTGATTTCACAGCACTTCCCTCAATTTATTACAGGGATTATCACGATCATCGGCGCAGTCATTATTTTATTGGTAATGGATTGGAGAATGACACTGTTAATGTTAATTTCTGTGCCTGTCACAGTTGGCATCATGCTGCCGCTTGGAAAGAAAATGAATAAAATTTCAAAGGGACTTCAGGATGAAACAGCCGTCTTTACCGGAAGTATTCAACAAACATTAAGTGAAATCCGTTTAATGAAAGCATCTAATGCAGAAGTGGCAGAAAGTTCAAAAGGAGCAGCGGGGATTCACACCCTATTTTCCTATGGACTAAAAGAAATGCGGATTTTTGCTATGATTGGCCCGTTAATTTACCTTGTCGTCATGGTCGTCATCGTGCTGATTATAGGCTATGGCGGAGTCCGCGTGGCAGAAGGCTCTATGACAACCGGTTCACTCGTGGCCTTTTTACTTTATTTATTCCAAATTGTTTTCCCTATCACGTCCTTTGCCATGTTTTTCACACAGCTTCAAAAGGCTAAAGGCGCAACTGAACGAATTATCGAGATTATTGAACTTCCTTTAGAAAAGGGACGTACAGGGTTGGATATTGATATTACCAATCAGCCGGTTCGTGTCGAGCATATCTCATTTGCTTATGAAGAGAATGAACCGATTTTAAGAGATGTTTCCTTTGAAGCGCAGCCTGGAGAAATGGTTGCCTTCGCCGGACCAAGCGGCGGCGGGAAAACGACGATGTTTGGCTTAATCGAACGGTTTTATGAGCCGACAAGCGGCAGGATTTTGATTGGGGAGACTCCCATTGAAGATCTTTCGATGGATTCCTGGAGAAGCCAGATCGGCTATGTTTCGCAAGACAGTCCAATGATGGCCGGAACGCTCCGCGAAAACCTTTCCTACGGGCTTGAGGAAAACGGGGAAATTTCCGATGACCGTTTATGGGAAGTAGCTGAAATGGCGTATGCCGCTCCTTTTATAAGAGAATTTCCAAAGGGACTAGATACTGAGGTGGGAGAACGCGGCGTGAAGCTTTCCGGAGGCCAGAGACAGCGGATTGCCATTGCCCGTGCATTTTTACGGGATCCTAAAATTCTTATGATGGACGAAGCAACTGCAAGTCTTGACAGCCAGTCAGAAGGTATTGTTCAGCAGGCTCTCGCACGTCTTATGGAAGGCAGAACCACGTTTGTCATTGCTCATCGACTTTCCACCATCGTAGACTCGGACAAAATTATTTTCATCGAAAAAGGTGAAATCACTGGAATCGGTACGCATGCGGAGTTAGTAGCGAATCATGACTTATATCGTGAGTTTGCTGAACAGCAGCTTACCTAAATAATGCTAAATAAGTAAAAAGGATGTCCCCACGAAAGCGTATCGTGCGGACATCCTTTTTTGTGCATAGTTTTTTCTTTTTCTGTTGTTGCCGTAAAGAAACTTGATAGGTTTATGCCCACTATACGCGAAGCAGATCTCGAATATCTTCCTCTGTTAACGACACGGGCTCATTTTTATTTTGATCAATCAGCTCTTCAATTAAGTGCCGCTTTTTTTCCTGTAGTTCATTCATTTTTTCCTCAATGGTCCCCCGCGCAATCAGCTTGATGACTTGGACGGCCTTTTTCTGTCCCATCCGGTGAGCCCGGTCAGCGGCCTGTTCTTCGACTGCCGGGTTCCACCATGTATCGTACAAAATGACGGTATCAGCGCCTGTTAAATTCAGCCCTGTCCCCCCTGCTTTTAGTGAAACCAAAATCAGATCCCGCTCTCCCTGATTAAATTGCTGGCAAATATCCACCCTTTCCTCCGAAGGCGTTTTGCCATCCAAGTAATAAAAAGAACGGCCCTGAATGGTTAATTCCTTGCCAATCAAGCCGAGCATTTTCGTAAATTGTGAAAACACCAGCACCCTTCTGCCGGCTATTCTCGATTCCTCTAAAATCTGCAGAAGCTGTTCGAACTTCGCAGACTTTCCTGTATATCCATCAACAAAAAGCGTTGGATGGCAGCAAATCTGACGCAGTCTTGTTAGACCTGCAAGAATTTTGATGCGGTTTTTCCTTAATGTATCCTTATCCAAATGCTTTAAAGTATCGTGACGCAGCTTTGCAAGATAAGCGGCGTACAGTTTTTTCTGTTCCGGCAGCAGCTCCATCGATTCAAGCAGCTCTAATTTTTCCGGCAGCTCCTCTAGCACATCCTCTTTCATACGTCGCAAGAGGAAAGGCCGGACTCTCCTGGCAATCGTTTTACGGGAAAGATGGCTGTATTCTTTTAATCCTTGAAATAACTCCGGAAAAACGACATGAAAAATAGACCATAGTTCTTCAATTGAATTCTCAACAGGGGTTCCAGTAAGGGCGAAACGGTGATCTGCTTCCACTTTTTTAACCGCACGCGCCGTTTGGGTAACAGGATTTTTAAAGGCCTGTGCTTCATCAAAGAAAACGGTATGAAACCTTTTTTCTTCAAACCATTTTACGTCTTTCCGCAGCAATGGATATGAGGTGATTAGCACATCGACACGGTCGGATTCCCGTTGTATTTCTTTTCGCTCAGCAGCACTTCCATCAAGCACAACCGCCTCAAGCTCCGGTGCAAACTGCATACATTCTTTCAGCCAGTTGTAGGTAACAGACGATGGACATACAATGAGCGCCTGCTGATTATTTTTACGCATTACGGGCAGCTCAGATACTATAAAAGCAATACTTTGAAGCGTTTTGCCAAGACCCATATCATCTGCCAAAATTCCGCCGAATCCATAACCTGCAAGCAGTTTCAACCAGTTGTAGCCATGCTTCTGATACTCTCTCAGCACGTGCTTCAAAGAATCCGGAAGCTCAAAGGTTAATTGCTCCGGATGCTCCATTTGAGTAAGAAACTGCTTGAATGACTCCTCAAGCTTTACAAAATCGTCAGCCTGCACACTGTCGAGCAGACGCAATCCCTTTATGAGGGGCATTTCAAATTCCTGTTCAAGTTCTTGCGCTTGTATAGGTGCCGCGTTTAAAAAGCGTCTGATCTCGTCTATCTCCTTTGTTTCCAATGAAAAAAGAGATCCATTGCGCAAGCGGTAGTATTTTCTTTTTTCTTCAAGAGCAGAAAGAAGGGCGCGGATTTCTCTTTCCGGAAAACCTTCCATTTCAAATTTAAACTCAAGCCAATTTGTCCGCTCTTTTTTAATTCTTACGCTGATTTTTGGCGGTGCATGTTCTCTGAAAATCCGGTTTCTGATCGCTGTCGTCGCGTACAGCTGAACAAGACCCTGCATTTTCGGGACTACATGGTGTAAAAAATGATATTCAAGCGCTTCATTGTGAAGATAATACCCGCTGTCTGTTTCCGTCATTTCACTTTCTTTCATCAGCTGCAGAATTTCTTCTTCTTTTTCTTTATCCCTGGCAAGAAGTGAGCCAGTCCAGCGCTTCTGATCTTCGAGCGGGTTAATCGTCACTTCACCATAGCAAAATTCAATCCCTGCCAGCAGCCGGTCTTTCACACGGTCCAAATAAAGCTTTGCGGCCAACGGCTTTTTCTCAAAAGCCCCTGACGGCAACCCGTGCAGCACAACGTCACCCAGCTTTTTTAAGCCCGGGACTACCTTTTCAAGAAATAGGTCGACTTGTTCCGGCGGCACAGGAATCCTGCTGGTTTTTGAAGCGTCGAGCATAGCTTTTAAATCGTTCAGTCGTTTGCTGTCTTCTTCTTTCAGCTCAATCCATTTCCCATCCGCTATTACAGCAAAATAGGCGGGCATGAGGACAATGTCGTGCATCCCATTAATCGTAAGCTGATAAACTTCCTCCTCTGATTTTGTTAAGACAAATTGCAAAGGAAGTTTTTCATCTGAGAGGTGCAGGCCGTTGAAGGTCTTTTGGCGATAGTTCAGGCTTACATTGGGAGATTTGTTCAAGCAGGATTTGAGGGGGTCCCACACAGATGGCGGAATTAGCAGTAAATGAGGTTCGTTTGCTCCGCCCTCCTGAAAGGAATCCTTATACATCGCATCATTCTTAAATGCCTCGATGAGTTGTAAAATAACTCCGTCTGTGACCAGATCAAAGCAGTGCTCAGCTGGATCATATACTGTTGTTTTGGAAATCTGTAATTTCATTCCTTCTTTTACATGATGAAGAAACAACCGGATGTCTTTTACGGCAGTTCCTTCGATTTTCATTTCAATGGCAATCAAATTCTCCCCTTTTTTCACTGCCACCGGAGACAGGATAAAGTGAGAGTCAATTTCCTTGCGTGTTTCAAAATGGCGCTGATGTCCGCTTCCTCGTTGAACTTCCCCGTTAAAAAGTGTCATAAATCCTTCTGTCAGTTCATTTGGTTCAAATGATTCACCTGAGTGCGTAGCGGAGTGCGCCTGGACTTGCTTTTGCTGCTCTTCAAGCATCCAAATTAAAACAGCTGCAATGTGCTGACAGTCTTTATCATAGGAAGCAAGCGTTGGACAGCTGCAAGATGCCTCGTAGCCATTTCCATTTTGATTAATGGTTACGTAAAACTTCTCTTTCGCTGTGACGATAGCCTCGCATGTTGTGTCACTGTATCCCTTTATATGTACTTTATTTGAGCGGTAAAAAGCCTCCCCCCGACTGAAGGAAACGGTCCCGCAATTTTCCTTGATGATTTTCTTACTCAGCCGTATATTCAAAAGGCCGCACTCCTTTCTAAAGGGACGTGATTGTATGCTTTATCATAACATGGTTGCCTCGAGCAGAGATGATTCTATTTTAGTCGATTAAAGCGAAGGATGTCTTAAACCTTAAAAAACCACCGTCATCCCGTAAAAAGGGAGACTGGTGGTAGTTGAAATAAGACAAAACTGTAGTTTACTTTTTCATTTACAGGAACATATCGGATCTATCTAAGAAAGTCTGCCAAGTTTCCTATCAAACTGGGCCTGCCGTAATCTTAGTAAGCCCTTTGAGAATAAGTCATCTCATAACTATATGTATAAATCTCGAAAATATTTCCAAATGGATCTTCTACATACACCATCTTATAAGGCTTATCATTTGGATAGTATTCACGGATTGGCATACGCTTCTTTCCTCCGTGGGCAAGAATTTTTTCCACCAATCCTTCAATATCGGGATCCTGGACACAGAAATGAAAGATGTATTCCATTTCTGACAAAGGTTTTACGTTAAAGACTGTACTTGAAGCGATGCATGAGTGGGGCACCGGACAAAGCGGATGAGCGGAAACAGAGTGGTGAGGGTCTAAATCGATAAAGCTGACAAATTTCTGCTTTTTTTTGTAAATAAACAGGCTGAAACACAGCTGTCTCAGCCTCTTCTTGAATCCTTTAAGCACCCATTAAAAACTATCTTTTTTTATGCAATAACTTTTTTAAGCAAGGTAATAGACAATACCAATGACTGCTGCAAAAGTTCCTGCAAAAACAGCAATAAATTGAATGAACCCTTTTCTCGAAAGTGACCCATTGTTTGTATTTCGTTTAGTTACCGCATAAAGCAATAGAAAGCCTATAAGAGCCAGCACAGGAAACACCCACTCCATCTTCTCACCTCCTGTTAATAGCGTTTTGAAAGAATCACCCATGACACGAAAACCGTTGAGATGGCAAGTGCAGACAGCACATTTAAGATGAGAAGTGCATCCCAGGAAATCAGATTCAATTGAAGAAGAAGGAGAAAAAGAAAGAGGTAGCCGAGAATGGCAAAATAGGAATAATACACGCCCTGTTTGCGGATTTCCTTCATCCTTTCATCTTTTTGTTTGAATTGAGGATACAAGTAGCTCATGCAAAAAGAAACGACTGAAAGCGAGAGCTGCATATAAGCTGCGGGTATAGGAGGAGATTCTGCCATGACTCCAGCAAAAATCAATAATCCTCCCAGTAATGCCAGTAAAATTCCACAAATAAAAAACGTACGGGGATAATAATCAGTCATCAGTCAAGGTCCTCCTCTTCATATATAAATATATCTTCGATGGTGGTTTGAAAGATTCTTGCAATTTGTAACGCAAGGGGAAGTGACGGAGAATAACGGTTTTTTTCAATCGAAATGATGGTTTGCCGAGACACCTTCAAAAGCTCAGCCAACTTATCCTGTGATAATGATTTGCCTTTTCGATACTCCGCCAATCTATTTTTCAACTGCATCCCACCTCCTTGTAAACTGATCATAAAGTAAAGCTTCCTTTACGTCAAGGAAGCTTTACTTTTTCACTTAGTATCTGACTGAAAAAAAGCCCCTGCAGCAGCAGAAGCTATAATTTATTCATCTGAAAATACCCTGTTAAACTCATTTCCCGTCCCGTTCGATCCCACTTATGGTAAAGAGAAAACAGCTTTTGTTCATCTCCCCCCATTTTTTCAACAAGGGAGTAAACTGTCAAATAACTTCTCCAATAATCAAACATGATGCCAGAGAGAGATTGCTGATAGCTACCAGCACCGAAATCGTCCAGTGATCGATCATCGTACTGTTCGCTGAATGCTTTAGCCAATCTTCCTTCGATCTCTGTGATTTTCTCAAAACTCTTTTTAGAAAGACCATATTTCCGGGGAAGATAAAAACACATGCCTTCTTCAAACCAAATACTGTCTGTCCGTTCATCATCAAACTCATCCACAAACAAGTCAATATAATGTGTCAGCTCGTGAGCAAGTATTTCAAACAACTCATCTTCTCCAAACTGTTCATAATAGGCCCGCACCTCTGGCAGTTCCTTATCCTCTAGCTGGCGCACCATCAAGTCCTGCCAGGCATTAAGGTCCGGTGAGATGTATATAAAGTCCTCACGTGCATAAGCAGGAATGGGAAGGGATGAAAAAAGCTTCGTGGCTAATTCGCTGCTTGTCCAAATAACTCCTTTGGGACAGGAAGTTAACTTGAAATTTTTCTCCAGGAACTTTTTATATGTATCTAGGCGTTTCATCATCCGCGATATGACTGGTTCAAAAAAAACTGCCTCTTCTGCGCTTTCAAATGCCAAAATCTTTTTCACAACGATTTTCTCTTTTCTTCTATTTGCTTTAGATGGTGTTGATCATGCATTTTTTGGCCATCCTTCCTTTTTTGAAGTAATCAACCCTTTTTAATCTAGTAATCGGCTCTTTTATCCTATCAATCGTTCTTTAAAACAGCTTAAATGTTTCAATGAATAGCGCTTTTCTCAAATAACATGGTATTAAACTTCAGGAATTGTTCGGTATTGAGTTATACTAGAGTAGTAAGTTATCAGACAAGAACGGTAATTATATCGATCTTACACTGGATAGGAGATCACACATGAGTGCATATGGAAACATTCCTAAAAATATTACTTCTCTTAATGCTTTGGACAGTATTGGGGAAACGATCATCATTGCTGATAATCAATATACGGTTATGTGGATGAACTCACATGCTAAAAACCTTCTTTCTTCAGTGGCTCCTTTATTCGGTTTAAAAGAAAGCCAGGACCTGATCGGACTAAGCATGAACCATTTTCATCAGCGTCCTGGTTATCAGCAAAAAATTATGGATCAGCTGACGGGCCCTCACCGCTCCCGCATCACGATCCGGGATCAATTTGTCGCTGACATTGTCATCACACCGATTGTGCAGGAAGAAAATTCTATTGAAGGCTATATCGTGATGCTGATGGATGTCACCACGAAGGCTGAAGAAGAAAAAGAAAAAGAAAAACTGATCCAGGCGCTCTCTACGCCTATATTAAAAGTGTGGAAGAATGCCATTGCCATCCCCCTAATTGGTGAATTTGATCTGGAGCGTTTTGACCTCCTCATCACAAACGTTTTGGAGCGTTGCGTAAAAGACAGGGTTGACTATGTATTGTTAAGCTTAAATGACGTTTATGTTGGGGAAGATGGCGTAACACATTATTTTCAAAAATTGATTGATTGCATTAGCTTAATCGGCTCCAAATGCATCATTGTCGGCATACCTGCTTCTCTTGCTGCGACCATGACCAGTCTGGAACGTGACGTCCTCATTTTTTCTACTACCTATGACGGGCTTCAATACATCATCGAACATGAATAGCGTGATATGCGTTCAAAAGACAGCTTTCTTTTGAACGCTTATCATTCTTATGTCACCTTGTTGTAAAGGGCTTTTGTATAGACGAGCTCCAGTCCGCATTGGATCATATTTCTATGACTCGCGCTTGAAAATGCTGCTTCACCTGTGATGTAGGCTGCTCCTGCCTGCTTTGCTATTTCTGCTCTTTTTTTAATCAGCGCCCGCTGAATTCCCTTTCCTCTAAATGCTGGCAAGACAGCTGATGATGCCAGAACGGCGACGTTGTTCTCAACATAAACAGCCGCTATACCTGCTATGGCGCCTTTGTCTACAGCCTTTACAAAACTCCACCCTTCAGCATCCCTTAAACATTCGTTATTTTGTCTGACTCCTTCTTTAATGCTGTCTGGCAGCCCGAAGCTTTTTACATAGACGTCTGCAAAATCCTCAAACTCCTTTTCACCGAGGGGCCTGATTTCAATGGAAGTTGTTAATGCTGATTCTGCCACTTTTATCGTACGGCCCATAAATGAGCTATGAAACCCTGTTTGATAAAAATCATTTTTATGAAGTGAATGAAACAGTTTTTTGTTTGCCTCATAGGGCGTTACTTCTATTTGAAAACGGGTGTTGCCATACCATGCCTCTATATCCTTTATCGCAGCCCTTTTCTCACCGTTCAGATGTCGCACTTTGTTAAAAGCAGGTCCAGGTATCCCTTTTACCTTAAAACAGTTGGCCTCCTCAATCAGACCGGATTCAGCCTCCAGCGGATTCTCGTCAAATCGCTGAAAGACTTGAATTCTTGAACGCAATGCTTGATCTTCTCCTTGTTGCACGATTTGCTGCACGTCTGGTTTCCTCCTCGTTTACGCACTCTTCTCTCATTTTCTATTAATTTTCACATTCATTCGCCGCTATTGCTACCCTGTTTTTTCTTTTTTACAACTATCCCCCTAAAACCATCACGTTGTACTGTATACTTTTTGATAATATGTGGTATGTTTAGTTTATTGTATATTTGGAGGTGCTGTCCCTTGGGGAGGATTTACTTCGTATAGGAGAGGTTGCTAAACTAAGCGGTCTATCCACCCGTACGATTGATTACTACACTCGTTACGGTTTTTTATCATCGGAGCGTTCGGAATCAAATTACCGGATGTATGAAAAAAATGTACTTCAAACACTTGAAAGAGTAAAATTTTTAAAAAAACAAAGAATGTCTCTGGATGAAATTGCTCAACAGCTAAAGCAGGTACAGCCTCAAAAGCAAGAACCTCTTTTTCTTGAAGTGCAGGAAGAAATCGAGCGCCTTCAAAAAAAAGTTACTCAGCTCGAAGAAGCACTAAAAGACGCTCCTTCATCTGAAAAACGCATCGTTTACAATGATTTATCAAATAAACTGACAGTCGTCATGCAGCTTTTAACTTTATTATAAACTTTCGGAGGTGAATCCCTCACACAGAGGGAACTCATTGGACAGTCTATTACTTTTAAATTTAGTACTCGTAGCCGTGCTGATCGCCGCTACTGCTTTTTTCGTCGGTTCAGAATTCGCGGTCGTAAAGGTTCGAATGTCACGCATTGACCAGTTAATTTCTGAGGGAAATAAACGTGCTGTGACGGCGAAAAAATTAATTACAGATCTGGATTACTACCTTTCTGCCTGCCAACTAGGAATAACGGTAACCGCCTTAGGATTAGGCTGGCTCGGTGAACCTACAGTTGAGAAGATTTTACACCCTGTGTTTGAGAACTTTAATATCCCAAATACGGCTGCGGCAATTATCTCGTTCGCACTGGCCTTTTCGATCGTGACCTTTTTACATGTCGTCATCGGCGAACTCGCCCCTAAAACACTTGCCATTCAATTTGCCGAAAAAATGACGTTGCTTCTCGCTTCTCCTTTATATTGGTTCGGTAAAATTATGTATCCGTTTATCTGGACATTAAATGGCTCGGCACGGATTCTCCTTCGAAGCTTTGGCGTTCAGCCTGCAGGGCATGAACAAGCTCATTCGGAAGAAGAATTGAAAATCATTATGGCTCAAAGCTTTCAAAGCGGCGAAATCAACGAAACAGAATTGTCTTATATGGAAAACATCTTTACCTTTGATGAGCGTGTGGCAAAGGATATCATGGTTCCCCGTACACAGATGACTACGCTGACATTAAATATGAACCATAAAGAGCTGCTGTCTGTTTTAAATAATCATCATTTCACCCGTTATCCGGTTACTGAAAACGGCGATAAGGATCACATCTTAGGATTTATTAATGTAAAGGAAATGCTCACCCATTATGCTGCCGGCAGGGAGCAATCCATCGAGGACAGTCTTCATGAGCTGGTTTTGATTAATGAAATCACTCCGTTGCAGGATGCTTTGTTAAAAATGCAGACCGAGCGCGTCCATGTTGCGCTTGTCATTGATGAATACGGAGGAACTGCAGGACTTCTTACAATGGAAGATATCCTGGAGGAAATTGTGGGTGAAATTCAAGATGAATTTGACACAGATGAAATTCCTGAAATTCAAAAAGTTGATTCATCGACTTACTATATTAATGGACGTGTGCTTCTGCAGGACCTTGAAGAACAGTTCGGTCTTACCTTTACTGACAGTGAAGATGTTGATACGATCGGCGGATGGTTTCAACACCAGCATAACGAACCAGTGGAAAAGGACTCCATTGAAGGTAAAAAAGCCAGATGGACTGTAACCAACATGGAGAACCACCAGATCCTGCAGCTTAAACTTGAACTATTTAATAAAACATCGTAGTAAGCGCTATTGGGGGCTGCAAAAGTCAGCTCCTTTCAGCTGACGTCTGCAGATGAAATCAATGAGGCCTTTAACAGAATCAAATGAAAAGTAATCGAACCCGGAGGTGAATCCCTCTTTTGTGAGGGAGAATATTGGATCCCATAATCGTTTTGAATTTATCTTTACTTGTTTTATTAATTGCACTGACCGCTTTTTTTGTTGGTTCAGAGTTTGCTGTTGTGAAGGTAAGAGCGTCACGGCTTGATCAGTTAGTATCAGAGGGCAATAAAAAAGCGGTTATCGCAAAAAAGCTGTCCAGTAATTTAGATTATTATTTGTCTGCCTGTCAGCTTGGAATAACAGTGACAGCACTTGGTCTCGGCTGGCTTGGAAAGCCGACTGTTGAGCGAATTCTATATCCGGTGTTTGATAGCTTCGATGTCCCGGCTTCTGTAGCTGCTACAGCTTCCTTTATTATCGCTTTTTCTTTTGTTACTTTTTTGCATGTGGTGGTAGGAGAACTCGCTCCTAAGACACTTGCTATTCAGTATGCTGAAAGAATGACGCTTTTGCTTGCCCGCCCGCTATACTGGTTTGGTCAAATTATGAAACCTTTAATTTGGACTTTAAACGGCTCGGCACGCTTATTGCTTCGTGCTTTTGGCGTAGGGCCTGCAGGACATGATCAGGCTCACTCCGAAGAAGAGTTAAAAATTATTGTCACTGAGAGCTATAAAGGCGGCGAGATTAATCAAACTGAGCTTTCCTACCTGAACAATATCTTTGCATTTGATGATCGGGCAGTTAAGGATATCATGGTTCCCAGAACCCAGATGATAGCCATAGACCAGTCCCTTAATCAGCAGGAGATTTTACCGATTTTTGATGAACATCAATACACCCGTTACCCCGTTACAGAAAACGGTGACAAGGATCATGTAATTGGTTTTATTAACGTGAAAGAAATGCTCACAAACTTTGCAAATGGTGTGGCAATAAACGTTGGAGACATCACACATGATCTGCTGTTGGTTCATGAGACGGCAACGATTAAAGAAGTACTCCTTCAAATGCAGTCACAGCGGCTTCATATTGCATTAGTTATTGATGAATATGGCGGTACAGCCGGACTTGTCACGATGGAAGACATCTTAGAAGAAATTGTCGGTGAAATCCGAGATGAATTTGATGGGGACGAACTTTTAGATATCCAGCAAATTGATGATATGACCTATCATATTAACGGTCGTGTGCTTCTTGAAGAATTGGAAGAGCGGTTTGGCATGCATTTTGATGAAAGTGACGAGATTGATACAATTGGCGGATGGATCCAGCGGCACAACGAAGAAAATGCATCAGACTTTTCCATTCAAAAGGGAATATACCGCTTATCTGTTGCAGAAATGGAGAACTACCAGACACTGCTGGTTTCTCTGGAAATTTTAAAACAATCAAAGCAAGAAACAGACCCTGAATAAAAACGAAGCGAAGAGGACATTCCTCTTCGCTTTTTTTATCTGTTATGGCGAGAAAACCCGCACTTCATGGAGCATCCCCGCCTTCATCATTGTTAATGGCAGGAACGTCTCCATAATACTCCGGCACATCGCCTTTAAGGAATAAATCACCTAGCTTGATCAGATTTTTCACTTCCATTGTTTTGCTCATAGAAGGAATAATGACTTTCATTTCCACATCCACTTCCAGAAAAATCTCCAAATACGTATTATTAATCCCGCTTTCTTTCAGCGTTGTTTCGATCGTTGTCGTCACATTGCCAATGGTTTCAAATTGTATGGGAATCTTTGGACCAAGTGTTGATAAAAGCAGATTATCTGTTGTCATTCCGAGGGGCATATAATAGATAATATCATCTTCAAGCTTTATGTTTTTTGCTTCTGCTTCTTTTGCTTTGTAGCCATTATTTAAAAACTCCTGGACTCTGTTTGACGCCTCATTATCCAGCCGATTATACAAAACCGGGTTAAAGCTATAAGCTGTTCCTTCACCTGTTTCTTGAAAAATGACTAAATCTTTTATATCCAACTCGTTCGTCATTTCCTCCGACACCGCTTCATTAATTGCCTGAATGGCTATATCGTGTGTCTTTGTTTCTGCTATATTCATAATACTCGGTTCGATTCGTTTATCGATCAGCCAGACACTGCACAAAGTTGAGATAATAAAAAGGACAAATGAAATCATGAAGCTTGCTCGCAAAGACAGCGTACCTTTCTTCCGAAACTTCATCATGCTTCACATCAGCTTTCCTCGTTTACCCTACTATATGCCTCCAAATTTAAACGGGTGCCTAGCAGCATGCGTCATTCTCCCCTTTTAAAGAGTGTCAGAATATGCACAAGCCTGACATACTGAAGAACTTCTATTCTCTCTCATAGATCGCACCATCTGCCGGGTCGAGCGTCACAGGATGAATCGTAATGGACCCGCTTATCAGATTATCATCACCAAACTCTGCCTCGGGGCTGAGCACGATTGTCAGTGATGGATTTTGTTCCATGCCTTTAAGCGTCACCGCATAAATTCCATGCTGCTCTGCATCCTCAGCACGATAATAAAAAAGTTCACCATCGCGCGCATAGACAAATTGACTGCCTTCAGCCAGCAAGAAATTTTCAGGCTGATCAACGTCAACCCATTTCCCCATCAAACCGACAACCGCATTCTGATAACTGACATAAGAAGATGGCCTGAAGTTGACCACTTCCTGCTCGAGGGAGTCCTTTTCTTCTGATGCTTGATACGTAATGACAGCTGTATCTCCATGATGCCACTCTACTTTATATGTATCTCTCTCAATCGTCTTATAATCTGAGCTCCCCGTCAAAATCCCTGTTTGTTTTCCAAAGATCCATGCAATTCGTTTCAGGCTGATTGTTTCCTGTTTCATTTCGCTATATTCCTTTAAAATCACCTCATGACGCCGATCCTCCGACTGTTCAACCACTAGATGAACATCCCCTTTGAAAAGAAAGAAGGTGGTCGTACTCACAATCAGAATGACAGCTGCCATTCGAACGGCCCATCTGACGTAAAGGTTTTGTATGTAAAGGAAAAGAATCATGATCACAATCACGTAGTTGACCGCATAAGCCATCCAGTCATATAAGAGAGAATACCCGCGTGGTTCAGCGATTCCTATACTCAATAGTTGAAATAAAAATAGGAGAAAAATTCCTGCTGAAAGAAACCATTTTATTTTCCGGTTCCGTATCATTCAGACACCTCCCTTACCTCAAAATGCCTGAGAATTTCTGTATATAGCGCATCCCTGTTTTCAATAGGATCCCATGTTACCCCGTTATTTACACTTCTGAACGCCAGGATGGACTCACCTGTTTCCGGCACAGCAGTAATATACCCTGTTCCATCCTCTAGAAAATCAATATAAAGTTCCTCGTATCCCTTATTCAGTTCGCCGCTTGCCGTTTTAGGAACACTGCCGACACTCCATACTTCTCCACGATCACGCGTTGTCAGGACGGATAGATTCTCTATTCCCCTGCCTCCATAGACCACGCTTATTCTTTCATTCGACAGATAGATGCTGTGAGATGATATAACGTCCAGGTAATCGCTAATTCTTGAATAACCCGCCGTTTCGTCATCCGGCACCCTCAACCAGGATTCCCCTTCGTTCGTTGTGACATATAGGGAATTTTCATAAACGGTATACTTTTTTTCAGCTTCCACCGGCAGCTCCCGCTCTTCTGTCGACGGGGCAGGGTGAGAAATCATTCTTCTTGGTTCTTGACGCACGATGTCTTCTTCCAATACTGTTTCTTCTCTGTAAGGATCCCGAGGAATATAGGATGCTTCCTTGGTTTGTAAATAATCCAAACTTAGCTTAAAGGTGGCATAAGCAACAACGATGACTAACAAAATGATCCCTGTGACAACTGTCCGTTTTCCTTTCACGCTCTCAGCTCCTGATAAAAGAGTTAAACTTAACTCCTTCTTTTAAGTAAAACAGTCCATAGACCCGGAATGCCAAACTGCTTCGGTTGATTGTCCATGCTTTTCATTTCACGGAATTCTACTAGTTAAAAATTAACTTGCAGTAACACAAGTGAAGGGCATGAAATCTTAAGAGGAAAAGCTGTGAAAGGCCTCTCCCTTTCACAGCTTTTTCACAATTTAAAAGTACATCAACCTAGTTGTCAACCGGCTGTATTTTTACTTTTTTATCTTTTTCAACAAAGGTGTAGGCAATATGCGAATCACTCACCATTAACGTATCATTTTCAAGTTCCATCTCTTTTACTAAGTTCATATCAAGAATGGAGGAGTCATGCACATACCCGTAAACGACTTTGATTTCTTCGTCAATTTCGATATAGTCTGAGAGAAATGAGCGCCGATTGAGATTGGAGAGATGCGCCGTTCCATCCTGATACACCCAGTTCCCTTCGCTTTCTTCCTTAAACAGCGCCAGGCCTATACCTGCTCTTTCCTCTTTTCTCAGTGTATAAAAAACGAGCATTCCATGACTGGTTTCTTTTTCTTTTATTATTGAGTCAAAGTTCCCCTGCCGCTCTTTTAGCTGCGCTTCAATGTTTTCAGCATTTTCATTTCCAGTAAGGTAAATGACCAGAAACGCAAGACCAAAACAGGCAAAAACGGACCAAATGACCATCCTGCTTTTATTCAAGTGCTCACTCCTCATAGTAGAAAATCTTTATGGTAATTTTACCCTTATCAGATCAAGATAAACGTTGCTTCTCTTTCCTCTTGCATTCTCCTTCCTGCAGTCGATCTCCTTCTTCCTAATTTTTTTCACAAAAAAACTCTTCCGTTTCGGAACGAAAGAGCCAGTATGAAACGATACCGTTTTCCCCTGAAAATGCACAAAGCCGAGTAGATAGAACAAAACAAAACTTCCGCCTACTAAACCTACTAGTTGTTCCCAAGAAGTGAAAAACACATCGTTCGAATCGCCTGAAATCTACATCATGAAATAAGACTGCGCCTAGAGGTAAACGAACTGAATTGCACATCTATGATCGTATTAGACTGACGAGGGTAAGCATGAAAAAAGAAAGCCCCACCATGCAGGCTACCCAAAGCCAGGCAAGATCCATATTTCCTGAATCTATTGCCATGTAAATCGCAGTCGGGACAGTCTGGGTTTTACCTGGGATATTTCCCGCAAACATCAGGGTGGCACCAAATTCACCTAACGCTCTGGCAAAGCTCAGGATGCCTCCTGCAATAATTGCTTTTAATGCAAGCGGAACCGAGACATATAGAAAAAGTGTACGCTCACTCGCACCATCGACGCGTGCTGCCCGCTGAATATCTTCATCAATAGATTCAAATCCTGTTTTCGATGCTTGATACATAAGCGGAAAAGCAACAACAGAAGAAGCGATAACTGCCGCCCACCAGGTAAACATGATGGGTTGATCAAACAGCCATTCTATCGATTGACCGATTGGACTGTTTCGCCCAAAGATCATAATTAGCAGAAAACCAACCACAGAAGGGGGCAGGACGAGAGGCAGAAGAAACACGGTTTCTACTGCGATCTTTCCTTTAAACTTTCTATTTGCCATGAAATTGCCAAGCAACAGTCCAAAAATCAGCACAAAAAAACTGGATACAGTTGCGATTTCAATCGATAATCGGACGGGTCCCCAAAAATCCTGTGTCATTTATTTAATCAAATCCTTAAAACCGTATTCTTTAAACAAATCCATCGATTTATCGTTTTGTATGTATTGATAGAAAAGCGCTGCTTCCTTCGGATGATTACCCGAGCTCACAACGCCAGCCGGATACACGATGGGAGTATGGTCTTCTTCGTCCGCTTCAGCCGCAACCTCAACTTTATCTGAACGAAGTGCGTCTGTTTTATACACGATGCCGGCATCCACATTATTCGTTTCTACATACGTCAGAACCTGCCTGACATCCTTGGCAAAAATTAAGCTGCTTTCAGTCTTCTCCCAAACAGATACATTTTCAAGCACCTCTTTCCCGTAGATGCCTGCCGGGACGGAGTCAGGAGTGCCAATGGCAATTCGCTCTGCATAAACAATTTGATCAAACGACGAAAATTCGCTTTGGGTTCCTTTAGGAACGATGAGGACGATTTCATTTCCCAGCAAGTCAACCGATTGGTCTGAATCAATCAGTCCTTCTTCCACAAGCGGATCAAATGTTTCTGCTGCAGCAGAAAGAAACACATCCACCGGCGCCCCCTGTAAGATTTGCTGCTGAAGCGTCCCGGAAGAAGCAAGATTATAATTGATTTTTATGTAGGGGTAATCCTTTTCAAATTCCGTTTTAATTTCTCTCAATGCATCTTGAAGGCTTGAGGCTGCCGAAATGGTCAGCTCAACGGTTTCCTTCTCCTGATTTTCTGTTTCAGGCGAGCAGGCCGCTGCCACCAGCACAACAAACACAAGCAGGAGCACTAGCCTAATTCGTATCATCACCCAGGTTCTTCCCTTCTTGATCGATATAGCTAATTATAGCGAAAGAACATCTGCGAGGACAACGGGAAGTTGCGGTACTGCTTTTGGACAGCCTACCTCTAGTTCACCAAGCCAATAATATTGGAATCATGACGATAGAAAAGATAAGCAGCAAACTGATCTTTTGGTCCAATCGTTTTTCCAGGATGGGAATTTTCCCCTCGAGCTTATAAAAAAGGATTGTAATGACGGTAGCAATCCCTATGAAAGCCAAGTAAGCAGTCCAGCGATCTTCCATTAAAGGGTCCAATACATAGAAGAACCAGCCGAACATGACCGCAAGGATTAGTAACTCAAGTAGCGACAGCAACCTCACTTCATTTCCTCCTTCTTTTCAAGTATAAGAAAAGGTTGAGAACATTGAGTCTCAACCTCTTCCATGTTTGTTTTTTATGAATTAAATGGTGGTCAGTCTTCCTTCTTTGGCTCCTCAGTCTGCGGTCCCTGAGTTGCAGGAGGCTGAACGCCATTTTGAGAGGCTTGTGCTTTTTCTTTTTCAGAAACAACCGTATGGGTATTCCCGCGGTTCACTACATCCGAAAGAAGCTTGGAGACATCAATTCCTACAAGTTCCTTTAATGGTTCCTGCAGCGCAACCATGGTCTGAGTGATGCTTTTCCCGTATGCGGAAACACCGTCGCCGTTGCCTGTATCAATAATTTTTACCGAATCAATATTTGATAATGGCTGTGCAATTTTTTCTGCATAGATCGGCAGCATTTCAATGAGTTTCTCTGCCAGAATAACTTCCCCGTGCTGTGCAATGGCTTCAGTCAAGAGACGTCTTGATTCTGCTTCTGCTTTACCGCGCTCCAGGATAACTTGTGCTTCAGCAAGACCTTCTTCACGTTTAATTTTCGCCTTCGCTTCTCCGTCTATTTCAGCCTTGCGCGCGTCCGCTTCTGCTTGTCTTGTGACAGTGTAATAGTCTGCATCTGACTTGGCCCTGCGGATTTTGTTTTCTTCTTCTTCAATTTCAACCTGGCGTGAGCGCTCGTATTGCTGAATACGAAGCTCTTCTTCTTTTCGCTTGGCAAGTATACCTAGTTCCTCTTCTTGCACCTGCTTATCAAGTTTGGCTTTTTCCAGTATGTACGATTGTTCTGATTTTGCACGTGCACGCTCGGTTTCTTCTTTAATGGATGCATCTTTTAAGTCTTTAATTTTTTGTGCAGCCGCAATTTCTGTTTGGCGCTTGTATTCTTCTTCTTTTGCTTCCTTATCAGAGTTCGCACGCTGAATTCGCGTTTCTTTTTCACTGTTTGCTTCTGCGATTTCTGCAAGCTTTCGAACCTCAGCAATTCTCGGACGGCCCAGATTTTCTAGATAGCCGTTTTCACTGTCTGCATCTCGCAGATCCGTCAAGCCAAGTGATGTAATCCGGAATCCCATATCATCAAGCTGCTTTTGCGCAACGTCAGTTACCTGCGCGTTAAATGATTCACGGTCTTCATTAATTTGCTCTACTGTCATTTTTGATAGAATCGCCCGCAAGTTTGCACTCAGGACTTCAGCAATTTCTTCTTCAAGTTCTGATGATTTTTTACCAAGAAACTGCTCAGCGTAATTCGCTATTCCTTTTAACGTATCCGCGACCTTGACCATCGCAACCGCATCTGCCACAATTGGCACCCCTCCATTTGTGTAAACACGAGGTGTTGTCAGCTTCAGCTGAAATGAAGTCAGTTCAACAGGTGTAGCCGTTTGGTGCATCCGTAAAAGATGGCCGCCCCCACGGATAATCTTCATCGATCGTCCTTCTAAATCAGTAAATATATTTGTCTCTTTCTCTGTATCTCCCAATTTTGGCCCTGTAATGATGAGTGCCTGATTTGAGCGAGCCGTTCTGTAGCGAATCTTGTAATAAATAAACACAACTACTCCTGCAATGGCCAGAATGACTAAAATCGGAACAATAATTGTGAGTGCCTGAAGCATTTCCATGATGAATCTTCCTCCTTTTGTTTTCCTAAAGATATTCTTCAGAAAAAATTAATGATTCCGACTATATCTACGGAAGAACGAGAGAAAGGTTCCAGATTTGCGGAAATTTTTCCAAACGAATGACAAAAAGTAAAGATCGCACTCCTATATTTAAATAAGAATCTATTGAAAAATAAAGAAAGGTACTAGAAGAACACTTACTGATCCCCATACTGCTATAGCCATGATCCACCCAACCATGAATTGAGTCGTCGTTTTGTTTTTCTTTTCAGCTAACCATTTTATAAAAATGAGAACGACAAAGCCAACTAGAATAAAGTAAATTGACAGCCAAAACGATACGTGCATGTTCTTCTCCTCCTCCATTTTAAGTATCAGGAATTCCCAGTTTATTCTATGTTAACACATATAGATAATTTGAAATAAAACCAGCTATTCAACCAACCCTTATACCTGCTTTCTTTTAAGAGATCCATTCGCCTGCCTGTTCCATTTTATATTTTGATTCGCTAGGAAGACGCCAATAAATATCGTTACTAAGCCTGCGATCAAATTTTTTGAGATGGCCTCATCCAGTAAAACATGCCCCCACAGGATAGCGGTTAAGGGAACAAGATAGGTTACAGTGGTTGCAAATTCAGCTCCTCCTTCATTAATCAAATAATAGAAAAGCAGATGAGCAATTCCAGATCCCAGGCACCCCAGCCCGATGACTGCTCCTACGAAAAGCAGATCGACTGATTGGACCAAATTAGTGAATAAAGACGGGGTGGTAAAAACAGCACCAAGTCCTCCGATGCCGGCACCAACAAGCAAAGAAAGTGTGGTTAGGACAAATACATTAACTTCCTTTAAGTACCTTCTCGAAAATTGAGAAGAAAATCCATAGCAGGCGGCTGCTAGAATCATCGTTCCAATCCCGACAAATTGTCCGGAAAATAATTCACCCAACTGAAAGTTCATGAGGATTAAAATACCAATGAAGCCCAGAAAAATCCCGCCCCACTGACGTTTATTCAAGAGCACAGAAAAAACGGCAAACCCCATCACCGCAGTTAAGATAGGTGTTGAAGCATTCAATACCGCGGCAGCACTGCTGGTGATTTCGGTCTGGCTGAGCGCGATCAACCCCCACGGCAGCCCCGCATTAAAAACTCCGACTGTTATAATGGCTTTCCATGGCAGGGGACGCTGTTTTTTTTCTGGCTTTTTCTTCAACAAAAGAACCGGAATCAAGATGACAGCACCTGCAAGACACCTGACAAAAACAGTTCCCCAAACTCCCGCAGTCGAAATTAATTCTTCTATAAAAACAAACGAAAGTCCCCAAATTAAGCTTAATAGAATTAATGCACTATATAATTTCATTAACTTCTCCTTCCCCATCCAGTTGCTGTTTCAAATCAACTGGCTTTAAACTGTGCAAGCTATCCTTTTTAAAGACTATTAATCTCTCATCATAACTTCGTGTATTCTCACCACTTTGGATATTCTGTGGTCAGGCGGTGACACAACTTCCATACCTCATTGTACAATAAATGCCAATTATAAATACTTCCTTATTTTGAAAATCAGAAGTTCCGTGTACAAAAAAAGGCTGAGACACATGTCCCAGCCCCCCGTTCATTATTAATTTGTCGTTAGATCGGATTCTTCTGTATTTACCGCCGTACTTGTTCCTTCCAGAGCTTCCATGATCTCATCTTTCATAATAGGAGCGAATGTTCTGGAGAACGTTGCCGTAATATGATTACTATCAAAGTGCGTAATGATATTTCCTACTACATAATAACAGTAGTCTTCATCGCAAAAATAGTCGGTCAAATCCATTGTTGTTACATTATCAGGAAAGGATTCTACCAAAGAATAGGGACTTGGATCTCTAATTACTTCGTCACGGTCTTCTTTACATTCTTCAGGATTTTCCGGATTATCATTAATACAGTTCAGCACGCTCTGACCATACCATGGAGTATCTCTAACTAAGAATAGAGGAATGTCCTGAGAATCAAAGAATTCCCATGCATCGATAAAGCCCTCTGGCACCGTGTCAAAGTGTTCGTCTTTTTTACCTGCGTCCCCAACTGAGAAAATCAAATCCGGTTTATCGTCAACTAGTGCCTGCATAACATTCGCAAACCAGTCATTGCATTCTGTAAACTTTGATTCTACTTTTGTTGTGAAGCGGCAATTTCCTTTTAAATACGTTTGGATTCGTATATTTTCATCTTTCACAACCTCACTTAGCATGGGCTGCCAATGAGCAGCATGCGAACCCCCTACAAGTGCGATCGTTTTGGTGTAATTTTCTACTTCTCCGTATTCGCATACTCTTACATCCGTTGTGCCGCCGCCTAAAATACAGCTATCCGGATAAATGTCGGCTCTGTCCTGAGAAGCATTATCCAATCTTGGCAGGTATGATTCCTCAAATCCTTCATCACCCTGCAGATCGTCTGTATAAAATTTAATTAACGCACCTGGATGTGACGGAATATCTGCATCCTCCACTACTATATCTTCCATTACCACATCTAAAGAGCCAGAGACACTCTCTGTTTCATCTTGTTCTAATAGATTATTCTGATACAGCTGTGCTGAGACTATTAATAGAATTGACATTGCAAGAATTGTAGAAGCTGTCTTCCAAACAGGAATTTCTATCGTCCTGATTGGCTTCTCAATAAGCCTGATTGTTAAGTAAGCAAAAACTGCTGCGACCGTCATGATCAATAATCCGTTGATGATCGAAACCTGTTCAACGTCAAAATAGGCATAATAAAAGATTAATAGAGGCCAATGCCATAGGTAAAACGCATAAGAGATTCCACCAAATTTAACAAGTGGCTTCCAGCTCAAAACTTTATAAGCACTGAAATGTTCTGCATGATTCCCTGCCACGATGATAAACACCGCTGATAAAACCGGCCACAATGCCGCATAACCTGGGAATACACTCGAAACTTGAAACAGTATTCCACCGCTTAATAAGCCAAATAGGCCCATCCACCCCATGATCCAGGCGAGTGATTTCTTAATAGAAATTTTATGAATTGTTAAAGAAAGAATTCCGCCAATACCAAATTCCCACACACGCGTAAAGGTATGATAATAAGCAACTGGCTGATTTACGCTTGTTAAATAGATTGAATAGGTCAGTGATGCTAAAATCACTATACTAATAGTAGGAATAAGTACTTTCTTCATATCTATTTTTACTATTTTCCTTAAAGAGACCGCAATAGAAAATAGAATCAGCCATAGTAAATAAAATTGGAACTGAATGCTTAATGCCCAAAAGTGCTGGTACGGAGACGCAGAATTATTTTGAGCTAAATAATCAACTGCATCAATTGCCAATCTCCAGTTTTGAAAATAAAATGAGGATGCTATAAATTCACTTAATACTTGGTACCTTGTGAAAAGCGGTAATAAAAATAAGCTTGCTACAAAGGTAATGACTCCGATTATCCACGCAGTTGGCAGTAACCGTTTTAACAACTTGACTACATACGAAAAATACAAAATCCTGCCTTTTCGGTTATACATCGATAAAAGAGAAGTTGTAATTAAAAACCCTGATACGACGAAAAATACATCGACTCCACCCGAAACACGGTTGAACCATATATGGTATATGGCAACTAAAATGGCAGCTACTGCTCGTAACCCCTCTAGTTCTACGCGAATTCGTCTTTGATTAGGTATATCCTTCAAAAAATTTCACTCCCGTTACAATAATAACAAACATGTTACCTATCGTATCATATTACCTATAGCTTGTCATAATATGTATTTAACTTTTTAAAATAATTGATTAAAGTAGTTATATATACTGGAAAAAGGCTGTGAAACTGGTCTTTGTAACTTGCAAGCTGATCCAGAGGAATGATTTAAGAGAATCAGCATCTTCGAAACTATTAATTAGGCAATAAAAAATCCTTTCTAAAGAAACGGTCAGGAATCCACCCGTCCGAAATCATTAGTAAAGGATCAAATCATAAAGCCGTTATTCAACAAACCATGTTAGCTAGACCTTTGTACCGAAAAGGTTAAGTTCAGAATATACTCGCGCAGATCATGTATGTTCGTCTCGTGACAACGCTCTTTTAGACACGAAAACAAAAATCACTATACTAGCTGCCACTAACCAAAGTATATTTTTATTTAAAAGAAGCAGCTGATTCGCTCCATACGCTTCTAATGCAACCGCAGGAATTTTCCCTATAGTACTCGCGGCAATAAAAGAAAGAGCGCCCATTGAACTAGTCGCTGCGAGCAAAGTGACGAGACCTGACGGCATAAAAGGCAGTAAACGGAGGGCAATTACCAAGCCAAAGGCTCTAACACCCTTTACTTGCTCAAACCGTGCGAACCATCTAACATACTTGGCCTTTCCGCGGTCTTTCAATAACAAAATTCCCTTTTTATATAAATAGAAGCTGACAATCGCCCCTAAAACCTCTCCTGCAAAAGAGAGAAGCAACCCTTGTTCAAAACCAAAAAAAGCGATATTCGCTGTTGTAAGAAAAAAACTGGGTATGAAGGCAAATACACTGATGATCACACTTGCCAGCAAACTTATGCCAATCGCCAGTGAAGGGTTATGTTGAAACCAATCAAACAAAATCGTATCCAGCTTTATTTCCCCCTTCAAAAAATCATTCCGTATTCATTTTACACAATACGGGGCTAATTGAATAAGGGAACTTTCGGCAAAAGCATGAAATTAAAGAAGCCCTCTTCCGATAATAGGAGAAGGGCAGAATTCGATTAATGTTTTTATATTTTACCATACCCTGGGTTCATCTTTTAGCTGGACTATTTAAGCATTTAAAATACTCTCCGGTTAAGTCCTCTATAATTTTATGTTGGTTTCTAATTAAATGCGGGCGAATATGGTAGTAATCCTGTCCATTTGCATGCATCTTACCAAATGCAGGAACCTGAGAATATTTCACATGATCCATCCACTTATTCTTTCTTGCAGATAAATGCCGATATTTAGTCGCGTGAATGCCCCAACCGTAACACATCCACGGGTGCTGTTTGAGTTCTTCTAAGAGTGGAAGTTCATCCATAATGGTCGTTTCATGCTGTTGAGAGATTGTCTCGTACAGACCTATAGCTGAATTACTCTTCGGATTCCTTAATGAAAATAAATTATAAATATGAACTCTCCCGTCCAGCGACTTGTCTTCATTGATCCTGCTGACCAGTCTCCCCATTTGTGTCATTGTTGGGTCTACTTTAAGCTCGTACACTTCTTTTACGTTTGAGAAGCTGCTCTTTTTTAAAGGTTCTGAACTTCCCGGATTTAGTAAAAGAAAGCAGCCTAAAGAATTTGTTCCTTTTCCCCATTGCAGAAAAGCAGATGTCCTGAATGTATACCCTTTTTCCTTTACAAAACAGCCGTATGCTCTGTATGAATTGCTCATACTCAACCTCCCTTTTTTAGCATCACCTGTTTTAACAGACGTATATATTAGTTTCTACTTCCAAACAAAAAAACCTTTTTATTACAACTTTTGTAATGAAAAGGTTTTTAGACAGGTAATTATCTCTCTATCTCCTTCCACAAGTGAACGCCATTCTAAATTTGATAAAGTCATGCATCAAAGCGGCTTTTTTGCCTTGTTCTGTTCGGGGATTTGCATGTTTTTTCAGCTGCTCAAGAAAGGCGAGGTCGCATTCACACATTGACCCGCCTCGTTCGTAGCATTCATCATGGGTTTTGCAGCAGGCATCGACTTCATTTACCGGGGCCCCGGGACCGCTGCATCCCGGACCACACCAATTATATCCAGGAAACAGGCACAGCCCGGGTGGACGATTCATTCTTCTCCTATCCAACGAGTTCACTTCCTCTATTTATTCGTTCTGATTTACTATATGCGTGTGTGGTAAATCTGCTTAGTACATCGTCCTATTTCGAAGTCTTTTATTTTTTGTTTTCACAAGAACTTGTACTTTGTTTCTGTTGATGTTTCAGCATTCAACTTAAGTGGAAAGCTATGTAATAAGAAGAACGATGAGGAGAGGATACGTAAAATGAAAGCAATTGATGATTATTTCCCAAAAACCTATGAGGAATCACGAAAGGTTTTCCGCAAAAATTTTGATATCATTAAAGCGCTTTGGCCTAACGCCGAGCTTACGTCGCACTCAATCGGCAAAGAAGAAGACAATACGATTGATATGATTTACGCCGAGGGTACTGAAACGAATGAGCGTGTGCTATTTATGACTTCAGGTGAGCATGGAATTGAAGGCTATGCAGGTGCGGCGATGCTCGATGTTTTTGCAAGTGAGCTTGCAGATCTGGTGGATGTAAAACGAACAGGGATTTGCTTAATTCACGCGCTGAATCCGTGGGGAATGAAGCATTTCAGACGTGTTACTGAAAACAATGTGGATTTAAATCGTAACTATTTAGTGGATTCAAGTGTTCCAGAAGACATAAATAAAGAATATGAACGTTTACTTAAGTTATTTCTGCCAGACGGAAAAATTAAAAGCTATCTGGTGGAAGAGTCAGAAATTCGCAATCATATGTCAAGAGGCGTCGTGTCAGAAGGCTACAGCGGCCTGATGGAAGCAAAAGGCATGGGTCAGTTTGAATTTCCTACCGGGGTTTATTTCGGAGGAAAAGAAAAGGAAGAGTCTGCTGTCTTTTTAATTTCGATTCAGCGAAAATTGCTGTCCACTTTCAGCAAAGTCATTCACATGGACTGGCATACTGCTCTTGGACCGACGAAAGAGGTCACCATGGTTATGAGTGAAAATGATGGCCGCAGTGATAAAGAACTGAAGAAGGAATATGGCTTGAAAAATGTAAAAACCTTCAGTCCCGGTGATGTGAAAGGTGATTCAACAAATCATTTCTATGAAATCAAGAACCTGGAATTCCCTCAAACAAGACTGTTTTCTGCTCTTTTTGAGTTTGGCACATTCGGAACGAGCATGTCTGCGAATATTCGTGAATTCTTAACCATTACGCTTGAAAACAGGCTTTATCATGAAGGAGCTGAGCATGAAGAAGACCGTCAGAAAATTCTCAGCGAATTTAAGGCCATGTTCTACCCTGACGATCACGACTGGAGACTAGCCGTTCTGACAGAGGGCCGCAATGCGATAAAGGGTGTATTTAAAGCAGAAGGACTCTATACGATTAGAGGCTAAATGCATGAACGTTATCATGAAAGTCCACTGAGATCTTCTGACTGCATTCATTTAAAAGAAGTAAATTAAAAATCTCCATTCGTTTCATCCTTTAAAGGAACGAATGGAGATTTTTATGTTTACTTTATATTCTTCAGGAGGTTCACATGTAGAGCTTTGTTATACTTGTTCTCTTACAACCGTACCAGCGAAGGCATCATGAGGCAGTACAGCACCTTCTTCTCCTTCAAAGGAGGCCCGGTTTTTCCACAAATCGAGTGTGCTTAAAGTATCTCTGTACACCAATCTCTTTAAAATTTGTTCTGTAGACAGTTCCGTCCCGTCTATGCTTTCGAGCGTGAGCCCCATTTTTTTATAGCCAATTGTCTGACCGCCACAGTGAAGCTGAATGTACTCAAGTCCCCACAGGACTACTGTCGGCGTAATCATCATATGAACAAACTCATTTTTCACCTTTTTACGAAGGAATTGTTCAACTCCAGCTGTCACAAGTCCGGAGATGGCCAAATCAATTAAAATGGCCTTTGTACGTTTTTTTGTAATCGTCTCCATCAGAGCCCTCCTATATTTTCAAGTTATTTCCTAAGTATAACAAACTCATAGAATCAGGCGAAAGAAAAAACAAGGACCCTTTTTTCAGAAGGGTCCCCAGGTGAGTACTATTACGTGTTTTAGAACATGGTTCATAAAACCGAAAGAGCATTTTTCATGCCTTCTTTTTTTATGAATTCGCCCACATGACAAGACTTGCACAGCCGAGCACTTCTTCCGGTTTCCCTACCTGTTTAATTACCCCTTTTTCAATAAAGACTACACGATCTGCGATGGCCTGTGCATCCGCCTGATCATGCGTCACAAAAATAGATGTAATTCCTGTCTTTTTTAAAATCCCGCGAAGCTCATCTCTTATTTTAATTTGGAGATTTGCATCAAGATTCGAAAACGGTTCGTCAAAAATCAGAAGGGATGGAGCAGGTGCCAGTGCACGGGCTAATGCCACACGCTGCTGCTGTCCGCCGCTCAGTTCATATGGATAGCGATTCTTGTAGTTCGTCATATTAATCAGTTCAAGCATTTCTTCCATTCTTTTTTGTTTTTCACGGCGGTTCATTTTCTTTAAGCCATACTTTATGTTTTTTTCCACAGTCATATGGGGGAAAAGTGCATAATCCTGAAAGACCATTCCCACGTTTCGTTTTTCCGGAGGCATAACATGGTGCCCGCTGAAAATAAGATGATTATTTATGGTAATGGAACCGCTTTTCGGTGTTTCCAATCCTGACAGCAGTCGCAGAATCGTACTTTTCCCGCTCCCGCTTTCTCCAAGAATCGTAATGATTTCTCCCTGCTCAATTGATAACGAAAAATCTTTTAAAACAGGCTCTGTGCTATTTTTATACTGATACTGAAGATTTTTGATTTGAACAAACATTACGCTGGCTCCTTTTCCAATAATTTGTGGGAAACAAAAATAAAAATACCGCTGACGATAATAATCAAAATGGAAGCAAGAGCTGCTTCGTGCACTCGTTCATCGTTTGCATACTTATAGGCCTGAGTAGCCAGCGTAGCAAAGTTAAAGGGCTGTAGAAAGAGCGTGAGCGGCAACTCCTTTAACACATCAATAAAGACCAGGATAAACCCGCCAAATATCGCCGGCTTCATCATAGGAAGATCGACTTTGAAAAAGGTCTTAACCGTTGAGAACCCTAATGTGCGTGAAGCTTCTGTAAATGTATTTCCCATTTTTTCATAGCCCGCATCAACCGCATTATACCCAATGGCAAGAAAACGGATGATATAAGCAGACACCAGCATGACAAGACTGGTTCTAAGAATAATGACCGGTTCAATCTGCAGCGTTCGATATAGATCAGCCAAATAGCCGTCGAGTGCAACAAAAATAGTAATAATCGAAATCGCAATGGCTGCTCCCGGGATCGAATAGCCAAGTGTTGTAACCCGTGAAATCAGAGAGGTCAGAAGACTCTTATGAAGTCTTGTATAGTTCCCAATGATTAATGCGATAATGACAATTAAAATGGAAGCAATCGATGCAATAAAAACAGATTGATAGATCAGCTGAATAAATTCACTGCTGAAGACTGATTCAAATGTTAAGAACGCCCAATACAAAAGCTGGGTGAACGGAATTAGAAACGCAACACCGAAAACCGTAAAACAATAACCTGCGAGCAGCCAAGCCTTGACACCTTTTAATTTCTTTGGCTGAATCGGTCTGACTTTTGTAGTGGAAAAGCTGAACCTTCTTCTGCCTCTGCTGACTTTTTCAAGAACCAGAATAAAGATTACGAGAAACATTAAGGCACCGGCCAGCTTAAGAGCAGAGTCGAGGTCCTTCATTCCGTACCATGTTCTAAAAATTGCAGTACTGAAGGTTTGAATGCCAAAATAGTTGGCCACACCATAATCATTCAGCACTTCTAAAACGACTAGTGTAACGCTCCCCACAATCGCTGCTCTTGAAATAGGCAAAATCACCCGAAAGAACGTTTCAAAGGAGCTGCTGCCAAGTAATCGGGCGTTTTCTATGATTGAAGAAGATTGATTTTGAAGAAATGCTTTAGTTATCGTATAAACGTACGGAAAAAGAAAAATCGAAAAAATAAAAATGGCACCCTGGTTATTCATAATCGAAAAGTAGTCTTGGTTCACCGTTACATCGAAGTCGTTTCTAAGCTTACTTTGTATGATGCCTGTATAGTTAATTAACCCGTGGTAGGCATATGCCCCAATATAGGGCGGAATGGCAAGAGGCAAGATGAGTGCCCATTTAAAAAAGCGTCTAAAGGGGAATTCAAACATGGTGACGAACCATGCGAGACTTACTCCGATCATCATGGAAAAAAGAGCAGTAAAGCTTATTAAAATAACTGTATTTGTAATGTATTCCTTCAACAAATACTCTTTAATATGCTGCCAGTTTTCATTCGATTCCGTAAAAACATTCACAGCAATTAATCCGTTGGGAATCAAAATGATGGCAATAAAGATCAGGCTTAAAATGGCCCATATATTAAATTTTGATTTAATCGTCCTGACTCCGTGTCTCATCGTTCACACCCTCATGCTGTTCATGATCTCAGTATCAATAGATAGTGAAAATCATTATCAATAAAACCAATATAACCGTACCACAATTACGTGGCACGGTCTATTGTCTAGTGCATCCTTATTTCCAGCCAGCCTGGTCAAACAAGCGAATAGCTTCCTGCTGATTTTCTCCCAATACAGATAAGTTCAAATCCTGTTCTTTAAATTCACCCCATGATTCAAGCAAGCCTGTGACTTCAACAGCCGGATTAACCGGATATTCATAATTGGCTGCTGCAAACTCCTCCTGAGATGCTTCACTTGATAAGTATTCCATCAACTGTATAGCTTCATCAGAATTTTTAGCATGCTTAGTCATTGAAATGCCGCTTATATTTACATGCGTTCCGGTTGTATCCTGGTTCGGGAAAAAGACGCCGACTGACTCGGCAACTTTAACTTCCTCAGGATCCTCTGAATTCAGCATTCCGCCAATGTAATACGTATTCATAATGGCAACATCCGCTTGACCGGCTGCCACTGCTTTTGCCTGATCGCGATCCCCGCCCTGAGGTTCAATCGCCATATTGTTTACAATTCCTTCTGCCCATTTGGCTGCTTCTTCAGATCCATTTAATTCAATTAAAGATGCAAGAAGAGAAATGTTATACATATTACTTGAAGAGCGCACGGCAATACGGTCCTCCCATTCAGGCTCCGTCAATGCTTCATACGTTGATAGTTCTGAAGGATCCACACGTTCTTTATCATATACAATGACACGCGCCCGCTTCGTCAGACCAAACCATTCATTATCTACATCACGAAATTTTTCAGGAATGTTTTCAGCCAGTACTTCGCTTTCTACCGGCTGCAGCAGCTCACTCTCACTTGCTGAGTGGAGGTTTCCTGCATCCGCTGTAATAAACAAATCAGCTTCTGTGCTTTCCCCCTCCTGATTTAACCGCTCAATCAGCTCATCGCCGCTTCCTTCAACGACATTCACTTCAATTCCAGTTTCTTCTGTAAATGCATCATATAGAGCCTGATCTGTTTCATAGTGCCGGCTTGTATACAAGTTAACTTCTCCGGCCTCTTCAGATCCTGTATCACCTGAAGCATCTGAATTCTCAGAATCCGTTTCTTCTGTATTACCATTTCCACAAGCTGCGATAAAAACAGATAGTGAAAGAATAAGCAGTGCGAATAAAGACATACGTACGAATTTAGTCATTATGTAATCCTCCTGATCGTATAGTGCCTATGACTTCTATAACCGAGAATGATTATCAAAATCACAAGCAAACTTAGTATACCTCCAAATGAGAAAGGTTGTCAATTACACTTTTGAAAAATTCATAAAAAATAAAAAGACTGGAACTTTGTGGTTCCAGCCTCTCTAATCATCTATTATTTATTATTCCTGGCCACCAAGAAAAAACGGTGTTCAAGGGTTTCGATATATCCTCGTTCAGAAATCATTTCCTGAAGGTTTTTTAATCGTTCAACATGCGTTTCGACTGAAAATCCGGGAAACTCCCATTCCAGGATTTTCGCATAATACACGATCGCTGGCACATCATAAAAGCGCATAAAAGGAAATGCTTCCTGATTCGCTTCTATGTTGAACCCATGAGCCAAAAACTTCTCCTTTTCCTTTTGCAGAAAAAGACCAGGGTATTCCGGCTGAAAATCTTCAATTAAAAACCCGGACAGCCACTCATTATTCCTCCCGCCTACCTGCTGGGTAATAAAACAGCCGCCGGGTTTTAAGATACGGCGTACTTCCGAGATGTCATAGGCTTCATGCCGGTTGATAACCAGATCAAATGCATGGTCTTCAAACGGCAGCACTGCATCCTCAAACACCTGCTCCACCCGAATGCCAAGCGGGGCAAGCTTTTCCTTGCAAAGCTTTACATTTGGCTCCCACGCTTCCGTAACGGTCGTATTGTCATATGGATGACCGAGCTCAAGTAAAAATTCACCCCCGCCCGTTCCCATGTCCAGCAGATGATCTTCCGGCTTTATATGAGCTAAAACGATTTCTTTGTAATCCCACGGCAGCGGATCTTCTGACACACTTGCCGCAATTCGTGAAAAATCCCATCCTGTAAAACCCGCTTTCTGGGCATCCATCCATTCCTTCTTTATCTCTTTTTCTCTCATTCCTGCCACTCCATTTCCTGTTTTTTATAATAAATACAGAAATGGCACAGCAGTCTGACAGCCTTTCATTTTTAAGCTTGACACAATCTGCTATCAGATCTACTGTACCAAGCCGTTACCTCGAATCCATCCCATAGGTGGCCACCCCTTTCAATCTCGCAAAATATTAAAATAGAATCATTTCTATAGACTGAAAAAAGCACATGTCCCTGCAAGGAATGTGCCTCATACTATCGTTAGTCTGTTTCCTCTATTTCCAAAAGCTCGTGTTCTCCGGTATCTCCAATATAGATGGGTCCATTTGCATGATCAATTCGGATGGCCCACTCGTAAGGAACAGACAGTCGTCTGCACACGCCTCTCCAAAATGCACTTGAATCGGTTTCAAACTCCCGAAACTCTTTTAAAATCTCCTTATAGGAAACCCCATCAAAACGAATATTCATGTCCTGCAGTCTCACAAAAGCCATATGTCTAATTTCAAGTGCAGCGGCTGTTTCCATTTCCTCTTCCGTTGCCTCTCCAATAATCGTTCCAGGAGGAGGCAAAATGGCATAAACATTTTCTGTTTCTTCAATAGGGTCGTGATTTTCAAACCGTTTAGAGCCTTTTCGATTGCGCATGAACTCAACTCCCAAAGGATTTACATTGAGTATACCTGATTTAAAAACCGAATGTAAACGCTCTTTTCTGTGGTTCTCTACATGCTTTCCAGAATTTCCGCTATGCCTTCACTCATTTCAATCAAACTATAGAGGGCATCGCTTATCAAAAGCAAGACCCATCCCAGACAAAGGAACACTCCAACCGGTTATCGGATCGGATTTTCTTTCATCCACTTACCCCTGAAATGTCCGAAGCAACTCAGGAAGCTCCACCAATCCATTTATTTTCCCCTCAAAATCCTCTACCTCGCCAAAGCCGTACGCTGCATAAATAAAGGGGATTCCAGCGGCGCGGGCAGCATTGCGGTCTCCCTGTGTGTCCCCTACATAAACCGGATTTCTCAACTCATTTCGCTGCATGATCAATGAAATGTTTTCACCTTTTGACAGACCGGTTCTTCCCGGATTTTCAAAGTCTGTGAAAAAGTGATCCAGTTTATGATAGTGATAGAATGCTTCAATATAGCCGTCCTGACAATTGCTGACGATAAAAAGCCGGTAAGATTTATGCAGTTCTTTGAGGGTGTTTTCCAGTTCCGGGTAAAGCTCTCCCCCATGTTCTGCCACATACGGATTCTCAATGGCTATGCAGTCGTCCATCATTTTTATTTGTTCCTGCTCATTTAATTCTGTAAATAGAATCTTCGCAATCTCATGCATTTGAAGCCCCATTGTTTTTGTCAAATCTTCTTTTGTCAGCACTTTATTGTAGCCCTGCTCTTTTAACGCCTGGTTCCACGATGTCAAAACGGTTTCTCTTGGATCCCATAGGGTGCCGTCAAGGTCAAAAATAATACTGTCCATTAAACCTTCTCCTTTATTTATCAGATGTTCATTCTTTACCCTATTATCAACAGTCTATATCCCAGCCACCCTCTTTTCTTAAAAAAGATCCCTAAAGATTAATTAACAAAGAACATTTCTTACAAAGTTTGAAAAACTGGTGACAGTCTATACTGGTTAGTAGAAAATGGCCGTATTTCCTGATCGTTACCTCTTTACTGCACTGCCATAAATAAGGTAAAGTAAAAGACGGTTCAAACCCATCAGGTTATTCCTGCAAAATAAAATGATAGGTGGAAAAAAAAGTGAATTATCGAGTTTTATTATATTATCATTACACAACGATTGAAGATCCGGCTGCTTTTTCTGAAGAGCATTTAGCTTATTGTAAAGAGCTCGGTCTTAAAGGCCGTATTTTAGTAGCAAACGAAGGAATAAACGGGACTTGCTCAGGTACCATTGAGCAGACAGAACAATACATGGAAGCAATGAAAAACCATCCTCTTTTTGAAGGAATTGTTTTTAAGACAGATGAAGCTGAAGAGCATACCTTTAAGAAAATGCATGTCCGCCCCCGTCCAGAGCTTGTTCATTTAAGTCTGGAAGATGATATAAATCCAAATGAATTAACAGGGAATTATTTATCTCCAAAAGAATTTTACGAAGAAATGCAGCGTGAGGACACCATCGTTCTCGACGCTCGAAACACATATGAATATGATGTCGGTCATTTCCGTGGTGCGATCCGGCCTGATGTGGAAACATTCCGCGACCTGCCGAACTGGGTTCGTGATAACCGTGAACTGCTGGATGGCAAGCGGGTTCTGACCTACTGTACAGGCGGCATCCGGTGTGAAAAATTCTCAGGCTGGCTCGTACGTGAAGGCTTTGAAGATGTTGGCCAGCTGCACGGCGGCATTGCGACCTACGGAAAAGACCCTGAAGTAAAAGGACAGCTATGGGACGGTCAAATGTACGTATTTGATGAGCGCCTGACGGTTCCGATTAATCAGGTTGAACATGTGGTGGTTGGAAAAGATCACTTTGACGGCACACCATGCGAACGATATATCAACTGTGCGAACCCTGAGTGTAATAAACAAATCATTACGTCAGAAGAAAATGAGGCCAAACACCTTGGCGGATGTACGCTGGAATGCACCAAACATGAACGCAACCGCTACATTGTGCGTCATGAGATTTCTGAAGAAGAAGCCGCACTCCGCATCGCAGAACTGGAAAAAGAATTAACAGCTAAATAACTAAGAATGCTGGAACCTCACAAACGTGGGGTTCTTTTTTTATTACCCAATATTTTCAATGATAGAAGAAATTGAGAATGAAACGAAAACATTTCTCTTTACTTTCCTCTTCCTAGTTTATTATAATTATAAAGTAATAACGATTATTAGACTATTATTTATAAAATTAATTTACTATATTACCATTTCGGGAGGAGATCGAAGAATGGATCACAACGAAAATAACAATGCTGGGAAATGCCCTTTTTCTGAAGGACAATCTCAAGAGAAAACGCACGAAGAAAGTGCCATCACAACCGCAAAGGTAGGAACCTCCAACAAGGATTGGTGGCCGAATCAATTAAACCTGCACATCCTTCATCAGCATGATAAAAAGACCAACCCAATGGGAGAAGATTTTGATTATGCTGAAGAATTTAAAAAGCTGGATTACGAAGCACTGAAAAAGGACCTTCATCATTTGATGACAGACAGCCAGGACTGGTGGCCGGCTGACTACGGTCACTACGGCCCATTCTTTATCCGTATGTCATGGCACGCAGCCGGTACGTACCGCACAGGAGACGGACGCGGGGGCGGCGCAACTGGCCAACAGAGATTTGCTCCATTAAACAGCTGGCCTGATAATGCCAACCTTGATAAAGCACGCCGCCTTCTATGGCCAATCAAGCAAAAGTATGGAAACAAGATTTCCTGGGCTGACTTACTTGTTTTAACCGGTAATGTTGCGCTTGAATCAATGGGATTAAAAACGTTCGGTTTTGGCGGCGGACGACCAGATGTGTGGCATCCTGAAGAAGATATCTACTGGGGCAACGAAAAAGAGTGGCTGGGCGACAACCGCTATTCCGGCGACCGTGAGCTTGAAAATCCTCTCGCAGCCGTTCAAATGGGTCTTATCTATGTAAATCCTGAAGGTCCAAACGGCAAGCCGGACCCGCTTGCAAGTGCACGAGACATCCGCGAAACGTTTGCCCGCATGGGAATGAATGACGAAGAAACCGTTGCGTTAACAGCCGGCGGCCATACATTCGGCAAGTCGCACGGAGCAGGCAATCCAGAAAAAGTGGGAGCAGCACCAGAAGCAGCTGATATTGAAACACAAGGACTAGGCTGGCTAAGCTCTCATGGCAGCGGTAAAGGACGCGATACGATCACAAGCGGTGTAGATGGGGCATGGACAGCTAACCCAACGCAATGGGATAACGGGTACTATGATCTGTTATTTGGCTATGAATGGGAACTGACTAAGAGCCGTTCAGGTGCAAACCAATGGGCTCCAATTAATCCTAAAGAAGAGCACCTTGCACCAGACGCAGAAGATGCGTCTATCAAAGTTCCTACCATGATGACCACAGCGGATATGGCATTGCGCATGGATCCTGATTACGAGAAGATTTCCCGTCGTTTCCACCAGAATCCGGACCAGTTTGCTGAAGCATTTTCACGTGCCTGGTTTAAACTGCTTCACCGTGATATGGGACCTAAAGACCGCTACCTCGGCCCGGAAGTTCCTGAAGAAGAATTAATCTGGCAGGATCCTGTACCGAAAGTAGACTATACGTTAACGGAAAAAGAAGTGAACGAACTTAAAGAAACGATCCTGAACTCAGAGCTGACAGTGAGTGAGCTTATTACAACGGCCTGGGCTTCTGCAAGCACATTCCGCGGTTCAGATAATCGCGGCGGTGCCAATGGTTCCCGTATCCGTCTTGCGCCTCAGAAAGATTGGGAAGCAAACGAGCCGGAGCAGCTTGCAAAAGTACTATCCGTCTATGAAACGATTCAAAGCGGATTTAAAAAGAATATCAGCATGGCAGATTTAATCGTACTTGGCGGAACGGCAGCAGTCGAAAAAGCTGCGAAAGACGCAGGAGTTTACATCTCCATCCTGTTTACTCCTGGACGCGGAGACGCTACACAAGAGCAGACAGATGTAGAAGGCTTTGAAGTGCTTGAGCCCGTTTCTGATGGCTTCCGCAACTATCAACAAAAAGAATACAGTGTCAGCCCGGAAGAAATGCTTGTAGACAAAGCACAGCTATTAAACCTTTCTGCGCCTGAAATGACTGCGCTGATCGGTGGTATGCGTGTACTTGGAACAAATCATGGCGGCACAAAACATGGCGTCTTCACCGACCGTGTCGGCACACTCTCGAACGATTTCTTCGTGAATCTGCTTGATATGGGCATCGAGTGGAAACCTGCAGGCTTTAACCTGTATGAAGGACGTGACCGCAAAACAGGTGAAGTCGTGCGCACCGCCACACGCTTTGACCTTGTATTCGGTTCAAACTCTGTCCTGCGCGCTATGGCAGAAGTGTACGCACAAGACGATAATAAAGAAAAGCTTGTCCGTGACTTTGCAGCAGCATGGGTGAAAGTAATGAATGCAGATCGCTTTGATCTTAACTAATTGATTCTCAAAAGCAAATACGAAAAACAGGAGCCTCCACCAGGAAGCTCCTGTTTTTTATTTCGGCAATAAATTTGTCAACATGATAGATAGGATGCAGCCGCAGCTAAACGGACTCTTTCCAAACGCACAGAAAATTGAATGAACGAATTTAGACATTTACAATAGAAGTTGACTGGAGGGAACGTCAAATGGCGAAAAAAGAAATCATTGTAGTTGGAGGCGGCATCGGCGGACTCACTGCCGGCGCCATGCTTGCTCAGGCAGGATGCCGAGTGACAATCCTCGAAGCTTCAAGAGAATGGGGCGGATGCGCCGGTAAGTTCCAGCGCAATCAGTTTCTATTTGCATCCGGAGCGACACTCGGCATGGGGCTTGAAAAAGGCGGCATACACGAGAGAATCTTTCGGCATTTAGGGATTAAAACGGATGCCCAAAGGCTCGATTCTGTCATGAAAATCAAGCAGGGCGACCGGACATTGACGTTTCATGCAGACCGACAGCAGCACGTGCAGGCACTTCAGCAGGCGTTCCCTCAGAAAAAGAACGAAATTTCAGGATTTTATGAAGAGGTTTATCAAAAAGCAGCGAAAATCCGCTTGCTCATGAAAAAGCTTCCCATCCTGCCAGTGAAAACAGGAAAAGAGGCGTTTGAACTTCTCTCTTCCCTTCGTCCGGCACACGTGTCCTTAACACCGGACTTTTTTAAAACGATAAGCTCACTTTTAAAAAAACATGATTTGCATACCTGTCATGATTTAGTTTCTTTTATTGACGGTCAGCTGATTGACAGCATGCAGACAACAAGCAGGGATTGCGCCCTTCTCATGGGAGTTCTCGCTCTGGATATTTATCATGAAGGCGCTTTTTACGTGCAGGGAGGATTGTATCAGTTTGCTTATGAGCTGATGAATGCGGCAAAACGTAATGGCGCTCAAGCCATTCTTGGGCGGCGGGTAACCTCTATTAAAAAAGTCGGGGATCGCTTTGAAATTGAAGACCATCGCGGCAAAATCAGAACAGCTGATCATGTTATTTGCAATGCTCCGATTCAATCCCTTCCTGGTTTATTGGATCATCCGTCGTATCTTCAGCTTTCAACGGGATTAAAAAAACGGGCGAAAAAGGATACATGGGGCACCATGACCGCCTATCTGTCTTTAAAGGATGCTTATCTGCCCGCTGACTTCCCGCTGTTTCAGCAGCTGATGAACCCAGATGGAAAAGGACACGATGAAGGTGACCACTTATTTTTATCGATTTCTGATCCCCACGATCGTCTGCGTGCGCCTGAAGGCTATCGCACATTAACCGTGAGTACACATATTAACCTGGACCACTGGAAAAATGATGAGCAGTATGAGGAAAACAAAGCCCTATTTACTGAGAAAATGCTCAGAACTATCAGAGCGTATTACCCTGCAATTGATGAGGCTCTTGTGGAGCTGTATCCTGGTGCACCAAAGGCCTGGGAGCGGTTTACATACCGTCCTTCAGGCATGGTCGGCGGGTTTCCGCAAACCAGGTCGCATTCTCTTTTTCTCAGCGTGTCCCATCGCACATCCCTTAAAAATTTCTGGCTTTGCGGAGACTCTGTATTTCCTGGCGGCGGTACGATCGGGGTATCAGTCAGCGGCTACCATTGCTTTCATTCGATTACGGGCCGTAAATTAATTCAGTAGAGATTTACTGAATATAAACTGTAATTAACATGCGGCCCCAGCTCTTTATCTTTCTTGTTTTTATCTTCTCCATTCCAACAATTCAATTCGGTTCCCAAATGGATCCTCTGCATAGATTCTGTTGGCGCCTGGAAGCAGATCATCTTCCAAATACGGAACTTCATGCTTAGTGAGATGCTTTTTCAGTTCCGCCAACTTCTCCACTTCAAATGCTGGATGCGCTTTTTTTGCAGGTGTAAATGGATCTTCAATCCCAATATGCAGCTGATTTTCACCCGCTCTAAGCCAAACACCCCCGCGAGCCCTAAGTACTTCAGGCTTTTCTACTTCTTCAAAACCGAGAATGCCGGAATAAAACGCTCTTGCCATTTCTTCCGATCCTTTTGGTGCGGCTAACTGAACATGATCAATTCGTTTAAATGTAAATAACATGGCGCTTCCTCCCTCTATATGGGCAATTTCCCATTTATTTTGTGTTCTCTTCTACTTTATAAGCAATTAACCTATAAGTATAATAGTTATTTTTTGGTTATCTCCATAAGTTTTTATTATGTATGCTTTCCCAGCTATCCAGTAAACTCCTTTTCTGAATAACAAAACTAAAAAAGCCCCTGGGTCGGAAACAATAATTATTGCTTCACCTCAGGGGTCAATTCTTAACCGCAATGAAGCGGTAAATTCAGTTTAGTCGGTGTTAATGATGTTTACTTTTTTGGCAGCGGAGCTTTAGCAGATATAAGCTCTTTGTTCAAAAGCTCCTCCCAGAATGCTGCAGGGATATCTGCTTGGAGAGCTTTCAAGTCTTCTTTTATGCGGTCTGGTCTTGTAGATCCCGTCACGACCGCTTTAACTGCCGGATGAGCTGTAGAAAACTGCAAAGCAGCATCTTTCAAATGAACTCCGTGCTTTTCGGCAACTTCTTGGAAGCGGCTTACCCGTTCTTTAATTTCCGGTGTGATTTTCTGATAATCAAAATGGTCGCCTCCCAGAAGGGCTCCTGAGTTAAATGCTCCTCCGATTACCAGTCCTGCATTTTTTTCCTCAACAAGGGGCATCATCCGCTCCAGTGCACCCTCATGCTGAAGAATCGTGTATTGTGTAGCCGATAGACTCAGGTTCGGATGCGCTTCTTTAAGCTCCAGCGCCACTTCGATTGGAACAGTCGTATTGACACCCAAGCCCCAGGCCGAAATGGTCCCTTCATCTCTTAAGCGGTCCAGCACTCTAAAAGCACCTTTACGCGCTTCATCAAACTTGGAAATCCATTCATCACCGAGAAAATCCGGGGAAATATCATGAACGTATACAAAATCCAGGCGGTCCGTTTTCAGACGTTTCATACTATCCTCAATCGATTTGAGGGTTCCTTCTTCAGTATAATCGGTCTTAATTTTGTTTTTCCGTCCGTTTTCAAACAGCCCCTCTTTTTCTTCTTCCTCATTCAGCACGATGCGGCCGACTTTTGTGCTCAGTATATAGTCATCACGGTCATAAGCAGATAAAACATCGCCCAGTCTTGATTCTGCTAGACCCGCACCATAAAAGGGAGCTGTGTCAAAATAGCGGATGCCTTCATCCCATGCAGATTGAATCGTCTCTCTCGCTTCATTCTCCGGAACTTCCCTGAACATATTTCCAAGGGGAGCTGTACCTAATCCAATTTTATTTTTAATCGTTATTTCTTTAGTCATGTAAAAACACCTCTTTTTTAACAGTTGACCGTACTAAAACAGACATTTCTACTTTGATTTGAAACGGTCATATTGTTTTTTTACCCTGCATGGAAACTGAATAAACAGGTTGACTCCTGACACTTTGTACCCCATATAACCAACAAACTTTACCGTTTTATAAATTCTCCATGCTCTAAAATGCACAAAAAAAAACACTTCTTTTTAAAAGAAATGTTTGATAATAGATTTGTTTTTAAAAGTAAAGCCCGCCACCTGCTTCATCTCCACCAGGCCCGGGCAGGATAGTTTTCTGCATGAACCCGAATGGATTGCCCCATCTCAGGTGTTGATATCGTTACGTCATGGGCCAACGCTGCTTTAGTAACCCTCTCCACCGGATCAGTCCATGAGTGAAAAGCCAATGTAAAAGCTCCCCAGTGAACCGGTATTAAAACGCTGCCTCTTACATCAAGATGCGCCTGCACGGTTTCTTCCGGCTGCATATGAATCGCAGACCACCGTTCATCATACTGCCCGCATTCCATGAGAGTCAGGTCAAAGGGACCGTACGATACACCAATCTCTTTAAAATGTGGCCCGTACCCGCTGTCTCCACTGTAGAAAATTTTTGTTTCCATTCCGCTAATGACCCATGAACACCACAAAGTCGAATTTCGGTCAAACAGACCTCTTCCGGAAAAATGTCTCGCGGGGGTGCAAACCAGTTTAAGACCTTCAAATTGCAGCTCGTCCCACCAGCCATGTTCAGTAATCTTCTCCTTTGGGACACCCCACTTAATTAATCGCTGGCGCACACCAAGCGGAACGATAAATCGCTTTGTTTTATTCTGTAATTTCACAATAGAATCATGATCCAGGTGATCATAATGGTCATGGGAAAGAATGATCGCATCTAATTCCGAAAAGTGTTCAGGGTTTACTGAACTCTTTCGTTCATAGCGTTTCGTTCCCGCCCATGAAAAAGGCGAAGGACGTGAACCGAACATCGGATCAACTAAAAGTCTTTTACCTTCTATTTCTACATAAAAAGCTGAATGACCGAACCATGTAACTCTTGGGGAGTCAGAAATCGAAGGAGTTTTATCCTGTTTAAAAGACTTTACAGAAATAGCCGCTGTAGGCCGCTGATCCGCTACTCCTGTAACGGAATCCTTCGCCATGCTCAACAAAGACTTAAACCCCATTTTCATACTTGTAGGAATTTGATTTTCATATTTTTTCATAGAGGATCTCCCAGTATTTTAAATGAACCTGCACTGATTCACAGAACAGCTTATCAATCTCTTAAGCCTTTGCCGTCCATTATTTTGTCCATGTGTTTTTCAATTCGTGACTCTCGCGTTTTTGCTTGTTTTGCTTCAGAAAAATAAAGAAGATAGCCTCTTTGCCTTCCGGGTGTCAATGATTCAAAGGCTGCCTGCAACTCAGGAATTTCTTCAAATTTACGCTGCAGTTCTTCAGGAATCTCGTATTCAGAAGTATCTTTGTACTCGATTTCCAAACCGGCTTTTTCAATTTCAATTGCCTGATTAACATACGTTTTTACGATTTCTTCCCGATCGATAATCTCTTTTGCATTTGTGAAACGGATTTGTCGTGCAGCCTGTGAATTTTTCGTTTGTTGAATCAAAAGATGTTCAGGGTCTTCTAGCAAAGCCCCTTTTTGAAACATAATAGCACAATATTCTTTAAACCCATGCATGATGACAACATTTTTCCCATCAAATGTGTAACAGGGATGCATCCATTTAAAATCCTCCGTCAGTCCGCATTCAAGCATTAGTTCCCTTAGCTTTTGAAATTCAGCCTGCCACTTTTTTTCTTTCTTTAAAAAGCCATCCACTTTGCGGCTTGGGATGCTTTTGGTCATATACAAGCTCCTCTCTTATGCCTGTTAAATTGGAAATGGACATTCAATCTTCAATTCTGCATTACTTTCTCCATTCCTTTTCTTTTTGCCCCTATTTCAACATAAAAGCTGAATGTCCATACCATATGACCTTCGGCTTGGCAGCTGAATTCTAATATTTTTGTGTATAAACTTCTCCTTTAATTAACTTCATCACAACTTCAAGATCTATATCTTTCTTTACATGCTCAGGTGTCCATGGAATATACACATCAGGTGCTTCACCTTTTCCATGTGTCAAATAATCATCGTGCATTTTAGAAACGCCATACCAGAACTCAAAGTCTCCGTAGTCAATCGCTGTCACGTTAAAGTAGTCCATGATTCCCATCGTCGGGCGGCCGACCACAGTAACCTTGGGAGATTTTTTTGCATTTCTCACAAATGTATCGCCTGAACTCCCACACTGATAATCCGATAGTACATATACATACTGCGGGGAGGGACGCCCTTTGATCGTATGACCAAGATCTTCTTTTACCTCAAGGAGCCCTTTTCCTGTATTTTTTCTAAACAACGAAATATCATTCCGAATCATTTCCGCCGTCTCACCATCCAGGTCCTGCTCTAGATACTCTTCCAGATCAGCAATCCAAGCTTCAGCATTGCGCTCTGTATAGTTTGTCAGCATCACTTCATTGCCCGTAAACAGCTCGGAAAAAGCCAGCTCACGATCAAAAATATAATTTAGCAGTTCGAAATAAAAAGCATCATTTCCTCCTGCATTCACACGTACATCAATAATCAAGTTCTCACTTTGCTCAATCGCTTTTCTATTATCCTCAATCACTCTCAGGATCGGCTTTTCTTGTAAAAAATCAGTGAATTTCATGTAACAAGTGTGCGAGTCAATTTGTTGGTATGAATATTCTGGCTCATCACTCCATTCGTGCTCACCAAGCTGCAGCTCAATTTGTTCACCATCCCGCTCAAACTGTACGCACTTTACTCGCCGCATAACCACATTCCAGAACTGACGTTCATGCTCATCATTCTCTAAATATTTTTGATAAATGACTGCCACTTCATCAATTGATTTGCCATCAATTCTCGTGATCTTATCTCCAACTGACAGCCTGTTTTCCTGCTTTGCTTCTGTCACATACAGCGCATCTTCATATCTCCTTACTGAAAAGCCTCGATGTGGAAGCGATGTGTCTTTTGCACTGAAGCCAAGATGTCCATCTTTAAAATCATATAAATAACTCTTCATTATCTCTTCAAATTGCTCGTCGCTCATCTCGTCTGTAACTTGATAGTGTTCGGGATGATTCAACTCTCGTTTATTTAAATAGCCGGCATAGTCCTTTTCTAAAATGCTTTGAATATCTTCAAATATGTCTATTTTTGATCTCACCTGAAGTCCCCCGTAATAAATATTGATTAAATTTCCCTACCATTTTATGTTAACATAGTAATGATTGAATTTTATAAACATTTAATATACGAATCTGGAAGGTGTAAGATTTTGAATGAAATGGCTATTGCGTGGTTTCCACTTCTAATCTTTATTTTATATATTGCAGCATTTGCTTTTGTCATCTGGTTTATGGTCACACTGATTAAGCTGCAGAAAGAAAAGAATGAACATTTAGCTAAAATTGCAAGCTTAGTAAGCAGTAAGCTTGATGACCGTTAAAATGCATAGGGACGACTCCTCTGCTGCATAGCATTCCTATCAGTCAGAAGAGCCGTGCCTGTATGATTTTTGTATTGTCCCGCAGGAATACGATCCAACTTACTTTCGCAATATCTTTTCCATTGCTTTTCCTTTTGCCAGTTCATCCACCAGCTTGTCCAGGTAGCGGATTTCCTGCATGGTGGGTTCTTCAATATCCTCGACTCTTATCCCGCATATGACACCTTTAATGAGTGTTCGTGATGCATTCATCTCTGGGGCTTCAGCAAAAAAGGTTTCAAAATCGGTCTTTATGCTTGGTCATAATGAATCACCTTTCTCAATTTCTTATATTGTTATTATACCTATCGTACGGACAAAACAAGTCCTGCTTTTCTAATTTTGCAAATGATATACTATATTTAAACGATATTTTAGGGGAGATTCTATATGAATCAAGCATCACAGCTCTACTGGGATGAATTCTGGCGATCACAAAGCAAAGAAAAACCGAAGAAAGTGACTGCATGGCAGTTTGGGGCTGAACCGGACTATCTGGCTCAATTAGTCATAGAGGGTGTGAAATCGGCGACTTGTTCAGGATTGGTTTTTTATGAACTTGATAATGAACCGCTGCCTGCCGTTGAGGATTACAGTGTAGTTTTAAACAGCAAAGACGAACCTGCAGCGATCATCAGAACAGCAGACGTTCAAGTTATGCCGATGAATGAGGTTCCAGAGGAATTTGCGATTGCTGAAGGAGAAGGAGATCGCACCTATCGTCATTGGAAAGAAGTTCATACTGCCTTTTTCACAAAAGAGCTGCGCGAAGCAGGACTGGAATTTTCTCAGGATATGATGCTGGTTTGTGAGCGTTTTGAATTAGTGGATGTTAAAAATAAGTAAAAAGAACGCTTGGAATTCTTTTTTCCAGGCGTTTGGCTTTTCTAAAAGAATGTATTTATAATACAAGCCAGCAAAAAGGAAAATCAGTCCATTTAAAAATGTTTCGCTCGAATCATGACAAGCAATTTTCGATCAGAGAGATCCTTTTGCAGCACTCTGACTAGATTATCTGGAAAGACGTTCGTAAACCAACCAAAATGATAACAAGTTTTCATAAGGAGAATCTTCTATAAAAGCACTGAAGCCGAGCATCTCGCCAAGATTTGAATAATAATCTATTTCTCTTTTGGTGAACATGGAGCGATTATGCAATTGAGACAAATTCATTCTTCGGTAATTTCGCACGTACCCCTCTAAGAACTGCATAAGATCCAAATATTGTTTTTCTAAACATATCTATCTACTCTTGTACACATCATATTGAAATTACAAACCAGCATACTACTATTCTATGTTATTATCTGGTATTCAGAAAGCTATATAGTCAATAATAACTGAGGTCCCGGGGAAATTTGCAACTGCTGAAGGAGAAGGAGATCGAATCTACCTTATTGGAAAGGGTAGATACTAATTTTTCACGGAGAAACACGGTGAAACCTGAATTTCCATAATCAGGTTTTCTCTCACACTTTTTTACTGGCTATTATATCAAACAAAAAACACGAGGAAAATCGGATGTTAATTCCGATTTTCGCTCGTGTTAGGGAACGTTTTATTTAGCCAAGAATTCAGTTTAGTGGGAAATACTACGTGTATAAAACAAATAAAGTTGGAAACGTAAAACCAGTAATATCAAGTTTTATATAACTTAATTTATAAGCTTAATTTTAATAAAGTTGGAAACGGTCGTGTTAATTCTGATAGTTGCTGAACAAATAAAGTTGGAAATGCAATTATTATACATTGGAAAGTAAAAATCATTAATGAATAACGCATTTCAGGAAAGATGTGAAAAGTTCCGTTCCTCACTTTTACATGACTCTTTTATAAGTAGCAAAATGTATACAACCAACAGCTATCATTATTAATTCAAGTTGGTTCAGATGATATTAATTTTTATCCTATTTCATATCCAGACAATCGTTTCTTTTACAATAATGGCACATTATCAGCTGATCATTTTTTAAATTAAAACACCTGGACACTAATTTTCATTAAGCACAAACCTCAAAATCAACATATTCGATTTACAAATTGTTATCTACAAATTCTTTAAGTTCTAAGACAAATTTAGATGGTCCATAATTTTGATACCTACCATAGTAATCATAATACCACCCTGAGGATAATAAATGAATTTCATCCTTTGCTCTAGTTAGGCCTACGTAAAATAATCTCCTTGACTCATTTACCTTATTTTCAAGAACATTCAACCAAGGAATCCTTCCATGTTCCAAACCAAACATAATTACATACTTAAACTCTAATCCCTTGGAACTGTGTAAAGTATATAAATTCAAATGACTTTTAGATCCTACTTGGCGAGATAAAGAAGATATTTTAAAATCTTTTAGTTGTCCATTTTTTGCTGATACAATTAATTTATTATATTCTTTTACTATATCTGGCTCTTCAGTAAAGAAATCTAATAATTCGGAAACAATACTATCGTTAAATTCATCAAGCCAATCACTTAGTTTAAGTTTAACATCTCTACATCTAAATAAAAATTTGAATAGATTTAACTTCCTACTTTCTAGTTTTGACTCCGAAATATTTGAATTTAAAAAAAAGGAACCGAAAGTACGCTCAATTTCAGAAAATTTTGGGCTTCCTTTTAACCATCCTCCAGAACACCACATTGCACAGTTTTCTATCCAAACAGTTAGCTGATTTTTATTATAAGGAGCATTTCCATCTACTCGAATATATTGTAAACCTTCTATTGTTACTTTCTCAGCAATTAGATCACCATCATTTTTATCAATGTATAACACTCCAATATCTCCAAGCGTATTGGAAGGATCAGAAGTAAGAATATTAGGGATTACTTCTTTGCAAATATAATCACATTGCGCATCAATTCCGTCCCTAATACTATGAAATATTATACTTCCGTCTCCATCTCTACTTGAAACAAAATCTCTTTCTTCTAATAATGAAGCAATCGATGCCTTAACAATATTTTTTTTGGATCTGTAATTCTTTTTTAGTCTAACTTTTAAAACACTTGATTGTTGAGCAAGGTCATTTAATAAACTAGGTTGAGCTCCTGTAAACCCATATATTGATTGATCTGGATCACCAACTGCTAGAAGTCGAGTGTCATTTTCTATACAGAGAACTCTTATTATTTTATCCAAAGATGCCCCTAAATCTTGATACTCATCAACTGCTATAACAGGAAACTTTGCTTGAAGTAACTCTTGAATCCATTGATTTTCCTTAATCATCCACAACCCATTTAAAACCATGTCATCATAATCTATTAACCCTTGATGTCTTAATGAGTTTTCGTAATTAAGAATCCATTGTGCTATATCGCTGTCGTTAGTTTGCCATTCAGAAGATTCCCTTTCTAAAAAGGTTCTTCTATATACATTAAATGCTGTTGACCAGCTTGATGTATGCTTTTCATTCTTTCCAATAGTTAAATTGAATGTTTGAAGCATTGTATCCTTTATTTCCTTTGAAGTAGCAACTTTAATTTTCTTTGGTAAATTAGTGTTCACTAAATGTTTGTAAGGTCTAATCACGTGATTTAAACAAAAAGAATGTACAGTATCAATAAAAATTGTGGATGATTCATTGATACCTAATTTGTTTAACTTCTCTTTTAGTTCTCTTGCGCATTCTTTATTATAAGTTAAGCAAGCAACTCCTTGAGGTGGTTCTATATCTTCATTCAATATTTTGGCTAACTTTAATGTAAGAATTTTCGACTTTCCACTACCTGGACCAGCAAGTACAACGCAATTCCCTGTAGAATCATAAACCTTTTTTTGTGCTTCATTATTTTCTAAATCTTTGGCTGCTTCTCTATAAAGAAGCTTATCAAACCTTAGCAATGACATAATCTAAGGCTCCCTTCACATAATCAGGAACAACTGATTTCTTTGTAAGATTAGTCGCTAATCTCTGAGCAAATCTCCCTTTTCCAATACTTTCTATGTCAGAAAGATAACTGTCTTTATTTCCATTAATGCTACTTGCTGCCTTCCAGCCTTGTGCTCTTTCAATTGCTTTCTTATTTGTTGTCAATTCAATTAACGTTTCTAAAATTTCCTCAGGCATTGTATCAAATAGATCAATCTCTAAAGTGTGGCTATTTGTAAAAATACCAACTTCTTCTCCATAGGTAACTAAATCCCCAGTTTTTAATTCTTTATATTCATGATTTTCATCTATAAAATTTAATAATTTTATTAAGCGATTATGAATAAGAGGTTTCCTAATGTTAGGATCATAGTCAGTAAGAATTACAAAAGGAATATCTAATCCTTTTCTCCCCAAAAGCTTGATATATGGAAGAAAATTAGTTCCAGATACCGAGCACACAGTGATTCCATGTTTATCCAGGTCAATTCCATGTAATTCTGACAGGGAAGGTAACAAAAATTCTTCAGCGTCTCCTTCAACTAATATTACCCCTTTAGAAAAAAGAACCTCCCCTCTTGTAACATTAATGTAGCGCTCCAAATCTTTGACATCTTTATCATCTAAAGAAATTTTTGAAGTAGAGACTATTTTTGTAGCTTGATCTTCTTCGTGAGTTTCTTTTAATAAAACTATAGATCTCAATGGAGCAACACTTACAATATGAGGTGAATGCGTCGTTAAAATATTTGAAACACTATGAATTTTGTGCTGTTCTTGAGAACCCTCAACTATCAACTTATCGTGATTCAACAAATATTTATAAAGTAATCTTTGTAAATGAGGATGTAGGTGTGCCTCGGGTTCTTCAATAGCTAAAAATGTATGGGCACGTTCATTTTCATCTACATATAGCTCTAAAGAAAGAAGCTTTAGCACTAAATAAAGTAAATTGGAAGATCCTAAGCTAGCCTCATTAATTCCTCTATTTCCATCATCAATAAACATCTTTATTGCACGGTAAAGCTTTGAAGCATCAGCAGGAGAAAAACCTAGACTGGTTTCTATCGAATGTCTATCTCCTACAATATTTTCTAATTGAGTATTTATTCTTTCAGTTAACGATCCAATTTCGTCCAATTCTTTTAAAGAATCTGTTGAACGAGTAATTTCCTTAGCAACGTTCTCTAATTCTTGCTTATCTGTCGTTTCGATTGCTCTTTCAATTAAAGGTCTTAAAGGAGATTTCCTCCAATTTGATAGATCACTTTCGGTGTCTCTTAACCCTGATAAAACCTCAAGAGGTAACCATTTCCTTTGTTCATAACCAAAAATATTTTCTGTTTTTGTTCCATAAACTTTGAAGTTATAAACTTTATTTCCGTTTTCATCTTCTGGAAAAAACTTATAGGTTAAGCCTACAGTTAACGGTAAAGATTTTACTAAAAATTCAGAAAGCACGGATTTTAATTTATCATCTTGTTCAAACCCAGTAAGTTCAATATCTATTTTTATTTCTTCGTTATTTAACGGAAGATCTAAGCCATCCCAAAAGTCTGAAATCTGTAATACACGTTTCGATTCAGATAAAGTTGGATCTAAAACCAGTCTTAGCGCATGTATAAAGTTAGACTTTCCTATTTTATTCTCCCCAACAATAACCATTTGTTTCCCCAACTCAACTTCTGTTTCTTTGAAATTTCTAAAATTACTTATTTTCACTTTGCTGATATACATAATTTAAGTTCCTCCTATATTTTTTCAATGATGGTAATCTTCTTATATTTAGTATATCTGTCATGAAATAGTATATCTAGCAAATATATCTTGCTTTTCCCCATGTTTTTTCTCGCCAGGTTATTCCCTCGCTCTTTTTCTCCAACAAAAAACACGAGGAAAATCGGATGGTGATTCCGATATCCGCTCGAGTTAGGGAACATTTTATTTGACCAAGAATACAGTTTATTTTGCTAAGGAAGATTTATATTTTGCTGGTACACCCCTCTCCTTGCCCCCTTCCTTCTTTAATCCATTTGTTTATTTTTTCTTCATTTGAATTATTCCTTTTTCTCTTTGCCATAATATCCCCTCCTAAAAGTAATTTAAAATGTTTGCTAAACTAGACTTTAGTGACAAACAATAAAAAAAGGCTGCCCCTAGGGACAGCCTTTCAAAAATTAGATTTTCACTTAATTGTAAAGCATCATAAGAATCACCTTATATTTTTTTGGAACTTCTACATCATTTACTCTATTTCTCGTCTGATAAATAGAATAATCTCGCAGCATGTTATGTGGGGTCTTAGCTGAATCATTTATATCTCCTAACAAATTTATTGAGTTTAGCTTTTTCCCCTTTTGATCCACAAAAAAACGAGAGGAAATCGGATTAAGTCCGATTTCCTCTCGTTTTAAAGTGTTTGATAAACTAGGATATCAATCTAGATAGCTTAGCTGGGTTAGCAATTTTTGAAGACACTAACCACTAACTTGTTAACTCACATTATTTCTATTTTAAGTCCCTGAATTCATAATTCCTCAAGTTCTCGTTTATAGCTATTAATTATTACACGATTAATATCAACAAAGGCTTCTAATTCTTTAATTCTCAATAATAAATATTTTCGTCTCTCCTGTTCTTTTTCAACTTGAGTACCTTCAGTATCATCAAATTCCATGTCCCTTAATAAACGAAGAAATAAAGGAATATCATCACTATCACTTATACTAATTGAGTTTTCTAGCCAAGTTCTTGTTCTTTCATCCGTAGCGCATAAAGCCGCTTGATTAATAACGTAATTCATAGTTATTTGTACTGTCTTATCAAGAGTATCTGCAATTCCCAACCATTTTCTCACTTCTTCTGTTGTTTCCAAATCGTTCGTTAAATCTCTAGAGTCAAAATAAAATGGTGATTTATTATCAGGATTTATTTTATCCAGTACCTTTAAGATAGAATCATAATTTTTAAAAGGGCGGTTCTCACCAGGAAGAAATGTTCTATGCTCCCATAATTTCAAAATAGCTTCAAAACAATCTTTTTCTAACCCTTCCTTATTTACTTCATCTGCTGTAGTGGCTCTATCAATTTGTTCAGCTATATAATGAGCCATCCACCGGCCGAGTGTATCCGTGCTTTTATTTAAATCTAATTCTTTAACTATTGCTTTCCCTAAGTTCATAATACGTTGTTTCGTCTCTAAGTCTTCCATCTGCTCCGAGGATAAGAATCTTGGATTGCGGGGGTTTATATTCATGTTTTTCCTCCCTCATCATATAAGATTTATATTTATACCTACGATTAATTTGTATTTCTATAATAAGTTCTATCTCCAAATAGTTACACAGATGAATTAAAAAAGATAATTTCGCACTCAATTTATTCCCTTCTCTTGACGGTTCTTCATCGTATTCGGTTATGTTACTCCAAATTTCACAATCTAATAACTTTTCCTTTTCATTAGATATATACCAATTTCTTTTTTCATCATCCGGAGTTAATCCTAATTTATCTGCAATAGTTTTTCCAATTTGATAGGGTGGATAATTTATATTCGCTGCATGAGGATCTTTTTCATCTAAATTATTTTCTATGTTCTCTCTCCATATCCACCCTTTTAGATTAAATGGAGATAAACTTAACTCCATCCGTTCCTCTTGATATTCTGGTAATTTATAATCATTAGGATTTGAACAACTTGATAATGCATTTAGCAATGATTGAGAAACTTCAGTATTAACAAATGCAGTAGATATGGAAAAAGTATCTTCTTTGTCAGTATCACCTTCTAACCATGATCCAAATACATTTAACCACGTACTATCCTTCCGCTCGTCTAATAATATATTTAAGAAATCATTTGTTATTATATCTTTATGCCAATCACCTTGAGAATCTTCTTCTATAAATCGATAATTCTTTAATGGAATTAGATCACGGCGATCTGCCAACCAGCCACCATCACCTCGTGTTAAAAGATGGCTTTGGAGCCATTCTTCCCACTCATTATCGCACCAATCATTTCTTTTTATTATTGGCATTTTTTCTAAGAGTTTTCCCGCAACAACAAACATCGCATGATAAGAAAGATAAAAACCGTAGGTATCAGTGTGTGGATAACTTCCATGATCGTGATAAGTAGTTTGAATTTTCCGATTAGAGTTCCAGACTCTGTAGCGCGGGTCTCCCGTATTATTATCAATGCCCCACTCATTAATTATTACATCATTTACAAGCTCCACAATTTGATCTTCTGAAACACCAAACACATTCCCAAGTCTTTCAAACCAATGCTTTTCCATATCATACCCATGTGAAAAATCTACACTCGTATCTACTTGACCAATTTCATGGAAGTAACTCTCAACTTCTACACCATACTTGCTTTCTTTACTAAGGGGGAACGGACTTACACCAACTTGTCTCAGTTTATAAACTATTTCATTGGTGAGAGTATTTGGAAAAGCATTTTCTATATTTAAGGAAATCTCTGCTGCGAATTTTCGAATTAATATATGAGGTGTACCTTCTAATGCATATTTAGTAAAAATTCTAAAATGAGATTTTATCACTTTAGGATGGTCTTTTGACACTTTTGCAAGAGCAATTAAGAAATATAATTGAGCATGAAGGTCATAAAAAGGAAATTCTTTACTAACAAAAGCATTGTTTTGGCCATTTTCCATCCACCTTATCAAATGAGAAATTTCCATAACACAATTCGCTTCAGCTAGTCTGCGAACAGCATGAGCAGCTTGCCATCTAATTTTTGACTCGGGAGCCCCTAATGCAGACCAAATAAATCCCGTAAAAGCAACATTTATATTTTCTGGTGGTGTAAGACTCTCTGACCAGTTCCCGTCCGCATAGTCTTCGCTAATGTGTTGTTCAAAACGTGATAAGCCAAATTCAAGCAGTTCCATAGCTTGAGAAGGGTCGATAATAGATGCTGCAATATTTATAAAGCCAAACAACGTACTGGCATCTATGAGCTCGCTATTACGAGTTAATCCATCCAAGATTCCATTCACAATAAAAGGTTGCAAGTCTCTTTCTACTTTAATACTTGTCATAAAAAACTCTAATGTACCATGTCCTGTTAGGTAGTTAGCATATCTTCTAGCAACAAAATGCAGTATTTCAGGCAGTACCCTTTTAACTCCTATTCTATTTCTCATTTCTTTTGGCATATATGACAATCCATTTATACAATCATAAAAATCAGCATTTTCTGCAATAATCAATTCACGTAAAAATGGAATGGTGTCATTGTCGCTAACTCTTTTGTAAATCTCTTGCCAAAAGACTTTTGGATCAATATGTTTTTTGGCATTATGTTTGAAATTATCATATCTTTGAATTAACTCATTGATATCATGGGATAAGGTTAAGTCAATACCATCAAATAAATCTACCCAGGTACATTCTTTGTAACTAGTATCTAAAGACTCTATACTATTTTTCTTACTTTCTTGCTCATCTATACTAAAACTATCGATTGCATCATATATTTCGTGAGTATCAAAAGAATATTTTGATACAAATTGCCTTAATTTCTGAAATTGAAATTGAGTAGTATCGTTAACTCTAATATCTCTATAAGCACATTCAAATATTTTCCGTTTTGCACTTAAAGATTTTTCTTTTTCAATACATACTACAGCAAAGTCTTCTATTTTATAATAATCAATGAACGATGAGGTAGACCATCCTACTGATGGATCTAAATTCTCAGATTGCACTAATTCGTGAATTAACGCTGGAAGTTGACGATCAAATGATCCTTTGTAGCGATCACGCCATCTACTTAACGATGCTAAAGAAGAAACTGGAGATAACTTAGCAGAAACCTTAATTGCCTCATCACGATTAAAATATTTTTCACGTGCTACGTTATCTCCAACTAGTTCAGCAACTCGAATAAAGCGATATGCCAATTCCGGTAATGTTTGTCCATTGAGTGATGCTTGATTTGCTATTGATACTACTGCATCCCATCGCTCGACTATTTCATCACCAAATTTTGAAACAGCTTCAATTGCTAAATCAAAATAGGCTGCAGCGTCATCCCTGCTTATAGGCAATAGCGCTCGGGCTAGATCTATGAACCATGATGAAACCATTTCGGGCCCCTCATCCGATTCTGATTTGACTATTTGATATGATATTTGTTCAAGCTTTCTGACTAAACCAGAAAGATGATCCAATCGACATGCGAAGTAAGTTGCTTTTAAATAATCCTTGAATCTTATATTTGAGTTTTTCTCTAAGTACGAATCGAAAATAAAATTTACCTGATTTTGATTAGCTTTATTGTAAAACTTCAAAACTTCAAATAGAAGATGCGAGATTTCAAAAGGTATCATGTCGTAGTCTTTATATCGACGGTTTGTTGCCTCCCTCGATTTCTTTTCAGCCTGTTCGATTAGCTGAAGACCGTCTTTATCACCCAGTAAGATTTGCGCTCTAATTATATACCAGGGTAATAGTGCACCAATTATTTCCTTAAATTCTTGAACTTCTTGCTTTTCATTATAGTTCTGTTTCTTATTGGTAAAATCTTCTGGTAAAAGCATATCCATTTTTAGTTCATTATTATCGTCTAATAAAGATCTAAGAGCAATAGAACGAAAATAAATACTTCGGTCCTCATTATTAAAGTTACTCGTAACCGTTCGGGTTCCTCTAATATCAAAGTAATGTCTTATTACTCTAAGGATTTTTTCTTTTGGTAAATTATTTGCATAACAAACTTCTAAAAAAGAAAGAAGTGCAGATTTAATGTTGTTATTGTAAGAATACGATGGCATTGGTATCCGCACGCGACTTACTGTAAGTAAATCTAAGCAAGTTTCTATTGTTTCTACGCTAGCTAACTTTCCGACCTCTAGTAACTCATGTACCAGTGCAATAACAAGATATTGGTTTCTCGAATCGACTTGTAACATTTCAAAGATAGTTTTGAAGTCACCTATATCTATAAGTCTCTTCGCTAATAAGCTTGTAATGCGGTACGATATTTCATTAGGTCGCCACCTTACAATGAACTTAATAGTCTCATTAACTCCATGCAGATTAAGATGTGTAAAGGCTAATTCCAATATATCCTCATCTTGTAGTTTTCTTTGAGAGAACCCACCGTTAATACTTTTGTCTTCAAAATATAATTTAAGCCAATTGTGGGCTGACCTTAAATATCCTCTAGATTCTCCATGACAATCTCTGATGCAGGATAACAAAGATGCTGAATAGACGTTCTCTGAACCTTCCCATCCACTATACAACTTCCGGCCATAAGCCAACTCTTGTACTTTTTGATTGTTTAAGAGGATAGGTATTAAATCAATATTATCTTTAAGAATCTCAAATTGCCTTCTATCGCCTGCGACTTCTTCTCCTGCCAGTAGTGCTAACTTAATAGCATCCTCATGCTTTTCAACTTTTAAAGCTGCTTTGAAAGCAAACTGTAATCTATATACAAGTATATTTCGTCTGTTTATCGGGTTTTCCTTTGGAATAAACTCTTGTGAAAGAGCTAATTCCATCAGCTCCTCATATTGTTCAGACTGCAGTAATAATGACGGTAGTGCTTCTGCAACATAAGAATATTTATAAGCTAATGGTTTAAGCCGTTTAACAAAACCTTTTATTTGCTCTACATTAGCCGAAAAGTTTTCTCGAAACCACGTCTCCGTAGGCTCATCTCTAAATTGAACTGATGTATCTGTAATCCAAAGAGGCCGCCCCAGATCAGCAACAAAGCTTCTTACTGTGGCTTCATCTACTTCAGCTGCTACAGATATCACATCAAGTGGTATAAATGGTGGTAAAGTTGCAAGACTAACACAAATAGTATTTATCTTTTCTTGAAAATGAGTAGGATATATTTCCTTAAGCGAAGAGACAGCTAAATGCAGCTGTGCATCAATTTGATCTTCTACTGTTATGGATGATGGACCCAAACTTTTTAAAGTTTCTATTACTGAATGGTATTCCCGGCTTAATGCATTGGCTTGTACGCGTGGGTTTCCATTTGTCAATCGATGAAACTCTTCGGCTTCTTGTTTCTTAGCCTCAGGAAAGAATTGTCTTAAATTATTCAAGGTTTCTTCACTAGAAAATGGTTTTAGCTCTATTTGAAGAATTAAATGAGATGGGTTGAGCAAATAGACTCTTTCCGTCCTGCAGAGCTCAACTAAAATACACCCTTCAGGAAAAGACTCTTTTAATAATTCTTTTGCAAAACACGAATGACTAAATTCTTCTGCTGCCATTTCAGCATTATCAGCAGCATCAATTATTATTACTAAGTTTGCTTTCATATTGGTTTTTCTAAGGGAATTAATGGAACTTTTAACTCTAACTAAGAAACTTCTTAATATTTCATCCTCTAAAGCCGTAGATTGAGGTAATAGAGGATCACACAGCCCTTGAGCTGCTAATTCGTTACTAATTTGTACAAGTGCATCTCTGTATCTATGTCTAGTTGTACTTCGGTTTCTATATCGCCCTCCACCAAAACAGTCGTATACTACCCCAAATGAGTAATTAGGTAGTGATCGAGCCAAATTTTGAGCAAAAACAGATTTACCAATTCCCCCTGCCGCATGTATAATAATTGGCACTGGTGAATTTGTGATTATTTCAATAAGATCATCATGGTGTTGTCTTGGAATTACATCCTTCAATTCTTCCAATTCTGGGGGTGCTGGATATAAATCTCCCTCAGCACTAACTCCAAAGCGTTTTAATATTTCTTCTCGAATAATAATTCCATCAGTGTTTGGCAATGCCTTATCTCTTACCAAAGAAGTAATGCTTTCAATTTGAGCATTATCAACAGTACCAGCAATCAATTGGGATATTTCTGAATGGAGACTATATTTTTGCTCATTATAATCTCCTTCACCATCAACGAAATGGAGAAGTGCACAAAATTCTTTTAAATGCTCTCCTTTTAACTTAGTATATTTCTGTAGAGTAGTGCTAAATCCGGAATTAACAATGCCTCCTGAACAAATAATATCTATATTTTGTTTGAAATTATCTGCAATCGGTCTATTTGTGACAATTGTAAAGCTTATTTTCACTGCACCTTTCGAATGATTACTTCCACAACGTGCAGAATATCGTTCAGCAAACCCTTCAATTGTGCCTTTAAGATCACTTAATATAAACGGTTTATCTGCCCTAACACTTGTATGTTTTAATTGGTAGTAAGATATATTTTTTATTTCTCCCTCTTTTGAATTGGAGTATTCTGCAACATCAATAACGTATTCGCCTGCAGATTCACTTTCTTTTGAACCTTCAATTGTAATACTACTAATCTTTGAATTAGGGTATATCATTTGGAGACAACGACGGGCTGCCCATCGATAATGGAACACATCTCCAGCTCTTGAATATCTGACTAATTCATTTTCCACCTGAAAACCTCCCAAGATATTCTATTACAGTATAAGTTTTTAATTTACTCTAATTTATTTATTAATTCATTACTTTTAATAAGTATAAATATATCAAGTTAAGTTAGAGCAAAATGTTGGTTGCTGTCTATCATTACGTATTCCTTTTGGTAATCCATTTTAGTATTAAACTTATTATATTACTTAATAGATTCGACTATTCTAAAAAATTAAAAACCCATCCCATTACACTTTATGATGTAAGTGTAACGAAAAGGGTTTCAAAGTACTACATATTCAAAGAAAAGTATAAAAAAACGAACAAATATTTTGATTTTTTAAAAATTATTTCTCGGTTTAGTTATCATAGCCTGAAAATATAATCCAGATTTCGGCTAGTTAAACTGAAGGTCTCTTTTTTAGAATATTACTAAAAAATCCTTGAAGCAAAAACACAATCTTGCGTGTTTGCTTCAAGGATTTTATTATGTCCTGTAATCTACAGCCAACCCTTAAAGAGCCAGTTTGTAGACGACCCCTTCGGAAAAAGGGCCTTTCATCTTTAGCAAGAATAACATTTCTATCTGAAAACGTCAATCATTTTATTTTATATTTTTTAATGACACCGAAAAATAATTCGATGATTTCATCAAACTCTTTGACATTTTTATATATATTTTTTTTGTATAATGCACGTCTATATAACTTAATAATTTCCTTTTTTCTTGCTTTTCTCATATATGGGCTTTGAATATATACGTCATGTAAAAGAATTAAAGAGCATAGATCATTTATTTTAAAATTAGTAAGAAGCCTTGAAGCCACTTTCTTATTAAGACCATTTTGTTTCACAAAAGTTTTCAACTCAGGTTCTGCTTGCGGTTGCTTTGTTTTATGCGAACTACCTTGTCCATTTAATTGGTTGATTTCTGTCACATTTAACAAAATAGGTCTACTATGGGCAGCTGAGTCTCTTACGTTCTTTGCGTATCCTAATAACAGTGCAGCCTTTTTTAATTTTTTTGATTTGTGAAGGCTCTTATCTACATAAAATTTTACGAATGACACTAATTGACCAAATGACATCATTTCAATAAGCTTCCAGATAGATGTTTTATCTTTTGTTTTTAGATAAAAGTCATAATTGTAGTCACGAACATTCCTCACTACTTTTATAATTTTATCCTTAACATGAACATAATCCTGGGGAAGCATCCCATTTTCCGATCTTTTTTTCAAGTTGTTTGCAATATGATCATTATAAGCTTCGATAATTTGATAACCATCTTGTCCCGGATCATCTGTTATTAAATTCACTAATAAACTCTTCAAAGCATGTTCAATATCTAAAGAGAGCTTTATTACCAAGTATCGTAGGTGCATATCTATAGTTGCTAGGTCAGTCAAGTGAGCAAAATCTAAATTATGGTAAAACCCATCATTATCTTTTAGAAAATTTAAGCGATAAGCTGTCACTTTATAATAATATGAGTTTTCCATCAAGTAACGCTTCGCTTCCTCCTCTTTCATACTGGTAAATTTAATGCCTTTTGCAATCAAATATTCAATTTGTTCGTCCGCAGTTAACTTTTCTTTTTCTTTTATTTTTTGTTGCATCGCAGGTGTTAACCTAGCAAATACATTGTTTTGAGATTTATCTTCTATCTCAGTTGTTAGTTTGGAAGCCAATTCGGTACTAAACAATTTTTGCATATTGTCCTCGATCCCCCATATTAATATACTTTACTTTATTTTAACATTATTTGGCTGGCAGTCCTTCTCCTTTTCAAGAAAATAAAAGTTTAAAATGATGTCTCTTATCTCTTTAAAAAACTCTCTAACCATATTACAAGGCTTTCCCAAAAAGAGAAAAGCAATAAGAAACCTCCCACAAGTGAGATAAGCAAATTAAATAGAACGGGGTGCTTTTTGTGGAATTTCTCTTTACTACTTGAGTCACTTTCCACCCCGTTTGAACTGTATTTATGACCTATAGAGGAATTTTTTATCTTATTATTATTTCCAATTCTTATACTCATTCTTTATCCCCCCTAACCCATATATTCCCAATACGTGAACCGTCAATTTTGTTCCTATCTCCCACTTTGACTGATTCATCATATATTATATTTTCAATGTTGTAGATTACTTGTTTTGCAGAAGCATTCTCCTCTATCTGTGATCTAATATCCATATCATCAAGATTATCAAATTCCTTCTCAAGAGCTATGATTACTTCTACCAGCTTAGATTTCACACGAGATACAAGGCTGTCTAAATGGTTTGACGGGACTTTTACCTTCATCCCCGCTATTTGTAGTTGATCTGTTGATATGCTATGACAAAAAGCTGTAGGAATAACAGAAGCGTACCCTTCCCTATTCTCTCCATTCAGGATATTTTGAATTGTTGAAACCCCATCTGTTAGATTAACGGTACTAATCTCAACTATTTTTTCTTTTGGTAAAAGGAATTCTAATGGAACAGGCTGATCTGTATATTGAAAAGAAAAATTCACAACATAGGTACCTGTAATGCTTCCGCGGACGATTCTGTAAGCTGGAAGGTCTTCTAATTCCTTATATCCCTCTAATTCCCCATTAACCCAATTCATTATTTTTTCATTATCAAAATCAGATAAGATAACTTTTAATCTTAATAAAATGTTTTCGATACTTTCTTTACCACTTATAGCATCTATTAATAGCTGGCTTCTAGACATACTATCAAACCTTTCTACGTTCATTTTTACAAAATTTTGTTCTTTAATTATACAAAAAACTTGTAGATTTCGGGTGAAAACCTACCCTTTTCTACAAGTTAAAATCTTATTCAATAAGAATGAATTTATTGTACTTATTTTGTTTCCTCTAATATGCGGTTCAACATCTCATATCGTTCTTTTAATTTGGGAGCAATTGAGGGTTTTTGATTGACGTTGTCTTTTGCCTCATCTTCAATTTTCTTGATAAATTCTTCACGTTCTTTTAGGTCATCTTTATACGATTTCCTAGGTAATGTATAGTGTATATCAGTCATTTTCCCCCTCCTTTATAATTAGTGATGCTTTTCCATAAATCAGTTACTTCACTTTTATTATAAACTATTATTTCATTATTTAGGCTTCGGTAATATTTTTTAGCCAACCTCTATCATTCCTAATCACCTCTTGCTAACTGTTTTAATTGATATCTTCCCAATCCAGGATTATCTCTAATTAGAGTTAATATTGTTCGACGTCTAATAACACAAGTCAATAATTCCTTTTTTCCATACCATAGTAACAAGTTGCCCGGCAACAGATACCGTAATCTCTATAGCATCAGCCACCTTATCACGAATACCTAAAAGGAGGAATTCTGATGTCCCACAAGTAGATGATCAGCACGAGTAAGTATATTTTTCATCATATTCTAATCCACCTTGAGAGATGGAAGTTTCTTTTAAAGACGTTGTCTCTTTATACTTTGACACTAGTTCATCTTTCCACACTGTACCATAATCCTTTGTTATTATTTTTTCATTACACCCTCCATTTTTTAAATAAATAAATCCGCATAAAGGGCACTCAAAAATAGCAGTCGGAGGACTACCCTTTCTATAATAGGTTTTTTGTAAAATTCACAAAAGTGGTTCCGACAAGCCCATGGTCCAGTACCAAAAGGCACTTCTGACAAGATAGGAGTAGGTTTATCAGTTAAAAAATTATCTATTGATTTCTTTAAAAATTTCATCATTATTATGTGTAAAAGAGGATGAGGTGTTTTATGTTCAAGTCTAATCATTTTCCAAATCCGATTATGCATCGATAAAAAGTGGGGATCAATACCTAATCTACTCAAGACAGCTGAATAATTATTCCACATATCCTCAATAAAGTTATATGTAATCGGTTTCCCAGCTCTTGTAATATAGCTTTTTTCAAAAAACGCTGCAAGATACCTATAAGATAATTCATTACCCATGGTCAAAATTCTTTCATTATTTAATATATTCTCAACTTCGATTAAAATTGGTTTAAGCAATAGAATATCATCATGTTGTACTGAAAAAATAGTGTTTCCTACTTCATCTTCTAAATTTATATGATGTATGTTACAAAAATTAAATCGTTCCAACTGATGTATTCTTCTAGCATAATATTCTCCATTTTTTTTAATATCAATCTTTTTGCACTCAGGACAGTATCTAAGTTCTTTAGATACAAATTTATTCAGGTATAAACTAGATGAATGTTTGGCGTCTTTGATAACAGAAATATCTTCTAATAACGTTGCTTTCTTTCCATGATTTACAAAAGGAAATAATATAGGAAATAAAGTATGTTTGAAAATTAGATCTTCCTTCTTAAAGTTATAAGGCAGCCTTTGTAATAAAAAATCAATATTTCTGGGTAGAATTGTATTTGCTGCAGTGTTTAATAGTTCCCTTCTTGATTCTATTTCATGTTTATTACAACTTCTCTTATGGTATCTTTTTATAACACTTCTTAAGTCTTCATCTTTAAATGGTGAAGGGAAAAAAGAAAGTTCATTTGTCATTTTTCTCCCCCATCCAATTTTTTAGCTTATTATCAAATACATCCAAAGAATGCCTCAAACATCCTCGTTTTTTAAATACGTCAATTCATCTATGACTACTGCATTTACACTATTTGTTAATTGGCTTTTTAAACCTGAAGCCCGAAGTAAACTTGAACGTGTATATAGCAAGTTTTCCTGTCTTAATCTTGTAGCATGAAACCTTACTCTTCTTATTTGAAAATCTTCTACTGTTTCTGTTATATCCTTTAATAGTGATTTACAACATGGTAGTTTATTTATCTTTGTCTCTAAATTCGTGCGAATGTCTAATCTTATTCCTATCCTTGATTTAGATATTCTTATTAAAGGGTCTTCAAATAACATATTAATTGCCTCTTTAATAATTAAAACAGAATAGTCTTCGTCCCTTTTAACCCAATTTACTTTTTCAATGGATTTATGAGGTTTCTTAGGAGATGGCAAGTTCCTAAAAAGCCAATTTTTTTCATTTCTATATAACCACATATACGTTGAGGGATTTGCCCTTCTTAGTTGAGTTCGACTAAATTTAGGATTTTCATTCCTTAATGCTAGAAAGTTCTCTTTATGCATTTCTCCAGCCCTGTTCTGAATTTCTCTCCTTTCTATCACTTCATTTTTAACTTTATTATCTTTATTTCTTAGATACTTTTTAACAGTATTTGAATCCACACCTAGCACTGATGAAATATGTAGAGTAGAATGTTCTCCTAAGGCATCTAGTTCATAAAGTTTATTCAACCATACATTTCCAAAGTTCTTCACTCTACCAATTTTATATTTATCTTGTTCTACTCTATCTGGACCCCTCCTTGAATAAATAAAATCACAATAATCACATATAAACGTACCCACTGGTTGTTTTGTTTTAGAGTCACTAGTAATAACACAGTTAGTGATTTTTAATTCTTTATAATGCAATGAAGCCTTATTTAAACATGGCCACGGACCTATTCCAAATGGTTGAAATTTAAAGTGATTTATTAGCAAACTCTTGGGCATTACTTCTTCTAAAAAATTGAAAACCAATAAATATCTTACTGGGTGACATGCAACACGAGGTTTTCTTAATACCTTATGAAACCAAGTATCATTATTCAATTCGATAAAATTACTATTAATATCATCTAAGAACCCATGAGGAAACGACCTTAGAAATGAGGATACTAATTCCTTCATTTTTAGACGTTTCGAAGGCGTTAGGTATCCTTTTCTTATTAACTTTTCAAAAAGGAAGTTTTGCATATTTTTAATACCTGATAATAACTCTTCTTCATTCAATAACCTGTATGATTGCTCAGCAATAAACGCATAGTGATCAAAGAATTGAGTTGGAACGGATATTTTCTTACCGTTCTTAATTGAAGTCTCATCAAGAGTAAAAAATCTATGTTTATTTTGTTTATTTCTGTAGGGAATGTGTGAAATTGATAATGTTTCTTTATGTTTGGGACAAATAATTACTCCTGGTAATTGATGTGTTCTATGCCAATAAGGTTCACCATATATTTCCTTTTCGTTTACAAAACAACTAATACAAAACCTAAAGAAATTTGTTTCTTTAATTTTACTCGCTGCTAAACCTAGAGCAACGGAAATAGCGACTGAATTGCCTTGGATCATTTGGAGTTTAATCTTATCTTCCTGCTCTTTTGTTATAAAAGGCAAATAGTATGGCAGCAAAGTATTTTTTTTAATTATTTCAATCGGTTTATATCTATCCTGGTCAATATTTTTACATAGCTCACCAATCTCGCCAGTAAAATCTGAAATTGCACTGGTCGTTGATTTGTTGAATAATTCTATTAAAGTTTGCTTACAGCTTTCATTTCCGCTTCTTTGATGAAAGCGTGCTAGAACACTATAAAATAACTCGTCATGATAAATAGGGGGGAAAAAGCTAACCATTATATTTTTTAAACCAAGAATTCATTAAATGGAGCAATTGCATTAACTTTTTGCAACTCTTCCACTAATGACTTTTTCTCTTTCACTGCTCTTAACCCAATAACATACATGTAATTATTATCACTATCAATAACTTTACCACTCGTTTTTCTTATCGCACTAACACTCTTAGTAGAATTAGTGATAGACAATATATTTTCAGCAATTTTTTTATTTACTACATAGTTATTTGAAGCCACTAAATTTTCTTCCTCTAGAAGTCTAGACACTAATTCAACTGCTTCTATTTTTTTCAAACCCAAACTCTCAGCAAAGCTAACATATTTTATAAATTCTTTGGCATCTGAGAGTGCTTTCTTATGCTCTTTTGAAAAAGAACCTTCGATATTCACATCTCCTGGTAATTCTTTTATAAAGGAATTTATATCAATCCATTCAGGCTTTAGATCATCAAACTTCTTTAATTTATCGTGGTCACCTGTCCTTAAAGCTGTGAGCATAGGTTGTAATAGTTTTAAATTTTTCTTCGCAGCTTTTTTAACTAAGTTTATACTTAATTTCTCGTTTCCTGATGTGATACTTAAGTATTGTGACTGTATAAATAAATTAACAACCAAATCTGTGATTCCTAAAGTTTCTTTATAAAACAATTCATTCATCTCCTCAGTTAAGGGAATTTGTTCTTTTAACCATTGGAATTTCCATAGCTGTGAAAGAAAGTAATCCCACTTTCTATCCTTATCCATTCTGTCAAAAAATTCAGCACCCATCCCACTTGCTCTTCTCGCATTAGCTAACAAAGGAGTAAAAAGATCAACCGCCTTATATGTGCCTATAAAAATAAGTGGCACACCTAGTTTGTTATGTAGTTCTACAAAAAAATTCATCGTTAGTTGACCTTCCTCCCCTTTCTGCATTCTCTGAACTTCATCAAATACGAGGACCCCAATACAATGAAGAGCGGCAATATGAGACATCTTGTCAATTAAGTCAGACTCATTCATTCTTTTGCTAGCAAATTTTTGATAATAGTTTGTACCTAAAATGCTATCAACTGCTTCAAAGAAGTTTTTACACAAAGTACCTCTCGAACCGTTAAAAGGACATTCAATAACTAACCAAACAATTTGTTTTAAATAACCCATAGATATCCCATTTAGCTCATAGTCAGAATGTATAATGACCTGAGGATACAATAATAATATATTCTCAATCGCTGTTGATTTTCCAATACCACTTATACCTATTAACGCAAAACTACTTGCAGTCGAACGATTACCAATAATATTTCCTTTTTCTTCATCGTACTCTCCTTTTAATATACTAGGGATTCCTATCGTAAACTGTCGAGCATACAGTGGACTAACTGGATTTCTTCCTTGATATCCAGCCCTTAACATCAAAGACAATTTGGTTTGTAACTCTATGTGGATAGGTAATGGCTGAATAAAATTATGTTTTATCTGTTGAATCAGATGAAGCTGTAGACGTCAAGTTGAATTTTACACTTTTTGCTCGTTTCCTTTTTACACTTCTGCTGAAAAAATGCTTTTTCGATT
>NZ_JXRR01000007.1 GCF_000829515.1 Jeotgalibacillus campisalis | reverse complement strand
AAAATCCTAACCTCCAGTAAAATAACGTCACGATCTATTTTACTAAAGTAATAGGTTGATTGAGCAAAAGTGTAAAATCCTATCGAGCAAAAAGTGTCAATTTTATTCTAGCGTTTACAGAAGCCTAATCTCAGCAGATTCACTTAGTTCTTCATCATTAATTTTAGGTGTATTAGTTAGAAATTTAATGACCTCTTGTTGAGTATATATTTCTGGTAAAGCTTCTATTAAAGGGTTTTCCTTATAACTATCTACTTTCTGCACTTTATATTTTGCCGCTTCTTGTCTACCCATTAGAACTGTCGTAGGTGTTTTCTGTGCGTTTTCATTAATAGTCAATTTACTTTTCACCTTCTTTATCTTCGCTCATAATTAAATTTAACAAGTAGTCAGATTCATCTTGATCTTTTTCAGTTTTACTTCTAAAATCCTTTATGTTTTCAACAAAAACTTGATTGTTCTTTTGGTTATTCTCTAAAGTGTCGGACCACTTTTCATTTTCTCTAATATGATTTTTTTCAGCTTTTCTATTAATTTTTATTTTACTTAACCTTTCTGATTTACTTTCTAACCCTGTTAAATACCCATTACTATTTTTAATTTCTTGATCGATAATTTTTTTTATCTTTGAGTTCGTGTCTACCTCTAGTTGCCTCTGTGATGTAGCTGATCCTTGAATATTAGCTTCCATGATAAATTGTTGTTCTTGTACTTCTTCTAACCTAAACCCCTTAAATGCTTCATCTCTTTCAGTTAAATTAAATTTTTCACCACCAATATAGATGTGTTTCACATCTCTAGGATCATATAGAACTGATTCACTCCACCTTTTGTTTCTACCTTTTTCAAACCAACCTTCGTTAATTGCTTTTGACGATGAGTATCTCATTTTATTAAAAACTACCCCTTCTCCAGTTACCGAGGCTTTACCAGTAGGCATTAAATTCAAGCGAATCTCATCACTTGTTACTTGTTTTAACACACCTGACCTGTGTTTATATCCCCAATTCCAAATATTTAGTGGAGTAGGTAAAATAGCTGCAGATATCATTTCTTTTTCTAGAGAATATCCATTTATAATAGTGGTGTTATGTTCTAATATTGTTAGAACTATAATTTTCTCAAAAGCTTTCAAAGTTAATTTAGCATCTAATCGGTAATCTTTTCCTCCTCTAACTTTAAAATCTTTATGTACAATCCCAGGTACCCAATGAAGTTTAATTCTATCGTTCAATATTCTAAAATGTCTCTCTACTATACCTTTCAAATCAGCCCTGTACGGAGGTGTATTAATAATTTGAATTCCAAATGAATCTACAATTTTGTCGGCATTTATACTTTCAAACTCCCCTCTATCAGCTTTTATTTTTTTCGGCAATTGACTAGAGGGCCAGTTTTCCTCCTCAATCTCGATTCCCAATTGTCTACAATATAGCTTTTTATTTGTTGTAGTATTTTCTAACGCCATCATTGCAGCTAACCAAGATGGACCTTCTAAACCAACATAAACCCCAACAACTAATCGAGAGTATGCGTCCTTTACAATATAGATGACTGGTCTACCAATAATTCTTGATCTATCTATTTCACTTACTAAGTAAATATCACCGATTGTAGCATCAATTTCAAAAATGTCGCCGGGTCCTGTAGCCTTATTTTGGGAATTCCCTATTATTGGACGTCCTGTTAATTGATATTGCCTTTCACCAATATTATTTGTTAGTTGGTACTTATAACCGTATGTACTCTTGTACCAGTACAAAAACTGTCTATATGTCGGTGCTTCCTCATCTGGTAATAGAGTCGGTACCAGCTCGCCATTCAATTTTTTATATCCACTAATATAATATTGCGCTCTCATCTCCTTGTAAGTTCCTTTAAGTGTTGTATTTTTCCCTTTATAGAATTGCTTAATAGCAAGTTCAAAGATAGTTTTATCATCTTCTACAACGTTTACCCCTTTTACTTTAGGCCCAAAAAATGTTGTTTTTTTTGAGGGCCTTCCCATTTTTTTCTCAGACTTATTTTTTGATTTTCCTCTCCCACCGCTATTTGAGTAATTCGGTAGTAGTGAATTTATTGTTTTCCCTCCTATCCAATATTCCCGTAATATAGAGTATATTCTTTTGCTTCTCTTACCCGTTTCTCTTCTAATTTCTTTTACTAACTCTATAAGGTTTTTCTCTTCATAAATGTATGGCTCCATTTCAACATAGTCTTTTATTAAGTCCCATTTTTCATCCCGTATTTTTTTATATTTTTCTAAATACTCTCTTGATGGGTTATTCATATTCGTATATGGATCAATATCTAGCTTTACTGAAAAAGGAGTGGTTAAAAGTTCAATAATTGCACTATATTTTTTAAACTGAGGAAATGGATATTTTTCTTTCTGATCAATACTAATAACAACCACCGTATCTAAGTTTTTAGAAATCCAAAGCACCCTCTCAATGGAGATCATTTTAAGCTCTTTATCACGATGTTCAATTATGGTATTAATATAAATTTGCATTTCTATCACCCCAACAATTTATTTACTTGCAATTCAATATCCTCAATTTGAAGAGGCATGGAGGGATTAATAACCTCATTCATATTAGTTTTCCAGATCTTATTAGCCAGTAGGTACTTGATAATAAATAGACAAGTACCATTTTCTAACCCCATCTTTTCATCATATTGTAAGGCAAGAGTTGATAATCCTATACTTTCCATTTTGATGACTTTATATAAAACAGGACTAATCGAATTTACCAGTTGCAAATTTATATTTGGACGATTATCGAGGTATTTACAATCATAAATCCATTTCATATTTTTTATAAAATTATTTGGCAACTCCTGATCAATAACTAATTTCCAATCTGTAATACCTATATCCTCAAAGTACCGCTTTTCAATATCAAATTTTTCTAGTTCTCTCACATTCAAATTATCAACAGGCTTAATTGTCCGAACACATACTTTTTCTCCTTTTTCCGTTTTACAAATGATATAAAAATCAGAGGTTATTACTTTGTAAGGACCGTGTGAACCATCTTCTTTTGGATGATTAACACCTATTTCATCAGCAATAGCGATAGTTTTTTCTAAAGGAAGTAGTGGATATTGTTCTCTAATATCAACCACATAAGAACTCCAATCAAGAGTATATAAGTAATTCAATTCCAAATCTGAAAGAAAGTGATGTATACGACCTGTTTTCCACCCCTTGTCTCTAGTTGCATAGCCATGCGAAGCTACATCTTGAACACGTAACCACGGCTTATAATCCCCTCCTTCTCCTTGACCCCTGCCTTCTTTAATCCATTTATCAATTTTCTCTTCTGTTGAATTGTTTCTTTTTCTTTTTGCCATAGTTTTAACCTCCTTGGATTTTTCATTTTGCGCTAAACTTAAATTTCGTGAAAATACCAAAAGAAAAAGGCTGTCCCAAGGACAGCCTTTCAAAAATTAAATTCTTAACTTTGTTATTTTTTCTCATTGGAATCACCTTATAATTTAGTAAAAGTCTTAACAGCATTCACTGAATTTCTAGCTTCTATTCATTATTTCCAACAATTTTATACCGATTCCAACTTTTTTATACCATTTCCAACTTTATTGTCTTGATTCCAACTTTATTTTACCTATACACTACGCACTCAATTATAACCTAATTTACTCCACAGTCACACTCTTCGCCAGGTTTCTCGGCTTATCTACATCACAATCTCTGTGCAGTGCTGCATAGTATGCAATCAGCTGAGTAGGAACAACGGAAACAAGCGGGCTTAGCAATTCGTGAACGTAAGGGATCACGTAGCTGTCGCCTTCTTCTTCCATGCCTTTCATGGAGATAGTGCAAGTGTGAGCGCCGCGGGCTGCCACTTCTTTCACGTTTCCGCGGATGCTTAGGTTAACATTTTCCTGTGTTGTAACAGCAAAGACCGGTGTACCGTCTTCGATCAGTGCGATCGTACCGTGCTTCAATTCTCCTCCGGCAAAACCTTCTGCCTGGATGTAAGAGATTTCTTTCAGTTTAAGTGCTGCTTCCTGAACAACATGGTAGTCCATTGAGCGTCCGATAAAGAAGGCATTGCGCGTCACGCTAAGGAAGTCACGTGCGATTTGTTCAAACGCTTCTTTGTCGTCAGTCAGTGCTTCCATCGCTGTTGCCACGATTCCAAGCTCCTGAATCAGGTCAAAGCTCATTTCAAAGCCTTTTGCTTTCCCTGCTACTTCTGCAAGGATGGAAAGAACGGCAATTTGAGCTGTGTAAGCTTTGGTAGAAGCTACAGCGATTTCAGGTCCTGCATGCAATAGCAAAGTATGGCTTGCTTCACGGGAAAGCGTAGAGCCTGCTACGTTAGTTAATGTCAGTGTTGGGTGTCCAAGCTCCTTCACGCGAACAAGTACCGCGCGGCTGTCAGCTGTTTCACCACTTTGAGAGATAAAGATAAATAACGGTTTGTCAGACAGAAGCGGCGTGTTGTAGACAAATTCGCTGGCTACATGCACTTCTGTTGGGATTTTAGCTGTTTTTTCAAGGAACTCTTTTCCCACAAGTCCTGCGTGGTAGCTCGTTCCGCAGGCTACAATGTAGATGCGGTCTGCAGCGTTCACAGCATTTAGGACGCCTTCATCAATTGAAAGTTCGCCGGCGTCATTCTGGTACGCCTGGATGATTTTACGCATCACAAGTGGCTGCTCATCAATTTCTTTCAGCATATAGTGAGGGTATGTTCCTTTTTCGATGTCACTTGCGTCAAGCTCAGCTGTATAAGGAGAACGCGTCATCGTTTTGCCGTCAAGGTTTTTAATGATTACCTCATCCTGCTTTACGATCACCATTTCTTTGTCCATCAGCTCAACGTACTGGTCTGTAACTTGAAGCATTGCCATTGCATCAGATGCAACGACATTAAAGTTTTCTCCAAGGCCGACTAGCAGCGGGCTTTTATTTTTTGCAACAAAGATCGTGTCTTCCTGCTGATTATCTAAAAGAGCAATGGCGTAAGAACCTTTCAGTTCTTTCAATGCTTTTTGGAATGCCTCTTCTGTTGACAGACCTTGATTTACAAAGGTCTCGATCAGCTGAACAATGACTTCAGTGTCGGTTTCGCTGACAAGTTCAACAGATGCAAGATATTCACGCTTAAGCTGAGAGTAGTTTTCGATTACTCCGTTATGCACAAGGGTGAAGCGTTCTGTTGTACTTTGATGCGGGTGAGCATTCACGTGGCTTGGTGCACCATGTGTCGCCCATCGTGTGTGACCAATTCCGACTGATCCTTCCACACTGTTATCGACGACTGAGCGAAGATCCGCTATCCGGCCTTTTTCTTTAAATACAGCGACACCATTCTCATTTTTCACAGCAATTCCTGCTGAATCGTATCCGCGGTATTCTAATTTTTCAAGACCTTTTAAAAGGATTTCCTTCGAGTCATTTAATCCAATATAACCTACAATTCCACACATAATTTCTTTTCCTCCTATTGGATAAAGGAGGTCCAGAGGTCGTCAGGGGACGACTTGACCCCCTTTATCTCTCAATTAGTTATTATTTTTGCTGCATTCCCGCTCTTTTGTCCACGAAGTCGCCTTCATGATTTCAAGTTCAGGTATACGACTGTGCAGTGATCAGCCGGGAGGCATCCGCCGAAAACTCGATGCTCCTCCTCCTCGTCAACTGCCGAAGTTAATTCGGGCAGTCCTGGCGCTTTTTTGAAGTGGTTCTTAGACGATCCACCTTTCTATTATTGGCTCAACCAACCTGTGTATACCCTCCTATTCGAAAGTTAACACATCTTACATCATACTCGATGATAAGGAAATTCGTCAACAGAATTTGTAAAATGAGCACAAGGTATAGTCTAGCAGATTTCATTATTTCACTGGTTACACTCTCTTTACATTTCTTCTTTAACCATTCACCGATTCCAAATCAAAAAACTGCCGGAAGTCAGTTAAATTTTCTGACTCCCTGGCAGTCTGCAGTTGCTATGCTTTAATACCCATTTCATCTTCCACAACTTCTGCGATGCGATTTACATATGCTTCGCAAAGTTCAGCTGTTTGTGCTTCCGCCATTACGCGTACAAGCGGCTCTGTACCGGAAGGGCGGACTAAAATACGTCCGTTGCCGTTCATTTCCGATTCAACTTCTTTGATAACGGTCTTCACGCGCTCATTATCCGTCACACCATGCTTATCACTTACACGGATATTGACAAGCTTTTGAGGAAAAATTTCCATTTCTCCTGCAAGCTCTGAAAGTTTTTTGCCTGTTACTTTCATGATGTTGACAAGATTCAGCCCTGTCAGCAAGCCATCGCCTGTTGTGTTGTAGTCCAGGAAGATAATATGTCCGGACTGCTCGCCGCCAAGTGTATAGTTGTGCTTTTTCATTTCTTCTACTACATACCGGTCGCCTACTGCTGTCTGAATGCTTGTAATTCCTTCTGCTTCCAGCCCTTTATAAAAGCCGAGGTTACTCATTACAGTAGAAACTAGCGTATTATGCTTCAGGCGGGCTTCTGATTTAAGATGCTTTGCGCAAATAAACATGATCTGGTCGCCATCAACAATTTTTCCGTTTTCATCGACTGCAATAATACGGTCGCCGTCTCCGTCAAATGCAAGTCCAACATCCGCCTTTTTCTCTTTGACAAACGCTGCCAGGGCTTCAGGGTGGGTAGATCCAACCCCTTCATTAATATTTACTCCGTTTGGTGAGGCCCCCATAGTAGAAAGGTCTGCATCAAGATCGGCAAATAAATGCGTTGCATGAGCGGAAGTCGCTCCATGTGCGCAGTCAAGCGCCACGTGAATACCTGAAAAATCTTCATCTGCTGTTTGTTTCAAGTACTGCAGGTATTTTTGTCCGCCTTCAAAATAATCCGTGACAATCCCAAGGTCTCCTCCGACCGGGCGTGGAGTTTCATCTTTCTCTCCATCAATTAACGCTTCAATTTCGTATTCCTGCTCGTCTGTCAGCTTAAAGCCGTCCGGTCCGAAAAACTTAATGCCATTATCCGGGACAGGATTATGGGAAGCTGAGATCATCACGCCTGCTTGAGCACCCATTGCTTTTGTTAAGAACGCAACACCCGGTGTTGAAATAACACCGAGGCGCATCACTTCTGCACCTATTGAAAGAAGGCCTGCTACTAATGCGCCTTCTAGCATATGTCCTGAAATTCGTGTATCACGGCCGATTAATACTTTCGGTCTCGTGGTTTCTTTTGTCAGCACGTAGCCTCCGAAGCGTCCCAGCTTGAAAGCCAGTTCAGGCGTCAGTTCCGCATTTGCTACGCCACGAACACCGTCTGTTCCAAAATATTTACCCATTGCATTCATCGCTCCTTCTTATCATTGCCTAATCCAATTGTATTTTGTTTTTTATGCTTGTGAAAGCTGAATGGTTACGTTTGATTGAGAGACCACATACACCATTCCGGTCGGACCCTCTACTTGCACTTCCACTTCATGCTCGCCTTCTTCAAGTTCCGCTGCATCTACGTAAAGAGACACATCTTCGTCTGTTAAGGCTTCCACCTCGTCAGTCTCGCCAGTCACACGCAGATTGAGCTCCCCGCTTGGCGGATCTTGAAAAGCCGCCTGCAGATCATCGCCAGAATCTCTAATTTCGACAGGAAGAGCCGACATTGTCAGCTCTTGTTCTGTCTCTGTATTTGATTCTATGCTTGCATTTTCATCGGTCGTATCGGTATCTTCTGGTGTGTCTTCCGGTGTGTCTTCTGGTGCCTCTTCCGGTGATTCTTGTGGTGTCTCTTCCGGCGTCTCCTCAGGTTCTTCTTCAGGTTGAGCAGGGTCTTCAGACACTGGCTGGTTATTTTCAGCTGCTTCATCCTGATTTGAAGTGAAGGTGACGATCGCTGCTGCTGATGGCTCGGACAGCTCACCCACTCCGTTTGGAATCGGGATTGGCACTTCAATCCTCGAACCGCTTTCTTCAATGCCGGTTAAATCAAATGGCACTTCTATTTCCTCAATGGCTTCAATCACATCCGTTGGACCAAAAATGGTGACGGTATCATTTGACAGTGCCAGCTCGTCCACTTCAAGCCCATCTCCCAGGGTGCCGGTTTGGACCGGGACGATGCTGACTTCTCTGCTTGGCTGACTAACACTAATATCTACTTCTACAGTAGCAGGATCAATGGAAACCGGCAGTTTATCAAGATCTGCATTTAACACTTGAACCGTTGATTCAACGGTCTCTTCTCCGTCCACTTCGCCGTCGACATTGATGGTGGCTCTGACATATCGAATCGCGTCAATAATGTTTTTCGCCCCGGTTACGACAACGGTCTCAGGGTTTACAGCTACTTCATCAAGCTCGTAGCCATCTGGAATAATATTGTCATTAAATTCTGTATCCACTGTGAATTCTTCCGTTACCCGCTCATCAATTGTGACTTCAGCATAGGGTTCAGACAGCGTTACTTCAAGCTGTTGAGAGAATCCTTCGTGCTGAATTTCCACTTCGTGCGTACCGATTTCTTGTTCACTTAAATTCACAAACACCCTGTAATTCCTAAGACCTTTTGCTGCTGCCACAATTTGTGACGGGCCTGAGATGGAAACATTGACAGAGCTCGGTACGCCTGTTACCACCAATGAATCCTGGTTGTAGATTGTATCAACAGGAACATTTTCAATAACTTCTGTTGTACTTTGCGGACTTGAATTTACATTTTGCTGATCATCAGGACTGTTGACGGTCGCAAACATAATTGCGGCCATTAATAAGGCAAAACCTCTTAAAAACCATCGGCTCTCCAGAAATTTATCCATTATTTTTTTTACCCCTCCAATTCCAACGCGTCGAGGCAGCGGCGGTTTCACTTTCTCCAAACCACTCAAGGCGAAGAAGGCTGCTGAACTCATCAAGATCGAGGTTGCGTTGCAGCTCTCCATCGGCTGTAAATGAAATCGCCCCTGTTTCTTCAGAAACGATGACTGTGATACTATCAGTAACCTCACTTACACCAAGTGCTGCACGGTGTCTTGTACCAAGCTCTTTCGATATAAATGGGCTTTCTGAAAGAGGAAGGTAGCAGGCAGCCGCTGCAATCCGGTTTTTTTGAATAATGACAGCACCATCATGTAAAGGAGTGTTCGGAATAAATAAATTGATTAAGAGCTCAGATGTTAAATGAGAGTCCATTTGGATTCCCGTTTCAATATAGTCGCCCATACCTGTTTCTTTTTCAAACGTAATCAGTGCTCCAATCCGCCGTTTGGCCATGTAGCTGACTGATTTCGTTACAGCTTCAACGAGGCGCTCACGTTCTTCATCTTCATGAAGATTGCCTCTTGCAAAAATCTTTCCACGCCCAAGCTGTTCGAGGGCACGCCGCAATTCCGGCTGAAAGATGATAATAACCCCAAGAACCCCCCATAGCATTACCTGGGACATCATCCATGCTAAGGTATTAAACCCAAGGAGTTCACTGAGCCCCCGGACGATGACAATTACAAAAATCCCTTTTAAGAGCTGCACAGCCTTCGTCCCGCGGATCACAGTGATTAATTTATAAACCACAAACCAGACGAGTAAAATATCGACTGCGTTGATCACAAGATCCAATACCGCTAAATCTGTGAATTGATCGGCAAACGGCATATGACTTCCTCCACTAATGTATTTAAGACATTCCCTCTATAGGGATTCAATGTTAAGTTTGTTTTAAACTATGTCATTATAACACACCTCATACTGTAAGTCCGCTTTCTCTCTCGACAGCAGTAAAAAATAATGGCACTGCGTTTCCCTTCAGGTCGACACCTTTTTAAAACAATAAAAATAGAGGCTGCATCCGATACGTTTCAGATACTGCCTCTTAAAAAGTGTTACTCATTGTTGTTTGTTTCAAACATGTCGCCAAACTCATTGAAGGCTGATTTGATATTATACCAAAGCCATTCAAAAGCCTGATCTACTTCTTCAATTTGACCTGTAATGGAACCGGCTCCTGCTACGTACCGTTCCCCGTTAATAACAGTCACATCTCCGTCGACTTGCCCTTCAACCCGGAGATCACCGTTGCGGACCACCATATCACCCTTAACTACTTCACCTTCAGGGACAACCACTGTGTGGCCTTCCACGATGACATTATCGTTATTGGTAAAAGCAAATTGATCATCGCTGTTCCAAGCTGTAAGGAGGCTTCCGCCCATTAAAATCAAAAAGACTGCAGCTGCCGCAAAGAACGGATTGTTTTGAAACCATCTCTGCATTCCTGCTTTTTTCTTTTCTTTTGGAAGACGGCTCATCACATTATGCGTAAAGCCGCTTGGTGCTTCTATATGGGACGTACTTTGCACAAAGGCAATGGTCCGTTTTAATTCTTGAAAATGAGTTCTGCACGCATCACAATGCTGAAGGTGCTGCTTTAACTCGTTTTCCTTTTCATATGACAACTCTTCATCTAAATATTCATGCATTAAAAGCACGATTTCTTCAGGACAAGTGTTCATAGAACTCACCCTCTCTACAATGTTCTTAACTGCTTGCGGAGTGCTTCACGCCCCCGGTGGATTCTCGTCTTGACAGTGCCAAGCGGCAAATCCAGGATCTCACTTATTTCTTTCAGTGAGAGTTCTTCAATATATTTTAAAACGATCACGGTACGGTATTTTTCAGGCAGTAATGAAATCTCTTTTTGTATAGAGCTCTGCAATTCCATTGACTCCACTTCATCTTCGGGCAGCGGTTCGTCCGATTGAATCTGGGAGTACATCGTCAACCCCTCCGTACCAGCTACTTCTGCATCTAAAAAGTAATCGGGCTTTTTCTTGCGGATGCGGTCGATGCACAAATTGGTCGCAATTCGATAGAGCCATGTTGAAAATTTACGGTCGATATCGAATGTATGAATATTTGTGTACGCCCGGATAAACGCTTCCTGTGAAATATCCTCGGCTTCGTGCCGATTGCCCAGCATTCGATAGCAGACATGGAACAGTCTATCTTTATATAGTTCCACGATTTCCCCAAATGCATTCTGATCACCTTTGAGGACCTGTTTTATTCTTTTTTTCACAATGAGTTCCATTATTCTTACCTCCGCTTCAGCGGCTCTACCCTATGTACGTATTCTGCGCGTAAAAGGTTTCACACTTTTTATTTGAAATATTTTTGTCATATATTATGTATGTATGCTCAATTCTGACTACTGTGTCAATGACTACTTATATGATTATACAGCTACAAAAGACCCTAGTCATCCCATTTTTTACAAAAAGCGCAGAAAGAAGAACAGATAAAAGTCACAAAAAAAAGCTTGAGACAAATGTGTCTCAAACTCTTTTACCGGTTCACTTCGCTTTAGGCGGACGCTTTCCGCAGGGACGGTGCTTGAGCCCTCCTCAGGCTTTGCCTTCCGGTGTCTCAAGCAACCGCATATCCTGCTGGAGTCGCCACCTTCCGGCTCCGTTCACCCCATGCTAATGATCTATACTGCCTGATTTTTGTGGAAGCGACCTCTTTTTACTTACAACAGTTTTTCACCAAATAACGAACCCATTAATGCAACTGCCACACGGGCTGTTTTATTTTTATCATCCAGGATCGGATTGACTTCTACAAATTCTGCTGATGTTAAGATATCAGACTCAGCAAGCATTTCCATTGCGAGATGGCTTTCACGATAGCTGATTCCGCCGATGACTGGTGTTCCGACTCCTGGAGCATCCGAAGGATCCAAACCATCAAGATCAAGAGATAAATGAACGCCATCTGTTTTTTCTTTTAAATAATCAATCGCATCTTCCATCACACGAGTCATACCCATACGGTCCACTTCATGCATCGTGTAGACGCGCATGCCTTTATCTTTAATTAACTCCCGCTCTCCTTCATCAAGCGAACGGGCACCAATGATGACGATGTTCTCCGGTCTTATCTTAGGCGAGTAGTCTAAGATATTTACAAGATCAGGATGTCCGATCCCCAGACTCACTGCGAGCGGCATGCCGTGAATGTTGCCCGATGGTGATGTTTCTCCTGTGTTTAAATCACCATGTGCGTCATACCAGATCACCCCAAGATTATCATAGCGCTGACTGATCCCTGCAAGTGAACCAATGGCAATGCTGTGGTCCCCTCCTAAAATAAGCGGAAAATCTCCTTTATCTTTAACTGATTTTACTTTTTGAGCCAATTCTGTACTGCCTTTTACCACCGCATCTAAATTTCGCAAATTGGTGTCAGCAGTATGTACTCGTTCAGGCTGGTCGATTCTGATATCGCCGAGGTCTTCTACTTTATGACCAAGCTGCTCTAACCGTTCAATAGCGCCGGCATACCGGATCGCACTTGGCCCCATATCCACGCCTCTTCGCATTTGCCCTAAATCCATTGGCACTCCAATGAGTGAAATATTTTTCTTTTCCATAAAATAAATCCCCCTTTACGAATTTTCTGTCTGCCATACCTATTGTAACGCTTTCACAACGCATGACTCAACCAAGCAGAGTCATGCATATATATGCGCGAGGAACATAGTGTAAAGAGATATCATAGTATTAAGGGAGGATATGAGGGATATTCATAAAAATTTATTGAATTGACTCTTGTTTTTAATTTTAGAATTTTTTTAATTTATACTTTATTTATGGTTGACTATTCATAGTGGTATGGTAGGATTATTCACAACAACTTCATACACTAGCTTATCCAGAGCGGCTGAGGGACTGGCCCGTCGATGCCGCGGCAACCTGCTTTTAGAGCAAGGTGCCAATTCCAGCAAAATGACAACCATTTTGGACGATAAGGTGCAGACTTAGAGTTGCGCTTTTCCTAAATGGGAAAAGCGTTTTTTTAATGAGATCTTATCCTCCTTTATAGGAAAGGAGCGGTGCAAATGAATGCTGTCAGCTATGACCAATGGAAGCCCTGTTCTGAAGCCTTCACCATTGACCCAGAAACAAAAGGAGCAGAAAACGTACTGAAGTGGGCTTACGAGTCGTATACCGATCAGGAAATCGTCTATGCATCAAGTTTCGGTGCCGAAGCCATTGTGTTAATTGACCTAATCGCACAAATTCAGCCGAGCGCCCATATTGTTTTCTTGGACACAGACCTTCATTTTCAGGAAACCTATGATGTTATCGCTAAAATGAAGGAACGTTTTCCAACCCTGAATATCGAGCTTAATAAACCGGTACTCACACTCGATGAGCAGCGTGAAGCCTATGGTTCTGCACTTTGGAAGAGAGACCCCAATCAATGCTGTCATATTCGCAAAGTCCTTCCATTAAAAGAAGCACTGGGATCAAAAAAAGCATGGATTTCTGGTCTTCGCCGTGAGCAATCACCCACAAGAGCCAGTACTGAATTTATTAACAAAGATGAAAAATTTAAAAACATAAAAATATGTCCGTTAATTCATTGGACATGGGAGGAAGTCTGGTCTTATATTGAGGCGCGCAACTTGCCATATAACGTGCTTCACAAACAAGGATATCCAAGTATCGGCTGCTTACCCTGTACCAGCCCTGTTTCGTTAGATGGCGATTCACGCGCCGGCAGATGGCAGCAAAACAACAAAACAGAATGTGGTTTGCACACTTAAAGAAAGGAGGTCAGCCTGATGCTTCCGGTAATCGCCATTTCAATTGGATTGTTTTTCGCTTTTAACATCGGAGCGAGCGGGGCAGCAGCTACTATGGGCATTGCCTATGGCTCCGGCGTAATAAAAAACCGGATGATTGCACTTGGTTTATGTGCTGTCACCGTCTTTTTTGGCGCCTGGCTTGGCGGCGGAGAAGTAGTAAAAACACTCGGCAGCGGCATCGTGCCAAGTGATACCTTTACTGTCACCGTTGCGGTTATCGTTTTGGCATCCGCTGCCCTCTCATTGTTTTTAGCAAATCTTTTTGGCATCCCTCTCTCGACAAGCGAAGTAGCTGTTGGATCTGTTGTAGGTGCGGGAATTGTGTACCACTCTGTATTCCTTGGAAAGCTTTTATGGATTGTGTCCTTTTGGCTGCTGACACCAGTTGTCGCCTTTTTCATCGCGATTGCTGCAGCAAAATGTTTGGAAGCAAAAGTAGTTAAGAACTGGGTGACGAAACCTCACGCAGCAAAATTTTTAGCACCGGCTGTTATCATCATGGGCTTATTTGAAGCATTCTCAGCAGGAATGAATAATGTGGCGAATGCCGTAGGGCCTCTTGTTGGAGCCGGTTTAATGGAAACGGGTGAGGGGGTTTTATGGGGAGGGTTGTTTGTGGCACTCGGCGCTTTTTTTCTTGGTCATCGTGTCATGGAAACCAACGGCAAAAAAATCACTTCTCTTAAATTAGAAGAAGGCTGTGTGATTTCCGGTACGGGCGCAAGCATTGTAACCGCCGCTTCCCTTTTTGGCATCCCGGTCCCATTAACTCAAATAACGACATCTTCTATTATAGGCATCGGTTTTGCCAAGCACGGAAAAGCTGTTTTGAAAAAATCGATTGTCGTCCAGATGCTCACCGTTTGGGTCGTATCACCCGTCCTATCAATGGTGCTTTCCTACATGATGATCTTGCTGCTTGTAGAACAAAATTTTTATCCAATCGTTGCGTTAATCGGTGTTTTAATCTCTGTTTTAGGTGTTCTATTTTTATTAAAACGTCCTGCTCCAGCCCTAACGCTTCCGGCTGATGTCGGAGCAGAAAATAAACGATAAGGAATGGTGATCAATGATGTCCTATCTGCCCGAGCCTCATGGAGGAAAATTAATTCAAGTCTATGAACCAACGAAAGATTTAACACCTGTTCAAAAAGAGCTTCAAATTGACAGCATTTCCTTAAGCGACTTAGAAGGGATCGGCGTCGGTCTGTTTAGTCCTCTCACCGGTTTTTTAGGAAAAGACGATTATGAATCAGTCGTCCGCACTATGCGTTTAAAGGATGGCACAGTTTGGTCGATTCCAATTACGCTTCCTGTTTCCTCTGCTTATGCAGCAACTTTAACACAGGGAGAACAAATTGAGCTGGTTCACAACCGGCAGACCTATGGCGTAATCACGGTTTCAGAATGGTTTACTCCTGACTTGAAAAAAGAAGCGCTTGAAGTATACAAAACAGATGACCCAGCTCACCCGGGAGTAAAACGCCTGTATGAGCGCGGGCCTGTCTATTTAGCCGGGGAAGTTGTTCTCGTTAAGCACCCTGAAAAAGGAGTTTTTGAGGACGTATGGCTAAAACCAAACGAAACACGCGCTTTATTTAATGAAAAAGGATGGAAAACAGTTGTTGGTTTTCAAACAAGAAATCCGATTCATAGAGCCCATGAATACATTCAAAAAGCGGCTCTTGAGACGGTGGACGGCCTTTTTGTGAACCCCCTCGTCGGAGAAACAAAGTCAGATGATATTTCAGCAGATATCCGTTTAAAAAGCTACCGTGTGCTGCTTGATAACTATTATCCTAAAGAACGTGTGCAGCTCGGCGTTTATCCAGCTGCTATGCGTTATGCCGGTCCAAGAGAAGCTATTTTCCATGCCATCGCACGGAAAAACTTCGGCTGCACGCATTTTATCGTAGGTCGTGACCATGCCGGTGTTGGAGATTATTATGGAACCTATGACGCACAGCATATTTTTAGTGAATTCACAGAAGAAGAACTTGGCATCAAGCCACTGTTTTTTGAACATAGCTTTTACTGCAACAAGTGTGAAGGCATGGCTTCAGATAAAACGTGCCCGCACGGAAAAGAAGACAGAGTGATTCTATCCGGCACAAAAGTCAGACAGATGCTCCGGGCTGGGGAACTCCCTCCTTCTACTTTCAGCCGCAAAGAAGTTGTCAGTGTATTAATTGAAGGAATGCGCCAAGAATCCATTTTATAGGAGGGAAATGATGATGAATTCAACGAATCTTACCTGGCATTCGGCGGCCATTTCAAAACACGACCGCCGTGTTCAAAATGTGCATGGCAGCTGTACACTCTGGTTTACCGGCCTATCAGGATCCGGTAAATCCACGATCGCAAATGCTGTTTCTTCAGAGCTGTACAAACATGGCATCAGCGAATACGTGCTGGATGGAGACAATGTCAGGCACGGGCTCAATAAAGATCTTGGGTTTACAGAAAAAGACCGGACAGAAAATATTCGCAGGATTGGGGAAGTAGCCAAACTGTTTGTGGATAGCGGCAAAGTTGTCACCACTGCTTTTATTTCTCCTTTTCAGTCCGATCGTAATCAGGTGCGGGCGCTGTTTGAACCTGAAGAGTTTATCGAAGTGTTCATAGACTGTCCGCTTGAAGAATGCGAGAGGCGTGATCCCAAGCAATTATATGAAAAAGCACGAAAAGGCGAAATTAGGGATTTTACTGGAATCGACTCGCCTTACGAAAAACCGGCTGCGCCAGAACTAACGATACGCTCAGATCAGACCACAGTCCAAGAAGCGGTAAATCAAGTGCTGGACTATTTACGAAAAAAATCAATACTCTAAAGAAAGAGTCACTATGTTAAAATTGTCCTAAGCTAAGAAGAATCGGCAATTTCATCAGGGAAAGGGGAGAAAAAGAATGATAGGGAAAGTATTTTTAGTAGGAGCAGGGCCCGGTGATCCTGAACTAATTACCGTTAAAGGCATGCGCTATCTTCAGCAGGCAGATGTGATTCTCTACGACCGACTCGTGAATCCAGAACTGCTTGAATTTGCGAAGTCTGACGCGCAGCTGGTTTATTGCGGAAAGCTTCCGCATTACCATACGATGAAACAAGAAACCATTAATCATTTTCTCGTTAAATATGCTAAAAAGGGACTGAACGTCGTCCGCTTAAAAGGCGGGGATCCTTTTGTTTTCGGGCGTGGCAGTGAAGAAGCAGAAGAATGTGCAAAAAATGATGTGCCTTATGAAATTATTCCTGGGATCACCGCAGGAATTGCTGCCCCCGCTTATGCCGGCATACCCGTTACCCATAGAACCTTGAGCAAGAGCTTCGCATTTATAACCGGTCATCAGGCGGGCGATCGTGAAGCCGAGCATCAATGGCAGCACCTTGCAAAAGCAGTTGATACCATTTGTGTTTATATGGGCGTTTCCCATTTACCGGATATTTGCAGAAACCTGCTACAAAATGGAAAATCACCCGATACGCCAATTGCCCTCGTGCACTGGGGAACGCTTGCAGAACAGCAAACAGTAGCAGGGACATTATCTGATATTGAAGAGCGCGTCAATCAATCCGGCATTTCAAATCCCAGCATGATCATTATTGGAGAAGTAGTAAAGCTCCATCACAATCTGAACTGGTTTAAAGAAGAAGTTGCCCCACACCTGCCGGCAGTACACGGGTAACAAAAAGGAGACTGATTATGAAAGCCATTCTATACATCGGACATGGCACCAGGTCCAAAAAAGGCGCAAATGAAGCCAAACAATTTTTGGAAGCAGTAATGGGATACGTCAATGCTCCAATCCAGGAAGTGAGCTTTTTAGAGCTTACCCCTCCTTTTATTGAAGAAGGCTTCCGCCGCTGCGTAGAAAGAGGAGCCACTGAGATTAAAATTGTGCCGATTTTCCTGTTGACTGCAGGTCATATTAAACAAGACATACCAGATGAAATCGCACCATTGCACAAGCGCTATCCTGACATCAGCATTACAACAACAGAAGCCCTAGGTGTACAGGAAGTTATTTTAGATGCAATTGCAGAGCTGGTTAAACGCCATCTAGCCGGTCCTATTTTTTCAGCCGATTCCATTTTATTAGTCGGCAGAGGCAGCAGCGACCCGCAAACACGTATCGCTTTTAATCAGATAGCTGAAGGAATTAAAAGGAGACTGACTGTATCCTCGGTAGATGTATGCTACCTGGCAGCGATCGAACCAACCTTTGATCAAGGCCTTGAAACCATTACAGCAAAAGAAAAAGGGCGCATCATCGTCATCCCTTATCTCTTGTTTGGCGGCCTTCTTTTAAACGAAGTGCAGCTCAAAGTAAAACAGAAACAAAAACTTGGACATGCCATTTCCTGCACAGATTCATTAGCCAGACACAACGCGATTCAACAAATCGTTATCGACCGAGCCAATGCTGAAGGAGAACGTTATGCAGCCGTTAATCATTAATTTAACAGGAAGAAAAGTTGTAATTGCAGGGGCAGGAAGAATTGCTGCAAGAAAAGCCAGGGTGCTTCATGGCGAGCAGGCGTTAATCACTTTTATTGCTCCTCAAATGTCCGAAGAAGTCTTACAGCTTGCAGAAGAAAAAAACTATACCCTAATTCACAGGAAAGCCGAGCCTTCTGATTTTGCTGATGCGGCCCTTGTGATTCTGGCTACTAATGACAGAATAGCCAATCAAGCTTTATCTAAAGCGCTCCCCGCCCATCAGCTGGTTTGCGTGGTAGATGAATTTGAAGAAGGCAATGTCACCTTTCCAGCAACCATTAGACGCGGCTATTTGCAGGTTGCTGTGACATCCAATGGCTCAAGTCCTAAACTCACACGGAAGCTAAAAAAAGAACTTGAAGCACAGTTTGACTCCAGCTGGGAACCCTACACCGCTTTTTTAAAACAATGCCGCGATCTCATTAAGCAGCTCCCCCTCTCATTTGAGGAAAAAAGCGACCTTCTATGGGAACTCCTCGAAGACCCCTATCGGATGAATGAAGAACTACAGAAAAAAAAATGGAACGAATTATATGCAATGAAAGAGTAAAACCATGTCAGCAGCTGACATGGTTTTTGCAAACGAAAAAAACCTCCCATCACAAAGGATGAGAGATTTTATGATGAGCCATGTAGGATTCGAACCTACGACCCTCTGATTAAAAGTCAGATGCTCTACCAACTGAGCTAATGGCTCATATGGCTGGGCTAGCTGGATTCGAACCAACGCATGACGGAATCAAAATCCGTTGCCTTACCGCTTGGCTATAGCCCAATGAGTCAAGTTTACTTAAGTATGCCCAATGATAAAGGCCATGAACCAATTAAGTAAAAAAAATGGTGGAGGGGGGCAGATTCGAACTGCCGAACCCGAAGGAGCGGATTTACAGTCCGCCGCGTTTAGCCACTTCGCTACCCCTCCATATGAAAAACCATAAGTAAATCTGGTGCCGGCAAGAGGACTTGAACCCCCAACCTACTGATTACAAGTCAGTTGCTCTACCAATTGAGCTACACCGGCAGAAATGGTGGAGAATGACGGGCTCGAACCGCCGACCCTCTGCTTGTAAGGCAGATGCTCTCCCAGCTGAGCTAATTCTCCATCTGGTGACCCGTACGGGATTCGAACCCGTGTTACCGCCGTGAAAGGGCGGTGTCTTAACCGCTTGACCAACGGGCCTTGTAAAAAGATAAGCTCCCAACAGGATTTGAACCTGCGACCTCTTCCTTACCATGGAAGTGCTCTACCTGCTGAGCTATGGAAGCAGTAATTGGCTCCGCAGGTAGGACTCGAACCTACGACCGATCGGTTAACAGCCGATAGCTCTACCACTGAGCTACTGCGGAACATTGCCTAGCGACGTCCTACTCTCGCAGGGGGAGACCCCCAACTACCATCGGCGCTGAAGAGCTTAACTTCCGTGTTCGGCATGGGAACGGGTGTGACCTCTTCGCTATCATCACTAGACGCTTACTATTGCCTTGGACAAAAACTATTATACCAATTTTGCCTCAAAATTCAATAATAAATTACAAGAAAGAATAAAAAACGCAGTAACTATGTTACTCATTCTTTCAAAACTGGATAAGACATCAAAACAAACGAACAAGCGAGTAATCGCCAAAATTGGTTAAGTCCTCGATCGATTAG
>NZ_JXRR01000006.1 GCF_000829515.1 Jeotgalibacillus campisalis | reverse complement strand
GCCGCCAGCGTTCGTCCTGAGCCAGGATCAAACTCTCCGTAAAGTGTTTGATAAAGCTCATTTGTTTCGTTTAAATCTTGTATTAACGTTGACGTTTTTGGTTGTTTAGTTTTCAAGGTTCAAGGTGTTTCGTTTTTTGTGTTGCTCTCTCAAGCGACCAGATTATCATACCATTTTTCGAAATAGTATGTCAACAATTTATTTCAAATGTTTTTTTCTGCTGTTTTGAGCTCGTCTAAAAGCGACGCTTATTAATATATCACCGGATATAAGGTTGGTCAATACTTTTAAAGAAAAAAGATATTTTTCTTCTTTCGTTCATATGCTTTTAAAAATGGCTGTGCAGGAAGGAAGTGTATATATAAATGGGGAAACATTTTTTTAAGAAAGGATATGAGACAGGCATCATTTTAATCGTGATTACACTTATTGTGCTGTTGATTCCGCCTTCTCCAAGTGTAATGAATGTAAATGGGGTATGGCCGTCTCCTGGTATTTTGTATAAGGGTGACGAAGGAGTTTCACTGACCTTTAATGTTGAACTGGGAGACGAATCAATTCTTTGGCTTGTAAAGGACCTTGAGGAAAAAGGGATAAAAAAAGCAGCGTTCTTTTTAGATCCTGCGTGGGTTGACCGGCAAAAAGAAGTTGTTAAGGAAATTCAGCTCGCTGGATTTGACATTGGCATTTACGATCCTCATCCTTCACGCTACGAATCGCTTGAGGAAAAAGAAATTGCAAAACATCTTGAAGATTTACGAAATCTATTTAGAGAGCATAATCTCGATCCCTCTTATTACCGGACAAAGGACGAGCTCTTACCTCCATCGGTAGTGAAGACCATGGCAAAGTATGATCTTATTGTAGTCAGTCATCAACTTGAGGGAAAGGATTTGGTTTCTTCAGAAAGAATTTCAGTTAAAGGCGCAGTTATAGAGCTTGACGCCGCGAATAAGCTTGAGGATATGAAGAAAAATTGGGAAAAATGGCATGAGGCTATAAAACACGAGAATGACGTGCCATTTGTATCTTTATTAGAATTATTAGCTTCGTCTGACAGCAAAATAAAATTATTGGACTAAAAAAAGCCGTGCGGATCGTTTGCACGGCTCTTTCAAATTGCATTGTTTAACTTTTCACAGTCTTTTGTTTGTTTAAACGCGCCTCTTTGCGGGCTAATCTTTCTTCCCGCTCTTTAACCGACCGTTTGTTGTATCGAGGCAATGCCAGTATTTGATAGGCATTAGTTGCAATAAGTGTGAACATAATGGTTATAAGCCAATACCCTTCGTTGCTGCGAAGAACCGGAAGCCACTCTAATGTTGTGACGACCACCATAAAAAACAAGGCTGCCGGAAATACAGAATAACTAGCCTGCTTAGCCTTTAATAATGCCACCACTAATCCAGCAGCTAATAAAAAAATGGCTAAACCTATATAAGGAAGAAGAGAGTCCCCTTCTCCTGCGAAAGCCTGAAAGCGGAAATACACTAAATCAAATAGAACAAATGCCACCAGTACAAGCTGAACCGCATTCCATAATTTTAATGACTTGAAAATGCCCAGCCCAAATTGATGAATGGTTAAGTAAGCAAAGTACCCCATCTGACTAATAACACTAAACGTCATTCCAACACCAATCATCCATACAATGACAGAAACAACTTCTACTGCATCCTGCCCGTTTAATAAATTAACCAATTCATCAAAGCGTACGGCAATTCCAACAATCCCTGTTGTTACCCCGCCTACAAGTAATGTCATGGTAAAAAATCGAATCCAACTTCGGATAGTCACGGTATGATCCCCCAGCAATTATTTTACAAACTCTCCTTTGATTGTACCAATCACCATTTGATAAATCCATGACTACGTTGTGAACGTGCATATTTTACCCTTGACTGCAGAAGATAAGTACTAGAGAAATAACAGTTTGGGGGTGAACGACTGTGAGAAAAAACGGCATGATTATTCTCTTTGTATTTGCATTATTGTTAACAGCTTGCGGTGGTGAAAAAGCATCCAGCTATGAAGAGACCAAACAAATGGTCATTGATTTATTGAAAACCAATGAAGGAAAAACGGCTGTCCAGGAATTGCTGGCAGATGAAGAAATAAAGAAGGAACTGGTTTTGGACCAGGAAGTAGTTCAGAAATCCATTGATGAAAAATTACTTTCAAAGGACGGGCGGAAATTCTGGGAAGAAACGTTTAAAGACCCTGCCTTTGCAGAAGTACTGGCAAAAAGCATGCATAAAGAGCATGAAGAATTAATCAAAGGGCTGATGCAGGATCCTGAATATCAGGGAATGATGCTTGATTTGCTTAAGGACCCTTCGATACAAGAACAAACATTGACGTTAATGAACAGTCAAGCGTATCGGGAAGAAACAAAAAAACAAATGATTGAAGTAATGGAAAGTCCCCTTGTTCAAAAAGAGTTACAGGATATCTTATTAGAGGCGGCCAAAAAAATGGGGGAACAAAGTGAAAGCGGCAGCTCTGGAGGCGAAAACACAGAGGGATCATCTGAAGCTGGCGGCGGATCAGGAGAAGGCCAGGGCGGCGGTGAAGGTGGCGGCGGTACAGAAAGCGGAAACGGATCTTAAAAGGGCAGTCTCCTGATTGCAGAAACAATCAGGAGACCACCCTTTTTTTTATGTTCTATCAATCACTTGTTGTGCTATGTCTGCGTAAATTTTACCTAAACGATGGTCTTCACCATAAACAGACGGTGCGAAATCACTATCGTCCCAATCAGGCTGCTGCAGTGGGAGTTTGCCTAGAAGATCGGTACGCAGCTCATCTGCTAGCTTCTCTCCTCCGCCCTGACCAAACACATATTCGCGTTCGCCTGTTTTTTTACTTTCATAAAAAGACATATTTTCTACGACACCCAAAATTGAGTGGTCTGTTTGAAGCGCCATGGCTCCCGCTCTCGCTGCCACAAACGCTGCAGTAGGATGAGGGGTAGTGACGATAATTTCTTTGCTGGATGGGAGCAGCGCATGTACATCAAGAGCGATGTCTCCTGTACCCGGCGGAAGATCCAGCAGCAAATAATCCAGTTCTCCCCACTCCACTTCGGTAAAGAAGCTGTTTAGCATTTTTCCAAGCATAGGCCCGCGCCAGATTACAGGAGCATTGTCCTCTACAAAGAATGCCATGGAAATAACTTTAACACCAAAACGGTCTACGGGAATAATGCGCTCATCCCTAACTACTGGCCGTTTATTAATCCCCATCATATCTGGGACACTAAAGCCATATATATCCGCATCAATTAGCCCTACTTTTTTTCCGGCACGAGCAAGCGCTACAGCAAGATTTACGGAAACTGTTGATTTCCCAACCCCGCCTTTACCGCTTGCCACAGCTATAAACTGAACTTTATTGCCCGGAGATAGTAAATTATCTTCCACCGATTCATCTGCCTGTCCTCTGAATTGTTCAAGTGCTTCAGGAGGCAATTCAGTAAACCTAATCCCAACAGAATCGGCACCTGCACCTTTTAATGCATCTACTACTGCCATTTGCAGCTGCATCTGCTCAGCTGTCCCGGTTTTAGCCAACGCAATTTTTACACTGACATGGTTTTTCTCTTCTTTAATTGAAACTTCAACAATTCCGCCTGTTTCAGCGAGTGTTGTATGTAGGATCGGATCATTCATTGAACCGATGAGTTCATGAACTTGCTGTTCTGTCATCAATTGCAGTCACCCCTTCACTGTATTCGTTTACATCCTATGTCAGTATAACATAGGAAAAATGGAAAGTCTGTGAATGGAGCTTACTGTGTTTTGTGCTTATAATTCTTCTTCAAGACTGTCTTCTTCTGAATAGTGGCGCAGAATTCCAAAATAAATGGATGCCGCAATACGCTGCTGGTATTCCTCCTGCAGCAGCCAATACCGCTCTTCAGGATTTGATAAAAAGCCAGCCTCTACTAAAACCCCTGGCGTTTCTGCATGACTCAGTACATAAATGCCATCAATCGTTTTAGCTTTTCGGGTGTTTTTAGGTAAATGACGAACAAGCTCGTGTTGAACAAATCGCGCTATTCTCTCATTGTCATCATGATAAGTGGTATAAAATGTTTGAGCGCCGCTCCATTGCGTCTGCGGGATAGCGTTAAGATGGATACTGATAAATAAATCATTGTCTTTATCATTAACAAGATCTAAGCGTTTCTTCAGATCCTCTCTTTTTCGATCGCGGTAGCCTTTAGTTGCCTCACTCGCTAAATCCATATCCTTTTCTCGAGTCATTCGGACAATCGCACCTTGTTCTTCTAAATAAGCTCTCAGTTTCTTTGTAATTTTAAGCGTTAAATTTTTTTCTAAAATGGTTTCGTAATTTGCTCCTCCGTCTGCTCCTCCGTGACCAGGATCGAGGACGATGACTTTTCCTGATAAAGGCATGCGCCATTCCTCAAGCGCACTGATTACGATCCTGTCTACACGCCATCCGAGAACAACTGCTGTTAAGAGTATGAACATAATAAGGAAAACGACCTTTTTTTTCATCCAACGCCCACCTGTCATATAGAATGATGCATTACTATATGCTTGTCTTGGCATCTGTAGAAGGGAAGCGGAAGATTTGGTGTATTTTACACACAAAAAAGCTCTCGGCCGCTGAGGCTGAGAGCTTTGGAAAAGACAGATTAACGTTTTGAGAACTGAGGTGCACGACGAGCGCCTTTAAGACCTGGCTTCTTACGCTCTTTCATACGTGAGTCACGAGTTAATAGACCCGCGCTCTTTAGTGCTCCACGGTATTCCGGGTCAACATGAAGCAATGCACGTGAAATTCCGTGACGGATTGCTCCTGCTTGTCCAGTGTATCCACCACCATTAACATTTACGAAAATATTGTAGTTGCCAAGAGTTTCAGTAATGTTAAGGGGTTGTTTAATTACTTCGCGCAATGCTGCGAACGGAATGTAGTTTTCTACTTCGCGTCCGTTGATTACGATTTGTCCGTCACCTGGTACTAGACGTACACGGGCAGTAGAACTTTTACGACGACCTGTTGCGATATATTGTACTTGTGCCAAGATAATTCCCTCCTCTTTAATTTAAATTAACCGCGCAGCTCGTAAGCTACTGGCTGTTGTGCTGCGTGTGGGTGTTCTGCTCCAGCATATACGTGAAGCTTCTTGAAAATTTGACGTCCAAGAGAATTCTTCGGAAGCATTCCTTTGATCGCTAATTCAAGCATTTTTGTAGGGTAGTTTGTACGCATTTCTAATGCAGTACGCTGTTTCAAACCACCTGGGTGCAAGCTGTGACGGTAGTAGATCTTATCCGTAAGCTTTTTACCTGTAAGGTGAATTTTTTCAGCGTTGATGATGATCACATGATCACCTGTGTCAACGTGAGGAGTGAATGTCGGTTTATTTTTACCACGCAGGATTGCAGCAACTTCACTAGCAAGACGTCCAAGAGTTTTACCCTCAGCATCTACTACGAGCCACTTGCGCTCTACTTCGTGACCTTTAGCCATAAATGTTGTACGCATGAGTTTACCTCCTAATTAAAGTTTAAATTGTTTCATCTATTCTTTTGAGCCGTATTTGTACACTTCGCATTGATGAGGTCCGGGTCTCATCAAAGGGTGAAATACATACCATAGGCTATATTATAACGTTTCAACCTGTATGTCAAGAGAATGTTACACCAGGTCGAGTTGTTTTAAGAACTTTTTTTATTTCGTCTTGAAAAGAAATCAGTCCTGCTTATTTCTGTAGGCAACCTCCCATAAATAAAGGCCATGAGGAGGTGCTGTTTTTCCTGCTGCGCTTCGATCTGTCGCCTCAAGCATAACAGGTATATCCTCTGGCTTATATTTGCCGCTGCCTACTTCAAGGAGAGTGCCTACCATGATGCGCACCATATTGTATAAAAAGCCATTGCCCTTCACAATAAAGATCCATTCGTTTCCTTGCTCGATAATGTCAAATCGTTCAATCGTCCGGACTCGATCTACAACAGCCGATTTCGCCACGGAGAAGCTGGTAAAATCATGCTCGCCTAAGAAGTGAGCGGCAGCTGCTTTCATCTGTTGAATATCAATGGTAAGGGGATGATGAACCGCATAGTGCCTTCTGAAAGGGGTTTGGTGCGGTCCCCTCTCAATAATGTAGCGGTATTCCTTGCTTTTGGTCCAAAAGCGGGCGTGAAAATCATCTTCTACCTGCTCTGCATTTTTTACCACCACGTCATTTGGCAGCTTTTGATTTAAGACAGCCGGCCAGCGCTCAGCCGGAATTCGGCTCTCTGTGTCAAAATGAATAACCTGCCCCACAGCGTGCACACGTGCATCTGTACGGCCACTGGCTGACACCCGGGTCTTCATCCCCTTATGCACCTCTGTCAGCGCTCTTTCAAGCTCTCCTTGAACAGTACGCATGCCTGGCTGAACCTGATAACCAAAGAAGGCTGCTCCATCATATGAAATAACACATTTAAACCTGGGCACTTCAAGCCCTCCTTACAGCCAAATTCTTAAAGACCCTAATAGTCCTGCCAATAGAACAAGAGAAAACAGCGCAAGTGTATCGCGCAGGTGCCATTGCAAAAGGCGGTATTTTGTTCGCCCTTCTCCACCCCGGTATCCCCGGACCTCCATAGCAGTAGCTAAATCTTCCGCACGTTTAAATGCGTTGACGAATAAAGGGATCATGAGCGGCACCACAGCTTTAATCCGGTCTTTTACAGGACCGCTTGACATATCTGACCCTCTTGCCATTTGCGCCTTCATGATCTTATCCGTTTCATCCATTAAAGTAGGAATAAATCGAAGCGCAATGGACATCATCAAGGCAAGCTCATGAGCGGGAAATCGAATTTTTTTCAACGGGTTCAGTAAGCTTTCCAGTCCATCTGTAATGGAGATAGGCGTCGTCGTTAACGTAAGCAAAGATGTCATGAAAACCAGCAGTAAAAACTGGGTGGAAATCATCAGAGCCTGCCGCACACCTTCTTCATAAATCGTAAACAGACCTAAATCCAGAATCACTTGCCCTTCCCTGGCGAAAAACAGCTGGAGGACAAAGGTAAAAGCAATTAAAATCATGACAGGCTTTAATCCGCTGATAAGAAATCGGACCGTAATTCCTGAAAGCCAGATAGAGGCAAGCGTAAAAATAGCCGCAAGCGCGTAAGCCCAGACATTATCAGCTAAAAAGATAATCGCAATAAATGCAAATACAAAAACAAGTTTAGCCCGAGGGTCCATCCGGTGAACCAATGAGTCTGCCGGAATATAACGGCCGAAAATCATTTTTTCCATCATACGGCAGGACCTCCTGACTGCTCATTCCAGGCTGCCGCAAGTTCATCGATCGATAAGCAAACACCTGGAAGGGAGCGACCTGTTTTTTCTTCAAGAAGACGCTGGAACCGAACAACTTCCGGCACGCCAAGTCCCCATTCAGCCAGCCTTTCAGCATCAGCGAACAGGTCTCGCGGCGTCCCTTCATGCACTTTCCGGCCTTTATTCAGCACAACTACCTGATCAGCATACTCAGCTGCATCCTCCATACTGTGTGTAACGAGGATCAAAGTCAGGTTCCGTTTTTTATGCAATTGATAAAACATATCCATGATTTCTTTTCGGCCTCGGGGGTCCAGTCCAGCAGTCGGCTCATCTAATACAAGAACCTCTGGCTCCATCGCCAGCACGCCTGCAATCGCCACACGCCTCATTTGACCGCCTGATAAATCAAAAGGGGAGTCCTCTAAAATTTCTTGGGAAAGCCCTACTTGTTCAATCCAGTATCTTGCCCGTTTTTTTGCTTCTTCTTCAGAGACACCGAAATTCATCGGACCATAGCAAATGTCCTTCATCACGTTTTCTTCAAATAACTGCTGTTCGGGAAACTGAAAAACAATGCCGACTTTTTGACGAATCGGCTTTAGGTCTTTCTCCTTCCGGCCCGCTTTTACCGTTCGATCACCAATCACGACAGAGCCTGAAGTTGGTTTTAAGAGTGCATTTAGATGCAGTAAAAGGGTTGATTTACCTGATCCCGTATGACCAATAATCGCTACGCATTGTCCACTTGGAATCGTAAACGATATATCTTCTATCGCTTTTTTTTCAAAGGGTGATCCTGCTGCATACCGGTATTCTACTTTTTGCAGTGAGATGTCCATAACTCATTCACCAACTCTTCTTCTGTTAAATGCTGTCCTGAAAGCTGAACACCCTGCGCTTTTAGAGCGTTGCCCATTTTTAGGTAGAACGGGAGATCCAGTCCCAGCTGAACCAGTTCATCACCCAATTCAAAAATTTCCCGTGGTGTTCCTGTGCGGTAAACCTCACCTTGATTCATCACAATCATACGATCTGCCTTTGCTGCTTCTTCTAAGTCATGTGTGATGGAAAGCACGGTCATTTCCTGTTCTTCCTTAAGTGACCGGACCAGCCCAATCACCTCTTGCCGTCCAGTTGGATCAAGCATGGATGTTGCTTCATCAAGGATAATAATATCCGGTCTGAGGGCAAGTACACTAGCCATGGCAACGCGCTGCTTTTGTCCGCCTGAAAGATGATGTGGCTCTTGATTTAGAAAATCGTCCATTTTCACCTGTTTGAGGGCACGGTTCACACGCTTAACCATCTCTTCATGCGGTACGCCATGGTTCTCCAAGCCAAAAGCCACATCATCTTGAACGGTTGTGCCGACAAACTGATTATCCGGATTTTGAAAAACCATTCCTATATGCTTTCTCGTCTCCCAAACTGTATCCTTTTCAAGTGAAATACCAACAATTTGAATACTTCCTTTATCTGGGAAATATAGTCCATTCATTAATTTAGCGAGGGTCGATTTGCCTGATCCGTTATGGCCAACAATCGCGACCCATTCCCCTTCTTGTACTGAAAAAGAAACGTTTTTTAACACGTCATGGTCTCCGCCTGGATAACGGAATGTGATGGAGTTTAGTGAAATAATTTCGCGCGCCATCTTTAAGCCTCCTGCCTAAATAGCAGCAGAATCCTCATTTATGAAGGAAATCTATCTCCTGCTAGATTCTCTCTCTATGTCCTGCCTATTCTCTTCTCATCTAGATACCCTTTTTTATACAAAAAAAGCGCGCACCTCATTCAAGGAAATGCGCTCGCTTAATTAAAAAAGTATAACGTTCCTATCCATTGTGACGATGGATGAATGAGGTGCTAAGAGCTAGACGAGACAGCCCATAAAGTCTGCTCATCATAACACTCTGCTTTTTGCTTTGTCGTCGTATTAATCTTATAGCTTTAAAGAAAGAGGGCGAGAGCAGTTAGGCTCTAACTGTTCCGCCCTCTGTGATGTACGAATTAAATTAAACTAACTCGATGATTACCATTGGTGCGCCGTCTCCGCGACGAGGACCAACTTTCATGATGCGTGTGTAACCACCTTGACGTTCTGCGTAGCGTGGTGCTACTTCGTCAAATAGTTTTTGCAGAGCGTAGAAGTTTACTTCTTTCTCTTCGCCTTTATCATTTGTTTTTGTTCTTACTTCGTGATCACGACGGATATAAGATGCTGCTTGACGACGAGCGTGCAAGTCACCTTTCTTTCCAAGAGTGATCATTTTTTCTGCAACAGAGCGAAGTTCTTTCGCGCGTGTTTCAGTAGTCTCAATACGTTCGTTCATGATCAAGTCCGTTGTAAGGTCACGTAGAAGTGCTTTACGTTGAGAACTTGTACGTCCTAACTTTCTGTAAGCCATGAAGGGTTCCCTCCTTTGTTGAAATTGTGTCTATCTTAATGTTTTATTCTTCATAAAATGAATCAGTCTTCTCTGCGGAGACCTAATCCAAGATCATCTAGTTTTGCCTTAACTTCTTCAAGAGATTTACGGCCGAGGTTACGCACCTTCATCATGTCCTCTTCTGACTTATTCGCCAGCTCCTGGACTGTGTTGATTCCTGCTCGTTTCAGGCAGTTATAAGAACGAACGGACAGATCCAGTTCCTCAATTGTCATTTCAAGAACTTTTTCTTTCTGATCTTCTTCTTTTTCTACCATGATTTCAGCATTCTGCGCTTCATTCGTTAATCCTACAAAAATATTAAGGTGTTCAGTTAGAATCTTAGAACCTAAAGCTACTGCTTCTTTAGGACCAATGCTTCCATCTGTCCAGACATCAAGTGAAAGCTTATCGAAATTCGTCATTTGACCAACACGAGTGTTTTCAACTTGATAGTTCACACGTGAAACAGGTGTATAGATTGAATCGATTGGAATCACACCAATTGGAAGATCTTCACGTTTGTTTTGGTCTGCAGGTGTGTAACCACGACCGCGAGACGCACTTAAACGCATACGAAGATGTCCATTTTTGCCGATCGTCGCAAGATACAGATCAGGATTGAGAATCTCAACGTCACTGTCATGCGTAATATCGCCAGCTGTGATGACACCGTCACCTTGTACATCGATTTCAAGTGTTTTTTCTTCATCTGAATAGATCTTTAATGCAAGCTTCTTGATATTCAAAATGATTGTTGTAACATCTTCTACGACACCTTCAATAGTTGAAAATTCGTGAAGAACACTGTCAATTTGAATAGAAGTGATCGCAGCACCAGGAAGTGAGGATAATAGGATACGACGCAAGGAGTTACCCAATGTTGTACCATATCCACGCTCAAGTGGCTCTACAACGAATTTTCCGTATTTGGCATCATCGCTGATCTCAACCGTCTCGATTTTTGGCTTTTCAATTTCGATCATTCAAGTTTACCCTCCTTCAAAACGTCGAAACTCCGGATATAGATTCTATGAATCATTCCGAAATTCCCCATGTCTATCATACCCATTGTGCTTTACAACCGGATCTTTCATTTCTGCACGAAGGAATCTATGATCCATTATCGACAAGGATCCAGATTTTATACAGAAAAATTAAACACGACGACGTTTCGGTGGGCGGCAGCCATTATGAGGAACTGGAGTAACGTCTTTAATTGCCGTTACGTCAAGACCTGCAGCTTGAAGTGCACGGATCGCAGCTTCACGACCTGCACCAGGACCTTTTACTGTTACTTCAAGAGTTCTCAAACCATGTTCCATTGAAGCTTTAGCTGCTGTTTCAGCTGCCATTTGAGCTGCGAATGGAGTTGATTTACGAGATCCTCTGAAACCAAGTGAACCAGCACTTGACCATGCAATTGCATTACCATGAGTGTCTGTAATCATCACGATTGTATTGTTGAAAGTTGAGCGAATGTGAGCAATACCAGCTTCGATATTCTTTTTCACACGACGCTTACGAGTTTGTTGTTTACGTGCCATGTTAAGAAGAAACCTCCTTTACTAATTATTTTTTCTTGTTAGCTACGGTCTTACGAGGACCTTTACGTGTACGTGCATTGTTCTTCGTGTGCTGTCCGCGAACAGGAAGTCCACGACGGTGACGAAGGCCACGGTATGAACCGATTTCCATTAGACGTTTGATGTTTAGGGATACTTCACGGCGAAGGTCACCTTCAACTTTTAAGCTGTCTACGATTTCACGGATTTTGTTTAGCTCATCTTCAGTAAGGTCGCGAACGCGAGTTTCCTGAGATACGCCTGCATCAGTAAGAATTTTTTCAGCTGTTGATTTTCCAATACCAAAAATATACGTTAGAGAGATCACAACGCGCTTGTCACGCGGAATGTCTACACCAGCAATACGTGCCATTCAAAGAGCACCTCCTTCTTTATTAGCCTTGTTTTTGTTTATGCTTTGGATTTTCGCAAATCACCATTACTTTGCCGCGTCTGCGGATTACTTTACACTTTTCGCAGATCGGCTTAACAGATGGTCTGACTTTCATCTTATCTAAACCTCCTTAGTGGGTCGGAGTGCAAAAGATTATTTGTAACGGTAAGTGATACGGCCACGCGTCAAGTCATATGGAGATAGCTCCACTGTTACTCGGTCGCCTGGTAGGATTCGAATAAAATGCATACGAATTTTACCGGATACATGTGCAAGCACATTGTGACCATTCTCTAATTCTACCTTAAACATTGCGTTAGGCAAAGTCTCAACTACGGTTCCTTCAATCTCGATAACATCGTCTTTCGCCATCGAACATGTCTCCCTTCTTTATCAAGCTTTCAGGGTCTCATGGACATACGAGTGAACTGCATGACGCAGCTTCCCATTTGTCACACGCCCAGTTTCGGATATACTGCTTTGAACCGCAGGGGATATATAATCACATGAAGTCAAATGCTGAATGTTTTTCTTCTTGGGACGGTCGAACTTCCGGCTCTCTCCATCCGCAATCAAAACAAACGTATCATCCAACCGATGAATGACAACCGCGTATACTCCTATATCACGGCCCTTGTTCACCTGCACAATCTGCCCTATCCCGGGGGGCGAATCGGATTCAAACAATTAGGATCACCTTCACTTAGGCTTTTGTCAGGATTTCATAACCGTCCTCAGTGATCGCAATCGTGTGTTCGAAATGAGCACACATCTTACCATCTACGGTTACTACTGTCCAGTTATCAGAAAGAGTTTTCACATAACGACTTCCTGCATTCACCATTGGTTCAATGGCTAGTACCATGCCGGGCTTCAGGCGTGGCCCTTTGTTGGGTGGACCGAAATGAGGAATTTGTGGTGCCTCATGCAAGTCTTGCCCAACTCCGTGCCCTACATACTCACGTACAATTGAAAGACGATTATCTTCCACGTACGTTTGAATAGCATGAGAAATGTTCGAAAGACGAACACCCGGTTTTGCTTCTTTAAGGCCAAGGAAAAGAGATTCTTCCGTGACATCAAGCAGTTTCTGTGTGCCGGCTGAAATGCTGCCGACAGGATAAGTCCAAGCTGAATCGCCATGATAGCCCTTGAAGTAAGCGCCAATATCAATGCTGATAATGTCGCCATCCTTCAATTTCCGGCTGCCCGGTATACCATGGACAAGCTCTTCATTCACCGATGCACAGATACTTCCGCTAAAACCATTGTATCCTTTGAAGGATGGAACAGCGTCATGCTTACGGATAAACCGATCAGCAATGTCATCAAGTTCCTTCGTCGTGATCCCAGGCGCAATATGCTTTTGCATCTCCTGATGGGTTAACGCAACAATCTTGCCTGCTTCGCGCATGATCTCGAGCTCTCGAGGAGTCTTGCAAATGATCATTAGCGAAGGCCCCCGAGCAGTTCATCGATGTCAACGAATACTTTCTTAATATCCTGTTGACCATCAATGTCCTTTAACACGCCCTTTTGACCATAGAAATCAAGAAGTGGCTGCGTTTGTTTCATATTAACACCTAAACGATTTTTAACAGTCTCAGGTTTGTCATCTTCACGCTGGTACAATTCCCCACCGTCTTTATCACAAATTCCTTCCACTGCAGGAGGATTAAAGATTGTATGATAAGTTGCCCCACAGACTGTGCAAATCCAGCGGCCTGTAAGACGCTTAATCAGTTCTTCTTTTTCCACCTTAATGTTTAGAACATAGTCTAATTTTTTGCCAAGATCAGTCAGTAACGCATCAAGCGCATCTGCCTGAGCAACTGTTCTTGGGAATCCATCGAGTAAAAATCCATTTTGACAATCATCCTGGCTAAGCCGTTCTCGTACAATTCCGATGGTTACTTCATCAGGAACCAAGTCGCCTTGATCCATGAACGATTTAGCTTCTAAGCCTAATTCCGTGCCATTTTTAATGGCTGCACGGAACATATCTCCTGTAGAAATATGAGGAATCTTGTATTTTTCAACGATTTGTTCTGCCTGAGTACCTTTTCCGGCACCAGGCAAACCCATTAAAACAATATTCACAAGTAAGCCCCCTCGGTCTTGATGGGCTCCGGGGTTGTGACCCCAAAACCAGTGACTATCTCATAAATCCTTTGTAATTACGTTTCACAAGCTGTGCTTCCAATTGCTTCATCGTCTCAAGCGCAACCCCTACGATGATCAAAAGGCTTGTTCCGCCAATTTGAACAGACTGAGGAAGTCCAGCTAAATTAATAAAGAAAATTGGTAGAATCGCAACAATCGATAAGAAGATTGCTCCCACAAACGTTAATCGGTAAAGGACGCTCGTCAGGTAATCCTGAGTTGCTCTGCCCGGGCGAATACCTGGGATATAGCCGCCTTGCTTTTTAAGGTTTTCAGCCATATTTTCGGGATTCACTTGTATGAAGGCATAAAAGTACGTAAACGCAATAATTAAGCCAACATAAATGGTCATACCGATCGGCTGAGTATGATCGAACACTTGCTGGATCGTCGTAGTAATGTTGTTTGATCCAAAGAAAGTGACTAACGTTTGCGGAGTGATGATAAAGGAAATCGCAAAGATAACCGGAATTACACCCGCTGCATTCACTTTTAAAGGAAGATGGGTCGATTGACCGCCTGCAGGAGCATTTTTGCCGCCTACACGTTTTGCGTACTGTACAGGGATTTTACGCAGCGCCTGCTGAACAAAGATAACCCCGACTGTAATCGCAACAACTGCCAGTAAAAGTAATAGCATGATCACAATATTCAAGAAAAGCTGTTCTCCAGCTCCTTGAATTTGCTGTACGTAAATCTGATTAACGGCGTTAGGAATAGCTGCCACGATACCTGCAAAGATGATAATGGAAATCCCATTTCCAACTCCCTTTGCCGTGATTTGCTCTCCTAACCACATTAAGAAGGCTGTACCCGCCGTAAGAACGATTGCGATTAGCAAATACGTGCCTACTGATGTATCCGGAATCAATGTTCCTCCATACATCCGGTTAAACCCGTAAGACATTCCGATCGCCTGGACAAAACCAAGGACAATTGTGAAATATCTTGTAAACTGTGTTAACTTTCGACGGCCAACATCTCCTTGCTTCGCCCATTCCGCAAACTTCGGTACTACGTCCATTTGCAGGAGTTGAACGATGATGGATGCCGTAATGTATGGCATGATTCCCATCGCAAGAATTGAGAAGTTGATCAGTGCTCCACCGCCAAATGTATTCATAAAGCCGATCAGACCGGACATTTCATCCTGCGCCTGAAGAACCTGTGCGTCTACACCTGGAACAGGGATAAATGTTCCAATTCGAAATACCACCAACATTAAAAGGGTGAAAATAATTTTATTTCTTATATCACCCACGCGCATAAAATTGGAGAGGGTACGAAACATTATAGCACCTCAGTTGTTCCGCCAGCAGCTTCGATCGCATCTTTTGCAGCAGAAGAGAATTTTTGAGCTTTAACAGTTAGTTTCTTCTCGATGTTCCCTTTTGCAAGAATCTTGATACCTGCTCTTTCATTGCTTACAACACCTGATTCGATAAGAAGTTCCGGTGTTACTTCTGTACCTTCGTCAAAACGATTAAGTGCGTCAAGGTTAACAACTGCATATTCCTTGCGGTGGATATTTGTAAATCCGCGCTTAGGAAGACGACGTGCTAGTGGATTTTGACCACCCTCGAAGCCAGGACGAACTCCGCCGCCTGAGCGGGCGTTTTGACCTTTATGACCTTTACCAGAAGTTTTACCGTTACCAGAACCGATACCGCGACCAACGCGATTACGTTCCTTACGAGAACCTTCTGCAGGTTTTAACTCATGAAGTTTCATAGTGGCACCTCCTTGTTGATAGACATTATATTAAAGTTCTTTTACTGATACCAAATGAGAAACTTTGTTAATCATACCACGGATCGCAGCATTATCTTGTTGCTCAACCGTTTGGTTTGTTTTGCGCAAACCTAGTGCTTCAACTGTTTTGCGTTGATCTTTATTACGGCCGATCAAGCTACGAGTGAGGGTAATTGCTAGTTTATTCGCCATCAAATTTCCCTCCTTATCCTAACAGTTCTTCCACTGTTTTACCACGAAGCTTCGCGACGTCTTCAGCACGCTTAAGCTGCGTAAGACCGTTAATAGTGGCACGAACCATGTTGATTGGTGTGTTAGATCCTAGAGACTTAGACAGAATGTCAGCGACACCTGCAAGCTCAAGTACCGCACGAACTGGTCCACCAGCAATAATTCCTGTACCAGGAGATGCTGGTTTGATCAGGATTGAACCTGCTCCAAAGTGACCTGTTACAAGGTGAGGAGTAGTTCCTCCTACCATAGGCACTTCAATTAGATTTTTCTTCGCGTCTTCGATTGCTTTACGGATCGCATCAGGAACCTCTTGGGCTTTTCCTGTTCCGAATCCTACGTGGCCGTTCTTGTCGCCTACTACTACAAGAGCAGTAAAACGGAAGCGGCGTCCACCTTTAACAACCTTAGCGACACGGTTAATCGTAACTACGCGTTCTTCAAGTTCGAGTTTGTTTGGATCAATGCGACGCATCTGGATTGTCCCTCCTTCTTCTATTAAAATTCAAGTCCGTTTTCACGTGCAGCATCTGCAAGAGCTTTTACACGTCCGTGGTACAAATATCCTCCACGGTCAAATACGACTGATTTCATGCCTTTTTCTACTGCGCGTTTAGCGATTAGTTCGCCGACTTTAACTGCAGCTTCAGCGTTTCCGCCAGCATCAATGCCAAGCTCCTTGTCAGATGTAGAAGCACTAGCAAGTGTAACGCCATTCACATCATCGATTAGTTGAGCATAGATATGCTTGTTAGAGCGGAAGATGTTCAAACGTGGACGTGACTCTGTTCCAGTAATTCTAGAACGAACACGAGCATGACGTTTTTTACGTACCGCATTCTTATTAGCTTTTGTAATCAATCAAGGTCACTCCTTTCATGCGCCTAAGCGGCATTATTTACCTGTTTTACCTTCTTTGCGACGAACTTGTTCGCCTTCATATCGAATTCCTTTGCCTTTGTACGGCTCTGGAGGACGTACAGCACGGATGTTAGCAGCAAGTGCACCTACGCGCTCTTTGCTAGCACCTTTAATGATGATTTTTGTGTTTGAAGGAACTTCAACTTCGATTCCGTCTTCTGGCGTCATCTCAACTGGGTGAGAGTATCCAACGTTTAGGATCAGTTTGTTTCCTTGTTTTTGAGCACGATACCCAACCCCTACTAATTCAAGGCCGCGTTCGAATCCTTTAGATACACCTTGAACCATGTTGTTCAAGATCGCACGGGTTGTACCGTGGATCGTACGGTGATCTTTTGAATCAGACGGGCGAACTACAGTAAGTGTAGTATCTTCTTGCTCAAATTTCATTTCTGAATTGAAAGTGAATGATAATTCACCTTTTGGTCCTTTAGCTGTAACGGTTGAACCGTTAAAAGTAAGCGTTACATCAGAAGGTACCTCAATTGGTTTTTTACCTACACGAGACATTCTGTTGCACCTCCATTCTTATCGAAAATATTACCAAACGTATGCTAGAACTTCTCCGCCAACTTGTTTAGAGCGGGCTTCCTTGTCCGTAAATACACCGTTGGAAGTTGACACTAGTGCGATACCTAAACCGTTCAATACACGTGGAACTTCGTCAGCTTTCGCATATACACGAAGACCAGGCTTAGAGATACGTTTAAGGCCAGTGATAACACGTTCATTATTCGATCCATATTTCAAGAAGATACGAATAATCCCCTGCTTGCTGTCCTCGATGTATTCTACATCACGGATAAAACCTTCACGCTTAAGGATTTCTGCAATTTCTTTTTTAATGTTGGAAGCAGGAACCTCTAGCTTCTCGTGACGAACTTGGTTCGCATTACGAATGCGAGTCAACAAATCTGCGATTGGATCTGTCATTGTCATATTATTTTACCTCCTTCCCAAAATCGGGTGTTACCAGCTGGCTTTCTTAACGCCAGGAATTTGACCCTTATATGCTAGTTCACGGAAACAAATACGGCAAAGCTTGAATTTACGTAATACTGAGTGTGGTCGTCCGCAACGTTCGCAGCGAGTGTACTCTTGTACCTTGAATTTTTGTGTGCGTTTTTGTTTCGCAATCATTGATTTTTTAGCCACGTTTACGCCTCCCTTTTATAGAGATTACTTTTGGAATGGCATACCGAATTGTGTAAGCAATTCACGAGATTCTTCATCAGAACCCGCTGTTGTTACAATTACGATGTCCATGCCACGAACCTTGGATACTTTATCATAATCGATCTCTGGGAAGATAAGCTGCTCTTTAACACCAAGAGTGTAATTTCCACGACCATCAAATGACTTCTTAGAAATTCCACGGAAGTCACGTACACGTGGTAGAGATACAGAGATTAACTTGTCTAGGAATTCGTACATACGCTCTCCGCGAAGTGTTACTTTCGCACCGATTGGCATACCTTCACGTAGACGGAATCCAGCGATTGATTTTTTAGCTTTTGTTACTAATGGTTTTTGACCAGTAATTGTAGCTAATTCCTCAACAGCTGTATCAAGAGATTTAGTGTTTTGAACTGCGTCACCAACACCCATGTTGATTACGATTTTGTCGATTTTTGGTACCTGCATAACTGATGTGTAGTTAAATTTGCTAACTAGAGCAGGTGTGATTTCGTTATTGAACTTTTCTTTTAGGCGGTTCATTCTTGAGTACCTCCCTTCTTCTTGAACTATTTATCTAAAGATTCACCTGATTTTTTTGCAATACGTACTTTTTTACCGTCCTCAATTTTATAACCAACGCGTGTTGGTTCATTTGTTTTCGGATCGATTAGCATCACGTTTGATACGTGAATTGCTGCCTCCATGTTTGTGATTCCACCTTGTGGATTCATTTGTGAAGGTTTTGAGTGCTTCTTGACGATGTTTACACCTTCAACAAGCACGCGGTCTTTTTTAGGGAAAGCAGCAAGAATTGTTCCAGTCTTACCTTTGTCTTTGCCCGAAATAACCATAACATTGTCGCCTTTTTTAACGTGCATCCTATCGCACCTCCTTGATACGGTGGTTGTTGTTCAATTAAAGAACTTCTGGTGCAAGAGAAACGATCTTCATGAAGCTGTTGTCACGAAGTTCACGAGCAACCGGTCCAAAGATACGTGTTCCACGAGGGCTCTTGTCGTCTTTGATGATGACACAAGCGTTTTCGTCGAATTTGATGTATGTTCCATCAACGCGGCGTACTCCACTCTTTGTGCGAACCACTACAGCTCTCACAACTTCACCTTTTTTAACAACGCCTCCTGGTGTTGCTTGTTTCACTGTGCAGACGATTACATCACCAATATTAGCAGTTTTGCGGCCAGAGCCACCTAGTACTTTAATGGTTAATACTTCACGTGCGCCAGAATTGTCAGCTACTTTTAAACGGGATTCTTGTTGAATCATGTAGGTTACCTCCCTTCGGAATATGAATATCCGAACAATATATTAGATAATAACCGCTTTTTCTACGACTTCCAATAGACGGAAACGTTTAGTTGCTGAAAGCGGGCGAGTTTCCATTACACGAACTACGTCGCCAATTTTGGCTTCATTTTGTTCGTCGTGAGCTTTGTACTTTTTAGAGTATTTTACTCGTTTGCCATAAAGTGAATGTTTCTTTTGTGTCTCAACCAAAACTGTGATAGTTTTGTCCATTTTATCAGACACTACACGGCCGGTGTAGACTTTACGCTGGTTGCGTTCACTCATGCTGCAAACCTCCTCTCAGTTATCAGTTGTTAGCGCCGATTTCTCTTGCACGAATCACGGTTTTCATGCGAGCAATGGCTTTGCGTACTTCACGAATACGGGCTGTGTTTTCCAATTGCCCTGTTGCAAGTTGGAAACGCAGATTAAAAAGCTCTTCTTTAAGTGATTTAACCTTTTGTTCTATTTCAGCAGTGGTAAGGTCACGAATTTCATTAGCTTTCATTTGATTCACCACCAATTTCTTCACGTTTTACAAACTTACATTTGATTGGAAGTTTGTGCGCTGCAAGGCGAAGAGCTTCTCGTGCAACCTCTTCAGATACTCCTGCAATTTCAAACATAATCTTGCCAGGTTTTACAACCGCTACCCATCCTTCAGGAGCACCTTTACCAGAACCCATTCGGACTTCAAGAGGTTTTTTCGTGTAAGGTTTGTGTGGGAAAATCTTAATCCAAACTTTACCTCCACGTTTCATGTAACGAGTCATTGCAATACGAGCAGATTCGATTTGACGATTTGTGATCCAGCTAGCATCTACTGCTTGAAGACCATAATCACCGAAGCTTACTTCTGTACCGCCTTTCGCTTGACCGCGCATTTTTCCACGGTGTACACGACGATATTTAACGCGCTTAGGCAATAACATGATTAGTTTCCTCCTTCCTCGGCATTCTTCTTGTTCTTAGTAGGAAGAACTTCTCCACGATAGATCCATACTTTAACTCCGAGCTTACCATACGTAGTATCCGCTTCAACGTGAGCGTAATCGATGTCAGCACGAAGGGTATGAAGTGGAACAGTACCTTCACTGTAATGTTCAGCACGAGCGATGTCTGCTCCGCCTAGACGACCAGAAACTTGTGTTTTGATCCCTTTAGCGCCAGCACGCATAGTGCGTTGAATTGATTGTTTTTGTGCACGACGGAAAGACACGCGGTTTTCCAGTTGACGTGCAATATTTTCACCTACAAGTTTCGCATCAAGATCCGCTCTTTTGATTTCAACGATGTTGATGTGAACACGCTTGTTAGTAATTTTGTTAAGGTCTTTACGAAGTGTTTCTACTTCAGTACCACCTTTACCAATTACCATACCAGGCTTAGCAGTGTGAATTGTAATGTTAATGCGGTTTGCCGCACGTTCGATTTCAACCCTAGAAACTGATGCTTCTTTAAGGCGTCCTTCGATATAGTCACGGACTCTTAGGTCTTCGTGCAAAAGATCTGCATAGTCTTTACCTGCGAACCATTTAGAATCCCAGTCACGAATAATACCAATTCTAAGTCCTATTGGATGTATTTTTTGACCCACGCGTTACCCCTCCTTTTTTTCAGATACCACGATTGTAATGTGGCTAGTACGTTTGTTGATTGCACTTGCACGGCCCATCGCACGTGGACGGAAACGTTTAAGTGTTGGACCTTCATTTACATAGGCCTCGGTAATCACTAGATTATTGATGTCCATATCGTAGTTATGCTCAGCGTTCGCTACAGCAGATTTCAATACCTTTTCAACAACGGGTGAAGCAGAACGTGGAGTGTGGTTTAAAATTGCAACCGCCTCGCCTACCTGCTTACCTCGGATCAAATCTGCTACTAGGCGTACTTTACGAGGAGCAATACGAACTGTTCTCGCAACAGCTTTAGCTTGCATTAGGATAGCCTCCTCTCAATTAGCGTCTTGTTTTCTTGTCATCGTTGCCATGGCCTTTGTACATACGGCTAGGTGCAAATTCACCAAGCTTGTGTCCTACCATGTCTTCTGTGACGTATACTGGAACATGTTTACGTCCGTCGTATACTGCGATTGTGTGACCGATGAATGTTGGGAAGATTGTTGAACGACGAGACCAAGTTTTAACAACTTGTTTCTTGTCTGCTTCATTAAGCTTCTCAACTTTAACCATTAAATGATCGTCCACAAAAGGTCCTTTTTTCAAGCTGCGACCCATATTGGAACCTCCCTTCGTGATTGCCCTACGGCTCGTCTAGTGAACCGTAGCTCAATCCCGTTATTTTTTACGGCGACGTACGATAAATTTATCGGATTTATTGGATTTCTTACGAGTCTTGTAACCAAGAGTTGGTTTACCCCAAGGTGACATAGGTGACTTACGTCCAATTGGAGCTTTACCTTCACCACCACCGTGTGGGTGATCGTTAGGGTTCATTACAGAACCACGTACAGTTGGGCGCTTACCTAACCAACGAGAACGTCCTGCTTTACCAATGTTGATAAGTTCGTGCTGTTCATTCCCTACTTGACCTACTGTAGCGCGGCAAGTAGCAAGGATCATACGAGTTTCACCAGAGTTAAGACGCACAAGTACGTACTTACCTTCTTTACCAAGTACCTGAGCTGATGTTCCAGCTGAACGTACTAGCTGACCACCTTTACCAGGCTTCATCTCGATATTGTGGATGATCGTACCAACCGGAATGTTGATTAGTGGAAGTGAGTTACCTGTTTTGATATCCGCTTCCGGACCAGCCATAACTTCCATACCCACTACTAGTCCTTTAGGAGCTAGGATGTAACGTTTTTCTCCATCAGCATAATTGATTAAGGCAATATTAGCTGAACGGTTTGGATCATATTCGATTGTGGCAACGCGACCAGGAATGCCATCTTTGTTACGTTTAAAGTCGATGATGCGGTACTGACGCTTATGACCGCCACCTTGATGACGAACGGTTAACTTACCTTGGTTGTTACGACCACCTTTGCGCTTAACTGGCGCAAGAAGCGATTTTTCTGGAGTGCTTGTTGTAATCTCAGCAAAATCAGAACTTGTCATGCCGCGACGACCATTGGAGGTAGGTTTGTACTTTTTAATCGCCATTCTGTTCCCTCCTCTTCTATATTTCAGTTAGTATTAAGCTTCGAAAAATTCGATTTCTTTGCTTGCTTCAGTAAGAGTTACAATTGCTTTGCGACGCTTGTTCGTGTAACCAGCATAACGTCCCATGCGCTTGTATTTCCCTTTATAATTCATAATGTTAACTTTTGCAACATCCACACCGAAAACTTCTTCAATAGCATGTTTTACTTGTGTTTTATTTGCACGAGTGTTCACTTCAAACGTATATTTCTTCTCACCCATAAGGTCTGAAGAACGTTCAGTAATTACGGGGCGCTTAATGATATCACGAGCTTCCATTATACAAGCACCTCCTCTACTTTTTGAACTGCATCCTTCGTCATGATTAACTTGTCGTGACCAAGCACGTCAAGAACACTGATTCCATTTGCAGATACGATTGTTACTCCAGGAATATTACGACCAGCTAGAGAAACATTTTCGTCAAGACCGTCAGTCACTACTAGGACTTTTTTGTCTACTGAAAGGTTTTTAAGAACTGATGCAAATTCCTTTGTTTTTGGCGTATCAAATGACAACGCCTCTAGTACTAGGAAATTCTCTTCAACCACTTTGGAAGAAAGAGCAGATTTAATTGCTAAGCGACGAACTTTTTTAGGAAGCTTGTAGCTGTAGCTGCGTGGTGTCGGTCCGAAGACTACGCCACCTCCACGCCATTGTGGTGAGCGGATTGACCCTTGACGAGCACGACCCGTACCTTTTTGACGCCATGGTTTACGTCCACCGCCGCGTACTGCAGAACGGTTTTTTACTTTGTGTGATCCTTGGCGAAGTGATGCGCGCTGCATTACTACTGCCTCAAACATCACTGCGTTGTTTGGCTCGATACCGAAGATTGATTCGCTAAGCTCGAATTCACCAGCTGATGAACCATCTTGTTTGTGAAGAGATACTTTAGGCATTCCTGTTTCCTCCTTTCCGATAGTGTCTATTAGTTAGCTTTAACCGCACTATTTACTTGAATCATTGTCTTGTTAGGACCAGGAACGTTGCCCTTAACAAGAAGTAAGTTACGTTCAACATCAACCTTAACAATTGAAAGGTTTTGAACTGTTACTCTTTCTCCACCCATACGTCCAGGTAATAGTTTACCTTTGAATACACGGTTTGGATCTACAGGACCCATTGAACCGGGACGACGGTGGTAACGAGAACCATGGGACATTGGTCCGCGGGATTGGTTATGACGCTTGATCGCGCCTTGGAAACCTTTACCCTTCGAAATTCCTGTCACATCTATTACATCGCCTTCTGCGAAAATATCAACCTTGACTTCTTGACCAACCTCATACTCACCAAGTTCTACACCGCGTATTTCACGGACGAAGCGCTTAGGAGCAGTTTCTGCTTTAGCAGCATGGCCGCCTTCTGGTTTGTTAGCAAGCTTAGCGCGCTTGTCTTCAAAACCAATTTGGATAGCCTCGTATCCATCTGTATCAACTGCCTTCTTTTGAAGAACAACGTTTGGAGTTGCTTGGATTACAGTTACAGGGATCAAGTCACCATTCTCAGCAAAAACTTGAGTCATTCCAATCTTTCTACCTAAGATTCCTTTGGTCATTAGTCACACCTCCTAATTTGTTTTTATAATTTATTTGTTTGCATTAAAGTTTGATTTCGATGTCAACGCCAGACGGTAAGTCAAGACGCATTAGAGCATCTACCGTTTGTGGTGTTGGGTTCACAATATCAACTAGACGCTTGTGCGTGCGCATTTCAAACTGCTCACGAGCATCCTTGTACTTGTGCACCGCACGAAGAATCGTATAAATTGTTTTTTCAGTCGGCAACGGAATTGGACCCGATACACTAGCACCTGAACGTTTTGCAGTTTCAACGATTTTCTCTGCGGACTGATCAAGGATTCTGTGATCATACGCCTTCAAACGAATACGAATTTTTTGTTTTGCCATTATTTTCCCTCCTTTATCGCCTATTTAGGAATAGACATTCTCCGCGAAAATTTCCCACACATCAGCCATGGCAAAGCGGCCTGGTGTGTCGGCAACCTCCCGCTTCATCGCAGTCAAAGACCAACATTAAATATTATACAGATAATATAGGAATTACGCAAGTCTTTTTCCGAAATAACTTTCTAACACACTTTCTTTATTATACGAGGGATTGAATCATGTTTCAAGTGATATGAAAATAGGCAGAAAATTCACAGCTTTTATCCTACTTACATCAGGTTATTTAACTAGATCCTTGAAGAAATAACGTTTAAAAAATTCGTGTTTCTTCTATTATTTTGTTAAACAGTATTGGTCCATAAGATTAGTTCAGTACTAACCTCTTTCTCGTAGCTATTGTCTTTCATGCAGCCCTTGTATCTGACTGCCCCATTCAAAAAGTCTACGTGCAATTTGATTTTATCTTTCGATTACTATCTGCTGAGCAAAAAATCCTTCATTAACCTTCTTAATCTTTTCGTCAATTTATCCGTTCACTTACTTTATCCTGCACTGCGATCCGCAAGTAACTTCTCAAAGGAGGCTATGAGCTAGTAAATTCTGTAGTCAGGAGAATGATATTTCTTCACTTCCGGCAACTTAGTCAAATCAAAAAACCCCTGAACCCATTAGAGGGTTCAGGGGTTATCTTATTCGTCAGCAGAAATTACTTCTGGATAGTAGCAACTACGCCAGCGCCTACTGTACGTCCACCTTCACGAATAGAGAACTTAGTTCCTTCTTCGATCGCGATAGGAGAGATTAGCTCAACAGTCATTTCGATGTTGTCGCCAGGCATAACCATTTCTACTCCTTCAGGAAGGTTACATACGCCAGTTACGTCAGTTGTACGGAAGTAGAACTGAGGGCGGTAGTTAGTGAAGAATGGAGTGTGACGTCCACCTTCTTCTTTTGAAAGAACATAAACTTCAGCTTTGAAGTTTGTGTGTGGAGTGATAGTTTTTGGCTTAGCAAGAACTTGTCCACGGTTGATGTCATCACGTGAAACACCACGAAGTAGTGCTCCAATGTTATCGCCAGCTTCTGCATAGTCAAGAAGTTTACGGAACATTTCAACGCCAGTGATTGTTGTTGATTTTGGCTCATCAGTGAAACCGATGATGTCAACTACGTCTCCGACTTTAACTTGTCCACGCTCAACACGTCCAGTAGCAACAGTACCACGGCCAGTGATTGAGAAAACATCCTCAACAGGCATCATGAATGGCTTATCAGTGTCACGCTCAGGAGTTGGGATGTAGCTATCTACAGCTTCCATAAGCTCATAGATTTTTTCTTCCCACTCAGCATCTCCTTCAAGAGCTTTAAGAGCAGAACCTTTGATTACTGGAACATCGTCGCCAGGGAAGTCGTAGTCTGAAAGAAGATCACGGATTTCCATTTCAACTAGTTCAAGAAGCTCTTCATCGTCTACCATGTCGCATTTGTTCATGAATACAACTAGGTAAGGAACACCTACTTGACGAGAAAGAAGGATGTGCTCACGAGTTTGTGGCATTGGACCGTCAGCAGCAGATACTACTAAGATTCCTCCGTCCATTTGTGCAGCACCAGTGATCATGTTTTTAACATAGTCAGCGTGTCCTGGGCAATCAACGTGTGCATAGTGACGAGTGTCAGTTTCATACTCAACGTGTGCAGTTGAAATTGTGATTCCGCGCTCGCGCTCTTCTGGAGCACCATCAATTTGATCATATGCCATAGCTGTTCCACGACCATATTTCTTGTGAAGTACAGTTGTGATTGCAGCAGTTAGAGTTGTTTTACCATGGTCAACGTGTCCGATTGTACCGATGTTAGCATGGGTTTTCGAACGGTCGAATTTTTCCTTAGCCATTTGCGAAATCCTCCTTTGGATAGTAAAAAATTTATTTTTTATTGTTATGAGAGAAAGAGGAACAGATGAACCTCTTTCTCTCATCCCTTACATAGTAGTTATACTTTATTAAAAGTGCTAAATCAATTATTCCCCTTTATTTTTCTTAATGATTTCTTCGGAGATTGATTTAGGTACTTCTTCATAATGATCGAAGAACATTGAGAATGTTCCGCGTCCTTGAGTATTCGAGCGAAGTGACGTTGCATATCCGAACATTTCGGATAATGGAACGAATGCTTTAACAATTTGCGCGTTACCGCGAGCTGCCATACCTTCTACTCGACCACGGCGAGATGTGATATCTCCCATGATATCTCCCATGTACTCTTCAGGAATCATAACTTCAACACGCATAAGCGGTTCAAGCAGTACAGGGTTACATTTAGCTACTGCATTTTTCAATGCCATTGATGCAGCAATTTTAAATGCCATTTCAGAGGAGTCAACATCATGGTAAGAACCATCATATAGACGAGCTTTGATATCGATCAATGGGTATCCGGCAAGAACACCGTTATCTAATGAATCTTCTAGACCAGCTTGAACAGCAGGAATGTATTCACGAGGAACCGTACCACCTACGATACCATTTTCGAATTCAAAGCCTTTACCCTCTTCATTTGGAGAGAATTCGATTTTAACGTGTCCAAATTGTCCACGTCCACCAGATTGGCGTACGAATTTTCCTTCAACTTGTGCAGAGCCGCGGAATGTCTCACGGTAAGATACCTGAGGAGCACCAACGTTAGCTTCTACTTTAAACTCACGACGCATACGGTCAACCAGGATATCAAGGTGAAGTTCACCCATACCTGCAATGATCGTTTGACCTGTTTCAGTGTCAGTGTGCGCGTGGAAAGTTGGATCTTCTTCCTGAAGCTTTTGAAGAGCTTGACCCATTTTGTCTTGGTCAGCTTTCGACTTAGGTTCGATCGCAACAGAGATAACCGGTTCAGGGAATTCCATAGATTCAAGAATAACAAGACTCTTTTCATCACATAGAGTATCACCTGTTGTTGTATCTTTAAGACCAACAGCAGCCGCGATATCACCCGCATATACTTCAGCAATTTCTTCACGTGAGTTGGCGTGCATTTGCAGGATACGTCCTACGCGTTCACGCTTCCCTTTTGAAGCATTCTGAACATATGAGCCGGATTGAAGTACTCCCGAGTAAACACGGAAGAACGTTAATTTACCAACATACGGATCTGTCATTACTTTAAATGCTAGAGCAGAGAAGGGCTGATCGTCACTTGGCGGACGAGAAACTTCTTCTTCACTATCAGGAATATGTCCTTTGATAGACTCAACATCCAAAGGTGACGGAAGGTAGTCGATAACAGCATCCAGCAGAAGCTGAACACCTTTGTTTTTGAAAGCAGAACCACAAATTACAGGATAAAACTCAACATTTACAGTTCCTTTACGGATCGCTGCTTTAAGTTCTTCTGTAGTGAATTCTTCACCCTCAAGGTATTTCATCATAAGATCTTCATCAAGGTCAGCAACCGCTTCGATTAATTTCCCGCGGTACTCTTCTGCCTGCTCTTTGTACTCTTCAGGAATCTCGCGCTGATCAGTACGAGTTCCTAAATCGTCTTCATAGTAATAGGCTACCATATCAACAAGATCAATGATTCCTTCAAACTCATCTTCAGCACCAATTGGAAGCTGGATTGGATGAGCATTAGCTTGCAAGCGGTCATGCAATGTTCCTACAGAGTATAGGAAATCTGCACCGATTTTGTCCATTTTATTAACGAACACAATACGCGGTACTCCGTAAGTTGTTGCTTGACGCCATACCGTTTCAGTTTGGGGCTCTACACCCGATTGGGCATCAAGTACGCCTACTGCTCCATCAAGTACACGAAGTGAACGTTCAACTTCTACTGTGAAGTCTACGTGTCCAGGTGTATCGATGATGTTAACACGGTGGTTTTTCCATGAAGCTGTTGTAGCAGCAGATGTGATTGTGATTCCACGCTCTTGCTCCTGCTCCATCCAGTCCATTTGTGATGCACCTTCATGTGTTTCGCCGATTTTATGGATACGGCCGGTGTAATAAAGGATACGCTCCGTCGCAGTCGTTTTACCAGCATCAATATGAGCCATGATACCGATATTACGAGTGTTAAATAAGGAGAACTCTCTAGGCATGGGTCTTTCTCCTTCCTAAGATGGTAATATAGTCGAAACTGCGTTCAATCTTACCAGCGATAATGAGCAAATGCTTTATTAGCTTCTGCCATTTTATGAGTATCTTCACGTTTCTTAACTGCAGCTCCAGTATTGTTTGCTGCATCAAGAATTTCGTTAGCTAGACGTTCTTGCATAGTTTTTTCTCCACGTTTACGTGAATGATCTACCAACCAGCGAAGACCAAGAGTTGTACGACGCTCAGGACGTACTTCAACCGGTACCTGATAGTTAGCTCCACCAACACGGCGTGCGCGAACTTCAAGAACTGGCATGATGTTTTTAAGAGCTTGATCAAACACCTCAAGAGCATCTTTACCGCTGCGTTCCTGAATGACATTAAACGCTGAATAAAGAATTTTTTGAGCTGTACCTCTTTTACCGTCTACCATAATTTTGTTGATTAAACGAGTAACCAGTTTCGAATTATAAATTGGATCTGGCAACACGTCACGTTTTGCTACTGCACCTTTACGAGGCATGTGTGTTCCTCCTTTCACGAGAAAATCTATTTAAAATCAATTTAGGATTTCTTTTCTTTTGGTCTCTTAGTACCGTATAGAGAACGTCCTTGACGGCGTCCGTCTACACCAGCAGTATCAAGAGCACCACGAACGATGTGGTAACGTACCCCTGGTAAATCTTTTACACGTCCTCCGCGAATAAGCACTACACTGTGCTCTTGCAGATTGTGTCCGATACCTGGAATATAAGCCGTTACTTCGATCATGTTTGTCAAACGTACACGTGCATATTTACGAAGAGCCGAGTTCGGTTTCTTCGGTGTCATTGTACCAACACGAGTACATACACCACGTTTTTGCGGAGAAGATACATCAGTTGCTTTCTTTTTAAAGCTGTTGTATCCCTTGTTAAGTGCTGGTGAAGTTGACTTCGTGCCTTTAGATTGACGCGGCTTGCGCACTAATTGGTTAATAGTTGGCATGAGTTTTTTCCTCCCTTCAAAATTGGTGTAAGCCCACACATCCTGGTGGTTCATTTTTAGGTAAAAACAAAGCCTTTGTAGTACTACACTACAAAAACATCTTTAAACAGTAATGGCTACCGCAGCAGCACCGACTTCGATCCCGCATGCTTTCCCCAGCTTCTTCATAGAGTCTACATGGGAAACTGACACGTTCATATCTTTAGCGGTGTTTATGATTTTATCAATCACATGGACATCCGCATCATCAGCGATGATCACCTCTCGGATTGAACCTGCCTTGAGGGCCTTTACGACTTGTTTGGATCCTACAATGATGTGTTCAGCCTGTGATACTTTTTCATAAGACATCTTCATATCCTCCAAAGTAACAGGTTACGAATAGGAGCAACCTTGAATATATTATCATCTCATCTAGTTGATGTCAACATTATATAAAAGAAATTGAGAATGCGGTACTTAATCCAGTACCGCATTCTCTTTTCTTTCTTCAGCCGGCCAATTTTGATTCTGACCGGTACTAAATCTGATCATATACCGATCTTAGTCGACTGTAACTGCCTCTTCTGCCGTTTTGTCTTCTGAGTCGATTTCAGCCTGGCGATAACGCTGCATTCCTGTTCCTGCTGGAACAAGTTTACCGATGATAACATTCTCTTTAAGACCTAGAAGTTCATCACGCTTGCCTTTGATTGCTGCATCCGTAAGAACACGAGTTGTTTCCTGGAAGGATGCTGCAGATAAGAAGGATTCGGTTTCAAGAGAAGCCTTCGTGATTCCAAGAATCAATGGACGTCCCGTTGCCGGTTTCTTACCTGTCAACAGTACTTTTTTGTTGGCCTCCATAAATTGGTGGACATCAAGTAAAGAACCAGGCAGCAATTCTGTTTGACCGGCTTCAATGACACGGACTTTACGAAGCATCTGGCGTACCATTACCTCTACGTGCTTATCACCGATCTCAACGCCCTGCATGCGGTATACTTTCTGAACTTCTTTCAGCAAGTATTCCTGAACAGCAGAAACGTCCCGGATTTTAATTAATTCTTTCGGATCGATAGAACCTTCAGTCAGTTCCTGCCCGCGAGCAATCACGTCATCAATGCCCACTTTTAAGCGCGCTGTATAAGGAGCTGTATAGCTTCTTGTTTCAACATCACCCTTAACAGTGATTTCCTGCTGACGATCTTTGCCTTCGCTGACTGCCGTTACGACACCATCAATCTCTGAGATCACCGCTTGTCCTTTCGGATTACGAGCCTCGAAGATTTCCTGGATACGTGGAAGACCTTGGGTAATATCGTCTCCTGCTACCCCGCCTGTATGGAAAGTACGCATAGTAAGCTGTGTTCCTGGTTCTCCGATTGATTGAGCTGCAATAATTCCAACTGCTTCTCCCACTTCAACCTTTTCTCCAGTTGCAAGGTTCTTACCATAACATTTCTCACATACGCCATGACGTGTGTTGCATGTAAATGCAGAACGAATAGAAACTTCTTCAATACCTGCTTCGATAATTTGACGCGCGATATCTTCTGTAATCAGCTCGTTGCGTTTTACAAACACTTTACCATTTTCAGGGTGTCTGACTGTCTGGTTCGAATAACGTCCTTCTAAGCGCTCATCAAGAGGTTCAATCGTTTCTGTTCCATCTTTCAGCGCACTTACGCGAAGTCCGCGATCTGTTCCACAATCTTCTTCCCGCACAATTACATCTTGAGCCACATCAACAAGACGACGAGTAAGGTAACCTGAGTCAGCCGTCTTAAGTGCTGTATCGGCAAGACCTTTACGAGCACCGTGAGTAGAGATAAAGTACTCGAGAACTGTCAGTCCTTCACGGAAACTTGATTTGATTGGAAGCTCAATGATACGTCCAGCCGGATTGGCCATCAGACCACGCATACCAGCCAGCTGCGTAAAGTTAGATGCGTTACCACGTGCACCTGAGTCACTCATCATGTAGATAGGGTTCAGACTATCAAGCGTCAGCATTAGCTTATCTTGAATGACGTCTTTTGCCGCACTCCAGATCGAGATAACACGGTCGTAGCGTTCTTCTTCAGTAATTAAACCGCGTCGGAACTGTTTCGTAACTTTATCAACTCTTTCCTGTGCATCTTTCAAGACCACTTGCTTCTCAGGTAATACAACGATATCAGCGATACCGATCGTTATACCGGCGCGAGTAGAGTGCTTAAAGCCCAGGTTTTTCATGCTGTCGAGCATTCTTGACGTATCTGTGATATGGAATCGCTTGAATACTTCAGCGATGACATTACCAAGATATTTCTTTTTAAATGGTGAGATTAACTCACTTGATTTGAAATATTCTTTTACATCTGTCGTCGGTGCAACGAAGAACTTGTCAGGTGTTGCCACTTCCAAGTTATCCATAGTCGGCTCATTGATGTAAGGGAACGACTTAGGAAGAATTTCGTTAAAGATAATCTTCCCAGGAGTTGTTAGCAATAGTTGTTTGCTTTGCTCTTCTGTAAAGTTATCCTTTTTCACCGCGCTTGCATGAATAGCTATGCGGCTATGAAGGTGGACATATCCATTTTGATACGCAAGAAGTACTTCATCGGCATCTCTGAATACTTTACCTTCTCCTATAGCATCTTTACGTTCAAGAGTCAGGTAGTAGTTACCTAATACCATATCCTGAGACGGCGTTACTACAGGTTTACCATCTTTAGGATTCAAGATGTTTTGTGCAGCCAGCATAAGCAGGCGTGCCTCGGCTTGAGCTTCGGATGAAAGCGGAACGTGAACTGCCATTTGGTCACCATCAAAGTCAGCATTGTATGCAGTACATACAAGAGGATGCAGACGGATTGCACGGCCTTCTACAAGCGTCGGTTCAAACGCTTGAATTCCAAGACGGTGAAGAGTCGGTGCCCGGTTTAACAATACAGGGTGTTCCTTGATTACATCCTCAAGCACGTCCCACACTTCACTGTGTACACGTTCTATCTTGCGCTTCGCACTTTTAATGTTATGAGCGAGCCCGCGTTCAACCAGTTCCTTCATAACAAACGGCTTAAATAGTTCAAGCGCCATTTCTTTCGGAAGTCCACACTGATACATTTTCAAGTTTGGACCTACTACGATAACGGAACGGCCTGAATAGTCCACACGTTTACCAAGAAGATTTTGACGGAAACGGCCCTGCTTACCTTTCAGCATGTGAGAAAGTGATTTCAATGGACGATTACCCGGCCCTGTTACAGGACGGCCTCGACGGCCATTATCAATCAGTGCATCTACAGCTTCTTGAAGCATACGCTTTTCATTCTGAACGATGATGCTTGGTGCACCAAGATCCAGAAGGCGTTTCAATCGATTGTTCCGGTTTATCACACGGCGATACAGATCATTTAAATCTGATGTAGCAAAACGACCACCGTCAAGTTGGACCATCGGACGAAGTTCCGGCGGAATGACAGGTAGCACATCAAGAATCATCCAATCCGGATAGTTACCCGAGTTACGGAAAGATTCCACTACTTCCAGACGTTTAATCGCACGTGTACGACGCTGGCCCTGAGCAGTTTTCAGTTCTTCCTTCAGCATTTCTGCCTCTTTGTCCAGATCAAGGTCCTGAAGAAGCTTTTTAATGGCTTCTGCACCCATTGCGGCCTGGAATTTATTGCTGTATTTATCGCGATATGCACGATATTCTTTTTCAGATAGCAGCTGTTTTTTCTCAAGCGCTGTATCCCCTGATTCAGTTACAACATAAGAAGCGAAGTAAATAACTTCTTCCAGCGCACGCGGTGACATGTCAAGAACAAGTCCCATACGGCTTGGAATTCCTTTGAAGTACCAGATGTGTGAAACAGGCGCAGCCAATTCGATGTGCCCCATTCGTTCACGGCGCACTTTGGCACGTGTAACTTCTACTCCGCAGCGGTCACAAACAACGCCCTTGTAGCGGACGCGTTTGTATTTACCACAATGGCATTCCCAGTCTTTTTGAGGACCAAAAATACGCTCACAGAATAGACCATCCTTTTCAGGCTTTAACGTACGATAGTTAATGGTTTCTGGTTTTTTGACTTCTCCGAAAGACCATGAACGGATTTTATCCGGAGCAGCCAAACCAATTTTCATATACTCGAAATTATTAACATCTATCAAGGAGCCTACCTCCCTTTTCGTTTACAGGTTTTGCCCTTTTGTCGGTTATCTGCACAATTATATTTATCATTCTTTTGCCGCAACGGTTTCTGATGTCAGTACATCGGTTTCCGGTGCAATATTTAATGCATCTGCCTGATGAATATCTTCTTCATCATCAACGTCACGCATTTCAATTTCTTCGTCATTGCTTGACAGCATCTTCACGTCCATACCTAAGCTTTGAAGCTCTTTAATCAATACTTTGAATGATTCAGGTACACCCGGTTCAGGTACACTGTCGCCTTTGACGATGGCTTCGTATGTTTTAACACGTCCTACAACATCATCCGACTTCACAGTCAAAATTTCCTGCAGCGTGTAAGCAGCTCCATATGCTTCAAGAGCCCATACTTCCATCTCACCAAAACGCTGTCCGCCAAACTGCGCTTTACCACCCAGCGGCTGCTGAGTAACAAGTGAGTAAGGACCTGTTGAACGAGCGTGAAGTTTATCATCAACCATGTGAGCAAGCTTGATCATGTACATGACGCCAACTGATACACGGTTATCAAACGGATCTCCGGATCTGCCGTCATATAAAACGGTTTTTCCGTCTCGAGACATGCCGGCTTCTTCAATAGTAGCCCACACATCTTCCTCGTTCGCACCATCAAATACCGGTGTTGCAATATGAATACCCATTGCGCGTGCAGCCATGCCCATATGCATTTCCAGCACTTGTCCGATATTCATACGTGATGGTACACCAAGAGGGTTTAACATAATGTCAATCGGTGTTCCGTCAGGCATATACGGCATATCTTCTTCTGGAAGAATTCTTGAAATTACACCTTTATTCCCGTGGCGGCCTGCCATTTTATCCCCAACAGAGATTTTTCTCTTTTGAACGATATAAGCACGAACCAGCTGGTTAACTCCCGGTGGAAGCTCATCTCCGTCTTCACGGTTGAAAATCTTCACATCAAGAATAATTCCTCCGGCACCATGCGGAACCCGTAGCGATGTATCTCTGACTTCGCGGGCCTTCTCGCCGAAGATGGCATGAAGCAGCCGTTCTTCCGCTGTCAGTTCCGTTACACCTTTAGGCGTTACTTTCCCAACAAGAATGTCCCCGTCTTTTACTTCCGCACCGATTCGAATGATTCCACGCTCATCAAGATTGCGGAGTGCATCTTCCCCGACGTTTGGAATATCACGCGTGATCTCTTCAGGTCCAAGCTTTGTATCACGTGACTCTGATTCATATTCTTCAATATGGATCGACGTGTAAACATCGTCTTTTACCAAACGCTCACTCATGATGACAGCATCCTCATAGTTGTAACCGTCCCAAGTCATAAAGCCGACTAGTACGTTACGGCCTAAAGCGAGTTCGCCTAATTCCATAGATGGACCGTCTGCAAGGATCTCACCTTTTACAACACGATCTCCTACAGAAACGATCGGGCGCTGATTATAGCAGGTCCCCTGATTTGAACGAACGAATTTTTGCATTCTGTATTTATCAAGATCGCCTTCTGTTTCATTGCCGTCGATGTCGACAAGTCTGCGAACCCAAACCTGACTCGCTTGAACGCGCTCAACAATACCTTCATGTTTATTAATGACAGCAGCACCTGAATCTTTAGCTGAAACATGCTCCATTCCTGTACCCACAAATGGCGCTTCAGGATTTAGCAAAGGCACCGCTTGACGCTGCATGTTCGCACCCATTAGTGCACGGTTGGAGTCATCATTTTCCAAGAAAGGAATACATGCTGTTGCAGCAGATACTACCTGTTTTGGTGATACGTCCATGTAATCCAGTCGATCACGTCTAATTACGGTATTTTCACCGCGGAAACGCGATACTACTTCATCATCAAGGAACGAGCCGTCATCACCTAGACGGGCATTAGCTTGTGCGACAACATAATTATCTTCTTCATCTGCAGTTAAATAGTCTATACGGTCTGTAACTTTACCTGTATCAGGGTCTACACGGCGATAAGGCGTTTCAATAAATCCGAAACGGTTTACCTTTGCGAAACTTGACAGGGAGTTGATCAGTCCGATATTCGGACCCTCAGGAGTCTCAATCGGACACATGCGGCCGTAGTGGGAGTAATGAACGTCACGTACTTCAAAGCCCGCACGCTCACGTGTTAAACCACCGGGTCCAAGTGCTGATAGACGGCGTTTATGCGTCAATTCAGCTAACGGATTTGTCTGGTCCATAAATTGAGATAACTGGGAGCTGCCGAAAAACTCTTTAATAGATGCAATGACAGGGCGAATGTTAATTAGCTGCTGTGGTGTAATTGTGTTTGTGTCCTGAATGGACATTCTTTCACGAACCACACGCTCCATACGGGAAAGACCAATACGGAACTGATTTTGCAGAAGCTCACCCACAGAACGCAGTCGACGATTTCCAAGATGATCGATATCATCTGTTAAACCTACACCGTGTAATAGATTAAAGAAATAACTGATAGAAGAGATGATATCTGCGGCTGTAATGTTTTTCACACTATCATCCACATAAGCATTTCCGGTTACCAGGATTTCTTTGTCACTATCTGCGTTTGGAACTTGAATCTTAATTGATTGAAGGGTTAAATCTTCTTCAATTACACTGCCTGAATGGTTAATGGTTTTAAAACCAACACCTTTTTCAAGGTAAGGAATAAGCTTATCAAGGTTCCGTCGATCAAGCGTAGTCCCTTTTTCTGCGAGAATCTCGCCAGTTTCCGGATCTGCTAGAGTTTCTGCCAGCACTTGTCCAAACAGACGGTTCTTAATGTTAAGCTTTTTATTCATTTTATATCGACCTACATTAGCCAGGTCATATCGCTTCGGATCGAAGAATCGGGATTCTAACAGACTCTTTGCGTTATCTACAGTCGGCGGTTCACCAGGGCGAAGCCGCTCATAGATTTCCAGCAACGCTTTATCAACCGTTTCCGTATTATCTTTTTCAAGCGTATTACGGATGTATTCATTGTCTCCGATCAAATCAATGATTTCTTGATCTGTCCCAAAGCCAAGAGCACGCAATAAAACTGTTACAGGAAGCTTACGAGTACGATCAATACGAACGTGAACAACGTCTTTTGCATCGGTTTCATACTCAAGCCATGCTCCGCGGTTAGGAATTACCGTTGCCCCGAAGCCTCTTTTTCCGTTTTTATCCATCTTACCGTGGTAATACACACTTGGCGATCGAACAAGCTGGGAAACAATAACACGTTCAGCTCCATTAATGATGAACGTCCCTGTTTCTGTCATCACAGGGAAATCTCCCATAAATACATCTTGATCTTTTACTTCTCCGGTATCTTTATTCAATAGTCGAACCTTTACACGAAGCGGTGCAGAATACGTTACATCGCGTTCTTTTGATTCATCTACAGAATACTTTGGCTCACCAAGGCTGTAATCAATAAATTCTAATGAAAGATTTCCAGTGAAGTCTTCGATCGGGGAAATGTCGCGAAACATCTCTCTCAATCCTTCTTCTAAAAACCATTCATAGGAAGCTGTCTGAATCTCAATCAGATTCGGAAGTTCCAATACTTCACTGATACGCGCAAAACTTCTGCGCTGGCGGTGTCGTCCATACTGAACTAGTTGACCTGTCAACTGATTCACCCCTCAAATCAAGCGTTTTAATAGACCCATTTTGCTCAATGTCATCACAAAATGGACATAAGACAAATAGAAAACGAGGCTTTTATTAACCACATTTTCTACATAAAGAACAATATTTAAACCATTATTGCCATAAACTGATCCATTTATGCAAATGGACATACTTACTGACGTTAATAATTTTGCATCTTATAATAATATCACAAGAAAACTAGAGGGTCAAACTCTTTTTGCCCTCAAAATGAAGTAGCCCTTATTCTTCAAAACCACTTCTACATTGCCAAAGAGCTCCTCAAGTTTGTCTTTTGCCGAGGGAGCGCCCTGCTTTTTTTGAATAACTACCCAAAGTTCTCCTCCGGGAGCCAGTCGTTCAGCACTCTGCTCAAAGATTCGGTGTACAGTTTTTTTTCCTGCACGAATCGGCGGATTTGTGAGAATTGCAGCAAATTCCCGGGTAGTCACTTGGTCAAGGCAATCACTCTCATATACTTTTACGAAAGAAACGTCATTTCGCACAGCATTTTCTCGCGCTAGGTCTAGCGCACGATTGTTGACATCTACAAGATGAACATCCCTGTTCTTAGTGCTTTTCGCCAATGCCAGCCCGATCGGACCATATCCGCATCCTACATCCAGCAACGGACCCTCTATTTCAGGTTCAATAAAGGTTTCAATTAAAACCCTGGACCCAAAATCTACTTCTTTTTTAGAAAAAACTCCCTGGTCTGTTTTAAAACGCAGCGTAAGTCCCCGCAATGTAAAATCCCACCACAACGGGTTGCTTTCAGTTCCCGGGGCTTTGGAATAATAATGATCTGACATTTCAGATCACCCTCCCATTTCGTTCATATTCATTTCATGTAGTTTTCAAGAAAAGAGGTAAAAAAAAGCCCGCCTATTCAAGCGAGCTTTCCTTTCAATCCGTTATTACTTAACTTCTACGCCAGCTCCAACTTCTTCAAGCTTAGCTTTAAGTTCTTCAGCTTCTTCTTTCGTAGCGCCTTCTTTAACAGCTTTAGGAGTGTTATCAACCATTTCTTTAGCTTCTTTCAAGCCAAGACCTGTGATTTCACGAACTGCTTTGATAACTTTGATTTTTTGAGATCCAGCACTTGTAAGGATTACGTCAAATTCAGTTTGCTCAGCAGCAGCTTCTCCGCCACCAGCACCAGCAGCAGCTACAGGAGCAGCAGCAGATACGCCAAATTCTTCTTCGATTGCTTTAACAAGGTCGTTCAGTTCAAGAACTGTCATTTCTTTGATAGCTTCGATCATTTGTTCTTTAGTCATGATATAGTTCCTCCTTAGTGGATGTTTTAATTTTTGTTTGGATGATCGTCATCCGGCGTTCAAGTGCTTAAAATTAAGCGCCTTGTTCTTCTTTTTGATCTGCAACTGCTTGAGTTGCAACGGCAAATCCGCGCATTGGTGCTTGAAGCACGCTAAGAAGCATAGAAAGAAGTCCGTCACGTGATGGAAGTTCAGCAAGTGCTTTCACTTCATCAACAGAGATGATATTACCGTCCATGATACCAGCTTTGATTTCAAGCGCTTCATGTTTTTTAGCGAATTCATTGATGATCTTCGCAGGTGCAACTACATCCTCGTTAGAGAAAGCAATCGCATTTGGTCCAGTAAGATTTTCGTTCAATCCTTCAAGACCAGCCGCTTCAGCCGCTCGGCGTGTCATAGAGTTTTTATAAACTTTAAACTCAACACCAGCCTCACGAAGTGATTTACGCAGCTCAGTTACTTCTGCAACAGATAGTCCACGGTAGTTTACAACAACCGTTGATACACTAGTTTTAAGTTTATCCTGGATTTCTGTTACGAGTTGTTTCTTTTGCTCGATAATGCTGCTCATCTTAACACCTCCTGTTGGTTTGTCTGGAGCTTCATTTATACCGTTCGAACATTCAAAAAGCCTCAATGTCTGCTGCAGACATTGAGGCGTATCATTTCAATAAAAAGAAAATTCTTTTATCGTCATGACCTCGGCAGGGAATTAAGCCCAATGGACACCTGCTGTCTGCGGTACAAATGGTTATATACTTACACAACGCTAATCATCATATCAGATGGTTATAGCACTGTCAATAATATTTTCAGTGTTGATTACTTTGCAGAAACGGAAGAAGAGTCTACTTTAATTCCAGGACCCATCGTTGTCGTTACAGCAACTGACTTCATGTAAGTTCCCTTAGATGAAGCAGGCTTAGCTTTTTGCACTGTATCAAAAATCGTATTGAAGTTTTCAACAAGCTTGTCTGTCTCGAAAGAAACTTTACCGATTGGCACGTGAATGATACCTGCTTTTTCAGCGCGGTATTCTACTTTACCAGCCTTGATTTCTTTAACAGCTTTTTCAACATCAAATGTTACAGTACCTGTTTTAGGGTTTGGCATTAAACCTTTTGGTCCAAGGACACGTCCAAGTTTACCAACTTCACCCATCATATCAGGTGTAGCTACGATTACGTCAAAATCGAACCAGCCGCCTTGAATCTTTTGAACAAGGTCACCTTCTCCAACGAAGTCAGCACCAGCAGCTTCAGCTTCTTTTGCTTTTTCGCCTTTAGCGAATACAAGAACACTTTGCGTTTTACCAGTACCGTTCGGAAGAACGACTGCTCCACGGATCTGCTGATCGTTTTTACGCGTATCGATTCCAAGACGGAACGCTACTTCTACTGTTGCATCAAATTTAACAACGCTTGTTTTTTTCGCAAGCTCGATTGCTTCAACGACGCCATAATTAGTTGTACGGTCTACCTGCTTTGCAGCTTCAACGTATTTTTTACCTTTTTTAGCCATTTCTTTGTTTCCTCCTCGATTGTGGTTTTAGCGGAATAACCTCCCACGAATAAAGGTTGCGAGTGAAAATACTTTTCAACTTCGCAACCTCGTCCAAGACATGCATCAATTAATCTTCAATCGTAATACCCATGCTGCGAGCCGTACCTTCAACCATTCGCATAGCTGATTCTACATCTGCTGCGTTTAGATCAGGCATTTTTGTTTCCGCGATTTCACGCACCTTGTCACGTTTGACAGTCGCTACTTTGTTGCGGTTAGGTTCACCAGAACCTGACTCGATACCAGCTGCTTTCTTAAGAAGAACGGCAGCAGGGGGAGTTTTAGTGATGAATGTAAATGAACGGTCTTCAAAAACCGTAATTTCAACAGGGATAATAAGACCAGCTTGATCAGCTGTACGAGCGTTGAACTCTTTACAGAATCCCATGATGTTGACACCAGCTTGACCCAATGCAGGACCTACCGGCGGAGCTGGATTAGCTTTCCCAGCTGGGATTTGAAGCTTTACCAATTTAATAACTTTTTTAGCCACGAGACACACCTCCTTAAGTCCGTGATGTGGTAATAGGGCTTGATACCCTCCCACTCAATAATCCAATTCTTTTATATAAAGAACGTAAATGTTAGTTCAGTCTCTCTATTGAGACATACTGACTTAAAAGATGTTACCACCTTTGGAATCAGAATTCAAGATGTTTCTAATTATATTTTGTTAATCTGCATAAAGTCAAGCTCTACAGGTGTTTCTCTGCCGAACATATTAACCAATACTTTGACTTTTCCTTTCGCTGTATCAATGCCTTCAATTACGCCGACAAAATTAGCAAATGGTCCTTCATTAACCGTGACGCTCTCTCCAACTTCGAAGTCCACCTCAACCGTCCGCTCCTGCATTCCCATGCTTTTAAGAAGCTGAGTAACTTCCTCAGGAAGCAGCGGAGTAGGCTTCGATCCGCCGCCAGATGAGCCAACAAAGCCTGTTACTCCAGGGGTATTACGGACCACGTACCACGAATCATCCGTCATCACAATTTCTACAAGCACATACCCAGGAAACGTTTTCCGCTTCACTGTTTTCGCTTTGCCGTCTTTAATCTCGGTTTCTTCCTCTTCCGGAATAACCACTCGGAAAATCTTATCAGACATCCCCATGGATTCAACACGCTTTTCTAAATTCATTTTCACTTTATTCTCATAGCCTGAATACGTATGAACAACATACCAATTCTTCTCCAAAAAAATTCCCTCCTTAAATTAAAAGTGCAGGTGAGCGTCTAGCTCCGACAGGCATAAGAAGATTCACCACTCAGGCGCTTTTTGCCTGTTTGGGGAAGCTGCTTATGACCCGAGGAGCTGCTCACCGGAACTGGATACCATTAAAAGTGCAGGTGAGCGTCTAGCTCCGACTGGCACAAGCGGATTCTCCACTCAGGCGCATTTTGTCTGATTGGGGAAGCTGCTTATGACCCCGGGGAGCTGCCCGCCAAACTCTAACTCCAGTAAAAAGTGCAGACTGTTCGCGGGCACAAGCAGCGCCAGCAGCACCAGAAGCATGCAACTATATAAAATAATTTCTTATGCGTCTTATTTTTGCCCAATGAAAAAACCCGTTAAACGGGCCTCTGCATTTCTATTTCTATTGTACACGAAATTACTTGCGTGTACGAAGAGATTTCCCATCCCTCATTATAAAATCCAGTCAATGACAGCCGTAATACCTAAATCGATTACGAAAAAGAATAGAGCGACAAAAACTACAGTCGAAAGAACTGTAATTGTGTAACGTGTTAATTCTTTACGCTTTGGCCAGCTGACCTTTCGCATTTCAGAAGAAACGTTACGAAAAAAGCTGCTTATTTTACCCATGCTGATGTACCCTCCAACAAATGTTATTTCAGTAGCCCGTTCCCTTGATGTCAGCGAAAGGACAGCTCACCTTAAATCGTCTGCTTATGTGACGTGTGAGCTTGGCAATGGCGACAAAACTTTTTAATTTCTAATCTATCGGAACGCTTGTCTTTCCCCTGAGGCACGGAATAGTTCCGCGAACCGCAAGCTGCACAAGCAAGTGTTAACTTTTTACTCACGATGGTCATTCCTTTTAGGGAAAATACTTGTTAGAAAACGTTCGCATAAGTGACTAAATTCTCTCAGAACATAAAGAAAACCTGTCATTTTGCTAGAACCAACTGCTGAATGACACAGCAATTACAAGACATACTTTATCCATTTTCTCTTTTCCCAACACCTTAAAAAATAACACCTGGATTCCAGACTGTCAACAGGACCAGGCAATTAAAACATAAGTTCATGCGCTTCTAAATAACGCTCCAGCTTGCGTTTTACACGCTGCAGTGCGTTATCAATTGACTTCACATGCCGGTCGAGCAATGCAGATATTTCCTGATACGACTGGCCATCAAGGTATAAAGACAGGACCTGCCGTTCAAGATCGCTAAGCAGTTCTGCCATTTTATCTTCTATTTTACTAAATTCTTCTCTATGAATAATCAACGCTTCTGGATCAGTGGATTTCGCACCGGAAATTACGTCCATAAGCGTCCGGTCTGATTCTTCATCATAGATCGGTTTATCAAGTGAGACATATGAATTAAGAGGAATATGCTTTTGACGAGTAGCCGTTTTTATTGCCGTGATAATTTGCCGGGTGATGCAAAGTTCCGCAAATGCTTTAAAAGAGGTGAGTTTTTCTCCCTTGTAATCTCGTATCGCTTTGTATAGGCCAATCATGCCTTCCTGGATAATGTCTTCCTTATCGGCACCAATCAAAAAATAAGACCTTGCTTTTGCTCTTACAAAATTACGATACTTTGTGATTAAGTAGTCTAATGCTTCCGTATTACCAGTGTGCACAAGAGCAATAACCTGATCATCTTCCAGCATCTGAAAATTCATTCGATCAACTGTCACCCGCTTATAATCGTTCAAATGGATCCCCCCGACCGCTCAAAACAATAGATAGAAATATTATACAGTACACTATTTTGAAGCGTCAACCACTCATTTGTCCCCTCTACGCCATTTTTCGAATATTTCGGCTACTTCTTCTGAAAGCGGTATATTGGAAGAAGGGCGTTGTTCCTGGATTTTACGGACTCTTTTTTCAATTTTCTTTTCAATTTGTTTTGATTCAATTAATAATTCTCTGGCAGATTTTCTCAGGGCTCCTTGTGCAAAAATCACCCACTGCTCTGTGAAGTCACTTGTTGCTACGATAACCTGTGTTTTTATGTCGTTCAATTCAATCGCCAGTTTTTCGATTCGTTCATCTGCTGTTTCGTTTTCTTTTGTAAAAAACACATCAATGTTGTAGTGTTTATGCTTTTTTGCAATCCCCTGAACAAATTGAGCATCAAATACGATGATGACCCGGTACCCTGTGTAGCCTTGATATTCAGCCATCGTTTCAATTAATCGGTCTCGAGCTGCAGCGAGATTATGGGATTTTAATTGATTTAGTTCCGGCCATGCGCCGATGATATTGTACCCATCGACGAGAAGAACATTGTTCATAAGATTAGCTTTCCAAAGGATGCCGTTTTCGATAAATTTCGTACATCAGAATACTCGCTGCAACGGAAGCATTCAATGATGTGACATGGCCCGACATTGGTAAATGAACTAGAAAATCACATTTTTCTCTGATTAACCTGCCCATTCCCTTTCCTTCGCTGCCAATAACTAAACCAAGCGGCATAGTCGCATCAAAGCGCCGATAATCCTGACTTTCTTTGGCATCTGTTCCTGTAATCCACAAACCCTGCTCCTTTAAATCATCAATTGTACGGGAAAGATTCGTTACGCGTGCCACCGGAATATGTTCTATTGCGCCAGTTGAAGCTTTTGCTACTGTAGCAGTCAGACCTACTGCGCGGCGCTTTGGAATGATGATCCCGTGAGCACCGGTAGCATCTGCAGTACGCATAATGGAACCAAGATTATGAGGGTCCTCCAGTTCATCCAGAATCAGAATAAACGGATCCTCGTTACGGCTTTTAGCCAGTGCAATCATATCGTCCACTTCAGCATATTGATAGGCCGCTACAGAAGCGACCACACCCTGATGCTGTCCTTCTAAAAGCTGATCTACTTTTTTCTTAGGAACAAACTGCACTAGAATGCCCGCTTCTTTTGCTAAATGAATGACCTGCTGCATCTGCCCCTTTTGGGAACCCTCGGCAATCCAGACTTTATTGATTTCACGGCCGGCTTTTAACGCTTCAATGACCGGATTTTTACCGCCTATAAATTCCTCGCTCATTTTGATTCTCCTTTCAGCTTGTCCATCATGATCGTAATTGATGTTGAAACTACCTCGTCTAGACGCGTTTGCTGCTCTGTTAGATACAAATATCCGATTAATGCTTCAAAAGCTGTGCTGTAACGATACGTTTGAACATCGACATTTTTCGGCACTGTTCCTGATTTTGCATTTCTTCCTCTGCGGATGATCGCTTCTTCTGTTTCAGAAAAAAACGATTGTTGCACCAATGCACGTAAAGCAAAGGCTTGTCCTTTAGCAGATACATATTGAATGGATGCCTTTTGCAAAAAGTTAGGTCTTACCGTTCCTTGCAGGAGAAGATGGTGTCTCACGTATTGCTCATAGACAGCATCTCCCATATAGGCAAGGGCAAGGGCATTTAGTTGTTTAGGGTCGAGTGTAATTTGGTTGTCAGTACTCATTTATTAGCCTCTTCTCCAACGGATGCCCTGAGCGGTATCTTCAAGAATGATATTGAGTTCTTTCAACTGATCACGAATGGCATCTGCTGTTTTAAAATCACGGTCTTTTCGTGCCTGTTCACGTTTTTTTATCAGGTTATCAATGTCCTGATCGAGCAATTCCTTTTCCTGGTTCATTGAAAAACCAAGAACTCCTGCAAGTTCGTCGAATGCTGCTGTAAACGCCTCGATAATCTCTACAGATGTATTTTTCTCTCTTAAATAAAGGTTTGCCTGTCGTGATAAATCAAATAGTACCGATATGGCATTGGCTGTATTAAAGTCATCATCCATCGCTTTGCCGAACGTTTGTTTGGTATTGTCTATTTCACTCAGCCATTGGTCATTATTTTCCGCTAAATTGGCACTTGCTTCTTTACGGTGAAGCAGATTTTCATATGAAGTGCGGATTCTGTCAAGACCTGCTTTTGCTGCATTCAGCAACTCCAAATTGTAGTTAATCGGATGGCGATAGTGAACCGACAGCATAAAGAACCGAAGCACTTGAGGATCATGTTCTTTCAATATGTCATTCACAAGAACAAAGTTGCCGAGAGATTTGGACATTTTTTCGTTATCTATATTGATGTACCCATTATGCATCCAGTAATTCGCAAAGGACTTTCCTGTCAATGCTTCTGACTGCGCAATTTCATTTTCATGATGAGGAAAAGCAAGATCCTGGCCTCCCGCATGGATATCGATTGTATCTCCAAGATATTTTCGAGCCATCGCTGAGCATTCAATATGCCAGCCTGGTCGTCCAGCTCCCCAAGGGCTTTCCCAGGAAATTTCGCTTTCCTTAGCTGCTTTCCATAAAACAAAATCCAATGCATCATCTTTTCGTTCGTCTGATTCAATTCTCGCACCGATTCTGAGCTCATCTATCGATTGGTGAGAAAGTTTACCGTACCCTTTGAATTTGCGGGTTCGGTAATACACGTCTCCTGCTGATTCATACGCATATCCTTTTTCAATCAATGCCTGAATAAACTCGATAATTAACTCAATATTTTCGGTCACTCGAGGGTGAACTGTCCCTCTTTTGCATCCAAGCGCTTCAACATCTTCAAAATAGGCTTGGATAAACCGTTCAGCTACTGTCGGAACATCCTCCCCAAGGTCATTAGCGGCACGAATCAATTTGTCATCTACATCGGTAAAATTCGACACGAAGTTTACATCGTAGCCCCGGTATTCGAGGTGACGTCGAACCGCATCGAATACGATGGCAGGACGCGCATTTCCGATATGGATATAATTGTAGACAGTAGGGCCGCATACATACATGGACACCCGTCCTTCTTCCTGCGGAGTAAATAGTTCTTTTTTTCGTGTGACTGTATTATAAAGTTGAATGCTCATTGGTAGAGCTCCTCTCTCTTTCTTTCTTCAGCTGATCTTTAACAAACGCTAATTCCGTTTCCAGGTGCCGCATGCGGTCCCAGATCGGATCGGGCATATCCTGATGGTTTAAATCCCGGCGGCATTTTACTCCATTGCGTACAACTACTTTACCCGGAATACCGACAACGGTGGAATTGGCCGGCACATTATGCAGGACAACAGAGCCTGCTCCCACTTTTGAGTTTTCCCCGATTGTGATAGAACCAAGCACTTTTGCTCCTGTTGCAACCAGCACATTATCTTCGAGGGTGGGGTGACGCTTGCCTTTTTCCTTGCCTGTTCCTCCGAGGGTGACTCCCTGGAATACCGTAACATTATCCCCGATTTCGCATGTTTCACCAATCACGACCCCCATGCCATGGTCTATGAAGAATCGCCTGCCGATCTTAGCTGCAGGATGGATTTCGATCCCGGTAAAAAATCGCGCGATCTGAGATATTACCCGGGCAATAAAATACAATTTCCGACGGTAAAAGACATGAGCAACCCGATATCCCCAAATCGCATGCAGGCCGGAATACGTTAAAATAATTTCGAAAGCGGACCTTGCTGCCGGATCTTGATCAAAAACCGTTTCAATATCTTCCCTGATTCGTTTAAACATTGCTTTCCCCCCTTTAGATCGCACTAACTGAACTATGCGTATTCTATAACCGACTTATCTTATTGGAAATGTTATAAAAACAAAAAAAACGCCTCTGTCAATTGACAGAGACGCTTTATGCGCGGTTCCACTCTGTTTGAAGCCTATAAAACGGGCTCCCCACTTAATCGGAATAACGGTCCGTGCCGCTTTGGCCTACTTATGTTTCAGCAAAAGGCTCTGAGGTGCATTTTGGGAAAAGGAATCTCCTGAACCACTCTCAGCCGGGTGATGGTTCTCTCTTATCGGCTTCCTTTTCTTACTTTTCCTCATCTGTGCTTTACTCATATATCTTTTAAATGTATTCATTTTATGCTTATAAATATACTATATACCATTTAATGAAAAATGTTAATTTGAAAGCTTGCTTACGCGTGCAAGAACTCTTTCTTTCCCCAACACTTCCATCGCGTTTGGAAGCTCAGGTCCATGAGTCTGGCCTGTAACGGCTACACGAATCGGCATAAATAATTTTTTCCCTTTATGACCCGTTTCTTTTTGAACCGCTTTAATCGCTTTTTTAATTTCCGCTGATTCAAAGGTTTCAAGAGCACTTAGTTGATTTGCAAGCTCTCCCATTACTTCAGGGACCTGCTCTTCTGAAAGGACTGCACTTGCCTCTTCATCGTAGGCAATCTCTTCTTTGAAAAACAGTTCTGATAGAGCAACAATTTCTGCTCCGAAACTCATTTGCTCCTGATAAAGAGCGACAAGACTGCGCACCCACTCTTCTTCTTCGGCCGTGCGGTCAGTTGAAATACGTCCTGCTTCTTCAAGATGAGGAACAGCAAGCTGCACGACTTGATCTAGATCAAGATTTTTCAAATACTGATTGTTCATCCAAACGAGCTTTTGTGAATCAAAAACTGCTGGTGATTTAGATAGGCGGTCCGCATCGAAAATTTCAATAAATTGTTCTTTAGAAAAAATTTCTTCTTCGCCTTTTGGTGACCAGCCAAGCAGGGCAATAAAGTTAAATAATGCATCCGGCTGATAGCCAAGGTCTTTATATTGCTCAATGAATTGGATAATTGATTCATCCCGTTTACTTAATTTTTTTCGGTTTTCATTGACGATCAGGGTCATATGACCGAATACAGGTGCATCCCAGCCAAACGCTTCGAAAATCATCATTTGTTTCGGTGTATTTGAAATATGGTCGTCTCCGCGCAGTACGTGAGAAATCTTCATGAAATGATCATCCACTGCAACAGCAAAGTTATACGTCGGAATACCGTCCTTCTTGACGATTACATAATCACCGATGCCGTCACTTTCAAAGGATACATCATCTTTTACCATATCGTTGAACGTATACGTCTTACCGGCAGGCACTGCAAAGCGTATGCTCGGCTCGCGTCCTTCTGCTTCTAAAGCGGCACGTTCTTCATCCGATAAATTGCGGCACTTCCCGCTGTACCTCGGCATTTCTCCTCTCGCACTTTGCGCTTCCCGTTCTGCTTCAAGCTCCTCTGAAGTACAGTAGCACTTATAGGCAAGACCTTTTTGAAGTAATTCATTATAGTGCTTTTCATAGAGATCATTTCGCTCTGACTGGCGGTAAGGTCCGTACTCCCCACCTACATCAATGCTTTCATCCCACTCGATTCCAAGCCATTTTAAATAGCGCAGCTGTGACTCTTCCCCTGTTTCGATATTCCGTTTTGAATCTGTGTCTTCAATACGAATGATAAATTTCCCGCCCAGGTTTTTAGCAAATAAATAATTAAATAAGGCTGTACGTGCATTCCCTATATGTAAGTGACCGGTTGGACTTGGTGCATAACGCACTCGAACTTCTGTTGACATACGTAATCCTCCTATTTTGTGTTTCTTGTTATTTTGTCTGTAATAAAATCGTCGCTTGTGCGGCAATTCCTTCTTCCCGTCCTGCAAATCCAAGCTTTTCTGTTGTGGTTGCTTTTACATTTACCTGTTCTTTGGACGCTTCAAGAAGCCCGGCGATACGCTCTCTCATCTCTTCTATATGAGGAGCCATTTTAGGGCGCTGTGCGATGATCGTACAATCAATGTTGCCTAATGTATACCCTTCTTTTTTTACCAGGGCCCATACATGCTCAAGTAATTTACCGGAATCGGCTCCTTTAAAAGCGGGATCTGTATCTGGAAAGTGTTTGCCTATGTCTCCAGCAGCAATTGCGCCAAGGGCTGCATCTGCTATTACATGAAGCAGCACATCCGCATCTGAGTGGCCAAGCAGCCCTTTTTCATGAGGAATGTGTATCCCTCCAAGAATAAGCGGTCTGCCTTCAGTTAATTGATGAACATCATAGCCTTGTCCTATTCGAAACATACTTTCACCTCGTTTTTCGCCTTTGTTTTAAAGCCGATTATCTCTTCTATTTTTCATATCCGCTTTTTCTTTTTGTCAGAATTGCTTCAGCAAAAAAAAGGTCTTCTTTTGTCGTCAGCTTTATATTATCATAATCTGCCTCTACGACTTGAATTTTTTCACCGATTTGTTCAACTAATGATGCATCATCGGTTCCAATGAAACCTGTTTTCACTGCTTCTTCATTTGCCTTACGTAATAAGGAAAGACGAAAAGCCTGTGGCGTCTGAATTGACCACAAGCTTGAACGATCTATGGTGTGCTCCACTGTTCCTTCACGGATCACTTTCATCGTATCCTTAACCGGCACTCCTGCTATAGCGGCACCTGTTTGTGCAGCCTGTTCAGCCAATTCATGTATCGCAGCCTGCTGAATAAAAGGTCTGGCCCCGTCGTGTACCATTACAATAGGAGCCGTTGCGTACATTAAAGCATTATAGACACTTTGCTGCCGCTCTTTGCCGCCTTCTGCCATAGCGACTACTTTAAAAATCGAATGCTTTACAAGCCAGTTTTCAAGCTCTAATCGATCATAAGGGCTCACAGAGAGAATAATCCCCTTACACAGAGGGTCGTCTTCAAATACTTGAAGTGTATGAACAATAATCGGTTTCCCGTCTATTTCAAGCAGCAGTTTATTTCGATCTGCCCCCATCCTTTTCCCTTTTCCGGCAGCTGGGATGATCACTTCATACTCCATTGCATTAACTCCTGTTCTATGCGATTACAGCGCTTTTTCGTATGCTTTCGGTTTCGCAAAAATCATTCTTCCTGCTGATGTTTGAAGAACACTTGTTACGACTACGTCTATATGCTTGCCGATATAGTTTTTCCCGTCTTCTACGACAATCATCGTGCCGTCATCAAGATACGCAATTCCCTGATTTTGTTCCTTGCCATCTTTAATCATTTGAACGTGAAGTTCTTCCCCGGGCAATACGACTGGTTTCACCGCATTCGCCAAATCATTAATATTCAGCACCTGAACATCCTGCAAATCACAAACTTTATTTAAATTAAAGTCATTGGTCACGACAATGCCGTTTAATACCTTAGCAAGTTTGACAAGCTTGCTGTCTACTTCATGGATTTCTTCAAAATCCCCTTCATAGATGGTGACCTGGATCGGAATATCCCGCTGAATCCGTTTAAGAATATCTAATCCCCGGCGTCCGCGATTTCGTTTTAGTGCATCTGAAGAGTCAGCAATATGCTGAAGTTCTCCCAAAACAAATTGAGGAATGACAATCTCTCCATCTAAAAAACCGGTCTGGCAAATGTCCGCAATTCGCCCATCAATGATGACACTTGTATCAAGAATTTTATGACGCTTGGATACAGGGGGGTCTACCATCTGCTGCTGTCCATTAATATCAAGCGTTTTTTTAGCTGGACTTTTCGTGAACAGCTGGATTAATTCATCCCGTTTTGTAAATCCTACCCGAAAGCCTAAATAACCTAAGATAAGCGTCAGTAATATTGGCGCCACCGTATTCACGATCAAAATTTGAATATCATTAATCGCAACACCAAGCAGGAACGCTACGATCAGCCCGATAATCAGACCAAGTGTTCCAAAAAGCAGGTCCGTCACCGGCGCCTCTATCAGTCTGTCCTCGCACCACTTAAGGAAATCCACTACGTGATCAATCAGCCAAAATAAGATAATATAAAAAATAATAGCTCCTAAAATAGCAGTTACATATGGATTATTAATAAGTGCGTTGTCTACATTCAAAGGGCCAAATACTAAATCTGGGATTAAGAACACACCGAGTGTTCCACCTAGAATCAAAAAACATATTTGAACAATTTTTCTTAACATCCCTTCACCTCCTTGTTTCATTATTTACCAATTTAAGCATTTCAAACCTTGCAGTAGACTATAAAATTGAAAACTTTAGCACAATAAATAAATTCTGCGTCTCTATTTTAAAAAGCGTAGCATGAATTTCATTATAAAGTCAATTTATACAAAACGACATATCATATCATATATCTACAAAGCTTTCAATCCATTATTTCACAGTTGATTATCTGCAATCGATTGATCTTTAATCAGGCGCAGTCCTTCTTTAATCTTTTTAGCTCTGACTTCTCCAATGCCTTCCACATCGTCCAGCATTTGAACAGAAGCTTTGACCATCTGATTTAGGTACGAAAACTCGTTTATTAAGTTTTCAATAATCATTATAGGCAGACGGGGAATTTTACTCAGTACACGGTACCCTCTTGGTTCTGTCAGATCTTCCCCTGGCGTATAGCCATTGTGTCCCAGAAGCTTTAAAAGTGCACCATCTTCGAGTACTTCAGATGAAACCATTTCTTGAAACCGGTTAAGAAGCTCGAAGGATTTTATATGTCTGTCTTTTGCATAATCCCGCATAATCATCATGGCCTCTTCTTCCATATCAGCTATCAGTTCATTCATTTGCAGCCGTACTAACCTGCCTTCAGTTCCCAATTCATTTAAATAAACTAAAAGCTCATTTTTTATACGGAGAACCATTTCAAAGCGATGCAGCACCTGAAGGACATCTCCGAAGGTTACCATTTCCTCGAATTCCAACAGCGTTAAATGAGAAATGCTTTGATCAAGCACCACACGGTATTTTTCCAGCGTTTGAACCGCTTGATTTGCTTTCGCAAGAATGACCGCAATTTCTTTTAGTGCATAGCGAAATGTTCCTTTGTATAAAGTGATGACGTTTCTTCTCTGGGAAATAGCAATCACCAGTGTATTCGTTTCGCGTGCTACACGCTCTGCCGTACGATGCCGCATACCGGTTTCCGAAGAAGGAATCATCGGACTCGGGGCAAGCTGAGCGTTGGCAATTAATATTTTATTACCTGTTTCATTTAATATTATCGCTCCGTCCATCTTGGCAAGTTCATATAAAAATGTAGGGGAGAACGGACAATGAATCTGAAAGCCTCCATCTACAATGGACTTCATTTTCTCGTTGTATCCAACTACGATCAATCCGCCGGTCCCTGCACGCAGAACATTATCAAGCCCTTCCCGAAATGGGGTGCCTGGTGCTACGAGCTGGACGATGTCAACGACACGTTCCTGCTTTCTTTTTTCTTCCATGTGTTAATCCCCCAATACTTTCTTTAGCGCTTCATTCACATCAGATACCCCAATAATTTGAATATCCTCAGGGAATTTCCACCCTCCAATATTATTTGAAGGAATGATGACTCTTTTAAATCCAAGCTTTGCAGCTTCCTGAACACGCTGTTCAATCCGCGATACTCTTCGGATTTCTCCGGTCAGGCCAACTTCACCAATGATGCAGTCAAAGGCATTTGAAGGCTTATCTTTAAAGCTGGAAGCGATGCTGATGGCAACCGCTAAATCAATCGCCGGTTCATCCAAGCGCACTCCGCCAGCTACTTTTAAGTAGGCATCCTGCTGCTGTAAAAGCAAACCGACTCTTTTTTCAAGTACGGCCATTAAAAGAGATACTCTGCTTTGATCCACTCCGGTAGCCATACGCCGAGGATTATTAAAGCTTGTAGGTGTAACAAGCGCCTGAATTTCTACAAGGACCGGTCTTGTGCCTTCCATAGAGGCTACAACAGTAGAGCCCGCAGCACCTTGGGATCTTTCTTCAAGAAAAATCTCTGAAGGATTTAACACTTCTTCTAAACCCGATTCCTTCATTTCAAAAATACCCATCTCATTTGTCGAGCCGAAACGATTTTTTACTGCGCGTAAAATGCGGTACGTGTGGTGGCGCTCTCCTTCAAAATACAAAACCGTATCAACCATATGCTCTAATATACGAGGGCCTGCAATGGAGCCTTCTTTTGTTACATGGCCTACAATAAAGATCGCAATATTTTTCATTTTTGCGATGCGCATTAATTCAGCTGTACATTCACGTACTTGTGTGACACTCCCTGGGGCGGAAGTGACTTCAGGATGGTAGACGGTTTGTATCGAATCAATGACTACAAAATCCGGAGACAATTGTTCGATTGAATGATGAATGGATTCTAAATTTGTTTCAGCATACACGTATAAGTCTTCGGAGGTAACGTTCAACCGGTCAGAGCGCAATTTCGTCTGTTTCACCGATTCTTCTCCGGAAATGTACAGCACTTTATTCTTTAGTTCAGCCAGCTGTGAGGAAACTTGTAAAAGCAAAGTGGATTTTCCTATACCTGGATCTCCACCGATTAAAATAAGTGAACCTGGAACGACACCACCGCCAAGAACACGGTTTAATTCCCCGCTTTTCGTTTCAACTCTCGGCTCTTGGATGGATTCAACCGATACAAGAGGAGTTGCTTTAACCGAACTTCCTTCAGGCGTATGAGTAAATGTTTTTCTTGGCTGTTTCCCTGTAATGGATACGTCTTCAACCATTGTATTCCATTCACCGCAGCCGGGACATTTTCCCATCCATTTTGCAGATTCATAGCCACAAGACTGGCACATAAATTTTGTTTTCTTTTTTGCCACTCTTATTCCATCTCCTTGAAAAGTTAATAAAAAATAGTGCACGTGTTGCGAGGCTAACACACGTGCACTAATCTAATGATTTACAGATGCCTGGCATCAGGCATTACTTAGCAGTAGAACCTGCTTCTTCTTTGCGGTTTACTACAAATTCATTGTTTTCTACGTCAATTTCTATCGTATATCCTGCCAGTACCTTGCCTTTTAACAACTCTTCAGACAATCGATCCTCAACATGCTTTTGAATCGCACGGCGCAGGGGCCTAGCTCCATACTCAGGATTATATCCTTCATCTGCAATTTTTTCTTTTGCAGCTTCTGTAATCGAAAGCTCTATATCCTGCTCTTTTAAGCGATTAACCAGCTCATTAGCCATTAAAGTGACGATTTCTTTGAGGTGGTGTTTTTCGAGTGAGTGGAAAACAATCATCTCATCGATTCTGTTTAAGAACTCAGGTCGGAATGCGCGTTTTAACTCTTCCAGCACTTGGCCCTTCATGTCTTTATAATCCTGTTTAGAGTCCTGAATATTGAAGCCAACATTTTTATTGAATTTCAATGCATCTGCTCCAACATTTGATGTCATAATCAACACGACATTACGAAAATCAACCGTTCGTCCTTTAGAATCTGTTAACCGGCCATCCTCAAGCACTTGAAGGAGAATATTGAATACATCAGGATGCGCTTTTTCAATCTCATCCAGCAGGACTACAGAATAAGGCTTGCGTCGCACTTTCTCTGTTAACTGACCGCCTTCTTCATATCCCACATACCCTGGAGGTGAACCGACAAGACGGGATGTCGAATGTTTTTCCATGTATTCAGACATATCAATCCGGATCATGGAATCTTCATCACCAAACATGGATTCCGCTAAGGCTCTGGCAAGTTCTGTTTTACCGACACCTGTAGGTCCGAGGAAAATAAACGAACCAATTGGACGCTTAGGGTCTTTTAAGCCGGCTCTTGCACGTCTAACGGCTTTAGCAATCGCAGTAACCGCATCTCCCTGTCCAATGACACGATCATGCAGTGTATCTTCCAGTTTTAACAGTTTGTGCGTTTCAGTTTCTGCCAAACGTGAAACCGGTACGCCCGTCCAGGATGATACCACATGAGCGATATCTTCAACGGTTACTTCCGTATTCTCCTGACCTTGTTTTTCTTTCCAGATTTTTTTGGTTTCATCTAATTTTTCTTTTGTTTTTTGTTCAGAATCACGTAATGAAGCAGCTTTTTCAAATTCCTGACTTTGAACTGCTGCATCTTTCTCATTCCGTATGCCATCTAATTTCGCCTCAAGCTCTTTTAAATTAGGAGGCGTTGTATAAGAACGCAGCCGCACTTTTGAGCCTGCTTCATCTATTAAATCAATGGCTTTATCCGGTAGAAAGCGATCCGATATATAGCGGTCTGATAACTTAACTGCCGCGTGAATTGCCGCATCTGTAATGGATACACGGTGATGCGCTTCATATCGGTCACGCAGTCCCTTCAATATTTGAACAGATTCTTCTGCGGTTGGCTCATCTACTTGTATCGGTTGAAAACGGCGCTCTAATGCTGCATCTTTTTCAATGTATTTTCTATATTCATCGAGCGTAGTAGCACCAATACATTGAAGTTCACCGCGGGCAAGTGATGGTTTTAAAATATTTGAAGCGTCAATCGCACCCTCTGCTCCTCCTGCCCCAATCAGCGTATGAAGCTCATCGATGAACAAGATTATGTTGCCTGCTTGACGAATCTCATCCATTACTTTTTTAAGGCGGTCTTCAAATTCCCCACGGTATTTCGTACCCGCAACAACTGTACCCATATCTAATGTCATGACGCGCTTATCACGTAAAATTTCCGGCACTTCATTTTGCACAATTTGCTGTGCAAGTCCTTCTGCAATCGCCGTTTTACCGACACCTGGCTCCCCAATTAAAACAGGATTATTTTTTGTCCGGCGGCTCAACACTTCAATGACACGCTGAATTTCTTTGCTTCTTCCAATAACAGGATCAAGACTTCCTTCCCGTGCAATTACAGTGAGGTCTCTTGCCAATCCGTCGAGCGTTGGTGTACTCGCGTTGGCATTTGAACTGCCTTGGTGACCGCTTGCTTCATTGCTTCCCAACAGCTGCAGCACTTGCTGTCTTGCTTTATTTAAACTAACACCCAGATTACTTAATACCCGGGCTGCAACACCTTCTCCTTCGCGGATTAACCCCAGAAGGATATGTTCAGTGCCTACATATGAATGCCCTAATTTACGCGCTTCGTCCATAGAAAGCTCAATTACTTTTTTTGCTCGCGGTGTATAATGAACGCTTGGTGACTGCTCAGTCCCTTTGCCAATCAGTTCCTCTACTTCTTCCTGGATCTTTTCTGTGCTCAGATTAAGGCTTTTTAATGCTTTGGCAGCAATACCTTCTCCTTCACGAACAAGCCCAAGCAAAATATGTTCAGTGCCAATATTTGAATGGGAAAGACGAATTGCCTCTTCCTGTGCTAACGCCAATACTTTCTGTGCTCTCTCGGTAAACCGTCCAAACATCATAGGTCTGTTCCTCCTTTTAGCTGTGAATCATCCATTTCTAATCGTTCACGTATTAACGAGGCTCTTCGCAAATCACGCTCAAAAGGACGTAAAAACCCTCCCGCGTATTGTTGAAGAAAACCTGGCTGAGTAAGTATCATCAGTTCATTTAAAATCGTCCTAGGTACATCCTTTATATACCCCAGATCAATTCCTAAACGCACATCTGACAAACATTTAGCCGCTTCTATAGATTCTATGATACGACTATACCTTAAAACACCATAGGACCTTAAAACCCGATCTTCAAGCTGAACACCTGAAGTTTGAACCAATGCTTCTCGTGCTGCTTTCTCCTGAGCAATAATTTGGTGAACTACCCGTAAAAGATCTTCTACAATGTCTTCCTCAGATTTCCCCAGCGTGGTCTGATTAGAAATTTGAAAGATGTTACCTAAAGCTTCGCTGCCTTCCCCGTAAATTCCTCTTGCGACAAGACCAAATTGTCCAATTGCCGGAATAATTCTATTCATTTGGTTCGTCATCATCAAACCTGGTAAGTGCATCATAACAGATGCCCGCAAGCCTGTGCCAACATTTGTGGGGCATGTGGTCAAATAGCCAAGCTGCTCATCAAATGCATAATCAAAATGCTCTTCAATTGCATCGTCGAGTTCATTTGCCTTTCGCAGTCCTTCCTTTAATTGCAGCCCTGGATACAAACATTGAATGCGAAGGTGATCTTCTTCGTTCACCATAATACTTATATCTTCTTCATCAGACAGCCAGACAGCAGATGAAGCAGAATCTTCCGCTAGATTCGGGCTGATCAAATGCTTTTCAACCAGTACACGTTTTTGCAGCTCCTGCAATTCTTTCATTTCCAGCAGTTCAAGCGATTCTCCTGCCTTTTGCATGCTATCTTTTACTTTTTGAGAAACATCTGCTGCCTCCTTCTCCGTGAATACTGTCGGAAAAGAATGATGTTTACTGTTTCTGGCTAATCGTATTCGACTAGATAAAACAATTTCTGAATATGGTCCTTCTTCATTCATCCAGGAAGTAACAGCCTTCGTCAAAAATTTTTCAAGTGTCAAGGCTGGTCACCTCCTTGCTGATCGATATCTTTTTCAAGCGAGCGAATATGGTCGCGTACCCCTGCTGCTTTTTCAAACTCTTCTTCCTTCACCAATTCCTTTAATTCAGTCCTTAGCTCACTGATTTTTCTCTTCACATGAATGCTCCCGCCCTCACGCTCAGGAAGTTTCCCCTGATGGATTGCATTGCCGCTGTGAAGCCTTTTTAAAATGGGGGGAAGCTCTTCTCGAAAAGATTCGTAACAGGATGGGCATCCGAATTTCCCGATTTTCAAAAATTGCGGGAAGGTTAACTCGCATTCCTTACAACGGATGGTTTCTTTATCTGAATGCTGTGATTGGTTTGGCTGTTGAACAACAGGCGTTATATTTAAAAGGCCGGCAAGTAAATTATTGAATGAAAATGCACTCGCATCACTAGCTAAAAAAGCATCACCTTTATCTTGTGCACACACCTCACATAAGTGAACCTCTGTTTTCTCTCCGTTTACTACTTTCGTAAAATGCAATGCTGCGGGACGCTGCTGGCATTCTTGACAAACCATCCCTCTCACCTCATTTATTTATATTTTAATGTTCTTAACATAGCAGTTAATATTCTTGCTCGAATTTCATCTCGCAGAGGCAATGGTATTTTAAGCGTTGCTCGCTCCATTGCACTTAACATCAGCTTTGCCTCTCTTTTGGAAATACATTCTTCATTTAGAAGCCGATAAATTACATCTTCTGCTGTAGCCTGAGCAATATGAGATTGAAGCAGTTCTGATACCTGATCAATTAAATGGGACTGATCATGGCTTTTAACTTTGATAATGCGAATATATCCTCCACCGCCACGCTTACTTTCAACTACATATCCGCGCTCTACAGTAAAACGGGTGTTAATTACATAATTAATTTGAGAAGGCACACACTGAAATTTATCTGCAATTTCGCTCCTCTTTATTTCCACTATTTCACTGCCACTGCCTTCTAAAACCTTCTTAAGATACTTTTCAATTACATCTGAAATGTTTTTCACAACCCCCACCCCCCTTTGACTTTGACTATCTTTGACATAAATTATACAATACGCTTCGATCCTTTTGCAAATAGGGTGAATTCAGCTGAAGTAAAAAAACTTTTTCATATCAGTTCTAGCATGTAAAGTATACAAAAATGCTACTTATTCGAGGCATCTTGTCTAATCTAAAAATAGAATTGAATTCGACACCTGGATTAATAACCACTTAAAATCTCATTTAGTTAGATAAAAGAAAGCACAAAAAAGGCCATTCCCAATGGGAATGACTCTTTTTTTTGTGCCTAGCGACGTCCTACTCTCACAGGGGGAGACCCCCAACTACCATCGGCGCTGAAGAGCTTAACTG
>NZ_JXRR01000005.1 GCF_000829515.1 Jeotgalibacillus campisalis | reverse complement strand
GCATATCGGTGTTAGTACCGTCCTTCATCGGCTCCTAGTGCCAAGGCATTCACCGTGCGCCCTTTCTAACTTAACCATTTTTGCCTCATTATCCACGGCGCATCTCTTCGTCAGCTGCCTGTCGTCACATCCTCACGCACTGGTAAGTGCGTTCCGGTGTTCCTCCAGCCTGCTTCCTCGACCTGCTTGTGGCTAATGGTCAAAAAAATAGTTTTTGAATCATACGATTCAATGGATTTTCATTTGAAAATCACTAAGGTGGCGATTACTCGGTTTGTTGCTTTGTTTGTTTGATGTCTTTATCCAGTTTTCAAGGAACGAGTCTGTCACCCGAAGGTGACTTTTCTACACAACAAAGTTTTCGAGCAGGTCTTTCTTTCTCGAAAGAGTGTGTTTGGTGGAGCCTAGCGGGATCGAACCGCTGACCTCCTGCGTGCAAGGCAGGCGCTCTCCCAGCTGAGCTAAGGCCCCATGGGATGATAGGATAGAAGATAAATGGTGGGCCTAAGTGGACTCGAACCACCGACCTCACGCTTATCAGGCGTGCGCTCTAACCAGCTGAGCTATAGGCCCCTATCTTTACTATCAAGGAGATTCAATTAACTTGAACCTTCAAAACTAAACAACCAAAGAACGTCAGGGCGTTAATGTGTGTGACGCGATTGACTTTAAAAGCCATCGGCC
>NZ_JXRR01000004.1 GCF_000829515.1 Jeotgalibacillus campisalis | reverse complement strand
CATTTGTTTCATTTAAATCAAGTATTAACGTTGACGTTTTTGGTTGTTTAGTTTTCAAGGTTCAAGGTGTTTCGTTTGTGCGTTGCTCTCTCAAGCGACTAGATCATCTTACCATAATTTCAGATTCGATGTCAACAACTTTTTTTAATTGTTTTTTGTTCGCGTTGTTTTTCTTAGCAACGAATAATAATATAACACGCCACAAACACCGTGACAATAGTTTTTTCAAAAAAACTAGAATTTATTTTAAAAGACATGTAAATCTTTTGTAAAGACCACTATGACGGGCGGTTCTCTAAGTTTCACTTAGATCTATAGATTAGAAAAGACTGTCCAGTGGACAGCCTTTTCTACATTAATCTCGATGGCGCATAAGAGGAAATAACAGTACATCACGAATCGACGGTGAATTGGTCAACAGCATTACTAATCGGTCCACCCCGATACCTAATCCCCCTGTAGGAGGCATTCCGTATTCAAGTGCTTCGACAAAATCATCATCCATTTCATGTGCTTCGTCGTTTCCTGCTGCTTTTTCTGCCAACTGAGCTTCAAAACGCTCGCGCTGATCAATCGGATCGTTTAATTCCGTGAAGGCATTGGCATATTCGCGGCCAACAATGAATAATTCAAAACGGTCCGTAAAGCGTGGATCTTCAGGATTCTTCTTAGCCAATGGCGAGATCTCTACCGGGTGGCCATAGATGAATGTTGGCTGAACAAGTGTTTCTTCTACTTTTTGTTCAAAGAATTCATTTACAATATGGCCGTATTCCATTGTTTCCTTCACTTCGATTCCATGTTCTTTCGCAAGAGCATGCGCTTCTTCTCCACTCATGTCATTCCAAAAGTCCACACCAGTCACTTCTTTAATGGCATCAACCATATGAAGTCGTGCCCACTTAGGTGTAAGGTCTATGTCATGTCCGCCATATGGTACAACTGTCGTGCCAAGAACTTCTTTGGCTACATGAGCTACAAGATTTTCAGTCAGGTTCATAATGTTATGGAAATCAGCGTACGCTTCATATAATTCAATCATCGTAAATTCCGGGTTATGTCTTGTAGATACACCCTCATTACGGAAGACACGGCCAATTTCATACACTTTTTCTAAGCCGCCGACGATCAGGCGCTTTAAATGCAGCTCAATGGCGATCCTCAGATATAGTTCCATATCAAGTGCATTGTGGTGGGTAGTGAATGGACGTGCCGCCGCTCCCCCTGCTATTGAATGAAGCATCGGTGTTTCTACTTCCAGATAGCCGTTGTCATCGAGATACCTTCTCATAGCCTGGATGATTCGGCTGCGTGCTATGAAAGTGTTTTTGCTTTCTTCACTCGTAATAAGATCCAGATAGCGCTGGCGGTAGCGCTGCTCAACGTCTTTTAAACCATGGAACTTTTCAGGAAGCGGACGAAGGGCCTTTGATAGAAGTTCAAAGCTAGAAACTTTAATCGATAGCTCTCCAACCTTCGTTTTGAATACTGTTCCGTTTACTCCTACAATATCACCTAGATCCGATGTATTAAAAAGCTCATACGCTTCTTCGCCTATTGCGTCTTTTCGTACATATAACTGAATTTGACCTTGCAAATCCTGAATATGGGCAAAGCCTGCTTTCCCTTTACCGCGCTTGGTCATAATACGCCCTGCAGCTGAAACCGTTACAGGGGTTTCATCGAGCTGCTCTTTTGTATGCTCACTGTATTGAGTTTTAATATCATCTGAACCGTGCGATCGGTCAAAGCGTTTGCCGAATGGGTCGTTTCCTTTTTCGCGGATGGCTTCCATTTTTTCGCGGCGTACGCGAAACTGGTCATTCATTTCTTCGTGACTCATTCCGTTCACTCCTCATTTAGGTTTTCTATGGATCAAGGTCTTAGACCGGATTCACAACTATACTTGTCTATTTTACACAATATGCAGGGTGGGTACACCCCTAAAGTCTCTTTTGCTTCTTCTCTGTGTCGAAAAGTAATGGAAGCTGGGGTAAGAAAAATAGCAAATTCATGGATTTTTCGACAAATCTCTTCTATATAAAAACGGCCGATCCTTAGACCGGCAGTTTACCCTAAACAAATCATCCTGTTTGGACGAATATTTTAATGATTGTTTTAGGATTTTGTCTATCCATTCTATATCTAATAGGGGCACGCTGCTGCTATGATCGCAATCCCGCTAAAAGGTTGCTATGATTCTTCTTCCATAGCCTTACTCCGTCCTGATCCATTAGAGTTTGCTGCAGCTGCTTTAACGAGACGTTTAATTCAGGGTGAACCAAGTCAGGGTTTAGTTCCAGCAGGGGGACTAATACAAAGCTGCGTTCATGCATTCGAGGGTGTGGAATGGTTAAGCTCTTTGATCTATACTGGTCGGCATTGTACATTAAAATATCAAGATCGATTGTACGCGGCCCCCATCTCACGACCCTTTTTCGACCAAGATTGTTCTCAATGGTCTGACACACGATTAATAATTCTTCAGGGGTCAACGTTGTTTCAACCTGTGCAGCAAGATTTAAAAATGCGTTCTGCTCTGTTACACCAACAGGATCTGTTTCGTAAATAGAAGAAACACGGGACACTTGTATTCCTTCAATCTCATCAAGTTGAGCGACCGCCTCTTTCAGGTTAACGAAAGGCTCGCCTTGATTAGAGCCGAGAGATAAATAAGCAAGAGATGTCATATTAATTCCTGCTCCGGGTGATTTCAACCGACACGGATTGATAATGACCGCGTATTGGCGGGTCTGGTTTAATGACTTCAATCGTGCATCGCTCAAGTTTTTCAAATTGAGCTAATAAAGCAGATGCAATGTTGTCTGCCACTGACTCAATAAGCTGACAAGCGTCTCCCTCAACGGCCTCTTTGCACAAAGCATAAACCTCTCCGTAATTGATTGAATCGTCTACATTGTCTGTTTTACCTGGCTTTTGTAAGTCGAGTTCTAAGATTGCATTTACCCGAAAACGCTGTCCGAGCTTGTTTTCTTCGGGGAATACACCGTGATAGCCATAAAACTCCATCTCGTTCACCTTAATTTTATCCATTGTTCTCACCCGCCCTTTCCAACTAATACATCCATTACTTTGGCCATTCTGGCGATTTCTTTTACATCATGGACACGCATGATATGACAGCCCTTTTGAATACCGAAGCAAACCGTTGCCCCAGTCCCTTCCATTCGTTCAGAAGCTGGCAGATCAAGAATATTTCCAATCATGGATTTACGTGAAGTTCCAAGAAGCACCGGGTACCCCATCTCAACTACCTTGTCGAGGTTCTTCATCATCTCGATATTTTGCTTTTGCGATTTAACAAATCCGATGCCTGGGTCTAAAATAATTTGATTGTTTTGTACCCCCGCTTGCTTAGCGATTAAGATACTTTCGTTTAAATCCTCCAGCGCTTCCTTCATGAAGGAATCATATTGACGATTTGTTCGGTTGTGCATTAGGATGATCGGCACCTGATACTGTGCAGCGAGGTCTGCAATTTCCGGCTCACGCTTAGCTCCCCACACATCATTAATGATTGAAGCACCCGCTTCGATTGCTGCTTGTGCGGTTGAGGCCTTATAGGTATCAATAGAGATCGGAACATCCACTTCTTTGACAATAGCCCGAATCATTGGAACAACACGGGCGATTTCTTCTTCAGCAGAAACAGGCTGATGTCCCGGCCTTGTTGATTCTCCGCCTATATCAATGATATCTGCTCCTTGCTGGACCATTTCTTTCGCTTTTTCTACCGCTTTTTGCTGCTCATCAAATTGCCCGCCGTCTGAAAAGGAGTCCGGTGTAACATTTAAAATCCCCATAATCGCTGTTTTTTGCGATAGATCAAGTTGTTTATTCCTGCAGTTTAGCATCATGGTCTTCACCTCTTTCTAACGATGATAAATCTCTTATATGCTTTAATGAGGTTGTATGGGTTTGATATTCCCGCTTTAAAATGGCTGTCCATTTACCGTCGGCTCCAGGAAATGTCGTGTGTTCAATGGCACATAGCGGTACGATTTCCTGGATTGAGTTTGTAATAAATACTTCTTCCGCCTGCAAAACATCCTCTTTTTTAAAAAAGCCTTCTACAATTTCAAGCCCTGCACGTTCCGCAAGTGCCAAAACCATCGCTCTCGTAATGCCGGCTAAAATCCCGGTAGCTAGAGCAGGTGTAAATAAGGTCTTTTGATTGACCCACAATAAATTTGATGTAACTCCTTCTGCCGCAAAGCCATCCGCTGTAAGAAAGAGTCCTTCATTACCTGAGCTCACTTCTCTTCTTGCTGCAATATTATTAAAATAATGATGAGACTTTAATCGTTGAGACGTTTCAGGAGTATTACGGTGAATGGAGAGCCACTCGCCTTTTTTCTCCTTAACACCGCTTGAAGGCAGCTGCTTTTGAAAAAGGATCACAGACGGCTGTTCATAGGGTTCAGGAAAAAGTCCAATATCACGTACACCGGCGGATACGTTAAGACGAAAATAACCATCTTTTCCTCCGTTTGCTTCCCTAAGAGTGCTTACCATCTGCATCACTTCTTCTACGGAAAAAGTTTTGTCAATCTGCATTTCCTCAAGCGAGTGATTTAATCGCTCTACGTGATTGCTGATCAAAAACGGGTGGCCCTCATACGTACGGAACGTTTCAAAAACGCCCATTCCATAAAGAAAGCCGTGATCAAATGGTGAGATTTTTGCATCCTCCGCCTCCACAATTGCACCGTTTTGCAGAATTTTCATGTGGCATCTACTCTCGGTTTGAATGATTGATAAGTAGCAAGAAAATTGCGGAGTAAACTCTTCCCATGCTCTGTCATAATCGATTCCGGATGATATTGTACTCCTTCAACAGCAAGTGTCCGGTGGCGAAGCCCCATGATCTCACCCTTTTCCGTCCACGCAGTCACGATTAAATCTTCAGGTACAGAGGTTTTCTCGACAATTAAGGAATGATAACGTGTAGCAGTAAAGGGATTGGGCAGCTCCTGATAGACTGTTTGATGATCATGGTAGATGAGAGAGGTCTTGCCATGCATCAACCGTTTTGCCTGAACAACGTTTCCTCCAAACACCTGAGCGATTGCTTGATGTCCAAGGCACACACCAAAGATCGGGATCACGCCGGCAAACACATTGATTGCTTCAAGACTGATTCCTGCTTCGTTTGGGCTGCATGGCCCTGGTGAAATCATTAAATAGTCAGGGTTCATCTCGGCAATGTCTGCAACAGACACTTCATCATTTCTCCGCACTACCAGTTCTTCTCCAAGCTCCCCTAGAAATTGCACCAGATTATATGTAAAGGAATCATAGTTATCAATCATTAAGATCATATTTTCATCTCCTTGCCTTCAGCTAAATCGTTTGCGTGCCATAACGCCTGCGCTTTTTTTAAGGATTCTTTGTATTCCCGCTTTGGATGAGAATCGATGACCACACCGGCTCCTGCTTGAACATGTCCAACCCCGTTTTGAGCAAGCATGGTACGGATCACGATGTTTAACTCCATGTCTCCATTAAAGCCGATCCAGCCAATAGACCCGGTGTAAAGTCCTCTTCTGACTGGTTCAAGCTCTTCGATGATTTCCATCGTTCTCACCTTTGGCGCCCCCGTAATGGTCCCTCCAGGAAAAACCGCTCTGATCACATCGGCTTCATTGAAGGAAGAGTCGAGCTGCCCGCGTACGTTCGACACTATGTGCATTACATGAGAGTATCGTTCAATCACCATGAATTCATTGACCTCCACTGTGCCGTACCGGCTGACACGGCCGAGATCATTCCGTTCAAGATCCACCAACATCACATGCTCTGCGCGCTCTTTTTCATTTTGGATCAATTCATTCGCAAGCTTCTGGTCTTCTTCTTGATTTTCCCCTCTTGAACGCGTGCCTGCGATCGGTCTTGTACTAAGTTCAGTCCCTGATTTTTTGATTAACAACTCAGGAGAAGCAGAGACGATCTGGGCGTCGGGCATATGAAGATAAGACATATAAGGGGATGGGTTAAAGGTACGCAGTTCTTTGTATATGGACAGCGGATGGGCTGCAAGTTTTTTGGATTGGCGCACAGATAAGTTCACCTGAAAAACGTCACCTTGTGAAATATACGTTCGAATCGCTTCGGCCGCATGACTGAATTCTCCCTCATCCATTGAAAAACGAATGTCGGAAAAGCCGCTGCTTATATCCTCACTTTTCTTGAATTCAGTTTGTTGAGTCATTGCCTTTTCAAAGGAGGCTGTCCACTGGGCAAGGAATGCATCCTGGTCATCGTCTTTTTTATGCAGCACCATAAAGTAAAGAAGGTCTGTTTCGTGATCAAATACCAGCCATTGATCAAAGATCATAAAATAGAGATCCGGCAGACCGTGATCATTCTTTGCGATAGCAGGGATTTGTTCAATGGAACGGACATAATCGTAGGAGATATACCCCATAGCTCCGCCTTGAAAGTCTGGCAGAGATGCTATACGTTCCTGTTTAAAAGGTTTCATCCAGTCAATGAGGTTACGGAGCGGATCTCCTTCGAGCGTTCTTTCTTCCCCATGTTCATTGATGACTAGTTTGTCTTGTTCTCCCCGAGCCCAGGCGAATGGACGAATCCCTGCCATACTATAGCGGCCCCCTCTGCCGCTTTCGAGGAAAATATGCCGCTCTTCCTTTGAAGACTGAAGGGTATATGTAGTAAAAAATGCATCGTGTGTTGTTTTAATGGTTCGATAGGATAAAGTATATTGACTCATTCCTGTGTCACTCCTAAACTCTAGTCTTATCTTTTATCATACACGATCCAGGTCATTCATACACCGAAACTACCTTAAACAAGATCGGTCAGGGGAGTGTGCGAACGGACAAACCGATGATTTCCACATACAAAAAAACAGGCCTTAAGAAAAGGCCTGTTACAACGGAAACCACTGCTCACCATAAGTGGAACGATTTACATTTATTTATTCATCAAATTGATACAAAGGCGTGCTCAGGTAACGTTCACCATTACTCGGAATAATTGCCAGCACTTTTTTTCCTTTTCCTAATTCCTTCGCTACCTTCAGCGCTGCATAAATAGCAGCTCCAGATGAGATTCCGCCAAGTATCCCTTCTTCTCGCGCAGCTTTTCTCGCCGTTTCAAAGGATTGTTCATTCGAGACTTGAATAACTTCATTGTACATTTTTGTATTCAGGATATCAGGAACAAATCCTGCTCCAATCCCTTGAATTTTATGAGGCCCAGGCTTTCCTCCAGATAGGACAGGAGAGTCTGTCGGCTCTACAGCATAAATTTTAATGTTTTCATACTTTTCGCGAAGCACTTGTCCAGCACCTGTAATCGTGCCGCCCGTACCAATTCCCAATACAAATGCATCAAGCTGGTCACCCATCTGCTCGACAATTTCTTTACCTGTCGTACGGCGGTGCACTTCAGGATTTGCTTCGTTTTTAAATTGCTGTGGCATAAAGTAGCCTTTTTCTTTCGCTACTTCTTCCGCTTTAGCGATTGCGCCTTTCATCCCGTCAGGTCCAGGTGTCAGTACAAGCTCTGCACCATATGCACGAAGAAGATTGCGGCGTTCCATACTCATTGTTTCCGGCATAACAAGTACAGTGCGGTATCCCTTTGCTGCTGCAATCATAGCAAGTCCAATTCCCGTATTCCCGCTTGTCGGTTCGATAATCGTGTCACCAGCTTTGAGATCGCCGCTCTGCTCTCCTGCTTCAATCATAGCAAGTGCAATTCGGTCTTTTACGCTGCTTCCCGGATTCATATACTCTAACTTCAAATAAATCTCCGCTGAGTTTTCATCTGTCATCCTGTTTAATTTCACAATAGGTGTCTGCCCTACCAATTCAGAAATATTATTTGCAATGCGTACCATATCCACACTCCTAATCCCTAGTAATATAATCGGCATTTCGATATGTTCCAAATTTACCAACTTTTCAGAATGATTTCAACTATTATGTACTATTTATTTATGCGCTTATTGAAAATATGCTAAAAAACACAGAGATAGAAGCGCAATGCCTCTATTCTGTGTTTTTATTCTGTAGGACCGTAAAACCACGTGATCGGCATTTCATCCCAGAAAGATTCAGCCGTTACCGGTATATTTAATTGATCGAGCGCAAGCTGCCGTTCGATGCGATCTTCCACTTCCTCAAAAGTGAATGACACTCCTTGAGTTGTTTCGTGCAAAAATACGATTACATATCCTTGCTTCGTTTCTACAGGATTCGACCAGTCTCCTTGGTCTAGCGAACTCGCTGCCTGGATAATTCTTTCATCCACAGAGGTGGAATCCTCCGGGATATACCCGTACATTCCCCCTTGACTTGCTGTTGCGGCATCAATAGAGCGTTCCCTGGCTAACGCTTCAAAAGAAGAGTCATTCGACAATTCCTGTATCACCTGCTGGGCTTCTTCCTCTGTTGCTACGACAATTTGAGAAAGACGGTACATAACAGGGATCGAGAATAGGGATTGATTTTCTTCAAAATACTTTCGTCGTTCTTCTTCTGTGAATTGCACTTCGCTTGTGATCAGCTTTTCTAAAATCAGCTCTGTTTTCAGCTGTTCCTTCAATACTTCTTCGTTGGGCAGGACAGCCTGGTCGTTCATATTCAGCACAGAGCGAAGTAGTGAAAATTCCTGGTCCAGTTCTTCTTGTGAAATCGTGATGTCGTATTTTTCTGCGGACTGCTCCATTACACGCTGATTAATCAATTGCTGGAGTACTTCTTTCCCATAGCGTAATTCAATGGCATGCAGCCACTCCTGCCTGGAAATTTCTTCTCCATCCACTGTTGCTACAGCTTCAGATTCAGCATCAGAATCATGATTTGTCATCAAAACAATCAGCGTTATGATATTTGTTAAAAGTAAGACCCCTATGATATAAACGAGCGGCTTCGCTTTAAGGCGCTTGTTTCGCAGATTTGATTTAATCACGATTACTTTGCCTCTGCTAAAAAGCCTTCTAATTCCTGTTTATCGTAGTGATACGTTTCATGGCAGAAATGGCATTGCGCTTCTGCTTTTCCTTCGTCCTCAATTATTTCCCGTATCTCTTCTGTTCCCAGGCTGATGATAGCCGTCCCAAAACGTTCTTTTGAACAATTACATGAGAAAGAGACCGGCATTTCATCGAGCACCCGTACGTTGCCTTCGCCAAGAACAGTATCGAGGATCTGCTCTGGTGATAATCCTTCCTGAATCATTTTTGATACAGGCGGAATTGTGTTTAATCTTTTTTCAATCGTTTCAATGGTTGATTCGTCTGCTCCAGGCATCAACTGAATGATAAATCCACCGGATGCTAAAATCGTGTTGTCCGGATTTACTAAGACACCCACCCCAACAGAAGAAGGCACCTGCTCAGACGTAGCAAAATAATACGTGAAGTCTTCTCCCAGCTCGCCTGAAACAAGAGGCACCTGACCTGTGAAATTTTCACGCATGCCCAAATCTTTGACGACAGTGAGTGATCCTTCTGTACCTACCGCACCGCGGACATCAAGTTTTCCATCCGCATTCAAATCAAGATGAGTATGAGGATTCGTAACATACCCTCTCACCTGTCCTTTAGCATTGCTATCAACTAAAATTAAACCGATCGGGCCTTTGCCTTCAATTTTTACCGTCAGATTATTGTCCCCTTTTAACATTGCACCCATCATAACACCAGCCGTCATCGCACGACCAAGAGCAGCTGATGCTGTCGGCCATGTATAATGTCGTTTTTGAGCCTCTGATACCGTCGCTGTTGTATTCACTGCATATGCGCGGACATGATCGTTATAAGCGAGTGCCCGTACCATGTAATCCTTCATCTTACATTCTCCTTTCCATCTTCCATGTTTCGTTTATAAATTAATTGAAGCCCTTTAAGTGTCAAGAAAGGGTCCACATGATCAATCACATCTGATTCCTTTGCGATTAGTGAAGCAAGTCCCCCTGTCGCAATAACTTTCACTGGTCCCGATGCTTCTTTTTTCATACGGGATACGATGCCTTCTACCTGTCCTACATACCCGTAGACAATCCCTGCCTGCATCGCTGTAACCGTGCTTTTCCCTATAACATGATCAGGACGGGCTATTTCAATACGCGGAAGTTTTGCAGCCTTGGCATACAAAGCCTCTGTAGAAATGCCAATCCCAGGCGCAATCACTCCCCCCATATACTGGCGGCTTTCATTTATATAGCAATACGTTGTGGCGGTTCCAAAATCAACAATAATCAGTGAGCCTCCATGATCCTGAATGCCTGCTACAGCATTCACAATGCGGTCTGCCCCTACTTCTTTCGGATTATCATATTTAATATTCAGCCCCGTTTTCATTCCGGGACCCACCACTAATGGTTTAAGGTTGAAATATTTTTGGCACATTCTTTCAAGTGGAAACATAATGGGCGGAACAACAGACGAGATGATAATTCCCTCAAACTCTTCATAGGACAGTCCTACGTGCTCGAATAGATTTTTTACAAGCATCCCGTATTCATCTTCCGTTTTATGGCGGTTTGTTTCAATACGCCAATGATATAGGAGATGATCTTCTTCATATACACCTAATACCGTGTTTGTATTTCCAACATCCAATACAAATATCATGTTTTTCACCATTCCTAGAGAATTATTAACACTTAAAATATCATACCATAATTCAATGTGAAATCTATTGAAGAAGCCTGGATTGATTAGGATAGAACATCGTGAGTTTTCAGCAAAAAATGCAGGCTGTGCTACTAGCATCGCTGCTTTTTTGCATAAAAACAGACGCCGTATGAACGGCGTCTGTTATAACTTACTCTTTGTCTCTTGTCTTTTCAATCGGATCTGTTTCCTTTGGAGGTTCAACATCTTCTTCAGTCGGCTGATTTCCTCTAAATCCCTTAGATCCTTTTGAGCTTTTCAAGAGTTCTTCAGATGATTTTTCAACAGGTTTTTTTGTCGTTTCATCTGTCGATTCATTTTTATCTTCTTGATCCTCGTCCACCAGCTCACGTACTGGAAGTGTTCCATGATCAACAAGATGTTTAATCTGTGCAGCATCGAGCGTTTCAACTTCGAGCAATGTTTCTGCAATTAACTCAAGTTTGTCGCGATTTTCTGTAAGAATCGTCTTCGCACGTTCGTAACACTCTTTAATAATTGATTGAATTTCAATGTCAATCTCATAAGCAATACGATCTGAATAATTTTGTTCGCTGTTAAAGTCCCGTCCAAGGAATACCTGTCCTTGAGACTGACCAAATTGCAGCGTACCTAATTTTTCACTCATGCCAAATTCAGTAACCATTCGGCGGGCAATTCCTGTCGCGCGCTGGAAGTCATTTGATGCGCCTGTTGAAGCTTCACCAAAAATAATATCTTCAGCAACACGGCCGCCAAGAAGTCCTGTGATCTTATCAAGCAGCTCAGGACGCGTCATAAAGTAACGGTCTTCTTTCGGAAGCATAACGGCATAACCGCCAGCCTGACCGCGTGGAACGATGGTCACTTTATGCACCATATCCGCTTCATCGAGCACGACTCCAATAATGGTATGACCAGATTCGTGAAAAGCGACAATTTTTCGCTCTTTTTGAGAAATTACGCGGCTTTTTTTAGCCGGACCTGCGATAACGCGGTCGGTAGCTTCATCAATATCCGTCATATCTATTGCCTGCTTGTCGCGTCTTGCGGCAACGAGCGCAGCTTCATTCAAGAGGTTTTCAAGGTCTGCCCCTGAGAAACCTGGTGTACGCTGAGCAATTGCTTTCAAGTTAATATTATCGTTTAACGGTTTATTTCGAGCATGTACTTTTAATACTGCTTCACGACCTGCAAGGTCCGGACGGTCAACGGTAATTTGACGGTCAAAACGGCCTGGACGAAGAAGGGCAGGGTCAAGGATGTCCGGACGGTTTGTTGCAGCAATCATAATGATTCCTTCATTTCCGCCGAAGCCATCCATTTCAACTAAAAGCTGATTCAGAGTCTGCTCACGCTCATCGTGGCCTCCTCCAAGTCCGGCTCCACGCTGACGGCCTACCGCATCAATTTCATCTATAAAGATGATACATGGTGCGTTCTTCTTTGCATTTTCAAATAAATCACGTACACGGGAAGCACCGACACCGACAAACATCTCAACGAAATCAGAACCTGAGATCGAGAAGAACGGCACACCGGCTTCACCGGCTGCTGCACGGGCAAGCAATGTTTTACCTGTACCTGGAGGACCTACTAAAAGAATCCCTTTAGGTATACGTGCCCCAACATCTGTGAATTTACGAGGGTCTTTAAGGAAATCAACGACTTCCACAAGCTCTTGCTTTTCTTCATCTGCACCCGCTACATCTTTAAAGCGGACTTTTTTCTTTTCTTCTGTATAAAGCTTTGCTTTACTTTTACCAAAGTTCATGACGCGGCCTCCGCCGCCTCCTTGTGCCTGGTTTAATAAGAAGAAGAAAAGGATAAATATGATAACGAAAGGAATAATTGTCGTAAGAAATGTGACCCATCCGCTCGTTTCAGGCGCCTCTAACACAGTAACTTCAGTCGTTTCTGCTGCAACCTCGTCAATGGTTTCAAGTACGCTGCTTTCTAATGGAATGTTCGTGACGAAATACTCGTCTTCTGCATATCCACTTTTTTGCCCTACAACGTTATAAACGCTTCGGTTCGGCTGAATGTCAATTTCAGTGATCTCACCATTTTCAAGTGAGCTTATGAATTCGCCGTATGTGAGTTCCTGGTCGGGCTGGTTTCCGCTGTTAAACAAACCAACAATCCCGATGATTACCAGGAATACTAATAGATAAAATATCGTGTTACGAAATATCCGGTTCATCCCTTACCTCCTCCCCACGGTTAAAGAAACTAATACCAATAGTATCATAGTGAAATAAAGCATGACAACCATTATGACCCGCGGCTGCACACTTTATATACGGCGCTTTAAAATGAGCAGTCATTACTCAGCATCCGTGTAAATTTCAGGCTTTAATATACCGATATATGGGAGGTTTCGGTAGCGTTCCGCATAATCAAGTCCGTATCCTACAACAAAAGCATCCGGCACAATAAAACCAACATAATCAGCTTTAATATCTGCTACCCGGCCTGACGGCTTATCCAGCAGCGTCACAATCTTAATTGATTTTGCTTTGCGGTATTTAAACAGATCGACTAAATAGCTCAGCGTAAGACCGCTGTCGATAATATCCTCTAAGATGAGAATATCCCTGCCCTCTACCTTCGTATTTAAATCCTTGATGATCTTAACTTCGCCCGACGAAACAGTAGAGTTTCCGTAGCTGGATACATCCATAAAATCCATTTCCAAGTAAACATCCATACGTTTAATCAAATCTGCCATAAATGGAAGAGCTCCTTTTAAGACGCCGATGGCAAGCGGGTAAGAGTCCTTGTACGCCTCTGTCAACTCGCCTCCCAGCTCCTTAATTTTTTCCTGAAGCTGCTCTTCTGTATACAACACTTTCTCAATATCCTGATTCAACACGAACTATGTCCCCCTAGAAGATCCTTATAATGAATTAACGTAAATGCACGGTTTCCATCTGCAGGCTTTTCTACGCCCTGTGCAGTGCGCAGCCCTGGAATCCAAAGCACCCTTCCGCTTGCATCTGTAACAATTGGCCATTGGCCTCTCAGATCAAGAGGGATTTTTTCGTCGATGAATACTTTTTTGATTTTTTTTGATCCATTTAACCCTTTGAGGTGAATCCGATCGCCGTCTTTTTTTGTACGGACAGTCAACGGCCACTCTACACCGGTTGAATCAAACCAGCAAAAATCAATTGATTCATCTAAGTCTTCCACCAAACCTTCTCTTGCAATCACTTTTCCTCCTACGGGAAGATCAATCGCTTCGTTTTGATCCAGCCGAAAGCTGTATGGCAAAGCTTGAGCTGATTGAACAAAATGAAAGGCAACAGTTGAATACGACCGTTGAACCAGTAAGCCTTTGGGCAAGTGGAGCTCTCCGGATGGATGCTTTTGCTCAATTAACTTTCTGACAGAAGCCGTATGGGCGGAAGATAAAGACGTGGGTACTTTTGCATAAAGATAACTCAATATTAGATGAATCATTCTCCTTTGTAAAGGAGGAGCTTCCTTACACCAATTCTTTCGCTCTATCTTTATTAATTGATCATTTTGTTCAATAATCCGTTTTTGCAATTGATCTTCTGCCTGCTGTAAAAGCCAGTCTTCATCCTCTCTCACCTCTTCTGTGTAGCGCTTAATCTGCTCGTTAAGAGAAGGGTTTTCTTCTTTTAATAATGGAATAATATGATGTCTGATGCGGTTTCTCGTGTAGGAGTCTGTCGCATTGCTTGGATCCTGTCTATAATTGATGTGATAATGTTCACAATATTGTTCTATTTCTTCTTTCGTGAGAGCAAGCAGCGGCCTTACAAGAAATCCACCGGCAAATGTCCGTTTTGCCAAGATGCCTGCCCGCCCTTTCATCGTAGATCCGCGAACCAGGCGAAACAGAACCGTTTCAGCCTGATCGTCCCCATGATGGCCAAGAACCAGCTTTGAGGCGCGGGTTTCTACCATAATCTCCTTTAAATACGCGTAACGGACAGCCCTGGCTGCTTCTTGTATGCCTATGCCATCTGTCTCCATTTTTTTCTTAACGTTTAAAGAAGCATGGTGATAGGGAACTCCCTGCTTGCGGCAATACGTTTCTACAAAGATTGCATCTTGTTCCGACCCAGCTCCTCTCAGCATATGATCAACATGAGCTACCTCAATGTTGATCTGTTTTTTTGCATGATGAAGCAAATAATGAAGAAGAGCCATCGAGTCCGGTCCCCCTGAAACCGCTGCGATGACTTTATCTCCATCTTCAAATAGATCCTGTTCATCTATATAGGAATGAATTTTATTCAGAATTTCTTTCATGTGCTGTTCACCTTTTCCGGTCCTCGTTAGGGTTTTCTCTTTTATTGTATCAATTTTTTCATACCACCTCCTACTATTTCCGTTTTCTCTTTTTATCCCGTCTTAATAACCGCGGGAATCGCTGCCCATTTAGGCAATTCATGCTGCAGTTGGACGACCATAATCGTCATATCGTCCTCGATCTCCCCTCCTGAAGTGCGCACTGCCGCCTCCATTAATGTATCTGCAACTTCCTGCGGATCGCTTGTTTTCAGTTCGGATATTTGCCGTTTAATCCATCTTTCCGGATTTTCAATAAAGCGCGGTCCATCCAGCACTCCATCGCTTAGCATGATTAATAAATCCCCTGCCTTAAGTTGATCCTCAAGCACCTCCATATCCAGTTCACTGAAAAATCCCATCGGCAGATTGCTTGCTTCAATTGTTTTAACTGTTTTCCCTCTTTTGATATAGCTTGGCACTGAGCCTACTTTTAAGAATTTCGCTTTTGCATTTTGCAAGTCAATCATCGCCAGATCTACTGTTGAATACATGTCGCTGGTGCGCTTTACAGTCAGAATGGAATTAACGGATTTTATCGCCAGCTCCTCTTCTATTCCGGCTTGCAGCATCTGCCGTAATAGCTGAATGGTTTCATCACTTTCCATTCTCGCTTTTTCTCCATTCCCCATCCCATCGCTTATCGCAATCGCATATTTCCCGCCATGTAAATGAACTGCCGCGTGACTGTCGCCGGAAATGAGCCCTCCTCCATGAGCTGCATGAGCGATCCCCACACCTACTTTAAATGCTTTAGATGATCTAAATGTCACCACCATCCCTTCGTATGGCGATGGAATCTCAACTCTTTGATGAACCACAATGGTTTCTTTGAGAATGGAAGAAAGCATTGGGGCAATCAGCTTTTCGCATTCCCCATGCTTTTCTACAAAAGGCAGCATCACATCCACGTCAATATGACCGTAATCTAAACTATGAATATCTACATTATCTACATGTATGCCAAATTCAATTAAGGCATGAAGCATTTCTTCCTCTTGCTTATCATGTTTTTGAGTTTCCCGCTGAAGATCAGAAGCAAAGTCCTTCATCACGGTCGCCAGTCCCTTAAGCTGGTTGGATACAAATTGATTGCTTTCCATCATTTGTTTTTTCATTTGCAGTTTAGCCGCCCGGTCCGCATACTCCTCCTCAAAAGCAGTCTGAACCTGTTCTGCTTTTACACAATAACTCTGCCATGGCTGCGGTGGTTTATTGTCAACTGGATTTGCCAATTCTTTCATCCAATCGTAAGTTCGATCAAAGTGGGTAGACCAGCAATAATCTTTTTTAAAGCACATTTGGCAGGTGCTCTCTGTCACTCTGCTTAACGTATTATCGAGAGAAACAGCGGTGACGGCTGTTTCTGCTTCTTTATCTGCACACTCAAAACTTTTCGCCAGCGTTTCAAACACACCTGAAAATTTTTCTACTTTTTCAGCGGTGGCATCCCTTACGTTACGGGCGTAAAGCTGCTGGTCCAGCTCATGTTCTGTGGACCCCGGTATATTTCTTGAAATAGCAAAAACAAAACGCTTCGGCGTTAAAAATACGGCCATGGCAGCGACGGCGGATTCGTATAATGAATATTCAAGCTGCGCTCCTTGATTCATGAATAGCCCCATTAATAATGTAGCCATCATCAATCCAAGCACCACACCCGTTGCTTTTCCATTTTTCATTAATCCACCTAACAATCCGGCTACAGCAAGGACGGCCACCTCTGGCAAATGAGCCACTGAGGCTAGACAAAACACCAGTCCTGTTACAATGCCCACCGTTGATCCTACCATGGCCCCAGCAGCTAAGGCCGCAATAATCACCACATATCGTGTCAGTACGTGATCCATGGCGAGACCGCCTACTGTGAAACCAATTAGTCCTGTAGCAATTGAGGCTACTACAATCGCAATGGCCACCATTTCTTCCGGAGCATATGTCCTCTTTCGTGTTTTCGTTAGCAGCTGGTACCCTTGTAGAAAGACAAGGGTCAAAACGCCAGCAAGCACCGCCTCGAAGGCGACCATTACCCCATCCACCCAGGTGAAAACTTCAGGAAGCTCTATACTTAAATAGATACTCCTGGCTACAATCACCGACCCTGCCACCACCCCTGCCAAAATAAAACGGCTGGTTTTTATTTTTTGCCTCACGATCAGAGAAGCAAGATAAAACAATAGGATGGTTGATAGGGTGTAAACTCCTTGCCAGATCCCAAGTGAGGAGGCTCCGACTACCAGTCCCAGCATAACAACCAGTGACTTTTCACGGCTCGCTACAAACATAACGGCGAACATTGGTAAGGCGAAAGGAGTAAATTGCGATAAAAATAAGGCTCGTCCCAGTAAAAGACCGACTAAAATATGAAGGATGCCTTTGTGAACCATCCAATGGACCAGCAGCAGGCTAATTGCGTTCTTCCACTTAGGTATTCTCTTCTTGGCCTGCATCAAAGAAATTGAATTCGCCACTTTCATGTTTACCTCATGTACATTCTCCATTTACTCCACTCCTTAATGTTTCGTTGTTGAGAGTAATTATAGAAGGCAAAACACAGAATAGTTTGTCAAAATAAAGAGCAGATTTCAAAGTTTCTTTCGACTTATTTTGAATAAACTTATCCATTCGGGAATCATTTCAGCCATTCGCCTTTTAATTTTCCTAAAGCAAGTCGAAGGCTCGTTCTTTCGCTCGGAATGACAGGGATAAAAAATAAACAATTAGGGATTACGGCTACGAAAAATGAGTATAGTAAACGTTAGCTGGTTTTCCCCTGCCCTTTTTGGAGATTATGTTTTAAAAGGGAAGTGGCAGATTGTCTATGTTGGCGGTGCTTTGGGTGGAAGCCGCTAACAGCTAAAGTAAGGCTGGTATATAAACCCTGCCTTTTAAAAAAGAATTAAACGTGTAGAGATTGCCGGGCTATACTATAAATAGAACTAATTCAAAAAAAACATTGACACTTTTTCAGGCGCTATGTATTATATAACTTGTGCTTCATTTTGCTCTCTGTGTCAATTAAAGAACAAAAAAGCATGATTACTTCAAATGGCGGCGTAGCTCAGCTGGCTAGAGCGTACGGTTCATACCCGTGAGGTCGGGGGTTCGATCCCCTCTGCCGCCACCATATAGGCCCGTTGGTCAAGCGGTTAAGACACCGCCCTTTCACGGCGGTAACACGGGTTCGAATCCCGTACGGGTCATATAAAAACACATCAGCATATCGCTGATGTGTTTTTTTGTGCAATCTTATTTGGTTGATATCGATTGTGGCAGATTGCGGTGATCTAATTCAATTTTTAGCTTTTCAGTTTCAAGCAGGTAGTTTTCCTGGCGCAGTTTTTCTAATTCGATCTCTCCTTCTACAATGGATTTTTTTATCACGGACTGGCGTTGGGAGTAATATCCAATTATTATCACAATAGGAATAGAGAGAGACATAACAATAGCGACCAAATCTGTTATAGCATCTGCATTCATCTTGTTCCTCCTTTAATTCAGGTTGTTTAAGAGAGCCTTTTGTGATCAGAATCAGGATGATGGCGATGATCTAATTGAAGTCTCAGCTTTTCTGTTTCAAGCAGAAAATTTTCATGCTTTAATTTTTCCAGCTCATACTCTTCCTTTATGGCTTTTCTTTTGTTTTTAGCTTGTTTTTGCAAGTGATCTGTAATGATGCCGGTGATGGCGATCGCTCCGATAATCATAAAGAACGTCAATTTCTTTTTCCTCCTTCCAATTCGTTGAGAACATAGTAATGAGAAAAGTCGGTTGTGTTTTATCCTTTATACGTATGACATCTCCATTTGGTTTCGGGTATTATGATAATTTTCAGAATTCTACTCCACTGCTGCATCATCTTTCATCCTTGGATTCAACCTGCCAGCTATTTTTTAAAATGTACTTACTTACATAAATACAACAGAGAAGAGCAATAGTCCTTCTTTGAATTCCAATCCGCAAATCCCCTTTTGATAATAAAAAAAAGAAGCCGGCTCGGCGCCGGCTTCCTGGTTCGCATTCTATTGTATCAACAGATCAAGATTATTGATGCCATCCTAAATACGAATTTGACAGCTTATTATCCCTTTTTAGCACCTTTTCCGCCTCGTTTTGATTCTGTGTGACGCTTAAGAGATGTCAGGCGATCCTCACTATCCTTTAGGAAGCGAGCCATTTTCTGCTCGAATGTTTCTCTTCCTACAGGTCCGCCGCTTGTATTGCTGCGGCCTCCGCCTCGCTGATCATTTCCACGGTTGGGTCTTGGACGTTGCTGTGTTTGCTGCTGCGGTGGCTGATCTTTTGCTTTACGGATGGACAAACCAATTTTGCCGTCCTTCTCAACATTTAAGATCTTCACTTCTACTTCGTCGCCTACTTTAAGATGTTCGTTGATATCCTTGACATAGTTATCCGCAACTTCACTGATATGCACAAGTCCTGTTGAACCCCCAGGTAATTCAACGAAAGCCCCGAAATGAGTGATGCCTGTCACTTTACCTTGTACCTTGCTGCCTACTTCGATTGACATAAAAAAAATGATCCTCCTTAGAAAAATAGAAAATAGAGCTTACTTATCATTATAGCTAACATAAAAAAAGAGTGTCAACATAGCGACACTCAATATTGTAAATTATTCTATTCAAAATCCTCTCCATTTGCTCCGTTTTCTATACCAGACGTGCCTTTGGAGTTACTCAGGAATATTAAAAATAATTTCTCCTTCATCAGATAAAAAATAGTCCCGGCGAGCTAATTTGGCTATGTACTCGTCGTCATTTAGCTTTTCAATCTCGTTGTTGAGCTTTGTTTCATCTTTTTTCAGCTGAACGACCTGCTCTTCTAATTGCACCTTTTCTGCCTTTTTTTCATCGAGAACATTTGCCCGTGTCACCATGGATGAAATAAGAAGCCCGCCGACGACCACCGCAAATATGATGAAAAATGATAAGCGTCTCATAAGTCTTTTCATGTGCTGTGCTCTGCGCTGCTCAGATTGTTTTTGTTCGGCTGCGTATTGATTTTCGAGTGATGTTACATTTTTGCGTGGGTTTCCCATAATCGGATGCCTTCCTCCTTCTGTTCATCTCGTGCACAATGTGACGGATACTGTTTCCTTATTCCCTATTATATAACAGATTAAGCCACTTTTTTATCTTTTTTGCGAAAAAAGTTTGTTTATTTTTCAAAAATTGGATAAAAGGGTGGAAAGGCTTAATCAATATACGCCCAACTGCCATGAAAATTCGACAAATTCCGGAGAACAGAGGTAAAAAGATTGCTTTGATAACGTTTAAAATCCATATGATCGGAGTAAGGAAAAGAACGCTAATAATGAGCGCCAGTGTCCGTACAATCCATTTCACTACACTGTCTATAAAGGAAAGGGCTGCTATAAATGTTTTTTTAATTAATGCCTCATAACCCGCAAACCCGCAAATAATGGATAGCAGAACGTAGAATCTCCACTCTCCTCCGTTGACATTAAACAAAAGCAGGAAAACGAGTAAGGCTTGTACACACCAAAAAACGCCATCTGTCAGCCACCTGAGCCCGCCTGTTCTTGTCCGAATGATATATCGGTCATATAAAGTCAGGTTCAGGCCAATCACCAGACCGGCTGCCAGCATCGTCGACATGACTTGAAGCTGCAGATCCAGAATCATCGAAACAGCTTACTGAACAGCCCTTTCGCTTCCTGCGGGCTTGGTTCATCAATGTAAAGTAAATCGTCAATTTTTCCTTTTAAAGAAACATGCCCTTTGTCTACATCAAGATTGACCATTTGCAGATTTTTTCCCTTTATTGATAGGTACCCTTGCACCGTTTCAAGTAAAAACTCCTCATTATCAAAGCTTTCCACTTGCTTTACACCAGTGATAGAAAGAGTCTGCCTCTTGCTCATAATGATTTCATGTTCGGGTTTATCAACCCTCGGTTCCATCGAATAAGACACTTCATCCACCCCGCTTTTGTGTTCAAACTGTTACTTAGCACATTTTATGCACGTACAGCGAGATGTATGACGCACTTATAGAATTCTTTTTTATTCAGCTGATCCGACTTTTTCTTCTTTGAGAATGGTATACATCATCGCAGCTTCTTCTTTACGAGTAGTTTCTTGAAGACGGTCAACTGAAATGGTCACGATACGCTGTCCAAAACGAATCACCAGTTCATCCCCTTCTTTCACTGTTGAACTTGCTTTAGCCTGTAGTCCATTCACTTGTATACGCCCCTGATCCGCCACTTCTTTTGCCAGCGTTCTGCGTTTAATTAAACGGGATACTTTTAAAAATTTGTCTAATCTCATGTTTCTCCCTGCTTTCTATAATCCTAGATTTTTTGCCTCTTTCCAAAATTCGTCAAGCTCTGCTAGAGAATAGGACTCAAAAGATCTGCCAGATTCCCGAACTTTTTTTTCAACGAATGAAAATCTTGCAATGAATTTCTGGTTTGCACTCACCAGCGCTTCTTCTGGGTAAATATCGTGGAATCGGGATACATTGACCAGCGCAAAAAGGACATCTCCAAATTCCATTAAGCTCGCCTCTTTATCCCCGTTGGCGACCTCTTCCTGAAACTCCTGCCATTCTTCTTCAAGCTTATCCCATGCACCAGACCGGTCATCCCAGTCAAACCCCGCTTTAGCTGCTGCCTTTTGCAGTTCGACCGCCTGTATCAGCGCCGGCATGCCTGTTCCTGCGTCTTCTAATAAGGATCGGGTTTCCTGCTGACTCCCTTTTTCTTGCTCTTTAATGGATTGCCAATTTGAATGTACATCCTCTGTTGTCTTCGCTTCCGCATCTCCAAAAACATGAGGATGTCTTCGGATCATTTTTTCAGTGAGCTTGGTAATGACATCTTGAATCGTGAAATAACCGCTGTCTTCTCCAATTTGTGCATGAAGCATCACTTGCAGCAGCACATCTCCGAGCTCTTCTATCATATGATCGATATCTTTTTGATCGATCGCTTCAAGTAATTCATACACTTCTTCGATCAAATGTTTTTTTAAAGACTCATGTGTTTGTTCCCGATCCCATGGACAGCCCTCCGGACTTCTGAGGGTCGAAATAATTTGTCGAAGCTTAAAAAATTCTCCGTACTTTTGTTCTTCTTTCATCGGGGCAAGATAGAGACTCGTCAAATTGCTCATCTCCATGCCGTGGTCTAGTTCATAGAGAAGAACCGTTTTTACTTGTTCATCCGTGCTCCCTGCTGATGTCACGATGGTCACAGGGTAGTCATCCGGATATTTTTCCATCAATGTGAGCTTTACCTCTGAAGCCATAAAGGCATCATAAACCTGTCCGATGATGACGTGCTGGTCCACATGGAGATCATCCCGTTCAAGAGCGGTGCCATCAAGCAGCTGAAACCCTTCAATTGGATCCATTCCGACTGCTGTGAATAATGGGTCCAGAAAGCTTTGTCCGCCAAGCACATCTACTGAGATGACGCCTTGTCTTTGCAGATCAAGCAAAAGCTGTACTGTCTGCTCGGCTACAAGCGGATGTCCTGGGACCGCATAAAGCACCGGCTCTTTTTGCGCTTGTTCCACTAGAGTTTTGACAATTTCCTCATACACATCTTCAAATCGGTCTTGAGCGTCGTAAACGGAGTCAAACGATAAAAAGGGTATTCCCTCTTCCTGCAGAGAAGCAATGACAGGATGAGCCAAAGTCCGTGCCATAACTGTTCCTGATTTTGTCAGTTTTTTATAAATACCCAGAGGCAATTGATCAAGATCTCCTGCTCCGAGGCCAATGATCGTAATTTGGTTTGGCATGTATACCGTCTCCTTCATCTGAAAATATTCGTTTTATGGCAGCGTTCCAAACATTCGCTCAAGCTTTTTACCGAGCGGAATTTGTCGAACTTCCTCTGACGTAAAGAGTCCTTTCCGCCATACGATTTTGAAAAATAGCCAAGCTCCGGCAATGACCGTAATAAAGCAGGCAAGAGACGCTGCCAAGCGGCTCTCCGTCCAGTCTACAGGCAGTAGCAGAATGAATTGTATTCCTGCAGACATGCCCGCAAGGCCCATGACCAGTCTTTTATAAAATAAGACCGACAACAAGGGTCCTACACGCCTGCGTATTTGCCTGATGACCACAGCCATGACAAAAAACAGGGACAGCACGGTTGCGGCTGATGCTCCAAGTGTACCGAATAATGGCACAAGCACAAGGTTCAGCCCGTATTTAAGTACTAAACTGAAGACAATGGACCAGGCCGCCGCATGGATGTCACCCATCCCCTGAAGAATGGCGCTGATCGTTAAAATAACAGAAGCAAGCAGCACAGATATCATATAAACCGCCAGTACAAAAGAGCCTTGCGCATCTTGAAAAAGCATCGCATTTAACGGCTGCATGATGTTGATCAAACCTACGGCTGCGGCAGCACCAAAAAATAGACCTGTTTTGACCGCGAGTCTCGCCTGCTCTTTTACTTCCATTGTCTTTTTGGACTCATATGCTGAAGCTATAATGGGAACAATCGCAAGAGAAAGTGAAGTTGCCACGACCACACCCATCTGCAGCAGCGGCTGTCCTCTGTCGTAGATGCCCTTCATCACTTTAGCCGCCTGTTCGCCACTTCCGCTTTGAACAAGCAATGAATACACATTTAATGCATCCATCAGCTGATAAAGCACCAGCATCATGCTCCCCATTCCAATGGCTGTCCCTGTTACGGTCAGCTGGCGAATAATTTTCATATCATTTTTTTGTAATCCAATCCACTTCAGAGAAGACCATGTAAAGCCTTGTTTCCGTATAAAGATCATCAAGATGACAACACCTGTAACCGCTCCGGCAAGAGACCCCAGCACTGCTGCTTTTCCTACATCATAGAGAGAGGATTCCAACGTCATCAAGATGACTGATAACCCTAAGATGAAAATTACCCGCACAAGCTGTTCTGCAGTTTGTGAGAAGGCGGATGGAATCATATTATAGTTAGCTTGAAACCATCCCTTCGACACAGATAATAGCGGCATGAGCAAAAAGGGATAACTCATCAAGGAAATCAATTCCGATAAATCAGGATCCCCCATCCATCCGGCAATGTGACCGGCACCTGCACGAAGCAGCGTGAAAAAAGCGACGCCAATAAAGGTTAAATAAATAAAAGAGATTTGAATGACCCGCTGCACTTCTTCGGGAGAAGAGCGATCCCGACGTTCTGCGACCATTTTCGATATCATTACAGGAAATGCATATGTACATAAAGCAAGCAGAATCCCATAAAACGGATATACCTGCTGAAAAATATAAAAACCGGTGTCACCCACAATATTTTGAAAGGGAACGCGATATAAAGCGCTTAGTATTTTAGTGAAAATGGCAGCCAGCGTTAAAATGGCCGCTCCTTTCATCATATCGCTTGAAGAGTGATTCATTCTTATGGCCACTGCCTTTCCGTCACATTTACCATAAAGTTCATTATATCAAATTTTAAGAAGGTTGTCGTTTGAAAGAAACATGTGGCATTAGCGGATTTAACCCGTAAAACAGCAAAAAAAGCACAAAACTGCTGTGCTTTTTTGTCTACACGTTTAGTTATCATCTTACGATTTTAGATTGTTTTAATTTTCCATTTGGCGGCCTAAAAAGCTGGCAGCTGTCTCTGAAGATTTTTTCTCAACCTCTCCAAGAGTGCCATCTTTAGAGAAAATAATGACTGCACCAATGGGGTCACCTGAAGAAACAATCGGAGCAATAGCGTAAGACGCGGACTCTTCATCCTGGTGCTCTATAACGGCAAGCTTCGTTTGTTTTTCAGATATAATACTTTTACGGGCAGACATCACTTCTTCAATCCCCGTCCCGATCCGCCGATTCAAATAATCTTTTTTTGATACACCAGCAATGGCCACAACATTGTCCCGATCACAAATAAGTATTGGGTGGCCTAAGCTGTCATGCAGAGCCTCTGCGTATTCTTTGGCGAAATTTCCTAATTCATTAATAGGAGAATATTTCTTTAAAATGACTTCTCCTTCACGATCTACAAAGATCTCCAGCGGATCTCCTTCTCTAATGCGAAGCGTTCTTCTGATTTCTTTTGGAATGACCACCCGTCCTAAGTCGTCAATTCGTCGGACGATACCCGTTGCTTTCATACATGGTGCCTCTCTTCCTCTTAGCGAATTTTTACTTTCCTTATTCCACTCGTTGGTACTTGCTGTTAGTATGAAATAAATGGACAAATTTATACCGGTTCCACTCAATTTCTCCAAAAAAAGTATTTAGTTGCCGGTTAATCCAACAGCATTTTTCCATTTGAACCTATGTGCTAACGCCTATTATTTCCAATCCTTCCTTGCTTAAAACATAAAAAAGTCCAAAAACCAGGGATTACCTGTTTTTTGGACTTTTTTTATCTAAGGGCTGCTTCATTGAAATATAAAGAAAGCAAACCACTCTATTCTAAGCTGTTTCTTTTAATGCTTCAGGCAAACGGCAAATAATGTCATGAATCATATTGACCCATTGCTCCGGTTTTTTGTTGCGCAGCTGGATGCTGATTTTTAATTTATTATCATTCATGCCAAGTCCCACATCTCTGCCATGACTATTTCCGATTTCGAACGCTTTTGCTCCATCAATTTGAGCAGTTCCCACCTCACTTAATTCAAGCTTGATTGAATCCTTTGTTTGATGGATCGCTTCTAATCCAATTAATTGACCGTACGCTTTAATTTCTGCAATTTGAAACAGCGTATGAACTTCTACCGGATAATCTCCAAATCGGTCGATCATCTCGTCTTTCAATTCTGCTACTTCATCAACAGAAGAAGCACCCCTGAATTTTTTGTACATCTCAATTTTTTGATGACCATCCGGAATATATGTGGCCGGGATATAAGCATCTTGTTTTACGTCGAGATCAATTTCAACTGCTGGCTTCTCACGTTTTTTCTCATGCGAAAAGGCAGGAAGGTTTTCTTTGCGCTCTTCAATCGCTTCTTTCAGCATTTGAGAATATAAATCAAATCCGACTGAATCAATAAAGCCGTGCTGCTGTGATCCGAGCAGATTTCCTGCTCCTCGTATCGTGAGGTCGCGCATAGCAATTTTAAATCCAGAGCCCAGTTCCGTAAATTCTTTAATCGATTGAAGACGTTTTTCTGCCACTTCGGTCAGAACTTTGTCTTTGCGGTACGTAAAGTAAGAATAGGCTACCCGATTTGACCGGCCCACTCGTCCGCGTAACTGGTAGAGTTGTGATAATCCCATTCGATCGGCATCAAAAACAATGAGCGTGTTGACATTTGGAATATCCACGCCTGTTTCGATAATCGTCGTCGTAACAAGCACATCATATTCTCCCTCGAGAAACTGAAGAATCACGGACTCAAGCTCCGTTTCCGTCATTTGTCCGTGCGCAACGGCAACTCTCGCATCCGGCACCAGCGTTTGTATTTCATCTGCTTTTTTTGTAATATCCTCTACCCGGTTATATAGGAAGTATATTTGTCCATCCCGCGCAAGTTCACGCTCGATCGCTTCTCGAACCAGCGGCCCGTTATACTCCATTACATAGGTTTGAACGGGGAAGCGGTTTTCGGGCGGAGTCTCAATCACTGACAAATCACGCACGCCGAGCATCGACATATGAAGCGTACGAGGAATCGGAGTGGCAGTCAGTGTTAACACATCGATATTTGTCTTCAGCTGCTTTATCTTTTCCTTATGGGTAACACCAAAACGCTGCTCTTCATCAATTATCAACAGACCGATATCACGATACTTTATATCCTTCGAAAGCAGGCGGTGTGTGCCGACTACAATATCGATGGTTCCGGCCTGAAGCCCCTTCATTGTTTCCTGCTGTTGCTTTCGAGTTCTAAAACGGCTCAGCAACCCAATATTTATTGGGAAATCCTGCATTCTTTCCATCATTGTTTCATAATGCTGTTGGGCAAGAATTGTTGTAGGAACCAAAATGGCTACTTGTTTTCCGTCCATAATCGCTTTAAACGCTGCACGGATGGCAACCTCTGTTTTCCCATAGCCAACATCCCCGCACAAAAGCCTGTCCATCGGCCGCTCCCGCTGCATATCTTTTTTAATTTCTTCAATCGATCGGAGCTGATCGTCCGTTTCCTGGTATGGGAAAGCAGATTCAAATTCCTGCTGCTCATTTGTATCTTCCGTAAAAGCATAGCCTTTAGCTGTTTCCCTTTCTGCATACAATTTTATTAAGTCATCTGCAATATCTGCCACTGAGGACTGAACCTTGCTTTTTACCCGCTTCCACTCTGTCCCGCCAAGTTTATACAGCTTTGGTTCTTTTCCTTCTGAACCCACATATTTTTGAACAAGTTCAATTTGATCTACCGGGACGTAAAGCTGATCATTCCCCTGATAACGCACATTTAAATAATCTTTATGAAGACCATTAATTTCAAGCGTTTCGATTCCAAGGTACTTTCCGATCCCGTGGTTCACGTGAACAACATAGTCGCCAACTTTCAATTCGGAATAGGATTTAATCCGTTCGGCATTTGAAAGCTTTTGCTGACGCTTTTTCTTTCTGGTTTTCTGTCTAAAAAGCTCTTCTTCCGTCATGACGGCGAATTTATGCATAGGCAGTTCAAAGCCCGCCTGAAGAGTGCCGCTGACAATTTGAACGGCATTCGGAATAAGCGGCTGGCCATCCTGGACAATGGCAACATCAATGTCATAATCTGCTAACACACGCTCGAATTTTTGCAGTCGCTGCCCATCAGGAGCAAGTAAAACAACTGTATATTTACTGTTTTTCCACCGCTCGAGTTCAGCTTTTAATACATGCATTTGACCATGAAAACTTTGCATTGGCTTACAAGAAAATGTATGAATTTTTTTAGGATGAATATGTGGAATTTGTCGTGTAAACAAGGAAAAATATACTTTTTTCTGTTCACTTTTCGCAAGAATCTGAACAAGGGTATTAGAAACGGATACATCATGCAGGATCTTTCCTTCTTCTAATAAAGACACATACCAATCCATCTCTTCTTTTTCAAGCGTTTCATCCATTTCATGAATTCTGCTTATTTCATCAAATAAAACTAATCCATCTTCCGGCAAGTAATCTAGCAAGCTCGCTTCTTCTTCATACGCCAGAGAATGATACTTAAATAATTCATCTGGTTTTTGACCTTGTTTTAGCATACCCACTTCAAATTCTACCTGCTCAGCCATTGCTTCTTGTATCGAAGCTTTTTTCACTTTTTTTAAGCTGGCTTTTAAACGCTTCGACAATTCCGCTGCGACCCGCTCTAAATCTTCCTTTTCCATAATGGCTTCAGTAGCAGGACCTATCGTAATATCCTCTAGATTTTTTATCGATCGCTGATCATCTGCTGAAAAGGTACGGATTGAATCAATCTCTGTATCAAACAACTCAATTCGGACTGGGTCAGGAGAAGTTAATGGATAAATATCAATAATACCGCCGCGAACGCTGAATTCTCCCGGGCGCCCTACCATATCTGCACGTTCATACCCCATTTTAAGTAAAGCAGAAAGCGTAGAACTTACTTCAATTTCATTTCCCATCGCCAACGTAAACTGACTCATTTTCCACTTACTTTTCGGCGGGACAATCTTTCTTAGACCAGCCATTGGAACAATATACAGCCCTCTGCCATTCGTAGCCAGATGATTCATCGCATCCAATCGCTGCGCGAGCAACTCCGGACTTGCAATACTCATCTCAGCAGCGATCAATTCATTTGCAGGATATAAAAACAACTCATCCTCATTTAAAAACTGCAACATATCCTCGTAAAGACGCTGCGCCTGAAGAAGATTATGCGTAACGACCATAACAGGACGGTTCACCTGCTTAAACGTCCCCGCCACAAACGAACTTCGAGCCGACCCCGACAAACCGGAAATCAGCTGCTCACGTGCACCACTATCTATCTCATCAATCACGGACCTTATCTCAGAATCATTCAACAACCCACTCAACAAAGCACTCAAAAAGCCTCTCCTCCTATTAATAAAAGCGTAAGCAGGCGTTCAGCTCCGACAGACGTAAGACGATCTGCCAAGCAGGCGCTTTTTGCCTGCATGGCGGAGCGGCTTACGATCCGAGGAGCTGCCTGCTGAAGCTGGATAACGTAAAAGCGTAAGGCGCTCGTTCAGCTCCGACAAGCATAAGACGCGATGGCCTAGCAGGCATGCTTTTCGCCTGCTTGGACAGCGTGACTTATGACCTCGAGGAGCTAGCGCCTGAAGCTGGATAAAGTAAAAGCGTAAGCAGGCGTTCAGGGCGACAAGCATAAGCTGAACTGCACACATAGGCGCTCTTTGCCTATTGGGCAGGACAGCTTATGACCTCGAGCCCCTGCCTGCTGAAGCTGGATAACGTAAAAGCGTAAGGCGCTCGTTCAGCTCCGACAAGCATACATAGCCATGCCCGATCAAACGTGACCTTTACTCGCTAGGATATATATTCTTCAAAAAAGCACAATCTATCTTAAAACGCTTCCTGACGTACAGTGAAAATGCCTTGGATGCGCCCATCCAAAGCTGCTTACTGTATAAAGGAATCTAATTCATGATAATCGGGATTGCGCTCAAGCGATTCCTGGCAATCTTCACAGATTGTCTGAATCTCCACATGACCTTCTTTTGTATAAGATACCATACTTTGTCTTTCTTCATTTGACAGCTTATGAATGCCCAGCTGTTCTGAATTGACAGAGTGGGTATCCAATTTTCCGACGGTATTTCCACAATGCCGGCACTGGTAGTGAATCGCCACTTTTTTCAGCTCCCTTCATACAACCTTATAACGTAGTATAAGCCGCATGGACAGGAGATATTCATTCGCTGCGATTAAATTCGTTCATCACTTCTAGAAATGGTTTATCCAGCCACTTTTCACATGCATCTGCACTTTTGTACACCGCTTCTTTAATAGCAGGCCATTCCTCATTGGAGAATTTGCTAAGAACATAATCCGGCACTTTCATGCCCTGCGGAGGACGGCTAATCCCCATTCGAATACGGTTAAAATTCTGGGTACCCATATGGGCTATCGTACTTTTAATCCCATTATGACCCCCAGCACTCCCTTTTTGACGAAGACGCAGAGAACCAGTTGGCAGATCCAAGTCATCATAAATAACCAGCAGATCATCCAGCGGGATATCATAATAATCCATTAATGGTCGAATGCTTTCACCTGATAAGTTCATATATGTCAGTGGTTTAAGCAAAATGATTTTTTCTCCGTTCCGGTGAACGGTAGCAAATGCGCCTTTGAATTTACTTTGCAAAAGCGGGGCATTCCATCGTGAAGAAAGTTCATCAATCACTTCAAAGCCAATATTGTGCTTCGTTTTATCGTACGTTTTTCCTGGATTACCTAGACCTACAATCAATTTCATCTTTCATACACCTCATCAATAAGTACAGTTCGAAAAACCTGTTCTCACCTATCATAAACCATTTTGGGCGTAACCTCCAAGAAAGGTTACGCCCCAAAAAAGATTATTCTGCTGATTGTTCTTCTGTTTTTTCTTCTGTTTCTCCAGTAGTCTCTTCGCCTTCTTCTGTACCTTCTTCAGGTTCTTCTTCTACACGAGGTGCCAGAACAGATGCAATTGCTTCATCATCTTCGTGGTTTATTGTTACATTGTAGTCTGAACGAATATCACCAATAGAAATTGTGTCTCCGATTTCCAGTTTGCTGATATCTACTTCAATATACTCAGGAATATCGCTTGGCTTTGCTGAGATAGACACTTCGTGAAGAGTTGTTTGAACGACTCCTCCTTCATTTGTTCCTGCAGCTTCACCGATCAAGTGAACTGTTACATCCACATCAAGTTCAGATGACATGTTGACTGCTAAAAAGTCAGCATGGATAATCTCGTCTTTTAGGAAGTCGGATTGATAGTCACTCAAGACTACCTTTTGCTTGCTGCCTTCAATATCTAAATCGATAATGCCGTTACGTCCAACTTCTCTAATTGTTTTAACTAAATCAATTTCATCCACATAAATCGATGTATTTTCAACTTTATAGCCATACACGACAGCTGGAAGCTTGCCTGCATTTCGTAATTCTGTAATATCTGATTTTTTAAATCCACTGCGTTTAGTCGCTTTAAGTACTGAGCTCATAATTAACTCACCTTTCAATTTTTAGTATCGTAAATGAATAGCCTATCTTAAAGTTACCCCTGTTAGCTCCCGCTTAAACCTTAACCTTAGTAATGAGATGCGTTTTATTATATAAATCTTTACTACATCATTTTATTTGTCTGTTTTTTTATAAAAAACAAGGAACACTTTAAACAATTATATTGCAGTCTTTCATAACCAAAAAACTCCGGGAAAGCCGGCAGTGAACCGGATTTCCTGGAGTTCCTCTTTTTAATCAAATAGCATGCTGACAGATTGCTCTTCATATACACGAATAATCGCTTCTGCAAGAAGGTTCGCAACAGATAGTTCTACAATCTTTCCGCCTTTTTTCTCTTCGCTTAAAGCAATTGAATTTGTTACGATCAATTCTTTAATCGGAGAGTTATTAATGCGTTCTATCGCTGGCCCTGAAAGTACAGGATGCGTACAGCTTGCATACACATCTTTTGCTCCACTTTCCATTAATGCATTGGCAGCAAGCGTAATGGTGCCGGCAGTGTCGATAATATCATCAATTAAAATCGCTGTTTTTCCTTCTACACTTCCAACGATGTTCATGATTTCAGCTACATTTGGTTTTGGACGCCGCTTATCTATAATCGCAATCGGTGCTTTCAGACGCTCTGCTAATTTACGCGTGCGTGTTACACCGCCATGATCAGGAGAAACAATGACAATTTCATCAGGATTAAAGTTTTTCGCAATAAAGTATTCCGCAATGATTGGCACCCCGCGGAGATGGTCGATTAAAATATCGAAAAAGCCCTGAATTTGAGGCGCATGAAGGTCCAGTGTAATAACACGGGTAGCACCGGCTGTTTCGAGAAGATTCGCAATAAGCTTCGCTGTAATTGGTTCTCTCGCCCGGGCTTTGCGGTCCTGGCGGGCATAACCGTAATACGGCATAACAATATTAATGGTTTTAGCGGATGCCCGTTTTAACGCGTCTACCATAATCAGCAATTCCATCAAGTTTTCGTTCACAGGGGTAGATGTTGATTGAACAACAAAAACATCGCATCCACGAATACTTTCTTCAATATTGATTTGAATTTCTCCATCGCTGAAGCTTGTTACCGAGCATTTTCCCAGCTTTGTTCCAACTGCAGCTGCAATATCTTTTGCCAACTCTTCGTTAGAGTTTAGGGAAAAGATCTTCAATTTTGAATCATTATATTCTCTAGACATGATAGCCTCCATTAATTTTTTGAGTGAATTTTACCCGCATATCCTTCTTTGTTTTCCTGACGCGCTCTTGCAATGGATAGGGCTTCTCCCGGTACATCCTTCGTGATCGTGGAGCCCGCTGCAACGTATGCGTCTTTACCGATCTTTACAGGTGCTACAAGATTCGAATTGCAGCCGATAAAGACGTTATCCTCAATCGTCGTTAGATGTTTCTTTTTCCCATCGTAATTCACCGTAATGGATCCACAGCCTATGTTTACATTAGCACCTACTTCTGCATCTCCGATATAGCTCAGATGAGAAGCTTTGCTCGCTTTGCCGAAAGTCGCTTTCTTAATTTCGACAAAGTTTCCGATTTTCACTTCATCACCAATCGATGATTGAGGACGGATATGAGCGAAAGGACCAATGTTTACATCAGACCCCACGGCACTGTCATGCACCACAGATTGTTTAATATTCGTTCGGTCTCCGATTGTACTGTCCTTAAATTCACTGTTAGGGCCTACTACACAATCTTCGCCAATCGTGGTTTTCCCGGTTATAACAGTTCCCGGATAGATTACCGTGTCCCGCCCAATTACAGCCTCGTTGCTAATATACGTGTTAGCAGAATCGATAAACGATACACCATTGCGCATATGCTTTTCATTGATACGGGCTCTCATCAGCTCTTCTGCTTGTGATAGTGCGACACGGTCATTGACTCCAAGCGTTTCACTTGCCAATGCAGTTTGAAATGCGCCGATCGTTTCTCCTTCAGTTTGAAGAATTTCAATAACATCCGGAAGGTAGTATTCTCCTTGTACATTATCATTCGATACTTTTTCAAGCGCTTCAAATAATGCACGATTGTCGAAGCAATACGTTCCTGTATTAACTTCTTTAACACTGCGCTCCGTATCGTTCGCGTCTTTATGTTCCACAATTCGTTTTACAAGACCGTTCTCATCCCGAATAATTCGTCCATAGCCATCCGGTTTTTCCTGATGAGCTGTAAGAATGGTCGCCTTCGCCTGTTGCTCCTCATGATGCTGAATAAGAGAAGACATCGTTTCAGCCGTAATCAACGGCGTGTCACCACATACGACTAACGTGATCCCATCTTTATTTTGTAAACGATCTTTCGCTTGCATCACTGCATGAGCCGTGCCAAGCTGCTCTGCCTGTAATACAAACTCTGAACGATCGCCAAGCTGAGCTTGAACGAGTTCAGCACCATGACCAACAACGGTTACAATTTCGTTCATTTCTGCAAGCTTTACTTGTTCTAATACATGTTCCACCATCGGTTTCCCGCATACTGGATGCAACACTTTATACAACTTAGATTTCATACGGGTACCTTGACCCGCAGCTAAAATTACCGCATATCGATTCGACATTGTCGGTCCTCCAGTCAACATTTTTCCACTTCGAATATATATTAAAAATCCCTTTATTTCAAGGAAACGAGTGATTTCAGAACAATCTGTCATTCATTTGTCATATAATCTGGTCAATTTGGTGAATAAAATGAATAAAATTGACCGTTTTTCTTCCTTTTCCTTTAAAGCATTATAAAAAAACTGCCCCGAAATGACAGAACAGATCTGTTCATCTCGGTACAGTTTGTGTTTAATTAAAAGGCCTTTTCTTAAGCTCCAGCCTCTTCTAATTGAGCTTCTTCTGCTTCACCCACGCGCAAATATTCTTCGAGAACAGATTCCTGTATCATTTCTCTTGTTCCTGAATTGATCGGATGTGCAATATCACGAAATTCACCATCCGGCGTTCTTTTACTTGGCATTGCAACAAAAAGACCATTATTGCCATCAATTACTCGAATGTCATGAACGACAAATTCATTATCTAGTGTTATGGAGGCAATCGCTCTCATCCGGCTATCCGTCTTAACACGCCGTAACCTCACATCTGTAACTTCCACTAATTACCACCACCTTTCACCATATATGACCCTCTATTTATTAATTCTTCATAATACTGTCATTTTCCTACTTAAAAATGAAAAAAGTAGAAAATATTTTAATATATAGGTTTTTTGTTTTACAGTTCGATTAAAAGCCATCGTATTTTTAAAAAACCCATAAAAAATAGCCCTTTAGAAGGCTAAAGGACTAAGATACTCGCATTCTATTACTTCACTAATGCCACTACCTCGATTTCAATTTCAGCGTCTTTAGGAAGCCTGGAGACCTCTACACATGACCGTGCCGGGCGATGGTCTTCAAAATAGTCGCTGTAAATGGCATTAACTGCTGAAAAATTCTCGAGATTTGTTAAAAACACTGTCGTTTTGACAACCGTTGCAAATGAAGCACCCGCTTCTTCAAGAACCGCACGAACATTTTTAAAAACCTGATGAGTTTGCTCTTCAATCGTTCCTTCTACTAAAGTTCCTTCTGGTGTAAGTGGAATTTGTCCGGAACTGTAGAAAAGATTATTTACAATAACACCCTGAGAATACGGACCAATGGCCGCAGGAGCTTTTTGTGTTTGAACATATTTCATTTTAATTCCTCCTTACCTTTCTTTTTTTTCATCTAAAAAGGATGGAACCTGATCGAAATAATTACCTGTTTCTATGCCAATTGTTTTTCCCTTTTCATCTACACCTGTCAAATTCAACAAGGAAATCCAATTATCTATAAGTCGTTCTTCCCCGTATTCGGATTCTATAAAAATACCCACACCTGCTACAGTAGCGGAAAATTCCTCTAACAGGTTTTTCATCCCGGCAGCTGTACCGCCTGCACGCATAAAATCATCCACAATCAGCACGCGGGATCCTTGAGCCAGACTTCTTTTAGAAAGCACCATTGTCTGAATCCTCTTAGATGACCCTGAAACATAATTGATACTGACAGTCGACCCTTCTGTTACTTTACTGTCACGCCTTACAACGACAACCGGTACGCCTAAATACCTGGCAACGGCATGAGCAATTCCAATCCCTTTTGTCGCTACTGTCATAATTACGTCAATCTTCTGGTCTGCAAACGCTGCAGCAAAGAGCTTGCCGACATGATTCATTAAATGAATGTCCCCAAGAATATCCGTCATATATAAATATCCGCCTGGCAGCAGCCGGTTTGAATGTGAGACATGGGTGCGTAAAGAGTCAATTAATTCTTTTGCGTGCTCTCTTTTAATCCCAGGGATATACCTAACACCACCCGCTGCTCCAGGTACTGTTTGAAGCGTTCCTACACCGCGCAGTTCGAACGTATCCTTTACGATAACTAAATCCTCACTAATCGAGGATTTAGCGGATTGAAATCGATCTGCAAAAAAAGTTAGTGACACAAGTTCTCTTGGATGTTCCATCAAATAATGAGTCATATCGATAAGTCGTTCACTGCGTTTGACCTTCATTGCCGTATACTACCTCCTAAAACCCGAATAATGTAAAGTAACTATATCATCATTATACGGATTCAAGCAAGGGGGTTCCGTCCACCTAACAAGCGGACGGCAAAAACCTGATCACAAAACCCTCGCAAGCCATTATAGACCCGCTGGACCTTTGATTCATACTCAACAATTCCAAAAACAGTAGGGCCGCTGCCGCTCATTAGTACTGCATCTGCTCCAAAGCGCTCCATCTGATCTTTTATATGAGCCACCTCAGGATGCATGTTTAACGTTACAGCTTCAAGCGCATTGCCTAAATTAGCACACATCGCTTTAAAATCCTGATTGTGAATCGCCTGTACCATAGCCTTTGTATTCGGGTGTTCAATCCGATCCGTCTTCAAGTTTCGATACACATCAGCTGTTGAAACGCCAATAGATGGCTTCGCCAGAATCACCCAGCATTTAGGGGGACAAGGAAGTTCCTGAATGATCTCTCCTCTGCCGGTCGCAAGCGCCGTTCCTCCGTAAACACAAAATGATACATCTGATCCAATCTCAGACCCGATTTCAGCTAACTCATCCATTGTCAGGTTTAACGACCACAATCGATTCAACCCTCGCAAAGTAGCAGCTGCATCACTGCTTCCTCCTGCCAGTCCGGCTGCAACAGGAATTTGCTTGTGAATCGTAATCGCTACGCCCTCCTTAACCTTAAAACGGCGCTGCAATAAATCCGCTGCCTTATAAGCAAGATTACGGTGATCCCCCGGAACAAAGCGATCATGTGACAAAATATAAATCGAACCATCTCTCACAATCTCCAGCTCAATCCGATCGGCTAAATCCACTGTCGTCATCACCATTTCTACCTCATGAAACCCATCAGGCCTCTTTCCCAGCACATCCAGCGACAAATTAATCTTCGCAGGTGCCTTTACCATCATCTTCAACCTACCTCACCTCAATCTTCAAACAGTTCAATGAAGCTATTGTAGCATAAATGAAGAAAAGTGAAAGCAGGCGTTTAGGGGCGACAAGCATAAGACGACCTGCACACATAGGCGCACTTTGCCTATTGGGCAGGCCGCCTTATGACCTCGAGCCCCTGCCTGCTGCAGTTGGATCAAAGTCAAAGTGCAAGGCGCTTGCCAAGCTCAGACAAGTATAAGACAGTCTCTTGGGGATAGCGTGTTTACCATAAAGATAAACGATTGCTGACAAAAGGGACTGTCCTCTCCATTTCAAATGCATTTTCACCCCGAAAAAACCTGTAATCTGCAACCACCCCCTGCGCACACTAAAAAAACCAGCAGAGTTTACTCTGCTGGTTTGTGGCTGATACCTAATTGTATTTGATGAACCTGCACTCACCCAAGCTGTCGTTAACGAAAAATTGACATGATAGTAAAAATAAATTACTGCTTTTTCGCTAGCTGTGTTTCAGCCATCTCGATGGCTCGCTTCACCATGTTACCGGCATCTCGTGATTTAATTCCGCCCCAGCCTTCTTGCTGGACCGTATCATAAAATCCGAGTTCTTTGGCGATCTCTTCTTTGAGTTGATTAGACATGATGCTTCTACGTCTACCCACGTCGGTTTTCCCCCTCCGTCGGTAACAGCCATCTTTACTATGTACAAAATCGAAAATGCTATGCATAGCAGGAAAAATAAAAAAGCAGCAAACGACTGTCCACTGCTAGCTTACATTAATTGCTTCAGAACCTTCATCAATAAAGGTTAATTCCACAGATTCAGTTAATACATCGGTGTAGCTGTACGATACCCGTTCAAAAGCATGCTCATCCTGATCGAGTTCCACAATAAAAATGGAAGGATACGTTTCAGTAAGAATTCCTGAACGCTCGATTGTCTTGCGTCTTCCACCATTGGCTTTTAACATTAGACGTTTTCCGAGATTTAAATCAAGTGCCTTTTTAATGTCGGCTAAAGTTTTTGGCATTTCGCTTCCACCTCACTGGTCTTAGTGTAACACAATGTTCCTGCGAGGTCAAACAAATAAATTATTTTATCAATATTCCATCATGAATGTCAATGTTTTTTATTTTGCAAATACTGCTGTTTTTCGTCAGCAGTTCGTATTATTCCTCATTCTGTGTACATCTCTGCTCGATAAGGGGAACCTGTTCTCAAAACCCCTTTTGTTTCGACACCGCCAATTCCATCTTCATCAGCGAGTGTATGGTGTAAAATATCTTCCATGAATACAGATTCTTTAAAGGAGGTATAGCTCACTTTCCCTACTGTATAAACAGGGTCTAGCGCATGAATATTTACACGGAGAGGTGAACTGGCAAAATTCGCTCCAGCGTGGATCAACGATTCAAAATGCGATTGGCAAGCCCCTGCAAAAATAACAAGTTGATCCAGGCTGGGCATTTTCCTTCTCGCTTCCTGTACGGCTTTGACGAATGCAGCTGAGTTCCTGTACGAATTAATGTCTGTCTTTTTTCCACGGGATGAAAGATAAGCATCGTGTCCTGTAAGAACTAATATTTGCGGCTGGTATTTTTCAATTAGTGCCGAAACTCGTTCAGGCATCTCCTGCTCCTGACAATGAATGCCTACAACGGGCACACCTAATGAAGAATAAGCGTCGATACACTTATTCAAATAGTGAGGATCTCCATCAAGATGAAGCACTTTCCCCGGCAAATGAAAAGATTGACTAGAGGAGGAATTTTTTCTTTGATCTTTTTTCTGTGTGTCATTTTTAAAAGAATGAAAAGATTCCTCCTCTTGGCTCCTCCATTCTTCTTCTATCCGTTCGATATCTTTTTCTGTCATCAGTGTTAGATCCGCTACAGGCGCATCTGCCACTAAACGGATGTCAGAACCAAACAAAATCGCTACTTCTTCTCCATCCCGCTCTACTACGTCCACTACACGAAACAATACATCACATCCGTACGATTTCCGTCCAACTAACTGGTCGATCCATTCCATGCGGCGGCCTCCTGTCTCCCTGACCTCTCTTTACTTTATGCAGGAGCCTGCCTATAGGTGAATGCCAAAGTAAATGTGGTTTTAGCCTATCAATTCCGCGTGGATACTGCAGTTACGCCTTGCCATTATCAATGATGGCAATAATATTGTACGCAAAAAAGAATGAATAGGCGGAAAAATCTTTTTTACCTATTCATTCTTATTCGCTGGGTTCCGTTCAGCCTCATATGTTTTATTAACTATTTCAGCTCGATCCGCTTTTAAAAAACGGATACAAGGCGTCAGCGAGTGCTCCGAATTCCGGAATTGAGAGGCTTTCACCACGTCTGGTTGGGTCGATTTCCGCTGCTGATAAGGCGCTGAGAATACTTTCTTTCTTTGCCTTCCCGTCTGGCAGCTGACTTGTTAAATTATTTAAAATGGTTTTTCTTCGTTGAGCAAAGGAAGATCGCGTAACGAGAAAGAAAAACTCCTCATCAATCACTTGAACTGCAGGCGTATCCCGCTTCATCAGCTTTATGACAGCCGAGTCAACATTCGGCTGAGGCATAAATACGGTTTTGGGTACCACCATGACCGTCGATGCTTCAGTATAGTATTGAATCGCAATAGACAAAGAACCGTATGTCTTAGAACCTGGCTTTGCTGCAATCCGGTCTGCCACTTCTTTTTGCAGCATCACTACCAGCCCTTGAATTGGAAGATTTTCTGTCAGCAACTTTAAAATAATCGGCGTCGTCACATAATAAGGAAGATTGGCCACGACCATTACCTTTTCAACATCGGTAAATTCTTCTTTAATCGTTGTTGCAACATCTGCTTTTAAAATATCAGCGTGGAGGACTTTAATATTGTCGTATGGAGAAAGGGTGTCCTGAAGAATCGGCAGTAACCGCTGGTCAATTTCAAAAGAAACGACTTTTTTCGACGCTCTTGCCAAATGCTCCGTTAACGCACCAATGCCGGGACCCACTTCGATCGCGCCATCTTCTTTCGTCAGACCTGCATGACTCACAATATTTTCTAGTATATTTGGGTCAATTAAAAAATTCTGACCCAGACTTTTTTTAAAAGAAAAGCCGTACTTCTTCATTATTTCCTTGGTTCTAATTGGTGTTGCAATATCTTTAGTCATCTTGCTCCTCCTGTAGTATACGTGACATTTCACGGACAAACTCTTCATTGGATATTTGGAACATCAGTATGCGGTTGTAAAGCTGCTTACCATTTGAATACCCGATATTCAGCCTTTTGCCCAAGAGCTCTCTGCGCGCTTTCGCCTTTGGTCCGCCGATAAGCCCTGCTTCGATCAGCTCTTTTTTCGATACTTGCTCAACCGGTGCTTCCATCATCGTATGTGCGTGTTTCAAAGCTTCCCGGATGGTGTGGGGAGAGGCATGTTCGACTCCAAGCCCCTTGCCATTTTTCCTCAAAGCATCTTTTCGGTCAATAAAAGCATGCTTGCAGCCCGGTACATACTCTTGCACAATTTGACGGATTCGCTGTCCTGGGTAGTCTGGATCTGTTAAGACAATGACTCCCCGTTTTTCTTGGGCGTGTCTGATCTTTTCCAAAACACTCATATGGACTGCTGAACCATTCGTCTCGATTGTATCGGCATCTACTGCCCGTTTTATCGCTGTTGTATCATCTCTGCCTTCGACGACAATGATTTCTTTAATTATCATATTTTCCTCCATAATACCTTGTTTCTTCTATTGTATAAGCAGCGTTATCTATTTTTGTATCTTCTTAGTATAAATCAATTCCTGTGAAAACACACAAAAAACAGGAAGATTTCTCTTCCTGTTACACAAAGGTTTATTCTATGGCAGAATGTTAATTTTAACCTGGCGATTCCCCCAGCGATAAGCTTCTTCCTTCGTCGGGATAAAGACATCAATTTTATTTCCTTTGATCGCTCCGCCAGTATCCCCTGCTATTGCATATCCATAGCCTTCAACATAAACTTTAGAACCCAGTGGAATAACTGCAGGATCAACCGCAATTACTTTTAAACCTGGATTAGCTTTCAAATCAATTCCGGTAGCTGTTATACCTGAACAACCATTGCAGGAAGCTGTATAAGCAGTGGAAGAAACCAATAATTCTTTTCCACTCTCAGGCTCCTCCGTTGATTCTTTTTTTGGACTTGCAACAGTCTGAACCACAGGGGTGGACTCGGCTGGCGCTGAAGCAGCAGTCGAAACGACTTGAACCGGCTGTGAAGCTGATTCTTTTTTCTCTGCTGCAGCCTCTGTAGTCTGTGTTTCACGTGAAACGTCGGCCACTAATACCTTGGTACCAATAGATACCACCTGATTTACGCTCTCTTTAACTATTTTTTCCGATGAAAGTTTGCGAGATACTTCTTTCCCGTTCTCGAGAACAATATCATAAGTCTTTTCTACAAGGCCTTCTTCGCCTTTTTGAACCACTTCTTCTGTCCCTGACGTAAGATCTTCATCTTTTCTCGTCTCCACAGAGAAGTTTTTGGATTCTTCCACCACATCGGTGACTTTTTCAACACGGACAATCTCCACTGAAGCTCCCTCTGATAGTTTTGTATCGAGAGCTGGCTCAATGCGGTCATCTTTATTCAGCTTGATATCATGCTGCTTTAAAAAGTCAGCGACGGTGATCGAAGTAGACCAAGCCTCTTGTTCTTTCGTCCCATCAACTAATGTCCAGGCAAAAGCCTGCTCTAAGGAAATCATCATATCCTCTTCGATGCTCGCAGTCAGCTCGTGAGAAAGGTTATCTTTTTCATTCACTTCTATGTTTTCTTTACTCAAAAACTCTTGAACCGTATCTGCAGTGGTTTTCACTTGCCAGGTTTGTCCACTCATATTAAGTGATAATTTCTTGGCAGGTTCCCATTTCACTTTCATATCATGATAGACTTCCGAATCTCCTGATGGATTTAAATAATCCTTAGAATCTACCTCAATCTCTAATTCTGCAAATATCTCTTTTACATTTGCCGCATTTGTACGAACAAGCTGCTCTTCTCCGTTAACCGAAAGTGAAACGGTCTTTTTCATTCCTTCTTGAAATAAAAACGTGACAGCTAGTACAAAAACAGTGATGGTAACTAAACTATAAACCCAGTTCCTTTTGCTTACTGACTTTTGAAACAGGTTTTTCATGGAGTTAGTCGATTGCATGAAAAAGTCCCCCTCTACCTCGAGTGATTATATAGACGTTTATTCTGACTTGTCAACCTTTAAATCCGTGACTTGCTGCCCAGCACAAGTGAGATATTTCCCATTATGCATAGAGACACAAGGCTTGAAAAGATTTTCTTTTCGACAAATCCAGTCTTAAACTCGAAGAATCATTGGGCATTATGTCGCGCATACAATCGAATTCACATGAAGTTTAGCCAATAACTGCTTCTAATTCAGACAGTTTAGATCTTAAATAATTTTTTAGCGTTTTGTGTCGTTTGTTTTCCTACTTCTTCGTATGAAAGACCTTTTATTTCAGCAATTTTTTCTGCTACTAATTTTACATAAGCAGGTTCATTGCGCTTCCCTCTATAGGGATGTGGAGCAAGAAATGGAGCATCAGTTTCAATAAGAAGATGTTTCAAATCAATTCCTTCTGCCACTTCTTTTGGTTTTTTGGCATTCTTGAATGTAACAGGCCCTCCCAGTGAAATCATAAAGTTCATCTCTACACACTGCTGGGCTATTTCTAAACTGCCGCTGTAGCAATGCATGATTCCCCCTACTTCAGAAGCGTTCTCTTCCCGTAAAATATCAACTACGTCCTGCGTCGCTTCACGATTATGTATAACAATCGGAAGGTTTACACGCAATGCCAAACGAATTTGCTTTCGAAATACTTCTTTTTGAACCTCTTTAGGTGACTTATCCCAATGGTAGTCAAGTCCCATTTCGCCAATCGCTACTACTTTCGGGTGCTTTGCAAGCTCCTCGATCCAGCTGAGTTCTTTTTCGGTCAGATCAATGGCATCTACCGGGTGCCAACCCACTGCAGCATAGATAAAATCATGCTTTTCAGCAAGTTCCATCGCTTTATGAATCGTAGGTGTGTCGAATCCAACAACCGTCATCAGTTCTACATCGTTCTCTTGTGCTCTGCTGATAACCTCATCAATATCTTCTTCAAATTGATCTGCATTTAAGTGCATATGAGTATCAAATAACATTTCACTCTCTCCTTTAGCAGCAAATTTAGTTTATTAAAAATTCCTGTGACATGCATCACAGTTATGTAACAAACTCATAACAAGTTCGTCACATTTTTAATTTGATTGTCTAATGATGTAAAATAACTTTTGAGTAAATAGGTTCTATGAATCAGTATGAATTAAGTTAAATATAATTATTCACGTTACTTATACACTATTACACTGGCTTATGTTGTTACAAAATACTATCCCGATATATAAATAACACATAAATACTCATTTATGTTACAAAGTGCCTATATAACGTCTAAAAAGACCATTTAGTAGTCTAAAATACACGATGAATGAACTTGTAATCTTTTTGTTACTCTTTTGAAACAAATGAAATAGTGTTAGAAAATGGAAAAGGAGTGGCTCTTTATGAGAAGAGCCGCTCCTTATTCCAATACCTATTTATTTAACACGCGCCCCGTTCTCAAGGGATGAAGCTACTTCTGCAAGAGCCAGCACTCCGTCCTTTTCACCGGCTAAAATCATGCCCTGTGAAAGTTCGCCTCTTAGTTTTACAGACTTTAAATTCGTTACACAAATGACTTTTCTTCCAACAAGATCTTCAGGCTTATAAAATTTTGCAATGCCCGAAACGACTTGCCGCTTTTCAAAACCTAAGTCCAGCTGTATTTTAAGAAGTTTATCGGTTTTCTTAACCGGCTCAGCCTCCACAACTGTTGCGACACGAAGATCTACTTTCATAAAGTCATCAATCGCGATTTCTTCTTCTATCTCGACTACTTCCTCTTTAGGTGCTGCCGATCCGGTCATTTTTTCTTGAATATAAGCCACTTCTTCTTCCACTTCAAGACGCGGGAAAATCGGCTCGCCTTTTTCAACTACTTTGACACCGCTTGGAATCACTCCAAACTGAAGTAAGCTGTCCCATGTTAAATGGCGCTCATCTGTTAGCTGCAGCTGCTTCAAAATAAATGCAGGTGTTTGAGTCAAAAACGGCTGAAGAAGAACCGCAATTCGACGCAATGTTTCTGCCAGGTGATTCATGACCTTGCCAAGCTCTTCCTTTTTGGCTTCATCTTTTGCAAGAATCCACGGCTGTGTTTCATCAATGTATTTATTCGTCCGGCTGATTAGCTGCCAGATAGTCGAAAGCGCTACGGAGAATTCCATTTTTTCCATAGAATCCTGGTACTTTTCAACAGTGGATTCATTTAATTCTTTTAACTGTCGATCAAATGGTCCATCGGATCCCTTATATGTTGGAATTTCACCATCGAAATATTTATTAATCATGGCCACTGTTCGGTTTAGCAGATTCCCAAGATCATTCGCCAAGTCAAAGTTTATGCGTTCGACAAATCCTTCAGGAGTAAAAATACCATCAGATCCGAATGGAACTTCTCTTAATAAGTAGTATCGCAGCGCATCAAGGCCATAACGATCTATTAGTGTCACAGGATCCACGACATTTCCTTTAGACTTGGACATCTTGCCGTCTTTCATCAGGAGCCAGCCGTGCGCGAATACTTTCTTCGGCAGCGGAAGATCAAGCGCCATCAGCATAATGGGCCAGTAGATAGTGTGGAAACGCACAATTTCTTTACTCATCAAATGAACATTTGCCGGCCAGAATTGGTTGTATTTTTCTTCATTCTCAGAACCATAGCCAAGAGCAGTAATATAATTCAGCAATGCATCAATCCATACATAAATGACATGCTTGGCATTGCCTGGAACTTTCACTCCCCAGTCATAGGTGGTACGGGATACAGCTAAATCCTCAAGCCCTGGTTTGATAAAATTATTCAACATCTCGTTCTTGCGAGACTCAGGCTGAATAAATTCAGGATTCTCTTTATAATAGTTCACTAATTGATCTGCATACTTACCCATACGGAAGAAATAAGATTCTTCCCTTACTTTTTCTACTGGATGGCCGCTGTCCGGGCTGTTGCCGCCAATAACCTTTCCATGCTCATCCAATTTCTTATTTTCAAGCTGCGTCTCGGTATAAAATGTTTCATCAGGAATCGAATACCAGCCTTCATATTCACCGAGATAAATATCACCCTGGTCTAAAAACTTTTTGAATACTTTTTCAACGATTACTTCATGACGTTTTTCTGTCGTACGAATAAAGTCATCGTAAGAAATATCCATCTTACCCCAGAGTTCCTGAATTCCTCCCACAATTTCGTCTACATATGCCTGTGGAGAAACTCCTTTTTCTTTCGCTTTTTCCTGGATTTTCTGACCGTGCTCATCCGTTCCTGTCAGATACATCACATCAAATCCACGAAGTCGTTTATATCGTGCCATCGCATCGCCAGCCACTGTTGTATAGGCATGCCCAATATGGAGCTTGCCACTCGGATAATAAATGGGGGTAGTAATGTAAAATGTCTTATTAGACTGACTCACCGAAAATCCTCCTCACGTTCCTTCACATTTACCGTCAGAAAACCAATACTGACGCGCATTCATATGCTAAAAAATATACCCGAAAACCACGTTGAATGCAACCTGTGGAAACAGAAGTAAAAGCAGAGGACCCTTTCTCTCCAAGGCCTTCTCCTGCAATTCCAGCATCATTTTAATTGTATGTATGTACCTATAGCAGAGTTGTTTCTTACCAGACAGTCAACTGTGATCAGTTTCTGACAAGAATAAGGCATAAATATTATACGTTTTCTTCCATATATGTCGAACTAATCTCTTTAACTGAATTTTTTGTCGAACACTCTATTAGTTTGAATTAAGACTATTTTATTTACATTTACATATATTTCATGATATAGTGAATACTGTAGAAGTAAATAACTGTTAAACTATTTCGGTCCTTGTGATTTAAGGGTTTTCTATAGAACACAATTAATCTAAGAATCTAACATTTATTTATTGACGTATATGGGAAACGTTGGTATGATGTTAGCACAGAGAGAAATTTGTCGAAACTTGACGAAGAGGGTATGTAAATTCAAATTATTTTGAGAGGGGAATTTTAATGAAATCAACAGGAATTGTTCGTAAAGTAGATGAATTAGGCCGTGTGGTTATTCCAATCGAGCTTCGACGCACACTAGGAATTGCAGAGAAAGATGCTCTAGAAATTTATGTAGATGATGAGAAAATCATCCTTAAAAAGTACAAGCCAAGCATGACTTGTCAAATTACTGGTGAAGTATCAGATGACAATCTAAAACTAGCTGGCGGAAAACTCGTACTTAGCCGTGAAGGCGCTGAATTGCTTATTAAAGAAATTCAAAATAACCTTCAAGACGCATAATTCATTACAATAGGTTAAGCCTGTTCAAGCATTTTCTTGAACAGGCTTTTTTTTGTGCATTCGTTTCACTTTGCTAAAAACAAGTACGATCTGTCTGTCTATGCCCTTTATTCCTGAGCCTCTTCGACATGATAAGACTGGTAAATGTCTCTTTTTGATTTTTCCCGGTCTTTTGCCGTTTCCTTTATAGCCGCTTTTGAAGAAAGGCCCTGTTCCTCCATATAATGAGTCACATGCTGTTCGATCGTTAAATTCTCCCACCAGATTGAGTTATCTGTTTGCCACTCTTTTAATGGGGCTGCTTCGACCACCAAACAAAATTCGCCACGCAGCTCATTATTTTCAGACCAAGCCAATCCTTCTTCAATTGTTCCTCTTGCAAACTCCTCGAACTTTTTCGTTAATTCTCTTGAGATAACAATACGGCGGTGCGGTCCTAGAATATTTTGCATTTCTTTAAGCGTCTCTTTTAAACGGTGAGGCGATTCATACAAAACAAAAGTAGCAGGAATGGTCGCCAAAAACTCCAGCTGCTCCCGTTTTTCTTTCTTACCTCTACTTAAAAATCCATAATAATAAAATGGCTGAGGTACTAGTCCCGAGGCGATTAAAGAGGTAATAGCGGCATTGGCACCCGGCAGCGGCACAACATTAATCCCATGTTTTAGCGCTTCTTGCACCAATTCAAAGCCTGGATCAGAAATGCATGGCATACCCGCATCGCTCACGAGGGCTACCTGCTCTCCATTACGCAATCGCTCAATTAGCTTCTCACCGCTGATTCCTTTATTATGTTCATGATAACTGACCACATGAGTTGCTATTTCAAAATAGTTACAAAGCTTTTTTGTATTCCGTGTATCTTCCGCTGCAATAATATCTGCTTCTTTTAATAAGCGAATCGCTCTGAATGTCATATCCTCTAAATTGCCAATCGGTGTGGGCACTAAATAAAGTCTGCCCTCGTTCATTTCTTTAAAGCTTTGTTGTGTCGAAATCACATTGAACCCTCCTTTCCCATAAAAAATGATCTTTTTGCTTTCGGGTCAACTGCTTAAAGGCATATTCCGCTTGCATCGCTTCACGCTTGGTTTCAAACTTTTCCCAATAGTAGATTGTGACAGGTGTTCGAGTACGGGTGTATTTTGAAGCTGTTCCTTCATTGTGCTGCTGAAGTCTGCGTTTTAAATCGATCGAATATCCCCCATAATAAGAGCTATCCGCGCAGTGAAGCACATAAAAAAAATGATTAGGCTGGGCTTCCATACAAAATCTCCTTTAATTCCTCTGTATACTCCCCGTTTTCCTTGTAAACATAAAGGGGCGGCAATATTTTTGTATCTGCTTTTCCATCTTTTGTTGCTTCTATTAAAATCGTATTCGCTTCTTTTCCCATTTTCGGGTAAACAAATTGAATGCGTTTCGGTTCCAGCCGGTACTTTCTCATTAGCGTAACTAAATCAAGCAATCTTCCGGGGCGATGAACAAATGCTGCCTTTCCACCTTGTTTTAACAGATCACTGCTGACTTTCACCGTATCTTCAAGGGTACACATGATTTCATGTCTGGCGATTGCGAAATGTTCATTTCTGTTTTTTTCTTCTATTGATGGAGTTAAAAAGTATGGCGGATTACATGTAACGACATCATGTTTTGCCCATCCGAGAGCAGGCACCACGACTTTTAGATCTTCATGCACCATAGTAAGCTGGTGGTCAAGTCCATTATGTTCGATGCTTCTGACCGCCATGTCATAAAGCCTTTCCTGGATTTCAACACCTGTAATCGTCCCTTTTGTCCGAGTACTTAACAATAGAGGAATAACCCCATTTCCTGAACAAAGATCCACCAGACTTCCTTTCTGGATTGGCACTTGGACAAAACGAGCGAGTAAAACCGCGTCTAAAGAAAAAGCAAAAACAGACGGACTTTGAATGATCGTCAGGTCTTCAGCCAGTAAATAGTCTAATCGTTCATCTCCCGTTAAATTCATGTTTACACACCTCCTCTGTACCAAAAAAAAGAGCGTTGCGTTTGAACCTGTTTAAACCTTTGGCCCATCTTTCAGCCCAAAGATCTAAACATGGTCACAAACGTAAGCCCCCATTTTGTACATATTATTTTTTATTTAAAAATGATAGACAAAATAAACAATCTTCATCTTTACGCGGGCTCCCGAAATGGATATTGCAAATATGGAACCCTTCTTGATAAAGCCGGGCAAGATTATCGTAGCCTTCCCCTATATCTGATACCTGTGCTTCGCCGATCTCTTTACCGCTTCCATTGACTCTGCCTGCTTTTTTACGTGCTGTCTCAAGCTGCTCGAGCCTTCTGCGCAAATGATCATTCTCAATTTGAAGCGAATGGTTCTCTTCCATCATTTCAGCTAAGTGCTGTTTTAATTCACCCAGCTGCTGGTACAAGTGACCAATTTGCTGCTCCATATTGCTGACGGAATCAAAGAACTCCTTCTTATCCACGAACTCCACCTCATTACTCTGTGGCTTGAATTGTAGCGATCTCTTTATTCATAATTTCTTCAAGCGTGTATTCAAGCGTACGGTCCTGGCCTTTCATTTGAATCTGTAGAACGCGTTCGAGCATATTTAACCCAATCACTTTTCCTTTGCCTTCAGGTGTATCTACAAATTGACCGAGGTCAGGCATTTCTTCTTTTGCTGCTTCATACTCATCATTCTCGTATTTTAAGCAGCACATTAAGCGGCCGCAAAGACCAGAAATTTTCGCGGGGTTTAGAGACAGATTTTGATCCTTTGCCATTTTAATCGACACCGGCTCAAAGTCTCCTAAAAATGTGGAACAGCAAAGCATTCTTCCACATGGACCAATCCCGCCAAGCATTTTGGCTTCGTCGCGAACGCCAATTTGTCTTAACTCAATACGTGTTCTGAAAACAGACGCTAAATCTTTTACCAGGTTTCTAAAGTCCACTCGGCCGTCTGCCGTAAAATAAAAGATCACTTTATTGCGATCAAATGTATATTCGACATCGACAAGCTTCATATCTAAATCATGCTCACTAATTTTACTAGAACAAACCTCGTAAGCATGGAGTGCTTCATCTTTATTTTCCTGCACGGAAAGCCGGTCTTTTTGATCCGCTACACGTACAACCTTCTTTAACGGAAGAACGACATCGTTTTCATCAACCTTTTTGACATCTACAACTACTTTACCATATTCGACTCCGCGAACAGTTTCAACAATAACGTAATCGTCTTTGCCTATCTGAAGCTCGTTCGGGTCGAAATAATATATTTTGCCCGCTTTCTTAAAACGGACTCCTACTACATCATACAAGTGCAGATCCCCCCTGCAATTTAAGCATCAGCTGCTCCATAAGCAGCTGTGTGTTCATATTTTGGTGTAACTTTCTCTTGGCTTCCAAAATGGTGGTCAATTGAACCGACAATTGCTTCGTCGACGTTTGAAGTGCATCTTTTTGAAACACTTCAAGCTGATCCGGATAAGAAAGGTGGTCAAGCTTGTCCGTTTGGATGTAAAGGAGATCTTTATATATATGAAGAAACAAATCTAAAGACAATTCGATTTGATCTTTTTCTTTAAAATGCGGCAAAAATTCACTTTGAAGGCGCGTCATTGCTTCAAATGGATGAATCTTCAGCACTTCATATAATTTTAACATGATTTTTCGCCCTTGTACAAACCACTCATCAGTACTTAAGCGAATTGCTTCTTCTTCCTGGTTCGTTAATTTCCCCAAAAGAGCAGCCATTGTAGGATGGACCCCCTGCTCGATCAAGCGTTCTTTAAATAAAACAGGGGCCAAAGACTGAAACGGCACATGCTGACATCTTGAAAGAATTGTCGGCAGCATCTGATGCATTTGCTCCGTAATTAAAATCGCGGTCGTGGAGGGATGCGGTTCTTCTAAAAATTTCAGCAGCGAGTTCGCAGCCTGTGAAGTCATTTTGTCTGCAAACGTAAGGATATATACTTTTCGCCGAGATTCTACACCGGACTTGCTGAACTCTTCCTGAAGCGCTTTAATCTGATCCTTTTTGATTGATAATCCATCCGGTTCCAGAAGATGGACGTCAGGATGGTTGCCGCTTTTAATTCGCTGACAATGATCACACCCCATGCACGGAACACCCTCATCAGGCCTCAAGCAAAATAATCCCTGGGCTAGAAAAACAGCCATGTCTTTTTTACCTGTGCCTCGCGCACCTTCAAACAAATAAGCATGTGCCACTCTGCTTTTTGACAGACTGTTTACCAGCATTTGAGCAGCGAGCGGCTGCCACTGCTGTAGTTCGTTCCAGTTTGCGGCCATTCTAATCCCTCATCCATATTTCTATCATAAGTTTTTACATTTAAAATTGATGAAATTGTTCGATAGGAAGAACGAAAACCGTTGCTCCGCCTACCTCTACTTCTACCGGGTATGGAATATATGAGTCTGCATTTCCTCCCATAGGCGACACTGGAGCCACCATCTGTTCCCGGGAACGGCAGCTTTGATTAATAACTTCAAGCGCCTTGTCCACTCGTGTATCTTCTGTACCAATCATAAAGGTGGTGTTACCTGATTTTAAGAATCCTCCCGTACTAGCAAGCTTTGTAGCACGAAAATTACTTTTCATTAAAGCAGTTGACAGCCGGTTACTATCTTGATCCTGTACTACTGCAACGACCAGTTTCATAAATTCCACCCTCTCCTATTTTATTGTAATGATTTAGATTTCTTTCTATTATAACAAGAATGAGTAAACTTTACTAAACCATTCTTTTACTTGATTAGCCTATGCCTCATCCAAGAGAGAGGTGAGAGCATGCAGTGCATCACGGCATACGTTATCTACTGGCTGTTTGGCATCAATCACCTGTATTCGGTCAGGAAAGCGCTCAATAAGCAGCTGGTATCCCTCGTACACCTTCTGATGAAACGAAAGCGCTTCTAAATCAAGCCGATTAATTTCACGTTGGTTGTTTTGAGCGATCCTCTCCATTCCTGCTTCAGGATCAATATCAAAAAACAACGTACAGTCAGGCAGCCGATTGTCTATTGCAAATTGATTAATACCCCATACTTCATCTATGCCGAGGCCTCTCGCATGCCCCTGATACGCAAGTGAGCTGTCGATAAATCGGTCACATAATACAATCGTTCCCTTTTCCAAAGCAGGAAATACCTTTTCCACTAAATGCTGACGTCTCGCTGCTGCGTATAACAGTGCTTCTGTCCTGCTATCCATTTTTGTGTGCTCAGGGTCTAAAATGATACCTCTTATTTTCTCTGAGATCTCAATGCCCCCGGGCTCTCTTGTAAGAAGAACGGAATGACCTTGATCGATGAGCCTCAGTTCAAGCTCTTTAATCACCGTTGTCTTCCCTGCTCCTTCAGGTCCTTCTACTGAAATAAATAATCCTTTATTCTGATTCATGCCGGTACTCACAATCCTTCACAACCTTTATTTCTTTTTCTTTAACGCGCTGCTCGCCTTGAAAACGGATATTTACCCGGCTCCATTCGATCAGCTGGTCTATTTTTTCTTTCGTCAACTTTTCACCTGCAATAACAAATGGAATTCCCGGAGGATAAGGAATAATGGAAGAAGCAGCAATTTCCCCTGGCGATGAGTCGAGTGGAATCCATTTAAATGGAGCCTGTTCGGCTTCAGTTATTGGCAGCGCGAGCTCCTTTACCTTGCTTATAGCAATAGGCAGCAAGGGGGAAGACAGCAGTTTGCTGCCCGGTTCGTTAGCTAATCCTTTCAGCACTTTTATGGTACGGTCAAACTCTTCAGCATATGACAAATTTTCTTTTAAAAGCGGCAGAATCAGCAGAATCTGAAGAGGATCTGCTAACTCAGGAAAAACCCCATGTTCTTCAAGCTCCTGCTGAAGTTGATAGCCAGTTAAGCCGTTGACTCTTATAACTAATTTTAATGGATCTTCCGGCTCAATGACTGTAACAAAAGAAAGTTCACGAAGACCTTCAATAAAACTCATTCGCTGATTTAGAAAATGAGCAAGATCCCTTTCTCCATAGCTTGCTAAATAGGATCGCGCTCCGTCTAAAGATGCCATTATGATATAAGAAGGACTGCTCGACTGAAGCATGCCAAGAATCCTCTCCACCTTCAGCCTGTCGATCCGGTCTGAACCAATATGTAAAAATGAGCCCATGGTTAAAGCAGGCAGAGTCTTATGAGCAGAGTGAACAACCAAATCCGCTCCGAGAACCAAACTCGATACTGGAAAAGGTTCTCCTGCTGTTAAATGTGCTCCATGGGCCTCATCTGCGAGTACCATCAAATTATGCTTTTTAGCAAGTGAGATCAGCCCCTCTGCATCATGCGTGTGGCCGTAATACGAAGGATACGTGAGCACGAGCGCCTTTGCTTCGGGATAAAGCTTCAATGCCTCATTCAAAACCTCCTGAGAGATTCCCCTAGGCGTCAGAGTGAAAGAATCTACTTCAGGCTCTAAAAACACCGGCTTTACTCTGCTTAAAGAGCAGGCATGAAGAATAGATTTGTGGCTATTGCTTGCAACAAAAACCGTATCCCCCGCTTCACACGCAGCCAATAGCATAGTTAAATTACCCACAGTTGTGCCATTTACTAAAAAATAGCTAGAAAGGGAGTTATAATGACTGCGGAGCATCTGCATCGATTCCTGAATGACTCCATCTGGAGCATGCAGGTCATCTAGAGATGTGAGTTCTGTTGCGTCATATAGTCCAGGAGAGGAAAAAATGCAGCCCGGGTCGATTAAGCCATTTTTATGACCGGGCACATGAAAGGAAACAGGTTTTTTCTTTTTAAAGGCATGCAATGCCTCGATCAAAGGCATTTTCTTTTGATCCATTTTTCTTCACCTATCTTTATATACTGATTGTATCATCTACAGTCTTCTTTAGGAATGTGAACAAATATAAAAATAGCCAAACATCCACCGTTTGGCTACCCCAAGTAGTATTCCTTATATATTAAGCCTGCGTATCCCTTCTTAAAATATAGACCCAGCGGTCATAGGCATGATCATCGGTTTCCATTTTAATTAATGATTGTTCACACCATGAACAAATTAGTTTATTTTGTAATTGTATTCCTCTTTTATACCGTCTGCGGCAAGCTTGGCACACTCTCATCCCACTCCACTCCTCCACTTCTCGATGGTTCTTATCATCAAGTATGGACACGATTAATTGAACCTAATCTTAACTATAGTATTCACTAAAGAAAAGATTGTGCCTATCTTTTCATCACTTTTTCTTTCTTAATATAAACGGCCCGAATTTTAATTCATACGTAATTATAAAGAAACAAAAAGAGTCATTCCCAATGGGAATGACTCTTTTTTTTTGTGCCTAGCGACGTCCTACTCTCACAGGGGGAGACC
>NZ_JXRR01000003.1 GCF_000829515.1 Jeotgalibacillus campisalis | reverse complement strand
TATAAAAAGCTCATTTGTTTCGTTTAAATCAAGTATTAACGTTGACGTTTTTGGTTGTTTAGTTTTCAAGGTTCAAGGTGTTTCGTTTGTGTGTTGCTCTCTCAAGCGACCAATCTATCATAACATCTTATTAATTCTGATGTCAACAACTTTTTTTACTTCTTTTTTAGTTGTTTAAAGTGTTTCTCAGCCGTTGTTTTTTGCAACGAGGAATAATATACCACGAGTCAAAGAATAAATGCAACCCTTTTAAAGTACTTTTTTAAAAATATGTTTTTTATCGTTTTTTAGCTTTAAGTAGACTTCTTCCTTTCCTGCCTGCACGGCCCGTGGGTGACATGTTAGAGAAAATAAAAAAACAGCTACGTTAATAGCTGTTTCCTTTGTAGAGATAAACAAGGGCAATAGTGCCCGGAATACCCAGTATCCCGGCTATTCCTGTAGTGACTGGGTTCATAGGTACATACCAGCCGTAAGCTTGTCCATAACGATTCAATATAAATAGCAGCGCCAGTCCGATCACCCATTTGGTGCAAAATCGCCATACCCATTTAAAAAATGGTTGGACACCGAAGGCGACCAGCAATGTCGCAAGAAGAAGTGTTCCCGCACCCCACAGCCAGATCATCCCTTCACCTCTATCCTTTTAAGAAAACAAGTCATAGAAAGAAGATATGATGGAAATGGTTATTTTATGACGATTTTGCGTTGACGTGCTTCTTTGAAAAGGTAAAAGTATTTTGCCTCGCAAAGCCGCTCTGCAGCTGCAGACTGGCTGCTGACTTCTATACTGAGTTCAGACATATTCTTCTGCTGCTGCCATTCGTCTCGAGTTGCAGCCATCAGACTAATTAATTGATCATCAAATTCTTTTTTTATTTTACCTTTTTTTCGAAACAGCATGGGTAAGCTCCTTTATACATCACGGCGTCCTTCTAGTGCCTTTGATAAAGTAACCTCATCTGCATATTCCAGGTCTCCTCCTACAGGGAGTCCGTGAGCAATGCGCGTCACTTTTATGCCTGAAGGCCGCAGCAGACGAGAAATATACATCGCAGTCGCTTCACCTTCGATATTTGGATTAGTAGCTAGAATTACTTCTTTCACTGTTTCATCTTGCAGCCGTTTTAACAGGTCTGGCACATTGATATCCTCGGGTCCGATTCCGTCCATTGGCGAAATCGCTCCATGAAGAACGTGATACAGGCCTACATATTCCCTCATTTTCTCCATAGCAATTACATCTTTCGGATCCTGGACTACACAAATGATGGACCGGTCCCGCTTTTGATCTTCACATACATAGCAGGGATCCTGATCAGTAATATGGCCGCAAACAGAGCAAAAACCGAGATTCCGCTTGGCATTGACCAGTGCTTTTGCGAAATCCAGAACGGTATCTTCTTTCATGCCTAATACAAAAAAGGCCAGACGAGCCGCTGTTTTCGGCCCGATCCCTGGCAATTTCATAAAGCTGTCTATCAGCTTTGATATAGGTTCCGGATAATGCATCACTTGCGTCCCTTAAAACATTCCAGGGAGATTCATGCCCTTAGTAAATTGCCCCATAGTCGAATTGGTCAATTCGTCTGCAGCTTTAATCGCTTCATTTGTAGCAGCAAGAACAAGATCCTGCAGCATTTCGATGTCATCGGGGTCAACCACTTCTTCTTTAATGTTTACATCCACAATTTCTTTGTGACCTGATACTGTTACGGTTACCATTCCACCGCCTGCAGTACCTGTCAATCGCTTTTCACCAAGCTCTTCTTGAGCCTGAGCCATTTGTTTTTGCATTTTTTGCATTTGTTTCATCATTCCTTGCATATTTCCCATTCCACGCATCTTCATTACCTCCGAATTTTAGTCTTGAATATCCAGCAAATCTGAACCAACTAGCTTTCTGGCTTCTGCAATAAGAGGATCTTCCTTTGTCTTGCCATTTTCATCCGCTTCCTCTGACTGATCCTGGTGCTGGATAAAATCTTCTCTTATAGCCATCCACTGTTCCTCAGGCACGCCTATAATCGAATAATTCGATCCTGTCAGCTCTTGCAGAATGGACGGCATGGACTCAATTAACTTACTATTTTCCATGGCCATTTTGCAATGGATTTCATATTTAAATTTTAACACAAAAGCTTCCTGGGATGCTGCAACAGGCTCCGCTTCATTTAAAAGTGCCGTAAGCGACCGGAGCTGCTGCCGGTTCATGGACTCCAGCATGTCTCCCCAGCGGTTTTTAATTTGCGAAATATCATTTTTAGTAGCATTTTTAAGAACTTCTAAAATTCTTCCAACTGGTGCCTTAAAATCCTTGGTGCCTCTTGAAGTCTTTTTAGCAGGGGCTGCGGCTGGTTCTGCAGATGGTCCTGCCTGAACCCCATCCTGTTTGAATTTTTTCAGTTCTCCTTCGAGCTGCTGTACCCGCTGGATAAGCCCCTGTAAATCCGGCATCTGATCTGCTGTAACCTGCTTAGCTGAGGTTTCCGCGTGACAAAGCTTAATTGCGGCAACTTCAAGATAGGTTCTGGCATGATTGGTAAATTTCATTTCCTGCTGCGTTTTATTCAATATGTCAATATATGCATACAGCTGGTCACTTTCGAGTTCTTCTGACAATTGTTTAAACGCTTCGTCTGATAAAACCCGTTCCATGGATTCTTCTAAATGAGGGGCCGCCTTATATAGAAGTAAATCACGAGTGTATAAAATTAAATCCTCTGTTAAACGAATTGGGTCTTTGCCTTGCTGCAGCAATTCATCAATGGTCTCAAGCGCTGCTGCGACATCCTGCTTATGCAGCGATTCAATTAATCTGGTTAACCTGTCTTGACCGATGGATCCTGTAACAGTAAGAGCGTCCTCTAATGCCACTTCATCCTGACTGAATGAAATGGCCTGATCTAGAAGACTCAATGCATCCCGCATTCCGCCTTCTGCAGCACGTGCGATCACATGCAGCGCTTTTTCGTCATATTTCACGCCGGACTGATCGGCAATGTGCAACATGCGGCCTACAATATCATGTGAGGTAATACGTTTAAAATCAAATCGCTGACACCTGGAAATAATCGTTAACGGAATTTTGTGGGGTTCAGTTGTAGCCAGTATGAAAATAACATGTTTAGGCGGCTCTTCCAAAGTTTTCAGCAGGGCGTTAAACGCACCTGTGGACAGCATATGCACCTCATCTACAATATACACCTTGAATCGCCCTTCATTTGGGGCGTATTTTACTTTATCACGGATATCACGGATTTCATCGACTCCGTTGTTGGATGCTGCGTCTAGTTCAATCACATCAGGAATGGATCCATCTGTGATACCTTTGCAAATCGTACATTCATTACAAGGTTCTGCAATGGGAGCATGTTCACAATTGACTGCTTTTGCCAATATTTTGGCAGCACTTGTTTTTCCCGTTCCACGTGGACCGGAAAACAAGTATGCATGTGAGATTTTGTCCTGCAACAGGGCATTTTGCAATGTTTTGGTGACATGCTCCTGACCGACAACATCAGCAAACTCCTGCGGACGCCACACGCGATATAATGCTTGGTATGCCATGCTTTCCCTCCCTCTCTTTAATGCGGAAGCGGCTATAAAACGCATTCTCCGCGATTTTTGCAGAGAAAGCTTTTCTTAAGTATAACTCAATCAAGCACATCACAAAACGTCAACCTTAAAAAAAGGAAAGAAAAAACCCACTCAACGCAATGTGAGCGGGTGTTATAAATAAATTAAGCTGCCGTGCACCTTCTGTCGACTGACAGCCATAAGCGTTACTCCTGCAGTTAGCTCGGTTCAGGCGATCCTGCGGCACATGAGAGGTTTCACTTAATGCTGCTTCCTTCCGGACCTGACATGGTTCATGAATTCCCATTGCGCAGGACCCAAACGTCAACACCACTTACAAAAGGCAGACCCTACAGCATGTACAGCCTCGAGAAGGGATTCAGTTTCGCTAGAGCGGATTGCGAATACAGGGCACCGCTAATTCCCCACCTAGCACGGCAAATATGAGACCAGTAATCATTTGCGCCTTTTGACGACGCAAGAATCAGTATACTATGTCTTTAGTTAAAAATCAATCCTTAGCCTGAATGCTTTGTTCCTTTGCAAAATCTTCCCGCTTTCCTGCAAGTTTCGCCGCTTTTTTCCCTTCTCTCAGTTCTCTAAAAAATGTGGAAAGTAACTGCCCGCACTCTTCTTTGAGTACCCCTGACACTACTTCACTCCGATGATTGAACCGGTCGTCTTCGAGTAGATTCATTAAGCTGCCGGCACAGCCAGCCTTAGGATCTGACGCCCCATATACGACACGGTCTACACGGGAGAGCAGGATTGCCCCGCTGCACATCGGGCAAGGCTCAAGCGTGACATACAGCGTAGCATTTTCTAGCCGCCAGCTTCCCGTTTTTTCGCAGGCTTGCTGGATGGCTAAAAGCTCGGCATGTGTGACTGCATTTTGCGTCGTTTCACGTAAGTTATAAGCTGAAGCAATCAATTCATCGTCTTGAACAATAATTGCTCCAATTGGGACTTCTTTTATCTTCAATGCTTTTTTTGCTTCATGGATTGCTTGCTTCATCCAATATTGATCCCGCTCAGACATGAAATCTGTCGCCACCCTTTTCTCATTTTATCAATACTTCCATCATACAGTAAGTGAGGGATATACGTAAGAAAGGGATACGTCTGTTTATAAATCTGCTTTAAAAGGAGAGTCTTATGCAAATACATGTAGTTCAGCAAGGAGAAACTCTTTTCACCATTGGCAGCATTTATTCCACAGCTCCACAGTCGATCGCCGATGCCAATCAGCTGCCTAACCCGGACCGGCTTGTACAAGGACAGGCGCTCGTCATCCCTATTGTTGGAAGATATTATTTTGTGCAGCCAGGGGATAGTCTTTTTTCAATCGCTCAGCAATTTGGCCTTTCCTATCAGGAGCTTGCACGCATTAACGGCATTTCACCGGAGCAGCCCCTTGCTGTCGGGTGGAGGCTTTATATTCCTCCTGCACCAAAAGTGACAGCTGAGTTCAATGCATATGTTGAGCCGTTTGGCGACGAAGTAACGCAAGAGCTGCAGACCCGCACCCGTGAAGCAGCACCCTATTTAACCTACCTGGCTCCATTTAGTTTTGAGGTTAAGCGGGATGGGTCACTGGAAGATCCTCCACTAGCCCCGTTTCCTGCAATCGCAGAGGCAAACCGGAATATTTTAATGATGGTGATTACCAATCTTGAAGATGGCGCGTTCAGTGATGAACTGGGAAGAATTATTTTAACCGATACAGCGATACAAGATACCCTGCTCGACAATATTGTTAAAAAAGCGAAAGAGTACGGATTTCGGGATATTCATTTTGATTTTGAATATCTGCGTCCTGCTGACCGCGATGCGTACGTTGCGTTTTTAAAGAAAGCAAAGGAACGGTTTGCTCAAGAGGGCTGGCTATTGTCCGCTGCACTTGCTCCAAAAACCAGCGCCGATCAAAAAGGAAAATGGTATGAAGCACATGATTACAAGGCTATTGGCGAGGTAGTTGATTTTGTAGTGATTATGACGTACGAATGGGGATACAGCGGGGGCCCTGCTCAGGCAGTATCGCCAATCGGTCCTGTCCGCCGGGTGCTCGAATATGCTTTAACTGAAATGCCCCCACAAAAGGTCATGATGGGACAAAATCTGTATGGATATGACTGGACACTTCCCTTTGAAGAAGGCACCCAAGCCCGGGCGATCAGTCCCCAGCAGGCTATTCAGATCGCAGCAACCCAGGGAGTCCCGATTCAATATGACCAGACGGCACAAGCCCCATTTATTGAATACACAACAAACGGAACGGATCATATTATCTGGTTTGAGGATGCAAGATCCATTCAAGCAAAATTTGATTTGTTAAAGGAGCTGAACCTCAGAGGAATGAGCTATTGGAAACTCGGCCTACCATTCCCTCAGAATTGGCTTCTCCTAAATGACCAATTTGATGTAGTTAAACAGTAATAGTCTTTTTGCAGGACAAGAACGGCATCCGTGTCGTTTCTTGTCCTTTTTCCTTTTTTAACAGCTATTCCTTACACTGCCCATATGGTACAATAACGGTTGTCATTACGACCGAAATCATCCTAAGGAGGGAACGCGAATGACCAACGTTCCGTTCATAACCGTTGAAGGACCCATTGGTGTGGGAAAAACCTCTCTTGCCAAAGCCCTTTCATCGCATTTCCAGTTTCATCTGCTAAAAGAAATCGTGGATGAAAATCCATTTTTAAATAAATTCTATGACGATATTGATGAGTGGAGCTTTCAAACAGAAATGTTTTTTCTCTGCAATCGGTACAAGCAGCTCAGTGACATTCAACGGCATTATATTGACAACCAAAAGCCTGTAGCAGCGGATTATCATATTTTCAAAAACCTGATTTTTGCTAAACGCACGCTACAGCCGGAGGAGTATAAAAAATATTTGGAAATCTACAGGATTCTTACTGCTGATATGCCAAAACCGAATGTTGTCGTTTACTTGCACGCAAGCTTAGATACACTTCTTAAACGAATTGAAATGCGCGGTCGTAATTTTGAGAAAAACATGAGTCCTCTCTACTTAGAACAGCTCGCAGCGGATTATGATGAGTTTATTTTTCATTTTGAACAAACACATCCCGAAATTCCTGTGATCCGAATAAATGGAGATGACACAGACTTCGTCCATAACCAACAGGACTTAACCGCCATTTTAAAACAAGTGGAAGAATCTCTACCTAAAAGGAGTACAACACATGAACGCACGTGAAAAATACGGAATTCCAAAAGATGCAGTTATAACGATTGCCGGTACAGTAGGTGTAGGAAAATCTACAATGACCCGAACACTCGCCGAACATCTCCAATTTCGCACATCCTTTGAAAAAGTCGAAGCCAACCCTTACCTTGATAAGTTCTACAAAGACTTTGAGAAATGGAGTTTTCACCTTCAAGTCTACTTCCTGGCTGAACGGTTTAAGGAACAAAAACGCATGTTTGAATATGGCGGAGGCTTTATTCAGGACCGCTCCATCTACGAAGATACGGGCATATTCGCCAAAATGCATTATGAAAAAGGCACCATGTCACCCGTAGATTACGAAACGTATACAAGCTTGTTTGAAGCAATGGTCATGACGCCCTACTTCCCTCATCCAAATCTATTAATTTATCTAGAAGGGTCATTAGACAGCATTCTTGACCGCATCCAAAAGCGCGGACGCCCGATGGAGCAGGAAACTCCTCTTGCCTATTGGGAGGAAATGCATCAGCGGTATGAAAATTGGATAAACTCCTTTAATGCCTGCCCGGTGCTTCGTCTTGATATTAATGATTACGATCTTGTTCAAGATCCATCATCCATTGATCCGATCCTTGAAAAAGTCGGATCCTTTATCCAGCAGACTGCTTTATTAAAAAAGTAGTTGTGTCTTACTAATGGCGAACTTAGCTCCGAAGGTTAACAAAAAACCATTTCTCTAAAAGGGAAATGGTTTTTTTGTTCCTAAGCGTACGATACGCCTCTAGTCCTATAAAAAGATCCTCCTGCCGAATGTAGTAAAAACAGAAGTTTCCATATAAGATAAAGATAACCTAAAGAACAACGGAGGGCTGATATGGTAAAAAACGGTTTAGCCATTTTATTAATTGCAGGGGCACTCATTTTTTTGTATGTAAATTTTAATGAATTCTGGCCATGGAATGCTGCAAGTGCAGCAGAGCAGGAAACAGAGGTTCGGGACAGTGTCGAAACAATTAAATTGAGTGTTTCGGCTATAAACACCAAAATCGTGCCGGTTAATTCAGACATGATCCGGGTAGAGGGATCAGAAAAACAGGACATCACCGTTAAAGACGGCCGAAAGTCCATTGAGATTAGCATTAAGCAGAAGGGTTTTCAGCTATTCCAATTTAATTCCAAACAAAAAAACGCAACCGTCTTCCTTCCTGAAAAATATGCGAACCAACTCCAGCTTGAAGTGGGTTCCGGAGAGATTGATACGACAGAATTCACCCAATCCAATCCCCTGACACTTTCCTCTCTTTCTGTGAAAATAGGGTCAGGAGATATACACCTGGGGGATCTTAACGCCAAGAAATTTTCTTATGACGGATCCTCAGGCGAAGCAGTCATTGAGTCGCTGTCAACGGAAAATGGAGAATTTAATTTAAGCTCCGGCGATGTTACAGTCTCCTCTTACAAGGGGCCGCTAAAAGCAAACGTTTCTTCTGGAGAATTAAGCGCAGTCTTTAAAGAGCTATCTGATGAAATAGATGTGTCTGTCAGTTCTGGTGACGTTAACCTGGATTTGCCGGATGACGCTGATTTCAACATTAAAGGTAAAGTAAGCAGCGGCAATCTCTCCAATGAATTCCCCCTTGAGGACGCTCAGGTAACAGACCGAGTTGTGGAAGGCACTCACGGGAAAGGCACCCATCAGATCCACGTGAATATAAGCAGCGGGGAACTTACTCTCTATTAATAGAAGGGGACAAAGAGGACTGAATTGAATCTTATAAAATGAATAAACAAAGTCAACTGGCATGAACATTGCCGTGACTTTGTTTATTTTACACAGAATTCATTTCCTTTTTTATTCCCCCGGAAATATTCCATCATTTTTCGATCATTTTTTGAACAAAGAGAAAAACCACCGCAGGAATGCGATGGTTTTAAAATCTCCAATATTTATGCGCGTAAGTTTTAAAGTTAAAATTATGGAGGAGGAAGAGGGATTCGAACCCCCGCGGGATTTGACTCCCCTGTCGGTTTTCAAGACCGATCCCTTCAGCCAAACTTGGGTATTCCTCCGTGTCGACAAGAATTATAATACCATGCATTTTAAAAGACGTCAATCTTTTTTAAACTTTTTTTAATTACCTCTTTTAAAGAAGGAGGTTGATCGTCATTAATAAAAACATTACCTCTTGCTCCTCCTCTGGTACAGATATTTAATCTAAAAAATCTAACAGAAGAATAGTCACTTTACGTGTGGCTGCTGCGCCGATATTGCCATTGTTTCCATTGAAAGCGAATAAAGCAGCCTACGCAAAAACCGAGTATCGCCACAAAAGCCGCTGTAGCAACCATGATCGTAAAGACGAACCCTGCGAAAGTCCAGCCAACGAGAAAACTAAAAAATCCTCCAGTCAAAAAAACAGAAGCGATGATTTGATTAAATTTTTGATCACTCTTATCTTCAGGAATATACGTATTTATAGGTTTTCTCAAAAAGCCTTTTGCTATACGCATTATCGGATTAAAATCGAAAATGATCCCGCCTAAGCCAGCCGCTAGTGGCAGCAACAAAAGCCAAAATTGACCGGTTACCCACGTTAAAATGACTGTTAGAATAATGGTCCATTGATTTACGCGGACAAGCGGGCGTGGTACAGTTCCAGCCGCAATAGATGCCGTCATTTAAACTCCTGCCTTTCCATTCTGAATACTTCTATCCTATGTCAGTCACCTAAAAAGGTCAATGATCCTGATTAGCTAAAATGAGACCCCTCTAAAAAGAAGGGTCTCTAAGATAGAAAATAGGCTTATTTTTGAATAATCTTTTTACCACCCATATAAGGCTGTAAAACTTCCGGCACTAACACGCTGCCATCTTCCTGCTGATAGTTTTCCAAAATGGCCGCAACAGTACGTCCGATCGCAAGACCGCTTCCATTCAAGGTGTGAACATGTTCCGGCTTTGCATTTGGCTCTCGGCGGAAACGAATATTAGCACGTCTCGCCTGAAAATCTTCAAAGTTACTGCATGAAGAAATTTCCCGGTAACTTTCATAGCTTGGAATCCAAACTTCAATATCGTATTTCTTCGCAGCCGTAAAGCCCAAATCTGCTGTACACATGCTTAATACGCGATATGGCAGTTTCAGCAGCTGAAGAACTTTTTCCGCATGACCAGTCAACTCTTCAAGTGTTTCATAAGAATCTTCAGGCTTTACAAAACGGACAAGCTCAACCTTGTTAAACTGGTGCTGACGGATCAATCCTCTAGTGTCTCGGCCAGCGGATCCAGCTTCTGACCGGAAGTTTGCACTGTAGGCAGCATAGGCTTTCGGAAGCTCTTCAGCACGTAAAATCTCGTCGCGATGATAATTCGTTACCGGCACCTCAGAGGTTGGAATTAAGAAATAATCCTCTTCTTCAATCCGAAATGCATCTTCTTCAAATTTTGGCAGCTGGCCTGTACCCGTCATACTCGTGCGGTTGACAAGATATGGCGGAAGCATTTCTTCATATCCATGCTGATCCTGATGAAGGTCCATCATAAAGTTAATTAATGAACGCTCTAACCGTGCACCTGCCCCTTTATAAAAAACAAAACGGCTGCCGGTTACTTTTGCTGCCCTTTCAAAATCGAGCATGCCTAAGCTTGTAGCAAGATCCCAATGAGGCTGGGCTTCATATTCAAACGCGGGAAGCTCTCCCCACTTTCGAACTTCTACATTGTCATCCTCAGTTTCACCTACCGGAACACTCTCATGCGGTACATTCGGAATAGAAAGAAGAAGGGCTTCCAATTTTTCCTCTACCACTCGAAGACGATCATCAATTTCTTTGATTTCATCTCCCAGACTGCGTGTCTCTGCTATAACAGCGTCTGCATTCTTTTTTTCCCGCTTCATTTGAGCGATCTGCTGAGAGACCTCGTTTCTCCGGCTTTTCTTTTCTTCACTTTTTACAATCAATTCGCGGCGCTCACGATCTAGATCCTGAAATTGATCAAAATCTCCTAAATCCTCTCCACGGTGGGTCATTTTTTCCTTAATTTCATTAAATTCATTACGCAATCTTTTTAAATCCAGCATTTTTATTTCCTCCTTTTATAATTATCTCCGGTACAAGAATCCAGAGAATTTTTTAATATCCAGCTCCAACAAGCAGTGGCTCGAGTCATAAGTCACCCCGCCCAATAGGCAAAGAGCGCCTATTTGTGCAGGTTGCCTTATGCTTATCGCCCCTAAACGCCAGTTTCCGCTTTTAATGATATCCAGCTCCAGGCGCTAGCTCCTCGAGGTCATAAGTCATGCTGTCCCAGCAGGCAAAGTTCACGCCTGCTTGGACAACACGCCTTATGCTTGTCGGAGCTGAACGAGCGCCTTCCGATTTTAATGATATCCAGCTCCAACAGGCAGTGGCTCGAGTCATAAGTCACCCCGCCCAATAGGCAAAGAGCGCCTATTTGTCCAGGTTGCCTTATGCTTATCGCCCCTAAACGCCTGTTTCCGCTTTTAAGTATAAACAAACAAAAAAACCCCCATCCCTTTATATAAAAGGGACGAGAGTTGATGCCCGCGTTACCACCCTGATTGAAGATAAAAAGCATCTTCCGCTCATGACCTAACGGCGTCGACCGGAAGAGCTTACTTGTACATTCGGCTCTTCACTCAGGAATGGATTCACAACATCCTTTTGCCGATTTACACCACCCACCGGCTCTCTAAGAAAAGGGATCAGTTGTTACTACTTTCCGTCATTGTTTTTACGTTTTGTAATTATCGATAAAGATACTATATTCGTCTCCGAATATCAATACTTTTATACAGAAACCGGCGCAGATTCTACCATTTCAACAAAATATTTTGTCAAACGGTGGTCCTCTGTGAGCTCAGGATGAAACGAACAGCCTAAAAACTGTCCGTCTCTCGCTAAGACAATGCGGTCGTTATGCATGGCAAGCACTTGGGTTGAAGGTCCTGCTGAAACGATGTGAGGTGCGCGGATGAACACGGCGTTATACGGCTCCGCTAATCCCGTCACATCTAAATTGGCTTCAAAGCTTTCCTTTTGCCGCCCAAATGAATTGCGCTCTACTAGTACATCCATAACACCTAGATGCGGTTCATCATACCCCACTAGATCCTTAGCAAGCAGAATCAGTCCGGCACATGTACCAAACATTGGTTTTCCTGCTTGGGCAAATGTTCGCATTGGCTCCATAAAGCCGTATAAATCAATTAACCTGCGCATGGTCGTACTTTCACCGCCAGGCATAATGAGACCGTCAACCTGTTTAAGCTGTTCTGCTTTTTTAATGACGACGGCCTGCGCGCCGCATGCTTCGATTGATCGTACATGTTCACGTACGGCCCCTTGCAGACCGAGTACTCCGATGGTTGTCATAATAAGCTCAACCCTTTCTTACCAACCGCGCTCCTGCATACGGTCTTCTAATGATAGTGAAGAGATTTCCATCCCTTTCATCGCTGTTCCAAGTTCTTTTGAGATTTTAGCAATTAATTCATAGTCTTGATAATGCGTTGTCGCTTGAACGATTGCACGTGCGAACTTTTCAGGATTATCTGATTTAAAGATACCTGATCCAACAAATACACCATCTGCTCCAAGCTCCATCATTAACGCTGCATCAGAAGGTGTTGCAACTCCGCCTGCTGCAAAATTTACGACCGGCAAACGGCCAAGTTCTTTAATTTCAAGAAGAAGTTCAAAAGGTGCGCCAAGCAGCTTTGCTTCTGTCATAATTTCATCTTTCGTCATGTGCACGACTCTGCGTACCTGTGCATTTACTTTACGCAAATGACGCACTGCTTCAACGATATTGCCTGTTCCCGGTTCCCCTTTGGTACGAAGCATCGCTGCCCCTTCACCAATACGACGCGTCGCTTCGCCAAGATCACGGCATCCGCAGACAAATGGAACAGTAAAATCAGATTTTAACAAATGATATTCTTCATCTGCAGGTGTTAATACTTCACTTTCATCAATATAATCAACGCCCATTGACTCCAATACGCGTGCTTCTGTAATATGTCCAATACGTGCTTTTGCCATAACCGGGATACTAACCGCATTCATAACCTCTTCTACTATACGTGGGTCAGCCATACGTGCTACTCCGCCTGCTGCACGAATATCAGATGGAACACGCTCAAGTGCCATTACAGCTACCGCGCCTGCTTCCTCTGCTAATTTTGCCTGCTCTGCATTAACAACGTCCATGATGACGCCGCCCTTTTGCATCTCTGCCATTCCTCGCTTAACACGATCCGTACCTGTATTCATAACAAAAAGCCTCCTTTGGATTACGTAAAACTTATATCTTTACTAGATATCTAGCGGAATTGGCATAAAATTGCACCTGTTTCCTCGGAATAAACTTATCCCATTCTTAATAATTACTAAAAAAGCATCTCCTGTCAAGACAAGAGATACTTTCTTTTCAGAATCTTTTTTGAATTAGAACCAGCCTTTTACAGTTGACGTGATGGTCTCCCATAGATTACCGAAAAATCCACCCACTGCCCGCATGCTTAAAACAAACCAGTTTGCTTTTTCAACACTTTCAGTGGTTACCACATCCACTTGCATAGATGATGCCATATTACTATCTAAAAACCCTAAATCATCTTCCCCTAAATCTAATCCGAGTGTCCCGACTACGTCCCCTTCTTCTACTGGAGCTGTCAGTTCATCTTCATCTAACGAAAGAACCGGTTCAGAAGCAGTTTCTTCCCCTTCTTTTACGACCATTTGAATCGGATCTTTAGACTCGATGCCAACTGAATCTTCCTTTCCCTTTGTAACGCCAACGGATTCTTGACCTTCAACCGTATACTCTCCAGGAACAACTTCCTGTAAGGTAAAGTGATCAAATCCATAATCGAAAAGATCTGCCGTTGCGCTGAAACGAGCTTCATACGAACCGACACCATTATCATCAGTGGCATTCATTACGACAGAAATTAAACGCATATCATCTCGTTTTGCTGTTCCTGTAAAGGTGTAGCCAGCAAAATCCGTCGTTCCTGTTTTAATCCCGTCTGCTCCCTCATATTCAAAAACAAGAGATTCTAGCATAAAGTTCCAGTTCTGCATTTCAGTTGCATCTTCTGTGCCTTCACGAAATGTTTTCTTCGCGATTCCAGCGGTTTCAAGAACTTCTGGAAAATCCTCCAGGAGACGATGAGCAAGCTTAGCTGTAGAACGCGCAGACATTGCATTTTCTTCGTCAGCACCTGTGTTTTCAGGATGATAGCCCATCATATCTGCATTGTTTAACCCTGAAGAATTAACAAAGCGGTATTCATCTAAACCAAGTTCTCCTGCTTTATCATTCATTAATTTAACAAATTCTTCTTCCGAACCTGCGATGGTTTCAGCAATCGCAATCGTTGCTGCATTCGCAGAATAAATGACCATTGCTTCATATAATTCTTGAATGGAATATTGTTCACCATTTCGCAATGGAACGTTGCTTAAAGAAGTATCTTGTGAAATTTCATATGTCTTATCGGTGACTGTATATTGGTCGTCCCATGACACAGTCCCTTCCGCAATGGCTTCATGCAATAAATACTCGGTCATCATTTTCGTCATGCTCGCTACACCTAAAAGGGTATCGGCATTTTCTGCGAATAAAACTTTACCTGTAGATGCTTCAATCAAGATCGCTGCATCAAGATTCCAATCTGTTACTTCTTCTGCTGCAAAAGACGTGTTTGTAAAAGCACCGCTGCCAATAAAAAGTACCAATGCCATCAAACCAGCGGCTGTACCTCTAACCCATTTTCTTTTCACTCTACTAATACCTCCAACTAAATATGTACACTTCTGTCATTTTATCATACCTGTATCCTGAAAAATAGAGAGAGAATAGGACTGTTAGGTGAACATAAGGCAGGACTAACGTAAGATTTATTTTGAGGATCTAAAATTATGCTCAACCGCAAAAAAAGAACTCCTGGTATCAGAAGTTCTTCTTTTTTGCTTATTCTATAGCGAATAATTCGGTGCTTCTTTTGTAATTTGAACGTCATGAGGATGACTTTCACGCAGACCGGCACCCGTCATACGGATAAATTGAGCGTGTTCTCGAAGATCATACAGATTTTGAGATCCACAATAACCCATTCCACTTCGAATTCCTCCCACCAGTTGATACACTGTATCAGCAAGTGGTCCTTTGTATGGAGTGCGGCCCTCAATCCCTTCAGGAACTAGTTTTTTCGCATCTTCCTGGAAATAACGATCTTTTGAACCCTTTTCCATTGCCCCCATAGAGCCCATTCCACGGTACACTTTAAAGCGTCTTCCCTGGAATATTTCTGTTTCTCCCGGGCTTTCTGTCGTTCCTGCCAGCAAGCTTCCAAGCATAACAGCATGACCGCCTGCTGCAAGAGCTTTAACGATATCTCCAGAATATTTGATCCCGCCATCGGCAATAATAGACTTACCGTGCTTGCGGGCTTCTGTTGCACAATCATACACAGCAGTAATTTGAGGAACTCCGACACCTGCAACCACTCTTGTCGTACAAATTGAACCTGGTCCTATCCCTACTTTTACCACATCCGCACCAGCTTCAATGAGTGCTTTTGTTCCCTCAGCGGTGGCTACATTTCCTGCAATGATTGCAACTTCCTGAAAAGCTTCACGAATGGATTTAATCGTTTCCAAGACACCATTAGAATGTCCATGTGCGGTGTCGATAACAAGTGCATCTACACCTGCTTTCACAAGATGTTCTACTCGTTTAACAGCATCAGCTGTTACACCGACTGAAGCAGCCACGAGCAGTCTTCCCTTTTCATCCTTTGCAGAATTGGGGAATTCAATTACCTTTTCAATATCCTTAATCGTAATTAGTCCTTTTAAAATGCCCGTTTCATCAACTAAAGGAAGCTTTTCTATTTTATACTTTTGTAAAATTTGTTCTGCTTCATTTAAAGTCGTTCCCACTGCAGCTGTTACCAATTTTTCTTTCGTCATCACTTCATCAATTTTCATTGAGTAATCCTGGATAAAACGCATATCACGATTTGTGATTATACCAACAAGCTTTTGTTCATCCATATCATTTACAATTGGCACACCTGAAATACGATATTTACCCATTAAATGCTCAGCATCATACACTTGATGATCGGGAGTTAAAAAGAACGGGTCTGTAATAACTCCGCTCTCTGAACGTTTTACTTTTACAACTTGTTCAGCCTGAGCTTCAATGCTCATATTTTTATGAATGACTCCCAAGCCGCCTGTACGGGCCATTGCAATTGCCATTTTCGCTTCTGTCACTGTATCCATACCAGCACTAATGAGTGGAACATTTAATTTCATTTTCTCAGTTAGTTGTACCGAAAGCTCAACATCTCTAGGCAGTACTTCTGACTTCGCCGGGATCAATAGCACATCATCAAACGTCAAGCCTTCTTTCGCAAACTTAGTTTCCCACATCATTACGATTCCTCCTGGTCAGAAAAATATTATTGTAAGGTTATCAGTCACCTCTAACCCTGTCAAGGCGGATTGTATAAGTTAGACTATTATGAATTATCAGGAGGATCGGCTCTATGTCAACAATCTTTAACTGGAATCGTTACTTGCCATATTACTCCAGATCAGAAATCAGGCACTTTTTATCAAAGGAATATACACGATTAAATTATCCTCACGCTGAAAAGCATGCTCAACAGCGACATACTTCTTTCTGTTATCATATCGAACATGCAGAAGCGTTCTATATTCAATCGAATGAATCGCCTACCATCATTCAGCCTCTGCTCCAATTTTATGGATTATCCCATTTGGTAAAGGCATGCCTTATTACGAAAGATCCTTATTATCCATCAAACACTTCTCAATTGGCTCATGGCGTTTCTTCAAGAAAAAAGAAAAAAAGCAATTATTCTTTTCTTGAAGATACTGTTAAAATACAGAAAAACGGTCTTTTCCCCACTCTTTCTTCGTTACTGTTTCACGTGGAACATTTGGAAAATCTCACTTTATCCATGCAGGACTTATTGCTTTTATTAGAAGATAATGGACAAGAAGGAGACCTTAATGCGATTCAGTGTCACTTCCTTATCCTATACAATCTCAGCATGATTGCGCGTTATGAAACGGAATGGTGGGGCAATTGTACAATGTACAAAGAAACAGAAGATTATTCGATTATTAGAAGCTTCCTCCACTTATCCTCTCATTATGCTCCACAGGCTATTTTGGAATATTTAAATGACAGCAACAGTAAAGTCTGATCCTTCTTTAATCACAAAAAGAGTCATTCCCAATGGGAATGACTCTTTTTTTTTGTGCCTAGCGACGTCCTACTCTCACAGGGGGAGACCCCCAACTACCATCGGCGCTGAAGAGCTTAACTGCC
>NZ_JXRR01000002.1 GCF_000829515.1 Jeotgalibacillus campisalis | reverse complement strand
GGTTAAGTCCTCGATCGATTAGTATTCGTCAGCTGCACATATCGCTATGCTTCCACCTCGAACCTATCTACCTGATCATCTTTCAGGGATCTTACCACTTGCGTGTGGGAAATCTCATCTCGAGGGGGGCTTCATGCTTAGATGCTTTCAGCACTTATCCCGTCCGCACATAGCTACCCAGCGATGCCAATGGCTTGACAACTGGTACACCAGCGGTGCGTCCATCCCGGTCCTCTCGTACTAAGGACAGCTCCTCTCAAATTTCCTGCGCCCACGACGGATAGGGACCGAACTGTCTCACGACGTTCTGAACCCAGCTCGCGTACCGCTTTAATGGGCGAACAGCCCAACCCTTGGGACCGACTACAGCCCCAGGATGCGATGAGCCGACATCGAGGTGCCAAACCTCCCCGTCGATGTGGACTCTTGGGGGAGATAAGCCTGTTATCCCCGGGGTAGCTTTTATCCGTTGAGCGATGGCCCTTCCATGCGGAACCACCGGATCACTAAGCCCGTCTTTCGACCCTGCTCGACTTGTAGGTCTCGCAGTCAAGCTCCCTTATGCCTTTACACTCTTCGAATGATTTCCAACCATTCTGAGGGAACCTTTGGGCGCCTCCGTTACTCTTTAGGAGGCGACCGCCCCAGTCAAACTGCCCGCCTGACACTGTCTCCCACCCGGATAACGGGTGAGGGTTAGAAGTTCAACACAGCCAGGGTAGTATCCCACCAATGCCTCCATCGAAGCTGGCGCTCCGATTTCCAAGGCTCCTACCTATCCTGTACAAGCTGTGCCAAAATTCAATATCAGGCTACAGTAAAGCTCCACGGGGTCTTTCCGTCCTGTCGCGGGTAACCTGCATCTTCACAGGTACTATAATTTCACCGAGTCTCTCGTTGAGACAGTGCCCAGATCGTTACACCTTTCGTGCGGGTCGGAACTTACCCGACAAGGAATTTCGCTACCTTAGGACCGTTATAGTTACGGCCGCCGTTTACTGGGGCTTCAATTCGTACCTTCGCTTGCGCTAAGCACTCCTCTTAACCTTCCAGCACCGGGCAGGTGTCAGCCCCTATACTTCACCTTACGGTTTCGCAGAGACCTGTGTTTTTGCTAAACAGTCGCCTGGGCCTATTCACTGCGGCTCTCTCGGGCTTGCACCCTACCAGAGCACCCCTTCTCCCGAAGTTACGGGGTCATTTTGCCGAGTTCCTTAACGAGAGTTCACTCGCTCACCTTAGGATTCTCTCCTCGCCTACCTGTGTCGGTTTGCGGTACGGGCACCTTACATCTCGCTAGAGGCTTTTCTTGGCAGTGTGGAATCAAAGACTTCGGTACTAAATTTCCCTCGTCATCACAGCTTCGCTTACACGGAAACGGGATTTGCCTCGTTTCCTGCCTAACTGCTTAAACGCGCATATCCAACAGCGCGCTCTCCTATCCTCCTGCGTCCCCCCATCACTCAAATGATGCGTTGGTGGTACAGGAATATCAACCTGTTGTCCATCGCCTACGCCTATCGGCCTCGGCTTAGGTCCCGACTAACCCTGAGCGGACGAGCCTTCCTCAGGAAACCTTGGGCATTCGGTGGAAGAGATTCTCACTCTTCTTTCGCTACTCATACCGGCATTCTCACTTCTAAGTGCTCCACCAGTCCTTCCGGTCTGACTTCACAGCGCTTAGAACGCTCTCCTACCACGAAATCTCTAAGAGATTTCATCCACAGCTTCGGTGAATCGTTTAGCCCCGGTACATTTTCGGCGCAGGGTCACTCGACCAGTGAGCTATTACGCACTCTTTAAATGATGGCTGCTTCTAAGCCAACATCCTGGTTGTCTAAGCAACCCCACATCCTTTTCCACTTAACGATTACTTGGGGACCTTAGCTGGTGGTCTGGGCTGTTTCCCTTTCGACTACGGATCTTATCACTCGCAGTCTGACTCCCATGGATAAGTCTTTGGCATTCGGAGTTTGTCTGAATTCGGTAACCCGTTGGGGGCCCCTAGTCCAAACAGTGCTCTACCTCCAAGACTCTTACTACATGAGGCTAGCCCTAAAGCTATTTCGGAGAGAACCAGCTATCTCCAGGTTCGATTGGAATTTCTCCGCTACCCACACCTCATCCCCGCACTTTTCAACGTGCGTGGGTTCGGGCCTCCAGTGAGTGTTACCTCACCTTCACCCTGGACATGGGTAGATCACCTGGTTTCGGGTCTACAACCTGATACTCATTCGCCCTATTCAGACTCGCTTTCGCTGCGGCTCCGCCTTATCAGCTTAACCTTGCATCAAATCGTAACTCGCCGGTTCATTCTACAAAAGGCACGCCATCACCCGTAAATGGGCTCTGACTACTTGTAGGCACACGGTTTCAGGATCTGTTTCACTCCCCTTCCGGGGTGCTTTTCACCTTTCCCTCACGGTACTGGTTCACTATCGGTCACTAGGGAGTATTTAGCCTTGGGAGATGGTCCTCCCGGATTCCGACGGAATTTCACGTGTTCCGCCGTACTCAGGATCCACTCTGGAGGGACATGGTTTTCGACTACAGGATTGTTACCTTCTCTGATGGGCCTTTCCAGACCGCTTCGTCTAATCATGTCCTTTGTAACTCCGTATAGAGTGTCCTACAACCCCAAGAGGCAAGCCTCTTGGTTTGGGCTGATCCCGTTTCGCTCGCCGCTACTCAGGGAATCGCATTTGCTTTCTCTTCCTCCAGGTACTTAGATGTTTCAGTTCCCTGGGTCTGCCTTCAACCGCTTATGTATTCAGCGGAAGATCATATCCCATTACGGATACGGGGTTCCCCCATTCGGAAATCTTCGGATCACAGCTTACTTACAGCTCCCCGAAGCATATCGGTGTTAGTACCGTCCTTCATCGGCTCCTAGTGCCAAGGCATTCACCGTGCGCCCTTTCTAACTTAACCA
>NZ_JXRR01000001.1 GCF_000829515.1 Jeotgalibacillus campisalis | reverse complement strand
ATTAGGCACGCCGCCAGCGTTCGTCCTGAGCCAGGATCAAACTCTCCGTAAAGTGTTTGATAAAGCTCATTTGTTTCATTTAAATCAAGTATTAACGTTGACGTTTTTGGTTGTTTAGTTTTCAAGGTTCAGGGTGTTTCGTTTGTGTGTTGCTCTCTCAAGCGACCAATCTATCATAGCATTTTTCCCGATATGATGTCAACAACTTTTTTTAAGATTCTTTAAGCAGTTGAATTAAGTTGGATTAGCTCGCCTCAAAGCGACGCATATAAATATACCATGTGCTCCATTTTATAGCAACCCTTTTTTTAAAAAATAGCTTACTTGTTTTAAAGAGTGTTAGAAAACGGAGTGATTTTACGACTCAAGAGGTGTTTCTCTTTACTTTAACCATTCCGTTTTCTTCATATAGTAGACTGCTGCTGCACCCATTCCTACGATAAGAAACAAAGTAACCGTAACTAGAGGGAAGGTTCCGTAGAGGGAATCTCCTTGGATTGCTTTTTGAGCAAAAGACTGCAGATTCCCAGGAGTCCATTTTAATGGTTCCTTAAAAATAGAGGGGAGAACCGTTAAAGTTAGGACAATAAGAATACCTGCTGCTCCAACTGCTGCTGTTTTTTTCAAAATACAACTGAAAAAGAGAACGACAGTAAGAACAAAGATGAGCCACAAAAAATAGTAGCTTGATGAAACCAGTACACTTTTTGAAGCTAACGGCTCAAACAGTAGGTGTATATAGTATAAAGCTGAAGCAACTCCCATCACAAAGGAAGTTAAAATCAGCAGAATAGCTGCAGTCCATTTTGATAAGAAGTAATTTCTGTATGAAACGGGTTTGGTTAAAATCATTTGAGCAATTCCTTTGTTTCTTTCGTTCGCAAACATTCCCATAAGAGATAGAGCGATAATCAATACACCAATTTGGGAGAATTGTGAAAAGGTTTCAGTGAAGACTTGAGTAGCTGAAGGAATAGGGAATTCAATTATTGCATTTTCCGGGAGACCGCCAAACTCTTCTAAGAGATCCGCGAGATAGTAACTCGTTAAAGGCTGCATCATTCCGAGAGAGATAAATAGAAGAGGCATCCAAAAAAATTTATAGCTTCTCCACATATCAGTTAGTTCTTTTTTAAGCAAAATGTGAAACTCATTCATGGTTCATCACCTCATGAAACACTTCTTCTAATGTGGAGGTGCCAAATTTAATGGATCGTAGGGGCAGGTTCTTTTTGCTAACTTCATGTAAAAGGTTTTTTCTCAGTTCGGGTAGATTGGATCCAGTTATCACCACTTCATTCTCATCCGAAAGAATATCCCATTCAGGGTAGCGCAGTCGCATATCCGCTGCCCACGACCTCAAGGAATATTCTGATTTGATGATAATCCGTGGTCTGTCATACTGCTGATAAATGGTATGAAGAGAATCATACAGTATGATTTTTCCTTTATTCATCATTAGAACTTCGTCACATAGAAGCTGAGCATCATGTAACACATGCGTGGAGTACAAGATCGTCATCTCATTTTTCAATCCATTCAAGAGACTCATGATCTCTTTTCGGCCTATAGGATCCAGTGCAGATACGGGTTCATCTAATAACAGAAGCTTCGGCTCGTGCACCAGCGCTTGAGCGATTCCGAGCCGTTGCTTCATGCCGCCTGAAAAACCGCCAATTTTTTTTCGATATACATCTTCAAGTCCGACAAGTTCTAATAACTCTGATGCTCTAATTCGGGATTCCTTTTTAGACTTCTTTCCAAGTCTGGCGGCAAACTGCAAAAATTCTTCGGCCGTCATCCAATCATGGAAGGCAGGATATCGGGGGAGAAATCCAATTACCGTTCTCGGGTCTTTTTCTTTCGTTAAATAGTGAATGGTCCCGCTCCCTGGAGAGATTAAACCGCTTAGCATGTGTAAAAGGGACGTTTTCCCAGCACCATTTGGACCAACTAGTGCTGTCGTTTTTCCTGATGTTAACGAAAAACTTACATCTGAGACTGCTTCTACTTGTCCATATTTTTTTGTGACTTGATTAAGGGTGATCATATGCTAAACATCCTTTCTGCCAAACAAAAAGTAAAGAATAGGACCAATCGTACTAATCAATATAATAATCAGCACCCACATCACTTTTGGACCGTTTGTTGCTTGTCGCTTAAATACATCAACCAAAGCAGTAATAGCTAAAAGAAGGCTGATCACAAGGAGCGGAGCTATTACAGCTAAATTTATATCGTCCATCATTTATTCCTCCTTTGCTGAATCGCTGGTGTAATAACTCTTGACCAAAGTAAATAAAAAAGAATGGGCATCGGTGTTTGAATCATTCCCCATAATCCCCAAAACCATCTTGCATGCCCCCTTCTTCTTGCATCAATAAATAAGTACAGGCTTTGAGCGAACAAGATGATTGCTAATAGAACGAAAAACCAGATTGGCAGCTGTTTAAGATCATTCATGCTGACTCACCTTTGCCCTGTAGAAGTAAATTGCTCCCCATACACTCACAATCAGAATAAACAGAAGCTGAACCATTACATATACTCCAGGGGAATTGACGAGAAACACAACCGTACAAACTGTAAATAAAAGAGCAATAGTCAAAAATAGATATAGTTCCATACGCATTTTTTTCTTCGTCTGCTGAACAAGCATGTTCATTGACTCTATAGAAGGAACAGACGTTTCTATTGTGTCTAATGCTCGCAGACCATTTGCTAAGGAATCTTCCAGACGTTTATTCTCATCCATCCCCAAGCTCCTCCCTCAGTTTTTTTAATCCACTGTTTAGTCTCGATTTAACTGTTCCGATGGGCACTCGACAAATTAAGCTGATTTCTTCATAGCTGTAGCCATAATAGTGCTTTAAAATGACAGGAATCCGATAAGTATCTTTTAACGTTTTGAGAGCTTCAGTAATAATCAGCCATTGCTCATCTTCTCTTTGGCCGATTTTCCATGAAAGCTGCTGTTTATTCATATACTGTTTCTCCCGCTTTTTCCTTCTTTTTTTATCAAGCCATAAGTTCGTACCTATTTGAATCATCCATGTGGTAAACGCTGCTTTTTTGGGATTATATTGATGAAAGCGTTCGATACACCTGACGATCGTATCCTGTGTTAATTCCTCTGCTTCTGAAGGATAAAGGGTTAATTTCAGCAAGTATAAAAATAAAAATTGATAATGTTCATGCAAAAGCATTGCAAGGGATTCATCGTTTCCTGCTATTGCTTGTTGAATCAGTTCCTGCTCCCTTTCCTTCACCTTTTCACCTTCTTTTTTTACAATCTTACTTCTTATACGTTTTGGAGTTATCGTTTGTTCATTTTTATTTTTTAGGAAAAATAAAAAAAGAATGTTTACATGAATAAATGGTCATGAAAACATTCTTTCTTATTATTATGAGTTATACCCAGCTGCCTTAAACCTTTAAAGTATTCGATCAATAAACAACTTGCGCTGTCGGGATAGATCGAGTATTTCTCCCATTTCAGCTGTTTTTACGACAGGTCTTGTGACATCGGCTGGCGGTGTGTAAATGACTTCCGCCTTTTGGCCGTCAGATAATTGGACTTTTGTTCCGGGTGTCAGGTTCCCAATTAAGTCTTGCAACGCTTTTACGACAACAAGATCAAATTTACCGAAACTGTCTTCCATTATAATTTCCAGTGTTTTAAAAGGGGACTGCTGTTTTTTGTAGAGCCGTTCAGAGGTCATCGCATGATACATATCAGCAATGGCAATGATTTGAGAAAACAAACTAATTGCAGACCCTTTTTCTCCGATTGGGTAGCCACTGCCGTCTAGACGCTCATGATGCTGATAGATTGCTTTTTTCATTTCTTTTTTTAAAAACGGGGTGTCCATAATATATTGATAGCTGAAGATCGAGTGTTTACGGATTTCAATTGCCTCTTCCCGCTCTAGACCAGTAGACTTCTGCAAAATCGATATGGGCATTTTAGCCATACCCACATCCGCCAACACTCCGGCAAGTGCGAGTTGCGTACAGAGGCCTTCGTCATAGCCCATTTTCCGTCCAAGTAAATGGCAAAGGACCCCTACAGCAATTGAGTGATGAGCTATATAATCATTCGCCTCACACAGCTCATGAAGATAATAGCTATGTTCCTCGATTCGAGAGCCTGTGAGTAAAGGAATCAGGGCTTGCTTAAGTTTAACAATATCCACTTTGCTTCCAGACTGCCAATTTGAAAATTCTTTTTTATAAAACGTGGCAGCTTCCTGGTATTGACGCTCAAATTCACTTCTAGGACTTGAACTCAACAAACGCACTTCTCTTTCTTCCTTGATAGATGCCTCATCCAGCGCCTCTGCTCCGAACAAGCTGCCGTCTTCTTTTTTTGAATGGACGGCTACATAATCGATTTGAAAAGCCTGTAATAGTTCAATGTGCAGGGCTGTTACAGGCGTATTTTTGGTCATAATCGGATGGTTCGTTAAACCCATTATATTTTCAGCAATAATACAACCTTCATGTAAATCCTCTACTTTCACTTTCATTCCATTCACCCCGTCAATTGTACCTAGTTCTTTATGATCATTTTACCACATAAAAAAAAGAAAACAGGAAGTATTTACCCTGTTTTCTTAAGAAATTATTCTTCTGATTCATCATCTGTATCTGTTGTATAATCGGCTGAGATATCCGTTTCTTCTGTTTCAACTGGATCTGCAGGCGCTGTTGTTTCGAGCATTTCTTCTATTTCTTCTTCAATTTCTTCTTCTTTTTCAATCCGGGTTACAGTAGCAACGTACTCCTGATCTCCCAGACGAATGAGTTTAACACCTTGTGTACTCCGGCCGGTTTGAGAAATGCCGCTTACATCCATTCGAATCAAGACACCATTCACCGTAATGATCATGACATCTTCATCACCCGTTACCGTTTTGACTGCAATCAGTTTACCGTTTTTATCCGTGATGTTACAGGTCTTAATTCCTTTACCGCCACGGGATTGAACACGGTAATCCTTTTCAGTTGTCCTTTTTCCGTATCCATTTTCCGTCACGACAAGAATTTCATTATCCGGCTCGAGAATTTCCATCCCTACGACTATATCTTCGCCTTTTAGACGAATACCGCGGACACCTGTAGCTGTTCTTCCCATTGAACGAACATCGTTTTCAGGGAATCGGATTAGAAGTCCATTTTGCGTACCGATAATGATTTCCTTTTTCCCATCAGTTAACTTAACAGAAATAAGATCGTCGCCTTCTCTTAAATTAATGGCGATTAAGCCATTCGTTCTGATATTCGCAAAATCCGATACAGGTGTACGTTTAGAAATCCCGTATTTCGTTGTGAAGAAGAAGAACGAGTCTTCTTTGAATTCTTCCACCCTGATCATCGCATTAATATCTTCATCCTTATCAATTCCTAGTAAATTAATAATCGGAAGTCCTTTAGCCGTTCTGCTGTATTCCGGAATTTCATATCCCTTAGTCCGGTATACTTTTCCTTTATTGGAGAAGAACAGGATGGTATCATGCGTTGAAGTTGTTAAAAGATGTTCAACAAAATCATTCTCATTCGTTCCCATTCCCTGTATGCCTCTTCCGCCGCGTTTTTGACTGCGATAGGTTGAAGCAGGGAGACGTTTGATGTATCCGTTATGCGTAAGTGTAAGGATTAAGTTCTCACGAGGAATTAGATCCTCATCCTCAATCATCTCAGCTCCGCCCGTTGTAATCTCGGTGCGTCTTTTATCATTAAACCGTTCTTTAATCTCCGTTAGTTCTTCACGGATGATATCAAGAACCCGCTCTTCGCTGTCTAATACAGATTTCAAATCGGCGATTAATTGAACAAGAGCTTGATATTCTTCTTCAATCTTATCGCGTTCTAAGCCTGTTAAACGTTGAAGACGCATATCCAAAATAGCTTGAGCTTGTTTTTCAGACAAGCTAAACTGCTCCATCAAGCCTTCTCTCGCCAAATCCGCTGTCTGTGATCCGCGAATAAGTGCAATGATCGCGTCGATATGGTCCAGCGCAATACGCAGACCTTCTAAGATATGAGCACGCGCTTCTGCTTTTCGAAGCTCGAATGCAGTTCTGCGTCGAATCACGACTTTTTGATGTTCTAAGTAATAATGCAGCGCTTCTTTTAGGTTCAGAACCTTTGGCTGACCATCAACAAGAGCCAGCATATTAATCCCAAAGCTTGTTTGAAGAGCAGTCTGCTTATACAGGTTATTCAAAAGAACATTGGCATTGGCATCGCGGCGTACTTCAATCACAATCCGCATCCCATTCCGATCGGACTCATCCCGAAGGTCTGTAATACCATCTATTTTTTTGTCGCGAACTAAATCTGCAATCTTTTCAATTAATCTCGCTTTATTTACCTGATAAGGAAGCTCGTGAACTAAAATGGTTTCCCGTCCATTTGCTTTTTGCTCAATTTCCACTTTTGCTCGTTGAACGACTGAACCTCGTCCAGTTTCATATGCACGGCGAATTCCGCTGCGGCCTAAAATTAAAGCTCCCGTTGGAAAATCCGGACCGGGTATATACTCCATAAGCTCAGCGATCGTGATTTCAGGGGACTCAGTGAATGCAAGCAATCCATCTATGACTTCCCCAAGCTGATGAGGGGGAATATTCGTAGCCATCCCAACAGCAATCCCGCTTGAACCATTTACCAGCAGGTTTGGAAAACGCGAAGGCAACACAATCGGCTCCCGTTCTGAACCGTCATAATTATCTCTGTAGTCAATGGTGTCTTTATTGATATCGCGAATCAATTCCATTGATATTTTCGACATTCTTGCTTCTGTGTAACGCATAGCTGCTGCTGCGTCACCATCGACAGAACCGAAGTTACCATGCCCCTGAACCAGCATGTATCGATAACTAAAATCCTGCGCCATACGAACCATCGTATCGTAAACGGCAGAGTCACCATGAGGATGGTACTTACCAATTACTTCCCCGACGATACGGGCAGATTTCTTATACGCCTTATCAGAGGTCATCCCCAGATCATTCATCGCATACAAAATACGACGGTGAACCGGCTTTAACCCATCTCTTGCATCAGGAAGGGCACGCGCTACAATAACACTCATCGCATAATCCAAAAAAGACGTACGCATTTCCTGACTAATATTTATTTCGTGAACATTCGAGCTCGGCGTCTCAGCCATAAACGGGAAACCTCCTTATTTTAAAAGCGGAAGGCGCTTGTCCAGCTCCGACATGCATAAGAATCTCTGGCCAAGTGAACGGTTTTTGTTCACTGGGACGGAGAGACTTATGACTTGAGGAGCTGGCGCCTGCAGCTAGATTGTTTATTTAAATGTGAAAGCGCTTGTCCAGCGCCTGCTGTCTGGTATCTATATGGATCTAATGAAAAGAGAGGCTAGTAAAGATCTCTATTCATTCTTAAACATCAAGGTTTTTAACATACATTGCATTGTCTTCAATGAACTGACGTCTTGGTTCTACTTTGTCGCCCATCAGAATTTCAAATGTCTCATCTGCCTCGATGGCATCCTTCAGACTTACCTGCAGCATCGATCTTGATTCGGGATTCATAGTCGTTTCCCACAGCTGATCCGGGTTCATCTCTCCAAGACCCTTGTATCGCTGAAGACCTGGCTTTGGTGTTGGCGACAATTCCGCTAATACATTATTCATTTCACGCTCAGTGTACGCATATTGAATCGTTTTACCTTGGGTGATTTTATATAATGGCGGCTGTGCAATATAAATATAGCCCGCTTCAATGATATTTCTCATATATCGGTATAAGAATGTCAGCAGCAGGGTTCTAATATGCGCCCCGTCTACATCCGCATCAGTCATTATGACAATTTTATGGTAACGGGCTTTGGAAAGATCAAAATCTTCGCCAATGCCTGTCCCTAGAGCCGTAATAATGGCACGAATTTCATTGTTGGAAAGTATTTTATCAAGCCGTGCTTTTTCTACATTAATAATCTTTCCTCGCAATGGCAGGATGGCCTGGAAATGCCGATCTCGTCCCTGCTTGGCCGATCCTCCTGCCGAGTCACCCTCAACTACGTAAAGTTCGCTGATTTGAGGATCTCGGGACGAACAATCTGCAAGTTTACCCGGAAGACTTGATACTTCAAGTGCGCCTTTGCGGCGTGTTAATTCACGGGCTTTTTTTGCTGCCAGACGAGCACGGGCGGCCATAAGACCTTTATCCACGACTTGTCTTGCAACGACTGGGTTTTCCATTAAGAATTTATCGAAATGCTCTGAGAATAAGTTATCCGTAATCGTACGGGCTTCAGAATTCCCAAGCTTTGTTTTGGTCTGGCCTTCAAATTGAGGGTCCGGATGCTTAATGGACACAATGGCCGTTAAGCCTTCTCGAACGTCTTCACCGGAAAGATTGCTGTCTGCATCCTTCATTAGGTTATTCCGCGATGCGTAACTATTTATGACACGGGTCAACGCGGTTTTAAATCCTGACTCATGCGTTCCACCTTCATGTGTACTAATATTATTCGCAAATGAATAAATATTAGAAGCATAGCCCTGATTGTACTGAAGAGCAATTTCGATTGAAATTCCGTCTCTCTCTCCTTCGACAAAGACTGGCTCTTCGTGTATAACCTCTTTAGAACGGTTTAAATGGGACACATAAGATTTAATCCCGCCTTCATAATGAAATTTCTTTGTTAAAGGCGAGCCATCTTCTTCCGTTACCCGCTCATCTTTAATGATAAGGGTCAGTCCACGATTTAAAAACGCCAGTTCACGGACGCGGTTGGCGAGTGTATCGTAATCATACTCAACTGTTTCTGTGAAGATTTCAGGATCCGGTTTAAAACGTGTGATGGTTCCTGTCCGGTCTGTTTCATCTACTACCTTCAGATCGTAGCTTGGAACACCTTTTCGATATTCCTGGTTGTAGACTTTGCCATCACGATGGACAAAAACTTCCAGCTTGTCAGACAGGGCATTAACAACCGAAGCACCTACTCCGTGCAATCCGCCGGAAACTTTGTATCCGCCTCCGCCAAATTTACCGCCTGCATGAAGAACAGTCATGATTACTTCTACCGCTGGACGTCCCATTTTTTCATGCATCCCTACCGGAATTCCACGACCATTGTCTTCTACAAGAATTGAATTGTCTTTTTCAATACTGATTTTTATTTCATCACAGTGTCCAGCAAGCGCTTCATCGATGCTGTTGTCGACAATTTCCCATACAAGATGATGGAGACCTCTTGCTGCTGTTGAACCGATATACATTCCCGGTCTTTTTCTTACCGCTTCAAGACCTTCTAGTACCTGAATCTGATTCTCATCATATGCCTGCGGCTGCATTTGTGTATTATCTGTTGCCACGCGGTTCACCTACACTTTCTCTGACGTTGCCATTTTCTTGGAATTTATTTGAAAATAGGTTTGACCATTTTTTCTGATCTTTTCTTAAGCGTACTTGAGGACAAGGGAGACAGGTAAGCTTTGAAATCTGTGATCACAATGGATTTACAGTTTGAATCGCAAAGATCGATTATGCCGTTATCATTTTGCTTCATGTATTCTTCCATGATTAAAGAAGAGTTTACAGACTCTATATCCATTATTGCCACGATGTCGTGCATTCTTACCATCGACTCTCCCCCTATATGTAAATACATAGGATCAGCCCCCCTCTATTTTTCTGCTCATACTGCCATTACTCACAATAAAAGTAGTAGCTTCCCGCAAGGTCTGGTGATCAATTCCTTCCACACTTGTCGTGGTGACGAAGGTTTGAACTTTCCCTTGTATCGTATTGAGGAGATGAGATTGACGATAGTCGTCCAGCTCGGATAAAACATCATCAAGGAGCAGAATCGGGTATTCACCAATTTCTGCTCGGATGAGTTCTATTTCAGCCAGCTTAATTGATAAAGCTGTTGTTCTCTGCTGTCCTTGAGAGCCAAATGTCTGAACATCATGGCCGTTTACCAAAAACTGAAGATCATCTCTGTGCGGACCGATCAGGGTAACCCCTCTGTCAATCTCTCTTTCGCGCAGCTCTTCAAATTTTTTCCGGATGACGGCCTCAATATCCTCTCTACTATTTTCATTCGTAACTTGAACAGACGGTTTATAGACAACTTCGAGTGTTTCAAGCCCTCTCGAAATTCCAGCGTGAATCGGCTGAGCCCATTGCTGCAGCAGATCAATAAATTGAAAACGGCGCTGAATAATTTTGACCGCCATCTCCACAAATTGGTCAGTCAATACTTCAAGCATGGTCTGGTCCCGCTGCTTTCTCGTCTGCAGCTGTTTTAGATAATGATTTCGCTGCTGGAGAATTTTTTGGTACAGGGAACTGTCATGCAAATAAACGGCAGAAATCTGCCCAATTTCCATATCAATAAAACGACGCCTTACTTGAGGGCTCCCTTTTACTAAGTGGAGATCTTCGGGCGCGAACATAACAACATTCATATTGCCAATGTAATGGCTTAATTTCGATTGCTCAAGATGATTCAATCTGGCTTTTTTCCCTTTTTTTGTTACGGTCAATTCCAAGGGAAGCGAGCCATGATGCTTCATCACTCTGCCTTTTATTTTAGCATAATCTGAGTCCCATTGTATTAAATCTTTGTCATTCGAAGTCCTGTGAGATTTAGCCATCGCAAGAACGTAAATGGATTCCATGACGTTTGTTTTGCCTTGGGCGTTTTCTCCAAGGATGAGATTCACGTTATTATCAAATTCAACCGTCAATTTGTCGTAATTGCGATAGTGGGCAAGCTCAAGCTGCTCAATATACATGTTTTAACATCCTTCTAATCTTGAGACTTCACCACGTAAGAACCTACATCCGGAATCTTAACTTCATCCCCATCACGTAATTTACGCCCTCTTCTCTGGTCAAGCTCCTGATTTATATAAACTTCATGTTCGCTTAAAAACCACTTTGCCATCCCGCCGCTTTGAATTACATCGGCTAATTTTAAAAATTGGCCAAGCGTAATATATTCCGTACTGATCGTGATCGTCTCTTTCATTTCGCTCACTACCTTCTGATATTCTCTAATACCTTATTTTAACCAATATGAAGGCGGAAAACAAAGAAAAATTAACGCAAACGCCTTTTTTCTCAAGAATACGCCAATAAAACAATCAAATGCCTATTGCTTCCCTCTAAAACAATAGGCATTTGATTACTATTTAATTTTTTGCCTAATACGTTCGTACAGGCGTGATCAATTGAAGAATCGTATCATCTGACGTCGGGCGCAGAACAAAAGGCCTCATTGCTCCGGTGAACTGAATATTGGTTTCAGCCCCTTCGAATACTTTTAATGCATCCATCATATATTTTGCGCTGAAAGAAATATTCAACTCTTCTCCATCCGTCGCTTCGCTGTGAACTTCCTCTACAACTTTCCCTATCTCAGGCGTGTTGGATGAAATTTCAACTCTGCCATCATCACTGATTGACAAGCGGACAACATTATTTCGTTCTTCTCTTGCAAGCAAAGAAGCACGGTCAATGGCCTGTAAAAATTCTTTTCCGCCGATCGTAAGCGAGGTTTTGCTTTCTGCCGGAACCAGTCTTGAAGTATCCGGGTAGTTCCCTTCAAGCAGACGTGAGAAGAATAAAACATGTTTGGCTCTGAACAATACCTGATTTTCTGTAATAACAATCTCAAGCTCATCTGATGTATCTTCAAGTATTTTATTTAACTCATTTAAACTTTTCCCTGGAATCACAGCTTTGCTTTCATTCCCGCTGCCGCCGCTGATCGGTGCTTTTCTCATCGCAAGACGGTGACTGTCCGTCGCTACACAGTTTAAAAGTCCATCTTGAATATTCCAGTTTACACCTGTCAAGATAGGGCGTGTTTCTGAGGTGGACACTGCAAAGACCGTTTGTCGAATCATGGTTTTTAATAGGTTCGTAGGAATTTTAAGTACGTGATCTTCTTCAATTTGCGGAAGGTGCGGGTATTCATTTACATCAAGTCCATTTAAATTAAATTCAGACTTTCCTGAACGAATGACGGTCTGCAATTGAGAGTGTACTTCAATTTCAACTGTATCCATCGGCAGTTTTTTAACAATGCTTTCAAAAAACTTCGCTTGAAGAACAATTCCGCCAGTTTGTTGAATCTGTACAATTTCTTTGCCATCTTCTTCTCTGGGAATGAATGATTCGATGGATATATCAGAATCACTGCCTGTCAGTGTGACTCCTTCTTCATGAGCGACGATTTTAAGTCCCGTTAAAATCGGTATGGTTGTTCTTGAAGATACAGCTTTCATTACATCGTTTACGCCGTTCACCAAACGATCGCGTTGAATTTGAAATTTCATTTTCAAAGCCTCCAAAAGTTAGTATTCTCGTGCTTTATATATATAGTTATTAATTCTTTTAAAATAATAGTAATACTAGTAGGCGCTGTGGATATGTGGATAAGCCTGTTGATGACTTGAAATGGCGACTTTTCCCCATGTGGAAAAGATGTGTTCAAACGTGCACCAATTATCCACATTTACCCACAGATTGCAGCATCTATTTTTGAAGTGTAGATTTAATATCTTTCACTTCCTGTTTTAATGACACGTCATGATCGAGCAATCTTGAGATTTTTTCATGGGCATGTATAACGGTTGTATGATCCCGCCCACCAAATTCCTCTCCGATCTTTGGTAAAGAGAAGTCTGTCATTTCTCTTGAAAGGTACATGGCAATTTGCCTTGGAAAAGCGACAGTCTTTGTTCTTTTCTTCGCTTTAAAGTCCTCTAGTTTAATACTAAAGTGCTCCCCTACAACCTTTTGTATATCCAAAATGGTAATCACCTTTGGTTTGGAGCTCGGCATAATATCTTTTAGTGCTTCAGCAGCTAAATCAGCATTTATGTCTTTACTAACTAATGAAGAGTAAGCGACTACCCGGATGAGTGCTCCTTCTAGTTCGCGAATATTTGAATCAATTTGATTGGCGATATATAACATTGCTTCATTAGGAATATCCAAGCCCTCCGCTCGTGCTTTCTTTCGAAGGATGGCGATTCTTGTTTCTAAATCAGGCGGTGTAATATCCGTGATGAGTCCCCATTCAAATCGAGAACGCAGCCGGTCTTCAAGCGTAGGGATTTCTTTAGGCGGACGGTCACTTGAGATTACAATTTGCTTGCTTTCTTCATGTAAAGTATTAAATGTATGAAAAAATTCCTCTTGCGTTTGTTCTTTCCCGGCAAGAAATTGAATATCATCAATTAATAACACGTCCACGTTTCGATACTTATTGCGAAAATCAACGGCTTTGTTGTCACGAATAGAATTAATAAATTCATTTGTAAATTTTTCAGAAGACAAATAAACCACTTTTGCAGAGGAATTATGCTCAAGCACATAATGACCGATTGCATGCATGAGATGCGTTTTTCCAAGCCCTACCCCCCCATATATAAATAACGGGTTATAGGCTTTTGCCGGCGCTTCAGCTACCGCTAAAGATGCTGCGTGCGCAAAGCGGTTGCCAGAACCGATGACGAACGTATCAAATGTATACTTTGGATTTAACATGCTTTGAGACCATTCCTGCTGATCATCATCTTTCACCGGCTTTTTGGGTTGAATCGCAAAATTAAAATCATCCTGGTTCTGATTTTGAGGAATGATAAATTTCACATTCAGTTCTTCCCCTGTAACGTCCTTCAAAACACCGGAAATTAAAGGAGCATAATGCCCTTCAAGCCAATCTCTCGCAAATTCATTAGGAGCGGTAATCGTTAACGTATCCCGTTTTAACGAAAAAGCTTTTGTCGATTTTAACCAGGTTTCATAACTTGGTTTGCTGATTTTCTTTTCGATATGCTCTAAGGCTATATTCCAAAGATCCGTTATATTTTCCAAGCAGCAGACCCTCCTCACTGAATTATTTTTCTAGAAAAGTATTTTTTTCAAAGACCCTTTATATATATTCATTCTAGTGAATAGGGCAAAAAAGCATTTTGTATATTTATCGACATAATCCTAAGCCTGTGGACAATATTCTCCATGCATGTTGAGAAATCTATCCACAACCTATCCACAATTGTGGATAATGTTCTTTATGCAGACAACTTATCAAGAGTGAAAACACACTTATAATAGCAGAAATTCCTTTGCCTTGCAAGGCGTGTGATTATTTATCCACAGAGCGGCGCACACTGTGATTGATCTTGTCCACAAGGGGTGAATCTGTGAAAAACATGTCGATAGGCGCTGTGGATAAAGAAAAACGTGTCGAAAATATCTCCACAGTTGTACACAGGCAGCATATAGAATGGGGAAATGTTTCTTTTTGTATAGAGGCACTTTTGTAGAAGCGGTTAAAGATCTTTCTTTTTGGTGATCCTATAAACCAGGACAAGGAATAGATCTGATGAGCAGAAAGCCTATTTATTTTCTTTTATTGCTGCGAAAATTAAATTCTCTATTGAAGAACGTAATTGACTCTGCTATGATATAGAGGTTGTATGAAATGAACATTGACATTTGATATGTGAAATCTATATAATTATTTAGAATGTCTGTAGCTTGGTCACCACGAGTGATCAATTAGGAGGTGTCTTATACATGAAACGTACGTTCCAACCAAATAAGCGTAAAAGAAGTAAAGTACACGGATTCCGCGCACGCATGAGCACAAAAAATGGCCGCAAGGTTCTAGCTCGTCGCCGTCAACGTGGAAGAAAAGTATTGTCTGCTTAAGACCACTGATTCCACTCAGTGGTCTTTTTTCACTTATACCGGTGCAAAATTAACGATATGTGGGTGCTAAAATGAAAAAAGAGCAGCGAATCAAAAAAAATCCCGAATTCCAGCAAGTATTTCGCAATGGATCTTCTATGGCGAATCGACAATTTGTTTTATACTACCTGAAAAAAAGTGATCAATCAGCTTTTCGACTTGGCTTGTCAGTCAGCAAAAAGGTTGGAAATGCTGTCGTTAGAAATCGCATAAAGCGATACATCAGACAAGCATTTCTAGAGCTCTCCCCTGAGCTTCGGCCTGATGCTGACTATATTGTTATTGCTAGAAAACCCGCTGCTGACTTTACTTTTCATCAGACAAAAAGCAGCTTGATTCACGTGATGGGAAAGTCAAAGGTTCTTCAAAAGAAAGTGAATTCAGATAAGTAACGTGGTACAATTACGTGTGGTATGGACTGAATATTAGAATAGGGAGGAACTTCTGGGTGAAAAAACGATTACTGCCCCTTTTCATGATTGTGGGGTTAACAGCTCTTTTAACAGGTTGTATGGAGATCGATCAGCCGATTACAACCGAAAGTGAAGGAATATGGAATAGTTATTTTGTTTATCCGTTGTCATGGCTTATCACAACAATTGCCCAATGGTCAGGTGATAATTACGGTCTGGGAATTGTTTTAGTAACATTAATTATTCGATTTGCACTTTTGCCGCTAATGATTAAACAAACAAAAAACACGAAAAAAATGCAGGAAATTCAACCCGAAATGTTGAAGTTGAAGGAAAAGTATTCTTCTAAAGATGCTCAAACTCAGCAAAAGCTTCAGCAGGAAACGATGGCTATGTTCCAGAAAAATGGCGTAAATCCATTGGCAGGGTGTTTTCCACTTTTAATACAAATGCCGATTCTTATCGCTTTTTATCATGCGATTGTTCGAACAACTGAAATTGCGAATCATAATTTCCTATGGTTCGACCTGGGCGAAAGAGATCCGTTCTTTATTCTTCCTCTTGTAGCAGGTGTGACGACTTACTTGCAGCAGAAGATTATGATGGCTGGAAATCCGGCTGGTATGAATCCTCAAATGCAGATGATGCTTTATCTTATGCCTGTAATGATTGTCGTATTTGCGATTACTTTCCCATCTGCATTATCGCTTTACTGGGTTGTTGGTAATATCTTTATGATTGTTCAGACGTTAATTATTAATGGAACGGGCAGTAAAAAAGTAGACCAATCTGTTCAATAGACAGGGGGAGCCATGAAGTGACTCAAATCACGATGACAGGTGCAACAGTGGAGGAAGCGGTCGCTGCCGCACTTACGAAATTACAAATTTCGAAGGAAAAATCGGAAGTTACCGTCATTGATAAAGGGAAAAAAGGTTTTTTCGGACTGATAGGATCAAGGCCAGCTAAGGTACTTGTAAAGAAGCGAGTAGATGCAGTAGAAGAAGTTGACCAATATATTAAAGACGTAACCCGTCATATGGGACTCGAAATAGAGACGAAAATTCAAAAAAAAGGAAAAAACGTTATTTTTGAATTGCAAAGTGAAAAGGTTGCTCTTGTAATAGGAAAAAGAGGTCAAACGCTTAACTCTCTTCAGTATCTTGCTCAACTCATAGCCAATCAGCATTCGGACCAATTTTTAACGATCACGCTTGATGCGGAAAACTATCGGCAGCGCAGGCAGGAAACCCTGGAGCAATTAGCGAAAAAAATGGCAGATCAAGCGATAAGAACAGGGAGACCTGTTAAGCTTGAACCAATGCCATCTTATGAAAGAAAAATTATTCATAATGCGCTTACTGGAAGACGTGATATTGAAACGAACTCAGAAGGCACAGAACCTCACAGGTACATGATGATACAAGGTAAAAAAAATAAAAAAGAATCCTCTGTTAGTAAATAGAGGATTCTTTTTTTAGCCAATAACTTAATAGAATAAAATGAAAATAAATGGATTAATTTAATTTTATTATTATATAATTTTACATTTTTTACTTTAAACTATATTTGTTACTAGTGGTTTCAGAAGTGTAAGGCGAAGTGGAAGAAATACAGTTGCCCACATGTGGATAAGTAAAAGAAGGTGACACAGTACTGGAAGGCTGTGGATAAAAACATCTCATTTTCTTTTTAAATGAGGTAAAGTGTGCTATTCTAATAATTTAGAGGATGCCATATTAGCGCAAGTAGGTAAGCGCCGCATTATATAGATGATACTAGAAAGAAAACCTGACTGCTGTTGAAGAGAGTATTAGGAAACAGCGTTCTGGAATTGAGGTGAACAAAAATGGAATTTGACACAATTGCAGCGATCTCGACGCCAATGGGCGAAGGAGCAATTGCCATCGTCCGATTAAGCGGTGATGAAGCGTTTGCCATTGCAGATCGCGTCTTTAAAGGTATGGGAGGCAAGCAGCTTCAAACTGTTCCTTCCCATACTATTCATTATGGGCATATCGTAGATCCCGCGACCGATACATCCCTTGAGGAAGTCATGGTTTCTGTTATGAAGGGCCCTAAAACTTTCACACGTGAAGACGTTATAGAAATTAATTGCCACGGCGGGCTTGTTTCCGTTAATCAAGTGCTTCAGCTCATATTGCGTCAGGGCGCAAGGATTGCTGAACCGGGTGAGTTTACAAAGCGTGCGTTCTTAAATGGACGGATTGATTTGTCACAGGCTGAGGCTGTTATGGATATGATTCGAGCAAAAACGGATCGTGCGATGTCAGTGGCGATGGGACAAATGGAAGGAAAGCTCTCCAGGCTAGTTCAGTCACTCAGGCAGGAGATTTTAGAAATTCTGGCTCAGGTAGAAGTAAATATTGATTACCCTGAGTACGATGATGTAGAAGAAATGACATTGTCGATGATGATGGAAAAGTCCACCTATGTAAAAGGACAAATTGAGCGTCTGCTTCAAACTTCAGAACAAGGAAAAATACTTCGTGAAGGTCTTTCCACGGTCATTATCGGCCGACCGAATGTCGGAAAGTCTTCCTTATTAAATAGTTTAGTGCACGAGAACAAAGCGATTGTAACAGATGTGCCCGGAACCACTCGTGATGTCATTGAAGAATACGTTAATGTCCGCGGTGTTCCATTAAAACTTGTCGACACGGCAGGTATTCGAGAAACCGAAGATATTGTCGAACGAATTGGTGTTGAACGATCTCGAAAAGTGTTAAAGGAAGCCGATCTTATTTTGCTGGTGTTAAATTACGGCGAGGTATTATCAGAAGAGGATCGCCGATTATTCGAAGCAGTTAAAGGAATGGATACGATCGTGATCGTCAACAAAACGGACCTTTCCCAGTCGTTGAATATGGATGAAGTTAAAGAATTAACTGCCCATCATCGCTTAGTGACGACCTCTCTTTTAAAAGAGCAGGGAGTAGACGAGCTTGAAGAAGCAATCGCGTCTTTATTTTTCACTGGATCTTTAGAGGCGGCAGATGGTACGTATGTGTCAAATAACCGGCATATTGCTCTGCTTCATCAGGCACTTGCTTCAATTGATGAAGCAATCATGGGTGCTGAGATGGGCACGCCTGTCGATATGGTTCAAATAGATTTGCGCAGGACATGGGAAACGCTCGGAGAAATTAACGGAGATACCGTTCAGGAAAGTTTAATTGATCAGCTGTTTTCACAATTCTGCCTTGGGAAATAAAAAGCAATTAAAGGAGGAGCGTTCATCGTTATGGTGAAAAAATTTGAGGCAGGTTCTTTTGATGTAATCGTCGTAGGAGCCGGTCATGCCGGAGTAGAAGCAGGACTTGCTGCTGCACGCATGGGAGCCAAAACATTAATGTTAACAATTAATTTGGATATGGTTGCTTTTATGCCGTGTAACCCTTCAGTAGGAGGGCCGGCAAAAGGAATCGTCGTAAGAGAAATCGATGCTCTTGGAGGAGAGATGGGCCGTACGATCGATAAAACCCACATCCAGATGCGCATGTTGAATACAGGAAAAGGACCAGCCGTTCGTGCGCTGCGTGCGCAGGCTGACAAAGTACTTTATCAGCAGGACATGAAAGAAACGATTGAAAATGAACCCAACATTACGCTGTTACAAGCGATGGTTGAAGAGTTAATTATAGAAAATGGAGAATGCACAGGTGTTATTTCCAAAACAGGCGCCACCTACCGTGCGAAAACGACCATTATCACGGCTGGAACCTTCCTGCGCGGTGAGGTTATTGTCGGTGATTTAAAATATTCAAGCGGACCGAATAATCAGCAGCCTTCCATTGGTCTTGCCGATCATTTACGGTCACTTGGCTTTGATATCGTCCGTTTTAAAACGGGTACTCCGCCGCGGGTTAACAGTCAGACCATTGACTATTCCAAGACTGAAATACAGCCGGGAGATGATGTTCCACGTGCTTTCAGTTACGAAACGACTGAGTATATAACAGATCAGCTTCCTTGCTGGTTAACGTATACAAATGAGGAAACACACACAATTATTGACGAAAATTTACACCGTTCTGCAATGTATTCAGGTATGATAAAAGGAACGGGTCCACGTTATTGTCCTTCTATTGAGGATAAAGTCGTCCGGTTTAACGATAAACCGCGTCATCAGATTTTCCTTGAGCCTGAAGGACGCCATACGAAAGAAGTATATGTGCAGGGACTTTCCACGAGTTTACCGGAAGATGTTCAGCAAAAAATCCTATCTTCAATACCTGGCCTTGAAAATGCGCAGATGATGCGTTCGGGCTATGCCATTGAGTATGACGCCATTGTCCCGACTCAGCTCTGGCCTACACTTGAAACAAAAAAAGTCAAAAATCTATATACTGCTGGCCAAATTAACGGCACCTCCGGCTATGAGGAAGCAGCAGGTCAAGGATTAATGGCTGGAATAAATGCTGCCAGACGTGCTTTTGATAAAGAAGAAGTTATTCTGAGCCGTTCAGATGCGTATATTGGGGTGCTGATTGATGATTTAGTGACCAAAGGCACAAATGAACCTTACAGACTTCTGACCTCGAGAGCCGAGTACCGATTATTGCTGCGCCATGATAATGCGGATCTTCGCCTAAAAGATGTTGGTCGTGAAATTGGCCTTGTTTCGGATGATAGCTTTGAAAAGTTTGTTGCGAAAAAAGAAATGATTCAAGGTGAGTTAAAGCGCCTGCAGTCGACGATGATTAAGCCAAATGAACATGTTCAGGCATTGATGGAATCGATCGGAAGCAGTCTGTTAAAAGACGGAATTAAAGGATCAGACCTTTTAAGACGTCCTGAAATCACGTACAATCATATTAAAGCGCTTGTTCCTGCGGCTAATGAACTTCCATTTGATGTTGAAGAGCAAGTTGAAATTCAAATTAAATATGAAGGCTATATTGAAAAATCATTGCAGCAAGTCGATAAATTAAAGAAGATGGAAAATAAAAAGATACCAGAACGCATTGATTACGATGCGATCTCAGGCATTGCAAGTGAAGCAAGACAAAAGCTTCGCGATGTAAGACCGCTTTCCATCGCACAGGCATCTCGAATTTCAGGGGTCAACCCGGCAGATATTTCAATCCTGCTTGTCTATATTGAGCAGGGGCGAATTGCAAAAGTGTCAGGGGAATAACCTAAAGGAGAAAACGCATGAATCAGGAGCAATTTCAGCAGCTGCTGAAGGAAAAAGGGATTATCCTGTCCGATCAGCAGCTACATCAGTTTAATCGTTATTATGAGATACTCGTTGACTGGAATGAAAAAATGAATCTTACGGCAATCACAGACCGTAAAGAAGTTTATTTAAAGCATTTCTATGATTCAATTACAGCGAGTTTTTATGTAGATTTAACACAGCCCCTTTCCATATGTGATGTTGGAGCGGGAGCTGGATTTCCAAGTATTCCGTTAAAAATTTGCTTTCCTCATTTAAAGGTGTCAATTGTTGACTCTTTAAATAAACGAATCACTTTCTTAAATCATCTGGCAAGCGAGCTTGAACTAGATAACGTCCAGTTTCATCATGATCGAGCTGAGACATTTGGGCAAAATAAAGTATACCGGGAAACGTATGATCTCGTTACAGCACGGGCAGTGGCGAGACTTTCGGTACTATCGGAGCTTTGTCTGCCGCTGGCTAAGCCGGGGGGCACCTTTGTGGCAATGAAGGCTGCAAATGCAACAGATGAATTAGAAGACGCCAAGCGGGCGATCAAATTGCTCGGCGGAGGGAACATAGAAGTTCAATCTTTTGAACTCCCTATAGAATTCAGTGACCGTTCGATTATGATGATTAAAAAATCAGCTTCTACCCCTAAAAAGTATCCAAGAAAGCCGGGGACTCCAAATAAGTCCCCGCTGTGATAGATCGGTCACCCTATGTTTCACGTGAAACGGGGTAAAAGAGCAGAGATTGCGAGTTTCATAAAGGTGGTGTGTCTTGATGAAGACTCCGTTTTCACGGATCTTTGGACTTGGTGATAAGGAAGAACCCGTTTCTCCCGAAGCCTTGGAACAAAAAGAAGAAGTTAGGCAAATAGAAATTCATCAAATTCAACCGAACCGTTTTCAGCCGAGAACGATCTTTGATGATGAAAAAATAGAAGAACTTGCTAGAACCATTCATACCCATGGCATTATCCAGCCTATCATTATACGTGAAAGCGGAGATGGCCAGTTTGAGATTATTGCAGGTGAGCGAAGATGGCGCGCCATGAAATCACTTGGATGGGAAAAGGTTCCTGCCATTGTAAAAAACATGAGCGATACAGAAACAGCTTCAGTCGCCCTGATCGAAAATTTACAGCGCGAAGAACTCTCACCCGTAGAAGAGGCGATGGCCTATCAAAAGCTTTTAGACCTTCACCAGCTTACACAGGAAGCTCTTGCACAACGTTTAGGAAAAGGGCAATCTACAGTAGCTAACAAGCTTAGGCTATTAAAGCTTCCTGAAGAAGTGCTGCAAGTTCTTACCCGAAAGCTGATAACAGAGCGCCATGCCCGTGCGCTTATTCCGCTGAAGGATCAAGAACTTCAAGTAAAACTGCTCGATGAAGTAGTGGAACAGCAGCTAAACGTAAAGCAAACAGAAACCCGTGTGCAAAAGCTGTTAGAAAGTCCCGAAAAAAAAGCAAAGCCGAAGAAAAGGGCCTTCAACAAAGACGTCCGCATTGCGGTAAACACCATCCGGCAGTCACTAAATATGATCTCTGACTCTGGCATGAAACTCGACTCTGAAGAAGAAGAGTTTGATGATTATTATAAAATCACTATCAAACTTCCTAAAAAGAAGAAATAGGGAATATCTTCATAAAAAACGAAAAATGATCATGTGATCATTTTTCGTTTTTTTAATGAAGTGATACATAAAAGGGGGAAGGCACGTTTATGTATCACTGCCCTCTTACGTAAGAACATTTCATTTTATTTCAAAACTACCAATTAATTAAAAAAGTCTGTTAAAATAAAGATAAAGATTGCCCGGAAGGCAGGAAAAGGTTGCTTTGAGGTTGAAATGTAGTATTTGCATCCAGAGTTCCCGGCACAATAAGGATAGGTGAAAGTCTTATGGGAAGAATCATTGCGATTACAAATCAAAAAGGCGGAGTCGGGAAAACGACGACTTCTGTTAATTTGAGTGCTTGTCTTGCATACCTGGGGAAAAAAGTCCTGCTGGTTGATGTGGACCCTCAGGGAAATGCGACAAGCGGTGTAGGGATCGATAAAGGAGAAGTCGATCAATGCATTTATGATATTTTAGTAGATGATGTCGATATCCGGCCAATCATTAGGGAAACAACGGTTGAGAACCTCCATGCGATCCCTGCTACAATCTCACTTGCTGGAGCAGAAATTGAACTGGTTTCAACGATATCAAGAGAAGTTCGTCTTCAAAAATCGTTAAGGGAAATTCAGTCGAATTATGATTATATTATTATTGATTGCCCCCCGTCACTCGGTCTTCTGACTATTAATGCATTAACTGCTTCAGATGCATTAGTTATTCCAGTTCAATGTGAATATTACGCGTTAGAAGGACTAAGTCAGCTTCTCAGTACGATACGCCTTGTTCAAAAACACTTAAATCATCAGCTGCTAATCGATGGTGTGCTGCTGACAATGCTGGATGCAAGAACAAATCTTGGCATTCAGGTTATTGAGGAAGTAAAAAAATACTTCCAGGATAAAGTGTATCGCACCATTATTCCCAGAAATGTACGTTTGAGCGAAGCGCCAAGCCATGGTCTGCCAGTCATTTTGTATGATCCAAAGTCAAGAGGAGCAGAAGTGTATCTTGATCTTGCAAAGGAAGTGATAAAGAATGGCTAAAGGGTTAGGAAAAGGCGTCCATGCACTGTTTAAGGATATGTCGTCAGTAGGAGATGAACAGGTACAGCAGTTATCTCTAAAAGACATCCGGCCGAATCCTTATCAACCGAGAAAGATCTTTCAAAAGGAATCGATAGACGAATTAAAAAAATCCATTCAGCAGCATGGAATTCTTCAGCCGATCATTGTTCGAAAGAGCATAAAGGGATTTGAAATTGTTGTAGGTGAACGCAGATACCGGGCCTCTAAAGAAGCAGGACTTCATCATATTCCAGCTGTGGTGAGAGACCTTACAGATCAGCAAATGATGGAACTCTCCATATTGGAAAATCTTCAGCGGGAGGATTTGACTCCGATCGAAGAAGCAAATGCCTATGAGACACTGATCAATAAGCTATCCGTTACACAGGATCAGCTGGCAAAAACACTGGGCAAAAGCCGTCCTCATATTGCCAATCATGTCAGACTGCTGACTCTTCCTGAAGCGGTGCAGGAGCATATATCAGAGGGTGAGATGTCCATGGGGCATGGCCGGGCGCTGCTGGGATTAAAGAAAAAAGAACGCCTGCAGGAGCTTGCGGAAAAAGTAGTTAACGAAAAAATGACGGTACGTGCACTTGAACAGCTGATTCAGAAAATGAACGATGTTCCACGTGAAACAAAGAAGAAGCCAAAAAGACAGCTTCCCTATTACCGTGAGCATGAGGGCATTCTTCGAGAACGATTCGGCACCAGTGTAGCCATTAAAAAAAGCAAAAATAAAGGAAAAATTGAAATTGAATTTATGACTGACGATGACTTGGAGAGAATTTTGTCTCTTCTGAATGAAAATCAGGAAGCATAAAAACACGACTCGGTGAGAATCCACACTCACGGGTCGTGTTCTCTTACATAGGAAATAACTTGAGATAGAGATGAGGAATAGGAATGGTGCTAGTAGGAACACTGGTGAATGGTTTGCTGATTGTCCTTGGGACACTTTTGGGGAAAATGCTGCATCGAATTCCCGAACATATTAAAACAACCGTTATGTCAGCTATCGGTTTAGCTGTAGTAGTGCTGGGCCTTCAAATGGGTTTTCAAAGCAATAATTATTTAATTGTCATCATCAGCCTGGTAATCGGCGCTATCACTGGGGAGTGGATTGCGCTTGATGAAAAATTAAATGCCGTCGGACGATGGATTGAGTCAAAGGTTGGGTCAAACGGTGATACGAGTATTTCACAAGGGTTTGTTACAGCGACCCTGATTTTTGTGATTGGGGCTATGGCGGTGATTGGCGCTCTCGACAGCGGCATCAGGGGCGACCATCAAGTGCTGTATACAAAATCGATTATAGATGGCTTTACTTCTGTTATTCTTGCTTCCACTCTGGGAATCGGTGTCCTGTTTTCAGCTATTCCGGTTATACTCTACCAGGGATCCATTGCATTATTTGCCACCCAGATTGACCGGTTTGTCCCTGAAGGTCTGATGGATAGTTTTATCGCAGAGATGACGGCAACAGGGGGAATCATGATTTTTGCTATTGGCTTAAACTTAATAGGACTGACAAAAATCAAAGTGGCAAATTTACTTCCCGGCATTTTAATCGCAGCAATTGTTGTCACCATTCAGTACGTATACTTACCGGTATAAAGGACAGCTTGCTCACTTTCTATATAAAATGTTTGAGTAATGAATCGCATCTGTAATCGTATTTGCCATTTCTGTTACCAAATACAAGCGGGTATTTTGCAGCATTGTCAGTTCCATAAAACCTCCAACATTAACAATTCCAATCAGATGTATGTCTCCTACATCCGGAAGTTTTTTCTGAACCCCTGCTCCAGGGCGGACAGGACCGTTATCAATTTCAATATACCCAACGCTTTTCAGCTGGCCTAAACAGGCGTCAATCCCCACAATAAATGCTCCGGGATGGAGTTTGTGGATCATTATCATGGTTTTTTCTAAATTTAATGCATGAACAGGTTCTTTCAGCGTTCCATAGACATGAAAACCAGGAAGCCTTCTTTTTTCTAGAAGAGCTCCAATAAGCGGTCCTAATGCATCTCCTGTAGAACGGTCGGTTCCAATGCAAACAAAAACGATAGATTCTCCTTGATTCGGATAGCGCAGCACAAGCTCTCTAGACAAGTGATGGGCAGTTAAGGGATTATCCATATGGCTTCTATAGGCAGGAGGAAAGAGCGGCAGTGAATGTGGTTGAATAGTCATTGAACGAACTCCTTCACCAGAGGATATGAGTTTTCAGTATTGCCTTTTTACAAAAATAAAATACCTTTTTGTTCATTATATAACACGTTCTGTTCTTTTTAAAGAACATAATGTGTTATTGTTTCTCATATGAGCCTAGACTTGGTAAGATAGATAAAAGTTTTGTACTTTAAAGAGGATGTGCGAAGTGTGAGTTCATTAAATTCTTTCTGGCAGACCTTTCTAAACTATGTTTCTGATGAAGAAATATGGATATCTCTTGGATTTACTTTTATAAAAATCATATTTATTATTTTAGTAGCAGGGGTGGTCGTCAGGCTAGCTAAAACGGTGATCCTGAACATCTTTAAGGTGCGTTCAAAAGCACCCATGCATGTTTCTGAAAGAAGGGAAAAAACACTTCTTAAGCTGCTTCAGAATGTGGTCTCGTATGTGGTCTATTTTGTAGCGATTTTAGCTGTGTTGTCTGCAATAAATATCGATGTTACAGGGCTAATCGCCGGAGCGGGAATATTAGGACTTGCGGTAGGTTTTGGTGCACAGAATTTAGTGCGTGATATTATTACCGGGTTTTTCATTATCTTTGAAGATCAATTTTCCGTAGGAGATTATGTCAGAGTTGGACAGGCAGAAGGAATTGTTGAAGAAATTGGTCTTCGAACAACGAAAATCAAAAGCTGGACCGGGGAATTGCACATTTTCCCCAACGGCAGTGTAAATGAAGTGATAAACTTTTCAATTCATAACAGTGTGGCTGTAGTGGATGTAAGCATTGCCTATGAAGAAGATATTGAACGAGCGGAAAAAGAGCTTGTGGCATTCCTGGATACCCTTGAAGGGAAATATGAAGAAATTATTTTAAAACCCGAATTACTCGGCATTCAGACTTTAGGTGCTTCAGAAGTGGTGATGCGGGTGATCGCAGAAACTGGGCCAATGCAGCATTTTTTTGTTGCAAGAGCCCTGCGTAAAGACATAAAAAATCACCTGGATAAAGTCGGAATTGAAATTCCATTTCCACGAATGGTTATGTATTCGCGGGAAGAAGCGGCGCAAAAGGCATCTTCAAAAAATCAATTACAAGGTGAATAGGAGGAACATGAGGTGGAGGATAAAGAATACGGCCTACATGATGTGGTGGAAATGAAAAAACAACATCCGTGCGGCACAAACAGTTGGAAAATAATTCGCATGGGGATGGATATCCGCATAAAATGTGAAGGCTGCTCCCACAGTGTGATGATCCCTCGCAAAGAATTTTCCCGAAAAATGAAAAAAGTACTCGTCAAGCACGAAGAGTAATTTGCTGCCCCTTCTGATGGAAGGGGCTTTACGTTTGTGCATGATTTTTTACAGACAAGCAGAACCGCCCCGCCTACTTGTTTTTTATTCACTCAAACTCTATAATTGTGTGAGGTTTAATAAGTAATCTGAATGTCTTAGGACTTTTAAATAGAAGATAAATTGAGGAGTGAAGATATATGGCTCTTACAGCTGGAATCGTTGGGCTGCCGAACGTTGGTAAATCAACCTTATTTAATGCCATTACAAAAGCGGGGGCAGAGTCTGCCAACTATCCGTTTTGCACGATCGACCCGAATGTGGGGATTGTGGAAGTGCCGGATTCGCGCTTAACAAAATTAACAGAGCTGGTTAATCCGAAAAAAACCGTTCCAACGGCTTTTGAATTTACGGATATTGCTGGGATTGTAAAAGGAGCAAGTAAAGGAGAAGGACTTGGCAACAAGTTTTTATCTCATATTCGGGAAGTAGATGCGATTGTTCAAGTTGTACGCTGCTTTGAAGACGATAATATCACTCATGTATCAGGAAAAGTCGATCCACTTGATGATATAGATGTGATTAATCTTGAATTAATTCTTGCGGACCTTGAAGCAGTGGACAAGAGAATTGCACGCGTTGGTAAAATGGCGAAGCAAAGAGACAAAGATTCTCTAGCCGAGTTAACCGTATTGGAACTAGTAAAAGAAGCGCTCGAAGAAAACAAACCCGCCCGCACGGTTGAATTCACTGAAGATCAGCAGCGGATCGCGCGCCATCTTCATCTTTTAACTAGTAAACCGATGCTTTACGTATCAAATGTTGGTGAAGATGAAATTGCCGATCCTTCAGGCAATGAGTATGTAAAACGTGTACGTGAATTTGCAGCCCAGGACAACGCAGAAGTCATTGTGGTCTGTGCTAAAATCGAAGAGGAAATCTCCGAACTCGATGAAGAAGAAAAAGCGATGTTCCTGCAGGAGCTTGGCATTGAAGAGTCTGGTCTTGATCAATTAATTCGCGCTACGTATAATCTTCTTGGCCTTGCTACGTACTTTACAGCAGGCGTTCAGGAAGTGCGCGCCTGGACATTCCGTCACGGCATGAAAGCTCCTCAATGCGCAGGCGTGATTCACACCGATTTTGAGCGTGGATTTATCCGTGCCGAAACGGTTTCCTATGAAGATCTGATTCAAACAGGATCCATGACAGCAGCAAAAGAAGCTGGAAAAGTCCGTTTGGAAGGAAAAGAATACATCGTGAAAGACGGAGATGTCATTCACTTCCGCTTTAACGTATAAAAACGAAAACGCCAGAGGCTCAATTAGTTGAGCACTGGCCTTTTTTATGGAAAAGAAAGCCATAGAGAAGTGGACAATAAATACAGGATTTGATAGGCTGACAGTAACTTGCAAAGCAAGCTACTTGCTCTGGCCTAGTAGCTTGCATAACAATATACTGGCGGGAGATGAGTAAAATGAATAAAAGTCAGATGCTTAAAGGGGTGCTTGAAGGATGCATCCTTGCTGTAATCGAAGAAAGACCTACATATGGATATGAATTATACCTGCGATTAACGGATCAGGGGCTTCAAGCAGTGAGTGAAGGCTCTATTTACCCTGTCCTGCTCCGATTACAAAAAGAAGAACTGATCGAAGGAACCTTTGTAAAATCAGCGAATGGTCCGAATAGAAAATATTATTCACTGTCAGATAAGGGCAAACAAGCCATAAAACACTTTAAACAGGAATGGATCGTCCTTTCTGATTCTGTCAACGAAATTGTGTTAAAGAAAGGGGGTAGAGGAGACGATGACCACCACCGCATTCATCGAGCTAAATAATAAGCGGCGAAAAGAACTAACGCCTCAAAATGAAGCGTTTTATAAGAACATCCTGCTGTATGTCAGAGGCAGCAATGTGGATCAGCGGGCGGGAGAAGAACTGCTGCTTGAACTGCTGGAGCATTTAATTGATGCTCAGGCCAGAGGAAAAAAAGCTGTGGATGTATTTGGCCTTCATCCCGAAGAGTATTGCAAAAAGCTTGTTGATGCACTGCCCAAGGCTTCCATAAAACAAAAAGCAATTCTCTCCGGGTCTGTTCTTTCATTTAGCGGGATGTGGCTGTTTGGTTTGCTGAGTGCGGCCCAGCTTCTATGGCCCGAGCTTCAGCCCTCGATTGCCGTTTCACATCTTGCTGCAGTTGTCATGGTGATGCTTCTCTTGCCCGGAACCATTCTTACTCTGTTAAAAAAGAGTCTATTTACAGCTGAACAATCACGCATTGAAAATGTCATATGGGTGATCACCATGGGATTTATCTGGCTGATTCCCATCGCCATTATCTATATAGTACCCGCCACCTTTAAAATCGAAGGTTCATTCTTCCTGTATGGATCTGTTTTTGCGGTTCTTTTACTCGTTCATTTTGTGCTGGAGAAATTAAAGTAAACGAGTGTGTCGAAAGGAAAAAGGAAAATTGGAAAACGCATTGTATTTCCTCTTACAATATGATATACTTCTACATTGTGAGTAATATAATTATTATTCCTTGCATCCCAGCATTGGGAAGCCGCACAGACCATAAGGAGGTGAAAGAGATGAGAAAGTACGAAATTACGTACATTATCCGCCCAAACGTGGACGATGAGCAAAAGAAAGCTGTAAATGAGCGTTTTGCAAATATCCTGACTTCTAACGGAGCGGAAATCATCGAATCAAAAGAGTGGGGTAAGCGTCGTTTAGCTTACGAAATTAACGAATATCGTGAAGGATTTTATCATATCGTCACGTTGACTTCTGGTTCAGAAGCAATCAACGAATTTGACCGATTAGCTAAAATCAGTGAAGATATCGTTCGCCACATGACAGTTCGTCTAGACGAAGATAACTAATCTTAATGATAAATGCTATCCAACGAGAGGGCTTGCGCCTGATCTAGGAAAAAGGAGTTGATTCTGATGATGAATCGAGTCGTGCTAGTGGGTCGATTAACGAAGGATCCAGATTTGCGCTACACGCCAAGCGGTGTGGCAGTTGCAACCTTTACACTCGCTGTCAATCGTCCATTTTCGAACCAGCAGGGAGACCGTGAAGCGGATTTTATCAATTGTGTTGTTTGGCGTCGGCCAGCGGAAAACGTTGCGAACTTTTTGAAAAAGGGCAGCCTTGCCGGTGTCGATGGTCGTGTGCAGACACGAAGCTATGATAACCAAGAAGGAAAACGTGTATACGTTACAGAAATTGTTGCAGAAAGCGTTCAATTCCTAGAACCGAAAAATGCATCTGCCGGGCAGTCTGGTGGAAATAGTGGAGGAGACCAGGGTTACCGCGGTAACCAGGGAAACCAAAACAATAACTTCGGTCAGAATCAACCTCGTGAAAATAATCAGAACAACCAAAATTACACAAAAGTGGACAAGGATCCATTCTCAAATGATGGTCAGCCGATCGACATTTCAGATGATGATTTGCCATTCTAAGATGTAATTGTGTATAAAACTCATAAAAAGAAGGAGGGGAATCTCATGGCAGGAGGACGCAGAGGCGGACGTCGTCGTAAAAAGGTGTGTTACTTTACTTCTAACAACATCACAAGCATCGACTATAAAGACGTAGATCTTCTTAGAAAGTTTATTTCTGAGCGTGGAAAAATTTTACCACGTCGTGTGACTGGAACAAGAGCGAAATATCAGCGTATGCTGACAATCGCAGTAAAACGTTCACGTACAATGGCATTGCTACCATTCGTAACAGGTGAATAAGTAAAATAAAACCGACAGCTCCTTTTGGAACTGTTGGTTTTTTTTATGGAGTTTTTTTCTTACACTGCAGTGAAAAATAGCTGGAACGGTTTCATTTCATTATCGCTAAATATGACAACTATGTAGACTTCCTTTCAAATAGTTGAATGGGCAGAGGATGACAGGTAGAATAAGCTTGATACGGTTTTAATGAACGTGTACAGGGAAAAGACAGAGGTGACCCAATGAATGATTCACACGCTAGAAGGATAACAGAAGGGGCTGTGCTGACAGCGATATTTGCTATACTCGTTTCAGTGACGGTTTATTTGCCTCCTTTAGGATCCATAATCCAGTTAGTATTGGTTTTTCCATACATTATTTACAGCTCAAAATACTCTTTAAAGTCTTCTTTGATCATGATCGCAGCAGGAATCGGTGCATCTGGAATTATTGGTTCAGTTGCTGCAATTCCGGTAGCTTTCGCATTTAGTACGACAGGTGCCTTGATCGGCTGGCTGATTAAAGAGAATAAAAGTAAATTAGTCATCTTTATTTCAGCCACCCTCACATTTGTGTTTCATATGCTTTTACTTTATGTTGGCTCCATCCTCCTATTAGGGATCAATTTAATTGATGACATGTTTGATGTCATGAACCAATCTTTTCAAGAATTTGTTTCTCAAAGTGAGGCAGCCGGTGTGGATGTTTCTGAGTTATCAGAGCAATGGACAGGCTATATCGGCGTCATGGAGATGTTGGTGCCGACCTGGCTGGTTACTGGTGTAGCTCTTTGGACCTGGCTGATTATGCTGATTAGTTTTCCGCTGGCAAAGAGATTTTCTGTAAAGGTCCCGCGTTTTAACCCTTTTCATGAACTATCTTTTCCTAAAAGTGTGATATGGTATTATTTAATTGTCCTTATAACTGCTTTGGTGAGCGCTCCTGACGAAGGAAGTACGTTTGCTTTTGCATTAATAAATCTGCAAGCAGCATTGGAACTGGTGATGGTGTTACAGGGACTTTCCTTTATTCATTTCTGGGGCCATTTAAAAGGATGGGGAAAAGGACGGATTATTCTATTTACGGTTATTGGAATAATATTAAATCCTTTCACCCGGATATTAGGTATAATAGATTTAGGTTTTGATTTGCGGGAGCGTCTACAAACAAAAGGAAAATAAAAGAAAGCACATTTGCGTTTTGCAAAAATATGCCTATAATTGTATCAACAATCAGGAAATCAAAGCGTACGATTTAGATAGAGGATGACAAAATTATTTAAGCGGAATGATCCGTTTTTTTGGGAGCTGAAAGCATGCCAACTTATTTTCAACATCGGGTAATGCGAAGATTGTTAATCGGGCTTTCGGTTTCATTAGTACTTTTAGTAGTGGCCTTTGCTTTCTTTAACTGGTGGATTACATTTTTCGGGCTTCTCGTGATCGCTCCTTTACTGTGGTTCTCATTTTCTTATGAGAAACGCTTTTTTGAAGATACTGAGCAATATATTTCAACTCTTTCTTACCGGATTAAGCGGGTTGGAGAAGAAGCCCTGATGGAAATGCCTGTGGGAATTCTCTTATTTAACGATGATTTTTATGTTGAGTGGGCAAATCCCTATCTTTCTTCTTTTATAGAGGATGGACCCATGATCGGACGGTCCTTGTACGATGTGGCGGATGTGTTGATTCCTGTCATTAAAAGAGAAGGAAATACAGAAGAAACCATCTCCTGGAGCGGTCGTATTTTTCGTGTGGTTCATAAGCAGGATGAAAAGCTTCTGTACTTTTTTGATGTAACAGAACAATCGCAGGTGGCAGAGCAGTTTGAAGCAGATCGGACGGTTCTTGCGGTGATTTTTTTAGATAACTATGACGAACTTACTCAGGGAATGGATGATTCTGCACGCAGCAATATCAACAACTCTGTTACCACATTACTGAATACCTGGGCCAATGAACATCATATTTTTGTAAAGCGAGTTTCCTCTGACCGATTCATAGCTGTCATGAATGAGAGTATACTGCGTGAACTTGAACAGCAAAAATTCACGATCCTCGATGCCATTCGGGAAATGACGTCAAAGTTAAACGTGCCGTTAACATTAAGTATTGGGATTGGTTCCGGTGCTGAGAGCTTACCTGAGCTTGGACTTCAGGCACAATCAAGTCTTGACCTTGCTTTAGGCAGAGGAGGCGACCAGGTGGCCATTAAGCAGCAAAATGGCAAGGTTAAATTCTTCGGCGGCAAAACAAATCCAATGGAAAAGCGCACCAGAGTGAGAGCGCGTGTCATTTCCCATGCGCTTCGCGAGCTTATTCTTGGGAGTGATCAGGTGATTGTAATGGGTCATAAGAGACCTGACATGGATGCGATCGGTGCGTCTATCGGCATTCGGAAAATTGCCCAGATGAACAATAGAGAAGGGTATGTCGCTGTCGATTTTTCACAAATTGACAGTGGAGTAAAACGGCTAATGGATGAGATTAAAGGAAAACCTGATCTCTTTAAACATATGATCACGCCGGAAGAAGCGCTTGAAATGGCAACAGAGGATACACTGCTTGTGATCGTGGATACGCATAAACCAAGTCTTGTGATTGAAGAACGGCTGCTCAATAAAGTAGAAAAAGTGGTGGTGATCGATCATCACAGGCGCGGGGAAGAGTTTATTGAAAACCCTCTGCTGGTTTATATGGAGCCTTATGCTTCTTCTACGGCAGAACTTGTCACAGAGCTGCTCGATTACCAGCCGAAGCATGAGAAAATCACCATGCTTGAGGCAACGGCCCTTCTTGCAGGCATTATTGTAGATACAAAAAGCTTTACACTGCGCACAGGCTCAAGAACGTTTGATGCTGCCTCCTACCTGCGGACGCTCGGCGCTGATACCGTACTCGTACAGCAATTTCTACGAGAAGATGTTACAACGTATGTGGAGCGGGCAAGGTTAGTTGAAACCGTGGAATTCTTTAAACACGGAATGGCGATCGCAGCAGGAGAAGAAGATCGTGTCCACGACTCTGTCATCATCGCTCAAGCTGCAGATACACTCCTGTCAATGGAAGATGTAGCCGCATCCTTTGTGGTCGCCATGCGGGAAGAACATGTTGTAGGAATTTCCGCCCGTTCACTCGGAACGGTAAACGTTCAGCTGATCATGGAACGATTAGACGGCGGAGGACATTTGACCAATGCCGCAACCCAGCTGTATGATATCACGATAGACGAAGCCGTTGAGCGATTAAAAACGGCAATTAATGAACATGTTGAAGGGAGTTCTGAAGAATGAAAGTGATTTTCTTAAAGGACGTTAAAGGAAAAGGGAAAAAAGGCGAAGTGAAAAATGTGGCGGATGGATATGCACATAACTACCTGCTTAAAAACAAACTTGCTGTAGAAGCAAATGCAGGAAATGTGAATCACCTGGATGCTCAGAAAAAAAAGCAGGAAAAAGCGCAGGAAGACGAGCTTCAGCAAGCAGAAGAACTGAAAAAAACACTTGAAAATCTCACTGTTGAATTGACGGCTAAATCTGGTGAAGGCGGTCGTTTGTTTGGTTCTATTACGTCTAAACAAATTGCTGAAGAGCTTAAAAAGCGTCATAAAATTAAGATTGATAAACGAAAAATAGAAATGAACGATGCAATCCGTGCACTCGGCTTTACGAATGTGCCGGTTAAAGTACACAACGATGTAACAGCGACACTTAAAGTTCACGTAGCTGAGGAAAAATAAGGAGACCTAACGAAAAAGGTCGAATTCATGCTATACTAAGAAAAAAATGTGATCAGGTCTGATCACATTTTTTTTCGATCATAACCCTTTTAAAAATAGGGAGGGGAAGTAAAAGATGAGTGAACAATATGCGGATCGCATTCCGCCTCAAAATATAGAAGCAGAACAAGCTGTCATTGGAGCTATTTTTCTTGAGCCTCAAGTGCTTATTCCTGCTGCAGAAATATTAATGCCAGAGGATTTTTACAGAAGCTCTCATCAAAAAATCTTTGAAGTGATGATGAGTTTAAGTGATAAGGGAAAAGCCATCGATTTAATCACCGTAACAGAAGAGCTTTCTGCTGCAAAAGAGCTTGAAGATGTCGGCGGCGTATCGTACTTAAGCGATGTGGCAGCTTCTGTCCCGACAGCGGCGAATCTTGAGTATTATGCTCGAATCGTAGAAGAAAAGTCGCTCCTGAGACGTTTAATTCGAACGGCTACAACCATCGCGCAGGATGGGTACGCAAGAGAAGATGAAGTGGAAAATCTTCTTGGTGAAGCTGAACGCAGCATAATGGAAGTAGCCAACCGGAAAAATACAAGTGCGTTCCACTCGATGAAGGACGTACTGGTCAGAACCTATGATAATATTGAGATCCTCAACAGTCAAAAAGGAGATGTAACCGGAATCGCGACGGGCTTTAACGAGCTTGACCGCATGACAGCCGGGTTTCAGCGAAATGATTTAATTATTGTAGCGGCTCGTCCTTCAGTTGGTAAGACAGCTTTTGCACTGAATATTGCACAAAATGTTGCCACGAAAACAGGTGAAAACGTGGCGATCTTCAGTCTGGAAATGGGTGCTGAACAGCTTGTTATGCGTATGCTTTGTGCAGAAGGAAATATTAACGCGCAAAACCTGCGGACAGGCGCGCTTACAGACGAAGACTGGCGTAAGCTCACGATGGCAATGGGTTCTTTGTCGAACGCCGGGATTTACATTGATGACACACCTGGTGTGCGGGTACAGGATATCCGTGCAAAATGCCGCCGCCTAAAACAAGAACACGGGCTGGGCATGATTTTAATTGACTATATGCAATTGATTCACGGGAACGGAAAACCGGGAGAAAACCGTCAGCAGGAGGTTTCTGAAATTTCCCGTTCCTTAAAAGGATTAGCAAGGGAACTTGAAGTGCCGGTTATTGCTCTGTCTCAGCTCTCCCGTGGAGTCGAAACACGTCAGGATAAACGTCCCATGATGTCCGATCTTCGTGAATCCGGAAGTATTGAGCAGGATGCGGATATTGTTGCCTTCCTTTACCGCGATGATTACTATGACAAAGAAAGTGAAAATCAAAACACAATCGAAATCATTATTGCAAAACAGCGTAATGGACCTGTTGGCACGGTTTCTCTCGCATTTATAAAAGAATACAATAAATTCGTTAACCTTGAACGGAGACTGGACGACTCCGGAATGCCGGCATAAAGGTGGACAAACTCCTTTAATGATGTAAAGCGTAAAAATTTTTCGATTATACGAATATATTGAACCATTCTTTCATTATTGTTCGTCTTTTTGTTGACGTGATGATGAGAGATTGGTACACTAATCTTGTTTGAAAAAAAGGGTGCAAGCAGCCTGTCGGAGGTGCATTTCATGTCTTCAGTCGTCGTAGTTGGTACACAATGGGGAGATGAAGGGAAAGGAAAGATTACAGACTTTCTCTCAGAACATGCAGAAGTAATAGCACGTTACCAGGGCGGTAACAATGCAGGACATACGATTAAATTTGGTGGAGAAACGTATAAGCTTCATTTAATTCCATCAGGTATTTTCTACAAAGATAAAATTTCCGTGATCGGCAATGGAATGGTTGTGGATCCTAAAGCACTTGTAGAAGAGTTGAAATATTTACACGACCGCGGTGTGTCAACGGACAATCTTCGCATCAGCAACCGTGCGCACGTCATTTTACCTTATCATTTAAAGCAGGATGAAGTAGAAGAAGAGCGTAAGGGTGCGAATAAAATCGGCACGACTAAAAAAGGGATTGGCCCGGCTTACATGGATAAAGCAGCACGCATGGGAATCCGAATTGCGGATCTGTTAGACCGTGAAGCATTTGAAGAAAAATTGACTCATAATCTTGAAGAAAAAAACCGTATGCTTGAACGTTTTTACGAAGTAGAAGGCTTCAAGCTTGAAGATATCTTTGAGGAATATTATGAATACGGCCAGCAAGTGGCTAAATACGTCTGCGATACATCAGTTGTATTAAATGATGCATTAGACGAAGCAAGACGTGTCCTTTTTGAAGGAGCGCAAGGCGTTATGCTTGATATTGACCAGGGTACATATCCGTATGTAACCTCATCAAATCCTGTTGCAGGCGGAGTAACGATCGGTTCTGGAGTAGGTCCGACTAAAATCAGTCATGTTGTGGGCGTTTCAAAAGCCTATACAACTCGTGTAGGAGATGGACCGTTTCCAACTGAGCTGAACGATGACATCGGCAACAAAATCCGTGAAGTCGGCCGCGAATACGGTACAACTACGGGTCGCCCGCGCCGCGTTGGCTGGTTTGACAGTGTTGTGGTGCGCCACGCCCGCCGAGTTAGCGGATTAACGGATCTATCGATTAATTCCATTGATGTACTAACGGGAATCCCAACTTTGAAAATATGTACAGCCTACCGTTTAGGCGACGAGATTATTACAGAGTATCCTGCCAACCTTCGTACATTGGCCAAATGTGAGCCGATCTATGAAGAACTGCCAGGCTGGGAAGAAGACATCACAGGCGTCCGTTCATTGGATGAGCTTCCAGAAAATGCACGCCACTATTTAGAGCGTGTCTCTCAATTGACAGGCATTCCGCTATCCATCTTTTCAGTGGGACCTGACCGCACGCAAACGAACGTAATCAAAAGCGTTTGGCGCTTGCAATAATATAAAAAAGATCAGTGTCTGCAAAATGGGACACTGATCTTTTTTTATAATCTAACTGCTTTAGTCCATGTGTCGATTGCTTGTTTCACCGTAGAGTAAGTTTTTAAACCGGAAAATTTAATATCGCTTAATACAATGCTCTGGGCTATTTCCGGTCTCAGGCCGGTTATATTTACGTTTATGCCAAGCAAATCAAGGACGCTTGTAATCGTAAAGATATGACTGGCAACCTCTGTATCAATTTTATGGATGCCCGAGAAATCAATAATCAAACAATCGATATCCAGCGAACTGATCTTAGGGACGGCTATGGTCATAATATGCTCTGCACGTTCATGATCAATAGACCCTACTAAGGGAAGAATCGCAATATCGTGCTGAAGCGGAACGACTGGAGCGGCCAGCTCGATAATTTCTTTTCTATTTTGCCGATTTATTTCATTCTTATACCGTTCGTACGCCAAAATGGACAAGGACAGTCGTGTATCAAGAAGGTAGTTAAGGCGATTATTTACTTCAACTGTTTCTTCAGTTGAAAGCTCATGAATAAAGGAAATAGAGGTTACTTTTCTATTAAAATATAATCGGTTTTCAGCAAAAGGCTTAACTAAGCTGGACACTTGATCATATAGCATTTGTTCATTTTCGCTGTACGTTTGGTTCCATTTCTTGAACTTTTCCAGCATGAGGGTTTCATTTTTTTCTAAAATCGCTTCTCCGAAGAATAGAAAGAAGGATTGATGCACTTCTCTGGAACGCTCAATCATTGCCTCAGGAATTTCAATGGTGATTTGTTTCAAGCTAAACTCGACTAGTTCATCAGCAAGAACGGCTGCATGATCAGCTAAATAGCTTGCCATGTTGGTGAGCTTACTCATTTAGTGTATCTCCTCTGCAGTATAGCGTATACATATACTCTATAGTATACCTGTAAATGATTAGAATAAGCCATATAAAAAATGAAGCGTTATTATGTTAATTTATTAAAATATTTATTATTTAAATAAATTAACATAATAGGGAAAAACTAATGAATCGCTTTCTTTTTAAAGCGTCCCCCGCGCACTTCCGCGATACTGCCAACTGCGAGAAATGCAGAAGGATCGATATCTTCTACAATACCCTTCAGTTTTGCTTCTTCTAATCGGGTAATCACACAAAATATGACCTTTTTGTCATCTCCGGTATAAGCCCCTTCTCCATTTAAGTAGGTGACTCCCCGCCCGAGACGATCAATGATTGCCTGACCGATTTCCTCAAAATTATCACTGATAATCCATGCGGACTTTGATTCATCGATTCCTTGTATGACGATATCAATCGTTTTAAAAGCGATAAAATAGGTCATAGCCGAATACATTGCGCGATCCCATTCAAAAACAAAGCCTGCTAATATGAAGATAAAGAAGTTAAAGAACATGATAATTTCTCCAACAGAAAAGGGACTGTTCTTGTTAAATAATATAGCTAATATTTCCGTCCCATCAAGAGAACCTCCATACCGGATGACAATTCCAACGCCCATCCCCAATATAATGCCGCCAAAAACTGTGGCGAGTAAAAGGTCATCTGTAAAAACGGGAATCGAATGCAAAAGAAACGTACCTACTGACAAAACACTGATGCCAAGCAGAGTAGACAAGGCAAACGTTTTTCCAATCTGTTTGTAGCCAATAAAGAAAAATGGAATGTTTAGCACAAAAATAAACACGCCTAATTTCCATCCAGTTAAATAGGAGAGAATAATGGAAATACCGACGATGCCGCCATCTAACACCTGATTTGGAACAAGAAACAGCTCCAGGCCGACCGCCATCAACAGGGCACCGAGAATAATAAAAGTGGATCGCCTTAAAATAGACTGATAGGAAAGAGTCTTATGCTGGCTGCGACGAGGAGAAGGAGCGGGAAGCTTTTTGAATAAATGTTTTCTTACCAATGGACATTCCCCCTTTATAGTAATGAGTATCTATTAGTATATAGGAAAATGAAAAAGATAGAAGAATTGTACTGTTTTTTTAAGCAATATAAAAGACGGAGCTGTTTTACTCCGTCTTGTAAATCGCCTTAAGTTTTTCAAATGTAGAATCATGACAGATAACGTATAGAGTATCCTCTTCTGTCAGCTTTTTCTGAATCGCCTGTCTGAAATCCATGTCTTCATTTACTGCAATTAAGACCGCGCCATCATCGAGCAGTCGCTGTGAAGCATCCCGGTAGGTTTTCCATGTTGACTTGGATTTTAAGATGTGAATATTATTTCCGAATTTCTTGCTCAATAGCTGTCTGAAAATGGTCGTGGTTCCCGGCTGAAGCGTGGCTTTTGCCATAAGAAGAGAAACCGAGTCATCTGATAATATAAAATCATCCACACGAATATGGTTGAATTTGGAGATATGTCTTTCTTCACTGATTTCCACAACGGTTTGAATATCCTGGTTGTGCTGAAGAGATAATGCTTCGACAGCGGAAGCAATAAGCAGACTTTTACCATCCTGTAAAACCGATTCATCGATCGCAGGATCAGAAAAAATCGCAACTCGTTTAGCTTCTAAAACATTACTTTTAAGCAGTGTTTCTTCATCTGTAGGGTCTCCGCTTATAAAATGAATGTGATCATGAGAAATGGGTGTCTCAGGTAAGTGATCAATGAGTACGATCGCAGCTTTTGGATCATGGTTGAAAATTTCTTTTATCGCCTGTTCGGTTTTTTTCGACCAGCCAATGTAAACAAAATGCCCGGACTTCTTATACATAAGGCGTCCCTCCTTTTTCAAACGTTGATAGGTGCTTGCTGCTTCGACAATTTTCCCGATAAGCACCCCGATCAATCCAATACCAAAGATAAAAAGAAAAATTCCGACTAAGCGGCCGGGGACTGTCACAGGGAAAAAATCTCCATATCCTACAGTCGTTACGGTCGTCATCGTCCACCAAAAGCTATCAAACAATGTCGGAAACGTTTCGGGTTCAATCATATGTACTGAAAATGTGCCAAATAGGATAATAAAAGCAGACAAAATCGAAATAACCCGAAAATCCATTTCCGATAGCTGTTTCCATAGCCGGAAAAGAATAGACATGCAGATCCCTCCAGTTCTAAACAAATTCATTTTTTAAGTATATAGGATTGCAGAGGGAAATGGATTGAAATACTCAAATTTCTGTCAATTAGTTTGAAGAAATTTCGTATACTTCAAAGAGCAGGGGCCATGATAAAGCTAAAAATAAAAAAGTTTTTTAAAAAAACATTGTCTTTATAAAAACGGTTATGGTATATTTAGATTCGTTGTTAAGGAATTGTAACAAATGGCCCGTTGGTCAAGCGGTTAAGACACCGCCCTTTCACGGCGGTAACACGGGTTCGAATCCCGTACGGGTCACCATATTATTTACACAGGCTTAATCTAAGCCGATATTGACGCGGGGTGGAGCAGTTCGGTAGCTCGTCGGGCTCATAACCCGAAGGTCGCAGGTTCAAATCCTGCCCCCGCAATTATCAAGGTCCCGTGGTGTAGCGGTTAACATGCCTGCCTGTCACGCAGGAGATCGCCGGTTCGATCCCGGTCGGGACCGCCATTTTTGATTTGATCGCTGCTCAGATATCAGATCGAAAGCAGAACATTTCATATTTTTAAGGCTTTGTAGCTCAGTCGGTAGAGCAATGGACTGAAAATCCATGTGTCGGCGGTTCGATTCCGTCCAAAGCCATCAAGATACGCTATCATCATAGCGTATCTTTTTTTATGCGATGCTTTCTGGAATGTCCCGCCATTCTCCCCTGTCAGCCCCTGCACAGACAACTCTTTCCTTGAATTTAGTTCCCTCTCTTTCCAACATTTCTATTGAATACTACATTTCCTTTACAGTTCTTCTGCAGTCCTTTTTTTCTTTTTTTTATGTGATACATTGAGTTGGTGTAAAAACAAAGAACTAGTAAATTGGTAATAATTACTGGTTCTAATCTTACTTTCATGAAAAGCGGAAGGAGCACCAAATGAGCACGAATAAATCACAGGTAAAAATCTTTTCTTTATATAGTATTTCAAAGAACAGGATGATAGGAAGCATGATGTCTATCATTTTATTTAGTGTTTTTACAATACATGGCGCTGTGGCAAAGGATCATGATGAGCAGGGGCTTGAGAAGCTGTATCATGTTTACTCAGGAGATTCGTATATTGGAGCTGTATCAGAAAAGGACCCTATATTGAAATGGGTCAAGAGCAAAAAGATAGAATTAAAAGATGAATATGCTTTGTCTGCAGACGTGATCATGCAAGAAGAACTTGCTTTAATCCCTGAACGCGTATTTGAAGCACGTGAAGAAAATGAGAAGGTTCTTAATCAACTAGAGGATACAGCCGTTTTTAAAGCAGATGCAAAAGCATTGCAGGTTGACGGAGAAACGATCGCGTATGTTGCGGATGAAAAAGTTGCAGAAAAAGCACTTAAGCTTGTAAAAAAGACGGTAGTCTCGGAAGAAGAGTTATCTTCCTTACAAGACCAGTCTGAGTCTGCGAGTGAATTAGATACAGGAGAGGCAAGAATTACAGATATTCGACTAAAAGGATTTGATAAGGCGATTGAAGCTGAGGTGGCACCTGAGAAAATCCTTTCTGCAGAAAAGGCAGCAGAAAAATTAAAAAAAGGAACTAAAAAAGAAATTTCCTATAAAACAGAAAAGGGAGATACATCGGAGAAAATTGCTGAAAAATTTGACATGACAGAGGAAGAGTTGGCTGAGCTGAATCCCGATCTTGAGCAAATGACCGCGTTAAAGCCCGGAACAGACGTGAATGTGAATAAGTCTATAGAAGGAATAACCGTGAGTGTCAAAACAGAAGAACGGGTTACTGAGCAAATTCCTTATGAAAAAAAAGTGGTGAAGGATAAGGATTTATTGGTAGGAGAAACACGAGTGAAGCAAAAAGGCAGCGATGGTGAAAAAGAGTATACTCTTCATACCCATGAAGAAGATGGGAAGCAGAAGTCACAAACCGTCAAGGATGAAGATGTGATTGATGAACCTTTGCCGGAAATCGTCGCAGAAGGATCGAAGGAAATACCTTCTAAAGGGACCGGGTCGCTTATTTGGCCCACAAATGGAGGATATATTTCCAGCCACCAGGGACCTCGCTGGGGCAAGCATCACAAAGGAATCGATATCGCACAGCCGGATGATTATACGATTAAGACCGTTGATAATGGCACCGTTATTTCAGCCGGATATGAAGGTGACTATGGAAATAAAGTTGTGGTTGATCACAATAACGGACTGCGAACGATCTATGCTCATTTAGATAAAGTGGATGTGAAGAAGGGACAAATCGTTAAGCAGGGAGAATCTCTCGGATTGATGGGAAACACTGGTTTTTCTACAGGGATCCATCTTCATTTTGAAGTGTATTCGAATGGAGAACTGCAAAACCCAATGGATTATTTAGAGTGATTTTAGTTGAATCCTCTGACTCATAAGGTCAGGGGTTTTTCTTATAGGAAGAAGATTATTTGCTGACTATTTCCAAGGAAATAGTTTTTGAAGAACCTCTCGGCTCGTTTCAAAACTTACTAGCGAGATAGTATACGAGCCTGTCTATGTATGAAAAATGATGTACATTATGAAACAATCGAGCGTCTTAATCGTCACATTTACTGAAACGGTTTCTCTAATAGAGTGAATTATATAGAGTAACATGATACATTAACTATACACGCGTTTGTTTTTTATCTGAATGTTAAATGAATCAATAGTGGTAATAGAGACGATAGTTAAAGGAGCTCGATAATATGGATAAAAAGATATTAGTAGTCGATGATGAAAAGCCAATTGCAGATATTCTTCAATTTAATTTGAAAAAAGAAGGATACGAGGTTCATTGCGCTTATGATGGGGATGAAGCGATAGCGAAGGTAAATGAAATTAAACCGGATTTGATTCTGCTTGATATTATGCTGCCAAGCCGAGATGGAATGGAAGTATGCCGGGAAGTGCGTAAAACGTTTGAAATGCCAATTATTATGCTGACGGCTAAAGATTCGGAAATTGATAAAGTGCTGGGTCTTGAATTAGGCGCAGATGACTACGTGACAAAACCGTTTAGTACTAGAGAGTTAGTTGCACGGGTAAAGGCGAATCTGCGCCGCCACCAGGCGCTGAAAGGCCAGCTTGAAGAAAACGAGACCAATGAAATTGAAGTAGGTGCACTTACGATCCATCCGGATGCTTATATCGTTTCAAAGCGAGGAGATACGATCGAGTTAACGCACCGGGAATTTGAGCTGCTTCATTATTTGTCCAAGCATATTGGCCAAGTGATGACGCGTGAGCATTTATTGCAAACCGTATGGGGCTATGATTATTACGGCGATGTGCGAACGGTCGATGTGACGGTTCGACGTCTGCGCGAGAAAATTGAAGATAATCCAAGTCATCCTGCCTGGATCGTTACGCGGCGCGGCGTTGGATATTATTTGAGAAACCCGGATCAGGAGTAGTGTGAATGAGAAAGGTTGGATTTTTTCGCTCAATTCACCTGAAGTTTGTGTTAATTTATGTGTTGCTGATCGCACTTGCGATGCAGATAATAGGGGTATATTTCGTCCGTGAACTGGAAGAAACACTGGTTACTAATTTTACTGAATCAATTATTGACCGGCTCGGCCCACTCGAATACAGCGTGATTGAAGAATTGGATGCAGATATTCAGGGGAACCGGACAGAAGAAGACGGGCCGCTTGCCAGTACCATTGAAGTGCTGCTGAGAGGGCTGGATTCGGATGATATTAATGAAGTAAGAGTAGTGGATGCACGCAGCAGAATCATCGGTGCCTGGTCTTCTGACGAAAATAATGAACCGGTTATTGGTCAGAGAATGACGGATTCTCTTGTGCAGGAAGCACTCGACGGCGTTGGAGCAGGCACGGAGATAAAACCCAATCAGACATTCGTTGATCAGGATGACCCGGATCTCGGCCGCATATGGGTGGTGACGTCTCCTTTAATCTCCAATGTCAACGGGGAAGTAATTGGATCCGTCTATATTGAATCCAAGGTGGAGAAAGTCTATACACAAATGAATGATATCAATAGTATTTTGGCTGGGGGTACAGCGATCTCTCTTGTGATCACAGCGATTCTCGGTGTTCTGCTTGCCCAGACGATCACCCGTCCTATCTCAGAAATGAGAAAACAGGCACTGGCTATGTCAAAAGGAAATTTTTCAAGGAAAGTAAAAGTGTATGGCTACGATGAAATTGGCCAGCTGGCGATCACCTTCAATAACCTGACGAAAAGGCTTCAGGAAGCACAGGCAACGACAGAAGGAGAAAGAAGAAAGCTTTCGTCTGTTCTTTCCTTCATGACAGACGGCGTAATTGCGACAGATCGGAGAGGCCGTGTCATATTAATCAATGACCCGGCAGCCGGACTGTTGAATGTTTCACGTGAAACAGTGCTCTCTCAATCCATTACAGATCTGCTTGGAGTGGAGGAGGAATTTACGTTTGATGACCTTCTTAATCAAAAGGATTCGGTGATTTTAAATTTCAGTACACCGGGCCGTCCTTATGTACTTCGTGCTAATTTCTCCATTATCCAAAAGGAAACAGGCTTTGTGAACGGCCTGATTGCTGTGCTGCACGATATCACGGAGCAGGAAAAAATTGATGCGGAACGACGGGAATTTGTTGCCAATGTTTCGCATGAATTAAGAACACCGCTGACAACCATGAGAAGCTACCTCGAAGCCCTTGCAGAAGGGGCATGGGAGGATAAAGAGATAGCGCCCCAATTTTTAAATGTTACACAAACGGAAACAGAACGCATGATCCGGCTCGTCAATGATCTTCTTCAATTGTCGAAGATGGACAGCAGGGATTATCGCTTAAATAAAGACTGGGTTAACTTTATTGATTTCTTTCAGCGGATTATTGACCGTTTTGAAATGGGAAGATCTCAAAATGTAACGTTTAAAACAAAGCTGCCAAATGAATTGCTGTATGTGGAAATCGATACAGATAAAATGACGCAGGTGCTCGATAATATTATTTCAAATGCCCTGAAGTACTCTCCTGACGGCGGACAGCTCCGATTTAAAGTGGAGAAAAAGGAAAGAGAAAAAGAAATCGTTGTCAGTGTGGCCGACCAGGGGATGGGGATCCCAAGGGAAAACGTTAAAAATATTTTCGAGCGCTTTTACAGGGTTGATAAAGCACGGACAAGGCAGCTGGGCGGCACCGGTCTGGGACTTGCGATTGCCAAAGAGATGATTACAGCACACGGCGGCAGAATCTGGGCATCAAGTGTGGAAGGAAGAGGCACGACCATTTACTTTACGCTTCCATACGATCCCACAAATGAGGATGAGTGGTCATGAATATTGAATTGTTCAAATCCATATTGCTGACTCTTCTCGTGATTCTTAGCGGTCTTTTGACATGGAATATCTGGTCGTATCAGCCTCCGCTTGACGCAATCGAGCAGCCAGCATCTACAGTGGATATAGCCATTGCAGACGAACGAACCAATAAAGAGTTAATCAAACCGAGCCGTTTTTTAGTCCACGGCGATGAAACGATCCGCGGCACCTCAAGCGGGAATGAAATGAATGAAATCGGTACATTGATGCAGGAGTGGAGCCTTTTTAACTTAAGGGAAAACACGTCGCTGAATGAAGAAGAGTTTGAAGAAGTTGTTCACGGATCAAATCGGATCGAAATTATATTTCCAGCACAAGTTCCATTCACTATGTATCAGGATGTTCTTAACTTTGAAGTTTCTCAGCTCCCGGATGCCACATTTGACCGGATGGTCGTCAAGATGCCGGAGCGGGAGAACACTACTTTTACAGTCTACTTCGTTTCATATGATGATAGACGAGTATTTGAAGCAAAAGTTGAGCGGGAGGAATTTGAATCGTTTAATGAAGCGACTGTCGAAAATGCAGAGGAGAAATACCCGGCACATTTTGAATACCGTGCGGACAATAGGCTGCTTTATCTTCCGCAGGCATCGAACGAAGTATTGCAATACAATTATGTGATGGATGAGATAAGTGAGCTGCAGTTCCGAAATGCCTTATTTCAGGACGTAAATGATGTAGATGTGAATTCCATCAGTTCGAATAAGAAACAGTACTTCGATCAGTCAAGTTTAATGGAAGTAGACGACGGGGCAAAAGTCATCAATTATGTGAATCCTTCAGTCGGCAGGTCGACCATCCCGGCAGGTCCCGCTGATTTGCTTCAGAAAAGCCAGCGTTTTATAAATGAGCATAAAGGCTGGACTGATACGTATTATTTATACAATCTTGACATAGTGTCTCACCGCGTTACCTACCGGATGCATGTCCAGGGTCTGCCGGTCTTTAATGACAAAGGCAAATCAAATATCGCCCAGATCGATATGCAATGGGGAGAAAATCGCATCTACAAATACGACCGGTCCTTCATGGAGATGCAGGTCCAAGTGCCTTCTAATACTCAAACTGCTTCTATTGCTTCCGGATACGATGTAATTGAAGCCATTGAAGAACGGGAAGACTATGATCCTGCATTGCTTCAGGATGTTGTGGTTGGCTACTTTATGTCCGAGGATACAAGAGAAGAAGATCTTTATACGCTCGAACCGATGTGGTTTTATTTATACAATGGGAGCTGGCAGCGAGTCCCGTTAGACGGGGGGGACCCAGTTGGATTGGAGTAAAACGAAGTCGATTTTTATTATCGTATTCTTAGTATTAAATGTATTTCTATTTATTTTGTTTATGGATAAGTACGAAAACAGTCAGCTGTCCTTGAGGTCTCCTCTGTCACCGGATGAGCGGCTGGTAGAAGATAATATTACCTTTAACAGCCTTTCTAATGAAGCAGATCCGCAGCCTTACTTAAATGCGAAGGCGTACGAATTTACCGAAATTGATGTAAATGGGTTAGAGCAGCAGACAGGAGCCGTACGAAATAATATCCTATTAGATTCTCAGCTGGCACAGCCGGTTAATGTGGCAAATCCTTCGTCACCTGAGGAACTCGAAGCACTGCTCAATGAATTCGTGATAGGCGGAGAAAACTACGAGTTTTGGACCTATGAGCAAGATGAGCAGCGTTTAATCTACTATCAGCAGTTCGAGGGGATGCCAATTTTTCATAATATTACAGGCCGGCTGGTCATTCATTTAAATGATCAGAATCAGGCGGTTTCCTATGAACAAACGATGATGAGCTCAATCGAAAAGTTTCCAGATGAACAAGATCTGATTAGTCCACGAGAAGCTTTTTTGGAGTATTATAAACTAAATGCTGTAGAACCGAATTCAGAAGTGATTGAAGCTGAACTTGGCTATTATTCGATCATTCAGTTGATTGATGCAGCCTCTGAGACACAAGTACTGACACCTGCCTGGAAAATGACGATTGAGCAGGAAGACGGAGACCTGGAAGAACATTATCTTAATGCGGTGAATTTTAGTATAATAGAGATTGACTTTGAAGGTTTGGAATTTGAGAGATTAGAAGAAATCGAAGATACAGTGGAGTGAAGCAGGATGACGATGCACATGAGTGTGCTCGCTAGCGGAAGTACAGGAAATGCCATATATGTGGAAACAGAGGATCATTCGTTTCTGGTGGATGCCGGATTAAGCGGCAAGCAAATGGATTTGCTGTTTCAGCAGGTGGGACGTTCGATGAAGAATTTGAGCGGCTTGCTGGTCACACATGAACACAGCGATCACATAAAAGGGCTTGGCATTGTAGCAAGAAAATATAAGCTTCCTGTGTATGCCAATGAAAAAACCTGGGCAGCCATGGAGCCTCTAATCGGAAAAGTTGACGCTGAGCAAAAGTTCGATTTTCCGATGGAGACGATTAAATCCTTTGGCAGTCTGGATATTGAATCCTTTGGTGTATCACATGATGCCGCCGAGCCAATGTTCTATGTATTTCACCAAAACGGCAAAAAACTTGTACTCATGACAGATACCGGCTATGTGAGCGATCGAATGAAGAAAATCATCGAGGGAGCCGATGTATACGTATTTGAAAGCAACCATGATGTCGGCATGCTCCGTATGTGCCGATATCCTTGGAACATCAAACGCCGAATTTTAAGCGACGTAGGACATGTTTCCAATGAAGACGCGGCACTTGCCATGAACGATGTCGTAAAGGACAATACGAAACGAATTTACCTTGCGCATTTATCAAAAGATAACAACATGAAAGATCTTGCGAGAATGAGTGTCAGTCAGACGCTTGAAGGCTGCGGACATGTAATAGGGGAAACATTCGATTTATACGATACAGACGCAAAAAAACCAACTGAATTATATGCCATTTAAATGGCTAAACGTCACAGCCTAAAAATCCGGCTGTGACTTTTTTTGCTGCCATTTTCGACACCTTTGTGAATCATCGCGAATCCACACGTAGCGCAAAGAGTAAAAAGGGTATGATGGAGAGAACAGAATAAATAGAAAGGGGGGTCCCCTATGATTAAGCGGATTCTTGCGCTCCTTTTAATCGGAGCGCTTGTCACAATCTTTCTACTGAATGTCATGGAAGATCAAAAGATAAGAGAACAGGAGCAGGCGATTCAGCAAAGCTATGAAGTTCAGCCTTCTCAAAATGAAGAAGCCCAAGTTGCCCCTTCAGAAGGGTTGCTCGAAGAAGGACAGAAAGCACCGGATTTTGATACGGTAACCGTAGAAGGTGAAAATATCTCACTAGATGACTATCAGGGAAAAAAAGTAATATTGAACTTCTGGACCACGTGGTGCCCGCCGTGCATCGAGGAAATGCCGCATATGCAAAAGTATTATGAAGAAAATGCAGAAGATCAAAACGTCGAAATCCTCGCCGTAAATTTAACGACACGGGACAATGGAAATCGCCGTGTAGAAAGTTTTGTGAAGGATTACGGGCTGACATTTCCCGTGCTGCTGGATGAATCCGGCCAGCTCGGTGAAACGTATTATGCCTTCACGATTCCGACCACCTATCTGCTAGATGAAGAAGGGATTGTCACTAAAAAGCTGATGGGGCCGATGGATCAGGAAATGATGAAGGACTTAATGAGAGAATAATAAAAAAGGGGACAGACCGTTGTTAAACAGTCTGTCCCGATTAAATGTGTACTTGCTAAAAAATGCTTAAATCCCATTCCGCTGATAGTTGACGCAGCAGCATGGTGCCGGCTGCACTGTTGCCATGAGCATCAATCGCAGGACCGAATACGGCAATCCCGCATCCTTTACGAAATGCTTTTTCTTCTGAATGCCATTTTGGCGGAACCGAAGCCAAAATACCGCCTGAAACGCCGCTTTTTGCCGGCAGCCCTACATGTGCCGCAAATTTCCCGGAGGAATTATACATTCCGCATGTCACCATCAGCACTTTCGCAATCCGCGCAACATCACTGCTGAAGATCTGCTGTTTTTCAACAGGGTCATAGCCGTCATGCGCGATAACCAATCCGATTTTCGACAGATCTTTTAAACCAATAGAGATCGAACAGAGGCGGATATAGATTTCAAGTGCTTCTTCCACGTCGAGTTCAAGTAAATTCGACTCTTTCAGGTAATAGGCAAGCGCCCGGTTTCTGTGAGCTGTTTTCCATTCAGACTGATAAACCTCTTCATTAAGCTCGAGCCGTCTGCCAATCATGCCTTCCACAAATAGAATAAAACGCTCAAATTTTTCATCCGGCGTATCTCCCGGAAGCATAGACGCAACGGTAATCGCACCTGCATTAATTAATGGATTGAACGGTTTACCAGGCCGGTGAATTTCAAAAGGAATAATGGAGTTAAATGCCTCACCAGTGGGCTCAACATCCACTTTGTCTAAAACAAAATCCATTCCTTTAAAATGGCACAGCGCAACAAAGCTGATGATTTTGGATACGCTTTGCAAAGTAAAGTTCACATCGGTTTCTCCTGCAAGATAAGTATCTCCATCATAATCCATGATGCAGATCCCAAGCTGGTTCGGTTCCTGTTCAGCCAGAGCAGGAATGTATTGTGCCGTAGCTCCGAGCATAGTATGAGAACGGTTTTCCTCTACCCAGAGCTGTAATTGTTCATATACTTCTTCCATTCGCATAGTAAGTCCCCCAATTCTACGATCTTTTCTGACACTATCATGGCTTTTTTTCAGACCGTTTGTCAAAGATCGCGCTTTTATAAAATCAGATCATTTTCTTTACATATTCCCGCTGAAGGACAAACCCTTGTTTTTCGTAAAATATTTTTGCCCCTGAATTCATGCTCCAATAGTCCAGTTCAATCGCATGAATGCCTAGTGCGTTTGCGCGTTCTACCACTTTTTCCATTAAATAAGTGCCACAGCCGGATCTTTGGTTAGCATGAAGGACTGCTAATTGGTGAACATATAAGGAACGGGATGGTTTTTTAAACGCATTTCCCTGCTTGTGAATCACTTCTACCCACACGTACCCAATGATCTTGCCATGTTCTTCTGCTACATAGATTTCATGAACTCCATTTGAAAGTATGTGTTTGAGCTCGAGTGCCACCTCATCAAAGTGATATTCCTTAAATACCTCAGGCAGTTGTTCAGCGTGCAGCGTCTGAACGGTTTCATTTAATCGTGCGATCAGTAAGGGATCGAATGTTTGCGTAATTTTCATTTTGATCGGCTCCTTTTTTCGGTAGATAGACTAAAGGTAACACGGACGGTGTAAATGGATTAAATGAAATTTTTTTATTTTTTATCTGTTTTTCATCTGATTTTCATTTTCGGGCTTTATAGTAGACCATATAGAAAAGAAAGGGTGGTGCAGATGGGCTATTACGATGATCATCAGGAAACTCGATCCAAAGCAAAGCGCGGAAGCAAGGCAGGGTACTTTTTATCAAGTCTTGCCGGTTTAATCGTTGGGGCGCTTCTCGTTGTGCTGGCGCTGCCGATGCTTGGCGATTATGGATCTGAACCTTCAGGCAGCAGCTTATTAAATGCAAATGAATCAAACGAATCCATTCAATCAGAGTCAATTTCCTATGACGTGACTTCTGACGTAACGGAAGCTGTGGACCGAGCAGGAGATGCAGTAGTCGGGGTAACCAATATTCAATCAGGCGGCGGCGGTATGTTCGGACAAACAACAGAAGACTCCGATGAAGCAGGTACCGGCTCTGGTGTTATTTATAAAAAAGAAGGCGACAGTGCTTACATCGTCACGAACTACCACGTGATTGAAGGAGCGGAGCAGGTTGAAGTGACACTTGCAGACGGCACGAAGCTTGCTGCAGAAGTCCGGGGTGGAGATGTCTGGACAGACCTTGCTGTGCTTGAAGTAGAAGGCGCACAAATTGAAACCGTTGCAGAATTTGGCGACTCTGCTGCACTTAAACCGGGTGAGCCTGTGATTGCGATTGGAAACCCGCTTGGTCTGCAGTTTTCTGGTTCTGTTACAACCGGTGTTATCTCAGGACTTGAACGGACGATTCCGGTGGATGTAAATCAAGACGGTGCGCCAGACTGGCAGGCTGAGGTTCTGCAAACGGATGCCGCCATTAACCCAGGTAACAGCGGCGGCGCTCTGGTTAACATCCAGGGACAAGTGATTGGCATTAATTCCATGAAAATTGCCCAATCATCTGTAGAAGGAATCGGTCTTGCGATTCCAATTGAAATGGCTGTACCAGTCATTGAAGACCTTGAAACAATAGGTGAAGTGAAGCGTCCAACAATGGGTGTTACACTAATTGACCTGGCCAATGTGCCTTCTGTTTATCAGCAGGATGACCTGAACCTGCCAGAAGAAGTGAAAACGGCCGTGGTCATTGAACGCGTGATCCCAAACTCTGCTGCTTCAGAAGCAGGTCTTCAGGATCGTGATGTAATCGTTGAAATGGACGGAGAGAAAATTACGAATACGATTGAACTCCGCCAGCATCTTTATACAGAGAAGTCTGTTGGAGATGAGATGCAAGTAAAAGTTTATCGAGATGGAGAAATGCAGGAAGTTACTCTTACCCTTACAGATGATGCGCAGCTGTAAGAGGTGAGTTCACATAAATAACGACTCTTATTTCTAAGCCGAATAAAAGTCGGGAGCAGGGATCCTTTGGATTCCTGCTTTTTTATATAAAAGTAGACAATTTTAAGATATGCTAAAATAAATGAAGAAAAAATGAAGGAGTTTTTAAAATGAAGATCTACAGCTGTGAAGAACATGTCGAATTGGCGCTCGATGTATTCGTGGATGAACAGGAAACATTTCCGGAATTACGCACAGTGGATAACTCTGAAGGGTTGTCCACAAACTGTGAATATTGTCGAAAGCAAGCAGCATATCTTGTGGAGAACATTTGATCTCATACGACATGTGGATAGTAATTGTGGATATGTGCATAACTTTTGTGGATAACCTGTTCATAATAAAAGAATAACTTTTTATCAACAAATCTTTTTAAGAAAAAAGAAAACGGTTACGATCTTAATGAGCGTCGAAAACCTATAACGGCGCGCTTATATGAATAGTTGGACAATAAAAGAACGTACAGGTTTTTGTCATTTAGTTATCCACAATTCTATCTATTCATGTAATTTAACTGATTTTGTAAATAGAATTTTTTTTTTACTTCTATTTAAATGCAGGACTCTAGTCTATTTTTATTGCGTTTCTATTCATCTGCTTATAAAATAGTAGAAATTAGAAATAAATAAAGACTTATTTGAAAGGGGTCTGGTCATGTACACTGTTTTTACAACGTATCATGCACCAAAAGGAAATGGAAACCTGGTCATTGATAGTAATAAAAACTTGTCACGGTCAGCAGATCAAGCCCCTGGAATTAAAGACTTCCTTCTGTTTAAAAAGATTAAAACCCATTTTTTCTGCGATATAAAAAAAGACAATCTACATTCGGACAGAGGCAATAATTTTAGGAGAATTCATGAGGTGGAGAAAAGGATTTCGGATCCCAACGGAAAGGAAGTCGATCCGAGGACCACTCTTCACTGTAAGGCGGTGGGAGGATGAGAGCCATCCACCCGTTGGCGAAACAGGCTGCAGTCATCATCTTTGAGCGGGAGCCTTCTCTGATGGACCAGTTCGGCGAACAGGGGAAAACGAAATGCTATGAAGAAAATGTGCATCATCTTAAACAGCTTCACTCAGCTTATGAATTAAAGCAAACGTCTTTTTTTATCGATTACGCTCTTTGGCTGAACGGAATTTTAGCCAAACACGGAATGAATGACCAGCAATTAATTGATCATTTTGAGGTGATCAAAGAAGTACTTACCGTATCCTCTCAGGTGGAGGAAGAAGCGCTTCCTTTCTACAGGGCGTATTTAGACCAGGCTATATTAGAGCTTGCCATACAATCTGGTAAAAAAGATCGGTAATTTAGCAGTTTCATTTCAAAAATAAACGAATCGAACCTTTACAGCATACTGTCTGTAAGGTTTTTTTTTGTGGGCAAACTTATCAATCCTTTACATTATCTTTATGCTATCTTAACACTGGTTCAGTAAGGTTAAGACAGGACGCAATTTGCGTTGAACCCCAAAACTAAGGTGACCAGGAAGGCCATTAAAACGACTGAGAAAGGATAAAACGACTCTCAATTCCGCTATTATGGCCTGTTTTACTTCATTCGCGCACGTACTACCTTTGAGGAGGATCAAGATGACAAATGTGAAGCTGTTTGCCCATCGCGGCTCGTGTACCATGTGCCCTGAAAATACGATGGCTGCTTTTCGCCAGGCCCAGCGTGAAGGGGCAGATGGAATAGAGCTGGACGTTCAACTGAGCAAGGACGGGTATGTGGTTGTGATTCACGATCGCACCGTTACCCGCACGACCAACGGAAGAGGAACAGTAGCAGGTCTGACCTTCCAGCAGCTCCGAAGCTTGGATGCAGGCAGCTGGTACAATGAAGCCTGCATAGATGAAAAAATTCCGACTCTTGAAGAAGTGCTGATATGGATCAAAACAACGGAACTGGAGTTAAACATCGAGCTAAAAACCGATGAAGAGCCCTACCCCGGCATCGAGCAGGCAGTACTAGATTTGATCAATGAATACGCTTTGCGGGACCGCATCGTACTATCCTCCTTTAATATAGAAACGCTAAAACGAGTAAGAGACCTTGATGATTCCGTGAAGCTTGCCTATTTAATCAGCGACCAAACAGAAGAAGCCGTGACCAAGGCGCTATCGCTGAAATCAGACCTTCACTGCCAGCTGTCATTCATGAAAACAGAAGAAGCAGAAAAAGCGGTTCAGGAAGGGATCGCCATACGTCTGTATACAGTAAACGAAGCAGAAGAACTCATCTCCATTAACTTAAATTATATAGAAGCCATTATAACGGATGCACTGGACGTACTGAAAAAGGCGTTCAAAGTTGGTTCGTAGCTCCTATAACATAAAAAGAATGAATTCATGATGATCAGCCATGAATTCATTCTTTTTATTTCCGATAGCTGTCGAGCAATTGTATCTAAGAAGAAATCAATCCTACGTTCAGCCTCTTTCTATAATCGTCAGATGCTTCTTTTCGTAAGTAAATCTTTTTAATACATAGATTTTCTGCCACTCTTTTAAGCCATTACATTTCTTTGTAGTACTTATACCGGTAATAAGTCGTATACATAATGATGAAAAAATAGGTGAAAGCAAACAGCAATAATAGCAGCAGATCGATCCCCATGATGGCAACGGCAAATAATAAGGCGCTAATTAAAAAGATCATCATGTCATAGGATTTGGCTTTTGCCCGATTTGAAATAGCGATGTTGCGCTCATCTTTCTTTTCAATCTCCAGGTCCTTTGCAGCAGCGGGATCTCTGTTACTCGCGTGTTGAAGCACGATTTCTCCCATCCCGTGACCGAAAATAACACAGCCAATTCCGACAGAAAGATAAGGCAATACTGCCAGCAAACCTTGCAAATCGTCAATGGTTTTAATGAAATACACACCCACTGCCAGCAAACCTATGCCAACAGCGGCAAGTAAATAAGCCGTATAAATTTTCTTCATTCTTTTTCCTCCTCCTCATAAATAAAAATTTCTTCTATATTCAATTCAAAGTAACGGGCAATCTTGAAGGCTAAAAGGATCGATGGATTATAACGTCCATTCTCCAGCGAACCGATCGTCTGCCTGGACACTTCAAGCGCTCGTGCTAATTCTTCCTGTTTAATTCCATGTTTTTTGCGGATTTCTTCTAAACGATTGTTCACCCATTCACCCTCCTTACGGAAAGTTAACTTTCCATAATTGAAATGTATCCTACAAATGAAAAGATGTCAAGCTAGCTTTCCATTTAAATTCTAAATAAAAAAAGAGCTCGAGACAGATATGTCTCAGCTCTTTGACCGGTTCGCTTCAGGTGGACGCAGGGACGGCGCTGAGCCCTCCTCAGGCTTCGCCTTGCGGGGTCTCAGCTTGCCGTCATCTCCTGCTGGAGTCGCCACCTTCCGCTGCGCTCACCTCATACAAATAATAGATACTGCTTTATTTGGCTCTGTTAAATTTAATTGCTGATAATAAAACAATTTTAAGGAGTCATAATTTTTTACTGTTCCTAACAATTATCTTTTCTTATCGACTTATCTCTCTGTGTCTGGATTTGCATCAAACTCTATATCGACAATATCTGGTTCTTGTCCTTGTTTAGTCAGAGTGACGATCGCTTGATAATCATTTTTCCATTCGACAGTTGTTTTGTCCGGTATCTGTGTTTTCATTACGTTTTTATCATCGTAGTAGATTCTAATAGTTGGGTCAGGAAAATCGTGTTTCTTAACAATCTCGATTGAGTTTAGTTGATTTGGAGAATGACTGATCTTTAACTGTGTTTCTTGAGAGGATAAAATATACCAGGCTGCTATTGAAATAACTGAAATACCTAAAGCGACTGGGATAAACAGACAGCCCATTTTAGTTGAGAATTTAGTTTTTTCTTGTTCTACGCTATCGTCATTCCAATCCATTGTTGTTGTCCTTTCTTCGTTGACGTTTGAATGTGATACAAGAGTATAAAAAAAAGGTCTCGTCAATTTCAACGATACCTTATTTACCATTAACAGAACCTATTTTATAATGCTTACACTATTTAAGTACATAACGCACGCTTTGGAATTACATAAACTGTTTACACTTCGTACAATAAGGCGTTGTCTGTCCTCTTCTAATCACATTGTTACAATAGGAGCAGCGAATGGATCGTGATTCCTCCTGGGCCACGCCTTCCCATCCTTTTGCCATTAATAGACTAAGCAAATTCATTGATTTCACATTAAAACGAAAATAAATCCAGATCCCAAATGCAGTGAGAATTGCGGCCAGTAATGCCATGTATTTTCCTCCTATACAGATGAATTTGCCTTGCAAGGAAAAAGAAAATAAAACGAAAGAAGATTAGGAATATTTAGTAAAGTTTGGTAACCTAAGTATATCATGTATTTACTTTAAAACTATATAGCAAGGTGGAAAATAAATGAAGGATAAGACTGAAAAGCAGTTATTTAAAATAGATTGCGGAGCACTATATCTTCAGGAATTTTCACTTGAAGAGGCTGAAATCATTTCCACCATAGCCAACCAGCCGGCAATCCGAGAGTTTCTGCCGGATTGGTCCTCCACGACAGAACAAAGAGAGGAATGGCTGACTCACTATGAAATACCGGCAAATAAAGCGTTTCTTGAAGCTGCAAGTCAAGGGAACATAGGAGAGCACTTTTTAAAGCTTGGCGTCTTCATCAAGGCGACAGACGAATGCATTGGCTGGTGCTGTTCGGGGATAAAAGAAGAGCTTCCTGAGCCAAACAGGGAAATTGTGTATGCGCTTTCTGAGCGTTTTCAGGGAAAAGGCTATGCGACAAAAGCGGTGCAAGGCCTCATCAATTATTTATTTAACGAAACCAATACGGAAATTCTGAATGCCATAGCGCTTCCACGTAATGTTTCCTCATCGAACGTGATCAAAAGATGCGGGTTTACTTTTGAGGGGGTTCAGACGATTGATGACGAACCGCATCATCACTATCTACTGAAAAAAACAGAGTGGAGGAAAATGCATGAGTAATAGAGAAAAAGTCTTGGAGGAAATTGAAGAAAAAATGAAAGAGTGGAAGGTGCCAGGTTTATCGATCAGTGCTTTTACTGAAAATGACTTCTGGCAGGCTCAGCTGGGCGTGAGGGAAGTTGGCGGCGATCCAGTAGAGGCACAGGATCTCTTTCATGTGTGCTCCATAAGCAAGTTCATTACGGCAGCCCTTGTGATGCATCTTGTTGACCAGGGAGTGGTTCAGCTGGAGCGGCCTGTAAATGATTATTTAGTATCGTTTAAGGTTCCGGATAATGAATGGACTGCCGGTCAAAAGGTGACGCTTCAAAATCTTCTTGCCCACCAGGGAGGCTTTATTGATCCACCGGGGAGCTATGAACCGATTCAAAGCGGAGAACAAATTCCCGTTAATCTCGATCTGCTTTCCGGAAAAACGGCCTATCATGCAAAACCCGCTGCGGTTTCGTACGAGCCTGAAACACAGTTCTCTTATTCAGACACAGGCTACTCTATCGTAGAACAGATGATCACAGAAGTTACAGGGCTAAACATCTCGTCTGCCCTAACCTCGCTTGTTTTGGAGCCGGTCGGGATGGAGAATACCTTTCTGTGGTCTGCCATGCCTAAGGGACTGCCCATGGCTTCCGGGCATCACAAAACAGGAGAGATCGTGACGGGGAAAAGAGCTGTCTATCCAAATGAATCAGGCGCTGGCGTGTGGACTTCATCTGAAGATTTAGGTAAATTATGTATCCAACTAATAAAAGCATGGAATGGTTCATCTGAAGTTTTCTCTGAAAGATCAGCAAGAAAGATGCTTAACGCATTTGGCTGCGAACCTGCAGCAGGTCTAGGGGTGTTTCGTTCCGATAGCGAAAATGGAGTACAGATCGTATCCAATGGCTGGGGAGTCGGGTTTCAGTGCCAGGTCAGATTCAATCCGGAGAGACAGACGGGAACTGTCGTGATGGTCAATCAGGATCCAGGCGTACCTCAGCCTGAATCCATTGTCGGGGAGTGTATGAAAATTGTTGAACAGGCTGTATTAAATTAAGTATATTGAATTAAAAGGAAAAATATTAATCTATTTTAATTCTGTTAAATGAACAAAGCCCCAGAGCGCTGGCACTTGATTACTTTCATTTATTAGATTTCCGTTGCAAGCGTTCCCTCATCCAAGCGAAACATTAGTTTAGTAGGAGGAAGTATGATGCAGAAAAAAGCTTTAGTAGTCATTGATATTCAAAATGATATAACAAAGAATTACAAAGAGGTTATTGATAATATCAACAAATCAATTGATTGGGCGGTCGAAAATAATCTTCATGTGGTTTATATAAGACATGAGAATTTATCACCTGGTACGAGAACGTTTAAAACAGATACACGAGGTGCCGAATTAGCTCCAGATTTGAAGCTGGTATCCCCAAATGTTTTTACAAAATATAAAGGAAATGCATTAACAAGTGAAGAATTCGCAGACTTTATTAGAATAAATGAAATAGACGACTTCTACATTACTGGAGCAGATGCGATTGCTTGTGTTAAGTCAACCTGCTATAACTTACGCAAATCAGGCTACGGGGTGAGTGTACTATCAGATTGCATTACCAGTTATGATAAAAAGAAAATTGATGGCATGATCGACTATTATGAGAGTAAGGGATGTGAGATCATTCGTTTGAATGACTTAGTGAGTTAAGAATTTACAGGGTCATTTAATCGTCCAGAGGTAGTTTTAGCATGCTGTTCCGTTTCTTAACTTTTCTGTTAACGACTAACAGATGTGAAAAATTAACGTAAAAAAAGGACTCGATTGGGTCCTTTTTTTGGGTCATGTATTAATAATATGATTTAACACAGCTAGTTGATTAAAGTACCAAGGTCTTGGCCTCTATTGTTTCGTTATAAATCCGGTAGCCATTTTTCCCGTTGTGCTTAATCTCATACATCGCAAGATCAGCCTTATGAATGAGGGCTTCAAGTTGGTTTCCGTGCATGGGAGAGAGGCTGACGCCAATAGAAACGGAAATCGGAATTTCAATGTTTTCTGCCAGGAAAGGCTCATGCTGAAACGCTGCAAGCAGATTGTCCAGGTAGACCTGTGTTTCATTTTCATAGCCGATCGGCAGGTATAAGAAGAATTCATCTCCTCCAACGCGTGAAGCGAGCCCTGATTTTTTCATGGAATGCTTTAAAAGCTGAGCAACATGAATGAGGAAGGCATCCCCAACCTGATGGCCGTACGTGTCATTAACATTTTTAAATCCATCTAAATCAATCAGCACGACAGCGAGCTGCTGGTATTGCTGAATAGCTTTTGCGCCTTGATCGTAAAAGGAGCGGCGGTTGGCTAAATGAGTTAGAGAATCGTGATACGCAAGGAATCGTATGGTTTTTTCGTCTTCCTTTGTGGAATCAATATCACGTATGATCAGCATGCTGTGAAGATGCTGGTCGATGAAAATAAAATCCCCGTCCATGACCACATACTTTTCAGTTCCAGACGCTGTAATGATTTTTGTTTCAAAATTTGTAAATTTCTCTTCCTTTGAAAAAGAATCCAGTAAATGGTGAATCCATTCTTTTTGTCGTTTAACCGGAATAAAGTGCTGGAAAAAAAGCTGGTTCACTTGACCCTCTTCAAGCAGAAGGCGGGCAGCGGGGTTGGCACTTTCGATTAATCCATACCGGTCAATCAGCACAATCGCAGCAGGATTAAGGTTATACAGTGTTTCAAACCGTTTATGGGAGGAAGTAAGTATATCGAACTTCCGCAGTGCGTAGCTTAACGCAACCGCCCAGGCAAACGCGCCGTAAATGTATGGATAGGGAGGGATGGCCCCTTTAAATGAAGCGTAGCCAAAAATGACATCCCATACGAGAACAAAGGAAGCAGCGTAGATCAAAAGAGAAAGCACCTTTTGCTGGATCGTTACACGGGCTTTGGTTCTGGCGTAATAAAGCAAACCAATCACAAATAAATGAAACAAGTTCGAGACTGTCAGCGTCACAAGATAAGCTGTGTTGAATTCAGGGTATTTCCACATGCCCACCTGAATAAATTCCTGGCTGTTCATGAAGTTTTCCTGAAATATATACGTGAGAAGGATCGGGATCAGCGGCAGGTAAAAAACAGAAGGATACAAAAAAGCAGGTAATTTTTTGTAAAGCAGAGAAGCCTTAAAGATAAAGTGAGTAAACAGCGATAAAATCATAATGCCCGCATTGCCAAACCAGTAGGTAACAAGAGCCGGGCTGTATTCAATCGGCAAAAGATGCCTGACATATTCAGATAAAAACAGCATGCCGTAGCAAAGAATCGAGAGACTGACCAGGCGGTGCTCCACTTTTTTCGGGTTGCGCCAAAACACATCAATAGCCATGTAAAACAAAATAAATGCCGGCAGCATATACACAGCAAGTGGAATAAAAACTTCGCGCATGAAAGCACCGCCCTTCTTCTCATATGGTAAAAAAAGCATATCACAGAATAGGGACTTTAGCATCATATAATGTGCTTATTTCATTTATGTTTTTCCCATCGCCTGCTTCATCCGTTCTCTCCTTTCCCGCATGGCTTCCTGAAGGTCAATGATCGGCAGGGGGTAGTCCTCACCAAGCGTCACCCCGTACTCCTTCTGCTCAATCAGCCCCATCTCACGGGTAGCATGAATCCACGGGACCGGCACGCGGCGAAGCTCGGGCAGCCAGTGCTTCAGATAATCGCCTTCCGGGTCGTAATCTGCCGCCTGCTTTTCTACATTAAAGGTCCGGAACTGAATCGGATCGTTTCCAACCCCTGCGCTATACAGCCAGTTGCCGTAATTGCTTGCTACATCAAAATCCACAAGCTGCGATTCAAACCAGGCAGCGCCAATCCGCCAATCCAGCCCGAGGTTTTTCGTAAAAAAGCTCGCAGCATTCTGCCGGGCGCGGTTCGACATAAATCCGGTCTCTTTTAACTCCCGCATCGCAGCGTCCACAAGCGGGTACCCGGTTTTCCCCTGGATCCAGGCCTGCGTGAGTGTCTCATCCTGCTCCCAGGGAACGGAAAAGTCCCGCAGGCCGGAAGCGAAAAACAGCCGGTTGCCAAATTTACGGTGAACGAGGTGAAAATAATCTCTCCATAACAGCTCCACATAAAGCCAGTACGTCGAGCCATTTTCCACCCGTTCCTTTTCATAGCGTTTGATCTGCTCATACACAACTCTAGGCGACAGGCAGCCATGCGCAAGCCAGGGAGAAAACTTCGAGGAATCATCCTCAGCAAGCATGCCATTCCGCGTCTCCTTGTACACCTTCAGACGGTCTTTCGTGAAAAAATAATCCGTCAGCCGTTCCTTTGCCTGAGAAGAACCGCCTGTATAGCGGGGCGTACGGGTTAATTCTTCTAACCCAAGGTCTGACAGAGTCGGACAGTCGCCAAGCGGAAGCGAACCTCGCATGGTAAGTCCGGTTACGTTTAAAGGCGCAGGGATCGCCGTTCGTATCGGGGTTCCTGCCTTCTCCAGCTTTTTTCGGTACTGAGAAAAAGTCTGCGGAAGTTCTTCAATCGCAAACGGAAGATCGTCCGGATGAATCAGATTGCGTCCATGTGAAACGGTAAATGCAGCATCCGGCAGCACCTTGCGCACCGAATCTTCAACCGCCAATTCCTCACTCGCGATATCCTCGTGCAGATAAACCGATTGAATCGATACCTGTTGAGAAAGCACAGAAAACGCGTCAGCCGGATTCTCATGACGAATCAAAAGCGGAACTCCAATCGTCTCTAAATTGCGGCGCAAATCCTCCACACTATCCTGGACAAACCTTGCCCTATGCCGATCCGTTTTCTTAAAACCATAGCGTGTTTCCTCATATTCTTTTGGATCAAACACATAAAGCCCAATCACCGGCAGACCGCTTTTTGCCGCCTGCACAAGAGGCTCATGATCGTGCACACGCAAATCCTTCCGAAACCAAACCACAGCAGCCTTCTCCATCCGTATCCCTCCTGAATCTCTTTATCTTATGGTTTCCCTATTATCGGTGGGGGAATCATGAAGCGGAGTGTTGACGGGAAAAAAGTCTGGATCATGTGAAAGTGGCAGTTGAATTAGTAGGAAAAATTAGATTGTTCTGGAGAGAATGCATCCTGAAGAAACGAAAGCTGTGGAGAAGATCTTGCTTCAGACACAACACCTTTCCGACTGGCAGCAGAAGTGGCCGTGAACGAGGATTTACCAAGCTTCTAGATTTAGGGGTGTGGACAAAGAATCACGGAGATCATGATTATCCTTTTGTAGAAGAGCAAGAGCCTGTTCTTTCTGATTATAAGATCGATGGCGAAAAGGCCACTCACTTTGTTAACCATGCCAGAAAAACGTGTATAAGCCTGTAATTAAGGGTTTATACACGTTTTTGGGGATCATAATGATTATGGGTGTCTACTATTAACCTCTATAGATACCCCAGCTATGTAACAGGTTCCATAACTCGGTATCATCCGTATCCCAATCTTCAATTAATATTAAAGCCTGCTTCCATGCTTCAGGATGAACTTCAATGTTAGCCTCACTTGAATTGTGATAACGAATGTTTATAAAGTATGATATTACCCCGTTTGTGTTGCCTTCAATAAACTCAATATCCAGTAAGAGATAAACTAGCTTTGTTTCTTTTGTTTTCTGCTCATATTCATCATCTTCAACATATCTAATTTCTTCGCCTTTTTTCATTAATATTTACCCCTTTTTAAGATTCATTATAATATAAAAACCCCTTCATCGCTTATCGTATTCCCCCTCAAGAGGTGGCTTTTAGGGGGATTTGTAGAGATGCCATGAGAAAATGCTATCTTCAATGATAGAAGAGGAAAAGTGATACAATAAGATCATCAAGTTAATCGGAGGAACCACATGAAAATTTCAATTATCACCGTAGGAAAACTTAAGGAAAAATACCTTAAACAGGGCATTGCAGAATACACAAAACGCCTCGGAGCATATGCCACCATTGACCTCATCGAAGTGCCGGACGAAAAAGCACCCGAAAACCTGAGCGAGGCAGACATGCAAATCGTCAAACAAAAAGAAGGCGAACGCATCCTCAGCAAAATCACTCCGGACACGCACGTCATCACCCTGGAGATCAAAGGAAAACAGCTCACCTCAGAAGAACTCGCCAAACAAATGGACCAGCTCGCAACCTACGGCAAAAGCAAAATTGCCTTTATCATTGGAGGATCGCTGGGCTTAAGTGAGGACGTTACGAAAAGAAGTGACTTTGCGCTTTCTTTTTCCAAGATGACGTTTCCGCATCAATTGATGAAGCTTGTTCTGCTGGAGCAGATTTATCGGGGGTTTCGGATTAATCGGGGGGAGCCGTACCACAAATAAACAAAGTATCAAAATAAAACCCTATCTAAAAAAAGGCTGGGTTACCAGCCTCATCAGATCTTCATGTAGCCTGTTCTTAACCCCTAAGCTAATCAGCAATCGTATAGGTGTCTGACCATTTCTGGAGTTGGCGTTTATCGAGCTTGCCGACTGCGGTTTTTGGCAGGTCGGGGACGATGTGAATCCTTGCCGGGCACTTGTAACCAGATAAGTGAGCCTTGCAGTGTTCGTAGATCTGATCTGTGCGTAAGTGAGGATTGGATAAGGCAACGAATGCGACCGGCACCTCTCCCCATTGATCGTCAGGTTGTCCGATGACTGCCTGTTCCCGGATGCCAGGCATTTGGTTTAACACGGATTCTATCTCCTGAGGAAAGATATTTTCTCCGCCAGATATAATCATTTCTTTCTTTCGACCTCTGATGAGATAGTTGCCGGCTGCGTCACGTTCTGCAAGGTCCCCGGTTTTGAACCACCCCCCTTGAAAGGCTGCTGCTGTTTCATCCTGGCGCCTCCAGTAGCCTGAAAACAGATGAGGGCCCCGAATCCAGATTTCTCCTGCTGTATCAGGGGTATGAATTTCTGTTCCATCTTCCTCAAATAACCCGATTTCTGCATACACCATGGGTTTTCCTACTGAACACTTATAGCGCTGGGCGTGGTCGAGCGGCATCATAAAATTGTTTGGCCCAGCCTCGGATAATCCATAGCCCTGCTTAAAGGGGAGCTGTTGTTTCTCAAAAAATTCGTAAATGGAGAGTGGACATGGTGCTCCGCCGGAAAGGAACGTCTTCATAGTTGAAAAAGGATGGTCTGTCAGCTTTCCAGTGTGGATCATCATTTGGTACATGGTCGGGACGAATAGTGCAATTGTAATACGGTACTCATTCAGCTCGCGAATGACGTCTTCAGGGTTAAATTTTTTGCCGACAATGACATGTCCGCCGGCCATTAGAATCGGAATCGCGAGCGCATTGAGTCCGCCTGTATGAAAAAGTGGCATATAGGTCAGTGTCCTGTCTTCATCTGTCAGTCCCCAGGATACGATGGTATTAATTGCATTCCATTCGATTGCACGGTTTGATAGCATGACGCCTTTTGGTGTGCCCGTTGTGCCGCCAGTATAGATCATAAGCGACGTTTCTTCGGGTTGGGCTGTGAGCTGGGAAGCTTCCTCATGCGGCAGGTTCTGCAGTAGATCGCTGAGCCGCACCACTGACCAATGGGTGTTCTGTACAAGATGGTTCATTTCTTCATCCACTAAAACGATCGCGGGCTCGGCATCCTGTAAGATCGTTTGTATTTCCGATGGGTGAAGACGAGTATTTAGTGGAGTGAAGATGAGTCCTGTGCAGCTGCAGGCAAAGAGTAATGCAAAGGTTTCAATCGAATTAGCGCTGAGAAATGCAACGCGCGCTCCCTTTTTCAGTTTGCGGGAGAGAAAATAAGACTTCCACCGGCTGATTCTATTTTCGAGGGCTTCATATGTCCAGGTCTCCTGCGTTTCTGCATCAGTGAGCGCTAGAGCATCGGGTGTCATGCGAATGCGCTTTTGAAGCCAATGAGAAGTTGCGCTCATGCTATCATCCTTTCTACATCATAATCCCGCCGTCCACATGCAGCACGTGGCCGTGAACATAATCAGCCTCATCTGAAGCAAGAAATAAATAAGCGTTCGCAATATCCCGCGGCTCTGCCAGCCGCTTGAGCGATACGATTGATTTCATCTGATCAAGAATGTTGTCAGGCATTTTGGCAACCATTGGCGTGGCGGTAAACCCTGGTGCAACAGCATTCACCTGGATGCCTTTTCTGCCTAGTTCCTTTGCCCATGACTTAGTCATTCCGATCACTGCGGCTTTGGAAGCTGCATAGTTTGTCTGCCCGACGTTACCGTAGACACCGCTAACAGATGAGGTGTTGATAATCTTGCCTGCGCCTTGTTTAATCAGGTAAGGGAGGGCAGCCTGAGTCATATGAAAAAGCCCTTTAACATTAATATCAAGCACTTCATCAAACTGTTCTTCTGTCATTTTGGTGAACATGGCATCACGTGTAATGCCTGCGTTGTTGATCAAAATATCCAGTCTGCCATACTGTTCAATGGTGAAGGCCACGGCCGCTTTCGCCTGATCTGCCTTTGAAACATCTGTCCGGCAAAAGACAACATTCGCCTGATGATGTTCAAGTGCACTGATCAGCTGTTCACCCTGTTCCTGATTATAATCTGCTATGACTACACGGGCTCCTTGTTCTAGAAAAAGTTCTGTGGCCGCTTTCCCTATACCGCTTGCACCGCCTGTGATCAATGCTACTTTGTCTTGGAGCCGCATGCTGCATCCTCCTTTATAAATTCATCCATAATGCGAACCAGTTCATTCAGCTGATCTACAAGAGGTGAATGACCTGAATGGGTGAGCTGCACATGTTTCGCCCGGTCTTTCAGGTCACTCAAAAGTTCGTCGGTCATCTGCTGAGTGACGATCAGGTCTCGATCTCCGCTGATAACAAGAATTGGGACCTGAATCGAATCAATTTCGCCGGTTCCGATCGCGGCCTCATTTGGGATCGTACTAATGTTAAATGTATTAAGTGCATGATAGACGTCTGCGAGGTTGCGCTGCGTCAGCATATCATCCACATAGGCTTCATACCGGTTGTTATCCGGCTTTACATGCGTATAAATCCCTGCATTCCAGACAGCTTTCAATCCTTCACGGTCTTTCGCGTCATACAATCCCTGTATATGCTTAGTGCGAAGGGGATCCTGCTCAATTTCTTCTCTTGTTGTGAGACGTTTTACCTTTGTCAAATCAGTTGGGTCCATGTACTGCAGGAAAGGATAGCCTTGGGAAGAAGCAGATGCAAGCAGGATCAGCTTTTCCACGGTTTCAGGGTAGTCAATCGTATACTGCATAGCAACAGCACCGCCGAGTGACCAGCCGACGAGATGAAAGTTTGTGAGCCCAATTTGTTTTACCCATTGTGCAAGATCCTCCGAAAAGTCGCGAATGGATGTGATGGGCTTTCGGTAGCTTGAACCGCCAAATCCCCGAAGGTCCGGTGCGTAAACGGTATAAGTTGCCGGCAGTTTTTCAATGAGAAGATCCCAGTGTGCCGAAGAAGTCATGTTGCCGTGAACGAGTACAATTACTTTTTCGCTGCCGGCACGCATGCGATAGGCGATGTCTTCTCCATTTTTCAGTTGAATGGTCTCCAGTGTCATTCTTTTTCCCTCCATTTAATGACTTGCGCTGCCCAGGCGTAGCCGATGCCGGCACTGACCAGAACCACGAGGGTGCCTGGCTTAATTTTATTGCGGGCAAGCGCAAGTTCTAAAGAAATAATTTGATCAAACTGACCAATATGGCCATAATCTGATAGATAAATAGACTGATCATCTGTCAGTCCGAGCTGCTGTAAGACATAATCATGTGCTGAACGTTTCATATGAAGAATACCGAGATAGTCAATATCCGCTTGTGTATAGCCGCTTTTTTCAAGTGCGTCACGAATCACGAACAGGAAATTCTGCATTGACTTTGCTTCAAGGCGTGCTTTCATTCCCTCGGGATCCATGACATCAAGTTTGTACCGGTTGGTCTTAAGATGTTCCTGAGTCAGCGGGCTTTTTGTTCCCCCAACAGGTACCACAACATCTTCTGAAAACGACCCATCTGTTACGATGGAATTTCCGAGCAGTTCATTGTCAACAAGCTCTCTTGATAGCACAAGTGCTCCACCGCCTGAAGCGAGATTAAACATGAACCGGGTGCGCTGGTTTTGGTAGTCAATGAAATCTTCATTGCGGTAACCGCCGGCAAGCAACACATAGCGGATAGCGCAGTCTGCTGCCATCAGATCATTTGCCAGCTTCATCGCCATCATTGTTGTTCCACAGCGGAGTGCCGCATCAAAAGCCCATGCGCGTGTTGCCCCAAGCCGGTTCTGTATATAGATGCCTGCTGTCCAGAGCGGGTATTCTTTGTGCTCTTCGCCGATATAGATGATCAAATCCAGCTGTTTCGCACTGATACCGGCTTGTTCAAGCGCGCGAACAGCAGCTTGAATGCCCATTTCAGCAGTATGATCTTCAGGGCCAGCTACAGGTTTTTTTGTAATCCCCATTTTTTCGCGGATGACTGCTTCTGGCACCCCCGAGATCTCAGCCAGCTGGTCAGCAGTCATATAGTTGTTCGGGATATAGCTTCCAACTCCTGCAATGCCTGTCATGATTTCACCACCCTTTTTTTCAATGAGCGGTGGACACCGACCTTTTTCCCGCGGAGCTTCAAATAGAGGCTTTGAATACCACCGGCAATACCGCGTGGAAAGAAGATCACAGCGAGGATGTAGAGAATGCCGAATAAGATAATCCAGCGTTCAAAAATTGGATTCTCTCTAGCAAGGCCGGACAAGTAATGCTGTGCAAGTTCAATGACGCCGGCACCAAGTATAGGCCCGATCAGCGTACCGACTCCGCCAATAATGGTCATCAGCAGGGCATCGAGCGTAATGTCCATCGTCATGACACTGGTATTTACAAAGCGCAGTGAAATCGCATAAAGGGAGCCTGCAAGTGAGGCGATGACTCCAGCTGCCACGGATGCTATCACCTTATAGTGCAATGTTTTAAAACCAAGAGAAGCTGTACGGCTTTCATTTTCTCTCAGTGAGATTAGAACGCGTCCCATCGGTGAGGACACAAAGCGTTTCAAAAAAACAAAAGAGGCAAGCAGGCAGCCAAGGGCAACGAGATAAAATACTAAGCGGTCCTGAAAAATTTCCGGTGCACGAAAGGTAAACCCGTCATTTCCGTAAGTCAGCGTACGCCATTTTTCAGCTGCTACCAGAAACAAACCTGATAAAGCCAAAGTCAGCATTGCGAAATAATGGCTTTTTAACCGAAGGGTCAGGATCCCGACAAAAAAGCTTACGATTGCTGCCAGCACCATTCCGCACGCGATTGAAAGAATAAAATATAGAAGCGTTGGTTCAAATGATTTTAGAAAAATACCTGTACTGTAAGCACCGATCCCGAAAAACATCGCGTGGCCAAAAGAAACAATGCCTGTATAACCCAGCAGCAAATCATAGCTCATCGCCAATATGGCGAAAATAAAAATCTGAGTCAGCAGAATGGTCCATGTACGGGATTCCGTCACGAACGGAAAGATAATGAGTGCCAGTGCAATGATCAGGTAAACACCATTGTGAAGTGATAATGCTTTTGCCATCCTTTCACCCCCTTGCCGCAAACAAACCCTGCGGTCTGAAAATTAATACAATTGCCATCAGAATCATGTTGACTGCCAGTGATAAATCAGGAACATAGTAGGCCATAAAGCTTCCGGCAAGACCTACAAGTATGGCAGCAAAAAGCGATCCCGGAAGCGACCCCATTCCGCCTATTACAACGACGATAAAGGCGAGAATCCCGAACTCAAGTCCCATCTCGGCATATACAACACCTGAATAAGGTGCCATCAGTGCTCCGCCAAATGCAGCAAGTGCTGCTCCTGCAATGAAGGTATATAAAAAGACCTTTTTTATATGAATCCCAAGCGCCTGCACCATATCCTTGTTCAAGACGCCAGCCCGCACGATCAGGCCAATCTTTGTGCGTTTCAAGATAAACTGGATCAGTGCGAAAACAACAAAACCAGTTACAATAATAAACAGGCGGTATTTAATTAAAATGACATCACCTATTTCAAAGCTTCCTGCTAAATAGGAAGGGACGCCTGCTGCCAGCTGATTAGGTCCGAAAACAACTTTAATCATTTCAGTCAGGACGAGCATGAAGCCAAGTGTAATCAAGATCTGCTGGACATGATTGCCGTATACTGGCGCAATAATCAGTTTTTCCGTAACAAACCCGAGGACAACGCCTGTCAGGAGAGCCCCAAGAATTGCCAGCATAAAACTGTCAGTGGCAGTATAGGTCCAGACCGCAGCAAATGCACCCCAGACAAAAAGTCCTCCGTGTGCGAAGTTCAACACATCCATTAAACCAAAGATCAGCGTCAGCCCGGCAGCCAAAAGGAAGATCAGCATACCTGTAGCAAGTCCGTTTACAAATATATTAATGAGCAGTTCCATCACGTACCTCCTTTAGCCGATTCCAAGATATTTACGTTTCATTTCTTCATTTTCGATTAGATAGCCCATCTCCCCGGTGTGGACAGTGCGGCCATCATCAATCAGCGTAAACGTGTCTCCAACCTTTGACGCCATTCGGAAATTTTGTTCCACCAGAACAATGGTCGATTGTTTTTTTAGCTCGTGAATGGCTTCAATGACTTTTCCAATCACAACCGGTGCCAGTCCTTTTGATGGTTCATCAATGAGCAAAAGACGGCTGTCCTGTATAAATGCTCTGGCCATAGACAGCATCTGCTTCTGACCGCCTGACAGATTGCCCCCGTTTTTTTTCCAGAATTTCTTCAGATCAGGAAATAGTTCAAGAACGTAATTAATTCTTTTAGCTGTAGCATCTGACTGATCCCTCATGGCAACACGGATGTTTTCTTCAACCGTCAGCGTGGAGAAGATCCCCTGGTCTTCCGGAACATAGCCGAGGCCGCTTCGTGCAATTTTGTGCGTTGATAACTTTTCGATCGGCTTGCCTTCAAACAGGATGGTTCCGCTTTTGGCCGGGTGCAGGCCCATGATGGTTTTGAGCGTAGTTGTTTTGCCGGCACCATTCCGTCCAAGCAGTACACTGACCTGCCCGGCGGAAGCGGTAAAGTCTACGCCCTGGAGGATGTGGTATTCACCTATATAGGTGTGGACATTGCGCATCTCTAACAGGTTTGCCATTTTAATAACCTCCCAGATAAGCCTGTTGTACAGTCTCGTTCTCCATAATCTCCCCAGGCGTGCCATCTGCCAGTAACTTGCCGTTGAACAGCACCATAATAGAGTCAGAGAGATCAAGAATCATATCCATTTTGTGTTCAATCAACAGGATGGTTTTAGTACCCTGCTCTTTAATGGAATGGATGACATTGAGAATGGCAGGTACTTCCTCAAGAGACATACCAGCTGTCGGTTCATCCAGCAGCAGGACTTCCGTATCAAGAGCCAGCAGCATGGCAATTTCAAGCTTTCTTTTTTCTCCGTGCGAAAGTTGGGAAGCAAACAACTGGGCCTTATTATCAAGCAGCACCTGTTTCAGCAGCTCATGTGTTTCTTCAGCCAGCTCATGATAAGAATGAGCACTTTTCCAGAATGGGTAACGGATTTTCGACTTTGATTGTACGGCCAGCCGCACATTTTCAAATACTGTGAGGTTTGGAAAGACATTCGTAATTTGATATGAACGGCCAATTCCCAGGCGAGTCCGGTCCACAGCGCTGACTCCCCGCAGAGATTCCCCTTTATAAAAAATTTCCCCTTTTGTCGGCTTCAGTTCGCCGCTGAGCAGATTGAAAAAGGTCGTTTTTCCAGCCCCGTTCGGACCAATAACGGATTTGAACTGCTTTTCAGGCAATGTAAATGAAACATGATCAACTGCTGTATGTCCGCCGAACTGAATCGTCAGATCCTTTGTTTGCATGAACGTCATCTAGTGTCCTCCTTTTCTGCCCGTGTGCCTGAAGAACGGAACCCCATTCTTCAGGCACACGGACAGACGTGATTAAGCGTCTGTCCTTATGGCTTATTGGTTGTTAAGGATCGGCGGTTCTGTGTCTTCAGGAGACAATTCCTCGATCAGAACCGGCACTGGATAAGGGACGCCTTCCTGTTCTTCTAGCTTGATTGAATACATGGATTGCAGTGCCTGATGGTCTTCCGGACGGAACGTCATGGTGCCTTTAGGTGTCTCAAATGACATGCCTTCCATAATTCCGATTAATTCTTCAGCATCTGCAGAGCCTTCTGATTTTTTCAGTGCTTCAACAATCGAGATGGCCGCAGTCATACCACCAGGCGTAAAGAGATCCGGCACTTCGTCATCGTATCGTGCTTTATGTTCTTCCACTAACCAGTCGTTAACCTCATTGTCAGGAAGGGTGTGGTAATAGACACTGAATCCTTCCATTCCAACCAACGGCTCCATGATGCTAAGTGCCGGAATATCCGGTGCACCTGTCGAAATTTTGATGCCTTTATCCTGCAGCTTCATATCAGCAATTTGATTCCATGGTGAGTTTGCACCTGCCCAAACGACAAACAGATAGTCCGGATCCGCTTCAATGACCTTTTGTAAATTTGAAGTAAAATCTGTTGCAGCCGGATCAGCAAATTCCTCGAGCACAATGTCAGCGCCTAAGTCCTCTGCCGCAGTCTTAAATGCTGCTACACCGTCCCATCCAAAGGAATAATCAGGGGCAAATGTAGCGATTTTTACACCTTCGCCGGCAATTGCAGCTGCGCCGGCTTCAGCATCCTGTGATGAATTACGCGATGTGCGGAACAGATATTTATTGAATTCAGAGCCGGTGATACTGTCTGCAACGGCAGGTTCAACGATCATGATTTTTTCATATTCTTCAGCAAGTGGTAAAACCGCCAATGTATCTCCTGAACTCGATGAACCGACCAAGAAATCCACGCCATCTTCCTCCAAAAGCTTTGTTGCTTTCTGTACAGCGACTTCCGGCTTAGTTTCAGTGTCTTCAAACACGACTTCGATTTTTCTGCCGGCTACTTCCATGGTGCCGTCCGTTGCATAGTCCAGACCCAATTCAAAACCGCGCTGTGTTTGTTTCCCATATGATTCAAGTGCACCAGTCAGGGAAGCAAGGACCCCAACTTTAATTGGCTCATCTTTAATATCTGTACCTGCAGTGCCTGTTGTTTCTTCTGATTCATTCCCACAGGCACTCAGCACTAAAGCAGAAGACAGCAGCAGAACAGACCCCCATTTTTTGATCATTTCTTTACCCCTCTCATAAGTAAATTTGAAAGCGCTTTCTTTATTCCTCCTAAGTCTATTCCCCAGTAGTTACAAATGAGTTACAACTTAAAATCCGGCTCTAACATGAAAGCTAGAGCCGGATCAGGTCGTACATATTTATAGTTGTTTCCATGGGTCCCACCCCAAGTTCTTCACGAAGAATGCGTTCACAGGATGCGTACATATCAAGTGCGCGTTTGCGGTTTCTTTTTTGATAATACGCGAACATTAATAAACGGTAAGCTTCTTCCCAAGTCGCATCTTCAACCAGAATTTTATCTGCCCAGTAGATCACTTTATTGTAATCCTGAAGTCGGGTATAGAGCTGGGCAATGCGCTCCATCGCTTCTAAGTAACTGGTACGGAATAGCTCCTGTTCCCGACGGATCGCTTTGCTATCGGGTGTACGGTCGCCGTAAAGTTCTCCATGATATAAACGAATTGCCTTTTTCAAATGGCGTAACTGCGCTTTTGGACTCCTAAGCTCAAGGGATTTTTGAATTTCAAGCTGCCAATGCGCTGTATCAGGTTGTATAACTGCTTCCGGACGGATTCTGTAAAGCACCCCTTTGCGTTCAATGAAGTAAGATTCCTTACGCACCTGGCGCTGGGGTTCAATTGCTTTTAATAACGCATTATAGGTTACTTTAAAGTCCCGTTCTGCTTGGTCAAGGTCTACACCCGGCCACAATTCATCATAAATTTCCTGCTTATGAAGATAGCGGGTTCCATTCAGCACAAATAAAGCAAATAGCTCTTTCGCTTTTTCCCGCTGCCATTCTTTTTCCGGGACAGCCATCACGCCTCTTGAAACCTGAAAAGCCCCGAACATTTTGACGTGGAGCGTATAAGAAGGGGGGCGGATATCCTTTGTGAGACCAAGTTTTTTCAGGATGAAATGCCGCTTCTCTTCAGGAAGCTGGATCGTGGCATCATACCAAAAAGGAAGCGCACTGGCCGGATCAGCAAGTCCGAACAAAGAGTTGTGTTTGAACAAAAACTCAAATGGGTGTGTCAGAAGCAGGTGTGTAAGTTTGGACAGTTCTTCTTTACGAAACGGCAATTTTTTCGCCCACTGTAAAGCTGCTAAATGATAACGTGTAACAAATTCCCCAAACTGGTCACCGCATTGAAGAAAGCTGTCCAAGGCGTGGCTAAAGTCCTGCGATGCATCTTCCAAACGATTTTGTTGAACCTTCAGCTGAGCTCTTCCAACCAGCAGATAAGCTGACAGCCAGCTGTCCTGTACCTTTTCAGTTTCCCGGATGGCTGCGTCATAAGCTTCTGTGGACTGATCAGTTAATCCCTGCATAGCTAAAACACCTGCAAGGCCCATGAGCGGTTCTGCTTTTGCACGGTGTAGATCATACATCGTCAGCAGGTCAATGGCTTTTCGATAACAGCTATGCGCTTCATCGAGCTCACGAAGAGGTGCTATCAGATGCGCATGGCCTTTTCTAACATAGCCCACCGCTTCGATATAGATGGATTTTTCATCCCGTCCGTGACCGACACCCCGTTCCGCTAATGTCAGCGCCTCATCAGCTTCGCCAATCATTGAACTAATGAAGGAACCAAGAAGTGTCACTTCACGAAACATCTCAGGCAGGGCAGCAGGCTGCTGCTTCTTGCGCAGAACAATCTCCCGGGCATCTGTCAGCCGACCTCTTCTAAGATGCAGTCTTACATCAATATTATGAGTGGGTAAGTCCTCAATTTGCATACCGAATTGCCCCATCAGCTTTTCCGCTTCAACTGCCTGGCCAAGATTGACTAAGTTCTCAATACGCAGACATTTCCACTGCTTGAGCATGTCCGGATCAAAGTCTGTAATAGAATGGGCAAGCGTGAGGGCACGATCAAGATAAGGTTCCGCATAGAGCGGCTGAATCGTATCAATGTAAATAGAGGCGATGCCAATCATGCATTTCGCTTCTGTATGAATGTCCGTTTCATTTTGCGAATGTTTGGTGCAATCAAGATAAGAGGATTTGGCTTTTGCGTAATACGCTTTGTATCGATGCACTTCACCTTCAAGGTGGTAAAGAAGATAATGAATGGTTTTCAGCTCAGCCGGTATCAGATTCAACAGTTCCTCAAGGTAGTCAAACTGGCCGCTTGCAATGAGTTGTGGACCGAACTCTTTTACACGTTCAGCCAGTTGCGGAGGATCATTAATCAGACGGAAGTGTTTCATGGCCTGTACAATGTTTTGCTGACTGGTATAATAGGCGGCCAGCTCCTGATGGTGAGACAGCCACTCCTCTGGAAACCTCATGCGGAATGTATCCTGCAGAAATTGATGAAAAAGGGCATGAAAGCGATAATGAGAAGCGCCTATCTGGTGGACGAACATGTGAGAGTGAAGAAGTTCTGTAAGTAAGCGCTTACCTTTTTCTCCATAAAAATGGTTGATTGCCTGAAGATCAAATGACTCCATCAGACTGAGATGATAAAGCATCTGCTGTTCTTCAAAGGATCGCTTACCGACAACCTCTTGTGCGAGAAATTGAAAAAGTTCGTCGGTTGGCAGATCAGGTAATGAAAAGGACGGTTCCCTGAAGCTTGCCAGATAACTGCCAATAAGCTGTACAGCAATCGCCCAGCCTTCTGTTACTTCATTAATTTCATGAATAGTCTCGTCTGTCAGCTGAAGCTCGTAGGTATCCTCATAAAAATAACGGATTTCATCCGCTTGAAACTGCAGGTCATCAGAAGTGATTTCTACCAGCTGGCCGGAACTTCGAAGTTTTAACAGGTTGGACCATCTTGGCTTTTGACGGCTGCACAGGACAATGTGGATCGTCTCGGGCAGCAGTGTAATCACTTTTTCCATAAAAAAGTTGATACTAAAAACATGGTCAATCGTATGGTAATCATCAATTACAATCGTAAACTCCTCATCAATTGATGATAAAGTCTCAATGAACAATGTCACCAAAACCTGCAGTTCTGAAGGTTTAGGATAATGAGGAAGCGTACGTTTTTCTTTAAATTGATTGTCGACACCCGGGAAAACCCGTTCAACACTAGCCATCAAATAAAGCAAAAATGGCTGAATATCATCATCTTCCTCCTGAGCGGTATACCAGCTATAACGTCTCTTTTCATCCTGAAGGACATGGGACAGCAGGGATGTTTTCCCGTACCCGGCTCCGCTGTGAATGATCGTTAACGGTGAACGAAAAAGCTGTTTCAACTTAGCACTAACAGCTGCCCGCCTCAAATAATGAGGATATGTCGCAGGTGCTTTAACTTTAGATTCAAGAATGGAGATTTTCATCCTTTCACCTCTACCTCTCATTTTTAAGTAGACTATTTAGGTGGTTTTTATTAAGAGCACTTTAATTGTATGTATGTAAATGTTAATTTATTGAAAAATTAAATACACAGAGTATTTGTTATTCTTAGTATATCATCTTAAAAAATCCACATATATACTTTTTTGAAAGCTGTTGGTTCTTTAAAAGTTTATTATTTTAGGGGTAATTTCCGCACAATTTATTTTAATTATGTTACCAATCTCTCTTTCGCCTCTTCTATCATGCAGCATTATTTTCCAAAATAATGTATGATAATTAATAGGTAAATAGGAGGGGTAAATTTGTCTGAACGATTGCTTGTGAATAGTGGAACGGAAACGCTTTTGAAAGAGTTGACGAATTCACTGGAGACGTGTGAAAAATTTTATTTTGGGGTGGCTTTTGTGAATTTTAGCGGAGTTCAGCTGCTGCTGGATGCGCTTCAGAAGGCGATAGAAAATGGTAAGCAGGGACAGATCATGACATCGACTTATTTAAATTTCACAGATCCTGTGGCATTAAGGCGTTTGCATGAGTTTAGCGATCTAGATGTAAAAGTTTTTGTGACGGATGAACATAGAGGGTTCCATACCAAGACATACATATTTGAATATGCTGATGAGTATAAGATTATTATTGGTTCTTCAAATGTGACACATTCAGCGTTGAAATCAAATGTCGAGTGGAATGTTGAGCTTGTGTCAAAGAAGGACATGCCATTTACAGACAGGGTATTAAAAGAGTACGGTCTACTTTGGGAGGATAGCACGCCGCTGACAGAATCGTTTATCTCTGATTATGAAAAACAGTACCAAGCGGTGAAACGGGCGGCATCTTCTGTACATCTATTAAGGCAAAGCGGGGCGTACATTACCCCAAATCGAATGCAGCAACGGGCAATGGTTAACCTAGAGCGGTTGAGAAGACTAGGTGAGACAAAAAGTCTTGTTATAGCGGCGACAGGTACGGGAAAAACATTTATGGCAGCGTTTGATGTGCAACGAGTAAAGCCGAAACGCATGCTGTTTTTAGTACATAGAGAAGATATTTTGATAAAAGCGAAGGAAACGTTCGAGTTTTTGTTACAAAACAAACCTGTTACATTCGGAATGCTGACAGGTACGAGAAAAGAGATAGGTGCAGACTACATATTTGCCAATATTAAATCTATGGCAAACGTGTTTAAGCAGTTCAAGCCTGATACGTTTGACTATATTGTTTATGATGAGGCACACCACGCAGCAGCAAATCAGTATCAGGAGGTCATGAGGCATTTTACACCAGCCTTTACTCTTGGAATGACGGCAACACCAGAACGAAGCGACCAGCTTTCTGTTTTTGAGTTGTTTGATCATAATGTGGCAATTGAGGTGAGGCTGCATGAGGCGCTTGAAGATAATCTAGTTGTGCCATTTCATTACTTTGGTATCACAGATGTGGATGGCATTGATTTAAGTGATCTGACTTCTAGAGACCAACAGGAGATCGCGAGGCGCTTGCAGATCCATTCCAGGGTGGAGCATATCATGCATTATATGGGGTTTTACGGCTACCAAGGTAGGAAACGAAAAGCACTTGGATTCTGTGTGACAGTAGAACATGCTCGTTATATGGCAAATGAGTTTACAGCGCGTGGGGTGCCGAGCTTGGCATTATCAGGAGACGATAAGCCCGAGGCGCGCGAGTATGCCATTGCCCGCCTGGAAGATCCTAATGATCCGCTTGAGTGTCTGTTTAGTGTGGATATTTTCAATGAAGGGGTGGATATTCCAAGTGTGAACCTTGTCCTGATGCTCCGTCCTACAGAATCTCCTATTGTTTTTATTCAACAGCTTGGGCGTGGATTGCGTAAGCACCCTGAAAAAGAATTTTTAACTGTCCTTGATTTTATTGGGAACTATAGCCGTGCTTACCTTGTGGCACTAGCGCTCAATGGTCAGCGTTATTATGACAAAGAAAGTTTGAAGGTAGCGGTCGCGACAGGTTTTGCGCATATCCCGGGACCAGTTCATATTCAAATGGACGAAATTTCAAAAGAGCAGATCTTGAATCAATTGGAACAGGAGTCATTTTTCAGCATGGCTCATTTAAAAGAAGCATATATGGAATTTAAAAAAGTCCGTCACGGCAAACCGCCATATCGGCTAATGGATTATCACACATATGACGGAGCACCCGATCCTATAACGTTTATCAACAAAGCGGGTACGTATCTGCAATTTTTATATAAAGTTGAAAAGGATTCATTTCTAGCAGAGTTGATTGCTGATGAAATATGGGTAAAAGCTTATAAAGTGTTGTCAGCCATGCTTCCTCTAAAGCGTCCTCATGAAGCTGCCATCCTTGTTATGTTTTTAAATAAAAGAGAGATTGAAGTAGAGGAAGCTATTCGAGCGGTCGAACACTGGATTGAGGGGGTACGCGAGGATTCAGTTGTCCATGCGATGAATACGCTCACACAGAAATATTCAGATGATAGTGAAAAGAAACGCCAACCAGCGCTTGTTGAGTGGCAGGAAGGAAAGCTGGTACGTACTGCAGTTATGGAAAGGTTTGTTTCATCTGAAACCCACACTGACTGGATGAAGGACGTCTTGGAGTACGGACTGCATCGATTTGAAAAAGGGTTTGGTGCCACATCAGACCAACTGCCATTCCTGCATGTCGGAACTCAATACCAAATGCGTGATGCTGCGTTACTATCTAACTTTGAAAAGAGCCATTCCTCATTTCGTGGTTCTGGATTATTGGCAAATGGAAAAGATTATTTTCTATTCGTTGATTTGAATAAAGACGCAGACATTGATGAACGTTTAAACTATCAGGATGCCTTTGAGGATCAATATACATTCTTATGGGAAAGTCCAAACAATATGCGACAGTCCTCCACTCGGGGTCAAAACATGATCCATCACAAAACAAGAGGATATCGGCTCCACTTATTTGTTCGTAAGTACCGAGAAATGGAAAGACAGACTCAGCCATTCATCTACATGGGAAAAGTAAACGTCGAACGAGCAACGGGGGATCTGCCAGTAGCATTTAGAATGAAATTAGAGCAGCCAGTCCCGCTTTTATTGTATCGGGAATTGACTGAGATTGTATGAATTAATGAAAAAACGGTCCTCATTTTGTGAGGGCCGTTTTAATTTTCTATATTTATGGTTTAGGATCCGCAACGATATCCATTCTACTTGGCGACAAATCCTCATAATCTACCGCCTTATTTAATCTCTCCCTAAAATAAGTATTTAACTCAGGATCGGTACAAAAAATAAAACAGCCTTTTTGTCCACGCGTCATTAGAGTCCGATATGTATTGCGAATGATCTGGTCCGCAATCGCCTGTGCCTTTTCTGGGTCTTTTTTTGCAATAGTTTTAACTCCTTTTAAGGACTGATCGGTCTTTGCACGCTTCGTAAAATCAGTGATGACTTCACCATCTTCAAACCTAATATCCGGTCCAATGATCACTCCAACATAATCAAATTCAAGTCCTTGGGAAGTGTGGATGCAGCCTGCTTCTGCTACTGAATCTTGTTCTATGGCCCAAATGCTATCTGAGAGATTCCAGCTGATTTTGAAATTGTGTTCAGGGATTTCTATGTCTTTATGCAGTGTATTGTTACGGCCGTTTTTTGGCCATTCCCAGCAGTAGCCTGCGAGCATGCGTGATTTGTTATTTTTCTTGTTTAACTCTTCTATATCCGTCAGCATATGATTTGGATCCTCATATACTCTAAAGTCATAGTCAACGCTGCGTTCATTTGCATTAGCGGTTTCTCGGATCTGCAGAACATCATCGAGCCAGGCAATATAGGCATCTGACCCGTCGCATCGAAACTGGGATGTCAATTTTCCTTCAATCAGTTCTGCGTTCATTTCTTCCGTATATGACTTAATTAAATCTATACTACCTATATCCTTTAGCGTCACTTTTTGATTTTCGTCAATAAAGAAAATCGTGAATTTAGAGGCACGGATGGCTTCTTTTACCTGATTCTCTCCAAGGTTCGCAAACAGACCGGATTTTTCGTTCAGCCGGTGAGCTTCATCAATAATCAATACATCAAATTCATCTTTTTCAGATTCCGTAAAGCTTCCAGAGCCCTTAAAGAGATTATCAATCTGTGTTTTCTTCAATGTTCCTTTTAGTTTTGAAGCATAAACATTACGTGGCGCAGAGTTTTTGGATACGTAAAGTGCAGTCAACTCTTCGTTAATGAGATTTACAAGCAGATTGACAGCCATTACAGATTTTCCAGTTCCCGGTCCACCTTCAATTACCATGACTCGTTTCCGACCCGTTTTAATACTGTCTAAGGCAAGACTGAGCGCCTCTTCATAAAATACCTTCTGCTCATCTATCAGCACAAATTCCTGATTACCTTTCAGCAGACTGGAAAGTGAGTCTTGAAGTGATTTTGAAGGACGGATTTTACCGTGTTCAATTTGGTATATGAGCTTGTTTCGGTCTCCAAAACGAACAAATTTCTTAATGAAATCACGCAGTTTCTGAATCTCGCCTTTCATAAAAACAGGAGCTTTCGCTATATGGTCAGCATAATGAGGATCGGTTAATGGATCATTTTCAGTTTTCCGGTAATTATGCAGATAAGCACACGGGTTCAGTAAAATATGCTGATCCTGCACATTCTGATTAAAGTCTTCAATCAGCGCCGCATAAGACCACGCTTGGTAAGAAGGATGAGTCACTGTGCGCTTCCCGCCTCCAAGATATGTAGAAATCAATGCATCTTTGCCTGTCACTTTCTCGGCTTCAGACCACTGCTTCAGTTCTACTACCACTACATGATCCTGCTTCCCATCATGGCCGGCAACTAGAAAATCTACCCGCTTTGATGTATTCGGAATTTTAAACTCAATGGCTACAGCAGAATCATCCGGAATCTCCTGGTCCTGCATCACATTGGCCATTCTATAAAGAGAGTTTTCCCAGGAATTAATTTCACTTTTAGAAGTGCGGCCAATTTTTTGCTGATATGACTCATATAAGCGCTCAACGAGAAGCTCGTTTGTAACGTCGGAGATGAATTCAGTTTTGCTTGCTTCGTATATGATCATGTGGGTCACCTCTTTTAAAAAATAATCCAATAATATGTAATTATGATTATATTATACTGTATAATGTCTTTTAAGTTATTATTTAAAATCTATTGCAATTCCATTCACTAACTGTTGAATATTTCCAATTACGCTTGAGAAAATCAATCGTGTACTTAGCATGGAACTGACTTTAGATGAGGTTCTTAATTTATTCAGAAGATTGCAGATCGAGGCAAATTCCCTTAAATCCTAGACACAGGAATTTTATGCTTTTAAGTTTTTACCATTGTAATTTTAGTTATAGAAAAACTAAAACAGTCAGGGGGGCTAAACAGTGAGTAGTGTAAAAGCTTTTGGGACCTACCATACAAGTAATGGTAAAATATGTAGAAAGTCAGCATACCTTCAATTTAGTAATTCTAGTGACTCAATTGGGTCTATAATTATGTTAAATCCGGGAAAAGCAAAGTTAATAGATGAAACTATAAAAATAGGGGTCACGGAGGTTTCCGGGGAAATAACCCTTGATAAAACAATGATACGCATAGTGGAGATTTTATCTCAATCCAATCAAAACCCCTTAGATGGTCGCTTCCACATATATAACCTTTTTTCTTTACAAAATACATCTTCAAAAGCCGCAGTGAAATTAGAGAATTGGATACAAGAAGCCTTAATTAGTAATGTAGAAGTCATCAATAAGTTTCGAGATGAACAGCATCCGTGGGTGTTACTTGCTTGGAGTACTGAGAAAAGTGACTCACTAAAAAAGTTAAAAGAGCAATGGCTTTCTTATATTCAAGAAAGTAATATAAAAGTTTATGGTATAAAAGCAAAAGATCCTCATTTGTATTATCATCCGTACCCTAGAATTCCTAATGATAGAGAAAGATACTTACAGAAGATTATTATGCAATTAAAGAATGATGACTATATTATTATATGATTTTTTTAGAATTCACCAACAACAATTTTGTGAAAGAGATAAAGGCCCCAGAAAGCAGGAATCCAATGATAAAAAACAGGTTCTTCCTAATCAGTTCAGCTATCCTGTTTTGTCTTTCCGTCGTTATCTATTTCATCATTCCAAACGAAAGAAAACTGCAGCCATCTACTACTGTGATGAATTTTCCTGTGCAAGACCACAATGGAACTTTTATATTGGGTTCGATTGGAGCTGTGGTATTCATTGGCTGTCTAATTCTACTCGCTAGCGGTTTGGAAAAATATCGTGTGCGATCCGTCATTGGGGTGATGGTTGTGTTCGCTTTTTTACCGGGTATGCTCATGACTGCTTATCAGGAAACCTTTGCTTCGGGTGTGAAGGCGGTTTCCTATGATCAAGAGGGCGAATGTTATTTTGAAACGGTTGAAGAAGACGTGCTAAAAGGTGAATGCTCGTTCGTTTTGCATAACCGAAGCAATGAAGAAGTGACGTTTGAGGTGGAATTTATGGATTCCTTTTATTTCCTTGAAAACAACCATAGAATGGTATCGCTAATGAATCTTGCTGGTCCATATAAGTTCACCATGGAAGCGAATGAAAAAAGGTCCATTCACATGACGGAGCTGCTGGATGTATCTGATATTCCCAACCCTACTGATTCGGGGAGCTCTAGTGGCATTCAGCTTAAGTTGATTCAAAGTAATGGTGTTCAGGTTCATTTATAATCTGTAGGTGTATATACAGTTGCAAGATTTTTAATATATATATCAGGGATTTATAATTCAATATCCCCGGAAGATAAATGAATGACGTGCAATACACCGCTTTCTCGAAATGTTTTCATTTATTGTCATTCTGCCTATATAACCCCTCAGATGTATGAGCTGACCATGTCAAAGAATTTTAATCACCTTAGTTCTATTTCATGTAAATTAAATAAAACTGAGAGATTGAAAGGAAAATAAGTTAAAAACTAGAGCGTAATCACAAAGCAAAAAACTTGATAAACGTCAAATGTTTAAATCTTTAGGAGTAACGCCTGCTCTTTTTCAATTAAGCTTTTAATAAGCGCAGACCGTTTAATATCACTAAGATCGTACTGCCCTCGTGCCCAATAACACCTAAAGGCAAATCAACAACTTGTAAAAAATTTGATACGACGAGTAAAATAATTACACTAAGACTGAATACAACATTCTGTTTTACAACCCGCTGCATTTTACGGGACAAACGGATCGCTTCCGCAATACGGGGCAGGTCATTTTTCATTAATATAATATCCGCTGTTTCTAAGGCGACATCGGTTCCTTCTCCCATTGCGATTCCGATTGAAGCAGTTGCTAGTGCTGGAGCGTCATTAATGCCATCACCAACCATGGCAACTGTCCGATATTGTTTTTTAAATTGTTTGATTTTCTCTACTTTATCTTTTGGAAGACATTGCGCAGCATAGTCGTCTAAAGTTGCTTCTTTGGCTATTGCTGCTGCTGTTTCTTCACTATCACCTGTGAGCATAATCGTTACAATGCCAGCTTTTTTTAATTGAATGATTGCATCAACTGTTTCCTGGCGTAATGTGTCTTTTAATGCAATATAGCCGATGATCTCATTATTTCGTTCAATCATGACAATTGTTTTTCCTTCTTGAGCAAGGGCCTTGTAATCTGTTTGGATGGATTCAGGTACATTGTTAAACCAAGAAGGCTTACCAATGCGCCATTTGACAGCATCAACGTAGGCCATTACACCGAACCCCGCAATGTCCTCGAGCTTTTCCGGCATATTTGTGATGGTTGCTCCTTGCTCTGTTGCGTAACGAACAACGGACTGAGCAAGCGGATGATTTGATTGATTTTCAATCATGGCAATGGTTGAAATTGTTTCATAGTATGATTGATCAGAGTGGATAAACCAGTTTGTCACTTCCGGTTTTCCCTTTGTCAGCGTACCGGTTTTATCAAATGCAATCGCTTTTACATGGTACAAGTTTTCGAGGTGTACACCACCTTTAAATAAAATTCCTTTCTTAGCTCCATTGGAGATTGCAGATAGGGTAGCAGGCGTGATGGATGCAACTAGCGCACAAGGAGAAGAGACAACCAATAACACCATGGCGCGATAAAATGTCTCCTGCCAGCCCCATCCAAGTAAGTAATGTGGTAAAAGCATCATAAGGGCAACAGCGATAAGCACACCCTTTACATATTTTCCTTCAAAGGTTTCAATAAATAATTGAGAGGGAGATCTTTCAGCTTGGGCATTCTGAACGAGTTCAATGATTTTTTGGAACATCGTTTCGTTCGTCTGTTTTGTCATTTTTATTGTAATGGCACCGGTTAAGTTAACCGTACCAGCTAAAACATCATCCTCGCTTTTTTTAGAAACGGGTACGGCTTCTCCAGTAAATGCTGCTTCATCTATTGTTGTAATTCCTCTAACAATTGTACCGTCTGCTGGCATTCTTTCCCCTGGTTTTACCGCCAGCAGATCACCAACACGAAGAGAAGAAACAGCTACTCGTTCTTCAACATTCCCGTTCAGTCTCCATGCTTCATCCGGTTGAAGGGCCATCAAAGATGAAATTTCTTTTTGTGTTTTATTCATTGTATATGTCTCTAAGGCACCGCTTACTGCAAAAATAAAAATTAAAATGGCACCTTCTGTCCAATAGCCGATAATAGCTGACCCAATAGCAGCAAAAATCATCAGCATTTCCACATTTAACTCTTTGTCTTCGATGGTAGCTTTGATTCCTTCTTTCGCTTTAGCAAAGCCGCCAATGACAAAAGCCAGGAGGTAAAGCACAATTGATACTGTCTCATTTTGTTGACTTACATACCAGGCAGTTAAGATTAAAGCCCCGCTTAATAAAGCTGCCAGTAACTCGATATGCGGCAGAAGGAACAAGAGTCGCTTTTGAGATGAAAAGTTCATTAATTCTGATTGCATCGTGATTCACTCCTTTGTAGTTTCAATTATAATCTTTAATTGAGAATAATAATCAACCTCGTTTCCCTCCTAAAACAAGGAAAGTTGCCTCTCCCGTGGGAAAAGCAGCAAAAATGTATTATTTATAATAATTATTACTTAATCAATAGTATTATATCACTCGTTTTATTGTTTGCAAATCCTTTATTATCTTATTCTATGATGGATAATTAAAAGTGTTATAAAAACTTTGCTAACACCCGGAGAGATTGATACTTTCATTCAATAAAGAATTAGCCATCAGGGATTTTAAGGTCTCGTATCGATACAGGTAATAATAAATAACCTTTGGAGTGGAATTTATGGATTCCTTTTATTTCCTTGAAAACAACCATAGAATGGTATCGCTAATGATAAAACAGTAGGAGTAAAAAAATAAAGTGTCATTCAAATGTCACAGGTCTGTCAATAATTGCTATAATGTGTTTGTATGGCAACTGTATAAAGACAGAAAAGGGGAGCGGGAAATGGCTGAGGTTAATGAAAATGCGTTTTTGACGAGCGATGAAGAAAAAAAGCCAAAGAACAAGGTGGAAAGAAAAGAAGGGGAGCCGACTGCCGCATTTAAAGGAGCAAGCTGGGCTGCGCTTGTCGTAGGGGCATCTGCTTATTTGATCGGGTTGTTTAATGCTGCGATGGAGCTGAATGAGAAGGGTTATTATTTTGCTGTATTAATCTTCGGACTGTATGCAGCGGTATCCTTGCAGAAAGCGGTAAGGGACAGGGAAGAAGATATCCCGGTTTCCGGCATTTATTACGGACTCAGCTGGTTTGCTGTCATTGTAGCCATTTCTTTAATGGCGATCGGACTTTTTAATGCCGGAAGTATTATCTTAAGCGAAAAAGGATTTTACGGCATGGCTTTTGTTCTGAGCTTATTTGCGGCCATTACGATTCAGAAAAATATTCGCGATACCCAGGTTGCGAGACAAAGAGATTAATAGCAGGGGGTATTACTGGCTGCAGTAATGCCTTTTTTATTGTCTGAAAAGGTCTGTTTCACAGTAAAATCATAGGAATAGAAGGCGATTGTATTGTTCAAAGACTGGACTTTGTTTGAAAAGCTATGGCTTGCAGTGTTCACAGCAGTCAATTTGTCACTATTTTTTGCCTGGGATGACACACTCCTTGGACTAATCAGTTCGATTGCAGGGATGTTTTGTGTTGTTTTAGTTGCTAAAGGAAAGATCAGCAATTATTACTTTGGAATGATTCAAGCTTCTACATATGCTTATATTTCCTATACCTATGGTTTGTATGGAGAGGCAATGTTGAATGCATTGTTTTATTTTCCTGTTCAATTTATTGGAATTTATATGTGGAAAAGAAACAAAATCAGGAGCAAAGACAGTGTGGTCGGAGAAGATGTTGTTGTGAAGCGAATGACTGCAAAAGCATGGGGTGTGACGCTTACTGCTATGATCGCAGCCACAGTATTGTATGCTATTTTGCTAAAAACAATCGGTGGACGCAGCGTGGAACTTGATTCAGCAACGAATGTCTTGTCTATTACCGCTCAAATCTTAATGCTCTATCGTTTTGCAGAGCAATGGCTGATGTGGATTGCAGTTAATGTCCTGTCTATTATAATGTGGCTTACTGTTCTTATCTCGACTGGAGGAAATGACTATACCATCCTTGTAATGTGGACTGCATTTCTGATTAACAGTATCTATGGTTATATCAATTGGGTTAAGATGGCGAAGAAACAGGAGGTACTCTGATGACACTTGGAAAAGTAGGGATGTACGGCGGCAAATTCTACCCTATTCATATGGGTCATGTATATTCAATGACTCGTGCAAGTACCATGGTGGACGAATTACGTATAATCGTTTCTTATGATGATGAACATGAAAGAAATGTTCTTTTAAAGAATGCAAAGATTCCTCATGTTCCCCATTATACTCGGTTACGCTGGTGGACTCAGCTGACTAAAGATCTTCCTCATGTGCATGTTCATGCGATCGAAGAAAAGCAGACAGGTCAATTTTCCGATTGGGAATTTGGTGCAAAGGAAATCAGGGCCGCAGTGGGGAAGGAAATAGATACAGTTTTCAGCTCTGAAGATGCTTACACTTCCTATTTTGAAAAACTGTATCCTGAAGCTAAGCATGTGATTCTTGATGCCGCTCGGCAAACGTACTCTATTTCAGCAACACGAATAAGGATGGAAGGCATAATGCCTCATTGGGATATGATCCCTGCGGTTATAAAACCGTATTTCACTAAAAAGGTTGTAATTGTCGGAACGGAGAGCTGTGGTAAATCAACATTAGTTCGCAATTTAGCAAACGTTTATAATACAGCTTACGTAGAAGAATGGGGCCGCACGTACTATGAAAAAATTGGCGGGTGTGAAGGGATCACAATGGCTCAGGATTTTCCGGAAATAGCTTTTGAACATAAGTATTATGAAAAAGAGCAGCTTAAAAAAGCAAATAAGGTCCTTTTTATTGATACAGAAGCGATTGTCACGCAGTTTTTCTCCCTGGCCTATTTAGGGGTCAGACAGCCTGTGTTAGATGAAGTCGCCAAACTTCAACAGTATGATTTATGGCTGTTCCTTGAGCCTGATGTAGAATGGGTAGACGATGGCACACGTTCTTTCGGTGAACAACAAGTTCGAGAAGAAAACAATACGCTTTTAAAGAGCTTACTTGAAGAACATCATATTTCCTATCATAGTATTCAAGGAAATTATCAAGAAAGATTAGAAAAAAGTATGCATTATATAAATAAGCTGCTGTTGAAATAGAAGCCTCATGAGGATACTGAAACGGGATCAATTTGATCCCAAGCTTCGTATATCAGCGCTGAATATTTTGAGTACAAGCTTGCTGTCCCCGCCTTCTGCTCCAACGAACCTATTCTGTTTAAGATGATCGTAAAAAGATACTTGCACTAGTAAAGTTTTCTTTTTTTAGGTTTTTAGTAAAGAGGGACCGGTTCATTTCCGCTGCAGGCGGAGGCTTTCTTTCGTGGTGGGAGATGAGCCCTTTTGATGCTTTCGCAGCTGCCCTGTCGGGGGGATAACCTGAGTGAAGAAGAGCGTTCAGCATTAGTTGATAAAATGAATCAGGCTACAAATTCTTCAGCACCTTCTAGAAAATTTAAAGCCTTTTTTACACAACTTCTACTAACTTATTTTTTAATAAATCTTAAAATAATAATCACTAAAACCACAAATACAACCGTCACTGCACCAATTAGAAAACTATAACCCCAAAAAACTGACGAAGTACCCGCGTCTATAGAAAAGATATGCGTGTCTTCACCTTGTTCCATTCGAGACGTTAAATCTTGTAGATTTAACTTTTCTCCATAATCCACAAGCCTATTACCAAAAACGTATAGTATAACTGGATATACTAAAAGTAATAAAGAGTAAAGAGGATGGATTTTTTTCAATAAAAACTTATATACAAAAATAGCAGGTACAGTCAGGAGAATTACAACACAGATTGCAATAAGTAAGGATAGACCAAATAGAAAAATAGACCACAAAACTAAATCACCTCACTACCAAACTTAACATATTTTTGAATAGTAGAAATTAAAATTGAAAATTACTTATTAAACAATAATCTTTATATCTTTTCAAAGGGAGCCTTTTTGTTGCTTTCATATTTGCCTGGTCTCAAAAAGAGTATCTGTAATTTCGAGCTTTTCTTAAAAAAATCCCGCTGCAGATCGTAAAAAGGAGTGTGCCTTTTCACGATCTGTGGCGGGATTTTCTTTTCTTAGGAATGCTTTCTCAGCTTGGAGGAGTGGTGCCGTCCAATCGGGATGACGTAAGGTGATCCGGAGATCGGGTCGTTGATGACAGTGCAGTGCAGACCAAAGATGCTTTCAATTAATGAGCTGGTCACAATCTTGGAAGGCTGTCCTTCTGCAACGAGCTGTCCTTCATGGAGTGCAAAGATATGATCAGCATAGCGCGCAGACAGGTTGATATCGTGAAGCACCATAACGATCGTGGTGCCGTATTTCCGGTTCAAGTCCGTTAAAAGATCCAGTATTTCAACCTGATAGGTGATGTCGAGATACGTGGTTGGTTCGTCAAGGAATAGAATATCTGTCTGCTGGGCCAGTGCCATAGCGATCCAGACACGCTGTCTTTGGCCGCCTGATAGTTCGTCGATATGACGGTCGGCAAATTCAGTGATGTTCATGATTTCCATGGCTTCGCTTACCGCTTCGTAATCTTCCTTAGACCAGCCTTTTAAAAATTTCTGATGCGGATATCTTCCCCGGCCAACGAGATCTGCAACGGTGATGCCTTCTGGCACGATCGGGGTTTGCGGCAGAAGCCCCAATACCCGCGCTAACTGTTTAGACGGGATTTTGTGAATCGGTTTTCCTCCGATCGTCACTTGTCCGGAAACAGGCTTGATCAGTCTCGCCATTGTTTTAAGCAGGGTGGATTTCCCGCAGCCATTTGCACCGATGATAATACTGATTTTGTTGCTTGGAATGGAAACATTTACATCATGAAGAATCGTCGTCTGGTCGTATCCGGCAGTGATATGGTCCGCTTTGAAAGCATGTGTCGATTTCATTATAAGTCTCCTTTTTGATTCATTCTGATAAGCAAGTAGATCAGGTATGGTGCGCCAATAATTCCAGTTATCACCCCGACTGGATATCTCGCTGTAAAGGCGAATTGCCCGACAAGATCGGACGCCAGGACTAATATAATGCCAACCAGGCCTGCCGGGACGATGCCTGAAAAGCCGGCACCCACGAGTCGTTTTGCAATCGGGCCGGAAAGGAAGGCAATGAAGGCGATCGGTCCTGTCACAGCAGTAGCGAGCGCAATAATCAGGACAGAGCTGACAACAAGGAATAATCGCGTTCTATCTGTATCAATGCCAAGAGAGGTGGCTGCCTGTTCGCCAAGCTCGAGCATATCGAGTCGTTTTCCAAGTGCAATAATGATCGGTGCAAAGATCAGCACGGTAAGGATAAGTGGATAAAGACCTTCCATTTTCGCTCCGTTCAAACTGCCGGTCAGCCACCTCATGGCCGTTGGGATATCATGCTGCTGGCCAATCAGCAGCAAATAGGAGACAACCGCATTTAGCATCGCCTGAATCCCAATTCCGATTAGTATTAACCGGCCGACGGAAAAAGAAGTGCTTCTTGATAAAAGAAAAATGACGGTCACTGTGACGAGTCCGCCTGCAATAGACGCAATGGATGTAAACGTATTGCTTGCCTGCAGCACGATGATGCTGAAGACAGCAGCTGCACTTGATCCGGCGGTAATCCCAATCACATTTGGATTCGCAAGCGGATTTCTGAGCATGGTTTGAAAGACATGTCCTGCCACGCCAAAGGCAAATCCGGCAAACAATCCTGCGAGCATTCTCGGCAGCCGGATCGTTCCCACCGCAAAGGAGGCTCCGCTAACCTGCTCACCCATCAGTACGCGTACCACATCTGAGACGGGGTAGATAGTATTGCCAAGCATCAGCATTGTTGAGCAAAGAGCAAAGGCAATAACAGACAAAAGGGTAGTGACGAATAAAAATCGTCTTTTTCGTTTCGTTCTTCCTGATAATATGGGATAAATCGATGGCTTTATCATAATGAACGCATCTTCGCTTTCATGGTAATAAAAATTAAGATCGGCGCCCCGATAAACGCCGTCACAACGCCAACTTCAAGCTCGCCTGGACTTCCAAGAATCCGTCCGGTCACGTCAGACATACTTAAAATAATCGCGCCGGATATGGCGGACAGCGGAATAACAAACCGCAGATCAGGTCCAATAATCAGTCGAATGACATGTGTCGCCAGTAACCCGATAAACCCGATTGGACCGGCGAGCGCTGTAGTGACACCACAGAGCACAACACCGCCAAATGCCGCTATCAGTCTCAGTGTGCCAGTTGAAACCCCTAATCCTTTCGCAGCTTCGTCACCTAAAGCCAGTGCATTTAAAGCTGGAGCAGTAAAGACCGCAATCAACAGACCGATTACCAGAAAAGGGATAAAGAGAGAAATAGAATCCCAGTTTCCTGCACCGACACTCCCTACCTGCCAAAATCTGAATTGATCCATGACACTTGAACGGGGGATCATAATCGCCATCACAAGCGAGGACAGGGCTGCACTTGTTGCAGCCCCCGCTAAAACCAGTTTAAGGGGCGTGGCACCGCCACGACCCATAGAACCGATTCCGTATACAAAAATGGCCGTTATGATGGCTCCTGCGAGGGCAAACCAGATGTATTGACTGGCACTGCCGATGTTAAAGAAGGAAATGCCGCATACGACAAACAGGGCTGCTCCCGTGTTTACACCTAGTATGCTCGGGTCAGCAATGGGGTTGCGGGTGACGGATTGAAGTAAAGCCCCCGATACGCCAAGTGCTGCGCCGCACATAAAGCCAAAAATGGTTCTGGCAATTCGCTGACGAACCACATTTGACCCGTGAGTCTCGACTTCCGAATGGAATAAACCATTCATGATTTCATCCCATCCGACGATTCGCGACCCAAAAGCAAGCGAGGCAACAACACAGATTCCAAATAACACAAGGGAGAGAATCAGCAGTTTGAAAAAATTCTTTGGTGCATGCCACGGCTTTTGTTCTGTTACGGAAAGATCGTTCATCCTACTCGAGTTTGCTTACAGCTTCTGACATGAGCGTTAAGTACTCATCAATAGAGTATTCAATAGAAAGTGTGCTTGGTGTTCCCGATGCAGCAAGCGGTGTGTTATCTCCAATGATTACGACAGAGCCTCTTTCAATTGCCGGCACCTTACCAAAGATCGGATCGTTTTGCAGAGCTTCAAGCGTGTTCTCATCTCCGTAAGAAACCAGAATGTCTGCATCGTTCAGCATATCCGCATTTTCGGCACTTACTTCAATATAGAAGCTGTTTGGATCCGTCATTTCGCTTGTAATGCTTTCCGGGTATTCCATCCCAAGCTCCGTCAGGAATTCTCCGCGCGGATCTACCGGTGAGTAGATAAAGAATGAAGAGAGGTCAGCAGCGTTCAAACTAAGGAAAGCAGCGGTTTTCCCTTCCATCTCAGGATGTTCTTTCACCTTTCCTTCAATCAGCTGTTCGGTTTCGGCAATCAGTTGTTCACCTTCTTCAGCGAGTCCCATAGCCATTGAGTTATATGTAACCTGTTCGCGCCATGACGCAACCCAAGGACCTTCCTGATAAGCGACAACCGGTGCAATTTCGCTTAATGTATCATATTCCTCCTGCGTAATACCTGAGTATGCAGCAAGGATCACATCCGGGTTTGTATCTGCAACGGCTTCAAAGTCAAGGCCATCTGTGTCCTGGAAAATCGTCGGCGTTTCTCCGCCCAGCTCTTCAAGCTTCTCAGCTGTCCAAGGCAGCATGCCGCTGTCGTCCTGCACACCATAGTTTGCAGCAGAAAAACCAACAGGCACGACATCAAGTGCAAGCGCCACATCATGATTGGACCAGGCAATGGTTGCTACACGTTCCGGTTTTTCTTCGATAACCGTTTTACCAAGTGCGTGCTCGATCGTAATAGGGTACTCGGCTGATGATTCTTCAGTTGACGTTTCTGTATTGGAATCTCCCGAAGCTTCTGTTTCTTCCGTTGCTGTATCATCAGAACAAGCAGCCAACGCAAGCATCAGCATCGCTGACATAGATACGGTAATTAATGAAGACTTTCTTTTTCTACTCATTGCCTCTACACTTCCTCTATCTTTTTTTAATTGATAACAATTATCATTATCATTAATGTAAAGGCTTCCTCAACCATTGTCAACAAAATATTTAGAAAGAAGCATATTGAATAGGGTGAAATAAGAACAAAAAAGCAGGGTAGAAAGGAAAAATCAAACTATATCCCAATAAAAATATTTTGTAATAGAAGAAAAAGGGGAAGGTGTAAAAATAAATAGGTACAAAAAAAGAGAAAAGCCGAATGGGCTTTTCTCATAAGCTTAAGAAATTGAAAATCCTTCTTCTTCCTTCATGCCATTCTTCGCCATAAATTCGTTCAGCAAATCACGGACCTCGTCGGTTGTTTCTGTCTCCATTAAACGGTTTCTCAGTTCACCTGCGCCGCGGAATCCGCGTACATAGATTTTGAAAAAGCGTCGAAGGGGTTTGAAAGGACGGGGTTCAAGCTCTTTTGAATACTTATCGTGAAGATCGAGCTGAAGACGCAGGAGGTCAAGAAGCTCCTCGCTGGTGTGCTCTTTCTTTTCTTTTTCAAATGCGAACGGATTTTGGAAAATCCCGCGTCCGATCATGACACCGTCTATGCCGTATTTGTCAGCGAGTTCAAGACCCATCTGACGGTCAGCAATATCACCGTTAATCGTCAAAAGCGTTTGAGGTGCTACTTCATCACGAAGTTTTTTGATCTCAGGGATCAGCTCCCAGTGCGCGTCGACATTGCTCATCTCCTTTTTCGTGCGGAGATGAATAGAAAGATTGGCGATATCCTGCTCTAGAATATGCTTCAGCCAGTGACGCCATTCGTCCACTTCCGTATAGCCGAGACGGGTCTTCACGCTAACGGGCAGTCCGCCTGCTTTAGCCGCCTGGATGATTTCTGCGGCCACTTCCGGATGACGGATCAGGCCGGAGCCTTTTCCATTCGCCGCCACGTTCTGTACAGGACAGCCCATATTGATATCCACGCCGCGATAGCCCATTTCCGCCATTCCAATGCTCATCTGGCGGAAATATTCAGGCTTATCACCCCAAATGTGCGCAACGATTGGCTGCTCATCTTCTGTGAACGTCAGGCGGCCTTTCACGCTGTCTTTTCCTTTTGGATGACAGTAGCTTTCTGAATTCGTAAACTCTGTAAAAAACACATCAGGCCTTGCTGCTCCACTTACTACATGACGAAACACAACATCCGTCACGGCTTCCATGGGCGCCAGTACAAAAAACGGACGCGGCAGCTCAAGCCAAAAATTTTCTTTCATACTCTATCTGAACCCTTTCTTTAAAGGGAAACATGTTCCCGAATATAATATATGATTTGCCTTCATTAGAATGACGAGTAAAAACACAAAACTTCAATCAGTATCTACTTTACTGGGATCTCGTTAAAAGTGCAAGGGGACAAGCATTCGTGGCAATGATTCCCTTGGCCATATAAATCAATACAAAGACGAATAATCATTGTTGTATTAGTGGGAGCAGGCGGCATTGGCAGTGAGGCGTTGAAGGATAAGTAGTTAGAGTAAACACCCTTTGATATGGATGCAAAAAACAGCATGACCAGCGATTCACTGGTCACGCTGTTTTTTTACGGATTTTCACGTCCACATACCCCGGCTCGATTTGAATCTCCATATATTCATTTATCATTTCATTTTTTTCGCTCCATGGTACACGCACACTTGACAGCATGTTCTCCTGGTCATTAAGAAAATCAAGGGATGTAATATCATGAAAGTTTAAAAGACGGCCAAGTATTTCAGGGCGGTCGTGGACGCGGTTGCTGACCGGATTGGCTGTATACATACCAAGTGGTTCCGGCTGCTCCTCAGAATTGTAGTTTAGTTCAGACGCATCTTTCGTGCTGATTTGGAAATGAACATCGTCTGCATAAAATACATCATACTGTTCCCGGCTGTTCTCCTCTTTTTGAAGTGAATCAAAGGACAGTTTTTGAAACCGTTCTGCTTTCAGGATAATAGATACCGTTATTCACGGGGGATGGGCAGTACAAACATTAACTTGCCAGATGATATTCGTGAAACTGTCCACTTTATAGAAACGCATTATGACCAGCCCCTGTCCCTTGAAGATATTACAGAACGGGCAGCCCTCTCTAAATATTACTTCACCAACAAATTTCAAAAATATTTAAAAACAACTCCCATTCAATATTTGACGAAAACACGTATAAAAAAAGCAATGGATCTTTTAATTACGACCAATAAACCCATTCAAGAAATTGCAGTAGAAACCGGATATACAAATGCTAACTATTTCAGTAAGGTTTTCAGAAAGATGATTGGAATGTCACCTGACAGCTTTCGCAAAGATAAAAGAATGATTGATTTTCAGCATATTATTATTGATTGAACATTGACTAAGCTAGATTTTTAAGAAAACAGCAGCATATATATACACTGAAGGTTGAAGAGAAACTGATTCAAGCTACGATGCATGGGCAGTAAGTGCGTATGCATTTTTTTGTTGTATTTATTTTTGCTATGTTAAAGGTCGTTGTTGATATTTGAATGACCAATACACGATGATAATAAAGGTAATTTAATACCGGTTATCGAAACACAGGATATAAATAGTTTGTCTACGTTCACGAGATAAGCCTGTTTCTTATTTAACTAACGGGTCTCGTTTTGAGAGAACAGGATTTTTTATGTTAAAAGTAAGAAAAGTCAGTTAATATGGTAGAATTGACGGTGCTAAGACGAAATAATAAGGAGCCACTACATGACACGTGATAATTTTGAGGAATACGATGACCCGGCTTTATACGATAAAGAAAATGCGCAATACCTTTCTGAACTGCCCTTTCTACTAAAATGGGCTTCTAAAACGCAGGGAACGATTCTCGATTTAGCCTGCGGCACAGGGAGAGTGACCATTCCTCTAGCTCAAAAAGGGTACCATCTTGCAGGGGTGGATATCCATAGTGGGATGCTCAAAGAAGCTAAAAGAAAATCAGCTGGCTCGGACTTGAACATTGATTGGATCGAGCAGGACTGTACGAAGCTTGATCTAAGCTTTAGAAGTCATTTGGTTTATTCGGTTGGCAATTCCTTTCAGCACTTTTTAACTAACGAAGCGCAGGACGGATTGCTTTCTTCTGTAAATCAGCATTTGGAAACGGACGGCATCTTTATTTTCGGGACAAGGTTTCCAAACGCAGAGGAACTGCTTCAGCCAAGTACGGAGGAATATTGGAGAACGTATACGGATCATGACTGTAAAGTGGATGTTTCGACCCTCAGTGACTATGACGCTCTAAATCAAATTCAGCATTACACCACGATACGAAAGTTTAAAAACAGTCATGGTGAAATGGTGGATGAGAAGCGCACAAAAATCAGTTTACGATACGTCTTTCCGAAAGAAATGGAACGCATTCTTTACGCAAATGGATTTGATATTGTTGCCGTGTATGAGGACTGGAATGATACACCTGTGACAGATGACAGCATGGAAATGGTTTATGTGTGTAGAAAAGTACGGTCTATTTAAAAAGAGTCTGCTGCCACAAATGGGACAGCAGACCTTTTGCCACACCCCAATGCAGAGGGTAAGTCATTCCTCAGACTGTGGGTTATTCATTCATTAGGTCACCTCGATTACATTGTGCTGATATCAATAACGAAGCGATATTTAACGTCAGAGTCAAGCACGCGTTTATACGCATGATCGATGTCATCAGCCGAGATGATCTCAATGTTCGGCGCAATGTTGTGCTCTGCGCAGAAGTTGAGCATGTCCTGGGTTTCACGGATGCCGCCTATCAGCGAACCGGCGAAGGAGCGGCGGTGAGGAATCAATGAAAAGGCATTGACTTCCAGCGGCTCTGCAGGTGCTCCGACGTTTACAAGAGAACCATTCAATGCCAGCAGGGAAAGATAGGCATTCAGATCAATCTTTGCACTGACCGTGTTAATAATCAGGTCAAAGGTGCCGGCAAGCTCGGTAAAGGTATCTTCGTCACTTGTCGCGAAGTAGCTTTTTGCGCCGAATTGCAGACCATCTTCTTTTTTATTGAGCGTACGGGAAAGAACGGTTACTTCTGCTCCCATTGCATGAGCAATTTTCACGGCCATATGACCAAGTCCGCCCATTCCTACTACCGCCACTTTTTTACCAGGTCCCGCATTCCAGTGGTTGAGAGGGGAGAAGGTGGTAATTCCCGCGCATAGTAATGGAGCCGCCTCATCCAATCCGATGCTGTCAGGGATGCTGAGAACAAATTCTTCTGTCACCACGATATGTGTGGAGTAGCCTCCCTGAGTAGGTTCACCATATTTATCGGTGCCGGCATACGTCGGGATATTTCCTTTTAAGCAATATTGTTCTTCCCCTTCACGGCAATTCTCGCACTCCCCGCAGGAATCCACCATGCAGCCTACGCCTACGCGGTCTCCCACTTTGTATTTCGTCACATTTTCTCCTATATCTGAGACAATCCCCGCAATTTCATGTCCTGGAATAAGAGGGTAGTTCACTTCCCCCCATTCGCCATGTGCAGTATGAATATCAGAGTGACAAATTCCAGCAAATTTAATTTCAATCAGTACATCCGTCGTGTCCAATTCACGCCGCGTAACTTCAGTTTCACGAAAATTTTGATCAGGACCGTTTACCGCTCTAGCTTTTGCAGTTACCATAATAAAACCTCCACTCCTTATTTTAAGAGAAACGGACCTGGAGCAATCTCCTAGATCCCGGACTCTTGCCCTCAGTCTAAACCCTACAGTTAACTCTAGGTCAAGAATGAACATGCTGAGAATTTTGACAGAGAGAAAAGGGGGCTGATAGAATCATTTCATTACTTATAGTTAACTCGAAATCTATTGTATAAAAGGAGAAAATGCATGAAAACCTATTCCATCAGTGAAGCAGCAAAATACCTGGATTTAACCGCCTACACCTTGCGCTATTATGATAAAGAAGGATTGATTCCCTTTGTGGAGCGAACCGAAAGCGGCACAAGGCGGTTTAAAGAAAAAGACCTTGACGCATTGAGAATGATTGAATGCCTCAAATCAACAGGAATGCCGATAAAAGAAATCAAGCATTTTATCGACTGGTGTTTAGAAGGGGATGCCACATTACAGCAGCGCTATGATATGTTTCTTGAAAGAAAGGCCTGTGTAGAGGCACAGTTAGAAGAAATGAAAAAGACGATTGAAATGATTGAGCACAAATGCCGGTACTATCAAACAGCACTCGAAGCTGGTACAGAAGACATCCATAAGGGTGCCCGACTGGAGTTTCCTGAGTATTAATGATCTGATCATCAATGGGGGATTCTATGCAGAAAAGCTAGGGAGACGTCCGTAATAAGCTATTTTAAAACGAAGCGCAGGACGGCGTGCTTTCTTCTGTAAATCAGCATTTGGAAACGGGTGGCATTTTTATTTTCGGCACAATGTTTCCAAGTGCAGAGGAGCTGCTTCAGCCAAGTACGGAGAATTGGAGAACGTATACGGATCATAACTGTAAAGTGGATGTTTCGACCATTAGTCACTATGACGCTCTAAATCAAATTCAACACTATACCACGATACGCAGGTATAAAAACAGTCACGGAGAAATAGAGGATGAAAAGCGGACGAGAATCAGTTTAAGGTATGTCTTTCCAAAAGTAATGGAACGCATTCTGTATGCAAATGGATTTAATATTGTTGACGTGTATTCGGTTAGGATAAACTTTCGATAGGACGTTTAGCGGAATGAGATTTCTCATAGCATACTATACTTTCACGTTCCGGCATTTTATACTAATAGTAAAGAAAGGAGGAGTAAATATGGAACACGATATTTTAAAAGCGATTGCAGAGCTTCAAAAGAATATGGAAAGCCGCTTTGAAAAAGTAGATCATCGCTTTGATGGAATCGATGAGCGTTTGCAAAAGCATGATGAGCAATTTATCGGAATCCGCACACAGTTGAAAGAACACGATGAGCAGTTTACCGGGATCCGCACGCAGTTGAAGGAACATGATGAGCAGTTTACCGGAATTCTCACCGAGCTTAAAGATAAATTTACCGGGGTCCATACACAGCTTGACCGTATGGAAAATGAGCGTCAGGCAGAAATTATGTCTATGCTTAAACACATTTCGCAAAAGCAAGACGTGAATAATCAAAATAATGATTATTTGCTGCACAAAAATCAAGAGCATGACAAAGAAATATACCGTTTGAAAAAGCACTTTCAAAGTTAAATTCAATGATCCCCGCACGTCTTCAGAATACCCTCCGATTTAACTATTTCATGGCGATTCGCGCTTTTATTGACTTGATTATTAGAGTCATCATCGTACTTGTTTATTTAAAATTCCCTGTTTGAATTGATCATAAAACAACTTTGGTAATGCAGTAGAGGATCATTTGATCATCTAGTCATTGCTTGGAGCATTTCATGGATTTTTGTGACATGCAGAGAGCAAGTTTAAGGATGCTCTATTTCACCCCGCCTTTATTTGTATCATTAACAGTCATCGCCGGCAGAAAGGTTGAGACGGCAAGCTAATTCATCCAGCAGTTGCCTGTAACGGATAAATTCCTCTTCATCCAGTCCCAGTACTTCATTAATTTTCGCAGGTATCTCCATTGCATCCTCTTTGATCGTTCCACCTTTTTCTGTCAGCGTAATCACAAGCTGTCGTTCATCATCAGGGTTGCGGGTTTTCTTCACATAACCAAGCTCAATTAATTTATTTATCAAAGGTGTCAGCGTTCCGGAATCAAGCTGCAGGCGCTCCCCAATTGTTTTTAAAGGAATGAAATCCTGTTCCCATAGCACCAGCATGACCAGATATTGAGGATAGGTCAGGTTAAGCGGAGCCAGCAGAGGGCGGTATCGCTTACTTATTTCCTTGGAAATCGCATAAAACGGAAAGCATAATTGATTGGATAAAGATAATGGATTCATAAAAATCTCCTCCTTAGAGAATCATATCATTTGCAAATGAATTTAAGTTGTGTAAAATTAAATTGCACACAACTTAAATATAACACACTTTACAGGAGGAATCATTTATGAAAAAACTATTTACTTCAACCGCAACAGCAGTAGGCGGACGTCAAGGACGCGTAACATCAGAAAGCGGATCATTCGACCTGCCTCTTGCTATGCCAATGCCTGGCCAAGATACAAAAGGTTCAAGTAACCCGGAAGAGCTATTCGCAGCAGGATACGCAGCATGTTTTGATTCTGCGATGAACATCGTTGCGCAACAAAAAAATATTCAGCACGAAGGCTCTGAAATCACAGCGCATGTATCTCTTAACAAAGGAGATGCAGGCTACATCCTTTCAGTTGAAATGGATGTACTAATTAAAGGAGTAGAAGAAGACGTGGCGCGCCAATTAGTAGAAGAAGGCCACCAGGTTTGCCCTTACTCAAATGCAACTCGCGGTAACATGGATGTTAATTTTACGGTTCGTACAGCTTAATTTAAAAACAGATGAAACCCGGAGATGCTTATTGTCTCCGGGTTTTTGTGTTGAGAAAAGAGAACCAGCCCTCTTCCTATGTCCTCGTATAGGTAATGATTTACATTTAGCTGCTATAAGAATTATCATTTATTTTCGATTCGGCTTTCTTCTAGAATAGCAAACGAGTATGACGGTGTAACTGTATTTAATGCTTCACATGGACATGACTTATCAGCAGCCAAAGACTGGTTTCTTCGGTACCGAAATAGGTGAAATAAGCCTCCAATTGCTTGCATAAGATAGGTCTATAAATGAGTAATGTGGGGGGCACACGTAAATGAATAAGGTATTAAAATTTTCCTTGATGGGATGCGGTGGACTTATCGCCGTTATTGCTATCTTAATAGGTATTTTTATTATTCTTGCTGTCTTCCTAGGGAGCGATGACACTGAACCTGTTTCAATTACTCAAACTCCACAAGAAGAACCTGAGGATGAAGTACTTGTAGAACCTGAAGAAGAAATCACTGGGATTGGAAGCCCTTTAGATGTTGAGGGTGTCATATTCACAATCAATTCAACTTCTACCGCTACAAATGTGGGTGGTGAATTTGGTGAAAATGCCAAAGGAGAATATTTAATTATAGATGTGACAGTTGAAAACAATAGGAATGAATCAATATCAGTTGATTCTTCATTCTTTAAGCTGCTTATTGATGGTGTAGAATATAAAGCAGACGGAGGAGCAGCGATATACGCTAACCAAGATACATCTTTCTTTTTAGAAAGTGTAAATCCAGGCTTATCATTAACAGGATCGGTGCCATTTGATGCCCCGCCTGGTCTGGATATATCTAATGCTCAAGTTCAAGTTCAAACAGGTTTTTTCGGAACTGAAACAGGTCTTATCAATCTTCAATAATTAGATAATTCACTGCAAAAACACCAATAATCATGCTGGTGTTTTTTCTATTTGGAAGGAAGTAGAAAAAACCGATTCCATATCAGCTGAAAGGACAGCAAGATTTAAAATAAATGACGAGCAAACCCCAGGGGTCATCGACGCTCAAATAATAACTGTAAATTCTAACTATTCAGTGTTAAAATATGCAAATAAACAGCAATGGTCAAGGAGGGGTTCGGTGAAACTGGCAGAAGCGTTGATTTTACGAGCGGATTATCAAAAACGAATAGAACAATTGAGGCATCGCCTTATTCAGAATGCGAGAGTTCAGGATGGGGAAGAGCCGAATGAAGACCCAAAAGATCTCCAAAAAGAGCTGCTTCAGATTTTAAAGCAGCTAAAGGAGCTTATTCAGGGAATCAACCGGACAAATTTGACAACCCCTTTTGATGAAGAGAGATCGCTTGCAGATGCATTAACAGAGCGGGAGCTGATTGGTCAGGAAAGAAGGATTTTCAGTGAGCTTGCGGAACAGGCTTCTGTTCGTCACGACCGATATTCCCGGACGGAAATCAAATCTGTGTCTACGGTTGATGTAAAGAAAACACAAAAACGGGTGGGTGATCTGTCACAGGAATATCGTCAGCTTGATACAAGAATTCAGGAATTAAACTGGCTGACCAGCTTAATTGAGTAGGACAGCCTGCAGGTAGCGATGGAAAAGGCGAGTACCAACCCACCAATGGGGAAATTGGAAGGTAACTTTATGGTACGGGCTTAGGGGCAGCCCTAATGGTTCGAGTCCTGTCTAACACTGATGCCCATTACAGTTACATGATAACAAATGAGCAATAACACTTCACAACCTGGTACTGATTTTCTTATCGTGAGGGAGGGAACGGGGATCAAAACTTTCGGCACTTTGCCGGAAGTTTTTTTAATGAATAAATAAAAATTGAACGATTAAACATTTGTACTGATAACTAACCAGGGGCTCTTTTTGCTTCTTTTCACTTTAACAACTATAGGTTATAATAAAAACGAAAAATTAACTAAATAATCACATAATTTAAAAGGAGGTAATAAAATGGGGAGACTTGTTCATTTTGAAATTCATGTACAGGATATGGAAAGAGCGAAAAAGTTCTATGGTGAGGTTTTTGGCTGGACGTATGAGGACTACAGTGAATATACGGGGATGCCTTATTTTGGAGCTGTCACAGGCGATGACAGTGAAATGGGGGTAAACGGGGCACTTATGCAGCGACAGGGTCCTCCACCAGAAGGAAATCAGGCTGTAAATGGATACGCATGCACCATGATGGTCGATGACTTTGATCAGACTGAAGAGGTCATACTTGCAAATGGCGGCATCGTGGCGATAGCCAAGCACGCGCTCCCGGGAATGGCCTGGCAGGGATATTTTAAAGATACAGAAGGCAATATTTTTGGCATTCATCAGCCGGATGAGCAGGCAAAGTAAGGAGAGGGACCATCTTTGGATTGATCAAAGATGGTTTTTTAGATTAGCTCCTTATTCTTCTTATATGAGCGCTTAAGAGAAATATAGCTCGATAAAAACATGAGTAGAAAAACCGTTAATAAGAATCCGAGAATTTCCGCCCAGTCACTCCAGGTTGCAGGAAATTGAATAAAAATAAAGTACATACAGCAAAAAATCAGAATAAAAGAGAGAGACTTTACAAGGATTACATAGCGTTCTTTTACATACGCTTTTTCTGTTGCTACCTCTGTATACTCTATTCCGGATAAGATGTACCTGCCCGAAATATAAAGGATAAAAACCCCCACCGCGATTAATAAAACAGTCTCAGCATCAAACTTAGTGTACCGTTTTATAATGGTTAGGAAAATCAGTGCAAGAAAAAGTATGCTGCCTCCTTCAGCCAAGAAGGCCAGAATTTTTTTCTCTTTATATTCGTCATTTGGCAGTAATAAACTGACCCAGGTTTTCATTCGTTTTCGACCTCCCAAAATAAATCATCCAACGTTTTATTCAGTTCTTTGGCAATTGACACGCACAACTGAAGGCTTGGATTGTATTGCCCTTTTTCAATGAGTCCGATCGTTTGCCTCGTTACCCCTGTTTTTTTGGCCAATTGCTCTTGTGTAATAGAAGCTTTTAATCTGTTGAGTCTAACGTTATTTTTCACTTTGTCACCTGCGCAATGTAATATATAGTTTGCATATGCAATTTATATATTACATTCTACTCGAGAATAAGTCAATTGAAGAATGAAATAGATACAATAAAATCAAAAATATGTAAAATAGCTATAATAATATAGTATAATAGGTATAAATATCTAAAAACGGGGCGTGGCTAATGGCATATACAATTCCAGAAACAATCAGAACGACAGCGACGGCAGGTGAACGGCTATTATTTAGAACGTTAAAGGAGTATTTACCTGACGACTATATTGTTTATTATGAGCCAAATATCCTTGGCCGCAGGCCGGATTTCGTGATCGTCGGACCAGATTTGGGTCTGGTGGTGCTTGAGGTTAAGGATTATACAAAAGGGACCTTGTTTCAATTAAATCAGGATGAATGGATTATTGTATCTTCTTCAGGGGAGCAGGTAAAAACGAAAAGCCCAATGCTTCAGGCCCGGGAAAATATGTTTCATTTAGTCAATGCGTTGAAAAAAGACAAAAATCTCTTACAGCTTGAAGGAAAGTTTGCTTCTTATTTAAAGTTTCCCTATGGCTCTGGAGCGGTGTTTACACGTTTGACCCAGAAGGATTTTATTTCTCATGACTTGTATCGAGTAGTGGATCCAACACTATCTCTTACGCGCGATGAGATTAATCCTGATGATGAATCTTTTTCAGAAGAAGTGCTTGTTGAGAAGATTTTAAATATGTTTACCGTTCCTTACCGTTTAAGAGAGCCTCTTTCAAAAAGCGATATAGATGCGATTCGCTATCATTTGTTTCCTGAGGTGCGGATCAGTGCAGAATTTAAGCCAGCATCTCCCTACCAGGATCAGTTGCTGCTGTCTCTACATAATATTAAGGCAATGGACCTTCATCAGGAAAATATGGCCAAGCAAATTGGTGACCAAAACCGTCTGATTCGTGGTGTGGCAGGAAGCGGAAAAACATTGGTATTAGCGAGTCGTGCAAAGCTGCTGACCAAGGAACATCCTGATTGGAAGGTTCTGATCCTATGCTACAATATTTCATTATCTCGCTTTATTGAACAGATGATTAATCAAATGATGACAGAGCCTGATAACCTTTTTGATTTTGACGAACAGGCAGATTCCACTAAACACCAAATTGAGGTGCGGAATTTTCACGCCTGGTTGAAGCAGGATTTAAAGTGTAAAGAAGAGGATATTCCGTTGCTCATCAATAAGCTGAGGAAAGGAGAGGCAATTTTACCTAAATATGATGCGATTTTAATAGACGAAGGACAGGATTTTGAATCAGTATGGTTTGAACTAGTCAGTGAGCTCTTGAATCCTGATACCAAATCACTGCTACTAGTGGAAGACCGGGCACAGTCTATCTATAAACGAAAACGGAGCTATGTTCAGGATACCGGATTGGACTTTCGGGGACGTTCAAAAATTTTAACTATAAATTATCGGAATACTGCTCAAATTGTTTCGTTTGCATGGGATTTTTATCAATCACAGTCAGCACTTAAAAACAAAGTGGTTGCAAAAGAACTTGAGGGAGAAATTATTGCTCCTCAAAGCACGAAACGCAAAGGATTTGAACCGGCAATTTTAAAGACAGATTCATTTTTGAAAGAAGCAAAAATTGTTTCAAGACAACTTAAGAAGTTGCATCTGCAGAAGAAAGTTCCTTACGCAGAAATGCTGCTTCTTTATCGTGTGAAGAAGACATACAACATGAGTTACATAGACATTCTAAAACGTGAATTAAAAGCAGAAGGCCTCGATTTTTATTGGATTACTGAAAATAGTGAGTCTAAGCGAAATTTTCATAAAGATGATGGCAGGGTCAAAATTAGTACAATTGAGAGCAGCAAGGGCCTGGATTTTCAAGCTGTCTTTATCTTGAATGTCGATAGCATGCCTTTTGTTCTCCAAGATGATATCGAAAGGGAAGCATCACTGTTGTACATTGGCATGACAAGGGCAAAGGATTATTTATGCCTGTCTTACTCGGGTGAATCCTTATTCACAAACTATTTCGATGCAATTTTAAGAGAGCGTGAGTCCGTGCTTCTTGACCAAAAAGGAAAAGACCAAGTTCATTGACGAGAAGAGTGACTGAAGATGCTTAGGGTTACCGCAATCACATCATAAGTTTTATTACTATTGAGTGTTACAAGCGAACCTTTCAATCATCTATTGGCTAAAAAAATGAACCCGTCAGATGAAGGAAATTACAATCTGCAATGACTAGAAATATGAAGTGACCGGAACAGAAGGTGGCGACTCCCTGCAGAATGCGAAGGCAATTAAAACCCTGCAAGGCAAAGCCAGAGGAGAGCTTAGCGCCGTCCCTGCGGAAAGTGTCCATCTGAAGCGCAGGGAGCCGGTCAAAGATCCTTAGACGAGGTCCTTTTACGCTTGAACCTGCTTCATTACATCCCGAACCGCCGGAAGATCCGCAGGCGCCCAAACGAGAGATTCAAGGTTTCGGCGCGGCATCCAGATAAGTTTTGAATGCTCGGTTGCCACGGGTGTGCCGCTTATGAGTTCAGCTTTGATTGAGATCAGATGGATAATGAACGTATCGTACTCGTGTACATTCTCATTAATGATGTCATGCGCTTTTATGGTGCATAGGAGTTCCTCTTCAATTTCTCTTTCCAGTGCCTCCTGCAACTGTTCACCGCTCTCCACTTTGCCGCCCGGGAATTCCCACATATTTGGGATCAGCATGTCATGAGAACGCAGTGCACACAGGATTTCGTCCTTCTCGTTTTCAATAACTGCTGCAACTACTTTTACCGTTTTCTTCATAAAGACAGCTCCTGATCAATAAAATTTACTATGTACTTGGTTCTGCTTAACGGGATCTTTCGGCCTGCTTACTGTTTTTAACTGGATACTTCAATCCGTTTTTCTTGATTTTTTCCCTCACGATTTGCTCCACGTCCAAGTTGAGCTCACTGCAGAGAGTCAATGAGTAAATCAGAACATCAGCAATTTCTTCTTTTATGTTTTCCATGTTCTGCTCAATAGCTTGCTCGGTGCTTTTCCACTGAAAATCCTCTAACAACTCTGCTGCTTCGATTGAAATGGAAATGGCGAGATCTTTTGGATTGTGCGATTTATTCCAGTTCCTCTCCTCACGAAATTCATTGATTGCGTGCATCAGATCTTCTAATTGAGTCATCCGCTTCAGTCCTTTTTGTTTACTCTTATCCTATCACACTGCTTCTTGTTAAAAAGAATTTATTGATCATTCATGATTCATTGAGTTCAATTGAATCTATCTGGGCCGTACGTTCGTATGTAGAGGATCATAAGTTTTTATTTCATTAACTATGTTAAAGTTTGTTGATGATACTTGAACCACCAGAACACGATGATAATAAAAGTGATTTAATCCCAATTGTCGAATATAGCAGGTTAACTCAACAAGAATACCTAGCCCATATTTTTTGCTCTGTTTTAAAATAATGGTAATTGATAATTACTCTTCGGAATCTTACTTTCAGTTACTTGTCAGATGGTAAGAGATTTAGGAATAATCGATTACCCTATTAATAAAATTTTAACAGGAAGAAAAAGGGGTGATTTTATTTTAGTGAAACTCAGGAAAATTAATATGAAAACTGCGGTATTTATGGGAATTATTTTTTACTCTTTGACGATCTTAATCCACTTTCTGATTATAAGTAAACGTATTCCATTCACATGGGTTAATGGTGGGAGGTCTGAATCATTCGCTGAACAGCTGCCAATATCTATTATAAGTATCGTTATTTCTATTATTGGAGTAGTTTTTACGATTATTGTTGGTAGAATTAAACCATATAAATGGAGAGTAATACCCGTTATATGTTGGTTTTTGGTTGTACTTTGGTCTTTCGGATTTATACAACAATTGTTTGGAACACCTTTTGAAGTAATGGTTTGTTCGTTAATATTGCTTATTGGAGTTATCTCGAACTTGCGTATGGCGATTGAAAAAGTATAGATGTAACGATTGAATGGTACGTTTGTGAATAAGTTCATGTAAACTACAGAGTGATTAAGTTAAAGAAATCATTAAAAACAACAAAAATAGGTTGGCAAAACTCGAAAAGTTAAAAAAAAGCAACCGTAATGATAAATAGTAAGAGGGGAGCGGAAAGCGTCAGCCTGAAGCGCAGCGAACCGGTTAAGGAGGCTGAGACACGGCCTCTTTTATCATATTGAAAAACAACATTAAACTATTATAAAGCCATTTCCTCAAAAGGGTGTTGAAAATGGAACAACATAATCAGAAAAAACCCGCTAAATTATGGCCTAAACTGGCGGCAAAAGCTGGACAGCTCGCAGGAGGCGCTTTAGTCGGTGTTTTAATTGCCTCTTATATTATACGAGAAGATGTGGCATTCAGCCTTAATGGTGTGGTCTATCTTTTATTCATCATGTTATTCAGTATTATTCTCAGTGTCATGATTCATGAGACAGGTCATGCGATCGGCGGGAAGATGGGCGGCATGGAAGTGATGAATCTTTCCTACGGCCCGTTCGTCTATGCAAAAGTAAACGGAAGGAAGCGTTTTTTCTTTCGGCTTCCGGCACTTGGGTATTTGGGACGTGCCATGATGCGTTTTCCTGAGCCGATCCCGGAAGAAATCCTGCGCAAGAAGATGCTTCGATTTATTTATGCAGGCCCAATTTCAAATCTGGTGACTGGTATCCCTGCTGTTGCTGCTGCATATTTGATTTGGCCGTCTGGCGCTTTGCTGATTTTTGGTGTAATCAGCCTATTCTTCGGACTGACAAATCTGGCCAATGTTGAAACGGCAGCGGGTGCTCAAAGCGATGGAAGAGTGATTGCGATGCTGAAAGGAAAAGAGCCTGGTGCAGAAGTGATTTTGGTAAGCTATCAGCTTCTGCAGGAGGATCCTCAGGCGATGGGGCGATGGAGCGACGAAACCATCGAAAAGACCGTGCGCGTCATTGAGCAATATAGAGACTGGCCGCTCGCCTCTTCGCTTCTTTCAACGATTGGACCTTATTTCTATACATCCAATCCGGAACGCTTTCTTGAACTAACCGAAGGGAAAGTCTTTCAGCCCCGCTCAAAACAAGCGGCTATTCTGCAGGATATGAAGGATGTGGCTGCCGCTGCTGGCCTCTATTTTGCCGGCAAGTTAAAGGACGAAGACAATATCGAAGAAAAACTTCAGCTCATCTCAGATCGCGAGCCTGTATCCCGGTATCTGCGTGATGCGTATTTAGCGATTGTAAGAGATCAAAATGACAAGACGCTTGCTGCTCTTGATCAGGCAGAAGCCGCAATTGGCGAGTGGCATCCGCTCTACCTTGAAGGAACCGCGCTGCACCAATTAACAAATGAGATGAGAGACAGGCTTACATTAAAACAAAGTTGAAAGATAGAAAATTTACTTGCATAGATGAACGCTGCACAAGTACAAATCCGATGAAGCGTTCATCGATCAGAGGAGGGATGGAATGAAACGGATCTCTTTTTTTATCCTGGTAAGTGGCATCATTTTGTTTTTACTTATGTACAGATGGGTGGACTACAGGGAAAAAGAACTGACTGATGTGTTACATGCGGAAGAAATCATTGATGTCTCGTATACGTACGTCCCACAGGGCAGTGACCAGTTTGAAAATACAGAGCTTGGGAATCCGCAGGCATTGAAAGAACTCCTTGGATTCCTCAGTCAATATAAAGTGAAGAAAACCGGGTTGAGAGATTTTGAATCCCGCTACCCGGAAGAGCAGCTCAATCTGCATTTTATTTATACTGATGGGTTTGCGACCTATTCTTCACTATTTGAGAGAGATGTTGTGCTGGCGGGTGAGAATCAGTATAAGGTGATCAATGGGCCGCTTGATCAGGAGTGGGTGGAGGAGTTTAAAAAGAAGTATTTATTGGGGAGTAATGGACAGTGAAAAAGGCTATTGTTTCATGTGGAACATCATATAAAAATTAAAGCATAGGCGGGATGTTTTTTCCTATGCTTTAATCAAAACCAATACTACCTATGCTGGTCCACCAGAATTGGATTGCCGTCCGGATCTTCAAGCGTAAAACTCGCAGGTCCCGAACTGTTTTCATCTGCCTCACTTGTCAGTGGTACGCCGGCTGCCTTAAGCTTTTTCTGCAGTTCCCGCACATCTGTAAACGAATCGATATTCGCAGCATCCTGATCCCATCCAGGATTAAAGGTAAGCATGTTTTTCTCAAACATCCCCTGAAATAACCCAATCACAGTTTGTCCATTCTTTAAGATCAGCCAATTCTGTTCAATATTGCCTCCCAAACCCTCAAAACCAAGCTCTTCGTAAAATGCTTTAGACGCATGGATATCCTTTACATTTAAACTGATTGAAAAAGCACCTAATTGCATGCAGATCTCTCCTTTTTATAATGAAAATAGTCTATTCATAACGTATTTCAACGTAAGAGTGGAGAATCCTGCATTATGAACTCGTTTTAATAAGCATAAGGCTGCATCGAAAGAACAGATTAATTCAATATTTATCAAAATAATCCCATTTTATTAAAATTTATTGCTCTATCGTTTTTTCCAAATTCTTGTCGATTACAAACACTTCCATCCGCTCACCGGTCTTTGTACTGATATCACTGTGACTTGATAAAACCTTGCAGCCTGTATGCTTTTCAACGATTTCTTCAATATTTGTGCTATACATTTCTCTTAAAACCTGGCGCATCTGTTTGACAAGCTTTCTGCCAGTATCATGTTCTACCAGGTGTTTTTCTTCAACCGTCAGTACGCCTTTGAACCTCACAATCACCATGTCCTCTAAAATATAGGTTCTGGTTTCCTGTGGACCCCGGCCGATCAGCTCTCTTTGCATTTTTATAAATGCTTCACTTAATTCGGCCTCTAATCTTCTTTTGGAAGATTTCATCTTTTTTCCTCCTCAATCAATACGGATGGTCAATTTCAAGGCTTATGTTACTGAGAGGTTAAAAAGATGTCAATAAAAAATATAAATTTTAAGATTCGAAGAAAAAGATTGTCTCGGTTAGTAATCGGTAGATAAATATCATTTTTATAGTTAAAACGATTAAATACAGTCAATTATAGCTGTTTTTAGGGATTTACAATGTCTTGAGGCAGGAGTAATATATTGCTCGTAAGCAACACCCAAATATTTTCGGCCAAATCTCGGTAACGAGAACGGAGGACCCAATCACCTGGGGTTTATTCTACATTTGTAGAAGGGATGAGAGTCAAACTCTTTCGCCATCCTACCCGTCAGCTAACTTCGTCGGCTAAAGCGAAGGAGGTCATAGAGACCACCTTTTTCAAGGGGCTTTTTATGCTGTTCTAAAACAGCATAAGGGGCAGCTTGATTAATAAGTAGGTCTTTTTATTATGCCTATTTTGAAAAAGTGAACATGGAAGACAGAATGCATAGAAGGCTGTTTCAGCCGGCTAGGCGTTAAGTAGGCCAATGTGTGCTTTTTCTCCAGATACACAAGAGTTTTTTGATCAATTCATTCTTCATGAATGCTGATTGATCCGTGCTCTTGTCAATTGTCGGGGGGAAAAGTAAGCATTGGTCTATTTTTGTTTTCTGAACCTGGGATTTTTTTACAAAGGAAACCTGGTGGATGAAAATGAACGCTGCATTTATTCCAGGTCTTTTATTGGCATGAATGAATCTATCGCTTCAGATATGGGAGGTGCTGCAAAAGAAAGGAGGACATCATGTTCACATTGGAGCGGCCAAAAGATACTCCATTAGTTTTAATACCCACTAGTGAAATACTGAACGAGATAGTGAGTTATCTGACAGATTCGACGTCATGCTGTTTTCTTTCCCCGAATTCCCAAATTACTGAAAGTTTGAGGGAGAGAGGATTCCAGGAGGTGATCGAGTTTTGCCAGGATGATAAGTGCTTGCTCCTTGATGACCACTTCAGTAAGGTCATTGTTTTTGAGAGTCATATTATGAATACGTGCGAGACGATGAGAATCATAAAAAACAGCACCTGTGCACCTGTCATTATCATTACTTCACCGGCACCTCACAGGTATCCTGTAAGCCTTTATTACTCAATGGGTGCCACCTATGTGGTGTACACAAAAAGCAGATATATCTCATGTTTTCTAAAATAAAATCAGGAGGTTTTTTACCATGTTGGATGTAGTCATGATCGGGCTTTTCATTACCCTGCCATCCCTTATGCTTGGACTGGCAAATTGGTCTTCCGCGTTAGTGGATCAAGGAAGTGAGAAGTTCTGATGATCTTTTTACTCGGTGTTACCGCAGTTATTACATTGTACTTATTTTATGTCTTGCTTAATCCAGAGAAATTTTAATAAGTTGGAGGAATATTAGGTGATTACAACAATTCTATCGATCTTCATTACACTGGCAGTGATGGTCCTGATTGCTAAGCCTTCAGGAATCTACTTGGCGAAAGCATTTGATTATAAAAAAACAGGGCTGGATAAAGTGTTTGGCCCACTTGAAAACCTGCTCTTTAAGTTAAGCGGGATTAAGAAAGTGAATCAGAGTTGGAAGCAATACGCATTGGCGTTAATCCTGACTAACGGTTTCATGATCATACTGGTTTTTGCAGTCTTTAGGCTTCAAGGTGTTTTACCGCTGAACCCCAGTGGAAATCCGGGGATGGAACCGACACTGGCCTTCAATACGGCCATTAGCTTCATGACTAATACAAATCTTCAGCATTATAGTGGTGAGTCGGGTCTTTCTTATCTGGGGCAGATGATCGGAATCCTGTTCATGATGTTTGCTGCACCAGGAACGGCTCTCGCGGTTGCCATCGCATTTGTAAGAGGTCTTTCTGGTAGAGAAATTGGAAACTTTTTCGTGGATTTATTCAGAGCCATCACACGTGTACTTATGCCCGTTGCCCTTGTGACAGGATTGATTTTCGTGGCGCTTGGTGTTCCACAGACATTAGAGCCTTCTATAACAGCGGAAACAATTGAAGGAACTGCACAGGAAATTGCACGCGGTCCTGTTGGAACGTTCTTATCGATTAAAGAGCTTGGAAATAACGGCGGCGGATTCTTTGGAGTCAATTCTGCACATCCTTTTGAGAATCCAAACGCGATCAGTAATTTCATTCAGATTCTATTGATGTTTCTGCTTCCTGCTGCTTTACCGTTTACGTATGGAAAGATGGTCGGTAACTTTAAGCAGGGGCGCGTTCTGTTTGTCTCTATGTTAATGGTTTTTATTGTGTTCCTGTCAACAGCTTTGTTCTATGAATATCAAGGAAATCCAGCATTGAATGCGTTAGGAATCGACACAGAACAGGGCAGTATGGAAGGGAAAGAAGTACGGTTTGGAACAGGTCAATCTATCTTTTATGCGCTGGTGACAACTGCTACTGAAACAGGGGCTGTTAACACCATGCATGATACGTTAACGCCTATTGGAGGGATGCTTGCCCTTTCCAATATGTTATTGAATACCGTTTTTGGCGGTGTAGGTGCAGGCTTCATCAACGTTATGATGTACGCAATGATTGCTGTTTTCTTGTCAGGGTTAATGGTCGGGCGTACACCTGAGTTCCTTGGCAAAAAAATAGAGGGCAGAGAAATGAAGCTGATTGCCATCACGATGCTGATGCAGCCGCTCTTAATTTTAGGGGCCTCTGCAGCAGCGCTTTATACACCTCTTGGGACAGCAGCCATCTCTAACAGCGGTTTTCATGGAGTTTCACAGGTGGTTTATGAATACACCTCCTCAGCTGCCAATAATGGATCAGGATTTGAAGGGCTTGGTGATGCAACACCGTATTGGAATATTACCACGGGGATTGTGATGTATATAGGACGATTCTTTGGCCTCATTACAATGTTAGCTGTTGCCGGTTCATTGGCATCTAAAAAGCTTGTTCCTGAAACCGTGGGAACATTCCGCACGGATACCCCATTATTTGGAGTGATCCTGGTTGGTACCTTCTTTATTGTGGGAGCGTTAACCTTCTTCCCAACTCTCGTATTGGGACCTGTAGCAGAATACCTGACATTGTAGATAGGAGTGGAAATGATGGCAAATCTTTTAGTGAAAGAAACGAACCGCGCTGCTGAATTTCCAGAAAAAGAGAGGAGAGGTTCATTTCAGAAGAACCTTCCTCAGCAGCCGAATCATAATGACCATAAGGATGGAAAAAAATTGATGGATAAAGAAATGGTAATTCAGGCGCTTAAGGATTCTTTTATAAAGCTTGATCCAAGAAAAATGGTAAAAAATCCGATTATGTTTGTGGTGGAAATTGGTTTTATTATTACCTTGATTTTGTCTTTTGCACCAAATGCATTTGGCAACAGCGGAGTTGAGCCATGGTTCAATTATACCGTGAGTTTAATTTTGTTGTTCACAGTGTTATTTGCCAATTTCGCTGAAGCAATTGCAGAAGGACGCGGAAAAGCACAGGCAGATTCGTTAAAAAAATCAAAGCAGGAGATTACAGCTAACCTTTTAAAAGGGAATGGGAAAACAGAAAAGATTTCTTCAACATCGCTGAAAAAAGGTGATGTAGTTATGGTCTCTCAAGGAGAAATGATCCCTGGGGACGGTGAAGTCATTGAAGGACTTGCGTCTGTAGATGAATCAGCAATTACGGGAGAATCAGCTCCTGTTATTAAAGAGGCAGGGGGTGACTTTAACTCGGTTACCGGAGGAACAAGAGTGGTCAGTGACCAGATTAAAGTGAGGATCACCAGCAATTCCGGGGAATCTTTTCTCGATCGAATGATTTCATTGGTTGAGGGAGCTGAACGTCAAAAGACTCCAAACGAAATTGCATTGAACACGGTACTGACGAGTTTAACGTTAATTTTCATGATTGTCGTCGTAACGCTTCCTTTTTTCACGAATTACCTTGGATTTGCCCTTGAAATCCCGATCTTGATCGCATTGCTCGTCTGTTTGATTCCCACAACGATCGGGGGACTTTTATCCGCAATAGGAATTGCCGGAATGGACCGGGTTACGCAGTTTAATGTTCTTGCGATGTCAGGAAAAGCGGTTGAAGCAGCAGGGGATATCAATACAATTATCCTGGATAAGACAGGAACGATTACATTTGGCAACCGTATGGCGAGCAACTTTATTCCAGTAAGCGATGCTTCTCAGGAAGAACTTCACTATTGGACTGGAATTAGTTCATTAAATGATGAAACGCCTGAAGGACGGTCCACCATAGAATTGCTTAAAGAAAAAGGCAGCAAGCTGAATGCTTCTGAAGCAGCAGGCGGCCAGATTATTGAGTTTAAAGCAGAGACGAGAATGAGCGGTATGGATCTTAGAGATGGCCGCCGGGTGAGAAAAGGGGCTGTCGATTCAGTTAAGGATTGGGTGATTGCGCAGGGAGGAACCATTCCTGCAGACCTTGATGAAGAAGCAAATGAAATCGCGCGTGAAGGCGGTACTCCTTTGGCGGTCGCAGTGGATTCCCGAATCTTTGGACTCATCTATCTTAAAGATACCGTCAAGCCTGGAATGAAGGAGCGCTTTGATCAACTGCGCCAAATGGGCATTAAAACCATCATGGCAACAGGAGATAATCCTCTGACTGCTGCGACAATAGCAAAAGAAGCTGGAGTAGATGAGTTTATAGCAGAATGTAAGCCGGAAGATAAGATTGAAGTCATTAAGTATGAACAGTCCCAAGGGAAACTGGTGGCCATGACAGGTGATGGAACGAATGACGCTCCAGCTCTTGCTCAAGCAGATGTAGGGCTTGCCATGAACAGTGGAACAACAGCGGCAAAAGAAGCAGCCAATATGGTTGATTTAGATTCAAATCCCACAAAAATCATAGAAGTGGTTTCGATAGGAAAACAATTGCTTATGACAAGAGGTGCACTGACCACATTTAGTATTGCGAATGACATTGCTAAATACTTTGCCATTATTCCTGCCATGTTCATGCTTGCGATTCCGGAAATGACAGCATTGAATATCATGGGGCTGTCTACGCCGTTGTCAGCGATTTTATCAGCATTGATCTTTAATGCCATCATTATTCCAATGTTGATCCCGCTGGCCATGAAAGGGATTGCCTATAAACCAATGAGTTCAAATGCATTGTTAAGCCGGAATTTAACGATCTATGGACTGGGTGGAGTCTTGGTTCCTTTCATAGGAATTAAATTAATTGATATGGCCGTTTCATTGTTTATCTAAAATTTAATCTACTAAAAAGTGAGGAAGATGATCATGAAAAATGAACAAAAACTGGCTGGACCTATTATCAGGTCCAGCTTCACTATAATGATACTGGCTGGGTTGATTTACCCTCTTGTATCCACTGGAATTGCGCAAGCCATCATGCCGGATCAGGCAGACGGCAGTTTACTCTATAATGAACAAGGTGAAGTGGTGGGTTCTGAATTAATTGGCCAGAACTTTACTGACCCTATGTATTTTCATGGCAGGGAATCTGCAATCGAATATGATGCATCCGGTTCAGGTTCTAACAACTATGCCCCTTCTAATCAGGATATGATTACACGAACGGAGGAATCGATAGCCGCATGGAGTGAAGAAAATCCAGCAACCCCTGTTGACCAACTGCCAATTGATTTAGTGACGGATTCTGCTTCAGGACTTGATCCGCATATTTCTGTAGAAGGTGCAGCCGCGCAAGTAGAACGAGTCTCAGAACTGACAGAAATATCAAGAGAGAGGTTGAAAGAATTAATAGAAGAGAACACCCAGGGAAAAGAATGGGGTCTCTTTGGGGAAGAACGGGTGAATGTCCTCATGCTCAACCTGGACTTGCAAGAACTTATTCAAGAATAAACCTTTATGTCCCTAACTGTTTACACGGTTAGGGTCCATTTTATCTTTAAGGATCTAAAGAATCAGCGAGTAAAAGAGGTGAGTAAGCATGGAAAAAGATCATCCTTATTTCAGGAGAAAAACGCCGGAAGAAATTCTCAATGAACTGACAGAATCCAAAAAAGGCAAGCTGAAATTATATGTAGGTGCAGCCCCGGGAGTCGGAAAATCCTATAAAATGCTGCAGGATGCAGTAGATCTTAAACATGAAGGAATCGACGTTGTGATTGGATTTATTGAGACTCATGGACGTTTAGAGACGGAGGCTCAAATAAAGGAGTTGGAGCAGGTTCCATTAAAGGTCATCACCTATAAAGGAAAGAAGTTTCAAGAACTGAATGTGGAAGAAGTGATTAAAAGAAATCCTGATATCGTGATTGTAGACGAACTTGCTCATACCAATATTTCCGGTTCAGAAAATGAAAAGAGATATATGGATATCTCAAGTATTCTAGATGCCGGCATAAATGTGTTGTCGGCAGTCAACATTCAGCACATTGAAAGCGTAAATGACATCGTGCGGCAAATCACAGGAGTGAAAGTAAGAGAACGGATTCCAGATACGTTTGTTCAGAAAGCGCATGAGATCCAGCTGATTGATATCCCTCCTGAAACGTTGAGAAAAAGACTACGTGATGGCAAAATTTATGCCCCCGAAAAGATTGAACAAAGCTTATCGCATTTTTTCACTGCCGCAAATTTATCTGCTCTTCGAGAACTTGCTTTACGAGAAATTGCCAATGATGTAGACGAGCGAATTGAGCAAATCAGCGGGGATATGATAAACGGCCCTTTTGGTGTGAAAGAAAAAATACTTGTGTGTGTACAGTATGGGCCAACTGCAGAAAAGTTAATAAGAAGAGGATGGAGAATGGCTCATCGATTGAAGGCGGAATTATTTATTTTGAATGTTACCTCAGATAACGGGGAAGAGAGCGCTATAAACGAGAAGAAAAATAAAGAATGGCGCATGCTTGCCCAGCAGTTTAACGCGACCATGATCGTTGAAGAAAGGGAGGGCAGAAAGCCGGCTAAAGTGATCGTTGATGTTGCAAAAAAATTCAAGGTAACACAGATCCTGTTGGGTCAGTCTGCCCGTACCAGATGGGAAGAAATCAGAAAAGGATCGATCGTCAATATGATCATGCGCGAAACCTCAAATATTGATATTCATATCGTTGCGGATGGTCGATGAGCAGCGGAATGATTAATTTTTATTGTAAGATGAAAAAGGGTACGAGATTTAGATTGAGGGATCTGCAAGTCAACATTACTTAGCTATCATCTTCTTATTTGGTACACGTATTTTAGGTGCTAAATAGGAGGTGTATTTTTGTAAGCACTTTACAGATCTTTTTGCAGTTAGAATGTTTGTCAGCGCGTCATCAATGGGGATAAAAATTTGATGTAATCTCATTGATTGCGCAAACTAGTGTGTCTAAAAAATGAAAGTTCTTACTCCGGAAAAGGGTGGTCGTTCAAACGTTTTTCTAAGTAAGGACTTTTTAACACAGCTTTGTTTCGAGTCTTGAAATCATGTCCTGATTACTATCGTTTCTGCTGCCTTTAAAAGAGCAGCAAACCAGTCTACCCCTACTTTGGGTTAAAACAAAAAGGGGCGACCCACGGTTTTGAATTCTGTATAGCACTGCTTTTGTAAACATATTTTTCAGAACAATCGTTGGTGTTGCTATGTGTTTGTAAAAAATGGTCGCATGCTTTCGGTTCTTTCATTTTATGATAATTCTTTGGGATTTTCTTTTTGCATGTTCGTCTACCTGTTTTTGGCTTTGATTTTTCAGAGCTTGGTTTGTGTTGATTGAAGAAGGTATGATTGTCAAGTTTTTCATGATCGGTAATATGGGTATCTGTAAGGACCTGCTGTGACTTTTTTTTATTCGGTTTTCGGGTATTTTTTCTTTTAAATGTTTTTTGTATTAATTTTCGGGGTTCCTTCATGTCCTCTGACACCACAGTCTCAACCTTTTGAGTACCCTCATCCTTTAATTCTTCTATAAAACTACCCTGGAAAATTTCTGTACTATGTTCTTCCTGCTCTTCTGGTGCCGGGCTGATTGGCAAAAAATTCTCATCTTCACTCTCTATTTGCTTAGCATACAGGGGGCAAGTTTCGTTTATTTTTTCACGAAGCATTTTACTCAACATTTCTTTGCTCATGGCCAGTTTTAATGAGTTATTTAAATCTTTTTTTAAATCAATTAAAAATTCCTGTGACATATAAGGAGTCAATTTATTTATGACAGCCAGCTCTTCTGGAATGGCTTGAGATAAATAATGATGTAGATCACGGGCCTGATGCAGCAGTTGGTACATGTCATGGCACTTGCATACATGATTTTCTTGTGAACAGGATCTATGATCTGAAGCCATATTAACCCCCCATTTGAAAAGAATTCTTACATAGCCTATGCAAGTCAAGAAGGAAAGGTTTTTATAAAAAGGGCTCACAAGATGAACAAAAAGCCTTCTCCTATTAGAACGCTTTTTCATTATATATAGAGAGTGTATAAAAAAGGATGGGTAGTCAATAGAAAAAGAGATTTCATAGTTTTCATTCAGATAGAGTCTGAAAAAGAGCGTTATTAAAATATAATAACTCCACAGCATTGATCACTCTATTTTGTTGAAAACCTTAACAAACGTGGTACGTTTCCAGTCCATCCAATTATTAAAGCTCAAATATTATTAGGAGGAATAAATTAATGTCTGTAAACCCATTCAGAAGAACAACGTCTGCAAACCATTGTGATGCAGAAAACGTTACACCGCATTCCATCTCAAAGTATGCGGATCCAATTATTAAAGTCCCGGTGTTACTGCAAGAAGTGTCTATTCAAATTCCGATGCACGCTGAAATTGAATTTCCAGAAGGTGAAGCAGTTCTTGAAATTAAGACTATCAAAAAACGCACATACCTTACTCAATGCCGTCTTCTTAACAGAGCTGTTCATAAAGGACAATGTCCAAGTGACTACAAAGCAAAGTTATTTATTAGTGGATTCGTTCGAAAAAACATTCAGTACGCTGCAAATCCTGTAGTGGACGCTGCTGGAGAAATTCTTTCTCAACTTAGATCTCTAACAGTCGAGGTGCCTTTCGATTGCGTAGCAGAAATAGATGGGTTCATGAACTTGCCTGTAGGACCTTACACAGATTTTCGGGATGAGTTTGGTTATTTAATTTCTCAGCAGCTTCCAAATGGCAGAGATTTTGCCCGTAAAGATCGATTAGATGGAACAGATCTTTCTCAATTCCACCAAACAAGCACAGAGTACTTTAATGAACTTCCATATTGTGAGCTCGTCCGTGCGGATATTATTGAATTTGATGAGTCCTTGAACCGAAATCCTTTTGCAAATGACAATGAATTTGTTGTAGGTGAAGGCACATTTACAAGATTGTCTGAAAAAATGGTATTGGATCTTAGACTTAAAGTACTTCAATTGCAGCAAGTTCGCGTTAATTCATTAGGTGTATACGACCAAGAAGGTGAATAATCTTTATTCATCAGGAGAAGAGCATGGAGCTCTTCTCTTTTTTTGCTTTTATTCAGAAAAGAAACCTAGCCAGTTAACCGAATGCTGCATAGTATGAAATGTACAATTTAAAGCAGGGGGGTAACTTCATGTCTGTTGAACCATATCCAAGAACAGCATCCGCACATAAATGCAAGGCAGAAATCCTTCAGCCATCTGCATCTGAATCAAAAGGAGTCATTGTTAAAATTCCAGTGCTTCTGCAGAAGGTGAAAGTGGAAATTCCGGTACATTCAAAGATTTCATTTCCAAAGGGGGAAGAAGTACTTGAAATTAATGAAATTAATAAACATCTTTACTTAACTCAGTGCCGCCTCGTTTACCGGGATGGGGCTTCAGAAGGTCATCTCTTTATTGCAGGCTTTGTGAGGAAGAATATTCAGTATGCTGCAAACCCAACGGAAAAGTGCAAGGAAGTACGATCTGCAATAAGATCACTGACTGCTGAGGTACCTTTTGAATGTGTCGCACAAATAGATGGATTTATTGTGTCTCCTATTGGCCCTTCAACTAATTCGAAGGAAGAGTTTAGTTATTCTTTGGAGCAACAGAAGAAGGGTTTTTCTGAGAAAGATCAGCTACTTGGAAATGATCGCTCGCATATTCAACAAGTCAGTACAGAATATTTTAATGAGTTGCCTTATTGTGAGCTTGTTAAAGCTGAAATTCTTGAAATAGATGAGCTGATAACAAGGAATGTTTTAAAAGAAGAACGTTCAAGCGATGAAAAAAAAGAATTTACTGTGGAAGTCGTACTTCAGGAAAGCCTGGAATGTGAAGACCAAGATAAGGGACATGGCGGGAAATCGGCAAGAGACATAGAACTGCATAATTTAAGCGAAAAATCATTTAGTGAATTATCAGAGATTCTTACGGAAGAGATTATGGAATATGAAAAAAAATGTGATAAGGAAAAAAAACATAAAAAACCACATCCCTTGGTAATCAGCGATTTATCAGAAAAAATGATTATAGATATCACGCTAAACTTGTTGCAGTCTCAGCAAGTTCGTCTAGGCTGAGTATTCATTTAATCTGAATTCTAAAAAAATGGATAGGTGATCCAGTTCATCTATCCATACTATTCTCAATTTATTTAATATCCTAATATAAGGAGTTGGTTTATCAAACATTATCTAGGGCCCTCATTTCTGCTATTAGCAGGCAATAGTGTATGGAATGAATAGAGGAAATAGCATAGCAATGTTACAGATCGACTGTACATCCTAAACACTTTTAAGAGGAATGAGGTGAATAGTGGTGAGCAGAAGAAACATTGAAATTCGCTTATTGTGCAAGTGTTATCAGGAAAAACATTCCTGGAAATGCGAGGGGAAATGGATTTGCGAATGCTGCAAAATAACTGACCACGAAGATCATTGTAAAAAAATAGAAGTGCACGACAACCTGAAAAGAGAGTGGAAGGAAGAGGAAAAGGAGTTTGTAGAAGAGATATCTGTGGACTACAGAGAGTTAAAGAAGTTAGAGGACCATCATCATATGGACTCTGTAGACAACAAGAAAAAAAGTCACCAGAATGTGCACGGTAATTGTAAAGAGAAAACGCAACCCCGTAAGTGCACCTGTAAGAAAAAGAAGGGGAAGAGAAATGAAAAACCCGAATATAAATATGGTTTGAAGAAAAAGTACGAGTAATCTTCAGTAAAGACGAAAAGGGATGTAAGAAGGGGATGTCAAACACTTCTTCTTACAAAAAATAAGATCTTGTAAATCGATGGTCAGAAGAAGATACAGCCTCCATACCAATTAGTTTTATGGCAATATTAAGAATACATAGGTTCAGTGGCTCTTTTTTTATTAATCTGCGTAAAAATAGTATAAGTTCTAAAGAGGACCAACCCACCGGGTTATTTTTGTGATCCTATTTGTTATGGAAACGTATAAGAGGATACGTAGAAAGAATTTATTTAATGAATGAGTGACAATTATTGGGTGAATTACTCCGTTTGATCAATGTATACAAGCGCCCGTGTTCACACTATATACTTACACACATTGTCTTCTATTTAATATAAATTAACGCTGGACGATTATTGCACAGGAGTGGTCAAATGATAACAGTAGCAGGCAGTTTAAATATAGACATGGTAACCGAAGCTAAGAGATTTCCTATTCCGGGAGAAACCATTTCAGGTACAGGTTTACGGTTTTTGGCGGGAAAGGAGCAAATCAAGCTGTAGCAGCCGCCAGACTCGTTGGTAACGTAAGAATGGTTGGCAAGGTTGAAAAATCTGTAAAAGCTGCGAGTATGTCGATTAAGACGCTGGGAGCTCAGGAAGGAATGCCTTACTTGAAGGATTTGGATTAGCACAAATAAAATCAAGGGAATGATTATAATCGCGATTAATGTAAGACAATGCCCTTCATGCGAGGCAAAAACGACGATTCCTATTTTATACGGTGACCTCACGCCGAGCGCTTTTCAGCGGGTCAAAGAGGGGTTAATCAAACACGGAGGATCTACTGCTCCCCAAACAGCTTACCATTTTTATTGCAAAAGCTGTGGGCATGAGTGGACCAAAGAACAAGCAATCGATTCTGCCTATGAAAAGATTAGAGGGATTAAAACTTCTGTAGGAGGATTCCGTCAAGGTTTCTATAACATAGAAATTTGTTTTGATACGAATAAAGTGACGTGGAGCAGTACGGCGTGTGGTGAGGTAGAGGAATTCGAGAAAACGTTTCGTGAAACAGATAGCCGCAAGGTGCTGGAAATGCTTAAACCGATAAATTTACTGAATTGGCGGGCTAAATATAATATGGATGTACTCGATGGGACAAGCTGGTTTGTGGAAGTGGTTAGAACAGGAAGAAATATAACCAAATCCGGTCATAATCTTTTTCCTGCTGAATGGGAAGAATTTTGTGAAGCCATGAGAAAGGTTTCGGGAAAAGAGTTTGGTGGAGCAGCGGATTAAAAGCGATAATAAGAAGAGACGGGGAGATTTTTATTCTGTGGTGTTCTCTTTACTTCCAGGTCTTAAGTTTAGCGTTTTTATGGGTTAATTAAAGTGCGTGTAATAGATGGTATTGTTTTGAAATTAATTTAATCGAAAGGAGGAAAATAAATGGCTAAGTCTTACTCATGCAGAAGTTATTCTTTCTTGCGGTAAGTGCACTTGTGTCGATATTGATGGTATCAATTGACCCGTTAGCTGTTGCTTTTACAGAAAGAGTAGCGGAAACCGGTTAGAGAAACCTGCTGCCGTCTTTATCAATTAAAAGAAGGACAGGAGCAGCCCTATTGCGGGAACTGTCCGTTGGGTTGAGAGAATGGTATTAAAGAATTTATAATATTGACATTTAAATCTGGATAGCACCTTAATTTATACGTGATATTGTGTGTAGATAAGGGTGCTATTTTTATTGGAATATAACCCCAAAAGAACTCGATGCAAAATATATTAAAATGGCAGAATCCTTTCACGATGAGCTATTCGAGATACGGGGTTCAATTCTGAACAATTTTGAGTAAACCAAATTTAGAAGGCTGTGACATTGTTGTCCCAGCCTTAAGTTGATTCATATTCTATTGGTTTTATTCTGTAATCCCTACGCTCTCTGTCTTCTTGTCATAACATCAAATATAATCCCCCAATTATGATCACAGTGAGTACAGCATATTTCCTCATAGGCGAGGGCAGCTCCTTTGAAATGAATTAATATTCTGTAAATTATATCAAACAACCGTCTAAGCGTATACGTGTGTGAAACAGGACACGTATAGATTTTCTAATGTTCTCTTAAACGTTTGAGGCTTTTTGAGGAGGGTATTTTAGTTAAATAGGTTGATTAAAGAGCAATATCATATACAAGATATTTAATGCAGATGAATAAACAGTCCTGCAAGAACGGTACTTCAATAAAAAGGAGCGTTTTAAGTATGTTAAAAACAGATTTTTCAAGAATGTATATAGATGGAGAATGGAGAAAAGGCAGCAGCGATAAATCAATGACGAATAAGAACCCATTTAATGGCGAAGAACTAGTCACCATTCAATCGGCTGCAAAAGGGGATTTAAATGAGGCTTATGAGGCAGCAGCACGTGCACAGGAAAAATGGGCAACGGAGCTTCCTCAGAACAAACGGGCAGTATTGGAAAAACTCGTTACGGTGATGGAGGAAAACAAAGAACTAATTATCGACTGGCTGGTGAAAGAGGCTGGCAGCACCGTAATGAAAGCAAGTGTTGAATTCCAGGCTTCTCTTAATATTGTGAAAGAAGCAACGGGCTATCCTTACCATATGGAAGGAAAAATCATGCCTTCCCAAACGCCGGGTAAAGAAAATCGTGTGTACCGTAATCCGCTTGGCGTGATTGGTATTATCAGTCCATGGAATTTCCCGTTCCACTTAGCGATTCGTTCTATTGCACCAGCCATTGCAACAGGCAACGCAGTCGTTTTAAAACCGGCCACTGATACACCGGTTACAGGCGGACTTATTTTCGCAAGCATCTTTGAAGCAGCGGGTCTGCCCAAAGGACTGTTGAATGTAGTGGTGGGAAGAGGATCTGAAATCGGGGATGAAATTGTTACGCATCCTGTCCCTCGTTTAATTTCTTTCACTGGTTCTACAGAAGTGGGAAGACATATCGGAGAACTTGCCGGCCGGAATCTGAAGAAAACAGCACTGGAATTAGGCGGCAACAATGCACTTGTTGTACTTGATGATGCGGACATTGAACAGGCTGTTGAATCTGCTCTCTTTGGAAAATTCTATCACCAGGGTCAAATTTGCATGTCCTTAAACCGGATCTTTGTTCATAAAGATATTTATGAAAAATTTGCTGAGCGATTCACAGAGCTTGCTAAAAATCTTAAGTACGGTGATCCTGCTGACAAAACCACGAATGTCGGGCCATTAATTAATAAAGACCAGGTGGACCGGATAATGAAAGATGTTAAAACAAGTGTGGAGCAGGGAGCAAAAATACAGCTTGGCGGACAAGCAGATGGAAATGTAATGGAGCCAACGGTTTTAACAGGCGTAACAAACAAGATGCCAATCGCCGAAAACGAAATATTTGGTCCCGTAGCTGTACTGATTCCATTCGACAGCGAAGAAGAAGCGGTTCAAATGGTCAATGAGAGTCCATACGGTTTAAGTGGATCCGTTCATTCATCTAATATTGAACGCGGGACATCATTTGCCCATAAAATTCATACAGGAATGATTCATGTGAATGATCAATCTGTTAATGATGAAGCCCATATGCCGTTTGGCGGAGAAAAAGACTCCGGTCTCGGACGCTTCAACGGAGAGTGGGTACTCGAAGAATTCACTACATTAAAATGGCTGTCTGTTCAGCATACTCCGCGTGATTACGGACCGTTTATCAGTCAATTAAAATAAACGTTCACAGTTTGAAACAAGCGGAACAATCAGGGCACTGCAGAAAACGTGATTTGCGTTACGCTGCAGTGCTTTTTTTAAAAAATGCTTGAGAGCAGCAGTGTTCCACGTGAAACATGCATTTCTTGTCAGTAAAAGGATTCATTAAAAAGTGCGAATAATGAAATCTTTATGGATACTAAATAGGATATACTTATGTTACTCAGAACCAACCTGGAGGGTAAAATGATAAAAATAATGGCAGATTCAACATGTGATTTATCAAACGAAGTGCTAGAGAAATACAACATAAGTCTAGCTCCATTAACCATAAACATTGAAGGAAAGATCTATAAAGACCGGGTAGAAATTAATCCAAATGAATTCTATGAGCGATTAGAGCACCTATCAGAATTCCCCACAACAGGTACACCAAGCCCTTCGGAATATGTAGAGATCATCAAGGAAGCCGTTGCTGAAGGTTGTACACATGTTTTGTGCATTAGTATGTCGAGCGGAACAAGCGGCTCCTATCAGTCTGCTGTCCTTGGGAAAAATTATTTCTATGAAGAAACGCCTGATTCACCAGTTAAAATTCATGTGGTTGATTCAAAATGCATGAGTCATGGAAGCGGCTGGCTGCTGATTAAAAGTGCCTTAATGAGAGAACAGGGAGCAACATTTGAAGAAATTGTAAAATTTATTGAAGGCCATAAGACCAGAGTGAAGCACTTTCTTTCAGTTGATGACTTAAACCACTTAATTAAGAGCGGCCGCATCTCAAATGCAAGCGCTGTTATAGGGAAATTTCTCATGCTAAAACCCGTTATGACGATGAAGGATGGAAAAATAGCCATCGTTGCAAAAGAAAGAGGAAGAAAAAGGGTGCTTAAGCATTATGTTCAGGAATTTATCAAGAGAAATGATAAAGAATTAACAGAGTTTATTATTATCGGTTACACCTCTGATCGGACAGTAGCCGAAACACTTAAAGAAAAAGTGCAGGAAGAAACGGAATTTACAGGGGACATTCATTTGATGCAGATGGGCACTTCCGTCGGTACTCATGTTGGACTCGGTGCGATCTCGATGTTTTTTATCGAAAAAAGCGTCTGATCCAAGTTCTAAAACGTATGGATATAAGCTGTCCTCAAAAAAGAGGGCAGTTTTTCGTTATGGGATAGAATAGCGTAGTTAACCGATTAAAACGTAAATTAATAATACCGTCCCTTTATGAATTATTGAAGGATCCCTGCTAAGTCACTCTATTTGAAGGATAAGGTATAATAGTGGAGACCCCATACACCCTGAATTTAATTTGGAAAAAATTTAATCATAGTGATACACTAGTGTATAGAATATTTTGATTATAAAGACAGAGCGGCCTGCGAGTGAGAGAAAACAAACTGCCGCATTTTTTTTCATATCTTATACGAGAAGGACGGTTAATATGAGTAACAGACAGAATCAAACAGACGTTATTTTAATTGGCGCGGGCATCATGAGCGCAACGCTTGCATCTTTGCTGAAAGAGGTAGCACCTGATTGGAATATCAAGGTGTTTGAAAGGCTCGGAGGGGCTGGTGAAGAAAGCTCTAATGAATGGAACAATGCGGGTACAGGCCATTCTTCTCTGTGCGAATTGAATTATACAAATGAACAGCCGGATGGCTCTATTGATATTAGCAAAGCGATTAAAGTGAATGAAGACTATCAGGTTTCAAAGCAATTCTGGTCTTATCTAGTTGATCGTGAAAGACTGCAGAATCCCCACGAGTTTATCCGGTCACTGCCTCATATGAGTCTGGTCCAGGGGAAAAAGAATGTCACTTTTTTAAACAATCGATATAAAGCGCTTTCAGGTAATCCTTTATTTGAAGGAATGGAATTTTCTGATGATCCCCAAAAGCTTAAGGAATGGATTCCTTTAATTATGGAAGGCCGCACGGTGAGTGAGCCGATAGCCGCAACCAAAATCGATTCCGGAACAGATGTGAACTTCGGTGCGTTAACGCGAAAGTTATTTAATCATTTGGAAAATGAAGGTGTGGACGTACATTATCAGCATCAGGTCGATGAAGTGAAACGGACCGAGAATGGGTTATGGGAGTTAAAGATCCAAGATTTAGAAAATGACCGGTTAGAATATCATACAGCCCAATTTGTTTTCATTGGAGCAGGCGGAGGAAGTCTGCATCTGCTGCAAAAATCAGGCATTCCTGAAGGAAAGTCGATCGGGGGATTCCCGGTAAGCGGATTATTTCTTGTATGTACAAAACCGGAAATAGTGGAACAGCATCACGCGAAAGTTTACGGCAAAGCACCAGTAGGCGCACCGCCAATGTCGGTTCCGCATCTTGATACACGTTTCATAGACAATCAGGCATCTTTATTTTTTGGCCCATATGCCGGATTCTCACCTAAATTTCTGAAAACAGGATCGAACATGGATTTAGTTACGTCTGTCAAACCGAATAACCTGTTTACAATGGCAGCGGCCGGAGTGAAAAATATGTCCCTGACCAAGTATCTGATCAATGAAGTGATGCTTTCGAAAGAACAACGAATGGAAGCATTACGGGAGTTTGTCCCGAATGCGAAGAGCGAAGACTGGGAGCTGGTTACAGCTGGTCAGCGTGTACAGGTCATAAAGGATACAGATACAGGAAAAGGTACGCTTCAATTCGGTACAGAGGTCATCAGTTCAGCAGACGGCTCGATTGCTGCCTTACTCGGGGCTTCACCGGGTGCATCAACTTCGGTAACGGTTATGCTTGAGGTACTGAAACGGTGCTTCCCGGATCAAATGAAAGAATGGGAGCCTAAAATTAAAGAAATGATTCCATCTTATGGGGTAACGCTGCTTGAAAATCCTGAACTGATTCGGGAAATTCAGCATGCAACCGCCCGTTCACTCAAACTTGAGGGTGAAATCGCTCAAAGCTCTGTCTAATCGATCACAAGTATCGCAGGTTTGCTGCTCAAATAGCTTGATTTATTAGGCTGCCTGACTCTCCATTTTGGAGCAGGCAGCTTTTTTTACTCGATATCACAATAGAGCAAGCTTCTTTACAGTTTAATCTTTATTAATGGACCCATGTTGATGTAAACAAAAAGCTGTCCGCAGCATAATTAGCTCGGACAGCTTAGAAGTTCGTTATTCTTAATACACTTTATCACCATTAAAAATAGAATTCTTCACAATTACATAATCAACAGTGCGGATCGCTTCAAGCTTGTCTCCTCCAGCATATGAGATGGAGGATTGAAGATCCTGCTCCATTTCCGTTAAGGTATCCTGCAGTGCACCTTTATGCTCGACGAACATTTTTTTGCCCTCAACGTTTTTCTTTTCTCCTTTTTGAAACTCAGAGGCAGAGCCAAAGTATTCTTTAAAAAGCTTGCCGTCTTGCTCGAATGTAACACCTGGTGATTCTTCGTGTCCGGCAAAAAGAGAGCCTATCATCACCATAGATGCACCGAAACGGACAGATTTTGCAATGTCTCCGTGAGTCCGGATTCCACCGTCTGCTATTATGGGTTTACTTGCGGCTTTCCCGCACCAGCGAAGCGCTGCCAGCTGCCAGCCGCCTGTGCCGAAGCCGGTTTTAATTTTAGTAATGCAGACCTTGCCGGGACCGATTCCGACTTTTGTTGCGTCTGCACCGGCGTGCTCTAATTCTCTGACTGCTTCAGGTGTGCCGACGTTTCCAGCGATCACGAAACTGTCAGGCAGGTGCGTTTTAATATGTCCAATCATATTTATAACGGCATTGGAATGACCATGAGCAATATCAATCGTAATGTAGTCAGGTGTCAGGTTTTGCTGAGCCAGCTGCTCAATAAAGCTGTATTCTTCTTTTTTAACCCCTACACTGATGGACGAAATTAGATTTCGTGCTTGCATGTCCTTTATAAATGTTATGCGCGTCTCAGGCTCAAAACGGTGCATAATGTAGAAATAGTGGTTTTCAGCAAGGTAGGTGGCGATCTTTTCATCTATGATGGTTTGCATATTCGCAGGTACCACAGGCAATTTAAATGTATGTTTACCGAATTTGACAGATGTATCACATTCCGACCGGCTCTCTACAACACATTTAGCGGGAATTAACTGAATATCTTCATAATCAAATACATTATCCAAGTTCAACACTCCTAAAAGCGAATATTATTAGTATTTTAAATTAAAATTGTTCGTACATGTGTTAATTTACAGTATTTTTAGAAAGAAGTCAAAGCATTTTCATCTCACGCAGCCTGCTTTGGTCTTCATCTGCCTATTTAACGTGTTTCTTCATTGCCTGGGTAATATGTTTTTCAGGCCACTGCTGCATCATGCCGAAAATTTCAGTGTCATGAAGTCCCAGGCGGCGAATCTTGTTCGTTGCTTCGCCCTTTACTGTCTGGACGAGCAAATGCAGAGAGAGTGTGAGCTCTGTTTCTTCAATAAAAGTTTTAATTTTCTCTAATTGTGCCCTTGTAAGGCTTAGATTTTTTACTTGAAACAAAATATCCTCTGGCTTTGGCTGCCGTAATGCTTCTTTCACAAGTAACTCCTGGTAAAGCCGGTTAAAATCATCCTTTAAAGAATGGAAATCAATCGACTGCCACTTTTCTACGCTCCTCAGTACAGCAATATCAGGAATATTCACCTTCGCAAGACTGATTAGGTCAGGCGTAATCTCTTTGTCTGGAAGTGAAATTTCTTTCAGCGTGCTAAAACAGTCCAGTGCGCTATGAGGTTCCGTTTCTTCACCAAGCCTTTCACTCAGCTGGATTAGCTCTTCTCCCAGTGAATAATAAGGAGTGAACTTGCTTTTTAACCTTCTCAGCTGGTTTAAGGAAGCAACGATTTTTGAGCTTTGCAAAGCTATTTGATTAAACTGCCGCTCGATCGTCGCAATGCGCTTAACTGCCTGCTTAATCTTAACCTCAAATGGAAGCTTTAGCTGATCTGTAATCGGCCAATACGTGATGCTAAAAGAGCATTCCGGACAAGTGACAAGAATCGATTCGGAGGAAGGCTGCAGGGAGATGTTCTTAGCATGCACACATATCTCATCTTGCCATGCAGGAGGAATGCTGCGATACGGCCTCAGGACAATTTCTACACGATGACGCCAGTAGGCAATGTCCTCAGGATAATTAAGTACACTAAGGAGAGAGGAACGATTCATGCTTTCCACTGCGTTAACAATGGTTTGCTTTGAGCGCGAAAGAAGGATAAAAGGATGCTCTGTGTAAGCCTTATTTATGCGCTCTAGCCACATGTTTCGATCGAGCTGTTGAAGTCTTGCGCAAAATACATAGTCACGCACAACGTGATGGATGTGAGCAGTTAGTTGCCGGGTTGAGAGGGTATGATACTGTGTCTTGTAAAAATAGGTCTCTTCTATAGGCAGTCCGCGATTGGGTGAATGGGTTTTCCAAAGAAAAAGCTCAGGTTTCATCAGGTAAGGGCAGAGGGTTTGCTGCTTACATATGGGTACAGGCAGCTGAAGAGAAGAAAGCTTAAGAAACTCTCTCAGAAGCTGCTGCTCGTTTGATAAAAGTTGATCGAGTGCTGCAGAGACAATTTGCTGAAGACGCGACAAAACGGCCCGCTCCTCTTTATGGCCAATTGAGCGGATTACCGGATGTTTTCGACCGGCCGGAACGAGCTGCAGCGATGGATAAGCCGTAAAATGATGTCCAAGCTGATTACCATTCATATAAGACACTCCTAGAAGTTAGTATCTCTATTATACGGTTCAGCCTAACTTCAATACCATTTTCAACCTTCTTCAAATGGTATTTATCTAGATAGCATACACTTATGAATGGTTACAAAAACCCCCTTAATGTATCCTAATAATACAAAATTAAACAAAATAATGCACATAATTACAGAATAAAAGTAGATAAATTCCAATCAGCCTTGTATACTAGCAATATACATATTAAAGGGAGAGGGAAGGGGTCTAAAGGTTTATTCTTCCAACTGCTAAAACGTTCAAAAGACCCGAAATTTATTTGAAGGACCGTTTAAAATTGAAGGAGGAATGGCGAAATGAACAACTGTAAACTTGTATTTGCGATGTTTTTCTCAGCTCTAATCGTATTTTTTGCCTTTGGTGCAACAGACGCTTCCGCAGCAGAAAATGAGGACTATGAAAAAGCCCTTGAACTGATTGAAAAAACAAATATCGAAATTGATGAGAAAATTGATGCAGGAGTAGAAAAAGCAGACGCACTTCAAGCTGGTTATCTTTCTGAATTGGAAAGTAAGAAAGAAGAAGAACAGCGTAAGCTAGCAGAGCTAGAAGCTGAGAAAGCAGAAAAAGCCGGAAAATTTACCGACGAGAAAAAAGTGGCACATGAAAACGCTAAGTTTGATAAAAAAATCCAGCGTGAGCAGGAAAAATTTAATGCCCTCTACATTACACTGGAGGAGAAATATAACCAAGAACTAGATGAAGTGATTGAAGCTGTTTTCAATGAAACACTTCAAATGTCAACAGAGACGATTGAACTAGTAAAAAAGATGGGCGTTGAAGCAGAATGCAGCTGGAAACTGGTTCGTTTTGCCGATCGAATGGTTTGGATTGACCCAATTCGGATCGTTGGTCACTAATTTCCTCTTGTATAAAATGATTATTATACGTTAGAATAAAGAAGAGTTCAGTATGAACTCTTTTTTTTATATCTAATTCATTAGAGGTGGTACATATGGAGGGTCTTAAGATCTATAAAAAAGGTACAAGTATAGAAAAAGTAGATATGAATGCCTCTTCCATAAGCCTTTTGCTTCAAGGTGGTGGTATAGAAGTCATGACTGAAACGATCTTTAAAGATAGGCTATTTTACTTGTATCCAAGTGATAATAAAGATGTCTTAGAATTTATATATATATTATCTGGTGAAATTAGTGTGGAAGAAGGCATAGAAAAACAAACGCTATATGCAGAAGATTATTTTTCTGCAAAAGCGTTAAAGGAGCCTGTGCTGTTTAAAGCGCTAACCGATGTCACATATTTATGGGTCATCACTGAACCTGTCTTTCATCAGGTCAGTCAGGAAACCAATTCCTTGCGCGATATAATTAAACAAGTTGAAAAAAAAGACCGCTATACGTCTTTGCATAGCGAGAGAGTGACCCTTTTTTCCATAAGGGTGGGAAGGAAGCTTAATCTATCAAAAGATGACCTTTATCATCTCCATTTAGCAGCAGAACTTCATGATATTGGCAAGATTAATATACCGGAAGAAATTTTAAATAAGCCAGGGAAACTAACGAATGAAGAGTTTGATATTATTAAAAAACACCCAGGAGACGGTGCGGAAATGGTAGAGAAAACGCAGTATCAGCATCTATCTCCCATTATTGAGCAGCATCACGAACGGCTAAATGGAAGCGGTTATCCTCATGGTCTAAAAGGGGATGAAATTCTGCTTGCAGCCCGTATTATCGCTGTTTGTGATACATTTGATGCCATGACAGAAGACCGTGCGTACCGTAAAGCATTTTCAGCTGAATTTTCAATAGATGAAATAAGAAAAATGACTCCTGACTATTACGATCCGGATGTTGTAGCAGCTTTTGAAGAAATTTTAAAAGAAGAGGGCCGAATTTAATTAGCGCATTGACATTTTCTTAAAAATAGACTATTGTTAACTACGCGATGAGCTTGTTTGCATAAGACGCACAAGTACTCCTTATAGGAACACGTTGTGGAGCGTGACTTGGACGCCGCAAATTTCGGGAAGCACTCTGTCTTTTAAGCCAGGGTGCTTTTTTTATTGACTCTTAAATAATTAACAGCAGTACACTATAGAATACCAGCCCAAGACTAAAAGCGGTAAAGCTGCTTTCTTTTTCTTCAGGCAGTTCCTCTTTTAACACGTTCAGCACAATTCCTCCTGCTAAAAAAGCTACTAAAATCGAAATGTAGAATTCGTGCACCTCAACTAGCGCTCCAATTACCCAGCCAAGCAGTGTGGCAAAAGATAACAGTATACGCCCGTATTGATCGTAAATCTGCTGATGATCCCGCCGCAGAGCACGGTCATTTGTAATAAAGTGAATACTGAGGGCAATAAAGTAAAAAAACATTTCCCATGGTCCCGAATATTCTTCCCGTATAAGAAGATAGCCTATTACCGCGTTATAAATGAAAAAAGATGAAATATGTACCCAAAATACACCAGCTGATGATTGATTTGAATGGAATTGTTTCTTTTTAGAAGTCTTAACGGTACGCTCAAGACCATAAAAAGCGGCAAGGCCAAGCATAGCAATCACATAGATGTGGTGCTCCACAAATCTAAATGCCCCTTCTTGCAGTGTTTCTTCTAGTTGGTGCTGATAATGGTTTAGTTCCGGCAGTAAGTGAATAAAAACATAAGAAACAGCAATTCCGCCTGCGAAGGAAAGAAAACGGCTTTGAGGCTTGTCCTTTATAAAATCCAGGTATTTTGAGGAATAATGAATCAGTGAAAAACCAAGTGCAAATAGCAAGCTGAGCCAGAAAAACATGCATCTCATCCTTTCGATAAAATTTGTACTATCTTTCTAAACCCCCATTTCGTCATTGTTTAAACTCTTACAAAAATGAAAAATGCCTGATCCACCAGCAGAGCAGGGAGCAGACATTCTGAATGATTAAACGGCTGTATTCTTTTTATTTTTTCTCATTGCTTTTGTAATATATCCACCTTTAAAATTACGAGGTTCATAGGAAACGATAAAGGCGCTTGGTTCATACTTGCTGACAACCCTTATAAATTCCTGCTCCCGATCGCGTCTGGCTGTACAATCCAGCCGATATCTGCGGGCTTCATTCATGCCTTCCACTTCGGAAGTAGATACACTGAATCCATCACTACGGAGGTTTGTGATCAGTTCTTCATTTTTACTCGTTATATTAACTTCGATTGAAACAAATCCAATCGCAAGCTTCTGTTCAAGAATCTGGCCTATATAGACACCGATCCCGAATCCTAATGCATAAGCAGCCATATTAAGATAATTGGCCAAGTCGCTGAATACCAGACCAAGAGCCATGACGTATATGATGCCTTCGAGGGTCCCAAGGGCAGCGGCTTTTTCTTTCATTCCCTTGACCATCATAATCGTTCGGAGAGTTAACACCGGAACAAAAATAAGCTGGGCAACGAAAATGATGAGGGCACTAAGCATTCTCTCACCTTCTTCCTAAAACGTTCCGTTTAGTGTAACAGGAGGTGGATTAGCCATGCAAGCAAAACCTTCTATACAAGCTTCCACTCGGGAAGGGGTCTTACTGTCGGTACCAGCATCTTCCCGATTCTGCTTCTGCTTGCTGATAACTAAGCAATAGGGAAATCTTTAAGATTAGTTTCAGTGATAATGCTTTTTCATGAGCACCATACAATAATTTTTTCAGGAGTAGTCTGTGCTGGAATGCTTTTCGTTGAGAAGTTGTAAACGACTAATAAGTTCCGATTGGCCGGTGATCGTAAAAAGGGCTGACCGTTTGCAAGCTGAATTGGTGTAAAGGGTGATAAATTAAGTTTTAACTGTCCGTCACGGCTCACCAGCTGATTATCAAAGTAATCTGCTTTTACTTTCTGATAGGAGGTGTGTTTTACCACGATTAATGCCCTGTATCGCGGGGGGTAGATCAGTGGTACTGGTGCATTGGCGTCGTAAAAACCTGTGACAAAATCACCTGTAGAAACCACTGCCTGATTAAGAAAATACGTAGTTGGCAACACAATAAAATTCACAGTTGTCCCAGTGTTGTCAACGACCTCCAGCAGCGTATAGCAGCCCTCTTCTTCCTCATTTTGCCCCGTATAAAATTCGCTCACCATCGTGATCATTCCTTGAAATGATTGAAAATTCACCATAGTATCTCCTCGATTTCCTTTTAACTTATCATTTATATACTTACTTACTGTATGTCAAACGTAAAAAGGGAGTGAATAGGTCTGTATTAAGGTTCCGTTTAGTAAGTTGGGTTGGAAATAATCTCTACTCATATTTCATAAAAAGAGTATAATAGAACTAATTAATTAAAATATATAGGAAAATAAACTCACGTAAATGAGATCGTTTGTTAAAAATTTTGAAAACAGTTCAGTTTTTAATTAGGCAGGAGGATTTAAATGCTAAAGATTGGGCGTCTGCCTTTACTTATATTTGTGATACATATAGGGATTTTTGTTGGGGGAAGCTTTGCGTTAGAAAAGTTTCCTGCTTCTAGCTTTCTTCAGCTATCCGCCTCACTGGTCAGCTTTATTTGGCTTAATCATGCTTATCGGCTGGCGCAGAAAGCCTCAAGAACTTTTTGGTTCCTGTTGAATGCAGGAATGCTTTTTTATGCAGTTTCAAATGCGATCTGGTTTATCTATCAAATTACCGGAAAAGAGACACTGATTATTAATGTATCAGATTATCTTTGGATTGTTTCCTATGCTTTCTTTTTGGCGGCATTACTTATTAAAACAAAGCAAATGAGCACATCCTATTCAGCCCAAGCTTATATGTTCAATATTATCGTCTACATGATTACGTCCTCAGTTATTAGTATCCATTTTTTAGTTACGCCTGTTCTTCAACTTGCAGATTACTCCATGTCAATCACCATCATAATGATCGTTTATCCTATTTTAAATTTAGGAATCATTTTTCTTATCACCACATTGTATTATCTGATGAAAAAAAGTGAGGAAAAGGATTTGCTGCTGTTGCTTGTTATCGGGTTTTTTCTGCAAATTTCGGCAGATTCCCTGTATGCTTATTTAGCAGCTTCAGGAGCCTATTACGAAGGGCATCCGATTGATATTCTATGGGTGGTGGCCACTCTATTTATTGGGATTGCAGGCTATTATAAAAACGGCGCTGCTTCAGCCTCTGCGATCAACATAAAAAATCCTTTTGAAGAAAAGGAGTTTATCTTTCCTTATTCAAGTATGCTCATTCTTGCCCCTCTTGTCATGCACAGCTACGATTGGAATTTTAATGCCCTGACTATAGGGTTATGGATCACCTTTGTTATGACAATCGGACGGCAGTTAATTATAATTAACAAAAATAACCAGTTAATGATAGAGTATCGGTATTTGGCTTATCACGATCCTTTAACAGGCCTAAGAAACCGTGTAAGCTTTCAGGAAAATCTGAAGGATCTGCTCACTCGAAACAGCGAGCAGTCACCTGCGATATTGTTAATCGATCTTGATCGTTTTAAAGTGGTGAATGATACGCTGGGGCACCATACAGGAGATCAAATATTGCTGCAAACCGCTAAGCGTATTCAGTACACGATTGAACAGCCGGGAGAGGTTTATCGTCTTGGAGGGGATGAATTCGTCATCATTTATCCGGACGCAACAGAGGAAACCAGTGCTGCCCTGGCTCAAGCAGTACTGGATACTTTTCAGCAATCCTTTATCGTTAAAGATTATACGATTAATTTAACACCAAGCATCGGAATCAGCCTTTATCCCGAAAATGGCTGTAACGCTGAAGATCTTCTGAAGGCCGCTGATGCAGCGATGTATGTAGCAAAGGAAAACGGTAAAAACGGCTTTCGGTTTTATAACTGCGAGCTCGATCAGTCACTCGCAAGAAAACTGGCTATTGAAAATGAATTGAGACGAGCCATTTCAGAGAATCAGCTATCACTTGTTTATCAGCCTAAGGTTCATCTTATTACGGGAGAAGTCACTGGGGTTGAAGCGTTACTAAGATGGAATCACCCGGATCTTGGCTGGATTTCGCCTGCAGAATTTATTCCTGTAGCAGAAGAAACCGGACAAATAGTCTCTATTGGAGAGTGGGTGCTAAGAGAGGCCTGTATACAAAATAAAAAGTGGCAGGTTGCAGGTTTTTCGCCTCTAAAATTGTCTGTAAATGTATCTGTCCTTCAATTTCAACACGAGAACTTTCTTCTCGTAGTTCAAAGTATCTTAATGGAAACGAAGCTGGAACCGTCTTTGATAGAGCTTGAAATTACAGAAAGCATTATGCAAAATATTGAGCAAAGCCTAAAGATCCTTCAATCACTAAAAAATCTTGGTATTCAAACATCTATTGATGACTTTGGAACAGGCTACTCATCTCTGAATATTCTCCAGAAGCTGCCGGTCGATACGATTAAAATCGACAAGTCCTTTATCGATGAAATGGAATATGCTGATGAGCGCCCTATGGTCAAAACCATCATCGATTTAGGACAGCATTTAAACCTGATGGTAGTTGCAGAAGGAATTGAAACGGAAAGCCAGCGACAGCTCCTGGTGGACTATAACTGTAAAATAGGACAGGGCTATTTGTTCTCCAGGCCGGTTCACCCAGCAAAGTTCGAAAAGCTGTACTTAACTAAAAAATGGGCAGAAGCAACGTTCTAACCGATCCACTTTTTTTAGAAACTTTCCAATAATCTCATTTAAAATGGTGGTTCAGGATAATAAAAACCAATAAATGGTATTAAATTGGCCATTAAATCCAATTTTGAATAAACATATATGTTAAAATAAGGGATATAGAAAAGGGGGAGACTTTTTGTATATCTTTTTAGGACTATTGTTAGTTGGCATGATCACAACGCTTGCTGCGGCAGCGAAATTTGCTCCTTATTCTGAAATGATGAACAGCTTTGAGCCAGGTGGGTTAAAGAAATTACTGCTGGGTCTTTCCGCTGCAGCGATTGCTTTCCTCTCATATGGCATTTACTTCGAAGTTACCTACCAGCCGCCTTTTCTCGATATTATGGTGGAGGGAAAGAGCTACACAGTATTTGGCGATATCGGAAATAAAGGCTATTATGCGAATGAATTAATTAGAAAGAACGAAGAGACTGAGGTGCATCTCGTCTCCTGGGAGTCCATGCAGTTAGCTCAGTCCGAGGTTTTAATTGCCTATCCATCTGGAAAAGAGGTCGTGTGGGAGCCGGCGTTTAAAGAAATTAAAAGCGATTCTTATGCTGCCGCCAAAAGAAACCGCGGTATTAAAGAAATCTATCGCTCATCTCCCTATTTATTTGAAGAGACAGGAAAGGTCAAGCTTCATATAGAAGGCAGTAAAAGAAAGAAGAATACGTTCACGATTGAAGTAAGAGAATAGCGCAGTGGGACTTGAAGATTTTGCGCTCTCGTAAGCGGGAGGAAAGGAAAAAATATGGCTGATGCAGCAAAAAAATTTCCTGATATTGAAACAGATAATTTTCGGTTAAGAGAAGTTACGAAGAACGATGCAAAAGATTTGTTTGTGTACCTTTCTGACGAAGATGTAGTTAACCATATGGGATTGGCTCCAGCTAAACAAGTAGAGGATACGCTGGACGAAATTAATTGGTATAAATCTATTTTTCAAGATGGCACAGGGATCAGATGGGGAATTACAAGAAAAAATGAGGGACGTGTAATCGGCAGCTGTGGTTTTTTGAATATCGCACATTCCCATTCACGGGCAGAGATTGGATTTGAAGTACATAAAGAATACTGGGGAAAAGGGGTAGCGGGTGAAGCATTGCAGGCCGTTCTTGGATATGGTTTTGACCAATTAGGTTTTGAGCGGATACAGGCGTTAATCGAACCTGAAAATATAGCCTCACAAAAGCTGGTAGAAAAACATGGCTTCAAGCGAGAGGGCTTGCTTAGACATTATGAATACACTCAAGGGAAATTCGATGATCTTTATATGTTCTCTCTTTTGAAAGAAGAGCATAAGCTCAATTAGAACAAGCGCTAACGCCTATTTCTCTGCTTGTGGGCAGGGGAGGATGGGAGTGCGCTTTTTTATGCATTTCATTAGTAGGAGATACGAAATACTGCAATAAGCTATCTTTTTCTGCATACAGAAAAAAGAGACTCTACAGCAGTCAGTTTTTACTGTGACACACTGCAAAGTCTCTTTTTAAAATTATTTAACGGCTCTGCGTGTTACATTTCCAATAATCCAGCGCTGGGCGATAATCAAAACAAGGATCATCGGCAGCGTAGCAAGCAAATAAGAAGCAAAGGCCAGATTGTAATTTGTACTGAACTCAGATTGGAAAATGTACTTCGTCAATGGCAGCGTTGCATCACTCGGATCTGTCAGAATCACAAGCGGCAGTAAAAAGTCATTCCATGCGTATAGAGCGGTTAAGATGGCGACTGTCGCATTGATAGGAGACAGCAAAGGGAAAATACTTTCCAGAAGATACTCCAGGAATTCCCCCCTCCATGATTGCCGATTCCGCATTGTGGCTAAGTGTGACAGTTTCTTTTCGTGATTCCTCCTGCATGATAAAATAGAAAGAGGAAAATAATGACTGCTGATTGAAAACCTGTTTTACAACAAAAAGGGGTGCGTAACCATGTCTCAATTGGAACAACAGGAAAAAGTATTGCTGGCTATTTTACAAAAAAAGCTGTCTCCGGCGCTTTATGAATGGGGAAAAAAAGAGCTGGAAACGTTTTATGAACAATGTTATAACGAATTTGACGAGAGAGCCGCATACACAGACCGCGAAGGACAGCCAAGGCTCACACGATACAATAAATATGGAGAAGAAGTCTCTATGGTATGGGTGAATGAGGGCTATAAGAAAACCGTTGAATCCACCTACAATACAGGTATAGTGGGCTACATACATAAAGAAATACCGGCTATTGGAGAAAAGGGGAATTATCTTTACAGTTTTGCGCAGGGCTATCTGTTGTCCCAGGTTGAAACAGGCTTTTATTGTCCTGTTACATTGACAATGGCCGTTGCGTACTTACTTGATCACTTCGGAGATGAGGACCTCAAGGCGCGCTTTTTACCTCATGTTCTTTCAACAGGAGAAATTGAACTATACGAAGGAGCAACCTTTTTAACTGAGCGGCAGGGAGGTTCAGATGTAGGGGCCAATTTAGTAAAGGCCGTAAAGGAAGAAGGGGGCTATCGTCTATACGGCGAAAAGTATTTTGCTTCGAATGTTGGTCAGGCAGGAGCTGCGGCAGTGCTTGCAAGAATAGAAGGGGCCCCTGAAGGAACAAAGGGACTCAGTTTATTTATCATACCCTGGCGGAGAGAAGACGGGAAAATTAACGGCATTACAGTTCGCCGGTTAAAAGATAAACTGGGAGTCCGCGCAGTGCCATCTGGTGAAATTGAATTTGAAGGAACAGAGGCTTATTTAGTAGGGGAGCCTTCCCGGGGTTTTTATTACATGATGGAAGCTTTAAATTTGTCTCGGGTATGCAACACAACCGCCTCAGTCGGCATGATGAAACGGGCTTTAAAGGAAGGGTATGACTACGTTTGTCATCGCGAATCCTTTGGCAAGCCCTTAATTGATTTTCCTATGGTTCAGGAAACGATTGTTCAGCTCCAGACCCGGTTTGAGGTGCAGCTTTCTATGATGTTCGAATCGATTGAACTGTTTGATCGTGTAGCAGGAGGAGATGTCGAAATCTCCTTAGATGAAATTGCCTTGAATCGTTTATACATTGCATTGATTAAAGCTAGAACAGCGCAAGAAGCTATCAGCTTTTCCCATGAAGCCATCGAGCTTCACGGAGGAAATGGCTACATTGAGGACTTTGTAACACCGCGGCTGCTTCGGGATGCGCAGGTTCTGACAGTTTGGGAGGGAACGGAAAATATATTAGCACTTGAAGTGGTGAGGCTGATAAAAAAATTCAGTGCAGATCAGTTGTTTTTTGATGATCTGAATAGCCGTCTTGCCTTTATTTCTGACTCCCGTGCTTTAGATGAAATAAGCAAAAAAATGAATGCATTAAAGTTTATGCTTGATTCACTTGCTCCTTTGAGTGAGGATTATCAGACGTATCATGCCAGAAAAATTGCCCGGCGCATGACAGATTTGCTGATGGTCGTACACGCCTATGAGAGGGCTGAACGAGAGCGTGAACTCGCAGTGGCTGATATCTTTCGCATGTATATATGGGAAAAAGATGAATTTGATCAGGCGATGATGTGTGTAGAAAGGTTTGGCCTGATCATGGGGTAGGACAAGAATAAAGGAAATGTATCTAACACGAGCAATTCCCTTTCACTACTATTGAACTAAATAAACCGATGAAATCTCTCTTGAAAAGTGAGATTTCACCGGTTTAGTCATTTCTGCAGTTTTTTGTTTCACGTGGAACAGTTTCAGCCGCGTATAAAAAAATGAAAAAGACCTGGCTTTTTTTTATATAAATAGGCTACTCCATTTAAAATCGTTTCAGGCACACGCTTGGGGAATAAAAGGTGATTATATAGAGGGAAAGCACCCTTTAAGTTTTCCCATTGTGTGTCCTGCTCCTTGACCTGGCGAAATCTCGCAAGGTCAATCAGTTTAATGGAGCCATCTGGAGTCACAATAATGTTTCGTAAATGGACATCTGAAGGGGTAAGCCCTGCTTTTTTTGCTTCTGATAGGGCAGCGTCGACTTCCTCGATATTCTTTTCTTGAATTCTTTTTCCTTCAGTTAAACATTGGAAAAGTGTACGCCCATCCACAAAATCAATCACTAGGTAGTGATCTCCGGAGTCGTGCAGCGAAGGATAATAGCGGCTTCCTGCTAAAAGTCTGTAGATTGCTGCTTCTTCAGCAGCGATGAATGTAAAGTCGGGAAAATATACCTTTATCACAAGATTGGTGCCGCGAATACGAAAAGCTGCTGCACTTCTCCCAACACCACTAATTAGCAAATCGGTGTGATGAGCTGTTATGACGGTCTTGCCATATTGCTGTGTGAACTCAATGCTATCTGCATATTGCTTGTAGAGGTCCATTTGGAGCACCCTTTCTTTAAACTGAACCGGGGAGAGAACTGCGGCATGCTTCTGCCTATATCATCATATAACAGAAAATGAAATCAGTGTACGAATAGAGCATCAAAATTATAGCAGGTAACCATAATATTTCTGGCTTTTTATAAAAGTTTATTCTTATAAATTTTTTTATAGAAGCAACCCTCATGTGTTTTCTATGTGCTTACCCGGCATTTGCCAACGTCTTTACATTCTAACACGGCATCAATAGTTGAGGCTGTCGAGTATTTTTTCTCTTAGATCATAAAGATTCTTTCATTTATAGTTATCTATGACGATACATAAAGAGAGGATTTAAAAACGGTCAATAATAGGACAATTTTGCCTTTAACTATCTTGTATGGGGTGTTTTAGTTGATAGAAGATTTATTTGTAAACCTTTGTATATTGATGACGATGCTTTTCACTTATTTACAGATTAGATGGAAGTGTAAAGCAGAAAATACATATTCAATAAAGTGGAAATGGCTTGACGGGATCGCCGCAGGTGCGATGGGAAATGTGCTCATGTATTTCTCTATTCCAGTGAACACCGAAACGCTGATCGACCTTCGTTATATTCCCATTATGCTATCCTTCTTATTTTTAGGGGTCTATCCTTCTGTAATCAGCAGTATCATAATCATACTTGGCCGTTTTATCTTCGGGATAAACCTATCTTCTCTTGCCGCATTATTTTTTATTCTATTTATATTTGCAGGATTTTACCTTATTGTAAGGTCTACTTCATCCGTTCACAAGCGAACAGCAGCGATGGTGATCCATGCAAACATCATGTTTTCCGTTGTGTTAATGATTATTATTCAAGATTTGCAATCTATTTATTTGATCATTCCTCTTTATTGGGTATTATCAGGTATAGGCGGTTTTGCAACCATGTTTTTCGTTAAATATATAATAAAATCTCACTATTTATTGACTAAATATGAATTGGAGTCAGGGACAGATTTTTTGACGGGGCTTCACAACACCCGCCAATTTTGGAATCGTTGGTCAAAGCTCGTTGTAAATGCAGAGCGGAAAAATGAAAAATTATCGCTCTTGATGATCGATATCGATTTTTTTAAGTTCGTTAATGATACTTATGGTCATCCAGCAGGGGATCAGGTCTTAAAAGAGCTTGGCCGGCTCTTAAAGAAAACCGTAAGATCTTTTGATATTGTTTCTAGAAATGGAGGGGAAGAATTTTCTGTTATTCTACTTGATTGCTCGAATCAGCGTGCAGTTGAAATGGCAGAAGCAATCAGGTCTGCTGTTGAAAGTCATCTCTTTGAATTGTCCTTAGGGGATCCTATATCAATCACGGTTTCAATCGGAATCGCTACGTATCCTGACACCGTCATTCATCCAGAACAGATCACTGTTGAAGCAGACAAAAATTTATATAAGGCAAAACAATCCGGCAGAAATCGGGTATTCACATAAGCGAAAGGTGAAGTGTTCAAACAAAAATAGATACGCTGCTTTTGGTATAGTGAAAGAAAACACTGCGGGGGGATTGGATGGATCAAAAGAAAATAATGAAGAAAATGGATTCTCATCGACCAACAATAATTGGAGAAGAGAGTATGCGCAAATATGCCATTCTGCTGCCGTTTACCGAGAAGGATGGGGAGCTCCATCTGCTCTTTGAAGTTCGTGCTCAATCCATGAGGCGGCAGCCGGGAGAAGTATGTTCCCTGGAGGACGTGTGGATGAAGAAGACAGCGGGGCGCTTGAAGCAGCTGTTCGCGAGGCGGAAGAAGAGCTTGGGGTGATCCATACCGAAATAACGGATGTTTCACCATTTGGAACACTGGTTTCACCCTTTGGCATGACCGTTCACTCCTTTATCGGCTTTTTAAAAAAGGGGGCGGATGTTAAAGTGAATCCTGCTGAGGTGGAGGAAGTGTTTACTGTGCCACTGTCATACTTTTTAACGAATTCTCCTTCCTATCACCCCATAAACGTAGAAGTCAAGCCGGAGGAAGGCTTTCCCTACGATTTAATCGCTAATGGACGTGAATATAAATGGCAGACACGGCAGTACCATGAATATTTTTATCATGTGGATGGAAAAGTGATTTGGGGTCTGACTGCGAGGATACTGAAAGAGTTTATAGAAGTGTTAAAAAAAGATCAGTAGCAAAAGCCCGTTACACAGGATACTTGTGTGACGGGTTTTATTTTGTATTGCTTCTATAATAAGCATGGACTTGGGGATCCTTTTATTGAGGCGCATGTACAGGCAGGCCGGAGTGATTGATGAGAGAGCCAAAGAGATCTTGGAAAATGCTGAACCAACGCATAAAAAAACGTCCGGGACAAGGCCCGAACGTCTGCTGTTATTTTTTTCGTGCTGCTTTTAAAATGATACTTAATAGAAATACAAAAATAATGGCACCAAGCAGTGCAGATAGAATATTGATTCCGGCGATAGTAGGACCAAATGCAGGCAGAAGCTCTCCTGCTATCCACGAACCGATAATACCTGCGATGATATTTCCAACACAGCCCATTGGTACGTCTTTACCCAGGATCAGTCCTGCCAGCCATCCGATAAGTCCACCAACAATTAAATAAAGTATAAATCCCATAATTACTCTCCTTTCACAATCTGATCTACCTTTTATTACCCTCTTTTCATCGGAAAAATGCAGTGACCAAGAAAATTCTACAAAGGATTTCATAAGATTCTCTAACAAAATTTACTTATTTGCTGGCAACGTCATTTTAAATTTTCTGTTTTTTTCAAAATAATCCTTTAAAAAAGAAGAGGTAGTGTGTAGAATGATTCAAATAACGCAAACCCAATTTGATTGAAGAGAAGGAGTCCTGAAGATGAAAACAAAAGAACTGGAAATTGTGAAAAGTACTGCATTAAAAAATAAGCCATCTAAGGACCAGATACCATTTGGGACGACTTTTACTGATCATATGTTTACGATGCATTGGGAAGAACAAAAAGGTTGGCATGAGCCGAAAATTGGTCCTTATGAACCGTTAACTCTTGATCCGGCAGCTATGATTTTTCATTACGGCCAAACCGTATTTGAAGGGCTGAAAGCGTATCGAACAGAGGATAACCGAATCTTGCTTTTTCGCCCGGAAAAGAATGTTCAGCGGTTAAATTTATCGAGTGAACGTCTCAGTATCCCTCCGGTTGAAGAAGATGTGTTACTGGACTATTTACAAATTCTCATTCAACTGGAACAGGACTGGGTGCCTTCTACGACAGGTACGTCGCTTTATATTCGTCCATTTATTATTGCTACTGAACCAAATCTGGCGGTAGGACCATCCAAATCGTATACGCTGATGATTATTCTTTCTCCTGTAGGGTCGTATTTTCCTGGCGGGATTGAACCAGTTGTTATTAATGTTGAAGATCAGTTTACAAGAGCGGTCAAGGGCGGAACGGGAATGGCAAAAACAGCAGGAAATTATTCTTCAGGCTACCAGGCTCAGGCAAGTGCAAAGAAGAAAGGCAATGCTGACGTACTGTGGCTTGATGGTGTGCATAAAAAATACATCGAAGAAGTAGGCAGCATGAATATCTTTTTTAAGATAAAAGGAGAAGTAGTTACGCCTGAATTAAATGGAAGCATTCTGAAAGGAATTACAAGAATGTCTATTATTGAGTTGCTGAATGAGTGGGAGATCCCCTTTGTCGAAAGAAGAATTTCAATCGACGAGCTGTATCAGGCTTATGAGGACGGGTTAGTAGAAGAAGTTTTTGGCACCGGTACAGCTGCCGTTATTTCCCCAGTAGGTGAATTAAACTGGCTCGGCAAAAAAATGGTCATTAATAATCATCAAATTGGTGAGCTTTCACAGAAATTATATGATACCATCACAGGCATTCAGACCGGAAAAGTAGAAGACGTCTTTAACTGGACGGTGGAAGTAAACTAACGGGCATAAAGGAGAATCGCGAATGATGCGATTCTCTTTTGCTTTTTCTCCGTATTAGTTAATCAACTGCAAGAATTTTAGTAAAGTTTCTCATGCTCCACCTCAAACCTGCCACATCCCGGCAGTTCTTCAATCAACTTGGAACCAAACATGCCTGCGGGTGTGAAACTGCCTCCCGATGGATTGGCTTGATCAAGGATCCGAACGGTGACTTCTAATGCACCCGCAGCTGTCAGGCTGTAGACATTCGGGGTTTGAATTCGGACAGTATACTGCTCTCCGGCATCGTTTCTTGCTTCACCCCAAATATAGGCAGGAGAGGTGTCACGAGACGATTCATCCGGTCCGCTTACCTTTATGTCCACCAAGTGCAGGAGTGCTTTTTGTATGGGTGCGGTGCCAAGAACCGGACCAAAGAAGCTCATAAAACGGGCAGCACGTATCGTTGAAGCAGGCATAGGAATCCATGTGGAGATGTTAGGAATTCCTGTCGTGTGAAAAGCGGTTGATACGTCACCCCAAGGAATCGCTGTGGCCGTTCGTTTGCCTCTCCCGAAATCAATCGTGCGCTTCTTTTTTCCAATTGGAAACGCATTGATTTCAGTATTTTTCCTTTCCAGACTTCCAGATGATAGGCCGTGGACCATGGTTTTAAACGTACCTGGAGAGATCCCCGAATCTGAATCAAAGCCAAGCGAAAGATGTGTCGCGTCTGGTACTAACTCCTTTAATTTCAAAGCAGTACAATCGGTAGGAATCACATCAAAACCGACCCCTGAGCAAAGAATCACGCCAGCTTTTTCTGCGCGTCCAGCTTGTTTCTTAGCATGAGTGTGTTCAAAAACGTCCACTTCTCCCGTAATGTCTAGATAATGAGTGTTGGACAGCAGGCAGCCTTCGATCATTGGCGAACTGGTGGAACGAAAAGGACCTGCACAATGTAGAACAAGATCGATCCCGGCAAGATGCTCTTTAATCATTTTTGGGTCATCAAGTGAATAGACGCTGGTTTCGAGATTCAATTCTTGAGCTAGAGAATTGAATTTTTCCTTGCTCCTTCCCGCTAGGATGGGTGTATATCCATTTTCAACAGCCAATCGTGCAATTAATTCACCTGTATATCCGCTTGCTCCATAAATCATCCACGTTTTCTTCATCTCTTTCTCTCCATTCTGTAAGTAGATTATTTTTTAAAAGAAAAAAAGTAATAGAAATTCTATTAAAATATGCGTATAGTCTTCTTTTTTATGATATATGCTCATGTGAATGTTACAAATTTGTGAAATTTTTAAAATAAGCCGCAGTTCGACAAGTTTAGTAAAATAAATAACCTATAATCATTTTTATGTTGATCTAAAAAAATTATTTGACGATAGAATTACTTAATAGTTAAGTGGAGGTGGTAGAAATGACTAGGACACGAAATGTATATCAACAATATATACTGCTAAAACAAATAAACCAAAAGAGAGTTGATATGTATAATAAAGCGGCCAAATTTGGTTTTACTAATGACCATGTTGTACAGTGCAGCCAGGAACTTGATACACTGCTGAACGAATACCAGGATATGTTTTTATTCCATGAAGTAGTTTAGTGTCTTATGGTACTGTTTCCCTTTTACTAGATTCTTCACACCTGCGCATGAGCGTTAACTGCTCGGCACTAGATCAGTCTCACAGAATTGAAGACTTGAGAACGGATTTTATATATTGCTGCTCTGGGTGATCGAAACCAATTTAGTTCACATTAAAATAGCGTTAATAAATTACATTCTCTTACTCTCGGTCTGCCTTGCACTTCCTTATCTATATTCTTTTATATTTAATGGGTTATTCCATGAGCAGGGTGAATTCTATAGTAAGACTAAAGAAGGGCCTTTATTTACACCATAATATGCTTTATGTATTTAATAATGCGCTCAACTTATTTAAGTAAGTGAAGGATCACGTAATATAGATAAATAGAAGAAAAAGTAACTCTATAAACTTACTATTTTAAGAGTTTAAAAGTGCTTATTTTAAAGGTGAAAGACAAAAATGAGGTTAAGACACCTATGTCTCAACCTCTTCTAACTTGTTTACTGCGCTTCAGGGGGACGCTTTCCGCTCCCCTCATATTTGCGATTTTAAAAAATATCATTTTAACATCTTTCTTAGTTCTGTCCCAGCCTCGAGTTAGCTGTTCTGATTATCCACCATTTAATTCTTGCTGCAGGTCATCTTTATCTACAAATTCGATTTCCGCTATTTTACCACCTTCTGGAACATTCGCTTTTCCCTCAAAATTGTATTGATTTGTTTCCCCTTTTTCATTTTCAACATTCACTTGATAAGTGAAATGATACAGAGCAGGATGATTTTCGCTCTGACGGATCTCTATATTGGACGGGGTCATTTTAAAATTGCCATCATAATTACTATAATTAAAAGCAAGACCTGTATTTATGAAGCGCTCGTAACCGCCTTCAGTAAAGTGAAGTGCATAGGTATCTTCCCTGTAGTCGGTAAGGTCTTTATACACGGGTGTTTTCATAAAATTATCTTGTTCATCCTGGTCTTTAACAGCCTGTTGAGCTTCCATTGCTGCATCATTTAATTCTCTAAACTTCTCATCTGGTGCAGTAAATTCTTTTTCAATGACAGCCTGTATTTCTTCTAAATTTTCATCCGTTGTCCCGTCTGTTTGTGGAGGATCATTGCTGTTAGCTGCCCCGCTTCCTGAACAACCTGCAATTACAAGACACGAAGCCACCAAAAGGATTATACTAGCTAGTTTTCTTAGCCATAAATCTTTTTCCATGGAATACATACTTACTCCTCCTTATTTGAAATTGGGAATGTTCCTAACGTAAAAAAGGGGTATAGTAGTAGTACGGGTAAGTTCTTGAAAAGATTCAAAATTCTTTCAATTACATTATTGTCATTCACTGAAGTCTTTGGAAAACTTTCTACCTACTAAGATATTCAGCTGAACAGATACGTTATGAGAAAAGGTAAACGGTGGCAGTGGAGTTAATGGGGACAGGTCTAAAGTGACCACTGGACAATAATCTATACAGACAGGAGGGGTCACATGGATCAATTTGATCATTCCCTTGAGGTTTTCATTGAATCTGCAGGTTGGATGGCGCCGGTTCTTTTTGTTTTGCTGCATGTTTTAAGGCCATTTTTCTTTTTGCCTGTGATCGTTGTCTGCATAGCTGGAGGCGTATTATTTGGTTTTTTAGAGGGCTCATTGCTCTCATTTATTGGTCTTTCATTAATGAGCTTAATTTCTTACCTGCTCGTTCATACATTTCCTCGTTTTCAAAAAAGGCTGACCAGGCTGAAGGATAAAGTATTTAAAGATCGCAAAGTAACCGTGTCGCAGGTGATGGTTTTGCGAATCATGCCCTTTGTTCATTTTCATCTTCTATCTCTTTACTTGATCGAAATGTCTGCATCGTTTAAAGAGTATGTGTACTATTCTTTATTAGGGCTGATTATGCCGGCTGTCTTTTATACAGCCTTTGGACAAGTAATTACAGAGCTTCCCTGGTATTTGACCATTTTGCTGCTTTTCATTCTGATTGGTGTTTTTCAGCTGCTAGGAAGAATAAATAAATCACAGATGCAATCAAAAGTCTGATCCAGCTTCAGGGTTTTCTGCTAGTAAAAAAGCGGCGGTACATTCTACAAAAAGAATGTACTGCCGCTTTTTTAAATTCTGATTATCAATTACTCTTCTTTTTCCATCAGGTAAAAACCAATTGATGCAAGAGCGGCTTCGAGATTACCCACGATTTCGGTTTCAAGTGTCGAAAGCTCCTGGCCGTTGTCCATATCGTATTTCGCAATATCCGGTGTAATCCCTGTGACAATGGTTTGAATGCCCATCAATTGAAGGGATTTAACAAGATTAATAAGAACATTAGGGAAAATGCCGTCCAATATAATGAGACCGGATAAATCAATAATGAAATGGTGAATTTGATGGCTGCTGCCGTATTCTAATACGGATTGCAAAATTTTCTGCGCGCGGTTGTCATCAATGATTCCTTGAATGGACAAAATAGAAATGCCTTTCGTAATCGGAATGATCGGTACCGTTAAAAATCCCATATTATATGTAGTCTGATCTAACTCGATCGTGTGTGCCAAGACCTCTGCCATAGCATGCAGATAGTCTATATCCGACTGACTGAAATCTTTTTCTTCTTTATCTATTACACAAAGGGTGCCGAATACTTCGCCCTGCAAGTTGCGCAGTGTAACACCTAAGAAGCCCTTCGCGTTCAATTGAGGGGTCACCTCTAATTCTTTAGTTACTTCATTGCGCATTAAATTTTCGGTTGTCATGGCACTTTTAGGATCGGTAATAATCAGCCGGCAGTAGGTTTGATCGTATGTGATCGAGTAGCCCTCCGAAATAATTTCTTCTTGTTTATTATATGAGCTGAGAACCGTCATGGCACCTGATCCTTTTTTTGTTACATAAACTGTGTTCACATTCAGCCGGTCACTGATAATCGTAAAAATTCTTTTAGATGCAGTGATTAAAGATGCATGATCAGATGATAAATTATATGGAATGGACAAGGAATTTAACCTCCTAAAAAACGGTATTACATTTAGTATAAAGTGGTTAATTATTTCATGCAATGAATGGGCACTGGGATAATCATGGATTACCGGATAAATTAAGATTTTCCCCAGTCCGGCCAGGAAAAGGAGCTTTAGTTTTTCAAGAAAAAGACTAAGTGGTATTTATGTTATATGCTTTGCCGCTGGAGACGTAATTCCTATCTTATTGAAACCTTTTATAATCAGCAGCAATCATTAAACTAAGAACGGAGCGATACAAAATGAGACCAACGATTGAACTCACTTCTTTGCAGGAAGCAGAAGCAGCAATAGAACGCGATACTATCCTGCTTTTGTATTTATCAAAAGAGAACTGCAGTGTTTGTCATTCTTTGTTGCCGAAAGTCCAGGAAGTTATGGCGGCATTTCCACGTATACATTTTTACCATGCAGATGTGGAGCAGATTAAAGAAATGGCTGGACGATTTTCTATTTTTACCGTACCTGTCCTTCTTTTATTTGTAGAGGGGAAAGAAATGCTAAGAGAAGCCCGGTTTGTCAGAATAAATGATCTGGAAGAAAAATTAGATAAGATCAGCACCATGTATTTAGCTGAATGAAACAGAAAGTGTTCTCTTTCCGAGAATTGAATAAACTAACTAAATAGAGAGGGGGGGCTGTATGGATAATCAGTTCAAAGAAGTTTTTGGCGCCGCTATCGCAGCAATCGGCACGATTATTTCAGCAGTAGGCAGCACACCCTCTATCCCTATACCTGATCAAAGTCAAGATGATTTAAACCTGTGGGGGAATGTTTTGCAAGCAACCGGTAATGCGCTTGAAGCAGATGGGCAGGAAGGGCCTTCGCTTGAAAAAACGGGAAATGAAATTCAGGCAGCTGGAAATATCACCGTTATTGCAGGGCTGGTTCAAGTCAGTGATGAAACCAATAATAACAAACTTGTGATAACCGGAAACTGGATCCAGGCATTGGGGGGGCTTGTGTCTTTGGCAGATGAAGTGTCGGATGGGTCTGCTCCCGGACAGACTGAAGCGATCATTGGAAACTTGCTGCAGGCAATCGGGAATTCCATGCAGGCGGTCTCAGGTGTTTATGAGCTGAGAAACTCTGGCAGCTCATCCGCAGCAGAAATAGTTTACTACCAGCAAATCGGTGTATACGGGAGCTGGATTCAAGCTGTAGGTTCAGTATTATCATTTCTGGGACAAATACAAGAGGAACAATAAAACAGGCACTCAAAAATGAGTGCCTGTAAAGATGGAAATTCGTAAGATCAATGCGTTTATTCTGTTCCTTTTTTCCATTCATCTTCTTCGATCAGCATTTTTCCTGGCCAAGTATAAGCCATTATGCCGCCATCTGCTTTAATATCTTCTCCGGTTACGTACGAGCTGTCATCAGATGCCAAAAATAGAGCGACTGTCGCCATTTCTTTCGGCTGTCCGAGTCTGCCCATCGGCGTAATCCATTTATTCGCTTCCCGGAATTCTTTCCCCATTTTCTCCTGCTTGCTGCCAACGAGTTCGTCAATCAGCGGCGTTTCAATGGTGCCCGGTGAAAGGGAGTTTACCCGGATGCCATCTCGTGCATAATCAATGGCCATTCCTTTTGTAAAGTTGATAATACCGCCTTTTGCCGCATTATATCCTGAACGGTCCAAATCAGCAGCGTGGCCTGACATTGAACCATTATTGATAATGGAACCGCCATTTTCCAGCATAAGTGGAATGAGGTACTTGCTGCACAAGAACGTTCCGCGCAAATCAACAGCCATAATGCGGTCAAATAATTCGACAGGATATTCATGAACTTTTCCGCCTTGTTCATCTACTCCGGCATTGTTAAATAAAACATCTATCGTTCCGTACTTCTCCTTCATCTCGTTAGCGAATTCTGTTACACTCGCCTCGCTAGAAACATCCACGTGAAAGGCCTCTGCCTGTCCTCCGCTATTTTTGATTTTTTCAATTGTCGACTGAAGTTCCTCTGTTTTTATATCTGCACAAATGACGGCTGCGCCTTCATTTGCAAACACCTCTGCTGTTGCCTGGCCGATTCCAGTTGCAGCACCGGTGATAACTGCTGTTTTATTCGAAAGTCTTCCCATTTTATAAAACCTCCTAAAATTACTTTATACGAGAATCTTCCCTTATTGTGAAAGAGTAAACATAGTACAGGCAGTTGTTCCTTCAGTCTTGCTTTTTTAAAAAAATATCACCCCGTTATGTCCCGCCTGCGGTAACCGGCAAATCCTGCTGCAGTTAGGATAGCGCTAACGCCAAGGAGCAGCAATACCGCTGTCAGGTTAAAATCTTCCATCGGAATTTGAGGGACATGGCCAAAAGGTGAAAGGCTGCTTAGCCATTCAGGGAACTGCATCATCCCGCCTAAATAAACGATAAAAAAGGAGTATCCCAGGTAGAGCAGAGAAAGACTTGTGAGAGAAGGAACTAAACCGATTAAGAAAATCGCTGTCCCGATCATAACCCAGATCGCGGGTAAATACACAACAGCTCCTTTAAAAAGGGAAAGAAAGGCTATTGGGTCCTCCATGGTGGAAACAGAAGCACTCCAGAGACCTGTTACCGCCAGAAGAATCATGACAAAGCTAAAGAAAGAAGAAAGTAACGCATAACTGCCGAGAAGCTTCCATCTTGAAACAGCCCTTGATAAAAGGTGTTCTGTCCGGCTTTGTTTTTCTTCTCCTTTTACTTTCAGCATGAATAGCAAGGCGGGAACTGTGCAAATCATCGAAATAACCGCCATGATCATTGTTAAAAATTGTTCTGTAAGTGATAAGCCCTCAACAGGAGGGAGCATGTCATTCATTATGTCACTGCTTGCAAAAAAAGATTCTAAATCTCCCAGAACCGAGCCATATGACACACCTAACAGGTACATGCCGATTGCCCAGGAAATAATACTTGTGCGCTGAAGACGCAGTGCAAGTCCGAGGGGACTGAGCAAAAGAAGCGAAGCATGCTTTTTGCCAGGGTTAGAAGGTAAGAATCCTGATCCCAGGTCCCGCAGCCGGTTTAGATATAAAACGCCTGCAGTAATAATAATGGAAATAACGCCTGCAAGGACTACCGGCCCCCAATCGTTTGCCACATAAGCTTTTGTTCCTGTTGCCCATCCTAACGGAGAGAACCAGGACAGCGTCTCATTGCTGACATCACCAATCGCCCGCAGAAGATACGATAGACCTAAAACGGTCATAGAATAGCCAACTGCACCGCGTGAGTGTTGAGATAATTGCGCAAAAAGTGCAGTAACAGCAGAAAAGAAGATCCCTGTTGCCCCGAGCGCTGCACCGTACAACAATGAGCCATTTAAATCCATACTTTCTATGCGCATACTATATAAGCCCACTCCAATTAGAAGTGCGAGCAGTATATTTGCCGCTAGTAAGACGACTAAAGATGCTGTTAGTGTAGAAGCACGCCCAACTGGCAGTGAACGGATAAGTTCAATTCGTCCTTCTTCTTCATCTGTCCGGGTATGCCGTACGATAAGCAATATATTCATTATCGCGACCAACACCGCAGAAAACAAAAGCATTTGATGTGACATCATCGCTCCTACAGTGTAATTGTCAAGTCCATATCCCGGTCCCACCATCGCCGTCATGGCAGGGTTTCGCATAGTCTCTGCCATGGCCTGCCGTTCTTCTTGTGAGTGGTATAACTCCGTAAAAGATGAAGCTGTAATCATTGTAAGAAACACTAATGAAACGAGCCATATCGGTAATCGAAGTCGATCCCGCTTTAAAATAAACCGAATCAGCTTACCTGTCTGGTGAAATTCCTGTTTCCACATTATGAGACACCTCCCGCTCCTGTTCTTGAAGCATCTTCTTTTTCTTCGTAATGCTTCATAAACAAATCCTCCAACGTTGGAGGCGAGCTTTCCAATTTGATCAGTTCAAACTGACTGATATGCCTGATTACTGAATCTAGTGCATCTGAGTCAATCTGAAATGAAAGGACACCATGTTCCTTTTTCTCCATGTCATAAACCCCATTTAATTGTTCCAAATCTGTCAGCGGCTGCTTGGTTTTAACCAGCAGATGAGTGCGTGTTAAGTGACGCAATTCGTTTAAGGTCCCCGACTCAATAATGACGCCTTGACGAATGATAGCAATCCTGTCACAGAGCTTTTCTACCTCAGAAAGGATGTGGCTGGAAAGAAGAATACTCTTCCCTTCAGCTTTTGCTTCAAGGACACACTCTTGAAAAATCTTTTCCATCAATGGGTCAAGACCGGAAGTAGGTTCATCCAATATATATAGATCTGCTTCAGAAGCGAATGCCGCAATCAATGCGATTTTTTGACGGTTCCCTTTGGAATATGTCCGGCATTTTTTAGAAGGGTCAAGATTAAATCGCTGAATAAGCTCATCCCTGCGGCTCTTATTCAATCCGCCCCGCATCTTCATAAACAAATCGATGACTTCGCCGCCTGTTAAGTTTGGCCATAAATTCACATCACCAGGAACATAAGCCACCTTTTGATGAATCTCGACTGCATCCTTCCAGACATTACGGCCGAATATCTGTGCCTCTCCGGAAGTAGCTTTTATCAGCCCGAGCAAAATTCGGATCGCAGTCGATTTTCCTGCACCGTTTGGACCTATAAATCCATATACTTCACCGCTGTTAACCTCCAGATTCACCCCGTTTAATGCAGTGAATTTTCCAAAATTTTTCGTTACATTATTTAGTATAAGTACCGACATCTAAACCACTCCTTTCAGTTAAAAAATTGTATTTTAAAAAAAGATATAAAATATATGTGCTTATATAGTTCATAATATACATAAAAAGTAGTTTATACAATAGAATATGAACTAAATTAATTGTTTTATTACATAAATTTTATTATTATATACAGTAGAGGTGAGTTTAATGGACGGTTTTCAGCGAAGAAGAGAGCAAAAGAAACAAAATATATTAGAAGCATCCCTCCGTTTATTTATGGATTATGGAATTCAAAAAGTCTCTATTGCAGAAATAGCAAAAACGGCGAAGGTATCGCAAGTAACGATTTATAATTACTTTCAAAACAAACACACATTAATACACGATGTCTTTATTTATTATGTGGATCAGTCATTTAAGAGATTTGAAGTGATCATTGTAAGTGAGGCGCCTTTTCCTGAAAAAATCCAGCAAGTCATTTTTAATAAACAGGAAGTAGCCGCACAAATTAATCAGGAATTTTATCAGCATCTTATGCAGGAATATTCAAAAGAGGGGAATTATATCGAAAAGATATATAACGAAAAAGCTCTTCCTTATTTTTCAAAGCTGTTTCAGGAGGGAAAAGATCAAGGGTATATAGACCCGGGGTTATCAGATGAAGCCATTATGTTTTATGTACAAATGCTGAAGGATTATGTTCAACGGGAAGATGTATACGCGAAAATCCTGCCTCTTACAGAAGAGATTACGAATATTTTCTTTTACGGAATAATTGGTAAAAAGGAGTAAAAAAAGCCAGTACCCACGATGGGAAACTGGCTTTTTTCTTTATTTTACCATTCCTGCACAGTCGGGCGTACAAGAATTTCATTGATCGCGACATCAGCTGGTTCTTCAATGGCAAATGCGATGGTGCGGGCAATGCTGTCAGGCTTAATCGCCTCACTGTAAACTTCGTCGATGGACGATTTTACATCTTCATCTGTAATGGTTTCTTTTAGCGGTGTGCTAACCGCTCCTGGTGAGATAATCGTTGTTCGAATGTTGCTTGCTTTTGATTCTTCAAGTCGAAGTCCCTCAGTGATCGCACGAACCGCAAACTTCGTTGCACTGTAAACCGAACTTCCCGGTGCAATCTCATGTCCTGCGACAGAAGAGATATTGATTACATGGCCTTCTTTCTTTTCTCTCATATAAGGCAGCACAGCCGCTATGCCGTTTAGTACACCTTTAATATTTACATCAATCATTGTATTCCACTCGTCAATTTTTCGTTTGTTTAACAGGGATAATGGCATTAATCCAGCATTATTCAAAAGTACATCTACTTTGCCGTACGTATCATTCGCGTAGCTGGCAAGTGCATCTACTTCTTCAATAGAAGTAACATCTGTCACTTTGTAGATCGCTTCTCCACCTTCTTTTTCAATGGATTGCTGAAGGTCTTTTAATTTGTCCTCACGTCTTGCTGCCAGTACCACTTTAGCTCCTTTGCTGCTTAGCAGCTTAGCTGTTTCTTCTCCGATTCCGCTTGAAGCCCCGGTAATAATGACAACTTTTCCTTGGATAGTAGACATTCTAAAACCTCCATTTTTAAAATCCCTATTAATCTATAATAAAGGGTCCACCCATTCTAATAGATAGGAGGGGGGTGGAAGCAAGCGTTTTGTTTATTAAATGTGCTTTTTCGCACTAAAGGGGTCAGACCCCTTTAGTGCGAAAAAGCATTTACAAGCTTTTAACAACAACTCGCTTGACATCAGACCTCCATAATTCTAAAGAATTAGTAATTGTTCTGATAAGTGTAAATTAGGTGTTAAAAGAACCAATCTAAGTCAAGATAAAAGGACGTTAGTATTAATTATTCGTAAATTTTTCCAATATCTATGGTGAGAGAAGAACTATTCTTATAACATAGTAGATGTTCGAATATCTTATTATGGAGGTTGAGTGCAAAGATGAATCGTTTCTCTAGGCAAGTTGCACGGTTGGTTATACTTGTAATGATTTTAAGTCTTATTACTCCTTTTGCATCTGTTTCAAAAGCAGCTGCAACCGTCACTGAAACGTTTGATGCCCTTGATTTGTCAGGTTCAAGTTACGTTGATGGATCATTTAACGGGGTTAATGATATTAACTGGACATACACAGGAGGACGTATTTCCAACAGTGACTCATCATTTAACATTGATGGGAACGGAATTATGTTTCGTGATGCTGGAAAAGGAATAACTTCTGCTCCTATCGAAGGCGGGATTTCCTCTTTATCAGTGGATACGAAAGCGGCATTTACTACAACAAATCCCCGTTTACTGGAAGTGTATGTGAATGATGAGTTGGTTGGTACAACAGGCAACGTACTTGCTGGAGAGGGGCCATCCACTTTTACATTCGATAATCTAGATGTCGAAGGTCCTTTCACATTGGAATTTAAGAAGGTGCAATCTAGTTCTCAAATTGTACTTGATAATATTACATGGTCATCTAATGACGAAGACCCTACAAAGGTTTCAGCCGTTCAGGCAAGCATCCAAAGCGGTCAGGTTCTTAAAGGAGAAAGCGTTTCTTTTTCAACCTCTACACCGGATGCTGAAATTTACTACACATTGAATGGCGGAGAAGAAACGCTTTATACTGATGCCATTGAGATTAACGAAGATTCTGAATTTGAGGTCTATGCCTCAGCTGATGGTTTAGATGACAGTGAGGCAGCAACTTATACATACAGTGTGGTTGAAGCTTCTACAATCAGTGAAGCAAGAACACAGGATACAGGCAGCACAGTTTCTACACAAGGCACTGTAACGGCGGTGTTTGCACAGGGCGGTGCGAATAACATTTATATGCAGGATGAAGAAGCAGGAATCGTGGTGCGTTCTGCTGCGCAGCCTGAGCCTGGTGATGTGATCAATGTTCTTGGTATATTAGAAGACTATAATGGACTGGCACAAATCAGTGCGGCTCAGGAAGATGTAACGATTGCTGGTCAGGAAGAAATCCCGGCAGCTGTTGAAATTCCTGCAGAAGAAGGGCTGACAGAAGCTTTAGAAGGAATGCTCGTAGAAGCATCTAATGTAGCAGTCGAGTCTTTTGCTAGCGGAAATTACAATGGAATAGATGAAAATGGAAATGAACTCGTTATTCGTCCAGTTGACCCTGCGATTACACTTGATACAGGAAGTACGTATGAGTCAATAGCAGGTGTGGTAGGCGAATTCAGAGGAACCTATCAAATTGTTCCTAGAACGGCATCTGACGTGGTTTTCGATTCAAATCAGGTAAGTATTGTACAGGCAGATCCTGCGGGCGGCTTTGTCGCTTCAGGTGATGAAATTAAATTATCTACTTCTACTGAAGGAGCAGAGATTTACTATACGACTGATGGATCTGAACCTACAACTTCAAGTGAGCAATATTCAGGCGGAGTTGAAATTACAGAAGATACTACTGTTAAAGCTATTGCTGTTAAAGATGGGATGACAACTAGTAAAACAGCTGAATTCTCGTATATTGTTCAAAAAGATGAAATAAAAATTCATGATATACAAGGTGCTGATCACTATTCCGTTTATGAAGGATTAGCGGTAGCAGATGTGCAGGGTGTAGTTACGTATGTCGTAAACAGAAACAGTTTTTATATGCAATCACTTGAACCGGATGAAGATTCGCGTACATCTGAAGGAATTCTAGTTTACCGTCCAAGTCATGGAATGGAAGTCGGTAATCATGTAAAAGCAAGCGGAACGGTTATGGAATATTTTGTAGAAGGATACTCTGACCGGTCGCAGAACGATCTTCCTGTGACACAAGTCAATGCTTCCGCAGTAACAAAAGAAGCGGATTCTGTCGAATTGCCGGAGCGTGTTGTTATTGGGGGACCTGATGGTGTTGAGGTTCCAACTCAAGTTATTGATAATGACAACTTAACCGCATTTGAACCGGAAGAAGATGGCATTGATTTTTACGAAAGTATTGAAGGAATGCTAGTAGAGGTAGCAGAAGGCACAGTCAGCGGACCTCAGAAATATGGAGAGCTTGCAGTCATTACAAATCGTGGAGATGAAGTTTACTCCCGTGCAGGTGGTGCTCTTTTAAAAGAAGATGATTTTAATCCTGAGCGGGTTACGCTCGATGTTGACAACGAAAATTTGATTGTTAAAACCGGCGATGAACTTGCAACTCCGGCATCAGGCGTAATGAGTTACGGATTTGGTAAATACAAGGTGTTGGTTGGAAACGGGACTGCGCCGACATTTACGGATGGAGGCCTTGAGCCGGCTGCTGCTACGATCGTTCCAAATGATGAGGAACTGGCAGTGGCTGCGTACAATATTGAAAACTTTTCAGCTAATACTTCAGCTACAAGCAATGAAAAAGTTACAAGAATCGCAGAGTCGTTTATTACAGACCTGAATTCACCAGACATTATCGGATTGACGGAGGTTCAGGACAGCAACGGTCCAACGGATGATGGTACTGTATCAGCATCTGAAAGTTATCAGCGTTTAATTGACGAAATTGTGCGCCAAGGCGGACCGGAATATGCGTACACAGAAATTGCACCAGAGGATAAGCAAGATGGAGGACAGCCTGGAGGTAACATTCGAAACGGTTTCCTTTACAATCCTGAGCGTGTTGAATTGACAGAAGGAACAGCAGGTTCAGCTACTGAGGCGGTAGAGTATGTGGATGGTGAATTGACGCTTAATCCAGGACGTATCAGCCCATCAGAATTTGTGAATACCCGAAAGTCACTTGTTGCTGAATTTGATTTTAACGGAGAAGAAGTGATTGTGATCGTTAATCATTTTAACTCAAAAGGTGGAGATCAGCCTCTATTCGGACAAAATCAGCCTCCGTTCTTAGGCAGTGAAGCACAGCGTGTTGAACTTGCAACAATGGTAAATGGATTTGTTCAAAATATTCAAGAGCAAACGCCTGATGCTAATGTAGTCGTGCTTGGAGATATGAATGACTTTGAATTCTCGGCTCCTTTAGAGGCGCTAAAAGGAGAAGAACTGACAAACCTTGTTGAAGGTGTAGAGAAAGAAAAACGGTATACGTACAATTATGAGGGGAATGCGCAGGTACTCGACCACATCCTTGTGTCGAATAACCTGAAGGATCGTTCTCAGTTTGATATTGTACACATTAATTCAGACTTTATGGAAGCTCATGGACGTGCAAGTGATCATGATCCGCTGCTTGCACAGATCAGCCTGGTGAATGAAGTTGAACCAGAACCGGATCCAGATCCGGGTGAGCAGGAAATTATTAATTTAAGCGACTATAAAGACAAGCGTGTCATGATTTTCGAGGACAATGTGAAAATTGTCGCAGATAAAAAAAGCAAAGTGAAACAACTTATCATCCGAGGCGACAATGTGACCTTCTCGGGTAAGGGATTCAAAGAAATAGATGTTACCCTGCATCCAAGACTTCCTGGATCAGAATATGATTTTTCAGGTGACAAAATTAAAAAGGTAGAAATAAAGCATAAAAATGTTTCTATTGTAAAAGGAGCAGAAAAGATCCAAAAGCTCGAAGTAAAGGGCGGAGCGAAAAAAGCAGATGTTCAGTACTTTGATTCATATGGAAATGAAATAAATCCTTTTATTAAAAAACCGGGTAAACCAAAAAGACCAAAGGCAGCATAAATAGAAGCCGTGTGCATTTACATGCACACGGCTTTTATAATTTATTGATCTTGCAGAATTTCATTAGCACTTTGAGTGGTTTTGGCCATTGCATCTGCAATTTTTTTGTTATCATCTGTCAGGTTTTCAACGGCAGCATTCATTTCTTCCAAACTCGCACTGGCCTCTTCTAAAATAGCCGCTAATTCAGCAGTAGATTGCTCAACCTCCGTACCTGTAAGAACTACATTATGCGAAATCTTTTCAGTTTCCTCAAGATTGTCCATTATTTTTTGGAATGCAGAAGTAAGCTGTTCAAAGTACTGAACAATATGAGCGGAAGAATCCAGCATGCCAGTTACTTTTTTCTCGCTGATTTCCATTTTCTTTAACGTCGACCCGTTGTCTTTAGTGACCTGTATTAAATTTTTTGTAATGCTTTCTGCGGTCCGGTTTGTTGTTTCTGCTAATTTGCGTATTTCTTCCGCCACTACAGAGAACCCTTTCCCGGCTTCTCCAGCTCGTGCTGCTTCAATCGATGCATTTAAAGCAAGGAGGTTGGTTTGTTCTGAGATTTGTTTAATCGTGTCAGAAAAAGAATTCGTCTCTTCTATTTTTAAACTGAGCTGATAAAAAGTATGATTTAAATCTGAGATGAAAGAGTGAATCTCCTGAACATTGCGGTTAAACAAAGAAACTTTTTCCTCCCCTGAAGAAGTAACTTGTTTTGTTTGTTTTGCTTCAACGGACAAATCATTCATCAGCTCCTGAAGCTTATTCATGACTTCACGTGAAAAGCTGGCATTTGTAGAGATATTCGTAATCTGTTCACTTTGCTGAAGGCTGCCTGCTGAAACTTCATTTAAGCCGGCTTTCATCTCGTTTTGAGCGATTAAATTATTTTGAATCCGCTCATTCGTATCTGTCACTCCTTGAAGAATGGACTGAACTCGGAGCTGAAGCTTTTCTTTTTGTTTCATTTGTTCTTCTGCATTTGCCTCGGACGCAAGAATCAAGCTTTTGATTTGCTTAGCGGTTGAACTATTTAAATGAATCAACACGATCAGAATTAACCCTGAAAGCAGATACGTTAAAAAGATCGTTGGAACGTTTGCCGCAATTGATTCGGTTTCCTTTGTACCGAACAACAGCGTTAAGACAAGTGTTGCAAACCCTAAACCATAACCAAGTGCAAAGATGATCTTGTTAAATTGTACAACTGAAAAAATAGCCAGAAAGATCGTTACAAGAATAACAGCCCAGCCGCCTCCTGCTACAAATATACCGGTCATAGTGAACAGATTAACCAAGACGACACTTATGTAAGGGAAAACTATATACTTCTTCAATACTTTTTGGAAAATCACGTATACCAAAACAAATGTGAAGATTTCTGCCGAAAATAAAATAATCGTGCTTATTTCTTTTGAAGCGATTGATTTAAATAAAGCTAGTACAAGAGAAATGGAAAAAGCACTGAACATCAGAAGATTTTTCTTTTTGTAATCTTCCTCCATCATTTGTTGAATTTTATGCATGTGATTCTCCTTCAATCTATTTTATATTATGGTCGGATATCTGATTTAAAGCTTGCAAAACCATCGTCTGCCATTACAACTGAACCGTTTAATACTCTGGCTTCATCTGATGCAAGGAAAGCGACAACAGTAGCAATTTCATAAGGTTCGATTAAATCACGAGTCAGCTGCTGACGTTTCATATAATCAAGTAGACCTGCTTTTTCGTACCCTTTCACAATATTAGTGTTCACAGCTGCAGGACCCACACCAACAACACGGATGTTATGTGGAGCTAATTCCAACGCACCGTGCTTTGTAAGCATGACAACAGCGCCTTTTGCAGCCTGATAACCCGTAATTCCAAGGGTAGCAACAAAGCCGAATACAGAAGCATTGTTTATTATAACGCCTTCTACACCAAGCTCTTTCATTTTCTTCGCAGCAGCAAGCATTCCGTAATACACACCATGCTGATTTACATTGACAACCGCATGATAATCCTCTGGTGTGTGATGCAAGAAAGGTTTGTTAATGCCAATTCCGGCATTATTGAACATGATATCGAGCGTGCCAAATGTCTGAACGGCATGCTCAACCAGCTCTTCAACCTGCTTATATTCAGTCACGTCTGTTTTCTTAAAAGAAGCTTCGCCACCACTGGCGATCAATTCGTTTACGGTTTCCTGTCCAATTGTTTCATTGACATCCGCCACAACTACCTTTGCCCCTTGCTCAACCATTTTTATGGCTGCTGCTTTTCCAATACCATCTGCACCGCCTGTAATGACGGCGACCTTGTTAACTAATTTCATAATGAAAACCCCCTAATTCATTTATCCTGCATTCATTTGCTATATCGGCATAATGAACTGCAGGTTTAACAGTTATATCCTTTTAATAGATAAATTTATTTTTGTCATTTATTTAGTGTTTTTATATCGGTTTTAAATTAATAACATTTACTGGATATAGTTTTTCATTAAAAAGAAGTAAATAGGTATTCTTTGAGAAACAAAAATTAGTTTAGAACATTATAAACGTATAATTAAAAGACTTTCTCACTTAAGGCAAGAGTGCGACAATAGAGAGAGTACATACCGGTTATTTTTAAGGAATTATTTTAAACAGACAGAAAGGGTGTCAGGATGTCATGCACGATTGATCATTCTCATGATGAAGTAAGACAAAAACTGGTTAGCCAACACGAGTATTTACCAAAGGAAATATTTACTGGTGTAGAAATTTTGCTGCAATCAAATCTTGATCAAGAAAGGCTGAATCAAATTTTTCATTTGTTAAAAAAGTATGATTTGGCATCTGAAGATGAAAAGCTTCACCGCAATCGTTCGTTCGAAAAACTGATTGAAGAAAACGGAGCAGGTTGATTTCATTCCTAAATTAATTTAACGTGCTTAGTTAAAAAATCGTTTCTCATTTAATGAAGAGCGATTTTTTTATTTTAGATTTTTCAGAAAACAGTTGAGTATTTATAAAAAATAGATATACTTACACTATACATACCGACCGGTTAGTTAGTAAAGGAGTGAAGGTTTATGAATTTCTCATATTCACCAAAAGTGATTGAACTTGAGAGCAAGCTGAATGCTTTTATGGAAGACCATGTTTATCCGAATGAAACGCTATATGAGCAGCAGTTAAAGGAAGGCGAGTCTCGCTTTAGTCATGTTCCGCCTGTGATGGAGAAGCTGAAACAAAGAGCAAAAGCAGAAGGTTTATGGAATTTATTTTTGCCGGAAAGTGAATATGGCGCAGGGTTGACTAATGTGGAGTACGCTCCCTTATGTGAAAGAATGGGACGCTCGCTGATTGCGCCAGAGATCTTTAACTGCAATGCACCGGATACCGGCAATATGGAAGTGCTGGTGCGCTATGGAACAGAAAAGCAGAAAAAAGAATGGCTGAATCCACTTCTTGAAGGAACCATCCGATCCTGCTTTTCTATGACTGAGCCAGATGTTGCTTCATCTGACGCGACGAATATTGAAGCTCGAATTGAAAGAGATGGTAATGAATATGTCATTAATGGACGAAAGTGGTGGTCGTCCGGAGCTGGTGATCCAAGATGCAAACTTGCTATCGTGATGGGGAAAACAGATGCTTCAGCAGATCGTTATGAACAGCAATCAATGATCCTGGTTCCACTTGATGCCAAAGGGGTGAAGATTGAACGAATGCTGCCGGTATTTGGTTACGATCATGCGCCACATGGGCATGCAGAAATTACATTCGATCAAGTGAGGGTACCGGCAGAAAATATTCTGTTAGGAGAAGGAAAAGGATTTACCATTGCACAAGGAAGACTTGGACCAGGACGCATTCATCATTGCATGAGGTTGATCGGAGCAGCAGAAAGAGCGTTGGAGGAGTTATGTAAGCGCGTTCAGAGTCGGACGGCTTTTGGAAAACCACTCTCAAGCCAAGGAGTAATCAAAGAGTGGATTGCCGATTCAAGAATTGAAATTGAACAGGCCAGACTGCTGACATTGAAGGCAGCCTACATGATGGACACGGTTGGAAACAAAGTGGCGAAAGCAGAGATCGCGATGATTAAAGTAGTGGCTCCATCAATGGCGCTGAAGGTCCTCGACCGTGCGATTCAGGCGCTGGGGGGAGCTGGGGTTTCGGAGGATTTTCCTTTGGCTGCGCAATGGGCAAATGCCCGGACGCTGCGTTTGGCAGATGGTCCTGATGAGGTTCACCGGGCTCAAATTGGAAGGCTTGAACTGAAAAAATACCAATAAGGAAAGAAGAAGCGAGGGATGACAATGAATGTTTTTGAACTATTTAACTTAACAGGAAAAACAGCTCTCATTACAGGCGGCGGGAGAGGGCTCGGCGCACAGATTGCAGAGGGGTTTGCAGAGGCTGGAGCAAACATTGCGGTTTGTTCCAGAAAGCTCGAAGCGTGTCAGGAGGTGGCAGACAGCCTCGAGAAGCTGGGAGTAAAAACGCTGGCGATGCAGTGTGACATTTCAAATCCTGATGATGTTGCGAGAGTTGTTAAACAGACCGTTCAACATTTTGGACGAATCGATATACTTGTGAATAACAGCGGCGCCACATGGGGAGCGCCTGCAGAAGATATGCCGCTTGAAGCCTGGCAAAAGGTGATGAACGTTAATGTCACGGGCACCTTTTTAATGAGTCAGGCAGTAGGAAGAACAATGATAGAGCAAAAGGAAGGGAAAATCATAAACATCTCCTCAGTTGCCGGACTCGGGGGAACAGACCCAAGAGTCATGGACACGATTGGTTACAATACGAGTAAGGGTGCTGTGATTACGATGACCAAAGATCTTGCGGTTAAATGGGGAAAGCACAATATTAATGTGAATGCCATCGCACCTGGATTCTTCCCGACTAAAATGTCTAAAGACATCATTGAAAATGGAAAAAATCCTATTTTAGAAGGAACACCGCTGAAACGCTTTGGCACTGAAGACGATTTAAAGGGTGCGGCGCTATTCCTTGCATCAAAGGCCTCTGCTTACGTCACAGGGGATGTGTTAGTGGTGGACGGCGGCACTCATGCTATGTAAAGTAAAGGCCTGAAAACATAAAAACTAGTATGTGTTGCGAAACAGCAGAAGAACCTTATGATATAATTCTAGCATTATTTCATAACAGAGGCGTGAAGCAAACATGAAGGAAAAAATTACAGAGCAAAGCATTATTTTATTTGAAAAAAAGGGATTTAGTGAAACGTCCATTCAGGATATTGTGGAAGCAAATGGTGTAACGAAAGGAACCTTTTATTACTATTTTTCCAGTAAGGAACAGCTGCTGATGGATATTCAGCTTCGTTATATAGAAGACCTGCTTGATCAGCAAGAAAGAATTATGAGCAGCACAGGATCTGACTGCAAGACAAAACTGTACGAGATGATCTATATGCTTCTCCGTAATATTAAAACCCAAGGAGCCAGCGCCAAAATTTTCTTTAGAGAAATGCGGAACCTGAATGAAGAACGACTGTCGCAGATCATTCCCAAACGCGATGCCTTCAGGCTGAGAATTGAACAGCTGCTCCGGGAAGGGATCGAAAAAGAAGAATTCCAGGAGGACCTGAATGTATCCATTGCGACTTTTGGCGTGCTGGGAATGGCCAATTGGAGCTACCAGTGGTTCAGCCCGGACGGTGAGTTGTCGGAAGAAGAAATCGCACATATTTTTACGGAAATGATTTTAAAAGGAATCAATAAATAGAAGAGTTCGATCTTCTATTAACCTAAACATACTAACCGGTTAGTACAAGGAGGAAATTAAATATGAGTCAACGGGATATAACGCAGATAACCGTCATTGGATCAGGGAGTATGGGCCATCAAATTGGGATGCTATCGGCACTGGCAGGCTATACGACAATCATTCAGGATGTAAACGAAGAAGCGCTTCATGGGGCAGAAGCATCTCTTTCTTCCATCATGAACAGATGGGTAGGGAAAGGAAAAATTACTGAGAGCGAAAAAATGAAAGCGCTTAAAAACCTGTCTTTTACTGTGCAGTTTGAAGAAGCGGTCCGTCAGGCAGATCTCGTAATTGAAGCGGTAACAGAGAAGCTTGAAGTCAAAAAAGAGGTATTCCAAAAGCTGGAGCAATTCGCCCCTTCTCACACAGTCTTTGCAACGAACAGTTCTACCATCGTCAACAGCTTACTTGCAGGGGCAACGAAGCGAAAAGACAAAGTGATTAATATGCACTTTTTCTTTCCCCCGCTTGTCATGGATTGCGTGGAAGTTGTCATGAGTGAGGATACCTCTGAAGAAACAGCTCATTTAGCAATGGAGGTTTGCAGCAGGATGAATCGCACGGCCATTTTACTTAAAAAAGAAATCTCAGGTTTTGTGGCGAACCGGATTTTAGGTGCGCTGCAAAAAGAAGCGGTTTTTTTGTATGAAGAAGGCATTGCGGATTTTAAGGATATTGATCTGATTTGCCGAAAAGCGCTGAATCATCCGATCGGTCCTTTCGAGCTCATGGACTTATCCGGTCTTGATGTGGCTGCTTTTGTGATGGAGCAGCGGTACCAGGAGACGGGTGATCCGGAAGATAAACCGTTTCCCTGTGTTCTTGAGAAAGTGGAAAATGGAGAACTCGGCAGAAAAACAGGCAAGGGATGGTACACCTACTCTTCTGACAAGGGCAGGAATTAAAGGGGGCGGGAGAATGGAACGGAGGGAAATAACGGTCCGCTTTTGTGAAACTGATGCGCTTGGACATGTGAACAACACAAGTTACTTTATCTATTTAGAAGAAGCAAGAATTCAGTTTTTTTCCTCTTTGGGCTATCCCATGGATGTGAATCACTGGAATTTCATTTTGGCTTCAACAAAATGTGATTTTACGAATCAAGGTTATTTTAATCAGGTTCTGACTGTCACTACTGCCATTTCCCGAATTGGAACAAAAAGCTTTGAACTTGAGCATCAGATCCTGTGTGCTCAAACGGGTGATCAGATTGCAAGGGGAAATGCAGTCATTGTTTATTTCGATTTTGAAAACCAAACAAGTGCTGCTATTCCGGAAGGGCTGAGAAATAAACTGAAGGACCATATCGCAGGAGGAGGCATCGTATGACACAGACAAAGGATACAATTCCTGTGAAAAAAGGTGAACAGTTAAATACCGATTTATTGGAAAAGTTTTTACGAGAGAACCTGGGTGAGCTTCCGCAAGCCACGCTGGAAATCGAACAATTTTGGGCTGGGCATTCCAATTTAACCTATGAATTGAAAATGGGGGAATGGGAAGCGGTTTTAAGAAGGCCGCCGCACGGTCCGCTTGCACCAAAAGCTCATGATATGAAAAGGGAGTTTCAATTCTTGACCCAAATTCATCCGCTGTTTTCACAGGCTCCTGAGCCATTCCTATTTTCTCATGATGAATCCATTGTCGGGAGTCCATTCCTTTTAATGGAGAGAAAGCACGGAATCGTGATTGATCACTCCTTTCCTAAAGGACTGGACGTCACACCTGAGCATCGGCAAAAACTATCAAACTTAATGATTGATACTCTTGTGGATTTGCATGCTATCGACTTCAAAAAAACGAAGCTGGGGGAAATCAGTTCTCCGGAAGGCTTTATGGAAAGACAGGTTCATAGCTGGATCAATCGATATGATCGTTCGCAGACAGAAGAAGTAAAAGAAGCAGATCAGTTAAAAGAGTGGCTCATCCAACACCTGCCGAAAAGTCAGCCATCTGTCATCATTCATTATGACTATAAATTAAATAATGCGATGTTTGACCCGAAGCTTGAGCGTATGGTGGGACTGTTTGATTGGGAAATGGCGTCGGTTGGAGATCCTCTTGCAGATCTCGGTGCTGCAATGAGCTACTGGACACAGCCCGATGACCCGGAACCATTAAAAAATGGACTGGGCAAGCCATCTGTAACGATTCAGGAAGGGTTTATGACAAGAGCTGAATTCATTAAACAATATGCGGAAAGAAGCGGACGCGATGTTGGAGAAATGCACTACTATTTAACCTTTGCCTACTTTAAACTTGCGGTCATTTGTCAGCAAATTTATTTCCGCTATAAAAAAGGGCAGACCCGCGATCCCCGCTTCGCACACTTTGATCAGTTTGTAAAAACGCTGATCACACATGCCTCAACGGTTTCGGTACAAAAATGATAAAAGTGCATGTTCTGTTTACGAAAGAAGAACTGATAAAAGAACAGCTGCAAGAAGGAAATAAAACAGCGGTCGTCATTGATGTCCTGCTGGCTACAACAACCATTACCACGGCCCTGATGGATGGAGCAAAGGCCGTTTTGCCAGTTCTGAACGGTGAAGAAGGGAAAAAGCTGGCTGCTGCTTTTCAGAAAGAGGATGTGGTTCTGGCGGGGGAAATGCATGCAGAGCCAATTGAAGGCTTTGTCTACCCCAGTCCCAGTCACCTCCGTACTAAAGTAAACGGCAAAACGCTCATTCTATCAACCACAAACGGTACGGTCGCTTTACGAAATGCAGCGGGGGCAAAGCGGGTATACATCGCTTGCTTACTCAATAATAAAGCGGTCGCTCAAGCAGTCTTACACAATGGAAACACTCAAACGATTCTTATTGTATGTGCAGGAAACTCAGGGGAAGTCAGTTTAGAAGACTTATATGGAGCCGGGCATTTTATTGATTGTCTGACAGAAGAAACAACGGCGGATGACATTGAACTGACGGATTCGTCTCAGGCAGTCAGGCAGCTTTACCGTGGACATTCGGAAGAAGCACATATGATTCTCTCGATCTCAAAAGTGGGAAGACTGTTTGCCCGTTATGATGTTTTAGAGGAGCTGGAATATGCTTCGAGAAAAAACAGTACACCGCTCGTTCCGATCTTCAGGGAAAGTCAGATAAAAGTAAGCAATGAAAGGGAGGATCTTTGATGGTTAATTTATTAAACAAAGGGTCGCATTTTTTGTATTCAGCCTTAGATGGCGACCTCTTTTTTACACCAGAGGATTTTACGGATGAGCATAAAATGATTGGCGCTTCTGCCAGGCAGTTTGTACAAAAAGAAGTTACTCCTTTAAATGACAAAATAGAAAATCAGGAATTTGACTTGATCCCTGAGTTAATGAAAAAGGCGGGAGAGGCTGGACTGCTTGCCCATAGTATTCCTGAACAGTACGGAGGTCTGGGACTCGATAAAATTAGTAAAGGCATCGTTGGTGAAATGGTCGGACCGACAAGCGGTTACGGTGTAGCTCACTCGAATCATACTTGTATTGCCACGCTGCCTATTACGTATTTTGGCACAGAGGAGCAGAAGAAAAAGTATCTTCCTAAGCTTGCATCCGGGGAATGGATCGGAGCTTATTGTTTAACGGAGCCTGGGGCAGGGTCTGACGCGCTGTCAGCTCAAACGACCGCTGTCCTGAATGAGGAGGGGTCACATTACATTCTCAATGGTACCAAAATTTATATTACGAATGCTGTTTTTTCAGATACATTTATTGTTTATGCAAAAGTGGATGGGAGCGAGTTTACTGCTTTTATTGCAGAAAAAAATCATCCCGGTTTGTCTCTTGGGCCAGAGGAAAGAAAAATGGGCATTAAGGGTTCTTCTACAAGGTCTGTGGTATTCGAAGATTGCATGATACCAAAAGAAAATCTTCTCGGAGAAGTGGGGAAGGGACATATCATTGCGCTGAATGTTTTGAATCTGGGCCGTTTTAATTTAGGTTCAGCTTGCGTGGGAGCTTCAAAGTTCGGTCTGCAGAAAACGCTCAAATTTGTTAAAGAGCGAAAGCAATTCAAGCAGGAAATTGCTCAGTTTCCTGCGACAAAACAAAAAGTTTCTTCTCTCGCAGCTCAACTTTATGCTGCAGAATCTGTGCAGTACAGAACCGCAGGGCTATTGGAAGAAGCGTTAGGTGCTCTATATGATTCCACAGATTTTAAACAAATCGGCAGGCAGATGGGTGAATACGCAGTGGAGTGTGCAATTTGCAAAGTGTACGGCTCGGAAACGCTGGACTGGATGGCAGATGAAGCCCTGCAGCTGCATGGCGGTGCAGGTTATATAAAAGAATACGGGATTGAGCAACTCTATCGTGATTCGAGAATCAATCGTATTTTTGAAGGCACCAATGAAATTAACCGGCTTCTGATCTCCACTCACTTTTTCCGCAAAGCAATGAAGGGGGAAATGGATCTGGCGAAGGAAGCAGAGCGGGCTTATCATAATTTAAATCAGCCTCCTGCAGTAGAACAGGGAGTAATCAATAAAGAAAAGGAAGCGGTTCGGACGCTTCGCAGCTTATTTTTGCTAAATGCAGGTCTAATAGTTGAAAAATGGGGTCCATCCCTCGTTCACCAGCAGGAAGCCTTAATGGCTTTGGCTGATCTGGCCATTCATGTTTATGCAGCAGAATCAATCGTCTATCGGACAGATAAAGCGATAGTGAAAAATGGAGAGGAAAAAGAAGCAGCTAAAATTGATTTAACGAAAATAGCTTTAGAAAAAGCCGTCTGGGAAGGGGAACGAATTTCAAGAAAGCTCATCACGGAGCTGACTGAAGGAGAAAAGCGAGAGAACCTTATAGGATTAACGATCCGGGAATGCAGCAGCTACCTGACTGACTGTACCTCTGTTCAAACCTCTCGCACGATAGCTGATCGACTGTATGATAAAGAACAGTATGTATGCTAATGCTAAAAAAGAGGAGTAGATAAAATGAAAGCAATTCAACTAAAAGAATATGGCGGACCGGAAGTGCTGCAGGAAACAGAACTCGAAACACCCCTCCCGAAAGACAATGAAGTGTTAATCGAAGTTCATGCAGCAGGCGTTAATTATGCGGATACTGCCAGAAGAGAAGGACAATATGTGGTTCCGACGGCTTTACCCTTTATTCCAGGTGCTGAAGTGGCAGGAGTGGTCGTTGAAACGGGTAGTAAGGTTAGCGGCATTAAAAAAGGAGCAAGAGTCGTCACGTTAATTGAATCAGGAGGGTATGCAGAGTATGCCGTAGCAGATGAGCGCTCGATCATTCCTCTTCCTGATGATTTGGACTTTACGTTAGCTGCCGCCTTGCCTCTGCAGGGCTTGAGTGCTTATCACATCCTGAAAACCATGGGACGTATTGAGCAGGGAGAAACTGTTTTAGTTCACGCAGCTGCTGGCGGAGTTGGAACCCTGGCTGTTCAGCTGGCGAAATTATTTGGAGCAGGAAAGGTCATCGCTACAGCAAGTTCAGAAGAAAAGCTTGAGCTCGCTAAAGAAATGGGTGCTGACGTTTTAATTAACTACACGAAAGATGGCTGGGAACAGGAAGTGCTTGATGCCACAGATGGAAAAGGTGTGCATCTTGCACTGGAAATGGCTGGCGGCGATGTTTTTTATAAGACATTAAAGTGTCTGGGAACCTTTGGCAGGCTTGTTATATACGGGGTAGCGAGCGGAGAGCAAAGCAAGTTTAATCCTTCTTCTTTAATGGCACGAAATCAATCAGTCATCGGGTTTTTTCTTCCGCAGATTATGAGAAAGCCCGAATTGCTGCAGCCAAGCATGAAAGAGCTGATGAATTGGGTGGCAAAGGGACAATTGAAGCTTACAGTTGGCGATGTATATTCACTTGAAGAAGCAGCTGCTGTACATGAGCTCATGCAGTCGAGAAAAACAAAAGGGAAATTGATTTTAAAACCTTCAAATATTTAAATTATGCTATTAAATGAAAGGGTAGGACAAGAATGAGGCAGTATATATCATACGTATGAGGTGATCGGAGCGGAAGGTGGCGACTCCAGCAGGATATGACGGCAAGCTGAGACCCCGGAAGGCAAAGCCTGAGGAGGGCTCAAGCGTCCGTCCCTGCGGAAAGCGTCCGCCTGAAGAGAAGTGAACCGGTCAAAGAGCTTGAGACACATTTGTCCCAAGCTCCTTAAGCATGTAATATAATTTTAAAAAGGATTTGTTCCCCATAACGCAGAGGTTTTAATAAACGTTCTTTGTTCAAGCATCAGCAGACTTGTGATGTATTCTGCAAGGTCCTCTGCCTGCATAAATTTATCAGGGTTGCGCTCGCCTGAATCCTTCCCGCGGGTAAGATCTGTTTCCACGAGGCTTGGAGTCAGAACGCTGACACGAATATTATTGCGTCTTACTTCCTGCATAAGGGATTCACTCATTCCGATGACAGCGAATTTTGAGGCACTGTAAGCACTTGATCCTTCCGTTCCTTTTAGACCGGACATGGATGAAATATTGATGATATCTCCACGATTTTTCTCAATCATACCTGGAAGTGCTGCTTTTGTTACATGCACAATCCCCATAACGTTTGTGTTTAATACATTTTCCCAATCACTTGTTTCAAGCTCCATAAAAGATCCGTGCACTCCTACCCCTGCATTGTTAATGAGGATATCAAATGAACCAAGAGCCTGCTCAAGCTTCGCAACTGCATCTTTTACCATTGTTTCACGTGAAACATCCGCTGCTGCCGTAGCATAGACGGCTCCCATTTCATCTAATTCCCTGCGAATAGAGTCGAAGCTTTCCTCAGAACGTGCAATGAGCCCCAGTTCCACACCTTCTTTTGCCAGTGCAAGTGCAGTAGCTCCACCAATTCCTCTGCTTCCGCCTGTAATGAGCGCTTTTTTTCCTTTTAAACTTTGCATGAATGAGTCATCCTTTCTAAAAATAGCCTTCTATTCCTTTGTTATTCACTTAATTACAAGATAGAAAACATTTGAGAGATGCAGTTCATGTGAATCCCCCACTCTTATTCGGAGCGGGAAGAATTCGAAAAAGTCTCAGCAAGATGGGGAAAATCAATGTAAGGATTCCGATTTCCTTGCATTTCATAAATTGCTTGATTTCTGTGTTTTTCATATATGGTGACAGGAAATTCATTGTGCCATTTGAGGAGTAATTCTCTGTTTATTCCTTCACCGGGGGCTCGAACAGCACCCTCCTTATATCGAAGAAAGAAATAGAGCATTGCACGGGAAACAATTCCTTTTGCGTATTCTGGTTCAAATAATTGATTTTCTGCTTTTCCGCAGCCTGTGGTTACTTTAGAAATCCCTGCTTCTTCAGGCGAGTAATCTCTAAAGTCGTGGTAATGAAAGTTACTTCTGATTGAATTGCATACTGGTTCACAGGTGAAAAGATGGTGGAGATCTCCCCTCATAGGTTCTTTTTCATTAAACCAGGATTGAGGAACAACGTGCTCACAATTGAATTTCAGCTGGTTTGCAATGTGGGATAGCTGCTGGTTCAGCAGACCGTTTTCTTCCTTTAACTGCTCAATTTCACTTTTTCGTTTTAAAGCCGCTTGATAATCCTCTTGAAGAACGTCCTCAACGTCTTTCTTTTTACCTGAATAAATGCTTTTTAACTTTCCGTCCGGCTGAAGATCCACCCATGGATACACATAATCGGTTGGGTCATAGCGCAGCTGGGCTGTGTGGGTGCGGGAAATCAGTTCCTGGGTTAGAAGCTGCACATTGTCTGGAATGGTAAAATCAATCTCCGCATAATAGTCGCTTATCTCCTTCATGTCTTTTGCTTCATCATAATAGGCAGACTCTTTTTGAAGGATCGCTGCTTTTCCTTCCTGATGTCTCGCGATTGCCTGATCGATGTTTTGAAGCTGAACTTCAATAGCCGTTAGAGCGTTAAAACGTTCGGGTGAGATAGACATGCTGCATTCCTCCTGAAAGTATGATTTTATTGAAGTCATAGTGAATTCAAACTAACTGACGCAGGACAAAAAGGGCGTTATACTGAGAAGTAATCAGATTTTTAAGGAGTAGTAGCTAGTATGACTGAACAGGAATATGACCAGATGCTCAGCATCAAGCCGACCAGCGGACTGCAGGTTCTTAGCAGCTCGATTCACCAAAATCGATACGAGGCAACACCTTATGCAGCGCTCGAAGCCCTGGGTGCTGAGTATCCCTTTCATCGAAAAGACGGGCTTGTAGACTATGGCAGCGGGAAAGGAAGGGTTCCCTTTTTTCTTCATCATCAATTTCAATTGTCTGCTACAGGTGTGGAAGTGAATGCATCTCTTTATCAAGAAGCGATGGAAAACCAGACAAACTACATGAAAAAAAAGAAAAACACGGTTGGAAGTGTTCATTTTGAGAGATGTCTTGCAGAAGAATACAGAGTTGAAAAAGACCAAAATAAATTTTACTTCTTTAACCCTTTTTCCACTCAGATTTTTATAAAGGTAGTCAATAACATTAGTAAATCCGCTGAAAAAAATCCACGTACCGTTGACTTAATTTTGTACTATCCAACAACGGAATACGTTCATTTTCTACATGATAAAACGGCTTTTGATTTGTATGCGGATATTAAAATACCAGGGTACTATGAAAAAGATGAGCACGAACGGTTTTTAATTTTTCGGCTCGAGCTTACCAGTGATTAAAAAGAAAGTTGCGCCTTAGCAGCTTTCTTTTTTTATGTAACTTTCACCCCCTCCCGCAGCAGCACCGTTATCTGGCATCTCTTTTAAGAAAGCTTTTTAAAAGTTGAAACACCCAATAGCCAAAACTGATTGCTAAAAGACCGAAGCTGGCATAGATGCATAGCCATTTAAATAAAGTAAAGACTGGGGTGAGCTGTGCAATGCCCGGGGTTAGAGAAGGATAACGGATCATCACAATAGATGCCGCGATGTTCTCCAAGAAATCAAAAAGCATACCGGCAGCAGGCAGCAGGTTAAGCGTTTTTAAACGGACTGAGGAAACTGAACTCATAAAAAATGTACTAGCAGATGTTAAAAAGAACGCGTACACAAGCGGCCAGATAATATCAAATGAAAAGCGGGAACGAACATAGGCTGAGCGGCCTTCATCCCCATATTCATCTGCGATTGAATACAATTCCTCTGCAGAATAGAGTAACGCTGTGTCCGGAGACCGGCTGCTCCCGGTTGCCTGCTGAGATTTTTCAGATTCTGCAGGGAGAACCACAGCAATAAAAAGGGCAAATACAGCCACACTTACAAGTAAAACGACTCCATTGACTGTTTTATAAAAAAAGGATGACGGCTTTTCCAGATGCTTCAATTTAATCCCTCCATTTCAGTTTAAATTCACACGTTTCATTTATGAAAAGGAAAGGTCATAAGTAGTATCAGTCAAAAAGAAAATTTTGTAAAGAGAAGCTAGGGACTCAATATTTTATAGTACAATAGGCATCAGGAAGAGGAAAATTGTACCTTCTGAAGGAGATGAACAGATGGAGGAGATCAAGGATCAGTTAGTCAGGTTGAGAGCAGAGCAGGCAAAGCTTTTAAAGGAGTTTGATGAAGCGGTAAAGGAATATGAAGCGACAGATCTTATTCAGGAGAATAAACAACTCAGAAAAAGCGATCATGAGTTCCGTCAGAAACTTCGGGAGACAAGTGAGAAGCTGGAGCAGACCGAGCAAGAAAACCGTAAACTGAGAACAGCCCTGCAGGAGCAAATGCTGGATGAAAAACGTAATATTTTAAAAATATCGAAACAAAAAATACATACGTATTTCGGGAATGAAATCAATCCGGAAAAGAACCGGCTGCTAGACCTCGAAGTAAAGACCAAGCGTGAGATCATCCGTTTAAAAGAAAGATCAGCGAGGTCTATTCAACAGGAGAAGCAGACCATCGCGGCCAAATTGGATGATGTGGCCCGGGAAATTAATGAAATCATCCAAAAGGAACAAGCTCTTCTTATCCAGCAGGAGAAGAAAGCCCGTTCAGGTATGACGGGTCAGTATCAAACGCTTGAAGAGGAACACGTTACGGAGGAGATCATTCAAAAACGGGTAAAGCAAAACCAGATTGAGATGAAAATTGGCTTGAACTGGATCAATAAACTGGGGATTCTCCTCATAATTCTGGGGGTAGCTGCAGCGTTCAGGCATTCTTATACAAATTGGTTTAATGACTATGTAAAAGGAGGGATGTTTTTCGTACTTGGTCTATTGATGCTCGGGGCAGGTGAATGGCTGCACAGCAAAAACCGTAAAACCTTTGCGCTCGGTGTAATTGGAGGCGGGATATCTGTTTTATATGGCTCTATTTTCTTCTCGTATTTTCTGCTGAACCTTTTAAATCTGACATCGGCTCTGCTGCTTTCTATTGGGGTAACAGCGGCGGCCGTTTATCTAGCGCTGCGTTATCATTCAAAGACCATTATCTCTTTTGGGCTTGTCGGTGGATATATACCGTTTTATTCGTACCTATTTGCATTTGGACTGGAAGGGAATGCGGTTTATGCCGCCATGGCGTATATACTGATCTTAAACCTTTCGATTCTCTGGATCTCTTTTCAGAGGCAGTGGAGCATTGTTCACTACATCAGCTTTGGGCTGAACATCCCTTCGCTGCTCGTGCTTCTTATTCTTTCACCAAGTACAGGAATCAGCATGCTGTATTCCATTTTAATTTTCCTCCTCTATCTTGGGCTGACCATTGCTTATCCGTTTAAGCATAAGACCTCGCTTCGATGGATGGATATCTCTCTTTTGGTTTCGAATACGTTTGTCAGCTGTATGATTATGTACTTCTTATTTAATGTGCTTGGGTGGGATGATTTTAGGGGGCTGCTTGCCGTAGCTTTTTGTGCTCTGTATTATGGGCTCGGTAAATTTGTGGAGAAGATTATTCCCAAAGAACGACTGCCTAAAATTCTGTTTTACGGCACGTCCATTACGTTTGCTGTACTAGTGATTCCTTTCCAATTTGGTGCACAATGGCTTTCGATTGGATGGCTTGTGGAAGGTGTTGTCCTCATTCTTTATGCAAATCGTCATAAAGTCACGCTGCTCGAGCGCGCGGGCTGGGGCATATTCGGTCTCACGCTATTGACGTTTTCCCTCGAGGTTCTTCAAAATCTTACCTATCTCTGGCCGGTCTCAGAATATTTTCACTTAAACTATTTTTTAATCATTGCAGGTCTCGTACTTGTCACGGGTTATTATTTAGTGGATCAATCCAAAAAGGACCGTACCTATTTATTTAAAGGCTTTGACCGATTCATTAAAGGGTTCAAATACTTTACTGTTTTAAATGTCTGGATTTATGTTCTGTATGAAAGCATTTATCGTTATACAGAGTGGGTAGCGGATGATTTTGATGAGTATTGGTTTTATCTGCTTTTAATGACCGCTCTTCTATCTATGGGACTGGCTGGTGTATTGGAGAAAATACCACTTGTTGTAGATCGTGTCATTCGTATTTTTAGTTTAATCCTTTATGGGATTGGGAGCTTCATTGGGATCGTCATTACGTTTACAATTCCAACGCTTGAACCGGCATTTGCGGATAATGAATTTTCAAACTGGCTTGCGTTAATGATTCTAATCGGCTTCAACGGAATCATTTATTGGATTGGAAGAGATTTGCTGTTATCAGCTATTCGTTCTCGCTTCAAAAATGCAGAACGCTATCCAGCGATCCTTTCCATCTATTTATTAGCCATGATTGCTGCCTTTTTAACGGTTCAGTTTCAGGTGGGGGATGTCGGTTTCGTTTTCAGCTCGGTTTATTTAGTAGTAGCGATTGGCTATATTTTATATGGATTTAAAAATAATTATGTCGTCATACGAAGGATCGGTCTCGCCGTGACGCTCGCTGCAACCGCCAAACTATTTTTGTTTGATCTGTTATTTTTAGCGGAAACGAGCAAAATACTGGCCTATTTCTGTTTTGGCTTGGCACTTTTGGGTATTTCCTATATTTATCAAAAAGTGTCTTCACTGCATAAGGAGCCAGCAAAAGTAGAAAGCCAAGAGGACCATTGAACGAGTGACGAATCAACTAAACGCCAGGCAAATCGTGCTTTATGTAAAAGGATGTCACGACATTCATTTACAGGAAGGACGATTTTTTTGTAAGTGTAAAAAGAGATTCCAGTGGATAAAATTAGGCTATTTCTCTATTAAACTGAATTTTATGATAATATAAGGTCAAAGAGCAAAGGGAGCTGGTTAGGATGTTAATGCACCGAACCGTTGGAGAAATGCTTCACCAGACAGCAAAAGAGTTTCCGGAAACCGAAGCCTATGTCTATCCGGAAAAAGGAATTCGTAAAACCTACAGGGAATTTGACCAGGAAACGGATGAACTGGCTAAAGCGTTTATAGGGCTTGGAATCAAAAAAGGGGAGCATGTCGCAATCTGGTCAGATAATAAGAGAGAATGGCTCCTGAGTCAATTTGCAACTGGGAAAATGGGTGCTGTGCTTGTAACCGTAAATACAAACTATCAGGAAGCAGAACTGAAATACCTGCTCGAACAATCAGACGCTTCTACACTTATTTTAGGTGAAGAATTTAAAGGCACTTCTTACATAGAAATCATTCAGTCGCTTTGCCCGGAACTATTCACCGGAACTAAAGGTGCGCTTGATTGCGAGGGCCTTCCTCGTTTGAAGCGCATTATTGTAATGAGTGATAAGGAGTATCCGGGCATTTACACGTGGCAGGAGTTTGAAGCATTTGCTCAAACGACTACAAATGATCAATTAAAAGACAAAATGAAAGCGCTTCATCCTGATGATGTGATTAATATCCAATATACATCCGGTACGACAGGTTTCCCTAAAGGGGTTATGCTGAGCCACGATAATATTGTGAATAACGGGCAAATCATAGGGGATTTTATGAACTTAACGTCTAAGGACAGACTTTGTATTCCAGTTCCTTTTTTCCACTGCTTTGGCTGTGTACTTGGAAATATGGCGGCTGTTACACACGGATCGACGATGGTCATCATTGAGCAGTTCGAACCCAAAAAAGTGCTGCAGGCTGTTCAAGATGAGAAATGTACAGCTTTGCATGGTGTTCCCACGATGTTTATTTCAGAGTTAAATCACCCTGATTATGCCATTTATGATACATCCACTTTACGAACGGGCATCATGGCAGGCTCTCCATGTCCGATTGAAGTCATGAAAAAAGTTATTCATGACATGGGAGCAGGTGAAATTACCATTTGCTACGGGCAAACAGAAGCCTCACCGGTAATTACCCAAACGAAGTGGAATGATGCCATTGAAAAACGGGTGTCAACAGTCGGTAAGCCCCACCCGCATGTGGAAGTAAAAATTATCAATCCTGTAACGCAGGAAGAAGTACTGTCCGGAACCCCGGGAGAGCTCTGTGCCAGAGGCTATTTGATTATGAAGGGGTATTATAAAAACGAAGAAGCAACAAGAGAGGCAATCGATTCGGATGGCTGGCTTCACACAGGGGACATCGCTGTGTTAGATTCCGAAGGCTACATTGAAATTACGGGGAGAATAAAAGATATGATTATCAGGGGAGGAGAAAATATATACCCAAGAGAGGTGGAAGAATTTTTATATCAGCATCCGGCAATACAGGATGTCCAGGTGGTAGGGGTGCCCGATGCAAAATACGGAGAAGAGCTGATGGCCTGGGTGATCTTAAAAGACGCAGAAGTACTGACGCCAGAAGAGCTCAGAAACGCCTGCAGAGGAAAAATTTCTCACCATAAAATCCCTAAATATATTGAATTTGTTTCATCCTATCCAATGACAGCCTCCGGTAAAATTCAAAAATATATTTTGAGGGAAATGTCAATCAAGAAGGCAGAAGTAGAGGCAAAGTAATCAACGGATTGGGATTCAAACATAACTCATTTTAATGATAATCCCTCCCGCCTCTCTGAGAGCCTCCCCCTGAAGCGGAAATGAACAGGTTGCATTAAAAACCAAATTAATTATGAAAGCTCACAGCCACATGGTCATAGTTGAACATTTGTTCCATTCCTTTTATAGAACAACATTTTTAAAAAGAGTTTATTATTTCTGGATAAGTCCTTTACTTTCCTTGACAACAAAGTCAATAAGAATAGGTTCATTGCAGTGTAAGGCGTTGACTCCCGCCACGCGGAAAGCATCCGCCTGAAACGGAAATGAACCGGTTTATTTATTGAGTTCCTGTTAGGTGCAGCCTTATTTGTAAACAAACTTTACAAAAATCAAAAAGAAAAAAAACAAATTGTTTAACTATTCTTAACAATCATTTAGTAGACTTTTATTGAAAGAGAATCGTTCTGCAGCTTATCTCTCAAGTCAATGTGAAACATACGATAACAAGGGGGACTTTAATTTGAGTTCATGGCTGGCATGTATTGATTTAGACGGTACACTACTCACTTCATCCGAACAGGTAACGCCCTACACACGTTCTGTATTACAGAATTTCAGAGCGGAAGGAAATAAGGTAGCACTTGTTACGGGCAGACATCCGCGTACTGCTTTCCCAATCAAGCAAATGTGCGGGGATATTGACGGGCTGGCCTGTTTTAACGGATCGTGGGTAATGAACGCTGCTGGCAGGCAGATTCATGCAGCTTCCTTTAATAAAGATGTTAAACAGGCACTGGTCAAGGAAGTAAGAGAGTTGAACGTTCCAGTCGTTTGGTCTGTAGATGATGCTTTATATGTCACAAATGAGCAAGTGTTTTTTCCTTATGACCACCGCTATGTTCCTGTGATTAATGGACATCCTCCCCCTGAGAAAGAGGTTTTTAAAATCACTCTGCTGCTGGAGAATGATGAGAGAAGAAAGGAAATAAATCACTGGTGCAAAGGCTTATATGGGGTGGAATGCATTGAATCGAGTAAAAGAACGATGGACTTAATGCCTTTAAATCAATCAAAAGGCAATGCGCTTGAAAAACTCGCTGCCACCTTTGACATCCCACTAGCGAATACGATTGCCATTGGAAATTGGGATAACGATTTATCTATGCTTGAAAAAGCTGAAATTGGTGTAGCGATGACGAATTCATCCAAAAGTCTTTTTTCCATTGCAAATGAAATTGCGGGGCACCACGATGACCATGGTGTGGCGAGGTGGCTTGCTGCCCGATGTCCTTCAAGGCTTTCAAAAGTGTAATAGAAAAACAATTTACATAAATACTATAAAGCCGAATGGGGAAGAGCTATCTTCCCCATTCGGCTTTTTACCGGCGGTCGCCTCCAAGAATATCAAACAATCCTCCCGTAACACTGCCTTCCCCTTTAGATCCGCCGTTATGGGGCATTGCTGCAAACACACGGCTGGCTAACCGGCTGAATGGAAGCGATTGAATCCAAACGGTACCCGGTCCTTTAAGAGTAGCTAAAAACACACCCTCGCCGCCAAACATCGCTGTTTTAACACCGCCGACAAATTCAATATTGTAGTCAACCTCTCCAGTCATCGCAACCAGACAGCCTGTATCTACACGCACGACCTCGCCATGTGCTAATTCTTTTTTATATATCGTTCCTCCTGCATGGACAAAGGCCATTCCGTCACCCTCAAGTTTTTGCATAATAAAGCCTTCGCCGCCAAAAAAGCCGGTTCCTAACTTGCGTTGAAATTCGATCCCGAGTGACACACCTTTTGCAGAAGCAAGAAAAGCATCTTTTTGACATATCAGCTTGCCGTTTAATTCACTTAAGTCCATAGGCACAATTTTTCCTGGATACGGGGAAGCAAAAGAAACATGCTTTTTCCCCGAACCCTCATTCGTAAAGGTTGTCATAAACAAGCTCTCGCCTGTTATAACACGCTTTCCTGCACCAATCAGTTTCCCGATTAATCCACCTTGAGATGAAGATCCGTCCCCGAAAATCGTTTCCATCTTAATTCCGTTATCCATCATCATCAGACTGCCGGCTTCTGCGATAACCGTTTCCTGAGGGTCAAGCTCCACTTGAACAAACTGCATATCGTCCCCAAAAAGTTTGTAATCAATTTCATGGTTATTCATCCGTCTTCCTCCTTTAAATTAAGGTGCAACGATCTACACTTCATTGATTCAACACACAGCTTCAAAAATCCTACCTGATTTCAAGTGAGCGGGTTCATAATTAACATTAAAATAAAAATTTAGATAATTTTCTAAAAACACGTCTTTATTTCCTGCTTGCGGCACTAAAATAAAGGAACAACTAAAATGGGAGCAAATCTCATCTCTTTCAGGAGGGCGAAGGATGAAAACGATCCCGGAGATCATGAAGTTAATTAAGCAGCTGGATACGCATGTTGCAGATGATTTTGAAGGGCAGGATCTTGATTTTAAACAATGGAGCACCAGAGCGCTTGAAGATAATTTGAATAAAATGATTCATTATTCGGTTTGTTTAACCAATGGCGGGGGAGGCTGCGTTGTCTTTGGTGTGGCGGATAAAGTCAAAGGCTATGATAAAACTATTCTCGGTGTTCCGAAAAATTTAGACCTGGAAATGCTGAAAAAAACGGTATACGCCGAAACCGTTCCGCCCATCCTTCCGCAATTCGAAGAAGTACGGGTCAGGTACGGGACTGGAATGCTTTTAATTATGACAGTGCAGCCGAGTGAGTATATCCATTCAACAGCAGATGGAAAGGCCGTTCAAAGAAGCGGAAAAGAATGTCTCCCTCTACCGGATGAGGGATAAGCGTTAAACAAATTAAGTTTAAGGAGCGGTTTATTTTGATTTGGATAAAAAACCTTTATTTTGTCCTGCCAGCGATCATTGTGGGCAGTCTTCTCATTATGTGTACAGTATTCTTTCTGTGGAACGCAGATCATCTCCTGAGCATAGGCCGTGCATCTATTTGGGTATTGACGTTGATCCTTCTTTTTTTTATTTCTGCCTGGCTGTCGTTTGGTCGATGGGAAAATGAAAACCACTTGCCTCACACTTGAGATTTCATGAAAACTCTGATTTGATTAAAGAATCAGCATAAGAGGAGTGAGGCGAAATGAAAGGGTTAATACATGCTCGGGAAGAAGGATTTGCAGGACTTACATACGGGGAATTGGAGAGCACATCAATCGGAGAGAATGAAGTGCGTGTTCAATTGAAAACAGCCGGACTGAATCATCGGGATTTATTTGTATTAAAACGTCATAAACCAACAGATCCGCCGCTTGTACTCGGTTCAGATGGTGCGGGCGTGGTGAATGAGGTCGGAAGCCTGGTAAGCCATGTGCAGGTGGGTGACGAAGTAATCATTAATCCAGGACTCGGCTGGAAAGCCAATAGTGAAGCACCTCCTGAGGGCTTTGAAATCGTTGGGCTGCCGGATCATGGAACGTTTGCAGAACAGATCCTTATACCCGCTGAAAATGCAGTTGCCAAACCGTCATTTTTGTCCTGGGAGGAAGCGGGTGTGCTTTCACTCGCTGGATTAACGGCTTATCGCGCTTTATTCACTAGAGGAAAAGTAAAAAGCGGAATGAACGTTCTGATCCCGGGTATAGGGAGCGGTGTAGCTACCTTTCTGCTTCAGTTTGCAAAAGCAGCGGGGGCAGATGTATATGTGACTTCCCGTTCTGAAGAAAAACGTGCTGCTGCCCTTTCGTTAGGAGCGGTTCACGCGTTAGACAGCAACCTTGAAAACTGGGAAGAGGAGCTCAACGAAAAAATGGATCTCGTGATCGAATGCGTCGGAGCTGCTACGTTTCAAAAATCACTGAATCAGCTGCGAAAAGGGGGGACCATCGTGACATTTGGTGCTTCTGCCGGAGACGAAATCAAACTAAATCTAAGAGACTTTTTCTATGGACAGTTAAACATGCTCGGTTCCACAATGGGCAGTGCAGAAGAATTTGAGCTTATGCTTCAATTCATTGAACAGCATAAAATAAAACCTGTTCTTGATGAGATATATCCACTGGAACAATTTGAAAAAGCATTTACCCGTTTAGAAAATGGAGAACAGCTGGGTAAGATTGGCTTTAGAATCGAATAAAGCACATTTCACTATGAAGTCGTCATTCATTCCGTAAATATGGAGTGGATGCGGCTTTTTTTTGCGCGTAAGTAAAAGCAGCTCAATGAGTTTTTGTACATCTGCCCCTTTTTAATCGATTAAGCTTCGCGTGTCACAGAACGCGAAGCTGCGGATAGAATAGTATAAAGGAAAAAAATAGAATATTATTTTATTCCGGCTGGGAGTTTAATAGGGATGAAGGAGATGTGGAAGAAGACAATTGTGCCAGCTGTAAGTGTAATTGCCATTTGTATACTATTTCTTGCGGGTCACAGCATGCAATCTGTTAAGCATGTAGAACTGGAGGGAATGATCACAGTGGCTCATCGGGGTGCGTCAGGGTTTGCTCCTGAAAATACCCAAGCTGCTTTTCAGAAAGGGCTGGAATTAGGAGCGGACTTTCTGGAGTGCGATGTTCAATTAACAAAAGACAATGAACTGATTCTGATCCATGACCTGCATGTTGACAGAACAACCGATGGTCAAGGCAGGGTTCGTGATTATACATTAGAGGAGTTAAAACGGCTTGATGCAGGGACCAGTTTTCATCCCAGTTTTGCCGGGGAGACACTCATTACACTCGATGAATTGCTGAGGGATTTTTACGGGAAGATAGGTATTTTAATTGAAGTGAAAAATCCCGCTATAAATAAAGGAATTGAAGAAAAAATAGTGGAGCTCCTAGAGGACTATCCTGATCGGAAGAGTATTATCGTTCAATCATTTGATGTAAATGCGCTCAAGCGTATTCACGAATTAAATAAGGATATTCAACTGGGGGTGCTCATCAATGGTTCCTTCATTCCGATGTCCACGAAATATATCGATGAATTGGCCTCATTTGCCACATTCATCAACTTCAATGTAACATCTCTTGATAAACGGACAGTCGATGAAATTCGCAAAAGAGACTGTAAAGTTCTGGTTTGGTCAAAAAAAGATAAACGACTTATACAAAAAGCTATTCTTTATGGGGCAGATGGAGTAATCACTGATTTTTCAAGGTGGCCTGTAGACCAGGAGGTTTACATGGAGATTGAGTGACAAGTTCAGCGCCTGCCCTTTAGTGAGAGCAGGCTGTCAGGAGATTGGCAAAGGTTTATGAGTCAAGCATGATTAAACATGTTAAAGGACTTTTTCAATCTCTTTTTCAATTTCTTCAGGCTTTGTAGTAGGAGCAAAGCGCTCTACAACATTTCCATCCCGGTCAATTAAAAACTTTGTGAAATTCCACTTTATCGCTTTCGAAAGCACACCTTTTTTCTGTTCTTTTAGAAAAACGAATAGTGGATCAGCCTGTTCCCCGTTGACATCTATCTTTGCAAAGATCGGAAACGAAACACCGTAATTAATCTGGCAGAACTCGGTTGTTTCGTTAATATCCTGGAATTCCTGCTGATTAAATTGTCCGCATGGAAAGCCTAAAACGGTTAATCCTTGGTCTTGATACTTTTTATACAATTCTTGCAGCCCTTCAAATTGAGGAGTTAATCCGCATTTGCTGGCTGTGTTGACGATAAGAACGGGCTTTCCCTCAAATTCACGCAGAGACTTTATTTCTCCATTGGCCGCAGTAACATTAAAATCGTAAATGGATTGCATCGCATTCCCTCTTTTCTTATTCTTTTTAATAGGACTAACGTACACAAAAAACACGTACCCGGCAATTAATAAGCCTGTCAACGTGCTATTTAATGTTTAATCTATCAAGACTGAAGTTAACTATCCTTTTAAAAAACAATAATCGGAAGACAAGCCCGATGGAGGAATGCGCATTGAAAAATGGCTGACATCAGACGTGCTCGTAATTGCAGTTCCGGTTATTAGCGCCTGGGGTATAAAGTGAACGGGTGCAGGTAGAAAGTGTAGAAAATCCAATTCTGATCCAGGAAAATGTTTACGCGCTTAGACTGAATTACGATTTGTTTCTTGAAACCGTAAAAGAACTGGCAGGCCACTATTTTGAATATAGAAGAAAACCGATTGCGTGCTTGATTCACAAGTGTCAGCAATTGGTTTTTTTGTTTGAGAGAGATAAATAGGAGGGATTACCGAGTAGTAAATGTAAGAGCGGCAGGTCCTTAAATTTTCTTTAATGTTTAATTATGGATGATTAAACAGGGATTTAGAATGATTTTTTATAAATTTTTTAATTTTTTTGTAAAAAAGTTTTCTGAGGACGTAAATCCCTGTTATCACAAGGTATTTAACATGGTGATGTGAGGTTATGGTAATAAAATGATAGCGTTTTCATTCATTTTTATTGATAAAAATTCACTAAAAAACGTTATCAGAATTTTATGTGATCAATGTTTTCATGGTATACTAATTCGAAATTGAAAGTGTGTGCATGAAATGAAGTGTGTGAATCACCCCTTCATCAGGACACTGAACATCTTTCATCATTCAATTAGTAGAGAGGGGAGTTTGTCATGAAGAAAAATGGATATCCGGTTCCGCAAGGATTGTACGACCCTGAGCAAGAACATGAAGCGTGTGGGATTGGTATGATTGCTAATATAAATGGTGAAAAATCCCACAGTATTGTACAAAATGCGATTAACATTTTGTGTAATCTTGAACATCGGGGCGGTCAGTCAGCTGATACGAGTACGGGAGATGGAGCGGGGATTTTAACTCAAATTCCTCATCGTTTTTTCCAAAAGCAGTGTGAAAAGGAAGATATCTTTTTACCTCGAGAAGGTGAGTATGGAGTTGGTATGGTTTTCCTGCCTAAAGATCATGAGACCCGAATTCAAAGTAAAGAAATCTTTGAACGTATTATTTTTGAAGAAGGCCAGAAATTTCTCGGCTGGCGTCCTGTACCCATAAATGATTCATTCGTAGGGAAAGTAGCAACCAAGACAAAGCCAATGATTAGGCAGGTTTTTATCCAGGCCTCAGACGACTTGAAGGATCAAATGGATTTTGAACGCAAGCTTTATGTGATCCGCAAGCGTGTTGAAAGAGAATTGGCCAGTGTAGAGGGTTATGAAGATGTGTATATCAGCAGCCTGTCTACTCAAACGATTGTCTACAAAGGTATGCTTATCCCCGAACAATTGGATTCATTTTACATCGACCTTAATCATCCTGATTTTAAATCCGCGCTAGCCCTTGTGCATTCCCGATTCAGCACAAACACCTTCCCAAGCTGGAAAAGGTCGCATCCAAACCGTTTTACCATTCATAATGGAGAGTTTAATACATTAAGAGGAAACGTGAATTGGATGCGCGCGCGCGAGCAGCTATGTGAGTCAGACTATTTTAGCAATGAAGATCTTCAAAAGGTTCTCCCTGTTATCGATTCAGACGGCAGTGATTCATCTATGTTCGATAATTGCTTTGAATTCCTTCATTTGTCAGGGAGGTCACTTGCTCATACTGCCATGATGATGGTGCCAGAACCATGGGCAAACGACGAAACGATTAAAGAAGAGAAACGGGACTTTTATGAATATCACAGCACGCTCATGGAGCCTTGGGATGGACCGGCTGCACTGGTGTTTACAAACGGGACGCAAATTGGTGCCTGTCTTGACCGAAATGGACTGCGGCCAGCGCGTTATTATGTAACAAAAAGCGGCATGATTGTTTTAGGTTCTGAGGTTGGTGCACTGGATATATTTGCTGACGATATTGAATACAAGGATCGTCTGGCGCCAGGTAAAATACTTTTAGTCGATCTGGAAAAAGGCACGATTATTCCAGATGAAGAAGTAAAGCTTCAAATCGCTTCAGAACAGCCTTATAAAGAGTGGCTGACGAATATGAAAAATCTCGATGATGTACCTGAAGCAGAGGAACAGCCGCCCGCGCATATTGGCGAGGAACTATTGAAACAGCAGCTTGCTTTCGGTTACACGAGAGAAGAGCTCACAAAGATTGTAAAGCCGCTTGTCACAGACGGCAAAGACCCTGTTGGTTCAATGGGATACGATTCTCCTCTTGCGGTGCTGTCGAAAAAACCACAGCTTTTGTATAACTATTTCAAACAGCTGTTTGCACAGGTTACAAACCCGCCTATTGATGCGATTCGAGAAAAAATCATTACTATGGTTGATACCACGATTGGAGCAGAAGGAAACCTGGTAAAGCCCGGACCTGACAGCTGTAAGCATATTCGTCTGCGTACGCCTATTCTTACGAATCGTGAGCTTGAGAAGCTGCGCCAGCAAAAACTGGATGGATTTAAAGCTGCGACTTTCTCAACGCTGTTTCCGGTACAAAACAAAGAGGGCAGCATGGAGCAAGCACTCGATACACTTTTTGAAAAGGCGGACCTTGCAGTAGAAGAGGGTACGACTCTGCTGATTCTTTCAGATAGAGGCGTGAATGCCGAGCAGGCAGCTATTCCAGCTTTGCTTGCAGTTTCCGGTCTTCATCACCATCTGATTCGAAAAGGAACAAGAACGAAGGTTAGTATTTTAATTGAATCAGGCGAACCAAGAGAAGTGCATCATTTTGCGATGCTTCTAGGCTATGGTGCGGAAGGGATAAATCCTTATCTTGCTTATGATTCAATCCGTGAATTAATGGACAAAGGTGAAATCAAGCTGGATTCCATTGAACAGGCCTCAGGAAATTATGTGAAGTCTGTGACAGATGGCGTGATTAAAATCCTTTCTAAGATGGGGATCTCTACCATTCAAAGTTATCGTGGAGCGCAAATTTTTGAAGCAGTCGGCATCCATATGGATGTAATAGATAAGTATTTTACGAGAACTTCTTCACGTCTAGGCGGAATAGGGATCGACATGATTCAAACGGAAGTTCTTCTTCGACACGAGGCGGCATTTGGAGAAAATCGCGGAGGAAACAAATCATTAGAAGCAGGCGATGAATTCCAATACCGGGCAAATGGAGAAGATCATCAGTACAATCCAAGCACCATTCATACTCTTCAGCACGCTTGTCGGAGCAATAACTATGACGCATTTAAAAAGTATTCCCGTATGCTGACAGACGAAACCGTTAACTTGCAGTCTCTAAAGGGACTTATGAGGTTCAAGAAAGGCCACTCGATCCCAATTGAAGAAGTGGAGTCTGTTGAGTCTATTTGCAGACGCTTCAAAACCGGTGCAATGTCGTATGGTTCAATTTCAAAAGAAGCGCATGAAGCACTAGCAATTGCCATGAACCGGGTAGGTGGAAGAAGCAATACAGGTGAAGGCGGAGAAGATACAGACCGTTTCACACCTGATGATAATGGCGATTCACGCCGGAGTTCGATTAAGCAGGTCGCTTCAGGCCGTTTCGGTGTAACAAGCCATTACCTGGTGAATGCAGATGAAATTCAAATTAAAATTGCACAAGGTGCAAAGCCAGGAGAAGGCGGTCACCTGCCAGGCAAAAAAGTATACCCTTGGATTGCAGAGGTCCGCGGTTCCACGCCTGGCGTTGAGTTGATCTCTCCTCCTCCGCATCACGATATTTATTCAATTGAGGATCTTGCAGAACTGATTCATAATCTCAAGAATGCAAACCCGAGCGCCCGTATAAGCGTGAAGCTTGTATCAGCAGTTGGTGTTGGAACCATCGCAGCAGGAGTGGCAAAAGGAAGAGCAGATCTTGTTTTGATCAGCGGATACGACGGTGGAACAGGTGCAGCACCGAGAACGAGCTTAAAACATACGGGACTGCCGTGGGAAATCGGCTTGGCTGAAACCCATCAAACACTGCTGCTGAATGGTCTGCGCGACCGGATCGTGGTTGAAACAGACGGCAAAATGATGACGGGCCGGGATGTCGTTCTTGCCACCTTATTAGGCGCTGAGGAATACGGGTTTTCAACGGCTCCTCTTGTTGTTTTAGGATGTGTTATGATGCGCGTTTGCCATCTTGATACATGTCCAGTGGGTGTAGCCACACAAAACCCTGAGCTGCGAAAGAAATTTACAGGGGACGCAGACCATGTAGCTAATTTTATGCGCTTTATTGCGACTGAAACACGTGAAATCATGGCTGAACTGGGCTTCAGAACGATCAATGAGATGATTGGGCGTACAGATGCCCTCGAGCTGAACGATACAGTAGACCACTGGAAAGCAAAAGGGATTGATTTATCATCCCTGCTCTACTCTCCGGATCTTCCAGCCAAAGTTGGGCGCTACCATACGCAGGATCAGGACCATGGTCTTGAAAAGACCCTGGATTTTCAGGAACTCATTCCAAACTGCCGGCGTGCGATTGAAAATCAGGAGCCTGTCGAATTTACGACAGCAATCCGCAATATTAACCGGGTAACTGGAACCATGCTTGGCAGTGAGATAACGCGCCGTTATGGAGAAAAAGGCTTACCTGAAGATACAATTAAATTGACGCTTAAAGGATCAGCAGGGCAAAGCTTTGGTGCATTTATTCCCCGGGGAATGACGCTTCGTCTTGTCGGAGATTCCAACGATTTTGTCGGAAAAGGACTGTCTGGTGGAAAAATCATCGTTCATCCGGATCCTGTCGTCACATTTCCGCCGGAGAAAAATACAATCATCGGGAATGTTTCATTCTACGGAGCATCTGCTGGTGAAGCCTATATTCAAGGAATAGCCGGTGAGCGCTTTTGCGTGAGAAACAGCGGAGCCAATATTGTGGTCGAAGGTGTAGGAGACCATGGATGTGAATATATGACAGGCGGCAAAGTAGTCGTTCTTGGAGCGACGGGAAGAAACTTTGCAGCAGGCATGTCAGGTGGTACAGCCTATGTTTTCGATGAAGAAAATCTTTTCCGCTCTAGATGTAATCCAGAGCTTGTTCATATCGAACCGCTCGACAATAAAGAAGAACTCGATGATGTTTATAAAATGATTGAAAAGCATGTTAACTATACTAACAGTGCGCATGGAAAAAGAATTCTGACATACTGGGAAAAATATTCACCGCAGTTTGTCCGTGTTATTCCAAAATCGTATTTAAAAATCAACAACCGAATTACTGAACTGCGTGAAAGCGGACTGTCTAAATTTGACGCAGAGATGACTGCCTTTGAAGAAAGTAATAAAGAGCTTGAAGCGGCAAAATAGAAACGGAAAAGGAGGGATTTGATGGGGAAGCCAACAGGTTTTATGGAGTATGAACGTCAATCACAGCGCGAGCGTGATCCACTTGAACGAACGAAGGACTGGAATGATTATACAGCCCCGATGACCGAAGAGGAGATTAAACAGCAAGGAGCCCGGTGTATGGACTGCGGCATCCCTACCTGTCATCATGGCAGTGAAATCAATGGCGTCACGACAGGATGTCCCGTTTACCATTTAATACCCGAGTGGAATGATCTTGTTTATCAGGGGCAATGGAAGGAAGCACTGGTGCGGGAACATGAGAAAAATAATTTTCCTGAATTCACTGGAACAGCTTGTCCAGCCCCTTGTGAAGGCGCGTGTGTACTTGGGATTAATGAGCCGCCGGTTGCCATCCGAACCGTGGAGCGTTCCATTATTGAAAAAGGATTTGATGAAGGCTGGGTGGTACCTGAGCCGCCTGAAAAACGCACAGGCAAAAAAGTTGCCGTTATCGGATCCGGTCCAGCAGGTCTTGCAGCAGCAGCTCAGTTAAATAAAGCAGGTCACTGGGTAACGGTCTTTGAACGAAATGACCGGGTCGGCGGGCTGTTAACCTATGGAATTCCTGAAATGAAGCTTCCTTATGCAATGGTTGAACGACGGGTAGAACTTCTTAAAGCAGAAGGCATCACGTTTATTACCAATACGGAAGTAGGCAGGGATTATCCGGTTCAAAAGCTTGAGAAAGAATTTGATTCCACCATTTTATGCGGAGGGGCAACGGTTCACCGTGATATTCAGGCTGAGGGACGTGAATTGAAAGGCATCCATTACGCCATGGACTTTCTTCACGCAAATACTAAAAGTCTGCTAGACTCCAATCATGAAGACGGCAATTTTCTTTCAGCAGAAGGGAAAAATGTGATTGTTATTGGCGGGGGAGACACGGGGACTGATTGTCTTGCTACTTCTATCCGGCACAATTGCAAAAGCTTAACGCAATTTGATATTTATGATAAAAAAGGTTCCATTCGTGATGCACTCGGCAATCCATGGCCGCAATACCCGGTTGTTCACCGGATTGAATACGGACAAAAAGAAGCTGCGAGCAAGTATGGTGATGACCCACGTGCCTATGCCGTTCAAACGACTAAATTTGTCGGAGACGAAAATGGCCATATTAAAGAAGTTCACACCGTTAATGTAAAACTTCGAATTGGCGAAAATGGAGAACGAATCAGAGACGCAATACCGGGCACAGAAAAAGCATGGCCTGCTGATCTTGTTTTGCTTGCGATTGGATTTAGCGGTCCGGAACAAGGGTTAATTGAGCAGATGAACATTGAAACCAATCAAAATTCAACGGTGAAAGCCGAGTATGGAAAGTATACTACGAATAAAGAAGGAGTCTTCTCAGCTGGTGACATGCGCCGCGGACAAAGCTTAATTGTCTGGGCGATTAATGAAGGCAGAGAAGCAGCAAGAGAGTGCGACCGCTATTTGATGGGCGCAACTGTGCTGCCATAATTGTAACAAGGGCAAGCTATGCAACATAAAGAACGAACCATAAAAAAAGCGCTTAGATGATTAAAATCTGAGCGCTTTTTTGTATAATCTGTGCGTTTAAATTTATTTATGCTTTGGCTGGAACCTGCAGAACATTCTCTGTAGACAGGATTGCCTCGATCGCGAGGCGAGCTTCCGCAATAACGGATTGGCGCCACTTTCGTTCTACAGGATAGAACATCGCACGAAATTCATTCAAGATTTCTTCCATGTCGTCTTCATTTTCTGCCCCATCCCAGTAAAGATGGTTTTCAAGAATAATGGTCATAAATTCACGAAGCTCGGCTTTTTTACTGGTGCCAAACGTACCAAATTCGAACAGGCATGAAAATAAATACTTATCGCTGAAATCGCGATTTCGCACAGCATGAAAGTGATTGGTCGAGTCCCCTTTCACATATTTAGGGCTGAATTTTTGAATGTTCTCAAGCTTGTACTGCTCTTTTAATCCTTCTACCTGCCGGCTGTCATTTTCACTCATTACCATGGTGACCTCATTGCTTTTTCCTAGTGCGGTATGCCAATCCATGTGAATAACACGTGAATAATGAGTAAGAAGCTTTCTTTGAACGTCTTTTAAGAAGATAGCTGATTCTTCTTCTTTTTCTCCGCCATAATAAACGCCTTTAGGAAATTGGAACTGTCCCATTCCTTTAGCTTGCGTAATGCCGCTGTAACCCTCTGTAGCCAGCGCTTTTAATAGCTGTCCGTGAAGTTTTCTCCGTTCCTTGCGAAGATTTTGAATTTTCCCTGTTGGCAAAAACAATTCTTCCTCATTTTCATAATGTTTATTTATATTTTCAGGGACTTCATCACGGTTAACCAGATAGTTTCGATTTAAATCAATATTATTCTCTGTTACCCTGCGAAAGTTTCGCATACCCCACGGGTTTAATGCATGGATAAAACAAATGCCGGTCGTCTTAGGGTCGACTTGAGTTAAGTATTCCTGCATAAATAAATCCGTTACAGCTGCACCGGCATACCCTTCAATACCATGCTCTCCTGTCGTAAAAAACAGCACCTTCTCATTTGTTTCCGTCGCTTCTGCATGGATCATATCAATTGTATTGTCTTTGCCTTTGCCAATCTTTTGAGTAGCCAGCCTGGCATTCGGCCAATATTTTTTAACTTTTTCCAAATGGCTGCGAAATACTTTTCTTGAAGCTTCGTAATTCGTTTGAAAGTACGTATCAATAGTCTTCATCACGTACATCCTTTCTTTTCATGACTTTTACTCCTTGCTTTCCACCTGTAAGATTTTATAAACCAGACAAAAAATTAATTAATCCGTTTGTACACTGTATGAGAAGGGAAAAGAATAGAAGATTCTATTACATAGTTTTATAGGAGGATGCATACGTGAGCAAAAAAGATGGCTTCAATGAAAACAGCAAAAATGAACAGTTGGAACAATTTCGCTCAGATGATTCAGGAAAAACAATGACGACAAACCAGGGATTAAAAGTATCAGAGGATGAATTTTCATTAAAAGCCGGTGAACGCGGGCCGACATTGATGGAAGATTTTCATTTTCGTGAAAAAATGACGCATTTTGATCATGAACGTATTCCTGAGAGAATTGTTCATGCAAGAGGCTATGCTGCCCATGGTGAATTTGAAGTATATGAGTCTATGAAAGAATTTACAAAAGCAGGATTTCTACAGGACCCGGCTAAAAAGACACCTGTTTTTGTTCGTTTTTCAACTGTGGCAGGTTCTAAGGGCTCAGCAGAAACGGTCCGAGATGCGAGAGGCTTTGCTACAAAGTTTTATACGGAAGAAGGAAACTATGACCTTGTAGGAAACAATATACCAGTCTTCTTCATTCAGGATGCGATGAAGTTTCCGGATCTTGTGCATGCATTAAAACCGGAACCGCATAATGAGATCCCGCAAGCAGCCTCAGCTCACGATACGTTTTGGGACTTTGTAGCGAATAATCAGGAATCAGCGCATATGGTTATGTGGGCGATGTCTGATCGTGCCATTCCAAGAAGCTTCAGAATGATGGAGGGCTTTGGGGTAAATACCTTCCGTTTTGTTAACGACCAGGGGAAAGCACACTTTGTTAAGTTCCATTGGAAACCTGTATTAGGTACACACTCGCTCGTTTGGGATGAAGCTCAGAAAATAAACGGGAAAGACCCGGATTTTCACCGTCGTGATTTATTTGACTCTATTGAAAATGGAGATTATCCAGAATATGAATTGGGCGTACAGCTTCTTTCCGAAGAAGATGAATTTAAATTCGACTTTGATATTTTAGATCCAACAAAGCTGTGGCCGGAAGAAGATGTACCTGTGAAAATCGTCGGTAAAATGACGTTGAATCGCAATGTGGATAATGTATTTGCTGAAACCGAGCAGGTAGCTTTCCATCCAGGACATGTTGTACCAGGCATTGATTTTTCCAACGATCCGCTTCTTCAGGGACGGTTGTTTTCCTATACGGACACTCAGCTGCTGCGCCTAGGAGGGCCTAATTTCCATGAGCTTCCTATTAATCGTCCGGTATGTCCGTTCCAAAACAACCAGCGTGATGGATTTGGACGTCAGACAATTAATAAAGGACCTGTCAGCTATCATAAAAATTCAATTGCGCAAAATACTCCAATGCCAGCTTCGGAGTCTGAAGGCGGCTACGTTCATTACCAGGAGAAAATGGAAGGAAGAAAAGTGCGCAAAAGAAGTGAGAGCTTTAAAGATCACTTTTCTCAGGCAGCTCTTTTCTGGCACAGCATGAGCAAGCCGGAGCAGGAGCATATTAAAGAAGCCTTTTCATTTGAGCTTGGAAAAGTTGAACGGAAATCAGTTCAGCAGCAAGTAATCGATATGTTTGCAAATGTAAGCATGGAGCTTGCCAGGGAGGTTGCAGAAGCAATCGGGGCTTCAGTTCCGACTGGCGGACGCTCAGAGGCTGCCAAATCCTCTCCGGCCCTAAGCCAGGAAAATACTGCGAAAAAGCCGTCCACTCGCAAGGTAGGGGTTGTCATCTCAGATGGATACAATGGTTCCGAAGTGAGTGAGGTACTGCAATCATTAACAGCGCAGGGCATTCAAGCTGAGCTGATTTCAGACAAGCTTGGCAAACGCAAGGGAACGGATGGCACAGAGCTTGAAGTCGATCATACCTTCCTTACAGCTGATTCTGTCCTTTTTGACGCCCTCTATGCAGTCGGGGGACAAGACTTAAGCAAAAAGTTTGTAAAAGACACGTCCTATTTCTTAAATGAAGCATTTATGCACTATAAGCCAATAGGAGCCACTCACGAGGGTAAGAAGTGGCTGGAAGCTAATGATATTCTAAACAGTGCAGGGGTGGTTTACAGCGAAGATATGAACGAATTTACTAACGAATTTGTTCAAGCAGTCGCAGCTCACCGTCACTGGGACCGTGAAATCGTATAAAACACCGTTTTACGATTGATTTAAACAGCTAAATATGAAAAGCTGTCAAGCCTTCTACAATTTCAGAAAGCTTGGCGGCTTTTTATCTTTTATTATTTAAGGGCATAAGAAAACACGTGCAAGTGGAAGACGACTCATTCCACTACACGTGTTCAGATTAACTTAACGTACTTTTCGATAAATTGCAACCCGTTTCGTCAAGTTTTGTTCTGCCGGAATGATTGTGTTTGAAAACTGGTATAATACAATGAAACAGATGATTTAAGAGATTGTTTAATAAAAGGAGTCAATTATGACAGAGATAAATTTTAATGATTTTGCAGTAAGCCAGGACATCCTGAGTGCTTTAGACCTTTTAGAATACAAGCAGCCTACAGCTGTTCAGCAAAAAGTGATACCGGTTGTTCTTGATAAAAAAGATGCAATCGTAAAATCGAAGACTGGCAGCGGCAAAACAGCTGCATTTGGCATACCATTGTGCGAGCTGGCTGAATGGGAAGAAAATAAACCTCAGGCGCTGATCTTAACCCCAACGCGTGAGCTTGCTGATCAAATTAAAGAAGATATTACAGCTATAGGCCGTTTTAAAAGAATAAAAGCTATAGCCATCTACGGAAAGCAGCCTTTCGCTCACCAAAAAACGGAACTTAAACAAAAAAACCATATAGTAGCAGGTACGCCCGGACGTGTACTTGACCATATTCAAAAAGGGACAATCGCAATTGATAAAATCGACTACTTGATTATCGATGAAGCAGATGAAATGCTGAGCATGGGTTTTATTGACCAGGTAGAGGCAATCATTAAAGAACTTCCTTCTCAGCGGACGACTATGCTCTTTTCAGCGACTCTGCCTGAAGAAATTACTAAATTAAGCGATTTATATATGAACAACCCTGAAAAAATAGAAATAGATTCTTCACATTCAATCGATTCACATATTAGTCATTCTATGTACAGGATAGATTCTGCAGGTAAACTGGGCTTATTAAAAGCCATTACAGTAATAGAAAACCCGGATACATGCATTATTTTTTGCAGTACAAAGGATCGGGTAGATGAGTTGGTTGAAGAGCTGGACCGAACAGGCTATACTTGCGATAAGCTTCACGGAGGTATGATTCAAGAGGATCGTTTTGCTGTAATGAACGACTTTAAACGGGGAGATTTTCGCTACCTGATTGCTACAGATGTTGCAGCAAGGGGCATTGATATTGAAAACGTTTCTCTCGTCGTAAATTATGATTTTCCTTCAAAAAATGAAAGTTACGTTCACCGAATAGGGCGAACAGGCCGTGCGGGGAAATCCGGAAATGCAATTACATTTGTAACGCCAAAGCAGGAACATTATTTAGCAGAATTGGAAACGTTCATTGGATTCAAACTAATCGAAAAAACACCGCCATTAGAAGAAGAGATCGCTTTAAAGAAAAGTGATTTTGAAAATAAGATGGACATTTTACCTGAAGCAAAAACAAATAAAAAAGAACGAGTCAGCGAAGACATTATGAAGTTGTATTTTAATGGAGGCAAAAAAAAGAAGCTAAGGGCAGTGGATTTTGTCGGAACCATCGCGAAATTAGACGGAATACATGCACAGGATATTGGGATTATAACCATTCAGGAAAATGTCACGTATGTGGAAATATTGAATGGTAAAGGTCCTCTGGTACTTCAGAAGATGAAGAACACCACGGTAAAGGGTAAACAGTTGAAGGTTCACCTTGCAAGAGAAAAGTGATTGTAGTCTTTTAATAAATAGACTGAGCGGGGCATAGTGCCGCACTCAGTCTATTTATTTAGACTAGTTCTTTTTTCTCAAAGACAAGCCCTTTTTTATCCATCAAGTATTGCAAGGCGGTTCTAAATGTAGAAAATGCGTGAATTGTGGCAAGGTTAATCTGTCCATATTCCACCATTCGCTGAATCAAGATAGGAGAGAATCCAACATATAGGGTCTCAATGCCCATCAATTGAAGCGCCCCAGTTAAGTCATCAATCTGTCTGCTTAGAAGTTCAAATCCATTCTCGTCTAGATCTTCGTACGTTAACCCCGTAAAATCAATAACCGCGTGTTCGATCTGTCGATTTACACACCCCTGCAAAATTTTTGACTGAATATGGTTGAAACGGTAGTCAGAAAGCTGGCCAAGCAGCGGAACTAGGATGGTATCAGGTATGATAGAAGAAATAATCGGTGCAGAAAGGTCTTCAATCGTTGATTCAAGCTCTTGAACCTTTTTAGTGAGTACCAGGTTTTCGTGTGTCAGTTTCTCTATATCGTTCACAGTATACATTTCCCCTTTTATCATGTTAAACAAATATTTTCACACACTACTATTATCCTACATTTGATCCTTGGCGTATGGAAGCATTCACCTCATTTTACCACACTTTCACAGTTAATTTGTTACTAAAGTTGGCATAAAGGAAGTGATCAGTCCCTGGTAAATAAAAGTAATGGATGAACCGATTCCCAGCACAAGAAAGCTTTAAAGGGTTTTTTTAATGAAAGTTAATTATGAGAGTGTATGCATTTGTGAAAAAGGACATAAACATGCTATGTATCTTTAAATAGTAACCGTGAATAACTTATTATTGAAATAGAAAGAGACTGCTGAACCCAATGACTAGAGACAAGAGGAAATTAATGATCCCCGTAATGATTACAATCGCTAAGCCCTTCCATGAAGAGAACTGATGGAGTACACCGATCCCTTTGCTCATAATTACAACGGTAAAAATAGATGCGATGGCATTAATAACAAACAACGATATAACGATGCTTATATAGAACGTGGATTCCAGCTCAGCATTCGTATCAGTAAAAAATTGCTTTCCTGCAATTAAAACAGATGTTAACAGGATAAGTGATTGGAGCATACGTGGTATAAACATCGCCCCCATTCCTTTAAACATTTCTTTAACGCTGCTTTTCCCTCCAAAAAGTTTCCCAATGTAAGTGAAAAATAACGATGTTACGAAGGCTCTTGCTATTCCCATGAGCAGTCCTATACAAATGGAGAAAAGGACAATCATAAGAATGGAAAGATCGTTAACGATGCTTTTGCCCTGTAAATTGGTTAACCCTGAACCAATGCCTGCGATTCCTGTGACGATTAAAACAAACCAAAAAGATTTTAAGCTTGAGACCTGTCGTACGGTTTCCTTCGGTTTTGTCCAGACGGATAAAAACGGATTTAATTTCATTGCTCCACCCCTTCAATTTAATGGATAGATTAAACTTTACAGTTTTAAATTTCCATAAACAAAAGGGGATAAACATTTCTAAGGTAAAATAAAGAAGACTAAACCCCCGTTAATACAAATATTTGTTAAAAAATTAAAATATAAATATATCATATAGTAATAAATTCAAAAATGTATACTATTATAATTATTATATGTAAAAATATAACTTACAAAAGATTAGTTGCCTTTTTATTTTTTATACGCTTATTGTTCAAGTAAACACCAATAAAAACCATAACCCCTCCTGCAATTTGAACCCACGTGATGGTCTTACCTAATGCCAGACTAATGATTGCCGTGAATACAGGAATGAGGTAGAGGAATATTCCTACACGTGATGCGTCAACATATCGCAGTGAAATATTCCAAAATACAAACGCTCCCACACTCGGAAATAGCCCCATATAAAGCAAACCGAGTTTACCAGGAGTACTCAATGCTTCAGGAAGCCCGAAGTAGAGCACGGCAGGCGTTATAATGACAATGCCTATTGCAACAGAAACGGTTGTAGAAGCGATAGGAGGGATGCCGGTACTTACTCTGCCCATTATAGAGTAAAAAAGACCACAGAAGGACCGCTGCAAGCATAATCAGATCCCCATTGTTGAATTGTATCGATAAGAATTGAGATAAATCCCCTTTTGATAAGACAAGCATAACTCCGCTGAAGGACATCAGAAGCCCGTAAACATTATACTTTGATAATCGCTCCCTAAGAAAAAATGAAGATAGAACGACAATTAATACTGGACTGATAGAGTTTACCAGGGATGCATTTACTGGCGTAGTCCAACGAAGAGCCTCATACAGTAAAAAGTTGTAACCGAGTATACCTAAAAACGCCATTAAAGTGTGTAATTTCCATAATTTTAATACACTTTTCCAATCAGGTTTCTCAATCCACTGGGATAAGGGTATTAGAATGACAAGCGCAATGCTCCACCGTACAAAGGTCATTGAGAGCGGTGTGGTTTCTTTTACAACATATTCTCCAAGTACATAATTCCCTGCCCAGAATAGGGGAGCCAGACATAAAAATAAAAATACGTATTGTCTTTTCATGTTTCCCCTTCCTTTCCATATTTAAATAATCCTCTTGATTACTAGTTATTACTATAGATGACTAGTTTTCTGTTTCCTAGTGATTCTACATATATTGTCATTATTTTTAGTAGAATAATAGGGAGTTTCACAGGAAAACAGGGAGGAAATCGGGGGTAATTTGGAGCAGATTATACTTGTATACAATATGGTATACAAGTAAACGTTTTTGTAAACAAATAGTGTACAATATAGTAAGCATGTAAACAAATATGTATACATGTTGATATGAAGGGATGTGTACAGTTTTGTATCCAAGTACACATAATTGTATACAACAGCTTCGAAAGAATGCTACTAATGAATGATTGACGAGAATGGTTATTTTCTATAATCTTAACTGTAGTGGTAAAAGAAACACACAAAACCATTAAATGTATTAAATGAGAGGAATGATTCGATGAGTAGTTCAAGAATTGCTGCAATTGATGTAGGGAATGATTCTGTAAAGGCACTATTTGGAAAGACTGATTATGAGTTAAACATTCCAAATGTAATAGCAAGAGACCGAGAGGATCGTCCGGTTATAGGAATTGAAGACTTAAACGAGAAAAACCCGGTAGATGGTATTCATATCCGCGTCCACTCTCCTGCCCTCAAGGATAATAACGCAATTTACCGTGTAGGAAATCTTGCAACAAAAAGCGATAACGCAATGGAATTAGATCCAGGCAGCAGCAAATCAGAAGAAGATCAATCACTGGTTATGCTTTTTGCAACACTGGCACTTGATGCAGTTAGACCTAATAACCCTGCTCAATTTAAAAAGAATAATAATGTAGTAGATGCTACGTACACGCTTGGCACCGGCCTTCCTCTAAGAGAGGTAAAAGAAGGCAAGGATGTTGGTTTCCGTTCACAGCTGCTTGGATCGGTTCACCAGGTGGAATTTTTAGTAACACCTAAATTCCAAGGCCAGAAAGTAAATATTAAGTTCGAAGAAGTAAAAGTGTACCCTGAAGGCTTTGCCGCTTTTATAAATCTTGTGATGGATAACCACGGGAACATTACAAACCGTGATTTAATCGACAAACAAATCCTGATTCAGGATATTGGAGGACTATCTACAGATATCGCGGTAATAAGAAACCGCAATGTTGATGATGATAAGGCTCAGGGCTTTAATTTAGGTGTTTCTGAGTCTCTTGAGGCAATCCGTGAGGAAATCCGTACGAAGCATGGTGTGGAGCTTGATACGCGTAGTGATGTAGTTGATATCATCACAAAGAAAAATGACCGGAATCATATCATGGTTAAAGGCAGCCGGACAAGCGTTCATGATATTACAGACCGCATTTTGCTGGACTTAGCAAAAAAAGAATACCGTCACCTTCGCAATGTTTGGAAGAAAAATTCACAAACAGAAATTTGCTACTTCGTCGGCGGCGGAGCAATGGTTTTAAAAGAGTATATTAAAACTTTAAACAATAACCTGGATGGCTATAATATCGAATTCTTCGAGGACGAAAAAGAGAGTATCTGGATGATGGCCAATGCTTACTACAAATTGATCTCTGACTTTGATCGAAAAAATAATAAAGCAGCTGCGCAAGAACCAAAAGAGAAAAAAGCAGCTGTTAAATAATAGGGCTTCCCTATGAGTAACTCATCTTCTGAAGGGATTAAAAGAGGACAGGCCATTACTTTTCGCCTGCCCTCCGACACCCCGGATCACCTAATAAGAGAACTGCAGAAAATCAAAGAAACAGAGCGTAGAAATTTCTCGAGTAAAATTGCAGAATTCGTGCTGGAAGGTGTGGGTGGTCATCACCAGTCCAAGGAACGTGAAACGGTCTCTGTTCCCCTTCCAAAGGCTTTGAGCAAGGAACAACGCTCTTGGATCCGCCATTCGCATTCGGAGGCCCTGCTGGGTAATATAATCTATCAGCTTCTTTTAGACCCTGTACGTGCAACAGCAATCCTGGCTTCTATGAATAGTACATCATTAGACATTGATGAAGCGCTCTATCTCCAGGAATCGACCAGGAATGAACGCACACAAAGAAAAGTTTACGAGACTCCAGCTGAGGAAAAATCACGGGAAGATGCAGCTTTAAGAAGTGCATCAGAAGACGATTTGATGGACTTTGATTGGGATGAGGCTAAAGAACAAGCTCTTGAAGACAAACAGGAACCTGTTGAAGAAAAAGAGGAGAATATCGATGATCTTCTCGGAGGATTTTTAGATCGAATGAATAAGTAACGATGTATAAGTTTATAAAAGTAAAAATAGAATTCACTAAATAGATAAAAAGGCATATATTAACAAAATATACGCCTTTTTATTTTTATATATTACCAATAAATCCAATAATATGTATTTATATCTTACTCATTTTCCTTTTTTTCCTTATTTCTTCTGCTATTCATAAATAAGATCACTGCACCTAAAGTGGAGAAAAATAGTACTAAGTAATCTACTGGCTGAGGATCATCTGCTGTCACGATAATGTAGAAAATTCGAATTGCATTTAAAAGTAAGATCACACTGAAAACCAAATCAAGTTTGCGTAGATTCATTATGTAAACACCTCCGTTATCGTGCAAGTAACAATCAAAAAGGGCCTGTTAAAGCGCCCTTTTACCAATACCTATTAATTATCCGCTAAAAAAATGTCCCTGCTGACTATTCTTCATTGCCCTCAGTTTCAAACAATTTTACAATTTCAACAATAGTTTGTGTTGCTTTTTCCATATTGTCCACTGAAATATATTCATACTTACCGTGGAAGTTTTCGCCTCCTGTGAAAATATTAGGAGTTGGAAGACCCATATAGGAGAGTTGAGATCCATCCGTGCCTCCTCTAATTGGCTCGATAATTGCTGGAATATCCAAGCGGCTCATCGCTTTTTGTGCAATATCGACAATGTGTCGAACAGGTTCTATTTTTTCACCCATATTGAAATACTGATCTTCAATTTCTAGTGTAACCGTCCCTTGTCCGTGCTTAGCATTCACTTCATTTACTACACGATTCAGCAATTTCTTGCGATCATTAAATTTTTCGCGATCGTGGTCACGGATAATATAATCCAATGTCGTCTTTTCAACATTTCCATCCAGATTCATTAGATGAAAAAATCCTTCATAACCGGATGTAAACTCAGGCGCCTCATCAAGTGGCAGCATTCTGTTTAATTCCATCGCTATTTTGATGGAATTGACCATTTTATTTTTTGCAGTCCCGGGATGCACATTCGTTCCATTGATCACTACACGCGCTCCTGCTGCATTAAAGCTTTCAAATTGAAGTTCCCCAAGTGGCCCTCCGTCAACTGTATAAGCATACTTCGCACCGAAAGCTTCCACATCAAACTTATGCGGCCCGCGGCCAATTTCTTCATCCGGTGTAAAAGCTACGCGTATTTTTCCGTGTTTGATTTCAGGATGCTGAATTAAATACTGCATGGCCGTCATAATTTCACTGATTCCCGCTTTGTTGTCAGCGCCAAGTAAAGTGGTGCCATCTGTCGTAATCAGGGTATGTCCAATATAGTTTGACAGTTCCGGAAATTCTCTTAAGGAAAGAACGATATTTAATTTTTCATTTAACAAGATATCTGTGCCGTCATACTGCTCGACAAGCTGAGGCTGAACATTTTTGCCGGTAAAATCAGTTGCTGTATCCACGTGAGCGAGGAATCCAATTGTAGGAACCGGCTTTTCTGTATTGGATGGGAGTGTAGCCATTAAGTAGCCATTTTCGTCTATGGAAACTTCTTGCATGCCGATTTCTTTTAATTCTTCAGACAGGAGATGAAGCAAATCCCACTGCTTGGCAGTTGAAGGAGTAGATGCTTCAGTAGGGTCTGATTGTGTATCTAATTTTGCATATGTAGTCAAACGGCGAATTAAATCCTTTTTCATAAATGTAACCTCCTGTATTTTTCTCAAGTATAACATTTAAAGGTGCGAGTCTCCTCACATTTTCATTGGAAGGAGCTCACACCTCATTTTATAATCTCGGCTGGACCTGATTCTGCTGGATCCAGGGTTTAAGTTTGATAAAAAGGGGTAAAAAAAGCGCGGTAATAAATAGACCTTTAATTACATTAAATGGGAGAATGAATGCTATTGCAGTGTACCATTTTACAGCTGGATCAAGCATGTAATCCATCCCGAAGAACCAGGCATATGCAGGAAGAATTAAGAAATAGTTTAAAACGACAAGCAGCAGAGCCATGGTGATCGTACCGGTAATTAATCCTTTGGCTAAAGCATTTTTCGATTTTCTTTTATGATAAAAATAGGCGACAGGGAGAATAAACGCACAGCCGGCAATAAAATTTGACAGCTCTCCTATAGGAATGCCGTTTCCCCTGAACAGATAGTATAAAATATTTTTCAGCGCCTCCACGATTACCCCTGCCATAGGAGAAAATAAGATGGCTGCTAATAAAGCAGGCACATCACTAAAGTCAATTTTCAAGTAATCCGGCAGAAACGGAAGGGGGAAATTCAACAGCATTAAAATAAAAGCAATGGAACTAAACATCGATAACTTCACTAACATCTGAGTGTTTTTCATTCGAATATCTCCTATTCTTTCGTTCCACTCTAAGAAGTTTTAGCTCATGGCAAGAGGCTCTATTTACTGGAATAGTGATCTGTGTTTTGTTTGAAATGCCGGGCATCTGATTAATTAGTTTATGAGAACTTGTCACTAAACATACGCCATATACAAACTCCCCTTCCAAATAAAGATAGAAGGGGAGAAGTCAGCACGAAACAGAGGGTTACTTCCGTGAATAAACCCCCGCCAATATGCCTCCATCTTCTCCCATCCAGACTGTACTGTCGGCCTCCGGTTCTCACGGAGTCAGCAAGTAAACTCTACTCGCTCGCGGGCTCAATCTACTTTTACCGCCGGTCGGGAATTTCACCCTGCCCTGAAGATGGAACGATAATTTATTTTCTCTTTATTTATACAGTGACAAGGGGAAAAGTTCAATCTATTTGTTTAGTCTGCACTCACTGCTTTAAAAGAAAGTCTTTAAAGAAGAAGGGTTTTTATCGAAAATAGAGAACTTAATTAGGAGAGCGAAATTAATTTTAGGGGGACAAATAAATGATGATATCTTTTCCGAAGCCTGATGTAGAGAATTTCTTTCAGACGTTTGGGATTCAATCCTTTGCAGTAAATCCGGACGAATCTCAGCTTGTTTTCAGCACAAATTTAAATGGGAAATATAATTTGTGGGCAATGGATCTGCCAAATACATTTCCATATCCTTTAAGCTTTCATAACCAAAGTTGTTTTGAAATTAAATATGATAAAAAAGGCCATTATCTTTTGGCCGTAATTGATCAGGACGGAGATGAAAATGGACAAGTTTATGCTCTGCACCCTGCAGGCGGTGACCTAATGCCGATCCGTACACATGAAGGAGCTCAACATATGATGCTCAATCTCTCTGATGATGGAAAAAGAGTTTATTACACATCTAATAAAGATGATAAGACCTTCTTGAAAGCCTATTGCTATGATCTTGAAACAGAGAAAGAGGAGATTATTCTTCACGGAGCGGACAGTGCCACTTATTTTGGATCAAATAGCCCCAATGAAAAAAACTTTACATATTCTAAGCATTTTGCCAATACTTATACACTTGCATGGGCCAGGTATGAAGGGGAAGACGTGCTGTTGACGCCTGAAACTAACAAGCAGCATACTGTTTCCGGAGTTGTTTTTGTGTCAGACACAGAACTTTATATGATAACCAATTATGAAGCTGATTTTTCTTATCTTGCTAAGTTTAATTTGCTAACGAAACAATTTACAAAGGTAGTTGAAATCCAAGAGCAGGACTTTACAGATATTCACTACGATAAATCCTCACAGTCTCTTTATATCGTATCTGAACAGGGTGTCCGCGATCACCTGTTTCAGGTGCTTTTAGAAGATGAGTCGATCAAAGAAGTGGATTTTCCTGCAAGTGTGATTGAAGGGTTCTCTATATCCGATGCAGGCAATCTTTATATGAATGCAAGAACAGCTACTCGCCCTTCGAATCTTTATCAGCGTAAGGATGGCAGATGGCAATCACTTACTCAGTATGGAGTCCCGGGCGTAAAAGAAGAAGAGTTAATAGAGCCGGATGTGCTCACCTATCCTTCGTATGACGGCCTGCAAATAGAAGCTCAGTTCTTTAGAGCAAAAGAAGAGGTTAGCAATGGCCACGTTATTCTCTGGCCTCACGGGGGACCTCAGGCTGCTGAACGGGCTACATTCCGTTCCCTGTTTCAATTCCTGGTTCACCGAGGCTACAGTATTTTTGCTCCTAACTTTAGAGGGTCCACAGGTTATGGACTTGCTTTTACTAAAATGGTTGAAGGAGACTGGGGTCACGGTCCGCGTTTAGATAATATACAAGGGCTTGAGTATCTCATTGAACAGGGTATCGCTCATCGCGACCGTATTCTATTAATGGGAGGCAGCTATGGCGGTTATATGGCTCTTTTACTTCACGGCAGACACCCTGAATATTTTAAAGCAGTAGTAGACATTTTTGGACCCTGTAATTTATTCAGCTTTGTTGAATCAGTACCTGAGCACTGGAAGCCGCTGATGAAACAATGGGTGGGAGATCCTATTGAAGATAAAGAAAAATTAACAGAGGACTCACCGATTCAATACCTTGAAGAGATGACCAAGCCGATGCTCGTCATTCAGGGGGCAAAAGATCCCCGTGTAGTAAAAGCGGAATCCGATCAAATTGTTCAGGCACTTAAAGATAAAGGCAGAGAAGTGGAATATCTCGTCCTTGATGATGAAGGACACGGTTTTTCTAAAAAGGAAAATGAAATAAAAGTGTACCGTAGAGTATTAACGTTTTTTGATCAATTTATTTAAGTACCGGGAGGATCAAGGTGGCTAAATTAACAAGAGAGGATCAATTTTTAAAAAACCTTTATGTAAAAAAAGACGAGGTTCCGTCGTTTGAGGAGTTTCCATTCAGCCTTCCGGCGGTGCGGTTGCTTGATACACTCGAGTTTCATCCTAATATAACGTATATCATAGGTGAGAACGGCATGGGGAAATCGACGCTGCTTGAAGGGCTGGCAGTAGCTCTTGGTTTTAATGCAGAGGGTGGTTCGCTCAATTTTAATTTTTCGAGCTATGCCTCCCACTCTCCGCTGCATGACTATCTGCGGGTAGGAAAAGGAGTGATCAGGCCGCAGGACAGCTTCTTTTTCCGGGCGGAAACCTTTTACAATGTGGCGACCAATATTGAGGAAATGGATCGTGAGCCTATGGCTGGCGGTAAAATTATTGATAGCTTTGGAGGGGTTTCACTTCACGAACAGTCTCATGGTGAATCGTTCTTTGCCGCATTCTTGCATCGTTTTCGGGGAGAGGGCCTATATATTCTTGATGAGCCCGAGGCCGCACTTTCTCCATTGAGGCAACTATCAATGCTAAGCCGTATCAATGAGCTTGTAGAGCAGGGATCTCAGTTGGTGATTGCCACACACTCGCCCTTATTAATGGCTCACCCGGATTCTTGCATTTACCAGCTGTCATCTGAAGGGTTAAAGGAGCAGGTGCTTGAGGAGACAGAGCACTATACGATTATGAAACAGTTTTTTGAAGACAAGGGAAGGCTCTTGCATCATTTATTTAAATGAACTTGATTACGGAATAATACGTCCTTCAATTAATCGAAAGCAGGGTGGACAATCTGAGGCAGCTGGAGAAATTATTCGTACTAAATTTAGCGATAAAAGGATCCATTTTGATCGTGTTTGTCGTGGCAGCTTTTTCATTCCTTATGCTCTATCAAACCAATTATATTGCTGAAGAATTTATCGCTAGATCCTTGCCGCTGGCGATTCTGACTGGGTTGATTGGGATCGCGGCAGCCATTGTCTATCGCTCATCTGAAAAATAATATCACGGTACTTAAACAGCCTAAACTGTTTCACTATTGGGGGGAGAAATCTCCTCTTCGTTTTTTTCTGCGATATGCCGGGTGATCCTTGATCCGATGAAATAATAGCCCGCTGCAATCAAGGCGCTGAAAATCCATCCGGAAACATTCATGTAGATTATGACCTGGCCGTACCCATCTGCACCATGTGTATCGACTAACCATGCCTTCAAAGAATTCTGTGCGATTCCTCGAATAACAAAGAGAGCCGTTAAAAGCTGAAACCAGATAAACAATCCTTCTTCGTTAAAAAGCGCTTTGCTTCCCTTTCGCGGGTATCCCTGTAGAAAGGCGATATCAACCATGAAATACAGCGCAAGTGGTTTTCTGAAAAGAATGGACAGTACGTAAAGCCCGGCGAATGCAAAGCCTAGGTAAACCTGGTTCCATAGCATTGAAAGAGCATTCTCTGACATTAAGTTCACAGTAGTACTGATCAGCAGGGATGTAACGATAAAGATCCCTGCAATATTAAATTGCCTTTCAACAAAAAAACGGATTACGGTGTAAATGATTGCAGGAACGGTTGAAAGGATAATGGCCCAGTAATCTCCGAGCGCGTCACGCCCCTGGTTCCAAATAAGAAATGGAATGACGGCGTAGCATAAAAGGTCAAGCAGAATGATATTCTTTTTCATCGTCTCTTCTCCTTATTATTTTATAATCCGGAACTGCTCTAGATTTAAGTTTGTTTGTTCGGACAAACGTTTGGAACGTAAACAGATTTACTACTACATAAGTATAAACCCTTCTATTTCATATTCAAGGAACTTTTTACAGTTAAAAGAACTGCCTGACTTTGGTTTTATTGCCAATTTTCTAATTTTTTGTTATGATAAATTAAGCTCATATAAGTGCATAGATTCAATCACTACTAGGGGGGCCCGAATATCGCGGGCTGAGAGGAAAACGTATTTTCCGACTCTTATGGACCTGATCTGGTTAGTACCAGCGTAGGGAAGTAGTCGGACGACCTATTGTCCAATTCATCTACTACTTCAAGTCAGGTCCTACTGTGGATCTGGCTTTTTTGTGCTGCTGAATGATTGGAGGGAGAAGATGACCAACACAAAACGTCTGACGGTGATGGCCATGTTTGTGGCGATTGGCGTAGTAGGCGCACAGTTTATTTGGTTTCCTGCTGGTGTTGCACGGGCTTATCCGGTCCAACACACTGTAAATGTAATTGCTGCGATCATTCTGGGCCCTATTCCCGCAGTAGTCATTGCTTTTTTAATCGGCTTAGTCAGAAACCTGCTTGGATTAGGGTCACTTCTTGCTTTTCCAGGAGGAATGATTGGTGCTCTTTTTGCCGGCCTCCTCTACAAAAAGTTTGGAAGCAAGGGGTGGGCGGCAGCAGGGGAAGTCATTGGCACGGGCTTTATAGGTGCCTGGTTCGCGGTTCCTTTTGCAAATGTACTTATGGGATCGACGTTTGCTGCATGGTTTTTCGTGCCTCCGTTTCTCATCAGCAGTGCAACTGGAGCTGCACTTGGATGGCTTGTCCTAGCAAGAGTTAAGCAGGAAAGACTAATGAGATTACAGTAGAAACGGAACTGCTGGGGGTGCTAGTTAAGCTGAGATCATACCCTGATGGACCTGATCTGGATCATGCCAGCGTAGGGAAGCAGCCGAATATGCTCAGGGCTCTAATTGGAATTCCGGCAGCTTCCTTAAAAAAAGGAGGCACTAATCATGACATTTACAGAAGAGCTTAGAAAAGAAAACGAAGACATTTTTTCACTTATTTTTAACCATCCATTTGTTCAGGGGATTGGAAAAGGCGATGTGCCAGAGGAGGCACTCGCACATTATATTAAAGCGGACTATGAATATTTAAATGCCTTTATGAAAATCTATGGGATTGCGATCTCAAAATCTTCTACACGTGAAGATATTGCCTATTTTACTAAACAGATTGATTTTGTGCTTCATAGTGAAATTCACCCGCATAATAATTTTTGCGAGGTGATTGGCGTCTCTTATGAAGAACTGCAGGGATATCCACTGCCTCCTACTGCTGATCATTATATTAAGCATATGATGGCGCATGCTCAGCTTGGGACGCTTGGTGAAATAATTGCAGCACTTCTTCCTTGTCCATGGACATACTTTGAGATTGGCAGGGAATTAATCAGGCAATACAGTCCGAATGAGGATCACCCGTTTTATCCATGGATCACTTTTTACGCGGAGCAGCGGGTGGAAGATGTGGTGCTTGTAATGAAAACACGGCTCGATGCTCTTGCTGAATCAGCATCTGTTCAGGAAAAGCAGCGAATGAAGGAAGCTTTCCGCAAAAGCTGTCAATTGGAATGGGCTTTCTGGGAAATGGCTTTCACGTGTGAAGAGTGGATTACTGAAAAGGAGGCGGCCGTACATGAATAACCCGGCATGTGCACTTACAATAGCAGGAACGGATCCAAGCGGAGGTGCAGGAATACAGGCGGATCTGAAAACATTTCAGGAGCTGCAGGTCTATGGGATGTCGGTCATCACCTCGGTCGTAGCCCAAAATACGACCGGTGTAAAAAGCGTCCACCATCTGCCGCTTGATATGCTCTCTCAGCAGCTTGAAGCAGTCAGCAGCGATATGCCTGTCCATGCTTTTAAAACCGGCATGATCGCGGATATTGGCATGATGGAGATCATCAGGGATTGGATAAAGGAAATACATGTGCCTTATGTAATGGACCCAGTCATGATCGCGACAAGTGGAGACGCCTTGATTAATGAAAATGCAAGAGACTTCTTGCGTGAACACTTAGTTCCGTTGGCTGCTCTTGTTACACCTAATATTTCTGAAGCAGAAGATATGGTCGGAGAACGAATTCGCTCGCACGAAGACATGAAAAATGCAGCCAGAAAGATTGTTCATACCCTTGGTGCAGGTGCTGCTCTGGTTAAAGGAGGGCATATGGAAGGACAGGCAGTGGATTATTTGTATGATGGTGAATTCATGTATACCTATACATCTGAGAGAATCGAGACAAAAAATATCCACGGAACAGGCTGTACGTATTCAGCAGCCATTACGGCATTCCTGAGCAGAGGAATGGAACTGCCTGAGGCTGTTGAAAAATCAAAAACATTTGTTACTGCAGCCATACGTCATTCTTTTTCACTTGGACAAGGCAACGGACCCACTAATCATTGGGGGATCCGGAAGGAGGAAAGTATCTATGACTTCCACGATCATTCATGAGGTAAGAGATAAAAGACCGCTCATTCACCATTTAACCAATCAGGTGGTGATGAATTTTACTGCAAATGGCCTGCTGTCTTTTGGGGGAGTCCCGATTATGGCTAAAGCGGTGGAAGAGTCAGGGGAAATGGCATCTAATGCAGATGGAGTGCTGATTAATATTGGCACCATTATGAGAAATGATCTTGAAGCTATGATTGATGCGGGAAAAGCCGCAAATAAAAAAGGCATTCCTGTTGTACTTGATCCTGTTGGAGTAGGAGCCACGACGTTCAGAAAAGAAGCCATTCGACAAATTCTGGAGGAAATAACGCCGACAGTCATTAAAGGAAATGCCGGGGAAATGGCTCAGCTCGTTGATATTCCCTGGGAAATAAAAGGGGTGGACTCCGTTGGGAGCGGTAATTCTGACGAAATTGCTCGAAAAGTTGCTGAGAAGTACAAAACAATTGCCTTTGTCACTGGAGCAACAGATTATATCAGTAATGGGAAAGAGCTCGTTTACAATCAAACAGGAAGTGCCATTCTAAGCAGTGTCACGGGAACAGGATGTTTATTAGGATCCATTTTAACGGCCTGTTTAACTGCGAATCATTCAGCGATAGACAGCACGCTCGCAGCAGCTTCCTTTTACGGAATGGCTGCTGAATACACCGAAAAGCAGAACGGAGTGAAGGGGACCGGCACGTTTATTCCTGTATTTTTAGATGCTTTGTCCTTTTCACCAGAACAACTGGAAGGAGGAGAAGGATGAATTGGGATATAAACCGGATTCTACGTAAATATCTGATTATGGGAAGTCAAAACTGTGAGAGAGTTCCTGAAGAAATTCTTTTGGAAGCGATTGATGCAGGAATTACAGCATTTCAATTTCGGGAAAAAGGGATCGGCTGTTTGGGCGATGAAGAAAAACTGCAGCTGGGGCTGAGGCTTCGTGCAATTTGCAAAGAACATCATGTTCCATTTTTTATTAATGACGATATTCAGCTAGTCGACCAGCTGGACGTTGACGGAATTCATGTGGGGCAGGATGATATGCCGGCAGATAAACTGAGAAGGAAGTATCCCGATAAAATGATCGGTTTGTCTGTCTCAAATGACGAGGAAGTTAAGAGAAGCGATCTGAAAAGTGTAGATTATCTGGGAGCTGGTCCGATGTTTCCTACTTCCTCAAAGGCGGATGCAAAGCCCGTAGCAGGAATAGAGTGGATTAAAAGGCTGCGTGATCAAAAAATTGATCTTCCTATTGTTGGAATCGGCGGCATAAATCCGGAGAATGCAGATGCTGTCCTTCGAGCTGGCGCTCAGGGGGTGGCTGTGATATCTGCCATCACAACATGTGAAAATATTAAAAAAGTGGTGAAAAGTTTATAGCTGGATAATGCTATATTGCCAAACGATAGAAGCTATATAAAAGTCTCATTCTCAGCAAATGTTTTCGCTGCAGATGGGGCTTTTATTGTGGGAAGACTATCAATTCGTATGAAATGCGTTTATCAGGAGGAAAATAAGGGAAGAGGAAATGCTAGTACATAACGTGAGAAAACAACAAAGAGGTGTTTTGGTGAAAAATGTAACGCTTGTATTTTGGATATCACTGGCAATCTGTGCAGGGCTGGTTATCTGGGGAGTCATCGCCCCTGCTCAGCTGGAGAGTTTAACTGGAACCCTGACTGGAGAAATATCAAAGATTTTCGGCTGGTATTATCTTGTAATCGTCATGCTGATGCTTATTTTTTGTGCTTATATTGCTTTTTCTCGATTTGGTCAAATTCAACTTGGCCAACAAGGAGAGAAACCGGAGTTTTCACTCCTTTCCTGGTTTGCGATGCTGTTCAGTGCCGGAATGGGAATGGGGCTGGTGTTTTGGACCACTGCCGAACCGATTTCCCATGCGTTTATCGCCACACCTGGAGCAGAAGCTGGATCTGATCGAGCTGTGCAAGAAGCACTTCAGTACTCATTTTTTCATTGGGGGATTCATGCATGGGCAGTGTATGCAATCGTAGCCCTGGTTTTGGCGTATTTTAAATTTCATAAAGGCTCTAAGGGATTAATCAGTGCCACCTTGATTCCGCTTTTTGGTAAAAAAGCGATGGAAGGTCTTCCTGGTAAATTAATTGATACGCTGGCTGTTTTTGCAACCATTGTAGGAGTAGCTTCAACGTTAGGATTTGGCTCAGCTCAAATCAACGGTGGTTTATCTTATTTATTTGGAACGCCTGAAACGTTCACCTTTCAGTTAATCGTCCTCGCCGTTGCTACATTTTTATTTATCGGCTCAGCTTGGACCGGGATCGGAAGAGGAATCAAGTATCTCAGTAATATTAATATGGGACTGGCCTTTATTCTGTTATCGATGCTGACGATTGTGGGTCCAACGCTGTATATTTTTAATATGTTTACCACCACTCTGGGAGGCTATATTTCAAATTTCTTCGATATGAGCTTCCATTTAGAGCCGCTGAATCAGGATAATCGTACATGGATCAATAACTGGACGATTTTTTACTGGGCTTGGTGGATTTCCTGGTCCCCGTTTGTAGGAATCTTCATTGCCAGAATTTCAAAGGGGCGCTCAATCAAGGAATTTATCCTTGGCGTATTATTCGTTCCATCTATTGTTTGCTTTATCTTTTTTGCAGTTTTCGGTGTATCAGCTCTAGATCTTGAGCAAAAAGGAATTACAGCGATTTCTGATTTCTCACTGGAAACCGCAACCTTTGGAATGCTGGAGCAATATCCTCTAGGAACGCTAATGTCGATTATTACCATCTTTGTTATCGCAATCTTCTTTATTACTTCCGCTGATTCAGCGACATTTGTGCTGGGCATGCAGACAACCGACGGCTCGATCAACCCTTCTAATTCGGTGAAAATCACCTGGGGTCTGGTTCAATCAGCTGTTGCAGCGATAGTCGTTTATTTTGGCGGTACAGACGGATTGCAGAACATCCTGATTATCGCGGCGCTTCCCTTCTCTGTTGTTATACTTCTGATGGGTGCATCTTTCTACAAAACCATCAGAAAAGATCCGGCTGCTAAAAAGAGGTAAGGCTGGGCTAAATGATATCCAGACTATCGTAAGAAATTTTTTGCAAGAATGATATTTGTCTGGTTGTTCTATACCATCCTAATTTTAAACAAAAGAAAATGACTTTAGCATTGTGCAAAGTCATTTTCTTTTCTTATATGATTTTATAATAAGTAGGTTTATCGCAATTGAAGGAGACGACTCAAGTGGGCTCAAGTATTCGCCGATTGGGTAAGCGTCCGCCTGAAACGGAAATGAACCAGTCATTTTATTGAAATATTTCATCAATCATAACAATTTCAAGTGGAGTCAGTTCGACATCAAGTGTTTTTAAGTTGTTTTTAACCTGTTCTGGCGTCTTAGCTCCCGGAATCAAGGCATTGATTGAACTTCGTGTAAGGTACCAAGACAGAACAAGATGAGCGACCTCAACACCTTTAGCGTCTGCAATTTTACGCACCTGTTCCACCTTCTCTAAATTGCTGAGAAATTCATCTCCCTGAAACATGGGGTTGCTCGCTCGGCCGTCCTCAAAGGTTGTATCTTTTGTATATTTCCCGGCGAGAAGTCCGGCTGCTAAAGGAAAGTAAGGAACGAATGTAATGTTATGCTGGGTTGTGTAGGGGAGAAGCTCTTTTTCTGCTTCTCTTTTAAATAAATTGTATTCCGATTGAAGTACATCAACATAGCCGTCTTTGTTTGCTTCCTTTAACTGGTCAAGCGTGAAATTGGACACACCGATGCTCTTTATCTTGCCTTGATCTTTTAAATCTTTAAGAGCCCCTACTGCTTCGTCTTTAGGAGTATCTTCGTCAGGGAAGTGAATATAAAACAAATCAATATAATCCGTCTGAAGACGTTTTAACGAACGCTCAACAGTCTCTGTCAAAAACGCGGGAGAATTGTCGATCTCAATTTTGTCATCGACAAATTTATGTGCGCCTTTCGTAGCAAGTACCACGCTTTCCCGGCGGCCTTCTTCTTTTAATACCTCACCGATCAATTCTTCAGACCGTTCAGGTCCATAAATAAAAGCAGTGTCAAAAAAATTAATGCCGTGCTTAATGGCTGTTCGTATTATTTCCTTTCCTGTCTCATCACTTAAATCCGGGTAAATATTATGACCACCGACTGCATTTGTTCCAAGTCCGATTGGATTAACGATCAAATTTGAATTACCTAATTTACTTTGATTCACCATGCGGAAATTCATCTCCTCTCAAGTTTGTCATATCGTACCAGAAGGAGGAAAGGGATGGAAATGATCTGATTTAAGTAGTTAATTTGATTCAGATAATAGAGGCTGATTTTAATAGGTAATCTGTTGACAGTGAAAGGTGAAAATGATACGATTTCGATGTGTTCTTTATAAAGAACGAAAGAGATTCAGCATGATCTATCGGATACCCTGACCTCTGGTGTTCTATATTAGGAACAAAAAAATATGAGTATGGAGGGAACAAATGAAAACTGAATGGAAAGCGCCGGTGCTAGAAGTGTTAACTGTATCTCAGACGTTGAAAGGGTGGAACCATGATCCTTACTGCCCGCCTGGTGAAGAGCCGGGTAACCCTGGTGATGTATTAGACAGCTGATCTTTTAAATTATTTTTACAAGAGATGACAGAGACTTTTACACTCTAAAGAGTGAAAAACGTCTTTGTCATACTTTATTTGAAAAAGGTGAGCGCATGTTTCAGGTAGTGAAAACGCAAAAGCAGCAAAAACAATTTGAAGAAACGTGGGAATACTTTTGCAGAAAGTATAAATGGGTCAATGATCCCTATGCTGAAAACGGCATCCGTTACATGCTGCTTCGTCCAAAAGAAATTAAAGAAAAAAATTCAATCCTCGGTACAATTGAATTTATTCCATATGATCCTATTAATGTAAACAGTACAGTAGAGGGGCGATTCAAATTCTCTGAACTAATTGAAATTAAAGAGAATCAGGACAGGGTTTGGGAAATTGATAAATTCTGTTTGCATAAAGACTTTCACCGACTTGGATATTTTTCTTTATTTTTTCAAATATTCGATCATCATGTCAAAGAGCATAATCCAAAATACTATGTGGCGATTGTCGAAAAAAAACTTTACCGTATGTTGAAAATTCTGCTGGGACCCATGGCTGTTCAAGTGGGTGACCCTTTGGATGGTCCGACGACTTCCCTAGTGCCAGTTATGATTTATATTGAAGACATTAAAAACAATACTTCTCTTGTATCCAGGCTTTTATCTCAAATTCCTGATCCTCAGCCCACCCCTAAGAAGAAGCTTGCATTCAATGTATTTAACGGAAAAAAGCTCATGAAAATGTTCCGATTCCATCTGGCAAAAATTAAAGAATAAGCAATAAAATTGTTGACATGTTCTTTATAAAGAACTACACTGAATCTATTAAATGAACTTGAAGAAATCAAAAAAAATTTACCACGAGTGTTCTTTATTAAGAATAAAAAAAGGATTCATATACTAGACAAAAGTGCAGGTGAGTTATGTGGGGGAAGGCGGTATGCGTAAATCTCTGGTAAGGGATATAAATCTTCTTGAGTATTTGGATGTAATAAAAAAAAGGTTATGGATCATTGTTTTGATTGTACTTGCAACGACTTCTGCCGGCTATTACTACAGTCAATCCAATAATGTTCCTTTGTATCAAAGCTCGACCCGCGTAATCATCTCAAGTGACAGCGAGTACATGAAAACCTTAATGGTCATGATTAAAGATCCCATCATTATGGCTCAGGTCATAGAAGAGCTTGAGCTCCAGACGTCGCCTCAGGGTCTTAGCGGCAAAATCAGTGTTTCAAGAATTGATGAGTCTCAGGTCATTCAAATTCTTGTAACGGATACTGATCCGCACCAGGCTGCTAATATTGCCAACGCTACAGCTCAAAACTTTAAAAGCAGTGCCAGATCAATTTTGGCATTCAAAGAGGTGCAGCTGCTATCTGAAGCTACTCTTAATACTGCACCCGTAAATGAATCACAAAACAGAAGTGTCGTCATGGCAGCGGCTATCGGTTTGCTTGCAGGAGTAGGACTCGCTTTTTTCCTCGAAAGTCTCGATGGAACGATCCGCAGAGAAAAAGAAGTGGAAGAACTGCTTGGAATACCGGTCATTGGCAGCGTGCCGAATTTAAATAAAAAGAAATTGCTCCTTCAGAAAAAACAGGTTACTTTCACAAAGACAGGGGGGGAGATCGTTGATATTAAACAAAAAGCAGCAGGCAGCGACCGCTAAAAGAGGAAACCTCGTAACCTTTTTGTATCCGGATTCTTTTATTTCCGATCAGTTTAGAACGATTAGAACCAATATAAGGTTTATTACCGAGTCAAGTGATAAAAAAGTTTTCTTAATAGCCTCCCCCGGCTCAGGTGAAGGAAAATCAATTACCATTGCAAATCTCGCTGCTTCAATGGCTCAGCAAAAAGAAAAGATTCTGCTGATCGATGCGAATCTTAGAAGCCCAGTACTTCATACCATTTTTAAACTGTCCAATAATACGGGAATTACAAACATATTAAAGCACCGGATGCCGCTGAAAGAAGCGGTAAGCCGAACAGAAATCGGAAAGCTGGACGTGTTAACAAGCGGGCCAATATCCTTCAATCCAGCTGAAATTATTGGTTCTGAGTTAATGCAGGAATTGCTGAAAAACGCCTCCAAGGACTACGACATGATTTTAGTAGACGCGCCAAGTGTGCTGGAGTTCACTGAAACGAGAGTACTGGCTAACTATTGCGATGGAGTAATCCTGCTATTTAAACGGGCCAAGACAGAGCTGGAAAAAGCTTCAGAAGCCTTGAGAGTATTGGAACTAGCCCATTCAAACATTATTGGTGCCATTATCAATGATAAGTAGTGCACCTTATTTTTTAATCAAGACGTTCTCTATTAAGAATATTGTATTCTCGCAACTACATAGTAAATGTGGTGATATCTCCTTACTGTTATCAATGGAGGTACTCGTTCATGCCGTGGGTTGAAAGACCTTAGACGCGAGTCGTCGCTGGTGTGGGGTGAGGGTGGGTTGAATGCCCATATTTTAATAAAGTAATGACGTATGCGGTTATGAGAGGACCTTGTACATCATTACTTTATTTTTATCCAGGCTTAAAAGAAGTGGACAGTCTATTGAAAGGAGGAACAATATGTCATACAGGCAAAGACTTTCATTATTCGTTGTCATTGATTCAATTATTGTCGTAACCGCTATTTTTATCAGCGGGTTTCTTGTGAACGGTGACGTTTATGTCTTAACAGAACCAATCCTGCTGAGTTCAATTGTCCTGTTGACCGGACATTTGCTATTTTCGTGGAAATATAATTTGTACAAGAAAGCTTGGGAATACGCCAGTATAGGCGAATTGGTTATCGTACTTAAAATTGTTTCGTACTCTCTGCTCTCTGCACTTATTCTTCAACAAATCGTTTTGCAGGAAATATCCTTCAGACTTCTGGCTGTTACCTGGCTATTGCATCTTTTATTTATAGGTGGGTCCAGATTCGTGTGGAGAATGTACAGAGATCAACTAATTAATTCCTTTCCGCATAGAAAACGAACGCTGATTATCGGCGCGGGGTCGGCAGGAACGATGGTGGCAAGACAATTGATTCAAAATAAGGATTGCGATTTGCTGCCAGTGGGCTTTATCGACGATAACCGCTCAAAGCATCATCTGGATATAATGGGAATCCCGGTGCTCGGAGGGGTTGATTCCATTGCAGCTGCTGTAGAAAAATGGCAGATTGATAATATCGTCATCGCCATTCCCTCGCTGAATAAAAAAGAGCTTAATACGATCTTTTCAGAATGTATAAAAACACCAGCGGATACAAAGATCCTTCCAATGCTCGAAGATCTGGTTACAGGGAAAGTATCAGTAAACCAGGTCAGGGATGTTCGGGTGGAGGATTTGCTTGGCAGAAGCCCGGTTGAAATGGACCTTGCGCTGTTGTCAGATTCGATTAAAAATAAAGTCATTTTAGTATCTGGTGCAGGAGGATCGATCGGATCTGAAATATCCCGTCAGATCTCAGCGTTTTATCCGAAACAGCTGATATTGCTGGGCCATGGAGAAAACAGCATCTATACCATTGAGATGGAGTTAAAGGAAACGTTCAAGGGTTCCTCTATCGAATTCATTACAGAGATAGCAGATTTGCAGGACGAAGAAAAAATGATGGAGGTTATGAGAGACTATCAGCCGGATGTAGTGTATCATGCCGCGGCTCATAAACACGTGCCGTTAATGGAACGAAATCCTGAAGAGGCAGTAAAAAATAATATTATAGGTACAAAAAATATTGCACAGGCAGCGGACTGGCATGGTGTGAAGACTTTCGTCATGGTATCCACAGACAAAGCAGTCAATCCAACGTCCGTTATGGGAGCCTCCAAAAAACTGGCAGAAATGATTGTTCAGCACATGGGTCAGGTCAGCAACACAAAATTTGTAGCTGTACGATTTGGCAATGTTCTTGGAAGCCGGGGAAGTGTGATTCCCCATTTTAAAAAGCAAATCGAACGCGGAGGACCTGTTACCGTTACTCATCCTGATATGATTCGATATTTTATGACCATCCCGGAAGCATCAAGGCTTGTAATTCAGGCAGGTGCGCTTGCTAAGGGGGGCGAAATTTTCGTTCTAGATATGGGGGAACCTGTAAAAATAGTGGATCTGGCTAAAAACCTGATAAAACTATCCGGAAATTCGCTAGATGAGATTCCGATCACGTTTACCGGTATCCGTCCAGGTGAAAAATTGTATGAAGAACTGCTCAAAGAGGAAGAAGTGCAGGACGAGCAAATTTATCCTAAAATTTACGTTGGTAAAAGCACTGAATTGTTTATGGATGAGATCGAAGAGATCCTCACTTCATACTCCGCCTTAAGCAGAGAAGAGCTGAGAGAAACGTTGCTGGAACTGGCTAATCGCAAACCTTCACCAAGCCACAAAGAAATGCTGCCTATATCAAGTTAAAAGGAGACCTGATAATGAAAGTAAGAAAAGCCATTATACCAGCTGCCGGACTGGGTACACGATTTTTACCGGCCACTAAGGCCATGCCGAAAGAAATGCTTCCGATCGTAGACAAACCAACCATTCAATACATTGTGGAAGAAGCAATTGAATCAGGCATTGAAGACATTATCATTGTCACCGGTAAAGGAAAAAGAGCGATAGAAGATCATTTTGATCATTCTTTTGAGCTTGAGCAAACTCTCTATGAAAAAGGAAAATTTGATCTTTTAGATGAAGTTCAAAAATCCTCCCGTCTCGTGGACATCCATTACATACGTCAAAAGGAGCCGAAAGGACTGGGGCATGCAATCTGGTGTGCACGCAAATTTATCGGCAACGAGCCTTTTGCAGTATTGTTGGGTGATGACATTGTTCAGGCAGAGAAACCGTGCTTAAAACAATTAATGGAACAATATGATCGCTACAACGCATCGATTATAGGTGTACAGCCTGTTCGGGAAGAAGATGTATCCAGATACGGGATTGTGGATGGCAGCCTGATGGATGAGGGCCTATACAACGTACGGGAGCTTGTTGAAAAGCCAAACAAAAAAGACGCTCCGTCCAATCTTGCCATCCTTGGCAGATATATTCTAAGCCCCAGCATCATGGAGATTCTAAGCAGTCAGAAGCCTGGAACAGGAAATGAAATTCAATTAACAGATGCCATTGCAGAATTAAACAAAAAAGAAGCAGTATACGCTTATGAGTTTGAAGGCGACCGCTATGATGTTGGAGAAAAAATGGGTTTTATTCAGACAACGATTGAATTTGCTTTGAAAAGAGAGGAATTGCGCTATGATTTGCTAGCGTATTTATCCGATATTATGGATAAAGAAAAAACCAAATAAGTGAAAGGGGGAACCGATTTGGGTGGAAAAATACTTTTCACAGCAACAGTTGATTATCATTTTAAAGCATTTCACCTTCCTTACATGCAGTGGTTTAAGGATCAGGGCTGGGAGGTTCACGTAGCAGCGAACGGCCAAATTAACTTGCCTGCTGCTGACCGGAAGTACACGATTCCGATCCAGCGCTCCCCCTTTTCTCCGAAAAATATTGAAGCCTATGTAAAGCTCAAGCGGATTATGGAAGAGGAGAGATACGATATCATCCATTGTCATACGCCGGTGGGAGGGCTGCTGACAAGGCTTGCAGCAAAGCAATCCCGAACTAAAGGAACAAAAATTATCTATACCGCACATGGATTTCACTTTTATAAAGGTGCTCCTTTTATAAATTGGCTGATCTATTATCCAATAGAAAAAGCCATGTTACGGCACACAGATTGTTTAATAACTATTAATCAGGAAGACTATCAACTGGCAAAAAAACGGTTTAACGTAATTCCGATTAAGCATGTTCACGGAGTGGGAGTAGATACTACTAAATTTACCTCTATTGAAAAAAATGAAAAAGTAAAGCTGAAAAAATCACTGGGCTATCAGCCTGATGATTTTTTATTATTTTACGCAGCCGAATTCAATCGGAATAAGAACCAGCAATTTCTCCTTCACGCGTTAAGTGCTTTAAACCAGAACAATGGAAATGTTAAGCTGCTGCTTGCAGGAGAAGGCCCCCTGCTTGATTCATGTAAAGTCCTGGCTGAGAAATTGGGCATTCGCGAACATGTTCGCTTTTTAGGATTTCAGGAACACATCCTGACATGGACACAGGTAAGTGACGCAGCTGTGGCTTCAAGTTTCAGAGAAGGTCTGCCGGTGAATGTTATGGAATCAATGGCATGCGGACTCCCGGTTATAGCAGTAGAAAACCGAGGCCACAGGGAGCTTGTTCACAATGATAAAAACGGGTGGACAGTGGCTCCCGGTGATATTCAAACATTCTGCAGCAAGCTCAAACTTCTTATAACGCAAATAAATGTAAGAGAAGAACTTGGAACTAACGGAAGACAAATAATGGTGAGCACGTATAGTACGGAAAAAGTTCTGGGAGAAAAAAGATTGATTTATGAAATGTTTATGGAAAAAGAGGAGGACACAAAATGGATAGCCCATTAAGAGTCCTGCATGCAGTAGTGAATATGAACCGCGGCGGTGCAGAAACCTTCATCATGAACTTATATCGAAATGTGGATCGCTCCAAAATTCAATTTGACTTTCTAACCTGCTATGAAGGGGCATTTGATGAGGAAATCCGTCAAATGGGGGGCAACATTTATCGCATTCCGTACGTCACGCAAGCAGGCCATTTTGCGTATATAAAAAAATTAAATCACTTCTTTCATCATCATAAGCACTATAAAATAGTCCATTCACATATGGACAAGATGAGTGGATTTATTCTTAAAGCAGCAGCGGAGGCTGACATTCCTGTTAGAATTGCGCACAGCCATAATACAAGCAGTGAAGGGAATTCGCTAATTAGGATGTATAAATGGCTAGCGGGCAGAAACATTCCAAAATATGCAACTAATTTTTATGCCTGTTCATCTAAAGCTGCCGACTGGCTATTTCCAAATCAGTCAGGTACGCCTTCGATTATAAAAAATGGAATAGAAAGTGATCGTTTTGAGTTTTCACAGGAAAAAAGAAAAATGATTAGAAACTCCCTTCAACTCAAAGAAAATTCTTTCGTGATTGGCCATATTGGTAGATTCAACAAGCAAAAGAACCATCTTTTTTTATTGGATGCTTTCCAGGAAACACTAAAAAACCTTCCGGATGCACAACTTTTATTAGTTGGGACCGGAACGTTAAAAAGTAAGATTGAGCAAAAAATTAAAGTGATGGGACTAGAAGACAGGGTTCATTTGCTGGGTGTCCGGAATGATATCCCTCAGTTGCTGCAAGCCATGGATGTCTTTGCTTTTCCTTCTCTGCATGAAGGGTTACCTGTCACACTAATTGAGGCTCAGTGTGCTGGTGTACCATGTGTAATTTCAAATGCTATCACAGAGGAAGTTGACTTGGGCTGCGGATTAATCACAAGACACGCTATTGAGCATCCAGCCGAATGGTCAAACGTTTTGCTGTCCGTCAGTCAGTCTCAGCGAAATCGAAAGTCACAGGGAAAGCTGATTCGTAAACATGGCTACAATATTCGAGACACCGCAAGCCTTACAGAGCAATCATATTTGAAACTGGGAGGGTTGAGCGGATGAAAACCCTAACGATTTTTACTCCTTCCTATAATCGAGCTTATTGTCTTAATCAATGCTATGAAAGCTTAACAAATCAATCAAATTATGACTTTATTTGGCTGATTATTGATGATGGATCTACTGATCATACAAAAGCTTTAGTAGATGATTGGATAAAAGAAGGGAAAGTAGAAATACAGTATTATTTTCAGGAAAATCAAGGCATGCATGGAGCCCATAATACAGCTTATAACTTAATTACTACAGAGTTAAACGTCTGCATTGACTCCGATGATTGGATGCCTTTTGATGCAGTAGAAAAAATCCTTCGTTTTTGGAAAAGATACGGAAGCAATAAAGTGAGCGGTCTGGTGGGGCTGGATGCGTTCAAAGACGGAACAGTAATTGGAACTCCGCTGCCCTCTCATCTGACTCAATCTACATTATTTGATTTATATGCCCGGCATGGCGTAAAAGGAGATAAAAAACTAGTGTACCGTTCAGAGCTTACGAAGCGGTATCCTTATCCTCTTTTTAAGGGAGAAAAATATGTAGGACTTGCCTATAAATATTATCTTCTAGATCAGGAATTTGAGCTTTTGATCTTAAACGAGGTGATCTGCACGGTAGAGTACCTGGAAGATGGTTCTTCTAGAAATATGCTAAACCAATATGTTAAAAATCCTCATGGATTTGCTTTTTATCGTAAAGAATTAATGAAACTGCCTTTTGTTAGTGCAGCTTTTAAGTTCAGGCAAGCCATTCATTATGTATCAAGCAGCATGATGAGCAAGAATAAAGGTTTTCTAAAAGAGTCACCTTCACCGGTATTAACATTTTTAGCAATGCCTTTAGGTGCCCTGCTATATCTATACATCTCGGCAAAATCCACAGCAGCTATGTGATGGTTAAAGGAAGGGTAAATAATGACCATTCTTTGGATAAATCTTCTACTCGTTTTCATGTTTGCTTTCTTTTCACGGTATGCAGCCGTTCCGGCAGGACATTCAAATGCAGTACTTCCAATTAATGCGAATAAGACACTTGTCATGTTGGCAGCTCTAACACTGATCTTAGTATCAGGTTTACGATCAAACATTGGAGATACATTTAATTATGTAAATATCTATACAGATAATCAATTTACATTAGACTTCGTAATGGAAAATAAAGACATAGGTTTTGGTCTCCTGCAAATGGTTTTACAGCAGATCTCAAGAGATCCTCAGATCATGATTTTTACAACAGCTTTACTGACGAACGTGTTGATTGTAATGGTTTTGTTTCGCTATTCAAGAATGATTGAATTAAGTCTCTTTGTCTATATCACCGGCGGGTTGTTTCTCATTTCGATGAACGGAATCAGGCAGACGCTGGCCGCTGCGCTCGCATTTTGTGCAACAAAGTTTTTAATCAGCGGGAACTTTGCAGGTTATGCCGCTATCGTCGTTCTTGCTTCATTTATCCATCAAAGTGCTTTGATCCTGCTGCCTATTTACTTTATTGTCCGAATCAAACCGTGGTCAAAAGCAACAATGGGGGTCATACTCTTGTCAGTCGCTGCTGTCATCGGGTTTGAACAATTTACGTCCATTCTGTTTACAGCACTTGAAGACACTCAATATGCAGCATACAAGGATTTTGATGAAGGAGGAGCAAATGCCCTGCGTGTACTTGTCAGTGGGGTGCCGCTCTTAATCGCTTATTTAGGGAGAGAGAAACTTAAGTCCATTTTTCCTCAAAGTGACGTTATTGTGAATATGGCGCTGCTGAGCGTGGTGTTCATGATTGTCTCCACACAGAGCTGGATCTTTGCACGTTTCTCGATCTATTTTAATTTATATCAGCTGATTCTTATTTCCTGGATCGTGAAACTATTTAGAGAAAAGGATGAAAAATTTGTTTATTTTATGATTCTTGTTTTATATCTTGCCTTTTACTATTACGAAAATGTTGTCAGTCTGAACATTTTATACAAAAGCAATTTTTTGTACTTATAACGCAATGTAAACTGACTTTGGCCAAGCCAAGGTTATTTTTTATGTGAAAAAGATGGTTTCTGAAGGAGGAGTTGCTGTTGACCATATTAGTAACAGGTGGCGCGGGCTACATCGGCAGTCATACATGTGTTGAACTTTTAAACGAAGGATACGACATTATCGTTGCAGATAATTTCAGCAACAGTCATCCGGAATCACTTAAGAGAGTAGCTGAACTCACAGGAAGATTGTTCAGTGTCGTCAAGTTGGATCTTCAGGATCGTGAGCAGGTAGAAGATCTGTTTTCTCATAACGAGATCGAGGCTGTCATTCATTTTGCAGCTTTTAAAGCAGTAGGCGAGTCAGTGGAAAATCCGCTTAAATACTATCAGAACAATCTCGCGGGAACGATGGTTTTGCTTGAAACGATGAACAATTTTAACATTAAAAAACTTGTATTCAGTTCTTCTGCAACAGTTTATGGAAAAGAAGCTCGTATGCCAATATCAGAAATTGAACATACCGGTGCAGTTAATCCCTACGGACGTACAAAACAGATGATTGAAGAGATGTTAATAGATCTTTATAAATCTGACCCTGCGTGGAGCATGGCTGTACTGCGCTACTTCAATCCAATCGGTGCACATAAAAGCGGACGTATCGGAGAAGATCCATCAGGCATACCAAACAATTTGCTGCCCTACATCGCCCAGGTCGCGATCGGAAGACGTGATCAGCTCATTATACATGGGGATGATTATGAAACAAAGGATGGTACAGGAATCAGAGACTACATTCATGTAGTGGATTTAGCGAAGGGGCATTTAAAAGCGCTCGAGAAGATATCACTTCAGTGCACGTATGAAACCTATAATCTGGGAACAGGAAAAGGCTACAGTGTGCTGGAGGTAGTCGCCGCATTTCAAAGGGCATCAGGCAGACCGATTCCCTACACAATTGGAAGCAGGCGGTCTGGGGACTTGAGTATTTGCTACGCAGATGTAACAAAAGCAAAAACTGAACTCGATTGGCAATCCACAATTGAAATGGACGAAATGTGCGAGGACATATGGAGATGGCAGCAGCAAAACCCTGAAGGTTACGAAAGCAGTACATCGACTGCTATTAAAGAGGCAACAGGAGCGTAGAACACACGAAAGGACGTTACAAATGTCAACGAATTCTATACTGACTCAACAGCAATTTTTGGAGCTGCTGGTTACGTGCCTGCAAAAAGGAAATCATGAGACCTCTCTTTCATTACAATCTATGGTGAAAGAAATAGAATACCGGATGCTGATCAATGGAGCCACTCAATTGAAACAGACTAATTAACGTAAGGACAGGATGAATATGAAGCGTTTACTGGATATCGTATTATCCCTGGTTTTGCTGGTCGTTTTTTCTCCGGTCATGGGAGCCGTAGCAGGCGTCATAGCCGTTAAGATGGGACGGCCGGTTTTATTTACCCAGCTCCGTCCAGGGTTGCATGGAAAACCATTTGAAGTCATCAAATTCAGAACCATGTTAAATGAGGTTGATCAACAAGGACAACTGCTATCTGATGAAGTGAGACTTACTTCTACTGGAAAATGGATTCGGAAATACAGCCTGGATGAGTTGCCGCAGCTGCTGAATGTTCTAGGGGGATCTATGAGTCTTGTTGGTCCAAGACCACTGCTAATGGATTATCTGCCGCTTTATTCAAAAGAACAGCATGCCCGCCACCATGTTCGGCCAGGAGTGACGGGGTGGGCACAAATCAATGGAAGAAACGTCATTGAGTGGGAGGAGAAATTCTCTATGGATCTATGGTATGTCAAAAATCAGTCCCTATGGCTGGATTTAAAGATCCTGCTGGTCACAGTGAAAAAGGTATTTAAAAAAGAAGGCGTAACACAACGTCATCACGCTACCGCTGAAAGATTCACGGGCTCAAAAGATGCAGGATGAACGAAAACTGATCGTAATTGGCGACGGTGGACACAGCAGTGTCATCCAGGATCTGATTTCCTCAAGCAGAGGTTATTCCATACTGGCGATTTTAGACGACCGTTATTCATCCCGCTTTATTCATAGTGGGATATTTTTCGGACCGATCGATGAACTGGCTGCAGTCATTCAGAAGGGTACTAAACTGGTCATTGCGATTGGCAGCAATGACACAAGAAAAAACATGGTGCAACGAATCGGAATGCCTGCTGATTTGTACGCGACGATCATTCATCCTTCTGCTTTTGTAAGCAAAAAGGCTCTATTGGATAATGGCACGGTCGTGATGCCAAATGCAGTGATTAATGCGGGTGCTGTCATTGGCGCACATACCATTATTAATTCAGGAAGCATTGTCGAACACGACTGCAGCCTGGCTCCATACGTACATGTATGTCCTGGTTCCACGCTGACAGGTGCTGTTTCTGTAGGAGAAGGGACACAGATTTCAGCGGGAGCGACGCTCGTTCCGGGAATCAGCATTGGAGAGTGGTCGGTTATTGCAGCAGGAGCTGTCGTGACAAAATCCGTACCTGCTTTCAGGATGGCAGCAGGTTGTCCGGCCAAAATAATAAAAAGAATCGGCAGCAGAGAGCGGATTTTGTAGAAAGGGGCATGAAATTTGAAGAATTCAAAAATATATCTTTCACCGCCGCATATGAGCGGGAACGAACAGGATTTGATTAAAGAAGCATTTGAGACAAATTGGATTGCACCACTTGGACCACACGTAGATGCATTTGAACAGGAAGTGGCTTCAATTGTAGGTAAAAAAGCAGCGTTGGCAGTGGTTTCCGGAACGGCCGCCATTCATTTATCATTGGCTCTTCTGGACATTAAATCAGGAGACAAGGTCTTCTGTTCCTCCCTAACTTTTGTAGCAAGCGCCAACCCGATTCTTTATCAGGGAGCTGAACCTGTTTTTATTGATTCAGAACCTGATACCTGGAATATGTCACCACACGCGCTGGAAAAGGCGATGGAAGAGTATTACTTACAAAACGATCTTCCCAAAGCCGTCATTGTCGTTAATCTTTATGGGCAAAGTGCAAAGATGGATGAAATTATCGAAATATGTGATCGATTTGAGGTTCCGATTGTAGAGGATGCAGCAGAATCATTTGGATCCACCTATAAGGGAAAGCCAAGCGGGAGTTTTGGAAAGTATGGCGTCTTCTCCTTCAATGGCAATAAAATTATTACAACATCAGGTGGAGGAATGCTGGTTTCAGACGACGTGGAAGCGATAGAGCGGGCACGCTTCTTAGCAACACAGGCAAGAGATCCGGCTTCTCATTACCAGCACAGCCAGATGGGCTACAACTACCGTATGAGCAATATTTTAGCCGGGCTGGGCATTGCACAGCTGCAAGTACTCGAACTTCGAGTAGGTGCGCGCAGAAAGATTTTTAATCGCTATCTAAAGGAATTGGGAGCACTGCCAGGAATTTCGTTCATTGAAGAGCTGCAACAAACCAAAACCAACCGATGGCTTTCTGCGGTCACTGTTGACGAGGATATTACCAGCGTGTCCGTCAAGCAAATCCTTGAACACATGGGGGAAAAGAATATTGAAGCAAGACAAGTATGGAAGCCGCTTCACCTGCAGCCGCTTTTTGAAGGAAATAGGTACTTCCCCCATGATGATCGTGAGGAAAGCGTATCAGAACATCTGTTTAATACCGGGATTTGCCTGCCATCCGGCTCGAACCTGACAGAGGACGATCAGACAAGAGTCATTGAGCAATTTAAAGAAGCGCTGCAAAAAGCAGTGGTAAACCAGGTTGTCCTATAAAAAAGAAACAATGGGGTACTTAAGATGATCGGGAAAAACATTATACAACTACGAAAACAAAAAGGGTTAACCTTATCGGAACTGGCTGAAAAAGCAGGGGTATCAAAATCATATCTAAGCAATATTGAACGAAATCTAAAACATAATCCATCCATTCATGTTATGGAGAAAATATCTTTTGTACTAGGAGTGGAATTGAAATTTTTATTAGACGAATCATCCAGTGACAGGCTATCGGAAAATTATAAATTCAATCAGTTTTGGAATGAATTAAAGGAAAATGTGACGACAGAAGATGAACTCAGGGAATATCAATTGGTGCTGGAGTTTATGAAATGGAGAAGAAAACAGAAGGAACTGTAAATATCTTCTTTCATCCTGACACTCCATTTGAAAAGGAGGTTTACTCATTCGACATGACGACTATACCGAAACGCATTCATTACTGCTGGTTTGGAAAAAAAGAGAAACCCAAGATGGTTAAAAAATGTATGGAAAGCTGGAAGAAGCATTTACACGATTATGAAATAGTGGAATGGAACGAAGAAAATTTCAATGTAAACCAACATCCATTTGTAAAAGAAGCGTATGACAATGGAAATTATGCATTTGTTAGCGATTATGTACGTGTCCATAGTCTCTATTCGTTAGGAGGGGTCTATCTCGATACGGACGTTGAGGTGTTTAAGCCTTTTGATGAATTGCTCTATCAGGAGTCTTTTTGGGGCTTTGAACAGGAAAATTATATCGCGACCAGCACAATAGGAGCAGCAAAAGGAAATAAATTAATAAAGCTATTTCTTGATTCATACAAGGATAAACATTTCATAAAAGAAGATGGGACTATTGATAACTTAACGAATGTAGCAATTGTAACTAAAATCATCAAAGATTTAGGCGTTGAAATGAACGGGTATTATCAAGAAATTAAAGGAATAGGAAGCTTTTATCCTCAAACTTATTTTTCACCTTATGACTATATAAATTGCAGAAATTTTAAAACGGATTATACGTACACACTTCACCATTTTTATAAAAGCTGGCTACCTCCAAAAACTCGGTTCAAAGCGGTGATTAAAGGAATTTCTTCGAAGGTTATAGGAGGAGAGAATATATACAGAATTAGAATGGCTTTAGGTTCTTCAAGGAGACAGCCATGAAAAATCTTTTAATAGCCTCTTTTGATATGGAAATTGGAGGAGTAGAAAGAAGTTTAATTAATATGCTTGAACATTTTGATTACAACAATTACTCAGTGGATCTAATGTTATATAAACACCAAGGAGAATTACTGCCTCTGATTCCTGCTCAAGTAACATTACTTAAAGAAATCGAACAGTACTCAACTTTCAGAAAATCAGTTAAAGAAATTTTTCAGGATAAGCATATAAAAATTGGAATCTCCAGAGTACTATCGAAACTGCATGCAAATGCAAAACAAACGAAAATTTCGGAACCTGGTTACTATCAAATGCAATTAATGTGGAAGTATGCACTTCCATTTTTGCCTACAATAGATAAAGAATATGAAATTGCGATTAGCTATCTTTGGCCACACTATTTTGTAGCTGACAAAGTAAAAGCGAAGAAGAAAGTTGCTTGGATTCATACTGATTATTCAATGATTGAAACGGATATCCAATTGGATTTGGAAATGTGGGGAAAGTTTGACCACATCATCGCTGTATCAGAAGCGTGCCAAAGTTCATTTCTACAAAAATATCCTACTTTAATAGACAAGGTCGTAGTGGTAGAGAATATAACCTCTCCAAAGTTTATTAGAGAAATGGGTGAAAAAGAAATAGACAATCCACTGGTAAACGACAACAGATTCAAACTGGTAACGGTTGCTAGACTTTCTCAAGCAAAGGGAATTGATAACGCAGTTCATGCTTTAAAAATTCTAATCGAAAGAGGCATAACCAATATAGTTTGGTACGTCGTTGGGTACGGCGGAGATGAGGATGCACTAAAAAACTTGATCTCAAAAAATAAGCTTGAGAATCACTTCATTTTACTTGGAAAAAAAACCAATCCTTATCCTTTCATGAAATCAGCAGACCTGTATGTACAGCCTTCCCGCTATGAAGGTAAAGCAGTCACTGTTTCAGAAGCTCAAATTCTTGGAAAGCCGGTTATGATTACGAACTATTCTACTGCCTCTAGCCAGGTTTGTAACGAAATAGATGGCTATATTTGTGAGTTGTCAGTTGAGGGGATTGCGGATGGGGTTGAGTATTTGACGAATCATCCTGAGATAATAAAAAAAATAGTGACCAATTGTAAAGAACTTAACTTTAATAATGAGAAGGAATTAGAAAAACTATATAGGCTGATAAAGCAAGTTTCCAGTAGAGAAGTGTTGAAAGATGTACTTCAAGAGGTGAATTAAATGGATGTAAAAGTAAGTGTCATAGTGCCAGTATACAATGCTGAAAAATACTTGGAAATCTGCATAAAGTCTTTAATTGACCAGACACTTGCTGAATGTGAGTTCATATTTGTGAATGATGGTTCAACTGATGGAAGTGAAGAGATTATATCGAGATACATTAAAAGTGATAATAGAATTAAGTTGATTAACCAAAAAAATAATGGTGTAAGTGCAGCAAGAAATGCAGGTATTGAAAAGGCCGTAGGTAAGTATATTGGGTTTGTGGACGCTGATGATCATGTTCAAAAGGATATGTTTGAAATATTTCATGAAAACGGAGAAAAGTATAAAGCGGATGTAGTTTTTTCTGACCTTATAAGTGAACTAGATGGTTGTAATCTTAAGACTGGTTATCCTTTTATCAAAGGGAAAGTGTTAGATAAGTCTTACATTGAAACAGTCATTATTCCTTACATTATAGAAGAAGATTCCTTTAACAGCGTATGTAACAAGGTTTATAGAAACAATATTATTAAAAACAATAAAATAGCTTTTACTACTGATATTTCATTAGGTGAAGATGGGTATTTTAATCTTCAAGTAATGAACTGCATTGGTACGTTATTTTATCTTGATTATGCAGGATACTTCTATCGAGAAGTAAGTGGAAGTGCAACTAGAAATATAATTGATCAGAATTATTTTAAGAGAGCATTAGAAGTTTACAAAGGACAGTTACCAGCAAATTTAAAAGTAAATGAAAAAAAGTTAAAAGAGTTAAAATCAACCAAACTTATAAAAAACGTTTTTTCCTATATTCATATTTATTTTAAACCAACAAGACAATTCTCCTTATATTATCGTTACTTGTTTGTTAAATCTATGATTAATCATCATGACGTACGTGAGTCATTAACTGTATATCTCCATAATAAGTATCATCAGTCTAATCGTTACGAAAAAACAATCTTAATATTAATAAAACTAAGGTTAGTACCAGGGTTATATTGTATTACTGCTTATAGCAGATTTAGAAATAGACACGGAGGAGTAAATAGATGAAAATGTTGATGTTTGCTCACGATGGAAGCTCCAATAGAGGCTGTGAAGCTATTGTACGATCAACAACTACTATGATTAAAGATAGGATAGATGGAGCAGAAATTTATCTAGCATCCGGGAAGCCTGAGACGGATAAAGTTATAACTAAATTGGATAAGGTTTATGACGGTTCGTTAAGTCCTTTAAAAAAATACTCGTTTCATTGGTACGTTTCATCTATAAAAGTGAAACTGTTTAATGATGAATCATACGCATTAGGCAAGGTTCATCAAAATATTATCAAGCATATTAATAATATGGATATTTATTTATCCATAGGTGGTGACAATTATTGTTATGGGGAGCAACCAGGCTGGTATGAAATTGATAGAAGAGTAAAAGCACACGGTAAAAAGTTAGTTTTGTGGGGTTGTTCTATTGGTGAAGAAGATTTATCAGAACAAAAGCTGCTTGATTTAAAACAATTTGATCTAATTCTAGCAAGAGAGTCCATTACTTATAATGTTTTGAGAAAACAAGGTTTATCTAAAGTGAGACTTACTGCTGACCCTGCTTTTACCATGGAAAAGAATGAGCTGGCTCTTCCTGACGGGTGGGTAGTTGGTAAAACAATAGGAATAAATTTCAGTCCACTTGTACTTAATAAAAATCCAAAATCTTTAGATGCTATGCGTGAATTAATTCGTCATATACTTAAAAACTCAGATTTAACAATTGCATTAACTCCTCATGTCATTATTGATGGCAATAATGACTATGAGATTCTGTCGTTACTATTTGAGGAATTCAAGGACTCACAAAGAGTGTTGCTTTTACCAGATAATCTTACTGCTACACAATATAAGGGATACATTGCCCGTATGAGATTCTTTATTGGAGCAAGAACTCATGCCACCATAGCTGCTTACTCTTCGTTAGTACCTACTATGGTTTTGGGATACAGCGTTAAGTCTAAGGGAATTGCAAAAGACCTCTTTGAAGAAGAAAGATTAGTTTTTGGAATAGATGAACTGTCTGATGATACGAAACTAATTAATGGATTTGAAGAAATGATGGCTGAGGAAAAAGATATTCAAAGATGTTTAAAAAAATCTGTGCCCTTAATGAAAAAGCTGGCCTATGGAGCCGTAGATCATTTGAACGACGTCATAAGATGAGGTGAATTATGAAAAAAAATCTATTATTCATTATTCCTAGCCTATCCGCTGGTGGAGGTGAAAAAAGCCTTATAAACTTACTTTCTCAAATTGACTACGATTTATACAACGTGGATATTTTCTTGCTCAATCACAATGGGCTGTTTATGGAATTTATTCCGCCTCAAGTAAACGTTTTGCCTTTACCAGATAACTACAAGTTGTTTTCATTGTCGCTTTTAAAATCAATATACAAGTTTTTGGGAAGTAAAAACTATAAGTTAGCTATAAACAGAATATTATATACAATCTGTATTCGTTTAAATAAGAGCGTAGGAACCAACGAACAGTACGGTTGGAAATACCTTTCCAGATCTCTTGCTGATTTGGCCAAGGTCTATGATGTATCAATTGGGTTTTTAGAAAAGACTTCTATTTACTTCTGTGTAGATAGGGTAACTGCCCATAAAAAAATTGGGTGGATTCACAATGACTACGATAAATTAGAATCAAATATTGCTTTTGATGAAAAGTATTTTAAAAAACTTCATGAAATATTAACCGTTTCAGAGGAATGTGCTACTGTGCTGAAGAGTAGGTTTCCAGATCAAAGGAATAAAATTAATGTAATTTATAATATCGTTTCTCCAAGTGTAATAAATAAACTATCCAATCAAATGAATGATGTTTTTATAAGAAATCAGGGTCAAAAGATTATCTTATCAGTAGGTCGTCTGCACCATCAAAAAGGTTTTGAGATGGCAATTAATGCATGTGAAGAATTGGTTAAAAAAGGTAATAACTTAAAATGGTTTGTGATCGGTGAAGGAGAAGAGCGATCGAATTTAGAGAAATTAATTGCACAAAAAAAATTGCAAAATCATTTTATCTTGTTGGGATTAAAAGCTAATCCATATCCTTACATCAAACAATGTGATATTTATGTTCAAACTTCAAAGTTCGAAGGGAAGTCTATTGCTCTTGATGAAGCAAAAATACTATGCAAACCGATAATAATTACAAATTATTCTACTGCTAAAGATCAAATTAAAAACAACATAAATGGATTGATTGTAGAAATGGATCCCTCGTCAATTGCTGCAGGAATTTATCAACTAATTCATAACCCAATACTAAAAGATAGTTTAATAAGTAATTTGTCTATTGAAAATTTGGGCACTGAAAAAGAAATTAATAAGCTTTATCAGCTTCTATAAGGAGTGATGGTATGAAAAGGAATTTATTGTTTGTTATGAATAACTTAAATTGTGGTGGAGCAGAAAAGGCCATTATTTCCTTATTGGAGACAATAGACTATTCAAAATTTAACGTAGATTTATATTTATTTAAACATGAAGGAATATTTTTAACTAAGCTTCCACCTGAAGTCAATTTACTTAATGAGCCTCTTGAGTACTCTATTTTTGATATGCCTATTAGAAAAGCACTATTAAAGTGTGTGGAGATGAAAAGGCCTGACGCTATTTTATATAGAATATTATTTGGCATTGTCATAAGAACAGAGAAGAACAAAGCACGTAGTGAACAGAGAAGATGGAAGTATATATCTAGTTCCATTGGAAAGATAACTAAAAAATATCATTCCGCTATTGGTTATTTAGAAAAAAACCCAATTTATTTTTGCGTAGATAAAGTCGAAGCTGAAATTAAGATAGGGTTTATACACAATGACTATAACAAGCTTGGAATGGACCCAAAGCTTGATAAAAAATATCTAACTCAATTAAATAAAATTGTAACCGTTTCTCAAGAATGTGCCAATGTTCTAAATATGACGTTCCCTAGTATGCAAAAAAAGATTTCTGTGATGCACAATATCGTGTCCCCAAAACTTATTAATCAGTTGTCTTTAGAAAGTAAACTCTTAGAGGAAGAGGGGTTGAAAATTGTCTCTATCGGAAGGCTTTCCTATCAAAAAGGGTATGACATGGCTATTGAAGCATGTAAGATTTTAACTGACTATGGGTTAAATATAAAATGGTATGTTATCGGTGAAGGTGAAGACCGTAATAAACTGGAGGATCTAATTAAAAATTTTGGTCTTGAAGCTAACTTTAAACTGCTAGGACTGAAAGAAAATCCCTATCCTTATATCTACAATGCTGATATATATGTGCAATCTTCTAGGTTCGAGGGTAAATCTATAGCAATTGATGAAGCGAAAATATTATTGAAACCAATTATAGTAACGAATTTCTCTACAGTGACTGATCAAATACAAGATGGGATCAATGGTCTTGTAGCTAGTATGGATGCAAAATCAATTGCTGAAAAAATCTTAAAAATGTATCAGGACGAAATACTAAAAGAAACATTAGTCAGTAATTTAAGCCATGAAGATTTAGGAACCGAGCATGAAATCTTAAAGCTATACAGTATGGTAAATGATGCAGTTTGAAGAGAGGTGGAATTAGATGTTGATCCAAATAGTGGCTCTCATTACACTATTCATCGTTGCAGTAATTATAATTATTGATCTACTCCCTATAATTAGTGACTGGCTAGGCAGAATTCATATTGGAAGGTACGATGATCTCAAATCATGGAACACTGCGATTACAAACAGAGGGATCAAGTGGCTTATTCAAACACCGAAAGCAAAAATTACAGATAATACTCGGTTTGTCGCTATTGATATGATCAGGGGAAACTATTCGAAACGCACAATTCAATATTGGCAGGAGGCAAGCTTAATGCTGGGGCTGTTAGAATTAGTTAAGTATTCTAATGATACAAAAGCAAAAGAAAAAGTGAAACTGTATCTGAATACTCATTTCGATTCTGATGGTCAATGGTTGAAAAAGCCTACAGAAATAGACAGTGCAATACTTGCATATTCGATAATGAAAATAAACTTTGTTGAGAGTGATAAGTACAAACCAGCTTTGGATCACATATGGAACCTCATTAAACTTCATATTGGAAAAGATGGAACGGTAAGATATAGAAAAGCTATGGATGACTACAGGTATGTAGACACGATTGGTTTTATATGTCCTTTTTTAATTGTTTATGGAATTAAATATGAAAAAAATGAATGTATCGATCTGGCAATCAGTCAGATAATTAAGTACGAGAAACACGGCATGCACAAACATTATTTCATCCCCTGTCATGCTTATAATGTAAACCAGGAAATTCCTTTAGGGTTATACGGATGGGGTAGAGGGCTGGGTTGGTTTGCAATAGGGTTAATTGACTCATGGAATGAGTTGCCTTTTAGTAATCCACATAAAATGGCTCTTACAAAACTTGTCGAGAAGTACGCAAAGACTATTATTGATTTTCAAAACGAGAATGGGAGCTGGAATTGGACAGTAACACGTCCGGAAACACGGTCAGATTCTTCTGCCACGGCTACATTGGCTTGGTTCCTAATTAATGCTGCTTCAGTCACCGAAATAGAAGATGTTTGTTTAGTGAGGGGAGAAAAGGCTTTGAACTTTCTAAAAAGTGTAACTAGAAGAAATGGAGAAGTTGATTTTTCGCAGGGAGATACAAAAGATATTGGAGTGTACTCTGTACTATTCAGTAAACTTCCATTTACTCAGGGTTTTGCGATACGGACGACACAACTGTATGAAAATTACGGTAGGGAGAAATTAAAAGAAATAGGTTAAGGGGGTGATTCATTTGAAAGAAATGTTTTCAAAACTGTTAGTTCTCTTTACAAGTAAAGAAAAGAAAAAATTCCTCATTTTGTTTGTAATGATGATCTTTGCCGCAATATTAGAGACCATTGGAATAGGACTGATTATACCTCTAGTTACGATCATTACCAATCCGGAAAGCGTCCAGGATCAAGTTATATTTAGGTCAATATATGAAGGCCTTAATTTCAAATCATTTAATGCGTTTGTCATCTTTTCCGTCCTTTTTTTACTTTCAGTATTTCTTATAAAAAATTTGTATCTATTAATTTTCCAATATGCGCAAGCTCGAGTAATTTTAAATCAGCAGGTTAAATTATCAAGTCAACTTTTCAGGTCTTATTTGATTCAACCTTACACATTTCATATGCAGCGTAATTCAGCCGATTTGTTAAGAAATGTAAACGCAGAAGTACCTAAATTATTTCAAGGAATTGTTATGTCGGGGTTTCAGCTATTTACTGAGGTATTGGTAATACTTTGTATATTAGGACTATTAGTTTGGACAGCTCCAATGGCAACTTTGTCAGCTTCAATTCTCCTCGGTATAAGTGTGTATGCTTTTTTTGCCATACTAAAAGGTAAGCTTGGTAATCTAGGAACGGAACACCAAAGAATTGGCGGGGCGATGATTAAATCTGTTAATCAAGGGCTTGGGGCAAGTAAAGAAGTAAAAGTATCAGGAAAAGAAGAATTTTTTATAAAAAGTTATACTGAAAACGGCAAAATCAATTCCGGTATAATACGATACTTAAAGTTACTTGAACATGTACCTAGGCTGTTTATTGAGACTTTGTTAGTCGCAATTGTTCTCATGGCTATGTTAATTTTTGTTCTTCAAGGAAAAGATACATCTGAATTTATTACTACTATGGCCCTGTTCTCAATGGCTGCTTTCAGGCTAATGCCCTCCATAACAAGAGTTGTTGCAATGTTAGCAACGATTCGTTACAGTCAGCCGGCTCTAGATATCGTTCACGATGATTTAGTTAGCACCAAAGAGTATCTTAAACAAAATAAAGAAAAAGACAAAAACAGTCAGTTAAACGCAGCTAATAATAAAATCTACGAAAACGCCATTGAATTAAGTGGAATTTCCTTTAGGTATCCAAATCAGGAGGGTTTAGCAATTAAAGATGTGAGTTTAACAATTCCCATCGGACAGTCTGTTGCTTTTGTAGGACCTTCAGGCGCTGGAAAAACAACATTAGTTGATATTATACTGGGGATATTAGAACCCCATAGTGGATCTTTATTAGTTGATAGCAAGAAAATAGAAGAAAATTTGCCTTTATGGCAAAGTCGAATTGGCTATATTCCTCAATCAATATTTCTTTCCGATGACACGATTAGAAGTAACATTGCATTTGGAGTTGAAGCCGAAGATATTGATGATACTAGAGTTTGGAGAGCATTAGAACAAGCGCAGTTAATGGAATTTGCTACTTCTTTACCGGAAAATATTTATACTTCTGTAGGAGAGAGAGGGATTAAACTTTCAGGAGGTCAAAGACAGAGACTTGGTATAGCCCGAGCCTTATACCATAATCCCGAAATACTTTTCATGGATGAGGCAACATCGGCTTTAGATACTGAGACCGAAAAAGATATAATGAGTGCAATAGATAGATTAAAAGGTGAGAAAACGTTAATAATAATTGCTCATAGACTAAGTACAATTGAAAATTGTGACATTGTATTTAAAATTGAAAATGGTCGTTTGGTCAATACCGATAAAAGGGACTGTAAATTAGTTATTTAGTAATATTTATTATATGTTGTATCATTTTTCTGAAATTCAGAATGTTATTGAAATGTATTCTTGACATTTATTACAATCCGTGTAGAATTAAAGCATAAAGTTCTTTATAAAGAACGAATAGATTCTATTATTTACCCACTAAAAAAGTCTATTTTTTTACGCTTATCGTTCTTTAAAAAGAACGATAGAGTCTGGAGGAGTTATATGAGCGCGATTGCTGGAGTGATTAATTTTGACAGGCAAGAACTGGTCAATCCTGAATATGGGAAAGCGATGATGGCAGCCATGGCTCATTTTCCTTCTGACGATCGGCAGGTTTTTATAAAAGATAATGCTTTTCTTGGATGTCACGCACAGTGGATCACGCCTGAGTCAATAGGGGAGAAACAGCCCTTTTATGATTACGATTTACAAATGGTCATAACAGCAGATGCAATTCTTGATAATCGTAAGGAGCTCTTTGATAGTCTTGGAGTGAAGAAATACGACCGCAATTTAATGTCTGACAGCCAGCTCATTCTCCTTGCGTATGATAAGTGGGGAAATGAATGTCCGAAAAATTTAATTGGTGACTTTGCTTTTATGATTTGGGATGAAAAAAAGCAAAAGGCCTTCGGTGCGAGGGATTTATCCGGTTATCGAACCCTGTATTACATGAAAGATCAATCATGTGTAGTGTTTTCGACTCTCATTAAACCTATGTTCTTGCTTCCTTTCATTGAAAAAAAACTAAACGAATCCTGGCTGGCTGAATACCTGTCCATTACAGGAATGATTGATTCATTGGATGCGGTTGACACTCCTTATGAATCAATTAAACAAGTGCCGCCGTCGCATTCAATAGAAATTAAAAATGGTGCAGTGTCCATTCAACGATATGGCAGTCTGTATAGTACAGAAAAATTGAACCTAAAGTCAGATGGAGAATATATTGAAGCCTTTACAGAAGTGTTTACACGAGCTGTCAATGATCGTTTGAGGACCCATCGCAATGTTGGATCACAGCTTAGCGGGGGACTTGATTCTGGATCGGTGGCGAGTTTAGCTGCCAAAAGCTTACGCCATTCCAATAAAGATCTTTATACGTTTAGCTATATTCCTCCAAAAGATTTTGAGGACTATACAAAAGGTCATATGCAGCCAAATGAAAGTCCTGCCATCAATGCTACTCTGTCCTACATTGGAGGAAAGAAGCACCATTTTCTAGACTTCGAAGGCAAAGACTCCTTTTCAATCATTGCTGAAATGTTGGGAGATATGGAGCTGCCGTATAAGTTTTTTGAAAACTCCTTTTGGCTTAAGGGAATGTTCGAGGAAGCAGAAAAGTATGATGTTGGCATTTTGTTAAATGGTGATCGCGGGAATTTTACCATCTCCTGGGGTTCAGCGCTAGATTACTACGGAAAGCTTTTGCGAACGCTTCAATGGCCGCGCCTCTATCAAGAGCTTAATCAATACAGCTCCATCATGCAGGGGAAAAGATTAGGTTTGCTGCCATTGATTTCAAAACTTGCTTATCCGAAGATGAATTTTTATCTGGAAAATAGAAATAAACCAACTAACCATATTGTAATCAACAATGAATTTGCAGGAAGGACGCATATTCAGGAGAAGTTGAAGACGCATCAATTTGCTCAAACTGGATGGCTGCCGCCTGGAACACCAACAAGATCCAGAAAAAAACTGCTGAATGATCTTTATCCATGGAACTACGGCAATGCCCTCACGGCTAAATTGTCTATAAAGCATGGTTTGTGGAAAAGAGATCCAACGAATGACAGTCGTGTTGTTCGATTCTGCTTATCTGTTCCCGATCATCAATTTGTTAAAAAAGGAATGGATCGAGCGTTGATTAGAAGATCAATGAAAGGATATCTGCCGGACGAGATAAGGCTGAATCAGCGTGTCAGGGGCGCACAGGGACTTGATTGGGTTCATCGGGTTGCTCCATATTGGAACCAAATAATGGAAGAATCAACAAAGATGATTCACGACAAATTTTTTACACAATACGTTAACACAACAAGATTACAATCAGCTTTGAAGACTCTACAGCAAGGTCCGGATGGTAAAGCAGGACTCGATTCAGACTATCGTTTAATCATGCGCAGCCTGATTCTATACCGCTTTCTTAAAACATTCAATTGAAAGGGGGTGAAACAATGAAAAAGGAATGGAAAACACCAGAAGTTGAATTGCTGACAGTTCAAATGACGATGCTTGGACATAATGGAGACGATTTGGATAACGATTTTGAAGACGGCACACCTCGTGGCGATCTTACTTTCAGCTAATCCCGAACTCGTAGATTGATAAGTTTATATTTAATATACATAGCCTCTGTAGGGAATCTTACAGGGGCCTTGTATTACGGGTGAACTAGTTCTTTATTCCTTGTATGGCCGTAATTTTATTCTTTGCATACTGGAGGAACACATTATGAAAGAGTGTACCGCTTCTTATTGTTATGAGGCGTTTGGGTTGTCTATTTCAAGCGAGATGGAGATTCAGGAACTGCCTGCTGCAACGATGCTTAACACAGATGTTTTTATTGCGAGAAAGGCACTAAAGTTTATTTGGGAAAACCGCCCGATCAATCAAAAATATTTTTATATTAAAGACGATTTTGTCATGTTTGAAATTGAAGATACGGCAATTTTTCTTATTGAAAATGGGACGCATATTTACGTAGATGCTTTTCATGATTCCAAGCATGACCAAATATGTCTCTTTCTTTTGGGAACCTGTATGGGCTCGATTTTAATGCAGCGAAAAATTCTTCCTCTTCACGGAAGTGCAGTGGCAATCAAGGGGAAAGTATATGCGATTGTAGGAGATTCGGGAGCTGGGAAATCGACGCTTGCTTCTGCTCTTCTGCAAAAAGGATATAAGCTGCTAAGCGATGACGTTATTCCAGTCACTGTAACAGAACAAGGGATTCCGATGGTAACGCCTGCCTATCCGCAGCAAAAGCTATGGATTGAAAGTCTGCATCAGTTTGGGATGGATTCAGCTCGTCTTCGTCCGATTATTCAGCGGGAAACGAAATTCGCTGTTCCTGTAACTGAACAGTTTTTAAACGAGAAATTGCCTCTTGCGGGTGTTATTGAACTCGTAAAAACGGATGAAGACACTATTGACATGAAGCCGATTCATAATCTTGAGCGTTTTCAGCTTTTATTTGCCCATACGTATCGCAAATCTTTTATTGAACGGCTTGGACTCGTGCAATGGCATTTTACACTTTCAGCGAAAATGCTTAATCAGCTTTCTCTTTATCAGCTTAAAAGACCTGTTCAGTCGTTTACGGCCAATGAATTGGCCGATTTGATCATAACTACTATTCAAAAGGAGTCGGTTCACGTATGACGTATACACAAGTGTTGAGCAAAGAGCAGACTGTTGCACAGCAGCCGGGGAATGTAGTCAGCAATATGGATGGAGAAATTGTCATGCTGAGTATTGAAAATGGGAAATATTATAATTTAGGTGACATTGGCGGAGCGATCTGGGGGAAAATCGAAAAACCTGTAGCTATTTCAACTCTCATTCATGAGTTGATTTCTGAGTATGAGGTGGATGCTTCGGAATGCGAACAACAGGTCATGAGTTTTCTGGATCAGTTAGGGAAAGAAAATCTGATTGCCATTACTGACGCTCAATGAGTGTCTGGACGCACGAACTTAAAAAGGGAGCAAGTCTTATAAATAAAGTTAAGGCTTTTTTCTCGTTAAGTAAAGAAATGAAAGGGCTGCTCGTAGAAACATATATTCAACTGGCTAAAGCCAGAGTCGCCAAATCAAAACCATTTTCTCAAATTGCTCCTTCACTTGGTGAGCATATGATGGAAACCACTTATGAGCCTGAACCAGGTAACAAGCGTGTGCTGGCTAGTGTATCGCAGTCTGTGAATCTAATGAGCAAATATACCTTCTGGGAAAGCCAGTGTCTGGTAAAGGCGATCGCGGCAATGAGGATGCTTGAAAAGCGCAACATAGAAAGCACGCTTTATTTGGGGACGGGAAGGGACGAACACGGTAAGCTTGCCGCACACGCCTGGCTAAGGAGCGGTCCCTATTATATTACAGGATCTGAAGGAATGGAGAAATACACAGTCGTCGGGAAGTTTGCCAAAAAGATTCCCGGAAAAGATGGGGAGAATAAATAATGAAACACACATTTAAACTCAATCAGTCTACTCTATCAAATGAAGTTCTCTTAATCCTTGAACTGATTAAACAGGAACCGCAATCTATTCAAATCAATAAAGATTTAGTTGGGAAAGTAGATTGGAATCTTTTTATTACTCAAGCCTTACACCATCGTGTGTACCCAGCTCTACTCTCAAGAATTAGTCAGTCAAACGAGATTCCTGAACATGTAAAGACTGTGCTCAATTCTGAGTTTAAGCGAAATACCCTGAAGATGCTGTATCTGAGCGCTGAAATGGAAAAGGTTAATCAGTTGTTTTCCAAGGAATCCATTCCCACTCTTTGCCTGAAAGGGCCAGTTTTGGCTCATAAGCTATATGGTGATTTATCTTTGCGCACCTGCAATGATCTTGATATTCTCATTCCCATGAAGGATATTGAAAGAGCAGAGGCATTGCTGGTAAAAGAGGGCTATCAGAAAGATGATTACATTCAATCAGTCCTGAATGACTGGCGATGGCGCCATCACCATATGATGTATGTTCATCCTGTGAAAAAAACAAAAGTAGAAGTTCACTGGAGACTCAGTCCAGGTCCTGGCAAAGAGCCGAGATTTGATGAGCTATGGAACCGCAGAGTCAAGTCAGCGCTTCCTCATTCTTCTGTTGATATGCTTGGGAACGAAGACCTCTTTTTGTTTCTTGCGTCACATGGCGCACGTCACGGATGGTCAAGGTTGCGCTGGCTGATGGACATCAAACAGCTAATGAAACAAGAACTGGACTGGCAGCTCCTTTCCACCTTGTTAAAGAAGAATTATATCGAGCACATAGCAGGACAAAGTATCGTATTGGCCAAACAGCTTTTACATGCAGAATGTAACCCTGCTGCTTTGAGACTGGCTTCCACTCAGCGTTCTCAAAAGCTTGCACAGGAAGCGGTATATTATCTGGAGTCCATGATTAACCTTCATACAGAGCCGGTTCCGGAAGACGTTTCAAACTATCATAAAAAGCATTTATTTTCTCTCATGTCCCCTCATCAAAAAAGCTTATATCTTTTGAGTACGCTGCATCCATATGCAGAAGATGCCAAAACACTGCCACTGCCCCAACAGCTGCATTTTCTCTATTTTCCTCTTCGGCCGCTGTTAATCATGTGGAGAAAAAGAAGTAAACATGCAATGCCTTAGGAGGATTTAAATGAAGGATATTCTCTTTTTTTTAAAGCAGATTCATTCTTATTCAGGAAGCGTGCTCTATTTAAACCTCATGGCGATGATTGTCATCGGATTATTGGAGGGTCTGGCGATTTTATTGCTCATTCCCATGATTTCGTTAAGTGGTATTATTGATTTGAATATAGAAGGGATCCCCTTAATTGGGCTATTTTCTTTTTTAAGTGATATTCCGCCGTCCATTGGTCTTCCGCTGGTGCTGGGTGTTTTTGTTCTATTAGCTGTTGGTCAAAATTTATTGCACCGGACGATCACAATTCGAAATGCAACGATTCAGCACGGATTTTTGCGGCATTTGCGCATGGAAACGTATCGGAATCTTCTATTCTCCAATTGGAGCTTTTTTATTCAAAAAAGAAAGTCAGATATCATTAATATTCTTACGACAGAAATATCAAAAGCGAATGGCGGAACGCATTCAGTCCTGCAATTTATGTCCTCGATCATTACAACAGCTATTCAAATTGTACTGGCCTTTCTTCTGGCACCTTCAATTACAATCTTTGTGATGCTTTGCGGACTTATCCTGATTTATTTTAATCGACGATTTTTAAAACGGTCTCTTGCGCTTGGAAAACGAAACTTTTTATTAACAAAAGAATATATAGGCGGAATTACAGATCAGATGAATGGAATAAAGGATATTAAAAGCAATACGCTCGAACATTCCCGAATGGATTGGTATACAGGAATCACGAAAGGAATGCAGAATGAACAGATCGAGTATATGAAATTAAAAACAACTTCACAGCTTTATTACAAAATGGCATCAGCTGTTCTAATTGCTTTATTTGTTTACTTATCAATTCAATTATTTAATGCCCAGGCGGCTCAATTAGGGCTGATTGTAATCATCTTTTCACGGTTATGGCCTCGGGTTGCGGGCATTCAGGCTTCGCTTGAACAAATTGCTACCGTCCTTCCGTCCTTTAAAGCTGTGAAAGCATTACAGCATGAATGTAAGAACGCGCAGGAATTCACCTTACACAAGAACGATGCCGAGCCCATTTCTTTTGCTCATCAAATTGAATGCCGCAATGTGTTTTTTCGCTATAACCAACAGGAGCCCAAGAACACATTAGAAAATATAAATCTTATTCTGCCTTCCTTTAAAATGACTGCTTTTGTGGGAAGATCAGGAGCAGGAAAAAGCACGCTCATCGATTTAATTATGGGGCTGAATAAGCCGGAGTCCGGTCAACTGCTCATTGATGGAGTAGAGTTAACGAGGGATAATTTGTTATCGCTAAGACAAGCCATCTCCTATGTTCCACAGGATCCATTTTTGTTTAATACAACGATCAGAGAAAACCTGCTGCTTGTGAAACAGAATGCTTCTGATGAAGACCTTTGGGAAGCTTTGGCGTTTGCGTGTGCAGATCAATTTGTTCAAAGACTGCCAGATGGGCTTGATACCCTGATTGGCGACAGAGGAATCAAACTTTCAGGGGGAGAAAGACAGCGACTTGTTATTGCGAGAGCGATTTTGCGAAAGCCTTCTATTCTAGTATTGGATGAAGCCACCAGCGCACTTGACAGCGAAAGCGAGGCCCGCATTCAAGAAGCGCTTGAGCGGTTAAAAGGGAAAATGACGATCTTAGTCATTGCACATCGCTTGTCTACCATTCGTAATTCGGATCAGGTCGTCGTGCTAGAAGACGGGAAAGTGATTCAGCAGGGAGGCTTCAATCAGCTTTCTCAGGAAAAAAGCAAGGTATTTAGCCATCTGCTGAAAAGACAAATGGAAGTGGCTCCTTAAAAACGATTAAATTCATTACTAAATGAGGCAGGTTTCGTGAAAAAAAAGACTGGATGGACTTTATTGATCATTTTATTTATTGCGGGGATCGCGTTACTCATTTATTGGGACAACAACCGGATTACCGTAGAAGAGCAGGAGGTTCTCGTAACGGGTCTCTCAAATGAGTTTAATCACTTTCGAATTCTTCAAATCAGTGACCTTCATGAGAAAACGTTCGGAAATAATCAATCAAGGCTGATTAAAAAAGTTAATGCCATTGAGTATGATGTGATCATTTTCACAGGGGATATGCTGGATGATCCGGAACAAAAGAACTGGACTGCTTTTTATGACCTGCTTGAAGGGATTCAAAATAAAGAGCATGCCTTTTATGTGCCAGGAAATACAGATCCGGAAAGCTATACAATGAATAAAGAAGGCAGGATTGAAAAAAGCCTTTTTATAGAGGGGATGGAAGAGCGAGGAGTGTTATTGCTTGAATCCATTGAAACAATTGAAAGAGGACAGGAGAACCTGCATTTTGTTCAGTTTGATGCAGCGGTCATGAATCCGGATGAAGACTTTAAGCCGCTGAACGGAAGAGTTGGTAGAACCATTGAAAGAGAGCCTGCTTATACCGCCTATCAAAATGAGCAGCTAAAACAGTTTGAAAGGTTAGAAGGACAGGAAAAGGAAGCCATCGTTGCACTCAGTCATTACCCTATTGTCGATGTGCAAATAGATTATCTGAAAGAGCAGAAGAATTTCAGGGAATTTAGCTTAATTTTCGCTGGTCATTACCATGGCGGGCAAATCCGCCTGCCCCTTTTAGGTGCTCTATTTGTACCCGAAGCCTGGTATGACGATGGGGGGATTTTGCCTCCATCAGACAGAGTAAGCGGGCTTTGGGAGTATGAGGGGACCAAGCAATATGTAAGTACCGGACTTGGAAGCAGTGATGCGCTATCTTTTTTAAACTTCAGGCTGTTTAATCCTCCACAATTAAACGTAATCATGTTAAAAAACCGGGAAGAGAGCGGTGACCATTGAGTCGCCGCTCTTTTTTGTGCTGCGTTTTTTAGATAGCCGGCTGCAGCAGCTTAGCCTGCATCAGTCTTTGGCGTACAGTGATGCCAATCCATGCTGCTAAAAGTGCTTTTATAACACCAACGACTAAAAACGGGTACACGCCTGCAGCTAGAGCGGCCGTCCAGTTCAGATCAAATAAGATTTTGAGCCAGATGGTTCCGCATGCAAGGGTAACGACCATGCCGGCCAAATTAGCCGCAATCGCCATAGGCAGGGTGAAAGAAGTTTTTTCTAGAATAAGTCCTGTTGCATATGCCGCAGCAATAAATCCTACAATATACCCTGCAGTTGGCCCCACCATAACGTGAGCACCGCCGCTGAATCCTGCAAATACCGGCAGTCCTGCCATGCCAATCAGCATATAAACCACCATCGTAATCGCGCCGTAACGGCTTCCTAATATAGTGGCAGCAAGCCCTACTGCCAGTGTCTGACCGCTAATAGGGATTAACGGCAGAGGAATTTCAACTTGAGCTAATATAGCCGTAATCGCAGCGAAAATTCCGCAGTTGATCAGCATCCTTAATCGATGATTTTCCATAAAATCCTCCTTTTTGTAAACCAATATAATAATAAGTTAACACAAATCATCTTCTCTCACTATCTCTAATTTAAATTTTTCAAATTTAAAGGTAAATGAATTTAAAAAATAAAAAAACCATTTCCAATCAGCAACAAGTTGTTATATAATACATATTAATAAATATAACTGTTATATAACAAAAGGAGGATAAAGATGATTCACATCGACGGTTTAAAGATTGACCCCTTATTTTATACGTTTATTGAAAAGGAAGCACTGCCGGGTTCAGAGGTGGACAGCGAAGCATTTTGGCAGGGGTTTAGTGAGATTATTCATGATTTATCACCTGAAAATGGAGAACTGCTTGCCGTAAGAAACAGGATGCAGGAGCAGATTAATCAGTGGCACAGTCAATGGGATTGGAAGCAAAAGCGTGAAGAGTATGAAAACTTTTTAAAGGAAATTGGCTACATTGAAAGAGAAAAAGAACCATTCTCGATTGGGACTGAGCAGGTAGATCGTGAAATTGCTTCACAAGCAGGTCCACAGCTTGTCGTGCCGGTTAACAATGCCCGTTATGCCATCAATGCTGCAAATGCACGCTGGGGCAGCTTATACGATGCGCTGTACGGAACAAATGTCATTGATGAAGCTGAGGGAGCAGAAAAAGGAAGCGCCTATAATCCAATCAGAGGACGTAAAGTCGTGGACTATGCCAAGAGCTTCCTAGATGAAATTATCCCTCTGCAAAACGGTTCACACAAAGAGGTAACGCAGTATTCAGTAAAGGACGGTAAACTAGTTGCCAGCGTAATCAATGAAACAACACGCCTTAAAGATGAACAGCAATTTGCAGGCTGGCAGGGAGAAAGGGAAAATCCATCCTCTATTTTGCTGATCAATCATGATCTTTATATTGAAATTCAAATGGACAAAACCCATCCTGTTGGAAAAACCGATGCTGCCGGTGTGAAGGATGTTGTGATGGAGTCTGCCATTACGACCATTATGGATTGCGAGGATTCTGTTGCGGCTGTGGATGCAGAGGATAAGGTGCTTGTGTATCGGAATTGGCTCGGGTTAATGAAGGGATCACTTTCTTCTGTTTTTCAAAAAGGGGAAAAAGAGGTAACGAGAAATCTGAATGAGGACAGAAGCTACCTCTCACCAGACGGCAGTGAGCTGATTCTGCCTGGTCGTTCTCTGCTTCTTGTGCGGAACGTAGGCCATTTAATGACATCATCTATGGTGCTTGATCAAGAGGACAGAGAGGTTCCTGAAGGGATCATCGATACAGTGGTCACAAGTTTACTTGCAAAACATGATCTGCTTCGTAAAGGTAGAACGAAAAATTCTGCTGAAGGCTCTGTTTATATTGTAAAGCCGAAGATGCACGGCTCAAGAGAAGCGGCGTTTGCGAATACATGCTTTAATCGGGTGGAAGATCTTCTAGGTCTTAAGCGATTCACCTTGAAAATAGGGGTCATGGATGAAGAAAGGCGTACGTCCCTCAATCTTGCAAACTGTATTTTTGAAGTAAAGGAACGAATCGTATTTATAAATACAGGATTTTTAGACCGTACGGGAGACGAAATTCATACGTCGATGCTTGCAGGGGCAATGGTGCGGAAAAATGAAATGAAAGGCACGGTCTGGCTTCAAGGCTATGAAAAATCGAATGTGGATACTGGGCTGAAATGTGCGTTGCCCGGGCGTGCTCAAATTGGCAAGGGAATGTGGGCCATGCCTGATCAAATGAAAGAGATGATGGAACAAAAGCGCACGCATCTTGAAGCTGGCGGCAATACGGCATGGGTTCCATCGCCAACCGCAGCAACACTGCACGCGCTGCATTACCACCAGCTGCGTGTCAAAGACGTTCAAAAAGAGCTCCTGCAGCGTGTAAAAGACAGGCAGCAGGAAATGTTGACACTGCCTCTTTTCGAAGGTAGTTACACTAAAGCTGACATTCAGCAGGAGCTCGACAATAATGTGCAGGGTCTGCTTGGATATGTGGTGAGATGGGTAGAGCATGGAACGGGCTGCTCAAAGGTACCGGATATTCACCATGTCGGCTTAATGGAGGACAGGGCCACACTGCGGATTTCAAGTCAGCATCTTGCCAACTGGCTTGAGCATGGCTTATGTACAAAAGAACAGATTATGGAAACCTTAAAACGAATGGCCGAGGTTGTGGACCATCAAAACAGCAGCGATCCGCTTTATCAGCCTATGGCAAATGATTTCGAGCGTTCAATCGCATTTCAGGCAGCGTGTGACCTGATTTTTGATGGAAAAGATCAGCCGGGCGGATATACCGAACCGATTTTACACCGACGCCGGCAAGAGTTTAAAGCACGAACCTACGCAGCTAGAACATGAAAGATCTGTGTTATAGCACAGAAGCATTAAATTATTTATAAGATGAATTCACCTGTCAGAGAGCGAGTTTATCAAGCTGCTAAAAAATTTATATGCAACTGTTATAAAACAGTTGCATATAATTAACTACTGTTATATATTAGTTTTACACAAACATTTAGGAGGATGAGCATATGCAAATTCAACAAACACAATCAACAAGCAGAGACCTAATTGAACGCTGGATTGTCCAGCATGTCTTGGAAGGACGGTCTAATTCAGAACTCGAGGGAACCATGTTTGTTTATGGCAATGAGGCTTACACATTGGAGCAAACCTCACAGGGCGCTCTTTCCATAATAGAATACCCCGTATCAAATGTTGTGGTTTTCCGTAAAAAGGAAGAGGCGGATCCAGCAAATGTGTGCCGTGCTTGCGGGCTTGATTACTCAAGCTTTAAAGAAGCTATTGAGTGCTGTGCAGATGTAGATTAAATTTTTTTGAGTCTACTGTTATATAACAATGTTTAAATATTAATTTATGTATTATAACAAAGGGAGATGGAGAGAAATGAATAATGAAAAGCAAATGGATCAGCTGATTGAGAGTTGGAAGCAGGATCGTTGGAATGGAGTAGAACGGCCCTATACTGCAGCGGATGTAATCAAGCTTAGAGGATCAGTAGTAGTGGAGCAGACGCTGGCAAAAATGGGGGCAGAGCGGCTATGGGAGCTTGTTCATACAGAAGAGTATGTAAATGCACTTGGAGCGCTGACAGGAAACCAGGCGATGCAGCAGGTTAAAGCGGGATTAAAAGCGATTTATTTGAGCGGCTGGCAGGTAGCAGCGGATGCCAATCTATCCGGACATATGTATCCAGACCAAAGTCTTTACCCGGCCAACAGCGTTCCTCAGGTAGTCAAAAAGATTAATCAGACGCTGCAGCGGGCAGACCAGATACAGCAATCAGAAGGAGAGGGCGATACATACTGGTACGCCCCGATTGTAGCCGATATGGAAGCTGGTTTTGGGGGAACGCTGAATGTGTTTGAACTGACAAAAGCGATGATCGAAGCAGGTGCCGGCGGGGTTCATTTAGAAGATCAGTTATCTTCAGAAAAGAAATGCGGACATCTTGGCGGTAAAGTGCTGCTGCCTACGCAGACAGCCGTACGGAATTTAATTGCAGCCCGTCTTGCAGCGGATGTGATGGGAGTGCCGACCGTCATTATTGCGAGAACAGACGCAAATGCAGCGAATCTTATCACAAGTGACGTCGATCCATACGATCAGCCATTTATTAAAGGAGAACGTACTCCTGAAGGCTTTTATCATACGAAAGAGGGGATCGATCAGGCGATCTCACGCGGCCTTGCCTATGCACCCTATGCTGATTTAATCTGGTGTGAAACGTCTGAACCGAATATTGAAGAAGCGAGAAAGTTTGCCAGTGCGATCCACGAGAAGTTCCCAGGTAAAATTCTTGCCTATAACTGCTCGCCTTCTTTCAACTGGAAAAAGAAATTGGATGAAGAAACGATTGCGAGCTTCCAACAAGAACTTGGTAAAATGGGCTACAAATTTCAGTTTGTCACGCTTGCAGGCTTTCATTCACTTAATTATGGAATGTTTGAGCTTGCAAGAGGCTATAAAGAGCGGGGGATGGCTGCTTATTCAGAGCTTCAGCAGGCTGAATTTGACGCTGAAGAAAGTGGATATACTGCAACACGCCATCAGCGGGAAGTAGGAACTGGGTATTTTGACGCTGTATCTCTGGTGATCTCAGGTGGCACGTCATCCACTACCGCGTTGAGTGGATCTACAGAAAGCGAGCAATTTCAAAAAGCTTAGTTAACGTTGACAGCCGGAGAAATTCCCTCTAAAAGGGTGTTTCTCCGGTTTTTGTTTTTCTTAAACTCATAGTATTTTATCCCCGAAAAGCTCTCTTTCCTTTCATTTTCCCTTCACTTCCCTTACGATCAAAGTAATTCATATGTAAAACTGAAAAAAGCAATTGAAGGAGGAGCATATGTCACGTCAGGTCGATAAACAGTTGCAAGAATATAAGGAAAAACAGAAAAACAAAGGATGTCTTTTGGTTCGCTGCCCGGATCGGCCGGGAATCGTTGCATCCATTTCACGTTTTTTATTTCAATACAATGCAAATATCATCACGTCTAATCAGTATTCAACAAATCCTGAGGGAGGCGACTTTTTTATACGAATTGAATTTGCAAGCCCTTCTCTTCACGAAAATCGAAATGAAATAAAGAAATCCTTTGAAGCGATCGCGGAAAATTTCTCGATGGATTGGAAAATGACCTTTCCTTCAGAGGTAAAGCGGACAGCTATTTTTGTTTCTAAAGAGCTTCATTGTATTCGTGAGCTTCTCTTTGAATGGCAAAGCGGCGATTTAATGACAGAGATCGTTGTAGTCATCAGCAATCATCAAGAAGCGAAAGAGCTGGTAGAAGGCTTTGGGATCCCTTTCTTGCATCTGCCTGCGAGCAAGGAAAATCGTCGTGAAGTGGAAACACAGCAGCTGAAATGGCTGGAGGAATACCAAGTAGATTTGATTGTTCTTGCCCGTTATATGCAGATCCTGACACCGGTCTTTGTTGAAGCGCATCCGAAAAAAATTATTAATATTCATCATTCATTTTTACCGGCTTTTGTCGGGGCACGCCCATATGACCGAGCGTATCAGCGTGGAGTAAAGCTGATTGGTGCGACGGGTCATTATGTCACGAATGATTTAGATGAAGGACCGATTATCGAGCAGGATATTAATCGTGTAGATCACACGGATAATATTGAAGACATGAAAAAAATTGGCCGTTCCATCGAACGAAGTGTGCTGGCCCGCTCTGTTAAATGGCACATTGAAGACCGGATTATTGTAGATGGAAATAAAACAATTGTTTTTTAGAATATACACTAAAAAAGTTTAGCTAAATTAGGTAATAAAAAAAGGGTACCTTCACGAAAAAATTTACTCGTGAAGGTACCTTTTTTATGATGATACTAATTTCATTTAACTGCGCGTAAACCATCCAAAGAATAGGTTTATTGGAGCGGAAGGCGGGGACTCCTGCGTGATGCAGCGGGAAGGGTGAGACACTGCAGATGCGACAGCATCAAAGTGGCTCACCTCCCGCCACGCGGAAAGCCTCCGCCTGCAGCGGAAATAAACCGGTCTCCTTGTGCAGCTGCTTTGCCGACCTCTTTTTAATGGTCTTTAGGCGTATAATTTAACTTTTTAAACAGCTTTGTGCGTTCGTCTTTGGTTAAATCACGCCATTGCCCTTTTTCGAGTCCGTCAAGATGAATATTCATAATGCGAATTCGGGTAAGTCTTCGCACGGTATAGCCCAAAGCAGTACACATTCTTCTGATCTGACGGTTTAACCCTTGAGTAAGAGTGATTTTAAACACATGACTGGATAGTTTATCAACCTTACAAGGGAGCGTTTTAGTATCAAGAATGGATACACCATGTTCCATTTGCTTTAAGAAGTAATCGGATACAGGCTGGTCCACCGTGACAATGTATTCTTTTTCATGCTGATTTTCAGCACGCAAAATCTCATTCACGATATCCCCGTCATTGGTTAACAAAATCAATCCTTCTGAATCTTTATCAAGCCGTCCAATATGAAAAATACGCTGTGGATGGTTGACAAAATCAATAATATTCCCCTCGATATGGCGCTCTGTTGTGGAGGTAATGCCTGGGGGCTTATTTAATGCAATGTAGACATTGTTTTTTTCGAGCTCAACCGGCTTGCCATCTACTGTGACGACATCGCCCTGCTCAACACGGCTGCCAAGCTCAGCTAATTGGCCATTTAATTTAACACGGCCTTCTTCGATCCATTTATCTGCACCGCGGCGTGAAGAAATTCCTGCCTCGCTTAAATACTTATTAATACGCACGTTGTAACACACCTTTGTCTTCATATGTGTTTCAAAGATACCTTACTTCCCCTTATAAGTGCAACATTCACCTTAATTTTTGCATAAATATCGTTTAGAGGGGGAGCCTACCATGTGCCCCTAAATAAAAATGAGGAGGAAACAAAATGAAACAAAGCACGCCGAATCCGGATAACCGCACTGACAACGCAGACAAACTGAAAGAAATGGTACAAAACACCATTGGCAATATGGAAGCAGCTGAAGAAACGATGGCTTTTGCAGATGGCAAGGATAAAAAAGCGATTGAAGAGAAAAATAAACGCCGTCAGGACAGCATAGATGCAATGCGAAACGAAATTAAAGACGAGTCACGCGAATAATTGAAAATAGCAAAAAAAGGGTGCAGCTCCTCTATTGAGGAAACGCACCCTTTTTGTACTTATTTACTTTCCTCAATGATTTCTGCAACAATTTCATAGGAACGCAGACGGTCTTGGTGATCATAAATTTGTGAGACGATCATCATTTCATCGGCATTCGTATCATCTAAAAATTTCTGTAACTTTGCTTTTACTGTTTCCTTGCTGCCAATGATAGAAGAGCCAAGCTGCTGCTCAAGTGCAGCTTTTTCGTATGGCGACCAGATCTCATCCATATTTTCGACAGGCGGCGGCAGCGGTGATTCTGTACTGCGTATTAAATTTAAGAATGCCTGTTGGAGAGTGGTGGCGAGATACTGTGCCTTTTCATCGGTTTCGGCTGCTATGACATTGACTCCAACCATCGCATGCGGTTTTTCCAATGTGTCGGAAGGTTTGAAGTTCCGTCTGTATAAGTCGAGTGCCGGTAATGTATTGTCTGGTGAGAAATGACTCGCAAAAGAAAAAGGAAGACCCAGTTGACCTGCGAGCTGTGCACTAAAACCACTAGAACCAAGCAGCCAGACAGGAACAGAGAGCCCTTCACCGGGAATTGCACGAACTACAGGCTTATGATCAAGAAGGTCAGGATTAAAGTATGAGAGAAGTTCCTCAAGAAGTTCAGGAAACTCCTGTCCATTATTCCGGTTTCTTCTTAGGGCATGGGCTGTACGCTGATCTGTCCCAGGCGCACGTCCAAGTCCAAGATCTATCCTTCCAGGGTAAAGGGACTCAAGTGTACCAAACTGCTCAGCAATAATTAGTGGCGCGTGATTTGGAAGCATAATTCCGCCGGATCCAACCCGGATCGTACTCGTTCCTGCCGCCACATGCCCGATTAAAAGGGCGGTGGAAGAGCTTGCGATAAAGGGCATATTGTGATGCTCAGCAAGCCAGAAGCGGTTAAAACCCAGCTTTTCAGTGTGCTGAGCAAGAGAAAGTGTGTTTTTAAAGGCATCAGCTGCTGTGGCGCCTGCTACGATTGGTGACAAATCCAGTACGGAATATGGAATATCACTTAGTTTATTTTTCATAAAACCATCTGCTTTCGCTAAAATTGATCCAACAGGATTTGTAAACATAATCCATTTCGTTTGAATCTTTCACTAGTGTAGCAAGTTTAGGCTAATTGGAACATTAAAATGCTTAAAGGAGTCTTACGTTTAACGATTCAGTCTCTTCTTAATCTTTTTACAGTTTTTTAAACAAGCAAAAAACCCCGCCAGCCGATTATCAGCAAACGGGCTTTAAATCTCGTTATAGGAGAGTTTGATAAAAGGTTACTTGGCCTTTCCCTTTATTTTTTGAAGCATAAAGGGCCTGATCAGCGTAAGAGATCAGCGTGTGAAAATCACTTTCATCCTGAGGGAAAAGTGAGATTCCAATACTGCAGCCAATTTGGGCTGAAGATCCGTCTAGTGGGATTGGTTTACTAATTTCCTGTATGATCTGATGAGCCAGATTCAAAGCCACCTTGTCTCCTTTTTCACTGTAAGGAAGAAGGATAATAAATTCATCTCCTCCAACGCGGGAAACAAAGGCAGAATCAGGAACCTGTCTTCTTATAATATCTGCCACATACTGAAGCGTGCGGTCTCCTGCATGGTGTCCCAGTGTATCATTCACTTGTTTAAATCCGTCTAAATCCATGTAAAAGAATGCAAGTTTGTCTCCGTCCAACTGTGCTTCTCCGATCATTTGGGAGGCCGACAGCTCCAGTAAAATTCTATTTGGAAGCCCCGTTAAAGAATCGCGGTAAGCCATACCTTCCATCTTTAACAGATTGGATTCAGTTGTACTCATTGTTTTGATCATCAGTTGTAAAGAAGAAGACAACTCTTCAATTTCTTTAATGCCTGTGTAGGCAGGGAAATGCATATCTCTGCCTGTTGAAAAAAGCTGGGCTTGGTTTGAAATTTCATTAAGCGGTTTCGCAATCTTCCCCGCAATAATCCAGCCAATCAAAGCGAATATAGCAGCACTCAGGATTCCACTGATCAAGATCACGAAACTTAAGCTCTGGGCAGTCTCAAAAGCGGTTTCTTCAGGCTCACGAACAAGGACAGTCCATTGAATACCTGGATAGTCCCGATAACCTGCAGCCTCGGAATAACCTGTAAGATAGGATTGATCAGTTTGCCACTCTTCAACCATCCAGCCGGTACCGTATTGTTTTGCTTTTGTAATGCTATTAAGCGGCAGAGGGCGGCCAACAAACGAGTCGGGACCTAATACAACACGGTTATCCTCTGAACTAATCACAAATACCTCCACATCGTCCTCGTTGCTTGTTAGAGGGTCAATAATCGACGACTGAACTTCCTCAGCCCATTCCCAGCTTAGGTGAGTGGCTAACACGCCTTCAAAGTCACCATTTTCATTATGCAGAGGCATGCTGATATCGACAAATTCCAGTTTTCGTCCTGCAGGATTTGGGAGGAGCTCGGCTAAAAGAAGTGCTTCATGGACATCTCCGACAAAAGCATGCTCACGTGCTTCATAAAATACGGGCCTTTTTGAAATATCCTGACCTTCCAGTAGGCCGTTTGTGGATGCTGTAATCACTCCATTGTTATCCGAAACACCCATCCATGAAAAAGATGGAATCTGCTGCTGCACGTTATTAAGCAGCTGTCTTTTCTCTTCGTTTGAAGCATCGGCCTGAAAAGCTTCAAGACTGCTTAAAATAGATACTTCACTATATCTTGACCACATGTATTGATCCAGTTTGTCCGTCATTTGAAACGCAATATTTGATAATGATTCGCCTTTTTCTTTCTTTAGATAATCTGTTGCAATTTGGGAAACAATAAAACTTGAAAATAAAGCGAATAATAAAAGAAAAACGGCAAAGACCATTCCCCAGTAAACGCGTAATGTTAAAGACACAAAATTACTCCTTCATTCTTATCTATTTCGTTTATTATACCAAAAGTCCTGAATAAGAGGGGTGGAATTCTTAAAAAACATGCCAAAAGTATGAATAATTTTGAAATGTCTCTAATCAAATTAATTGTTTATTGAACGCAAGGTACTTTGATAGAGGAGCAGGGAGCATCTGTTTTGGAAAAAGTGTTGAGGGTCAGCCTTTAAAGATGTCATATTTATCAAGAGGTGTTCCCTAACATCCCGGGGGTAAATGATAAGCTGGAACGAATAAAAGTAGCAATTTATTTTTATGCAGGTTCATCTAAGTATGTTTCTTATTAGGAAGATTATAATTGAAGATAGTCGGGTAAATAAAACTATAAAAAATATATTCATGACGAAATCAACTTATAGGCAATGCTGCACCCGGGTAAATGGTGAATCGGGTCTCAGAAGGAAGAAGAGTCGTGTAAGGAGGAAAATAGTATGAAATTACATAACGGAGAGCTGTTTTGGCCTGAGACCGTGGAAAAACAAATTGACTATCCGCCCCTAAATACAGAGGTTACATGTGATGTGCTGATCATAGGTGGAGGGATGGCTGGTGCGCTTTGTGCCGAAGAGCTGTCTCACACGCCTTTTAAGACAGTCCTTGCAGAGAAGGGGAGAATCGGTTCAGGAAGTTCTTCCGCAAACACGGGCCTGCTTCAATATTCTAATGATAAAATGCTTCATGAGATGGCAGAAGAAATCGGTGAAGATCAAGCTGTCCATTTTTATAAATTATGCTTAGAAGCTGTAGATGAACTACAGCAGGTATCAGGACCCTTAACACCTCCTGTGGATTTCATTAGAAGACCGAGTTTGTATTATGCAAGTGACGAAAGTGACGTTTCAAAACTGCAAAAAGAATATGAAATGCTGAATAAACATGGATTTGAAGTAGAGTTCTATGATAAAGAGCTTATAAAAGAGCGATTTGGATTTGAGAAACCTGCTGCTCTTATGACTCATGGAGATGCTGAGGTAAATCCTTTAAAGCTTGTGAAGGCTCTTATTAACACCGCAAATGGACGGGACGTGGATGTATTCGAAAATACACATCTTACAGAAGAAGGGAAAGAAGGGGAATACTGGTGTTTTGCATCGCCGGATGGAAGAATTAAGGCGATGCATGTCATTTATTCAACCGGATATGAAACCATTTCGTTTGCGAAATCACTTGGAGCTGAGCTTAATCGCACGTTTGCTATCGCAACAACACCGGTCGAAAGCCTTGAAAGGTGGTCCTATCAAGCACTGATCTGGGAAACAAAACGGCCTTATTTTTATATGAGAACAACCGCAGATAACCGGATTATTGCAGGCGGTCTTGATCAGGAAGAACTGACAGGTACGTTGGATGAAGATGTTATTCAAGATCGTGCGGCGAAGTTACTCAAGAGAATCAAGGAACATTTTCCTGATTTAGACATTGATGTTTCTCATGCATGGGCAGCAAGTTTCGGCGAATCGAAGGACGGTCTGCCTTATATCGGTGAACATTCTGAAAAAGATAATATTTATTTCTGTCTTGGATACGGAGGCAACGGAACGGTTTACAGCAAGCTCGGAGCAAAGATGCTGTGTGAATTAATTCATGGCAAACCCTCTGAAGGGGCTGACATTGTAAAACTGGATCGTTGATATGAAAAAGTGCGCTGGATTTTTCAGCGCACTTTTTCTATTTGATCTTAAAATCCTTTATTCTGTTGACCTGTTATTCACCAGCTTTCAATGAGGTCAATTAGCTCCGATAACTGGTCAATTTCTGCATCAGCGTGAGAATCATCTATGGGAGGCTGCTTTTTCCAGATGGTCTTTAGGCCTGCCCGTTTGGCGGCTTTAATATCATTATCTATATGATCTCCAACGTATACCGCATTTTGGGGTAACACATTCAGCCGGTTCAACGCTCTATGGAATATTTCTGCATCAGGCTTCGCACACCCTTCTTTTGCTGAAATCAGAATCTGATCAAAAAAGAGTTCAATTCCAAGCCCCTGGATCGACCGCATCTGCATTTTTTCCCGTCCGTTGGTGATTAAAGCAAGCTTATAGCCTTTAGAACGAAGGGCATAAAGAAGGGTATGCAAACCCTCAAACGGAATACAGCTTTCTTGAAAATGCTCAATATAATCATCTAGCAGCATCTCGCTTGAACAGCGTGAAAATTCATTCTCCTCGATTAACTGCTGGTATACTTTGTCCTTCCAGACATAGCCGTTGCGTTCAAGTTCAGTAAATCGACTGATATACGCTTCTTTTTCCATGCTTTTAAGCCAGGGGTAAAGGCGGTCATATTGTTTATCCAAAAATACTTGAACGCTGGATTTGCGGTCAAGGAGAGTACCGTCCAGGTCAAACAGGATGGCTTCCATTCTTTTATCCCCCTCCTAAACTTGATAAGGCAGTGACCGTTGAAAGTAAGAACAGGATAAACAATAAATAGCCAACAATCCTAATCGGATGAGTGATTGGATAATCCTCAAGAGGCATAATTTTATTGATTAGGAGATTAAGCAGCATGAGTCCTCCAATAAATAAAATAATAGAGATCAGGATGTGCATTTCGGAATCCAGGAGGTTAAACATTTGATGATAAAATAGTCCAGCAATGCTTCCGAGGAAAGCCATTAAAGCCAATATTATGACAGATTGCTTGTTCAATTCCAGCCCTCATTTCTTTATAAGTAAATGAATAACATGAACGACCCGCTTATTACTGAATTATCACCCGGGAAATAAATTGTCGAAATGTAGCCAGCGGTGGAAAAGCATGATGCCCAAAAAACCTGCTCTAAGATAGAGCAGGTTTGTCATACTAGATTTTCGCAACCATTTTACCTGTAAAGCTTCGTGATTCAAGCTCTTGCAGTCCTGCTGGAACTTCTTCAAGCGTAATGACCTTTTCGACAGTTGAGTAAATTTTTTCTTCCGCCAAAAGCTCTACCAGATGGTCCCCGATTTGCTTTAAGGTTTTTTCTTCATTTTTATTTCCTGATTGATAGACTGTTCCAAGAAAAACATGATGAAAAGAAATAGGGCGGGCAGGAGAAATGGATTCATTCATTTCCGGCTGTCCGGCAATAAATGCGATCTGTCCATTGAAAGCAAGTGTTTCAAGAGACTTTGTTGCGTTTTCTCTGCCTACTGTATCAAGCACATAATCTACACCTAGACCGTTTGTGATTTCTTTTGTTCTTTCAACAAAGTCTTCCGTTTTATAATCAATGGCATAGTCAGCACCGAGATCTTTTACATAGCTATGCTTTTTTTGGGATGCTGTTGTAATCACCGTTAATCCCGCATATTTTGCAAGCTGAATAGCAAATCCGCCTACACCGCCTGCGCCTGCATGAATTAAAATGGTCTTGCCTTTTTGAGCGTGCAGTTTAAAGAAAAGTGCCTGGTAAGCCGTATAGGCTGCAACTGGAAGAGCAGCAGCATCTTCAAATGAAACTGAATCATGCAGCTTTGATACCGTGTGCGCTTTACTGACAGCATACTCAGCAAAACCGCCCTTTGCCGCCATATCGCTCAAATAAACGACACGGTCCCCTTTTTTTATAGTCGTTACTTCTGAGCCTACTTCATCGACTATACCAGCTACGTCAAGACCCAGAATGTGTGGATAGGACCAGCCGGGAAATCCGTTTTCACCTGTTTTATAATCAACCGGATTTAAGCTGGCAGCCTTTACCTGAACAACAATTTCATCGCTGGCAGGAGAAGGTTTTTCAATTTCTTCGACCTTCATGTTTTTCCACTGTCCTTTATCATTTAACAATAATGCTTTCATTTTTGTTCCTCCTCTTTCCCTATATGACTGCTCATCATTCAATTTTACATTAGAGCAGGTAGAATGAAATTTTGACAAGAGTGAGTATAGATTGGGAAAATACTCTCTTGTTGATTCTGGCATTTACAGGTATGAAAGATACGAGAGTCTAAAGCAGCCTGCAAAATTTGAAGGCTTGTTCAGTTTTTACCCTTTTCCTCTCCTGGTAAACAATAAGAATAATGGAGGCTAGGTAGAAAGATAAAGCGCCTCAAGGCTGGTTTTATGATTGTCTTCTTTAATATTAAATGATTGCTTACGATCATTCGGGGAGGACGTTCTCTCGTTTTGCGGTCAGAATGACTAAAAAATGAAATGTTCTTGGGAAAATGGTGAAATAGTAGTAAGATTTCTAAATTGGGTAAAAAGTTCATCCGTGTTTATTTTTTCGATTACGTGTATAATTACCCATGTAATCTACTTAAGATAAACAGGACTAAAGAAGGGTGTTTGTTCCGTGTATATCATAATAAAAGAAGCTTCTGATTATCTTTCGTTATCCGAAGCCGTTATTACGAGATTAATTCATGAAAATAAAATACGAGCAGTTCACGATGGCACACAATATCTGGTAAATAAAGATCAATTTAATCATCATTTGAACCAGCTTGAAAAAGCGAAAAAGATTTTTGAGGAATGGCGCAATGAACCAATTCCAGACAGCGTAGATGTAAAAGACGAAGATTAATAAAATTAAATTTCAAACGAAAGGCGGTGAGTGATTCAAATGGAAATGGAACAAGTTTGTGCTGAAATCAGAAAAAAAGTAATAGAAACAAATTGGTCAAGACTTTGGCCCGGTTTTAAACCCGTCGCATACTGTATTTATAATCAAGAAAAAGTATACTTATTTAATCATCCTGCCTTTCAAAACCTTGATGGCCAAGCGGTTGTTTTTGATTGGGAGGAGCAGTTTGTGGGGGACACCCTGATTTTATATAAGGATTATCCAACTGCGATTGTACGATGGGACCAGAACACATTTGTGAATGATTTATATCAAGTTTTGGTTCATGAGATTTTTCACGGCTATCAGACGATTATCGATGAAAAATGGTTCCCCGATGAACTGACGGGAGTATGTTACCCGCTCCTGGTTGAAAATATCGATCTTCGAATGAAGGAAAGAAAGCTTTTAAACGAGGCATATAAGGAAAAGAACCCTGTGAAAAAAATGCAGTGTCTACAAGCATTCCGATTTTTTCGAACGAGGAGAGAAGCAATTTTAAAACAGGACATCGAGTACGAGTACTTAATGGAATCTGTAGAGGGACCTGCATATTACGTCAAATTTCAGGCAGCGAATCATATGGATGATACATCTGCTGAAAAGTGCCTGCAGTTTTATCGGCAGATGTTATTGGATCCGCAGAAAACAAATCTCCATTTAAGAAAAAGCTGCTGCATTTCAGGTCTTTTTATCTGTTTGCTTATGGACCAACTAGATGAAAAGTGGAAAGACATCTTTGTAGATTCAGATTTGACGCTGTATGAATTTTTTTCACTTTATATTGATTCCCCGCTGCAAGTGAATGCAAAAGAACGAAGAGCTTCTGAGGAGGCTTGTCAGGCCTATGAGTATGTTTATCAGCAAAAAAACAAAAAAATCCAGGAATTTTCGAACTCAAGCGGTTATAAGCTTACAATCGAGGGCGATATGAGGGCAACTTTTTTTGATCCCATTAATATGGTGAACGTTGGCAACAAACTTCTTCATCGTTATTTTGTTAAGCTCCAGATAAACCAGAAGGATTATTTAATTAACCAGCCAGCACTCATTTATTACAGCGATAATATTCTGCATTTTAATCGTCTGCAGTTAAATTTGACGCAAAAGCCGGTTTTAATGAATGGGTTTATCAGCATTGAGGGGATCGGGTCCATACCCGGATCTTATAAAGAAGATGGGCGTTCCCTTCATTTAACAGTGGGGTAAAAAGAAAAAACCTGCATCCCGATTGGAGCTGCAGGTTTCAATTTTGTTGATCTTGCTGTTTAATTATCTACTGCGTCTTCTCTTACAAAATGATGTCCGCCGACAAATTTTCGATCATCTTCATGTCCAAATGACGCAGGCAGCTTATGAACGTAGTCCTCGGCGTTGTCCTGCGGCTTATAACCAAGCGGATTTTCAGGATCAACATGGAAGAAGCTTCTGGTATTGGCTGAGATGCCGTAGATCGTGACGACGTTGTTGATTTCAGCTGTAATAGATTTTTTCACAAGCTGAATTAAATCATTATAGCTGAGCCAAATCATCAGATGCTCTTTTGAATCCGGTTCTTCTACACAGCCGCAAATGCGGAGATTTACAACTTCTAAACCGAATTTATCGTGATACAGCTTACCCATATCTTCGTTATAAACTTTGCTTAGCCCGTAAAAGGTGTCAGGACGGGTTTCTGTATGAATATCGTATGGAGCATTGCGCGCATCTAAAAATCCTACAGCGTGGATGCTGCTTGCGTATACGACCCGTTTTACCCCGTGCAGTCTTGCTGCTTCATATACATGGTAGGTTCCTCTTAAATTAGCATCGAGTATTGCTTCAAATTCATTTTCAACCGGAAGCCCGCCAAAATGCAGTACTGTTTCAATATCATGCTCTTTAAAAATGGCTTCAATTGCCTCGTAATCATTTAAGTCAGCTTTAATAAATGGAACGCCTTCTACTGGCTCTTCCGGTTCAGAACGATTGGTCAGCACCAAATCAAATTCATCCTTCAACGCTTTTGTCAGCACTGTGCCAAGACCGCCTGCTGCTCCTGTAAGCAATACTTTACCCATGTTCATCTCCACCTTTCTTTCTCATAAAAATCTTTACCCGTATTTTCTAGTTGCAACCATCTTTTCTTAAAATGTTTTTATTTTGCTGACAACCAGCAGACAATTTAGTATACTAAACTATAAAATTCCACCAAATAAGAACAAATGTATTTTAAGGGTGGACAAAAATAAAGGAGTTTTGTCTCTATGAAAGTAGTTAAGTTTGGCGGCAGTTCTGTAGCGAGTGCAGAGCAATATAAAAAGGCTGGCAGCATCATTCTGTCAGACCATGCACGAAAAGTCATCGTCGTTTCTGCTCCCGGCAAACGGTTTGATGGAGACGAAAAAACAACGGATCTTCTTATAAAATTGGCTCAGACCGTACAAAATGGAAGTTATAATGAGAAGTTATTTAAAGCAGTGCTGGAACGATACAATGAAATCATAGAAGAGTTAGGACTGGATGAGCATTTAAAGGGACAGCTTGAAGGGAACTTAAGGGAACTTATATCACTATATGGTGAGGATAAAGACAGACTTTTAGATGCGTTAAAGTCCAGTGGAGAAGATATGAATGCGAGGTTGATGACCTCCTATCTTCAGTCACTTGGCCACAAAGCCTCATATGTGTCACCAAAGGAAGCGGGTATGATCGTGACAGATGAGCCCGGCAATGCACAAATCCTGCCTGAAGCCTATGAACGGATAGCCCAGCTGCGCACAAGAGAAGAGATCTTAGTCATACCCGGATTTTTTGGGTATTCCTATCAGGGGAATATTGTCACGTTCCCAAGAGGAGGGTCTGATATTACGGGTTCGATTATCGCTGCCGGGATGGATGCAGAGGAATATGAAAATTTCACCGATGTGGACTCTGTTTATTGTGTAAGCCCAAAGATGGTCGACAAACCTTGTGAGCTGAAGGAAATCACTTATCGAGAAATGCGGGAACTGGCATACTCCGGTTTTTCTGTTTTTCATGATGAAGCACTTCAGCCGGTATTCCAAAAGGGAATACCGGTAAGAGTAAAAAACACGAATCGTCCTGAAGCTGCCGGAACCCGAATTGTTTTAGAAAGAGAATTAAATGGGCAGCCTGTCATCGGAATTGCCAGCGACACCGATTTTTGCAGTGTGAATATAACAAAATATCTGATGAACAGGGAGCTTGGATTCGGCAGACGTTTGCTTGCGATTTTAGAGGATGAAGGGATTTCCTATGAGCATACTCCATCAGGAATTGATAATCTATCGGTTATTTTAAGGTCACATCAGCTTGAAAATGGCAAAGAAGAGCGGGTGCTCGACCGAATAAAAAAAGAGCTTGATGTTGATGACATTAATATTGAGCGGAATCTTGCCATGATCATGGTAGTAGGGGAAGGCATGAAGCATGCGGTAGGCGTTGCTTCAAAGGCTGCCCAGGCTCTGGCAGATTCCGGGTCGAATATTAAAATGATTAACCAGGGCTCATCTGAAGTCAGCATGATGTTCGGTGTGGACGGTGCTTCTGTTGTAAATGCAGTAAATCATCTGTACAGAGCGTATTTCCCGGAGAAATGACCCTGCAATGATACCATTTAACGGGTAGAATCATATAAGTGTAATAAATCTGCATATAAAAAGAATGTTTTCATGAATAAAGTTCATGAAAACATTCTTTTTAATTTTGTCTGAGCTTCGTCCAAGTGTTTCTTACAGAAGCAATGTCTATTTTATAGAATAGTTGAAAATTAGTTCTTTGAATGGGCTTTAAAAAGTAGTTGCTCCTTAGAATCCAGGAAAGGACCAAACGGCAACGCTGCCTGCTTGAACAGGGAAGTCACCGAAGCCTTCTTCATCAATTTTCACGCGGTCAACATGCGAACGGGTGTAGTCTACCCACTCTTCTCCTGCACGCTGTTCGCCTACAAACATTTTCTTGTTGCCGGCTTCTCCGTTTGTAATGACAACTGCGCAGCCTGAATGAGGGAATTCTTTTTCCCCGCGTCTTACCCAGCCGATGGTATTCGGGTGGTCAAAGTAATCATCCTGCTGACCATAGGCCTTATGCGCACGAACATACACAAGAGGGTCAAGTGCTTCTTTTTTCCCCTCCAATGAATTTTCTCCGCCAATTCCAAAATAATCACCGTAAAACATGCATGGGTAGCCGTCTTTTCGTAGAAGCACCAATGCATAGGCACTCGGTTTAAACCAGTCATCAATCCATGATTCAAGAGATTCTCCAGGCTGAGAATCATGATTATCAACAAAAGTAACGGCATTTAGCGGGTATTTTTCTACCAGGGTGCCATGAAAAATTGTCGTTAAATCAAAGTCATTTCCTTTTAATGATGCTTCGTGCAGGTTGTAGTGCAGCATGACATCAAATAGATCAAGCTGATAATTTGTTTCTTCCAAAAAGTTGCCGCAGGCTTCTACATCATTATTCCAGTATTCTCCGACCATATAAAAGTTTCCATCAACATGGTCTTTTACCTCACGGATAAATTCATCTATAAACTCATGACTGATATGCTTAATCGCATCTAATCGGAATCCGTCACATGATAAGGTGTCAGGCAGCCATTTTCCCCAACTGATCATTTCTTCTCTGACATCAGGATGCTGATAATCAATATTAGCGAACATTAAATAATCATAATTTCCAAATTCCTCATCGACATTATCGTTCCAGCTCTTATTTTCTCCTAAAATACGAAAGAAACCTGTTCTTCCTTCTTTTTCGTCCCAGTCTGTGCCGTTAAAATGATCGAAATTCCATTTAAAGTCTGAATATTTGTCTTCTCGTCCCGGGAAGGTGAATTTTGTCCAGCCTTCGATGTCAAAGGGTTCTGATATCTCTTTCAAGCGGTTTTCAGCATCTACTTCGATGACCTGAAACGTTTCTGTTTCGTCCGCTCCTGCTTTGTGATTCATCACAATATCAACATAGACACAAATGCCGTTCTCATGACAGGCTGCGATCGCTTCATGCAGCTCATCTTTTGTGCCATATTTTGTTCGGACTGTGTCTTTTTGGTCGAATTCTCCTAGGTCGTATAGATCATAAACACTGTAGCCGGGGTCATCTACTGATTGACCCTTCGTAACTGGAGGAATCCACACACCATCAATGCCGTTTGCTTTTAAATCTGCTGCAGCATCACGAAGCCTTTTCCAGTGGTCACCATCTGATTCAACATGCCATTCGAAAAATTGTAACATGGTATGATTACGTTCCATTTTGTTCATTCCTCCTAGGTGTAGTGAAAAAGTAAATATAAAAATAAGTAGTCCTTTAGAAATTGAAAGATGTATAAATATGTTAATGAAATGAATAGTGTAGATGAATTGTATCTACCCGTACCCGGAATTTTGAAACCTGTGTACAATAGAGAGACGTGAAACTAATGAATAATGGAGGGGGAGAGAGGTATGAGTAAAATAGAAAAACTTTATCCTATTTGGATTCTTCTTTCCATAGTCCTGGGACTGGGAGCAGGAGAAATTCCCCTTTTACGACATAGCATGGCAGAAATGCTCATGCCGCTTCTTGCAGCCATGCTCTTTTTTTCCTTTTTGCAAATTTCATTAAGGGAAATTGGAGAGGCGTTTTCACACCGTACATTTATTTTGTCGAGTGTGGGAATCAACTTTATTTTCACTCCACTTTTGGCATGGGGAATTGCTTCGGTTTTACTCCCGGACGAGCCCGCAGTCTGGATTGGGTTTATTTTGCTTATGGTAACGCCCTGTACAGACTGGTATATTATATTTACTCAAATGGCGAAAGGGAATACAGCTCTTTCTACCAGTATCCTGCCAGTAAACTTATTGCTTCAGCTTTTACTGCTGCCAGTGTACCTTTATCTTTTTACAGGAATGACAGGGGCAGTTCATTTTTCTTCATTAATTACAAGTACCTTAACGATCCTGCTGCTTCCTTTTTTCTTTGCATGGCTCATCAGAAAATGGATGGACCGTTCCGATAAAAAGGACAAGTGGCTGGCAACCGTGCAAAATGCGCCGATCCTTCTGTTGTGTATAGCTATACTATCCATCTTCGCAGCTCATGGCAGCCTGCTTACAGAAAATCCATGGCTGCTTATTCGTCTGCTGTCGGCAATCCTTCTCTTTTTTCTTCTTATTTTCGTTATTGCGAGGGTGGCGGGAAGGTGGCTGGGTTTTTCAAAAAGAGATTTAGCCAGCTTTCATATGACGACCCTTGCCAGAAATTCGCCCGTTGGTTTGGCGATCGCGATTGCTGCGTTTCCGGAAGAGCCGCTCGTTGCGCTTGCTTTGATTGCCGCGCCGTTAATTGAACTTCCAGCTTTAGCTGCTGCTGCCTATCTCATATTGAAGCTTGATCAGTAAAGATATTTCGTCTCCCTAAAAAAAGAAGGTGTAAAATAGGAATTTATCCTGTAAAATGATTGTATTCATTTATACATAAGATGGTGCTAAGAGGAGATTAGGTCAATGCTAAAACGTTTTTTTCACTATTATAAGCCACATAAAAAGCTTTTTGCTGCTGATTTTAGCTGTGCGGTGCTGGTGGGTCTCTTAGAACTGGGGTTTCCACTTGCTGTCGCCTGGTTTATCGATGAATTGCTGCCTGAGGGAAATTGGCAGGCCATCACCTGGGTGAGTTTTTTGCTTCTGGTTCTTTATTTGATGAGCACATCGCTTCAATACGTAGTGAATTATTGGGGACATAAGCTTGGGATTAATATTGAAACCGATATGCGCCAGGAGCTGTTTGAACATGTTCAAAAGCAATCCTTCCGCTTCTTTGATAATACTAAGACCGGTCATGTGATGAGCAGGATTACGAATGATTTATTTGATATTGGTGAGCTTGCCCATCATGGCCCTGAGGATATATTTATTGCGTTTATGACCTTTTTCGGTGCTTTTTGGATCATGCTGACGATTAATGTAAAGCTCGCATTCGTAGCCATCATTGTCGTTCCATTTTTAATTTGGCTGATTACTTATTGTAATATACAAATGAATAAAGCATGGAAGAAAATGTACGGTGATATTGCAGAAGTAAATGCCAGAGTCGAGGACAGTGTCTCAGGTGTTCGGGTTGTCCAGTCCTTCACAAATGAAAAGCATGAAATTAATCGATTTAAAACAGATAATAAAACCTACCGCCAATCAAAAATAAGCGCGTATAAGGTCATGTCCTTTAGTTCATCCGGCATTTACATCATGACTCGGTTAATTGTCCTGGCTGTTCTTGTATATGGGGCCTGGTTAAGCTATGTCGGTGAGATTACATATGGTGAACTGGTCGGTTTTGTTCTTTACATTAATGTGTTGTTTAAGCCGATTGATAAAATCAGTGCGCTGCTTGAAATGTATCCGAAAGGAATGGCTGGGTTTAAGCGGTTTACTGATATGCTCGATCAATCGCCGGATATTCTCAACCATCCGGATGCTAAGGACATTAAGGAACTCAAAGGGCAAATCGACTTTCAGGACGTCTCTTTCAGCTATGATGACTATAAGCCTGTGCTGAAAAATATTTCTTTGTCACTGAAACAGGGGGAGACTGTTGCCTTTGTTGGTCCTTCCGGAGCAGGGAAAACAACGATCTGTTCTCTAATTCCACGCTTTTACGATGTGACAAAAGGGGCGATTATGATTGATCACATGGATATTCGTAAAATGACAAAGGAATCGCTTCGCAGTCAGATTGGAATTGTTCAGCAGGACGTGTTTTTATTTACAGGTACGCTAAAAGAAAATATCGCGTACGGGAAGCTCGGAGCAACAGATGAAGAAATAGTAGAAGCGGCGAAGCGAGCCAATTTGGAATCTGTCATTCATTCGCTCCCTCTTGGCTACAATACGCAAATAGGGGAGAGGGGACTTAAACTGTCCGGGGGACAAAAGCAGCGAATAGCGCTAGCACGCATGTTCCTCAAAAATCCGCCGATCCTCATTTTAGATGAAGCGACTTCAGCGCTTGATACGGAAACAGAATCCATTATTCAAGAAGCCATTGCGGAGTTGTCTAAAGGGCGAACAACACTTGTTATTGCCCATCGTTTGGCCACGATCAGAAAAGCAGACCGGGTGGTTGTCGTAACAGAAGATGGAATTGCAGAAGATGGTACACATGAGGAGCTGCTCGATCAGGAAGGAATATTCGCGAACCTTCACCGTGTTCAGTATGAGCGGGGATAAAAGAGAGCAGGACTAACTCATTACAAGGTTTTTTAACTTCCAGGTAGGCCGTAAATGAGAGGTTTAATGATTGGAATTTCAAGGTTTTCGGCAGGCTGAATTTCCGGGTGGAGAAGCGCTGGAAGACTCAACTGTTTTTCTTCTAAAAGCGTCCATTTAAAGGGCGGTTTACCGGTTACAAAAAGGCTGAGACAAATCTGTCTCAGCTTTTTGTTGTTCCTAAATTTACTATTTTTCCATAAAGTGAGGGGCCAGCGTCTCTTTTAAGGTATTAGCACTTTTGTGGAATAACTCTTTTTCATGCGTACTGAGATCAAGCTCGATCACTTCCCGTATGCCATTGCGGTTTAATATAGCAGGTACACCAATGTACACATCATCCTCGCCATATTCTCCTTCAAGCAGGGCAGAAACGGTCAAAATGCTATTTTCATTATGAAGCAGTGCTTTTGTTATGCGAACCAGACCCATAGCAATTCCGTAATATGTAGCGCCTTTACTGTTTATAATCTGATAGGCAGCATCGCGCACATTCACAAAAATATCATCAAGATCCTGCTGCGAATACTTATTATTTTGTTCAATCATCTTCATAACTGAAACCCCGCCGACATCAACAGAGCTGTAAACCGGCAACTCACTATCCCCGTGCTCACCTATTATGTAGCCATGAACATTTTGAGGAGCGACTTGAAAGTATTCTCCAAGTAAAAAGCGGAATCGGGCAGTATCCAGGATCGTTCCAGACCCGATTACTCTTTCTTTAGGGAAGCCGCTGTATTTCCAAGTTGCATACGTTAACACATCAACCGGATTGGTGGCGACGAGAAAGATGCCGTCAAATCCGTTTGAGACGACCTGGGTAACAATTGAGTGAAAAATTTTGAGGTTTTTTTCAACTAACTGAAGTCTGGTTTCACCAGGCTTCTGATTCGCCCCTGCGCAAATGACAACAATGTCCGCGTCACGGCAATCTTCATAAGTGCCGAACCGAATCGCTAGAGGATTGGCAGCAAAAACCTTTCCATGATTTAAATCCAGTACATCACCTTTTGCTTTTTCCTCGTTCACGTCAATCATAACCAATTCATCTGCGACCCCTTGATTTAAAAGAGCGAAAGCATAACTTGATCCAACAAAACCAGTTCCAATCAAAGCAATTCGGTTTCCTTTAGGTTTACTCATTCGTCACTCATCCTTTCAACTGTAAGGTCGTGCTGACACCATTATAAGAGTGGAAAAATTCGTCTGTCAATGGACCTACTTGCGGATTAATTAAAAAAGAGTATCAAGAAAGCAGGTGAAACCTGACTTGCTCGATACCCCTTTTTTAAAAACGAACTCACACTCAATCTACCAGATAGTTCATTAGCTCAATTTCAATTGATTAAAGGACTATTTTAATTTTCCATCCTTAAGCAATACCATCGAACTTAGTCCTTTTACCTTCATACTATTTCCGTGTCGAATGTTTAAGATTTTGGTTCCAGCGTTATCACTGTCTACTAATACTTTCCATGGTCCTTTACCAGGGAGCTTGACGACTTTAGCCCCTTTATTGGCATTGTGAATAACGAAAAGATTTCGATTCTTTTTCTCCTCAAGTGTGTACGCGACTACATTTCTTGGTGCTTTTGTAAAGTGGAGACGTTCTTCGATCTCATCTGCATCCGTTAAACGAAAAGCTTCAAATCGCTGGCGCAGATCAATTAAGCCTTTCATGTACTCTACTTCTTCATCAAATTCAGCCCGTCTTTCCCAGTCAAGCTGATTAACGGAATCAGGTGATTGATAGCTGTTATGATCTCCGCCTTTAGTTCGCATAAACTCCTGGCCGGCGTGGATAAACGAAATCCCCTGGGAAGTTAGCACAATAGAAGATCCAAGCTTGTGCATCGCTTTTTTATCCATTTCAGAGGCATCAGGATTCGTTTTCTCCAGCTTGTCCCATAATGTAAGGTTGTCATGGGCTTCTACATATTGAACGACTTGATCAGGATCACGGTAGGTGGCTGTGCTGTCCGCATAATCGAATCCGCCTGCCACACTTTGTTTCATGATCTCTTCCATGCCCTGTTTGCCGTTTATAAAGCCCGGGTCTGCATCTTCCCATACGCTGCCTTTTGCGCCATCACGCAATGTGTCATTAAAGTGGGCGATGCGAGGCATGTCCTCGGCATTTTTCTGATTGGCTTTTCGTTCAGGGTCAAGAGGGGTGTTAAGATCCCATCCTTCTCCAAGAACAATAATAGATGGATCAATTTCATCAAGCGCCTCTCGAACAGCATTCATTGTATCTGTATCATGGATCCCCATGAGATCGAAACGGAAGCCGTTCATATTATATTCCTCAGCCCAATAAGAAACTGAATCCACAATAAATTTCTCCATCATGTTGCGTTCAGAAGCGGTGTCATTTCCTACTCCTGTACCATTAGCCAGTGTACCGTCCTCATTGTAGCGGAAATAGTACCCTGGAACAAGCTGGTTAAAGTTTGATTCATTCACTGCGTACATATGGTTATAAACAACATCCATAACTACTCCGAGATTTTCCTCGTGCAGGGAATGGATCATTTGTTTCAATTCTTTTACCCGAACATCAGGGTCGTAAGGATCGGTTGCATAAGAACCTTCTGGAACATTATAATTTTTCGGATCATATCCCCAATTAAATTGAGGTGTGTCGAGGTTTGTTTCATCAACAGTCCGATAATCATAGATTGGCAAGAATTGAACATGGCTGACACCAAGATCTTTAATATGGTTTAAGCCGGTTCTGACTCCCTCGGGTCCAGTTGTTTCTAATTCGGTTACACCGAGGTATTTTCCTTTTTGCTCAATGCCGCTTTCAGGCTGAATCGACAAATCACGGACATGCAGCTCATAAATGATCGCGTCCTCAGGGTTAGGTGACGCCTCAAACCCTTGCTCTTCATCCCAGCCTTCAGGATCTGTTTCCTCTAAATCAATGACTGCTCCTTTGTCTCCGTTAACGGAAGTAGAGCGTATATAAGGATCAACGGCTTCACGCCATTCGTCTCCAATTTTCACCTTATACGTATAAAGAAGACCGTCTTGATCTCCAGTTAAAGAAGCTTTCCATGTTCCTTTTTCATCTTTTTCCATATCCGTTTCAGTTCCGGCTGTATCATCCCACGCTTCATACGTCACGAGTTTCGCTTCACTTGCCGTAGGTGCCCATACTTTAAAGTCTGTCTGCTCTTCTGTATACGTATTTCCTAAGTCATCTCCGTCGTAAAAATATTCCTCATCAAATTCTTCTGAACGGACGACTTTGCCCACCTGTACGGTCGCTTCGCCGAATACATCCGTGATGACTTTATAGGTCTTCGTTAAATCGATTTCCTGTTTTGTCGTAATCTTCACTTTCGTTGTCAGCGTTTCACCTTCTTTTACAGGCAGAATCGACTCTATATCAAGTCCGCCGCTTAAACTGATTCCCGTATCTTCGAGCGACGTGTCAATTGGGAAATTGGTTGTCAATGTAATCTCGTTTAACCCATCTATGGCTGCGCTTAAAATCCTCGGATCGCGGTCAATGTGATTCGGATCATAATAGATGCCTTCTTCCCCTTGTACAAGCCAGATTTCCGCGGTGCCGTCGTCTTGAATCTGACGAACAATGCGATCGCCGAACTCACGGTCAGCCCAATCGTTATCCCCTTCATTTTTTCGAACGATCAGTCCGATTTTGTCAAATGCTTCTTCATCGGTCAGTGTGACTTCTGCTGTTTTTCCGTAGTCATCCTCTGAAGTGTATTCTACAGCTTGTCCATCTCCATCGCCTGGCCACACCCATAAATCCCAGCCCTCATAATCATTATCATAACGATAATAGTGCACCGTTAAATCCACTTCGTTAAAGGAAGGGAAGTCACGATATTCTCCGTCAGGCGGTTCAGTATAAACAGTTTCGTCGCCTGATTTGATCCATACTTCGGCCACACCAGCCTTCACATCAGCCCAGCGGTCACCGCCGTCTTTCTCCCATGCATCTGTTCGAACGATAAATCCAAAACGTTCATGAGAGCCATCCAGGTCCACCTTTGCAATTTTTCCAAATGCATCTTCCTCGGTAAAATTATGTACCTGTCCTTCAGCTCCGTCTGCCCATACCCATAAGTTCCAATCCTGTGTTGTTTCAGGATCTTCCTGGTAATGGACAATTAAAGAAGTGTAAGTAGTAGAATCTTCTGCTTGAACAGATGCAATCGGTTGCACAACCGGAATAAAGGATAGAAGCAACACCATTGCCAGTAAGCAGGACAGCCATTTTCGATTTTTCACGTACGTATTTCCCTCCTAAAATAGAATAGTGGTATTATTTAGAAGTATAAAGGAAGCAGCTTATTTATGTAAGCGGTTGCACAATAGTTGCACAAAATGAACCTTATTAACTAGATTCATAACAAGGACTATTTTCACGATTCACTGGTTTTTCTATTTAAAGAAGGCATAACGCCAGCACATGGTGGTTTCTGCAGTATGGGACGGGTGCTTAAAAGCGCAGGTAGAAAAGGCTGAGACACATTTGTCCCAGCCCCGTCTTGAATAAATAAATTGATCAAAGCTTTTTCAGTTCGTTTTAATAGTAATAAGGGTAAGGATATGGCTGATATCCATAGCCAAATCCCGGAGATAAAAGCGCTCCTGTCAAAAGGCCTCCTGCAAATCCGCCTGGAAAGCCAAATCCAAAAGGTCTGCCGTAACCAAACGGCCGTCCGTAACCAAATGGCCGGCCGTAACCAAATGGCCGCCCATATCCAAAAGGTCTTCCAAAGGGTCTTCCAAATTGTCTTTGATCTGTCTCATACGATTGATTGTCATACGAATATCCATCATGTAAAGAATACATGCCGTTGTTCATAAGCGTACCCTCCTAAAAGTTCATTCCTTAAAGCTTATGCCTAACCCGGTTTAGGTTCTTGGATGATTATCCCTGATTTTTAAATTTTTTTGAATGATGATCCTTTTATAGAGGAAAGCTAATAGAAAAAAGGGTGACGGTAATGAGTGGTTTTCCAGTGATTCATACAACTTTTTGGGATGCTGTGATTGCTGTTCCGGCAATTGTTGTGATCATCCAGCTGCTGAAACTAAAATTTTCAATTCCCAAGTTTATTATTCCAACGTTAGCCAATGCACTGGGTTTGTTACTTTCGATTTTCATCAGTCACAGCGGTCACTTAGCTGCGGGTATATTTATGGGGTTTTTTTATGGGAATGCTGCGGTAGGCGTATATGCTTCAATTAAAACTTCTATCGTTTCATACTTAAATAAGGTACAGAGAAAAAAATCCACATGAAACAGGAGCTTAAGCGGTTTAGGATCTGACCACTAAAGCTCCTGTTTTTAGTTAAGAACAGCTGACAACTTCGATATTCCTGGTATCGAGTCCGATGTACATCCACCGGAACCGGCTGCTATTCCAATAAAACCCGCCAACCGAATTGCTTCCTAGTACCACCGGATAAAACCAGAAGGAGGCACCGCTCGTTAGCCATACATAGGTAAAGCGAAACAGACACGGACGAATGACATTGGGATCAACAAGGAAAACAGATGGGCCTCCTTGAGCAGTAAAGGGTTTAGGTGGAATTTGAGATGGGGGCGGGGAAGTCGGTGCGCTCATACTCTGTTGTGAGCTGCCACCGCCCTGACCGCCGCCCGGAAATGGATTTCCGCCCTGGCCACCGTTCGGAAAAGGAAATCCCTGGCCTCCGCCTTGATTGCCGCCTGGGAAAGGAAATCCTTGACCGCCGCTCTGACCTCCGCCTGGAAAAGGAAATCCCTGACCGCCGCTCTGGCCTCCGCCTGGAAAAGGAAACCCTTGTCCGCCGCCCTGTCCACTCCCGGGAAGAGGGAACCAGCTGATTGGCGACAGAATTCTTTGATCATAGGCAGGTTCCTGATCGTAATAGGGATAGGAATTCATATAGTAATATTCGTTCATCACACATTTTCCTTTCTGAAATAAACCAATTTTCCTGAGCAAATAAAGACTCGTTGGATCAACCGCAACCGCCGCCCTTATCTGCCACTTGTTAATTAGTGTATTTCACTTCATTTGATCTGTGTGTGTGAACGCCTACCCTAAGCATGAGGCAGCGATTTTACAAGAGTGATAAATTCTCTTGATGTATAGGGAACATATCTGTTTTTTGCTAAAATCATGCCTAAATGCCATGGGAATGGTTTTGTCAGTGAGATCATTTTGAAAGGTCCGTTCTTTACACGGTCGCAAATTAGTTTTGGCATAAGGGTCACACCAAGATTTTTCTCGACCATTCCGACTATAAAATCCCATTGGGAGCTTTCGTAAGCAATCTTGGGTGTAAATCCTTCACTGATACATACTTCAATTGTTCTGCTATTCAGAGTAAATTCTTTACTCAACAGCAGGAACATATCCTCTTTTAACTCATTCAAATCAACGACTTGCCGGTCTGCTAATGGATGTGATTCATGGACAAGCAATTTAATTTCCTGTTGAACAAAAGGAACGACGTCAAATAGCTCCTCATTAACAGGAAGAAGGACAAACCCCAGATCAACTTCCCCATCGAGGACTTTTTGTTCCACTTTTTTTGCACCGTCTTCAGCAAGCATCACCATTACATCGGGGTATTCTTTTTGAAATTCTGCAATAATGGTCGGGAAAAAAAGAGTGCTGATCACAGGAGGCAGTCCGATTTTAATTTTGCCTTTCTTTAAATTCATCACATCGTAAAGGGAAGCGGAGAGGTCGTCGAGACCATTTACGACTTTTTGAGCCTGAGTAAGGACAATTTCACCTGCATCCGTTAACTTGATCTGTTTGGCTGAACGATCAATTAATGTAACCTCAAGCTCCTGCTCAAGCCCTTTTACCATCTTACTTAAAGTCGGCTGGGTAACATGGAGCGTTCGCGAAGCTTTCGTAAAGCTTTTATGTTTTGCGACTTCTATAAAATAACTAAGCTGCCGGATATCCAATGGATCAACTCCCTTTATTGAAAATGCCTGACTTTGATTTAGAGCATTTTTAAAATTTTCATAGCTTAACGATCGAGTGCGTTTTTTGAACACCTATAACTTTTTGTTATATGTAATATAATAATTATTCATTTTACCTATCTTACAAGAAAAGGTACACTGAAAAACGAAATAAGTCTAAATATTTAAAAAGTTTAACTTAAAAAAAGGAAGAGTTGGTTTTATTTTATTGGTTTGAAGAGCAGCGATTAAGGGGGGACGGGGAGCCGCTCGAAGATGATCAGGCAAATGAGTACTAGTTAATTCAGAAATTGAAACTTTAAACTAGTGATAATTGTAAGCGATTACATTACGGTATTTAAGATCATTTGGAATGAGTAAAGCGCTTTGGGATTCATATTTCTACATAACGTTAAAGAAGAATGGAAAATAAGAGGGCGAGGGAGGAAGAAATATGTTCAGTATGATCGGTTTGGTTGGAGGACTTATTTTACTTATTGTGTTAACGATGAGAGGCATGAATCTTCTTGTTGCTGGTCCGCTTTGTGCGCTGGTTGTAGCAGTTTTTAGCGGTATGCCTTTGTTTCCACAGCTGGTTGGAGAAGGAGAATCCAACTTTCTGACAAATTATATGGGAGGATTTTCAGGCTTCATTACTTCATGGTTTCCCATGTTTTTATTAGGGGCCATTTTTGGAAAAGTAATGGAAGACAGTGGAGCAGCAGACAGTGTGTCAAAATGGCTGGTTGAAAAATTCGGAATTAAAAAAGCGGTGTTCGCCATCGTGCTTTCCTGTGCCGTACTAACCTACGGGGGAGTCAGCTTGTTTGTTGTCGCTTTTTCTGTTTTTCCAATGGCACTTAGCTTATTTAAGCAAGCTGATCTTCCAAGAAGATTTATTCCCTCGGCACTGGCGTTTGGTTCAGTGACGTTTACCATGACTTCTGCGGGGTCTCCTGAAATTCAAAACTGGATCCCGATTGATTATTTAAATACAACGGCATATGCAGGGTGGGAAGTCAGTTTGATTGTGGCGGTATTTATGATGATTTTTGGTTATTGGTGGCTGAAAAGAATGATTAATAAAGCAGTAGGGCGGGGAGAGCGATTTGAAGCGAGAGAAACGGATCCTGTTGTGGAAAATAGAAAACTTCCGAATCCCGCTTTAAGTGCTATTCCTCTTATCGTTGTGCTGGCTATTTCGTTTATTTTCCATGATGAACTTTTAACGTCTGCCCTTATCATCGCTTTGCTTGGGGGGATTATTGCTACCTATGTCCTAAATAGAAAATACTTTATTAACTTTGGGAAGGCCATGTCAGAAGGAACAATCGGTGCGCTGATTGCGATAGGCAATACAGCTGCTGTAGTCGGATTTGGCGGTGTCGCAAAAGCGGTTCCTGCCTTTAATGTAGCAGTTGATGCGATGACAAGCATTCCAGGAAGTCCGCTGCTTGGAGGCGCCATTGCAGTCAGCGTAATAGCAGGACTTACAGGATCTGCGTCGGGCGGTCAGGTGATTGCTCTGCCGCTTCTCGCGCCTCATTACATGGAGATGGGTGTTAATACAGAGGCACTCCATCGGACGGTGGCGATTTCCTCAGGGGCACTCGATTCTTTGCCTCATAACGGATATGTCGTAACCACAATCAGAGGGGTATGTGGTGAAACTCATAAAGATGCTTACGGGCCGGTGGGCATTGTCACGGTAATTGTACCGTTAATCGGTCTGGGAATAGCCATCGCCCTATTTTCTCTTGGGCTGGGAATCTAATGTTCTATAAAAATGGAGCTTTCACACAGGAGGGATGAGTATGGTTGAAAATAAGGCAGTATTTATAACGGGAGCAGCCAGCGGGATCGGCTTTGAAATAGGCCGTGAGTTTGCCAAAGAAGGAGCCAGAGTTGTGCTGACGGACATTGATGAAGAAATGGTCAAGCAGGCTGCTCAATCACTGGCTGAGAAAGGATACAATTGTATTGGACTGCGGTGCGATGTGACAAAAGAAGAGGAAATTGAACAATCAATCGATGAGGCAGCAGCCTATTATGGAAGCCTCGATGTACTAATCAATAATGCAGGAATGCAGTATGTTGCGGCGATAGAGGAGTTTCCCACAGAAAAGTTTGAGCTTTTACTAAAAATCATGCTCACTGCGCCTTTTATAGCAACAAAAAAAGTGTTCCCTCTTATGAAGAGACAGGGGTATGGCAGGATTATTAATATGTCTTCGATAAACGGACTTGTTGGTTTTGCAGGAAAAGCCGCTTACAACAGTGCAAAGCATGGAGTTATCGGCTTAACAAAAGTGGCAGCGCTGGAAGGGGCTGACCATGGGATCACAGTGAATGCGCTTTGTCCGGGATATGTCGACACCCCTTTAGTAAGAAATCAGCTTGGAGATTTAGCGGCAAACAGAGGGGTCTCCCTTGAAAAGGTACTTGAAGAAGTTATTTATCCACTGGTCCCGCAAAAGCGGCTTCTTAGTGTAAAAGAGGTAGCGGATTACACATTGTTTCTTGCAAGTGAAAAAGCTGGAGGTGTTACGGGTCAGGCAGCGATTCTTGACGGAGGGTATACAGCACAATAAAGGCAAGCAAACCACAGCCTCCATTCAGGTTGTGGTTTTTGCTTACTCCTTTTTAAACCAGGCCATTACCATATCCATGACATCGCCGCCAACCCAAAATGCGAAAATCAAGACGGAGAGCAGTACCACAACACCTATTCCGATTATGAATAGAAGGGTTTTTCCGAGAGTATGAGTCATCCTATTCAAACCTCCAATAAAAACCATATTAGGTAATTAGACGTTTTTGGAAGAAAAAAGTTCCCATTTTTAATTATTTTTTTTAATTAGCGAAAATATACTATACAATATAGAAATCATATTTATGAAAAAGCGGTCCTTTTTTTAAATGATGAACATAAAAGAAATGATCAAATGCTTTTTAAGATGGAGAGTGTGACAAGCAATGGGACAAGTAACAATTCCTGCGATTTTGATAGGAGCCCTCATTTTTATTGTTTTAATCTGGAGGGATGGGAAGGTTAAGAGAAAGAAAGGGTTTAATCGCGTGTTGTTTTACAGTTTTATAGGGTATTGTGCGGTACTTTCGCAGCTTACGATTGGATGGATTCATATTCCGCCTATACATGAGGCCCCGGTCCGCATGCAGCTTGAGCCTTTTTATTTTATTCAGGAATGGAGCACCTATGAAAGATTTGACGGATACCCATTTTTTAATAATGCCCGTTTAACCTTTTTTAATTTTCTTATGCTGATGCCTTTAGGTTTTTATTTATCCGCTTTATTTCACATTCGCCATGCATGGAAAGCGTTTCTTCTGATTTTAGGGACAAGTCTGCTGATCGAATCTTTGCAGCTTTTTCTCTCGTTTACAGGGGTCATTTGGATGCGGGTGTTTAATGTGGACGATCTGATCATGAATACATCAGGAGGATTTATAGTTTATCTTGTTCTCAGCAGTATTAAAAAATGGAAAGCAAAGAAGATGCAGGACTCAGCGGCTTAATTTCCTGGCAATCGGCAAAAAAGGCGGAATCCAATCGTTGTGTAAATCAACGTTGAATTCCGCCTTTTTACGATTGTTTGAGGATCTAGACGAAGAAAACCAAAAGTATGTACGCAGCTAATGAAGAAAAATAAGCCCGGTGCAAGGTTTTTTCAGCAGAAACCTCTTCTCCAAAGCGAATCATTATGGATAGGACGAGTAAGTAGAAAAGAAGGGTAAAATAAGCAGCAAACAGGTCAACCACCCATCGATAGCTGAGCCCGGCATCTGAGGGTAGACTGATAGATGTAAAGAGGACAGTCAGGATTACAGCAGACAGCAAAAGAACCGCTAAAAGAATAAAAGGCACTTTACTCCACAATGGATGCTTTAAGAATGTGGCCTTTTTTCTATGCTGAAAATAGTCGATTACATGTCCTCCAAGCAGTATAAAGCCCACAAAAAGAGCAGAGGAAACAAAACTCCCGGGTAAACCCAGCACTTCCGCTTGAAAAAATGTGTGCAGGGGTATTGCAAAAGAGTGGAGTACTCCAAATAGCCCTGTTATGAATAAAAAAGTGAATAATTGTAAAATAAACCATCTATTTTTCACTGAATTCCTCCTTAAAATAATGCGTTCTTGTTAGTTATTTTTCAATCATTCTCAATCGTTTTTTCCTTCAATAACGTTACGTTTTAACGAGAATAATGTTTCATATTCCTAATGTCTAAAGTGCCAAATCTATCTAATCCATGTCCTTTGGTTGATTGAATTCTCTCTTTTAAGGTACAATGCAGAAATAATAAATATTCAGAAGATTGTATAGGAAAGGAGCTGTTTTTGATGAACTATTCCCTCCATTCTCTTGGCGATCAGGCCATCTTAATTGAATTTACACAGGAGGTTAATGAAGTCATTCATGAACAGGTACAAGGTGTAAAAGACAGAATAGCAGAGAAAAAGTATGATTGGGTCGTTGAAATCGTTCCTGCTTTTGCTTCAATCGCCGTTCATTACGATATACGCAAGCTTCTTGCCTTTTCAGATCCTTATAATTTAGTGGAAAAAGAACTCTCTGTGCTGCTTGATTCGAAAAAATCTTTTGCTAAGAGAACTTCACGGGAAATTAACATTCCTGTTTTCTATGGAGGAAAAAGCGGTCCGGACCTGGAGCAGGTGGCCAAGCACAATGCAATCACTGCCGAAGAAGTGATAGAGCTGCATACAAAAGCTGAATATACCGTTTATATGCTTGGTTTTGCTCCGGGTTTTCCATACATAGGCGGTTTAAATGAAAAATTAGCGACTCCCAGAAAATCAAAACCGAGACTTCAAATACCAGTGGGATCGGTAGGAATTGCCGGGCAGCAAACAGGGGTGTATCCAATTGAAACGCCGGGCGGATGGCAATTAATCGGCCAAACACCGGAAGCACTATTCCGTCCAATGAACGAAGAAGAGCCAACTCTGCTGCAGGCTGGTGATAAGATACGGTTTTATGCGATTTCAGAAGAGGAATTCTATCAACGTCAGGAGAGAAATAAATGATTCGTATAATTGAACCAGGTCTTCTTTCAACCATTCAGGACGAGGGAAGGCACGGCTTTCAGCAGTATGGAATCATCACAAACGGAGTGATGGATCCTTTTGCTCTGCGAATAGCTAATTATATAGTAGGAAATGAGAAAGATGAAGCCGGGATTGAAGTGACTCTTACAGGTCCAACCATACAGTTTGAAGAGTCTATGCTGATTGCTGTTTGCGGGGCAGACTATTCAGCTTTAATTGATAATGAACCGATGCCTTTATGGCGTCCAGTGCTTGTTCAAAAGGGCAGCACGCTCCACATGAAATTCAGTAAAAAAGGCTGCAGAGCGGTCATTGCAGTTGGAGGAGGACTGGATATCCCTGCTGTAATGAACAGCAAATCGACCTATGTCAGAGCAGGGATTGGCGGCTTCAAAGGAAGAGCGCTTGAAAAAGAAGACGTGCTGCAAATCGGTCCGTTATCAGAGCAGACAAAACAGATTATTCACTCACTAACAAAAAAGGGCAAAACCTATATGACTTCAGATTGGTCCATATCTGCCGCCTATCTTAATGATTTATATGAACGGGAAACGATACGGGTGATGAAAGGAAGACAATATGATGAATTCTCTGAAAGCAGCAGGAATGAATTTTGGGAGGAAACCTACAAGCTTTCTCCACAATCAGACAGGATGGGATTTCGCTTAAACGGACCGGTGCTTGAAAGAACGGTTTCTGAAGAATTGCTTTCTGAAGCTGTATCGTTTGGTACCATTCAGGTTCCTTCTGATGGAGAACCGATTATCCTGCTTGCAGACCGGCAGACCATTGGAGGGTATCCGAAAATTGGACAGGTGGCTTCAATTGACCTTCCTGTCTTAGCGCAAAAAAAACCGGGTGAATCGCTTCGTTTTGAAAAAATTTCTCACACGGAAGCTCAAGAATCCATTTTAAAACGAGAAAGAGCGATTAGAGAATTAAAATGGAGCATTGAGCTAAAAGTAAGACGAGGGTAAATAAGGTGATGAATACAATGCTCTGTTCTTGGGGTGAAAGGAATCACACAATTGCAATGAACAGCAGCTTTTAAAATGCCTAAAATAGATCATGAAAAGGGGAATAAGGATGCTGCGAGTTGATTTGAATTGTGACATGGGAGAAGGCTTCGGGGCCTACAAAATGGGAAATGATGAAGATCTTCTGGATTATGTGACGTCTGCTAATATTGCTTGCGGCTTTCATGCGGGAGACCCTGCCATAATGAAAAAAACAGTACATATGGCTTTGGAGAAAAATGTCGGGATAGGTGCTCATCCCGGTTTTAATGATGTCACAGGTTTTGGCAGGAGAAATATTGCTGTTACACCTGATGAGGCGTATGACCTCGTAGTGTATCAAATAGGTGCATTAAACGGGTTTGTGAGAGCCGCAGGAGAACGGATGCAGCATGTGAAGCCGCACGGGGCATTATATAATATGGCTGCGGGTGATCCTCAACTTGCAGAAGCGATCGCTAAAGCTGTATACGACGTTGACCCTGACCTGGTATTGTATGGTTTGTCTGGTTCAGAATTAATCCATGCGGGGTTGAAAAGAGGCCTGAAAACAGCGAGTGAGGTATTTGCTGACAGAACATACCAGCGCACAGGTGAACTTACCTCCCGAAAAGAGAAAAATGCGCTGATTCATGAAGATGACAAAGCTGTAGCTCAAGTGGTCCGCATGATTAAAGAACAGAAAGTAAAATCAGTATCAGGGATCGACGTCGATCTGCAGGCGGATACGGTTTGCATCCACGGAGATGGCCCTTATGCCTTGTCGTTTGCAAAAAAGATCCATGAGGCGTTGACTGCTGAAAAAATTAAACTGTTGAAAATCAGCAAGTAGCAAATTTTAAGTGAAATGAGGAAAGCATAATGAAAAAATCCAACCGCAGTGTCTTGCTTGGCGCCGCCTTTTTAATGGCAACGTCGGCCATTGGGCCAGGATTTCTAACACAAACTACGACCTTCACACAAACCCTTGCTGCGAGTTTTGGATTTGTCATTTTAATCTCGATTATTATTGATATAGGTGCACAAATGAATATCTGGCGTATTATTGCGGTTTCTGAAAAAAGAGCGCAGGATATTGCCAATGACGTGCTGCCTGGATTGGGGTATGTTCTCGCTGTTCTCATCGTAATGGGAGGTCTTGCCTTTAATATTGGAAACATTGGGGGAGCGGGACTTGGAACGAACGTTCTTTTTGGTGTTTCTCCAGAAGCGGGCGCTCTTTTCAGCGGGCTTGTTGCCGTTGGAATCTTCTTAGTAAAAGAAGCTGGGCGTTTGATGGATCGATTCACACAAATTCTGGGCTTTTTAATGATTGGTTTGACCATCTATGTCATGTTTCAGTCTCAGCCGCCAATCGGGGAAGCTGTGACAAGGACATTTATGCCTGAAACGATTGATCCTCTAGCCATCGTCACACTCGTTGGAGGCACGGTAGGCGGTTATATTACGTTTGCTGGCGGCCATCGCCTTCTTGATGCCGGTTTAAAAGGAAAAGAGAACCTGGGTGAGGTAACGAAAAGTTCTATTTCTGCTATAGGGATTGCGTCGATTATGAGAATCTTCCTTTTCCTGGCTACATTCGGCATTGTCGCTCAAGGACTTCAGATCGATCCTGGAAATCCTCCTGCTTCTGTATTCCAGCTTGCAGCAGGTAACGTGGGATACAAAATGTTTGGCGTGGTTATGTGGGCTGCCGCAGTCACCTCAGTAGTGGGTGCTGCCTATACGTCAGTATCTTTTATTAAAACCTTAAGTCCTGTCCTGCAAAAATATGAGAAAGCCTTGATTGTCAGTTTTATCGTCATTTCCACTACTGTTTTTGTACTGATAGGAAATCCGGTTGCAATCTTAATTTTTGTAGGTGCGCTGAACGGGCTGATTCTCCCATTGTCTCTGGGCATTATGCTTATTGCTGCTCACAAAACAAAAATTATTGGTGATTATAAACATCCGATTTGGATGACAGTATTCGGTGCACTAATTGTTGTTGTTATGGCTTATATGGGAGGCTATACCCTTATTAATGAAATGCCTAAGCTATTTTCCTGACTAAGTAAAATAGACCAGGTTTTCGAGCATTTATGACATTCTTTGCACTTATTCGCCAATTTTCCTTAATTACTATGTTACACTAAAGAAGAGTTATCAGATTAAGTTGATCTGACTAGCTCTTTTTTATTAAGTTTTTTTAAAAATCAAAAGAGTAGAGAATACTCTTTATAAAGAAGGGAGGTTAACACAATGGAACAATGGGCTAGATTTCTTGAAATAAACGCACCGCGAATATTAGAGCTGACCCTGGACCATGCACTGCTCGTTTCCCTGGCTATTGTCGTAGCTTTATTGATTGGTGTGCCTTTAGGCATTTACTTGACCACAAATGAATACCTCGCAGGAACTGTTCTTCAAGTTGCTTCCGTTACACTGACTATTCCAAGTCTAGCACTATTTGGTATTATGATTCCTATTTTCTCGCTGATCAATAAAGGAATCGGCTTTCTACCCGCTTTTGTAGCACTGGTGCTTTATTCGCAATTGCCAATTATTCGGAATACGTACACCGCTATAAAAAATGTTAATCCTGAAATGAGAGACGCGGCAATCGGAATGGGCATGAAAACCCACCAGCGCCTGCTTCGTGTGGAGATTCCGAATGCTATGCCGGTAATTATGGCGGGAATCCGTACTGCGGTTGTCTTGAATATCGGAATTGCCGTCATTGCTGCTTATATTGGTGCAGGGGGGCTTGGTGTTTTAATTACGCAGGGAATCAGCAGGGGAGATAATTACTTAATTATTTCCGGTTCATTAGCCGTTGCTTTGCTTGCGATCATTGCAGATGGATTGCTGCTGCTGATTCAGAAACGTTTTACGACAAAAGCTGTTGTCGAATAACTGTTAAGAGGTGAACAAATGATTACGTTTAATCAGGTAACCAAAAAATATTCAAGTGAAAAAACAGCGGTAAAGGATGTTGACTTTACCGTAGACGAAGGAAAAATCGTTGTTCTTCTCGGACCATCAGGCTGCGGGAAAACCACTCTTTTGCGAATGGTCAACCGGTTGGAGTCCATCACTGAAGGATCAATTGTTATTGATAATGAAAATTCCATGGATTTAGATGCGATCGAGTTAAGAAGAAAAATCGGCTACGTTATTCAAAGTAATGGTCTTTTTCCAAATATGACCATTGAAGAGAACGTCATGATTGTAACCGACCTTCTGGGCTGGAATAAAAAGAAGAAAAAAGAGCGCTTCAATTATCTTATGAAGCTGATTGGCCTGGATCCAAAAATATACGGCAAGCGATATCCTCATGAATTATCAGGTGGTCAGCAGCAGCGGATCGGGGTTGTGCGGGCACTTGCAGCAGATCCTCCAGTAATGCTGATGGATGAGCCGTTTGGTGCGCTTGATCCAATCATTCGTGAAAAAATACAGGATGAATTTCTCCAAATTCAAAGAGAAGTCAAAAAGACCATTCTTTTTGTCAGCCACGATATTGACGAAGCGATTAAAATGGCTGATAAAATCATGCTTCTTCGCGATGGGGAAATTATGCAGTACGATACACCATCTAAGATGCTTTCCCACCCCGAAAATGAGTTTGTTAATCAATTTTTTGGCAAGGACCGCGCCATTAAAAGTTTAAGTCTTCATACAGTCCGAAATTTACAAGAAGTGATTGGGTTAGCCGAAATGGATGAGTCCATTTATGACACAAAAACCATTAATGTAAATCAGGATTTGCGAAATACGCTTTCCATGCTGTTAAATCAGGAAGCCGATCAGGTAATTGTCACGAATGATCAAGATGAAAAAATCGGTTCAATTACGATTGATCTGGTTCAAAAATATCTTCATTATGAAATAAAAGGGAAGATGTCCGTCTCCCAGGAAGGGTGATTCGGTGAATAATAAGAAACTAATCGGCAACGGCTTTAGATTTTTCATTTATGGTTTGGTCATCGCTTTTTTTGCATGGGCCATTTATAATCAATATTTTTCTTATATTTTTAGTCAATCGAGTACATTTTTAGTCTTGCTGCGGCAGCATTTTGTGCTGGTTCTGGTGTCTTCAGTGCTTGCGATCCTTATTGCAGTTCCTGCCGGAGTTCTCATCACGAGACCTAAATTCAGGAAAGCTGAATGGCTGATAACAAATATCGTGAACTTTGGACAAACGATTCCGAGTCTGGCTGTTTTGGCCCTTATGATCAGTGTACTTGGAATCGGTTTTAACACGGCTGTATTTGCTTTGTTTATCTACTCCATATTGCCGATCTTCAGAAACACTGTAGCAGGGCTCGATACGATCGACCCTAACTTAATTGATGCTGCAAAAGGAATGGGAATGAAGCCCAGCCAAATTCTTTTCCGCATCGAATTGCCAAACGCTGTGTATTCCATTCTTGCCGGAATCCGTACGGCTGTTGTCTTAAATATTGGGACAGCTGCTTTGGCATATGTAGTTGGCGGCGGCGGACTTGGTGTATGGATCTTTACCGGCATACAGCTATTCGATAATGGCTTCTTGATTTCAGGTGCGATACCTGTGACGATCATGGCCATTTTAGCTGACTACTTGCTCAGAAAACTGGAAAATGTCCTAGTTCCAAAGGGTGCAAGAGCAGTATCCAATACTTAACGAAAAGGGAGGCAGTACATTTGTGAAAAAAATACTAACGCTTATCCCTCTTACGTTGATCATGGTAGTGCTGACAGCTTGCTCAAGCTTAGGCATTGCGGGAAAAGAGGTCACTGTAGGAGGTAAAAATTTTACTGAGCAGTACCTATTATCCGAAATGACCGCTTTTTTGCTGACTGAAGAAGGTTTTAAAGTAAATCAAATGAATAACCTCGGCAGTACCGTCGTTCGATCCGCCCTTGAAAATGGCCAGGTTGACCTAATGTGGGAATACACAGGAACAGCTCTTATTACGTATATGGGAGAAGAGCCGATAGCAGACCCGGAAGCGGCGTTTAATAAAGTCAAAGAAGTGGACAGCGAGCAGAATATTAAGTGGATCAATATGTCAGATGTAAATAACACGTATGCACTTGCAATGAGAAGTGAACAGGCAGCAGAGCTGGGTATTGAATCCATTAGTGATTTAGCTGCGTACATTAATGAGAATCCCGGTGAGCTCACTATGGCTTCTGATGCAGAGTTTGCGAACCGTCCCGACGGACTGCCTGGTGTAGAAGAAACATATGGATTTGAATTTGGATCTGCTCAAATCAGCCAGATGGATATCGGGCTGACTCAACGCGCTCTTGACAATGAGCAGGTGGACGTGTCTGTAGCGTATGAAACAGATGCCACAATCAAGAACTATGATTTAGTCGTTCTTGAAGATGATGAACAATTTTTCCCGCCTTATCGTGCAGCCGTATCTATAAATGAGGATGTTTATGAAGAATATCCTGAAATAGAGGAAATCACGGCGATCCTTGCAGAAAACCTGGACAGTACCATTATGCGGGAGTTGAATTACCGCGTGGATATTGAAGGGGAAAGCGTGTCCGTTGTAGCCTACGATTGGCTTGTTGAAAATGGACTGATAGAAGAAGAGTCCTAATACCTGGTCAACTACCCAAAAAAATAAAGAAAAGGCTGGGACACAACTGTAAAAAGTGTTTAGATTGAGTTTTTTTAATCGTATATATGAGGTGATCGGAGCGTAATGTGGCGACTCCTGCAGGATATGACGGCAAGCTGAGACTATACAGGGCAGGGCCCTGCAAAGGCTCAAGCTCCCGTCCCTGCGGAAAGCGTCCGCATGAAGCGCAGAGAACCGGTTTGAAGAGGTTGAGACATATTTTGTCCCAACCTCTTTTCTTTATGCAATTAACGAATCATGTAGAAAAGTGATTACTGAACCACTCCAGGTTGTTCCTGGTGACGATATCATGAGAATTCAGCGGAACCCAGATTAATTGTTTATCACCAAATGTATCCTTTATTTTAGCAATATAAGGTTGTTCATGCTTTTTCCGGTCCATTATAAATTGCCCGTCTGCTTCTTCAGGCAAAACCTTGTTTACAATAAGAGTACGAACATGCAAGTCATATTTAACAAGCAGATCAACGGCTTTCTTCGTTTCCAGTATAGGCAGCCGTTCCGCATTCAGCACAAAAATAAAACCGGTTTCTTTTTCATTCAGTAAAAGGTCGCGCGCTTTGGAAAATCGCTCCTGCCTGTTTTTCAGGACAGAATAAATAGGATCCTCCACAGGTTCGCCGTCATTTAGCAGAGCTGCGTAATTCTCGTTTGTTTTTTTTCTTTTTTCAAGAAGTCCTTCAATCCAGACACCCATTAAATCAGGAAGAGTGAGGAGACGGATGGTATGACCGGTTGGAGCCGTATCAAAAATCAGCTTATCAAATTGTGAGAGCTCTTCTAATATGATCGAAACCAGTTTGTCAAAAAGAGCAGCCTCATCTGCTCCAGGCGAGGCTTTTGCTGTATCAAGCTGCCTGTGAACTTCTTCCATCATGCTTGTCTGGACCATCCCTTTAATATTTTCTTTTACCCCTTTAATATAGTTTGCCGTTTCAATTTCGGGGTCAATTTCAAGTGCAAAAAGGTTTTCGGATACTTTTGTATTTCTGCCTCCAATTTCCCGGTCAAAGATATCGCCTACATTATGGGCGGGATCCGTTGAAATTAACAGCGTACGATGCCCCTTTTGAGCGGACTTTAGCGCAATCGCAGCCGCCGATGTAGATTTTCCTACACCGCCTTTACCTCCTACAAAGATAATCCGCTTCGTTAATACGTCCATATTAAAATGCTCCTCTTGTTAAAGATGACTGTCATGTTAACAACAGCGAATTCCCGTCAGTGGGGATTTTTCCATTCCCATTCTCAAATGCCAGTCATGGAATTTTTCGATCATGTAAGGATAAAGTTCAAGCGTATAGTAATAGACTGGATTCGGAATCCCGATCATCTCGGAGTAAAGCAGTAACAGAAACAGATCATCTTCATCCCGAAGCTCACGGGCAATTTCCTGACGATGAGGCATGCTTAGTACTTCCTCGTAATAAGCAATGAGTGCCTTTACTTTATCAATCATCATGTACAGCCACCTCCAATTTTTAAAATCAGGATCAATTACTCTGCCGGGTCAATGGTCTGCTTCGTACTGGCAAGGGCAGAAAGAGCGGTAATGACGATCCATATGGCAAATCCCATGATAATCGCCCCGAAAATAAATAGCAGTGAGCTTGGTTGATTGCCCCACCATGCCCATTGAAAAAGAACCTGCTGAACCATTGCCCAGAGTGTCATAAACAAAAGAAAAATCATTGGAATTAGTGTAATCAGGTAATTTCTGCCGAGTTTCTTCAGCCAGACTGAAACGAGCAATAAACTGATTCCGGCAAGCAGCTGATTGGAAGTTCCAAATAAAGGCCACAGCAGATATCCGCCGGAACCAAACCCTTGAGGTCCTTCAGGAATCAGGACAAGTGCCGCACTTGATACGACAGCAATCGTGGTGGCCACATGTGTTTTTGTGAGTGCAGGAACGTTGTACTCTGATCCTAGTTCTGCAATGATGTAGCGCATCAGGCGAACGGATGTATCGAGTGTAGTAGCTGCAAAGCTTACGACAATAATGGAAACAATGGTAGCTGCTACTTCAGCAGGGATTCCAAGTCCAGTAGCAAGCTGGCTGGCTCCCTGTACGAAAGATCCCAAACCTCCAGAACTTGCTGCTTGAAAACTGCTGTAGGTGGCAAGGAAATCTTCTTTACTTGGAAATAAAGTGATGACTGCAATGATGGATACTAACGCGAGAATCCCCTCACCCACAGCCCCTAAATAGCCGACAAAACGCGCATCGGTTTCTTTATTAAGCTGTTTTGAGGAGGTGCCGGACGATACGAGACCGTGAAACCCGGAGATCGCTCCACACGCAATCGTAATAAAGAGCAGAGGGAACCATGAGACATCATCAGCATTTGGATTTGTAATAGGAGCTGTAATTTCGGGATTTGTAAACAACAGGCCCAGATACAAAATGGCGAGTCCGACGATCAGCTGATGTGAATTAATAAAATCACGTGGCTGCAGCAGCTTCCAGACAGGCAGCGTGGACGCAATATACACGTATCCCATTAAGATCAGGATCCAGATAAAGAATGCAGTTGATACAGCACCCAATCCAAAGAGGCCAGCCCCTTCTTCCCCGCCCATATATCCAACTAAATCAATTTGAAGAATATCAACTTGCGCAGCGAGGATCGCTACCGCGTACATGACAGCGAGAGCTACGAGAGAGGGGACAAGCATTTTAACATTTTTCTTATAAACGGCGTGTCCGATCCAAATCGCCAGCGGAATCTGAATAAAAACGGGCAGAACACTGGATGGAAAAGTGATAAAGAGATTCGCAATGACCCAGGCGAAAACGGCATTAACCATTAGCACAAGGATAAGAATAATAAATAAAAACAGGATCTTAGCGCGCTGTCCGACTAATTTATCCGCCAGCGTTCCAATCGATTGGCCTTTGTTGCGAACCGACAGGACAAGCGTGCCAAAATCATGCACACCTGCAGCAAATACGGTACCGAATACGACCCATAAAACAGCGGGGAGCCATCCCCAGTACACGGCAATCGCAGGACCAAGAATGGGAGCGGCGCCGGCTACTGAGGTAAAATGATGCCCCCAAAGCACAAATTTATTTGTAGGGACGAAATCCACTCCATCTTTGAAACGGTGTGCGGGTGTTACATAATTCGGATCCAGTTTAAAAATCTTTTCTGCAACAAATTTCGAGTAGAAACGATAGCCTAATAGAAAGATAAAAATTCCAATTACTGCAATTGCAATCGCGTTCATCAATAGTCCCCCTTATAAGTAATAACAATGTAAGCGATTTCATACCTCTATTCCAGCATAGAGGAAAACACAAGTTATGTAAATATTCTAAAAAATTTGTCGCGGCATGCAGATAGAATAGGAACCTATTTGAAGGAAAAAGGAGAAGAATAGCCCTATATTATTTTCATATAACCCTTTATATTTAAATGACAGTAAGTTTTTTGATTTTTTCGAAATCAGGAGGGGGAGTGTGCGCTTGAGTGAAAAATGGATGGGCTGTCCGGTATGCGGCAGCAGGATTCCGGTTATTTCAGGATACAGTTCGTGGTGTGATCAATGCCATTTTAATCTTAATCCTGCTAATGATTCGAAAAAGACCAGCATGATGGGAAAGGTATACGAAACGCTTGGAAGGAAAAATGGTGAACAATTGCTCTATAAATTGATGAAAAGCTCAGCCCAAAAACCATTTCTAACAGTAAAAGGGGCCATTGCGTATCTTCTCGCTGCTCTTGTTCACGGAGTCAGCCTGAGCCTGATCGCAGCATCTTTCGTTTTGCTGTGGTTTCGAAATGACGAGATTTTTTTGGTGTTCACCGCTGTTCTTCTGCTGGGTATTTCCTGGCTGGTGAGGCCAAAGGTGGATCAACTGGACAAAAATGATTCCATTCTTACCCGTGAGGATCTTCCGGAATTTTTCCGGTTAATAGATTCTATAACGGATGAGCTTGGGGTTCGAAAAATAGAGGGTGTCGTGCTGGATGGAGAATTTAATGCTTCGATCGGCCGTTATGGCTGGAAGAAGCGGGTAATTTTAAGAGTGGGACTCCCTCTTTATTCAATTTTAAGCGAAGAAGAAAAAACAGCGCTTATCGCGCATGAAATAGGTCATTTAGCGAATGGTGATCTCGCAAGAGGTTTTTACATCGGAACAGCTCTGAACACCCTTGGAGTCTGGTATGAATTAATAGACCCTGATGGTAGAGATGAAGAAGAAAGCGGAGACATACTCAAAATTATTTCTTCATTGATGATGAAGGGGCTGGCGTTTTTCCCGAAAACCTACTATGATTTGCTGCTGTATTTTCTTTATTTTAATAAACAGGAAGCTGAGTATTTCGCAGACTATACAGGAGCAAGAATTGCGGGAGCAGAACCTGCTATCTCTCTTTTGGAAAAAATTGAGTACAGCAGGTTATATGAGTATTCCATCAGAAAAACCGTCCTTTCTTCCCAAAAGATGAATTTCTTTGAGTGTCTGAATGAGGAAATTCAGCATCTGCCTAAAAGAGAAAAAACACGCTATAAAAAAATTGCGGAGCTTGAGAGGTCAAAAGTAGACGACACGCATCCTCCTACTCACTTTCGTGTGAACTATCTGCAATCCAAAAAACATCTGCCAGAAAAAGCAGATGTGGATGTACGTCATTTTGAACGAATTCAGCTTGAATTGTTTTGCTATGAAACAACCATTCAGAATGCGATCGCTGACGAGTATTGGTATTACCATTCGTAGAGGCTAAATACTGTTTCGAAAGCCTCCTTCTGAATGGATGACTTGTCCTGTCACCCACTCGGCCCGTTCACTGGCAAGAAAAGCCGCAAGATTCGCACAATCCTTTGGTTCACCGAGTCTTCCTGAAGGAGACCGCTTTAAGATATCCTGCTTGATACCATCTGTCATCCAGCCGGTGTCAGTGGGACCGGGATTGATGGCATTTATGGTGATGTTTTTTTCAGCAAGCACCGGTGCCAATGTATATGTCAGCGTTTCTACAGCAGATTTAGTCAGCACGTAAGAAAGTTCGTCAGGCATAGGTCCCTGTGACCAGCCTGTTGTTATATTAATGATCCGCCCATATTCTCCTTCGAATCGTTTAACAAATTCCGATGTAAGAAAAGCAGCAGCACGAACATTCACCCTGTAATGCTCATCCAGGCTCTCTGGTGTAATCGTATAAATCGTATCATTGATGGAAACCGCTGCATTGTTAACAAGAACATCAGGGTATTGGCCAAATATTTCTTTGCAATAGCGATATCCTTCACTAAAGGAAGACGTATCCTGCAAATCTAATTCAATTTTTTCACAGCGCACGCCATAAGAAGCAATTTCCTCCTGTAATGTGCCTAACTCATTTTTTTCAGAATGAAAAGAAACTTCATTATCATATTTCGTCCAATAGGTGAATAAGATATCGTGTCCTTCTTTAGCAAGCTCTTTGCAAATACCTGCACCAATCCCCTGAGAACGGCCGGTACCGGTTATAAAGGCGACTTTTCTTTTCATTTACATCTCTCCCAAGCTCAGATACAATCCTTTTCCCATTATACCATTTTAGTATTCTCTTTATTCAGACTGTTTTTGAATGGAAATAATCTGTATACTTAAGAAAAAAGAGGAAAGTAACAGGCTAAAATGAACTCAAAATAATGGAGGGATAAAATGGGCTTTTTTGATGGATTGATGGGCAATGCTTCAGAAATAAAGAATGAAGACGCACAAAAAGAATTTGGGAATCTGCTTATTCAAGGGGAACGGATCGAAAAATCATATAAGCTGATCCGTGACCTGTTTTTGTTTACAAATAAACGCTTAATTCTCATAGATAAGCAGGGAATGTCAGGGAAAAAGGTAGAGTATCATTCTATTCCATATACAAGCATCACACATTTTGCAATCGAAACGGCCGGTACGTTTGATCTCGATGCGGAATTAAAAATATGGATCTCCGGAATGGATCTGCCGCTGACAAAAACGTTTAATAAGTCTCTTAATATTTATGACGTTCATGCCGTTTTAGCAGGATATATTTTAGCGTCAAAGTAAGGGAGGAACAAATGGAGCATGATTCGTGCACATAAGCCGCCGCTGTCATTGAATAAGCTGGCGGCTAATTTTATAGCAGGGTGGTTTATCACATGGAACGCAAGGAAGTAATTAAACTCGCAGGTCTTACAAAAAGCTACGGCGGGGAGAACGTGCTGGATGAAATAAATTTAACAGTATATGAAGGTCAAATTGTAGGCTATATTGGTCCAAATGGAGCTGGCAAAAGCACCACAGTGAAGCTCATGCTCGGATTAATTGAAGAGTATTATGGTGAGATTCATTTATTTGGTGAAAACCTGCAGAAGCTGGATCATTCATATAAAAGAAGAATCGGTTACGTGCCTGAGAATGCAGAAATTTACGATAGTCTTACAGCCGCTGAGTATCTTATTTTTATTGCAGGGCTTTATGGGATTGAAGAAGAAGAAGCGCTTGAAAAAGCCGGAAATCTGATGGAACAGTTCAATATTGAACACGTTCTTCATGCAAGGTTATCTTCTTTTTCTAAAGGAATGAAGCAAAAGGTGTTAATCATCTCCAGTCTTATTCATAATCCTGATGTGCTGTTTCTTGATGAGCCGTTAAGCGGACTTGATGCCAACAGCATGATGGTGGTCAAAGAAATACTCGCACTGCTGGCTGAGCAAGGGAAGACCATATTTTACTCCTCGCATATTATGGATATTGTGGAGAAAATCAGTCACCGCATTGTCCTGCTTTCTGGTGGTTCAATCGTGGCTGACGGTACATTTGAGGAGTTAAAAGAAAAAAACAAGCAGGGAACACTTGAAGATATCTTTAATGATTTAACAGGTTTTCATCAGCATAAGGACATTGCATCGGCCTTTGTGAAAATTGTTCAGGGAGAAACGGTATGAAGGATATGAAGATTCTGCTGTTTCTTGATCGTTTTCAAACGCTTTTTCAAAAAGCAGGGGTCGATTATGCCGTATTCCGCCTCATTTTGAAAATGAAGCTGACAATGGATGCAAGAAGAATTCCTACCGTCATGAGCAACGCAAAAGTGAATGAACAAAAAGAGAAAAACTACTTTGTCCGGTCGCTCTGGATCTATGCCCTATATGGTTTATCCATTGTCCCGGTGCTGTTTTTCATCGATCAATACTTTTTTCAAATCAGCATAATTTTCAGTATCCTCATGTTTGTTTTAATGACGTCCATGATTTCGGATTTTTCATCCGTCCTGTTAGATATAAGGGATCGTTCGATTATTGGTCCAAAGCCTATACATAAACGCACGCTTAGTGCTGCAAAATCGTTTCACGTTCTCATTTATATGTTCTTGCTCACATTTGCGACAACGACTGTTCCTCTGGTGCTTTCACTATTTATTAATGGGCCGCTGTTTTCTTTATTGTTCTTGTTAGAGATTGTTTTGCTTGTCATGCTGATTTTGGTTTTAACAGCTGGCATCTATGTTGTGATTTTACATTTTTTTGACGGTGAGCGATTAAAAAATATGATTAACTATATGCAAATTGCGCTGACAATCGGCATATTGATTGGCTCTCAGGTTGTTGTCCGATCGTTTGAGCTGGTGGAAATTACATTTGAGTTTTCTCCAGCATGGTGGCAGGTATTTGTGCCGCCCGTGTGGTTTGGAGCGCTGCACGAAGCGGTATTAGCCGGAACTCGCTCGAATTTCCTGCTCGTGCTTGCAGGTCTTGCGATCGTTGTCCCTGTTATTTCAATCGTGATTTATATAAAGTTGATGCCTGTATTTGAGCATCAGCTTCGAAAACTCTCTCAAACGGAGGGAGGAGCTCAAAAGCAGAAAGCGAAATGGAAAAAACAACTGGCAAGATGGATTTCTCCGAATCGTGTAGAAAGAAGCATGTTTCACTTTGCAGGTTCCATTATGAAAAATGAGCGGGATTTTAAATTAAAAGTCTATCCATCGATTGGCTTTACACTCGTTATTCCGTTCATCTTTATGTTTACCACACTGCAAACAAGCTCCTTTGAAGAGTTCAGAGAAGGCAGTTCCTTTTATTTGGTTTACTTTACTCTTTTACTGATTCCCAATATTTTTTCGATGGTGAAGTATTCAAGCAGCTATAAAGGATCCTGGGTCTACCAGGTGACGCCGCTCGAGCGAAAATCCATTCTTTACAGCGGAACAGTAAAAGCTGCATTAGTAAAGCTTTTTGTACCTGTTTATGTAGTTCAAAGTGCCATTTTTCTCTGGCTGTTTTCTTCTTCAGTCCTGCTTGATTTAGTCATCTGCCTGATAAGTGCTGTTTTGTATTCTGTTATCTGCATTAAGCTATTAAGCAATAATCAATTGCCATTTACCGCATCCTTTTCCCTCGGCCAACATCAGGAAGGGGTAAAGGTATTCCTATTATTTTTAATCATCCTGCCTCTGGTCGGGCTGCATGCTTTATCGTCTCTTGTGCCATTTGGAACAGAGATTTACGGACTTGTGATGCTCGCTGTTGCCATCCTGACGTGGAAACTGGCTTTCAGGAACTGATCCTGTCCAATCAGCCAGGATCAGTTTAGAGCAGCAGCTTGTCCTTATTCTTTGGGATCGATTCTAGTTGAATCCTTTGGATCGAGCGCAAGTGTTCTTAAATAATAAACAAGTGTACCGCCTACCATTCCTAAAACCATTAGAAATCCAGTTGTCACAACACCCCAATAGACCATTAGGCAAAGCCCCCTTTTTGGATGTATATGCCGCGTCTTAGGAGGTAAGAAGGAAGAGTTAAAAAGCATGATATAAAAACGATGCAAGCAGTATAGGATAGGGAGAAATGGAGGAATGGCGAGATGAAGAAGTGGTTGATTTCATTGACTTTTGCCAGTGTTGTTTTAGCAGGTGTATTTGTATTGTATTTTTATTTTAACCCTCCTCTAAGCACCGGTGGAATAGGAGCATCCGATAACAATAAATCGATCATCCTATCAGTGGGAAATGAGAGCTTCGGGACGATTAAAGTGGATGAAATTCTTGTAAATAAAAAGGAAAGTCCGTCAGAAGTGAAAATGCAGGTGACCAATCCATATAAAGGCTTTGTCATCACAGAGGATTTCAGTGAGTATGAGGAAGAGTACGGAATGACAGATCTTGCCCTTGTTGAAATTGAACCTTATACCTCGCCTTCTTCACAATATGCAAATATGGATAACGGAACGGCCACAACGGATGATATAAGTTATGGCCTCAGCGTCATTCATAAGGACGAAATTAAAATAGTAACGATTAAGTATAAATATTTCGGCATTCCCCTTGAGGAAGTGATTCATACAAATCTGCACACTGCATTCAGCATGCAGCATTAGCCTTGGGTATTTTGAAACAAGGCCGAAAAACGAGCAAAGGAATCTAAAAGGTTCTGTTGACGAGTACTTTTTGCGAATTCGCAGTTAAAAAGTGTGTTAAATTGGATGAAAAAGAGGCGGGGACGAAATATGTCTCGACCTCTTCAAACCGGTTCTCTGCGCTTCAGGTGGACGCTTTCCGCAGGGACGGCGCCGAGCCCTCCTCAGGCTATGCCTTGCGGGGTCTCGGCTTGCCGTCATATCCTGCAGGAGTCGCCACCTTCCGCTCCGATCACCTCATATTTACTATTAAAAAGACCTCTGTCCCAGCCTCTTTTTGTCTATGTTACAAAGAAATGGGTATATTTGTGTCAAACTAAATATAGAGAATGTGAAGAGTTACACTTAAACTAACGAAGCAGGTTAGTTGAACAATTACTATTCCTCTTGAAAAGAGAATTCATTGGGAAAGGGGTGGTTAGATGAAACTCAAGCCTGGAATATACGTTGGAATTTTAATAATAATTTCAATGGCTTTTTTTATTATAGTTGCGTCATGGCTTAAAACAGATAACGCATACACCGATATGTTGCTTACAATTGCGGTAATACATTTTGTTATGTCAAAGCTTGTATTGATAGAAATGAAAGAATAAATTAATTCAACTAATAGGAGCTTTCCTTCAATAAGGAATGCTTTTTTCTATGTCAACGAAAAGGTAATTAATGTTAAACTGTAGGTGCAGGTTAGTGGAGTAAGAGAGAAAAATATAAATGATTAGTTTGAGTAATACAGCGACTTAATAATGGGGGATACAATTGGGGAAAAGAGTCACTTTTAATTTTAATAGTTCAAGTTATGAAGGTACAGAGGCGACAGAAGCGTTTACTCTTGAAGAGTTAGGTATTGATGCAAACATAGATGATAAAGCATTAAAGATGAAAATTGATAAGGTTTTTCAGGCTTGGGTTTGGGATAAACTTAATATTTCATTTAGTGTAGTCATAGACGAAGAGAAATGCCCAACTAACATTGACGGTGAAGATTGCTGAATATGCAGTTGTCATTTTTCAAGTAATGGCGCAGTTAAGTAAAAGAAGGGAGTAGTGTAATGTGGAACAAGTATGGGAAAGATTTATGAGAGTTGAAGGTTACTTATTAGAAGGGATTTTTGCGAGCAAACTTGATACATACCAAGTAAATAAGGACATCATCCTTCACTCTGTTGAACCGTTAATATACATTAGAAAAAGTAATGCAGCCGACATAAAATATTGGAAGATGGACTGGGCCGAAGAGAACACAGGAGAAGACATTCTGCTACTTAAAGAACAAGAAACCCCAGAGCCAATTGAATACGAGCTAATTGATGATCCTAATCAGAAACACATTATTATGGGATCTAGTTTTTCATTTCTGCAACATAATTTAATAAAAAAAGTAGTTGGATACGGTTTTAAGGATAGTAATAGTGAAACCTTAACTTCAATTGTTCTAGAACTTGATGAAGTGTTCATTTTTGTTAAAACAGGACCTGTTATAGAAATAAAAATTACGAATGAAGAACCTAATGGTTTAGGTGACATTATTTTTTCGACATTATCTAAATTGTGAATTATTGTACTTAAAGTAACGGAGTGCTTTAGTTAAAGAATTCAAATAAATTGGGGTAGAACACACCTTTTTTCAAAAAACTGTAGCGGAATTTGTCATTGAGGGATCACAATGGCCGTTGTTCCATTACAAATCCTTATACAATTTATAGTACAAATTTGCGTATAGAACCAATAGAAAAGCATTTATACCAACAAAAAGAGACCTACAAATAGTTTGCAGTTTGTAGGTCTTTTTTATATAAGAATTTTTTGTAAGTACTTGTTAACAGAACCCGTTACAAGGGGATTCCTCTTGCTCGTTTTTATCATTGCGTGAAAACTCCTGCTTCAAAGGAGCGAAGCAGGAGTTTTCTATTAAATGAATCTATGCCCAAATTTCAATGAGATTAAGGTCTGAAGTTAGTAATTCTTTTATCTCTTCTTTGTTCAGTTTAAATCCATTTTGTCTGTAGCGGTTTGATGGCGCTTCATAGTGAACTGGGGTTCCATTGACCGTTATTCCGGACTTTTCCTTAGAAAGATGATAGTGAATCGTTACGGGCTTTTCATATAGTTTATAAGTAAATTCCAGCCCGTCGAGTGAAGAGGGGAGGACGGGATCGATCAGCAGAGAATCTCCCTGGTGGCGCAGACCAAGCGCATTCGAGATGAGCTGGTTCATATAGATTCCAGGTCCGCTTGAATAAATCCTCCAGCCGCCTTTAACCGGCACGTCTCCATTGCGCAGCTCTTCAAAACGCTCCTGAGCCGCGTAGCGTGTTTGGAATTTACCATCTGAAGAACTGAAATAGGAATTGCTCTGGCGCATTTCTGCATTGGGTACAACAGAGGTAATGCCAATTGGGTTGATCGTTTCAAGTCCCTTCCATACCTCTTCCGTTCGGCCGATTTTAGCCATTGCTTCAACGAAACGGATATGCGCATGAACATATTGAAGGCCAATTTCTCTGCCGAAATTAGATGCTTGTTCTGCACGTTTAAAATGCTTCGTCACACCGCCATCGTAATTTGCAGGCCGATTCATTAAGCGAACGCCATCAGGGCAGTAGAACTGTTCATGAATTAGCGCTTCATGGTTCGCAACTTCTTCAGGTGTTAACAGCTCACTGATCATACTTCTGGTCATTGGAAGCAGACGATAGTTTATGCCTGTTTTCTGATCTGTCGGATGAACCATATTCTCCGGATGATCAGCATCTTCAAAATAAAGGAACCCAGGGATTACGTCCGTGTTCAGCATATATGTCTTAAAATCCTTCTCAATTCCATCCCCAAGCGCAGTTAGACGGTCCGCTTCCTCTTGATTAATGTTCTGCAAACTTTTTGCCAGCGTTCGAATCGTTTGGTACGTAAGCGAAACAGTCCAGCTGCTGACCATATATTGACGAAGCTGCTGATTTGCCGGCTGCAGTGTGTCATCCCAATCCCCATCTCCATAGGAAGACAGATGCGTATCGTGCAGGAAGTTTTCTTTAATGGTCGCAATCTGTTTTTTAATATGGTCCATTAAAGGGGAAGTCGTTTCTGTAAATTGGAAGTCACTTCGTTTTGTATAGGGAATCGGCATATCAAGAATGTCGTAGTCCCCCGTGGTTACAAGATAATCGGCCACAACTTTAAGGGGCCAGACAATCACATCTCCGTGGCTGTGATCGTGCTGAATATGCTTATATTCATCAAACATAAACCATTGCGGCCAGTCGCCTTTGTCTTCGTATTGATGTGAATAAACCGTTTTAATGATTTCTTTCACGCTGTCATACTGCTGTGTTGCAAGAAAGTATTCTGTCGGCCCCTGACATACATCACGCGTTCCCCAGGCAGCTCCTCCGTATTGCTCAAGGCCATGCGGGACAGAGTAATGCACAAGCATATTGTGTGTGTACCACCAGGCAATTGCATTTACTTTTTCAACAGAAGATTGATCTGAATGAGAAAGGGAGAAGTCATTCATCAAATCCTTAAAGTACGATCGATAACGAACTGTTTCAGAAGTAAAATCAAGTGTTTTGTGTTCAGGGAAAGTGCCTGTCAATGACCCTTCCATCGTCAGTGTCCATTCACTTGATTGATGTATTTCAATAGACACGATGGAATCTTGTTTATGATCAACAACGTTTATGTCGCTGTCTTTTATCGTATAACGGTAGGCAAGATCAGGATGAACACCTGCGTTATCAGAAGAAGCATCCCCTTTAACCGTGAAAGAGTCCTCGTTCACTTGTAAATGGAAAGGAGCATCGTACTCATGGTTGTTCATGGTTAGTTGATTGGTTACGATGAAATCATATTTTTGATTATGCGCAGATGACACATTTAAGGTGATCGATTTATCATCGACTACGGAATAGCTTGTAATTGTCAGCACATCATTAGGAAGCTTATAAATCCAGCGGGCATAGTTGAATCCAATCTCATAGACAGCTGGCATGGTAAGCAATTGATACGTGTCATCTGTTTTCACATAAATTCTTTGCCCGGAAGTTTTAAAGATGTTTAATGGATTTCTTACGTTTGACAATAATTTGTTCATCGAGGTGTTTCCAATGACAACCTGAGCATTAAACACGCCTGTGATATACGATGTTGAGGTCATCGTTGGCTGACCGCTCAGTTGATGATTTCCCCCGCTCATTAATATATGGCCATGAGAACGTTCTACCTGAAGCTCTTTTTCTCTTAAAACAACATGTTCATATGTTGGGGTGAAAAATGACAGCAGGGTAGCACCGTCCCATTCTTCTAACAAACGCTCAGGATACAGGGTCTGAATATCTTCTATTGTGGCTGGCGCTGACGTCAGCGTAGAAGCATTTGACAACGTCTCGATTTTTTCAGCTTTCACCAAATCAAATGCTTCCTGAATTTGAATTGTCTCATTCCATGCCTGCTCAATTTCCTCTTTAAAGAAAGGTTTCCTTACAGCTTCAGCATGATCCTCATGTACACAGCCGTAAAAAACAAAAGAAGCTTTTCCGCTTACATTGATTTTCTCACTTTGTAGGGCGGTGTAGGCAAATTCATATTGGTACGTTTCATTTGCGAGCGTTTCTTTACCAAGCGCTTCTGGGATATTTGTCTCTTTATAACTCAGACCGAAAAATTGAAATCCATCTGTGCTGTATCCGATATTTTTGCCTAGAGATCCCTGTTGTAAATAGGGATATCCTGCTCCTTGATGCTGGTTTTGTCTTGAACAGACAACATAGCCTTGCTGATCGTCTTCGAATACTGCATGATCCACATACTGAGCAACATACGCTTCATTCGAGCGTAGAGCGTTTTTATCCGCTAAACCAACGTCCTGTCCGTAAATTAGATCTATTTCAACTTGCTCAGCTTCCACATTTACTTCCCAGAACCACATTTGTTCAGATGCTAAATGGAACGTAACCTCATACTGAATTCCGTGGACATCTCCAGTCCATTTTAGTTTCGATTCAGATGAAGAAAAGCTGCTTTGCGATCCTTTACCAAGCAAAGGGTAGTATTGAATGGAACCCCCATCATAAACGCGTAAGTAAATATTATTTAGAGAACCGTCGATTGAGTTACCTGTGAGCTGATTAATCATAAGATGTTTGAATGAAAAGTTATACACATCTCCTGTGGATAAATATTGCAGTTTAGTCTCGCCTTTGTTGATATGTGGATGGTTTTTTGATTGTATGATCATAATTTTTGTCCGCCCTTCTTAGTTAGAGTGAAGAATTGTGAATGGTTTTCTTGACTATTCGTTCCAACAAATACTTCAAATTTTCCTGCATCACTGCTAAACGATAAGTCCTTATGGTGATAACGCAGCTGTTCTTCTTTTATAGAGAAATGAACTGTTTTTGATTCTCCAGGCTCTAAAGAAATACGGACAAAATCTTTTAATTCCTTCATTGGACGAACAATCTCACCGGAAATATCTCTTATATAAAGCTGAACGATCTCATCACCTGAATAGCTTCCTGTATTCATAACTCTTATGGATGCTTTGATTTCCGCATCAAGTGTGAGCTCTTCAGCGGACAGCTCAAATTGATCATAGGCAAACTGTGTATAGCTTAGTCCAAATCCAAACGGGAAGAGGGGGGCGTTTGGAGAATCCATATAATCAGAAACATAATGTTCCTGTGCATCAGGAGCTCCTTTAGGCCTGCCTGTATTAAAGTGGTTGTAATAAACAGGTACCTGCCCAACGTTATAAGGAAATGACATAGACAGCTTAGCTGAGGGATTAATCTTTCCATAAAGAAGATCAGCTATCGCATTTCCTCCTTCACTGCCTGGAAACCATGCTTCCAGCAGGGCGTCACTATGCTCAACAACTCCGTGAAGATCAAGAGGACGGCCATTAAAAAGAATCGTGACAACCGGCTTGCCCGTTTTTGCAACAGCCTCAATCAACTCAAGCTGAGCTTGTGGAAGCTGAATGTTTGTTCTGCTGTTTGCCTCACCACTCATTGAACTGCTTTCGCCTACAGCGAGAACGACAACATCAGCTTCAGAAGCAGCATGAAGTGCCTCATCGAGTTGACTTTGTGTTATTTTCTCAATCGAGCATCCTTGTGAACGAATAAGATTGTCTTCAGAAAGATGATCTTTTAGTGCTTTTTCCAACGTCACCGCTTCTTCCTTTACGCCCACTCCTGCCCAGGGACCAAGAAGGTCAAAGCTGTCAGCAAAAGGTCCAATCAGTGCAATCTTTTGATTTTGGTCTAAAGGCAGTGTCTGATTTTGATTTTGCAAAAGCACGGTGGATTTAGCTGCCAGCTCACGGGATATTTTTCTGTGATCAGCATGTCCAACGATTTCTTTTTCAGCTTCAATGCTTGCACCGCGGTAAGGGTGGTTGAATAAATCGAGTTTTTCTTTAAGTGTCAGGATGCGAATAACCGCTTCGTCAAGCAGCTTTAAGTCAACCTCTCCTTGTTCCACCAATTCCTCTAGATGTTGAGCGTAACAAGCTGTCATCATTTCAATATCCAGACCGGCTAAAATGGCTTTTTTAGCAGCTTCTTTTTCATCTTCCGCCACTCCATGAGGAATCATTTCCTTTACAGCGCCCCAATCAGAAATTAAAACGCCATCAAATCCCCATTCATCTCTGAGCAAGTCTCTCATTAATTCTTTGTTTCCTGTGGCTGGAATACCATCTACCGTATTAAAAGCTGTCATCACCATTTCACATCCCGCATCAAGCGCAGCTTTGTAGGCAGGAAGATAGCTTTCACGCAGCTGCCTTTCCGAAATATCAACCGTGTTGTAATCACGGCCGCCTTCTGCAGCGCCATATGCAGCAAAATGTTTTACACAAGAGGCTACTGATTCGAAATCACGTGTGAGATCTTCTTTTTGAAAACCTTTAACGAACGCTTGTCCAAAAAGGCTGTTTAAATATGGATCTTCTCCAGTCGATTCCATCACACGACCCCATCTTGGATCACGCACTAAATCGACCATTGGGGCAAAGGAGACATGAACGCCTGAGACAGCTGCTTCCTTTGCTGCAATCTCAGCACTCTGCTTAGCTAAATCAAGATCCCAGCTGCAGCCGATTGCAAGGGGTACAGGGAAAATCGTTTTGTATCCATGAACAATATCGGCCATAAATAATAGGGGGATTCCTAAACGATTTTCTTCCAGATGCTTCTGCTGAATGGAAATCACTTCAGCCGCACCGGATACACCAAGAACAGAACCTGAATTTAAGATATGATCCTTTGTTATCGGCATATCGGCCATGGGTCCTGTAATTTGTCCCTGCTGATTAGATCCTTTATAGAAGGGACCAGCGAGTTGAAGTAGCTGAGCGATCTTTTCTTTTACTGTCATTTGATTCAGTAAGTGATGAATGGTTGATGTAGTCATTTCTTGTCCTCCAAACAGCTAGAATAGTGAAACGTTTCAATTTTTATGTAAAAGGATCGTTTGTTTCGATTTTAAAGAGCAGAAACAAAACGAGCGGGAGGCAGAAAAACAATTGCTGTCCGCTATGGTTCTAATGATGATAAGTTTTAAAGAGGGTTTGTATAGAAAGAACCAGCGTTCAAATGAATTTCTAATCTGTTTTTTTGTACTTTCCAAAAGAAAATAAAAGAAAACTATTGAAAGCGGATTCATATTTGATTATAATCAATTTATCGAAACGTTTCAATAAAAAATTCAGATCTTTATGAAAAAATTATATACGTCATTCGATCATCAGCGGTGCATCTTTACAAGTACGAAAGAAAAACTACATTTAAGGGGATGAAAAAGGATGAAGAAAAAAGGTTTAGTGGTTCCGGCTGTATTAGCGATGGGATTATCAACGGCATTGGCAGGCTGCGGAGGCGGCAGCGGAGATAGTGAAAATACCTTATCAGTATGGGCAATGGGAGAGGAAGGCAAGCTGTTAGATGAAATGACAGAGGCTTATGAAGAAGAAAATCCAGATGTAACGGTAGATGTCCAAGCAATCCCTTGGGATCAGGCTTATGACAAGCTTTTAACTGCAGTAGCTTCTGGCAATGGTCCGGATGTATTGCAGCTAGGAACAACCTGGGTAGCAGAGTTTGCAGATGCCGGCGCTCTTCTTGACCTGACAGAACATATGGAAGACTATCCAGACTTTAACCTTGATAACTATTTTGAAGGTGCTCAGACATCTATGAAGTATGATGATCAAATTGTAGGCATTCCATGGTATGTAGAAACCCGCACCATGTATTATCGTACAGACCTTCTGGAGGAAGTGGGCTATTCAGAAGCACCGGCAACATGGGACGAGCTTAAAGATGCAGCAACCAAACTATCTGAATCAGGAGAAGATGTGTATGGGCTGGATATTGATTTAAATGACCAAATTACACCGTTTATCTTTGCTTGGCAGAATGGATTTGAATTTGATACAGAAAATCCTGACTTTACGTCCCCGGAATTTACAGAAGCGCTTGAGTATTATACAAGCTACTTTGAAGAAGGAATCAGTACGACATCAGAAGGCATTGACATTATTCAAGCCTTTAAAGATGGTCAAAAACCAATCTTCTTTAGCGGACCATGGATGATTAATATTCTGAATGACCAGGCACCTGACCTTGAAGGACAATGGGCTGTAGCAACAATGCCTGCTAAAGAAAACAATCTTTCAAGTATTGGGGGAGCGAATTTCTCTGTATTCCATAATTCCGAAAAAGTTGACGAAGCATTGGACTTCATTTCCTATATGAATGAAGTGGATACTCAGATTGAATGGATGGAAAAATCAAACACGCTTCCATCTCGCTTAGAAGCATGGGAAGATCCTAAGCTAGCTGATGATGAAATGTACTCAGTATTTGGCGAGCAGCTTGAAAATACAAAAGGTGCTCCACCAATTAAAGAATGGGAAAAAGTCGCTCAGGAATTACTTAGTTCAATCGAACGAATTAATATTGGTGGCGCTGATTTGGATGAAGAGCTTGAAAGCTTCAACGAAAAAGCAAATTCCATGATTGAGTAGTGAATTAATTAAATGGTGACTTAATTGTGAGGTAAGTGGTGCTTAGTCGGCGTTCACTTACCTTGCTTACTTACATGGCGAGATCGAATGAAATCCGCACTGTAAAATGCTGACCCGTATGAATGAAGAGATTGAAAGTAGGTGGAGAACTTTGATGAACCAGCTTGTTAAGGGGACGGTGCGCAATCGGCACCCGTTTATATTTATCGCACCAGCGTTGCTTATTTTAATTTTATTTAGTCTAATTCCGATTATCATTGCGTTTGTTATCAGCTTTACTGATATGGATCTTAAAGGGCTTGCTGACTGGTCTAATATCAGCTTTATCGGCGTTGAAAATTATACCAATCTATTAGCAGATACAGTGTTTCATAAAGCAGTATTCAATACATTTTTTTATGTAGTAATAGGAGTACCACTTGTGATTTTCTTTTCATTAGGAATTGCATTACTGCTCAATTATGGGAAAAACCTTGTTTTTACGGTGTTCCGTGCAGTTTATTTTATGCCTGCCATTACAAATATTATTGCGATCGCTGTTGTCTGGGGTTTTCTTTACAATACAGAATACGGCTTGTTCAATTACCTGCTGTCATTAGCTGATGTAGATAAAGTGCCTTGGCTCGAACATCCTGTTATTGCGAAGCTTTCACTTATTTTGCTCGCTGTCTGGAAAGGCATCGGCATTAATATGATCATTTTCTTAGCTGCTCTTCAAGGAATTCCGAATTCCTATTATGAAGCAGCGAAAATTGATGGAGCAAAACGCTGGCAGATTCTTCTTTTCATTACCATTCCGCTTTTGCGCTATGCTATTTTCTTTGTTACCGTTACAACGCTCATCGGCTGGCTTCAATTCTTCGAAGAGCCATTTATTATGACACAGGGCGGTCCGCTCGATGGCACCGTATCAATGGCGCTATTTATTTATCAGCGAGGATTCCAGTTTAGTGAATTTGGCTATGCAGCTGCAGGTTCATTTGTCCTGTTTATCGTGATCATTATTGTAACGCTTCTGCAATTTAAATTAAGAAAAGCGGATGATGACATTTAAAAATGAAAGATATCAAATCGTATCGGGGTGAAAATTAATGGCTTCTGGAAAATCAAAAGGCAATACAGAAAGATGGATCGCAACAATTTTGCTCATTATTGGCGGTTTCATTATTTCACTTCCATTCATTTGGATGATTACAAGTTCATTCAAGCCCGAAAGTGAAATTTTGCAAATGCCGCCTACGTTATTTGCTGAAAACCCAACGATTCAAAATTATATTAATCTATTTACCAATATGAATTTTGGGGTTTACTTAAGAAATACGCTTATTATTGTTCTATTATCGTTTATCGGATTATTTTTAAATGCAATGGCTGGCTACGGATTTGCAAAATACCATTTTAAGAATAAAGAAAAAGTATTTTATCTAGTTCTGGCAACGATGATGATTCCCGGCCAGGTAACGATGATTCCGGTTTACCTATTGTTAAATGAAATGGGACTAATTAATACGATGGCAGGGATTGTCCTTCCGGGTCTTGCGGCTGCATTCAGTATCTTTTTATTTAGAATGTTTATGGCAACGATTCCGACCGATCTTATCGAGGCAGCCCGTCTGGACGGAGCAGGTGAATTCTATATCTTCTTCCGTTTAATCATGCCGATCTCAAAACCGATTTTCGCTGTGCAGGGGATTTTAACCTTTATCGCAGCGTGGAACAGCTTCTTATGGCCGTTAATCATCGCAAATGATGAATCGCTATATACTTTATCTGTCGGTTTATCTCTATTAAAAGGGCAATATGCCAGCAATTTCGCTCTTCAAATGGCAGGGGCAGCCTTTATGGTTCTTCCGATCATTATCATCTTTTCATTTTTTCAAAAATATATTGTCGAAGGGTTTACCACTTCGGGCTTAAAATAATGAAGACCAAAGAAAGACATTTTCAAAGGGGAATGATACGCTTAATGAAATGACTCTACCATTGAAGAAGAGAAACGAATGGAGGATTAAGCTGTGGCAGCAACGATTAAAGATGTGGCCAAGCTCGCAGGAGTAGCAATTTCTACTGTCTCATATGCTTTAAATAACAGCCCGAAAATAAGCCAGGCCACGAGAACGAAGGTAATGGAAGCTGCAAGAGAATTAAGCTATCAAAAAAATGGATTTGCATCAGATTTAAAACGAACAAAGACCAATACGATTGCCTTGATTCTCAGTGATTTAGCTGGACCTTATTATTCAGAGCTGACAAAAGGTGTTCAGGAAGTGACCACAGCGCACGGCTATGACTTGATTGCCTGCAGTTCACAGGGGGGACCGCAATCCACTGCTGTTAAATTTCTAAAAGAAAAGCGGGTCGATGCCGCAATTATTTTAGCTCATAATATATCAGATGAAGTCATTGCTGAATCAGCCAGGAAGGGTTTTCCGATTATCATCCTGGATCGTCACTTAAACAATGATTATGTCGTTCAGGTGGAAGTGGACAATTTTCATGGAGGATATGTGGCGACTGAACATTTAATTCAGCAAGGGTCCAAGGAAATCGCTTTTATCAGCGGACCGCCTGGCTCTCACGATAGTGATAGACGCTACAGTGGCTATATTACGGCGTTAAACGAGCATCACTTAGAACCGAAGCCTAAATGGCGGATGCACGGAGATTTTACCCGGGAAGGCGGATACCGGGCGACCAAAATGCTGATGGCTCAAGGAAGCTTGCCGGAAGCTGTTTTCTTTGCCAATGATGAAATGGCCATCGGGGGAATGCAGGCTTTCAAAGAAAATAAGATCCGCATTCCAGAAGACATCTCGATTATCGGCTTTGATGACATTCAGCTGTCAGAATTCATGTCCCCGCCTTTAACGACGATTAAACAGCCGAAATATGAAGCAGGTGCATTAGCCATGCATTTAATCCTGCAGCAGCTGGCTGATGAAGAAGTGAATCAGTACTATAAATTGTCAACTGAGCTGATTGTGAGGAAATCAGTGAAGTAAATTAAAGAGAGCGATCTTTATATGATGTATGCCGGTTTTTTACGACTGCATCATAAAATGGTCGCCTTTTTTTGTTTACTGGTCTTTTTAGCCCGTTAAATGGGTTGGATAGTAAGCAGGTCGAAAGAAAATAGGTAAATTGTCAGAAAAGGAAAAAAACCATTGAATATCTTTAATACATTTTGTATACTTAGTCTATTGAAACGTTTCAACGAGAATCTGATGAGGATTCCCCTTTTTTTTATTTTCTATTGAAACGTTTCAATAGAATCGTTTCTACCATTTAATAGGGCAGGGGGAGGATCATTGCCGACGTTAAAGGACGTAGCCAGGAAAGCAAATGTAAGCGTATCCACGGTTTCTTATTCAGTAAACGACAATCCGCTTATTCCTGAAGAAACCAGAAATCGTGTCAAAATGATTGCCAATGATATGGGCTATCGTCCGAATGGAAATGCCAAGAACCTTAAGAAACAAAAAACGAATATCATTGGGTTATTTTTAAGCGGATTTTCCGGTCCCTTTTTCACAGATATGATGGAAGGCATCCATGATGTAGTGCTGGAAAAAGGATTTGAACTCGTTGTGTCTTCATCAGTTGAACAGCATCGTCTCTTAGTTGAACGTTATGTGGACGGCGCAATTATATTAAACTACCACATGGAAAATGAACTGCTGACAAAAGTCGCGAATGAAAAGTTTCCTCTAGTAGTCATGGATCGGATGATTGAGCATCCCAATATCACGCCTGTACTGCTGCCAAATGAAGAAGGCGCTTTGCTTGGTACGAAACACTTGCTTGAAAAAGGGGCATCATCTTTAGCTTTTATTGCGGGATCAAAAGATTCTTTTGATGGTGAACGGCGTTTACAGGGATTTAAGCAGGGTCTATCAGCGTACAACCTGTCATTTTGTGAAAAGGAGCAGCTGATTCGGGCTGATTTTACAGAAGAGAGCGGCTACATAGCGATGACTGAATACTTGTCTCAATCATCTGAAGTTCCAGAAGGCTTTGTCGCAGCAAATGATGAAATGGCGATAGGCACCATACGAGCTCTATCGGAGGCGGGGATAAAAGTACCCGATGATGCAGCTGTTGTAGGTTTTGATGATATTCAGTTAGCCAAATATATTCAGCCCGCCCTCACGACGGTTCATGTACCGCGAAAAGAATGGGGTGTGCAGGCTGCTCGTAAATTGTTTGGTATGTTGGAAAACCAGGGTGAAGAGGTTTCTCATGTTATTAATCTGAAATTGGTTTCGAGAGATTCAGGTTAATTGATCGTTCGTATCTTTATTTCAGTCATGCGGATATTTAATTTAAGAGTAATAATGAAAGCGCTTTAATATAAGCATTGAGGTCAAATGCGCTGCTTTAAAGGCAGTGCTTGGATAAAAACAACAATTGGGGAGGAAACAAGATGAAAAAGTTTTGGTCAATTTTAGGGGTAGGAACACTTTCGTTTGCGCTAATTGCCTGTTCTGATGAAGAAAGCAGTTCTACAGAGGAGGGTTCAGAGGAAGAAGTAACGATTAAAGTAGCAAGCTGGACATTTGGTACGGAAGAAGAAATGAACTTAGATCGTATGATGCTTGATGCATTTGAAGAAGCTCATCCAAATATTACTGTTGAAATCGATGAGACGATTTCAGCTGACGATTGGAACGGAACGCTTTCTGCAGCAGCGTCAAGCGGAGCAATGCCGGATGTGTTTGCCATTCCGCAAGTTCCAACGGCAATAGCGAATGAATGGGTAATGGATTTGACAGATCTTACGGCAGAAGATGATGACTTTGCAGCGATTCCGGAAGTGGTAAAAGAGACAACGATGCATAACGACCAGGTAGTCGCTTTGCCTGTTGCACAGCACTTCTTGGGTTATTTCGTAAATAAGGATCTATTCAACGAAGCAAATTTAGACGTTCCACAATACGGTCCGGATATTCAAACGTTTACGGATGCCATTGCAGATGTAACCAATATTTCAAATGGTGTAGCAGGAACGAATCATCCATTCGCCATTCCTGACTGGTACCCGTCTGCCGCAAATGATCAGCTCGGCTGGTTCACATTTAATGAAGGTTCTTATGAGCTGGATGGACAGGAATTTAGAGATGCAGTCGCACTTGCAAGTGACATCATTTCAAATAAATATGGCTATGAGACGTTAACGGATGAAGAGAAAGCAAATTTCCAAGGTGAAGATCCGGAACAAGTATGGCAGCAAGGCGGCGTAGCGTTGAAGTGGGACGGTACGTGGGGAACGGCTTCAATGCTTGAAAATCTTGATTATGAATGGGATTTCATCGGGATTCCTGGTGGCAGAACAGTAATTGTTAATGACTATATGGGAATCTCGAAATCTACTGAAAATGCAGAAGCAGCTTATGAGTTTATTAAGTTTATGTCTTTTGGTGAAGAAGGATACATGAAGCGGGTTGAACTTGCTGAAGCGGAAGGAAAGGCACTAAATTCACTGCCTGTTACAACAAATGAAGCAATGCTTGATGCGTACTTTGACATTCTTGAAGTGCCAGGCGTCCGTTTAGCTTATGAAAATCTTGAAAATGGCATCACGGAGCCTGTTAAAATTGTTCCTGGATTCGCTCAGTCAAGGTGGGAAGCACCAACTGGCGTGGAAGTAGGGGATATTCCAAATGCTAATGTATCTGAATTAGTAGATGCGTTTACTAGAGGAACGTTGAAATTGGAAGATTATGCTCAACAGCTTGATACGCTGGCTGAACAATCGTATGAAGAAGCGGCTAGTAACTTAGAGTAGACCTATAAAAATATGAACTGGAGGAGGTACAGCGATGAAAAGAAAGTGGTTTGTTGGGTTGGCGATCCTTTTACTATTGACCAGTCATTCGGCTGTTGTCAGCGGAGAAGAGGGTCAAGGGGAAGGATTGGCAGACCAGTTAATTGAAGATTCCTATCAAGATGTCCTCCTCCAGTGGCAGCAGGAAGGTCAGCAGCGGACAGAGGGAGTAGAAATCCCTCTGGCTGCAGCTGATTGGACTTTGCAAGGGGCAGAATTGGCTGATGCCAACAATAGTAACGGCTACGACGGGGAGACCGTTAAGTTGGAACGGGATCAGCAAATGACAGTGGAGGTTGAGGCAGAAGAAAGCGGTCTTTACCAGATTCAGTTTGATTATTACATAATGAGTGACCCTATTTTGCCTGTTGAAGTTGCAGTAGAAGTGAATGGAGAATATCCGTATTACGAAAGCCGCCGTGTTTCATTCTTGTCAAAATGGATGAATGACCCTGACCACCCAGGTCCTGATGAAAACGGGGATGAACGGATTCCAAAGAAAGTGGCAATCCCGCAATGGTCCAACGTATTTGCAGAAGATGCAAGTCATTTATATGATGAGCCCTTACTTTACCTTTTAGAAGAAGGAACCAATACGATTACCATTAGTGGGTTAAGAGGAGAAGTGCTCCTTGGAGATATAACGCTGCGTTCTCCAGAGAAGCTTCCTGCTTACTCGGATTACATAACAGGAGTAGAAGATTCAACTTCAGGGACGGGATTAGAAACGATTGAAGCAGAAGATTTTACCCATCTTAACAGCTCTTATATTCGTCCTGAGGCCCTAAACGATGCAAATGTTGTGCCGTATGAATTAGGAAATCGGTTGTTAAATGTGATAAATGCTGATTCCTGGTCTGAAAGCGGGCAAGAGATGACATGGGAAATGACCGCGCCTAAAGCCGGGTTATATGCCGTTTCTTTGAAAGTTAAACAAAACAAAGGAACAGGCGGACCGGTATTTAGGACCCTGAAAATTAATGGCGAAGTTCCATTTGAAGAAGTGCGCTCTTATCGCATTCCGCACTCGTCGGATTGGCAAAATGTAGCGTTTCAGTCTGAAGAAGATGAACCCTATCTATTTTATTTAAATGAAGGAGTAAATGAGCTTACTTTAGAAGCAAGTTCAGCTCCTTATCAGCCAACTGTTCATGAGATCTCAAACATTATGTCTGAGATTGATGAACTTGCTCTTTCTGTTCGTAAATTGACAGGGAACCAGCAGGACCGTTCGCGTTCGTGGGAAATCACTGAATATTTACCCGAAGTAGAAGAGCAGCTGACCGGCTGGGCTGATCGCCTGAGTGAACTGGGTGAGAATGTTCAATCGATGACAAATGGACAATCAGAATCAAAAGAATATGCGTCATTATCTCTGTCAGAAGAGAAGCTTAGAGGACTGGCGGCAGATCCGAATGAAGTTCCAAATCGAATGACTGAGCTATCAGAGGGCTCAAACTCTGTATCTCAATTACTTGCCAATTTAATGATTGATATGACAGCTACTCCGCTTTCTGTAGACCGATTATACGTTCACGGAGAAGGAGAGTCTTTGCCAGATGCCAAGTTGAGCTGGTGGGGGTCGATGCGTGAAGGGGTGAAAAGCTTTTTTGCTTCTTTTACCCAGGAAACACTGGCAACCTCTGAGACAGATGAAGAGACACTGAATGTTTGGGTAAATCGTCCACGGCAGTATGTGGAATTGATGCAGACAATGGTTGATGAAACGTTCACAGAAGAAACTGGAATCAAGGTGAAGTTTTCTCTTATGCCGGATGAACAAAAGCTCATTCTTGCCAGTTCAGCTGGAACGCAGCCGGATTTGGCTTTAGGCGTGAGTAACTGGCTGCCGTATGAAATGGGAATTCGGGGAGCAGTAGAAGATCTTCGTCAATTTGATGACTTTGCAGAATACTCGGATCAATTTTCACCTGGAGCTTTTCTGCCGATGATGATTGATGATGCTGTATACGGACTTCCTGAGACCCAGGACTTCTTTGTTCAGTTTTATCGTAAAGATATCTTAAATGAATTGAATACCCCGGTTCCTGATACTTGGGATGATGTCGTAGAGATACTGCCTGAGCTTCAGCGCTATGGAATGAATTACTATACCCCGATATCGGGTGCGATCGGCTTCAAACCATTTCAAACGACAGCACCATATATTTATCAGTTTCAGGGTGATGTTTATGCAGAAGACGGAATGTCAACAGCAATCGATGAGGAAGAGGCTTTAAACGCGGTAACTTTTATGACAGATTTAAATACGATTTACAGTATGCCTTTACAGGTTCCGAATTTTTATAATCACTTCCGTTATTCAACGCTGCCAATTGGAATTTCTTCTTTTACAACGTATGTGCAATTAACATCTGCTGCTCCTGAAATTGCCGGATGGTGGGACATTGGACTGCATCCGGGTGTGGAGAATGAAGAAGGCGAAGTGGAGCGCTGGGCAACGGGTTCAGGACAGTCCGATATGATTTTTAAGGGGACGGACCAGCCGGACGAATCGTGGGAATTATTGAAGTGGTGGATGTCGACAGAGACGCAGACAGAATTTGCGAGTACTTTGCAGATTCTCTATGGACCGGAATACATGTGGAATACCGCCAACTTAGACGCTTTCAAAGACCTGCCTTGGCCTGAAGAGCATAAAGAAATCATCTTGGAGCAATGGGAGTATTTGAAAGAAGTGCCTAAAATTCCAGGTGCTTATCTGGTCGAGCGTGAGCTGAGTAATATTTGGAATCGAATCGTATTTGATGGAGAAAATCCGCGGTCAGCAATTGATGATTCAATCATTGCCATTGATCGAGAAATTACACGCAAAATGGAGGAATTCGATTACGTTGAAAACGGTGAAACAGTGAAACCGTATCGTGTTCCAACTATTGAAATGGTAGAAAGCTGGGGCGAGGAAGAATGAATAAGAAACGTACGGGAAATCGTGATCGCAGTCAGTGGTTTTTCTTAAGCCCTTATATCATCTTGTTTACGATGTTTATCGTCATTCCTTTTTTGGCGGCTATTATTCTATCATTCACTTATTTTAACGCGATAGAATTTCCAAGCTTTGTCGGGTTTGCAAACTATATTGGCCTGCTCACGCAGGATGAAGTATTCATGCAGTATGTTCTGCCGAATACGCTGACCTTTGCTTTAATTGTAGGGCCGGGCGGGTATATTTTATCCTTTGTTCTTGCCTGGATGCTTGCGCAGATTTCCAAAGGACCGCGTACCGTGCTGGCTTTGATCATTTATTCACCATCCATGACTGCTGGAATTGCGATGTCTGTTGTGTGGACCATCATTTTCAGCGGGGATGAGACGGGTTACTTAAATAGCCTCCTCATTACTTTTGGGATGATTTTTGAACCCATACAATTCCTGCAGTCGCCAGAGTATTTAATGACTATTATGATCGTCGTCACTCTTTGGGGGAGTATGGGCGTTGGATTTCTAGCGATGCTCTCTGGTGTATTGAATATTGACAGTGAAATCTATGAAGCGGGTTACATCGATGGTATTCGCAATCGATTTCAGGAGATTATTTACATCACGATCCCATCCATGCGTCCTCAAATGCTATTTGGGGCGGTTATGGCGGTAGTTGGAACATTTCAAGCTGGTGCTATCGGTGTGGCGTTATCCGGTTCGAATCCGACACCGCAATATGCAGGTCAGTTAATGGTCAATCACTTAGAAGACTATGGGTTTATCCGATATGAGATGGGCTACGCAGCAGCGGTATCAGTTATTTTGCTATTTATTGTGTATTTATTCTCGAAGGTAGCGTGGAGATTATTTGGCGACAAAGAGGAGGCGTAAAAAATGGCTAAGACATCTCATTTTCATGGTACAAAGATTAATCCAACGAAGTTTCACTGGAGCCAGATGAAGTTTTACTTGTTTCTGATTCCTCTTGCCATTTTTATGGCCCTGCCGATCGTCTATATCTTCTTCCATGCGTTTAAGCCGATCGATGAACTATTTGCCTTTCCTCCAAGGTTTTTTGTTGAAAAGCCGACGATGCAAAATTTCTCGGATCTCTTTTCTGCATCATCAGAAACCGGTGTTCCGATGGCGCGTTATTTTTTCAACAGTATTATCACGACAGTTGTTGTGATGTTATTTACCGTTTTGATCAGTACGATGGCTGGCTATGCGTTATCAAAAAAGAAGTTTCGCAGTAAAAAATATATCTTTGAAATTAACACCGTAGCGCTAATGTTTGTTCCTGCAGCAGTAGGGATTCCGCGGTATCTATTAATTGAAAACGTAGGTTTGATTGATTCGTTTTTTGTTCATATCTTTCCTTTGCTCGCGATGCCGATTGGATTATTCCTGGTGAAGCAGTTTATCGACCAAATACCAGATGAACTGCTTGAGGCGGCAAGGCTGGATGGAGCGAATGACTATTTCATTTTCATGAAAATTATTGTCCCTCTTGTAAAGCCGGCAATTGCCACGATTGCGATTTTGTCGTTCCAGCTTGTATGGAACAATATAGAAACTTCAACTTTGTACGTTAATGATGAAGGGCTTAAAACATTCGCTTTCTATATGTCTACACTTGCTTCGCAGGTTGAAGGCAATACAGTAGCCGGTCAAGGAATGGCAGCAGCGGCTTCACTAATCATGTTTTTGCCGAATTTAATTATTTTCATTTTCCTGCAGCGACAAGTAATGAATACGATGGCGCACTCAGGAATCAAATAGAAGAAAAGAGGGAGGGAGGTTATGAAAAAGACACTTTTGATAATAGCGTTTTGTTTGTTTGTGTTTCCGCTTCAAACCTATGCAGCAGTCTCGATCCCTTACCCTACGCTGACTGAAAACGTGGATGGAACTGAGGTTCAGACCCAGACAACTTTTCTGCCGTTAGGACAATTTCAGCAAGACAGCAGCTTGATAAATCCTGAAGATCTATTTATCGATCACAGCAATCACGTATATGTCGTCGATTCCGGAACAAAATCCGTTTTCAAGTTTAATCAGCAAGGGGAAAAAGTTGAAGAATTTGGTGCAGGCGTTTTACAGCAGCCAACCGGTGTTTTTGTTACTCCAGAAGATGAGATCTTTGTAGCTGATTATGGTGCTTCTAAAATCATCCAATTTAATCAGGAAAATGAGGTTGTCAATGAACTGGGAAAACCGGATTCTCCATTATTCGGTGAACGATCAGCCTTTAAACCAACGAATGTTGTGATTGATCGCCGGGGAAATTTGTACGTGATTAGTGAAGGCTCAACGAATGGGATCATTCAATTAAGTCAGGATGGAGAATTCTTAGGCTACTACGGAGTAAACCGCACACAAAATGCTGTAACTTCTGTGCTTCGTGACATGCTGTCGATTGATTCCGGACTGTTCATGAGAAACCCTCCCGCACCACAAAACATTGCGATTGATGAGAAAGGGCTGATTTATTCGATCACGCAAGGTGCAGAGATTGAGCGTATTAAAAAACTGAATGTGGCCGGGGATAATATGCTGCCAATCGACATCGTAGAGGAAGGAACATTTGTTGATATTACGGTAGATAAAAATGGCAATATGTTTGTGATTGATAATGAAGGCACGATTTTCGAGTTTGATAGTTTTGGGAATTTGCTGTTTATGTTTTCGGGGCCTGATGACGGAGATAACCGCTGGGGATTATCCCAGCAGGCAAGCAGCATAGCGGTTGATTCAAATGGGTTTTTATATGTAGCAGACCGTGAAAGAGGACTGATTCAGCGGTTTGGACCTACTGCTTTTATGAATGAAGTTCATGCTGGAATTGCTTTATTTAAAGAAGGGCTTTATATCGAAAGCAGAGAGTATTGGGAAAATGTTCTGAATTTAAATTCATCGTTTGGCCTTGCACATACTACAATGGGACGAGCCTATTTTAAAGAGCAGCGATATGATGAAGCACTCGAGCAATATGAATTGGCACAAGATCGCGCAGGTTATTCTGACGCCTTTTGGGAGCTGAGACATACATGGCTTCAAAAGTATCTTGGCATTGCAATTATCGTGCTGATTGCCTTAATGATTGGCTGGTCAGCATTGAAATACACTGATAGAAAAACGGGAATTATCTCAAATGCCTGGGAAAAACGTCCTGCATCCCGATTGGTCAGTGATCTGGCCTTTGTTGGTTATTTTCTTAAACATCCGATTGATGGATTCTATTACATACGAAAGCAGCAAAAAGGTTCTGTGCTTTCGGCAAGCCTTTTATATGCAGCGTTAATTCTCATTTATTTGTATTCACGACTGCAAACAGGCTTTATTTTTTCTACAGTGAATGAATCCAATTTTGTTTTAGTGAGAGAGCTGTTAATTGTCATCGGACCTGTCCTGCTTTTCATTATTTCAAACTATTTGGTTAGTACGATTAATGACGGGCAAGGGAGATTTAAAGACATATACATCGGAACCATCTATGCACTGGCGCCATATTTAATATTTATGGTTCCCGTTACACTCCTGTCAAACGTCATTACATTAAATGAATCGTTTATTTTTGAGTACTCGGTCGTCTTAATTTACGGTTGGTGCGTGATAATTTTATATTTCATGATCAAAGAGATTCACAACTATATGATCTCAGAGACTTTCAGAAATATTTTCTTAACGATATTTGGCATGATTATGCTCGTCCTGATAGGGTTTATTCTTTACATTTTATTAAATCAAGTAATTGACTTTTTATTCTCAGTAGTGAGTGAGGTGATAATTCGTGTATAGAAGATGGTTCGGTTTATTGTTGATTCCTTTCGTCCTTTCAAGTTCCGTAGCTGGAGCAAATGACAGCACCATTGAAAAAACGGTTGAAGAGATTGCAGCCGATGTTCCCCAATCCATTTTTTATCAATCGAATCAATTCACGCAAGCTTCTCCTGAACAAACCGATCAGCCTTCTCAAGAGGAAGTTTCCGAGCCGTATGAGCTGATGGCTGAAAATGAACGGCTTGCGCTGTATGTTGAACCCGCGACTCTTGCGATAAAGGCGGTTAACAAAGAAACCGGTTATGTATGGAGTTCAGGGCTGGATCATCCTGATGATTATCGATTAAATAACACATGGCAGCAATTTGTGCAGTCTGCTATAACGATCGATTATATTGATCAGCGCGGAAATAGTAAAACGGAAAGCATTCAAACGAACAGTTCACAAACGATGATAACGCAAACCGAAAACGGCTTCAGTGCGTTTATTCTTTTTTTGGGAGCAAATGTTGAAATGAAGCTTGAAGTTGATTTGACAGAGGAGGGACTGAGCATACGAGTCCCATCTGATCAAATCGATGAAGGGAAACGAAACCGTCTTACCTCTATGGAGATCTATCCATTCTTAGGATCTTCATTTGATGATGACCGGGAAGGGTATATGATGATTCCTGATGGATCGGGGGCATTGATCCGTTACGGTGATAACAGCCAGTTTGCCACGGCCCCTTTTACCGCTTCTATCTATGGCAATGACATGAGTACAAGCAGACGAATAGGGAATGTTCTTACCCTTCCGCTGTACGGAATTGTTCATGGAACCAATCAAAACGGCTTGCTGAATGTGATTGAAAGCGGTGAACATTACGCTGAACTTAGTGCTTATACACCTGGGATCTCGACCGATTTTTACTGGATTTCTCCAACGTTCCATTATCGGTACACCTATTTTCAGCCAACGAGCCGTGATATGAGCGGAACAAATGTTTACCAGCAAGATCGTAATGATTTTGACATCGAAATGAACATACATGTGCTTGAAAACGAAAAAGCGGATTATGCGGGAATGGCGAAAACCTATCAGGAAAAAATGCTTGCCGCAGGAGATCTGGTGGATCGAGAAGATGAATACAGCATGAGACTCGAGTACCTTGGAGCAGAATCGAAACCGGGTCTGATCTGGGATTCGATCGTACCGATGACGACTGCTGATCAAGTACGTTCGCATGTAGATCAGCTTAAGGCGAACGGTTTGGAGGATTTGCTCCTTGTATACCAAGGGTGGACAAATGGGGGACGCACGAACACTCTACCTGCAACGTTTCCGGTTGAAAAAGAAATCGGTGGAGAGGATGCGCTCGTCCAGCTTCATGACGAACTGGCAGACGAAGATATTCCCTTATACTTATACAACGAATTTTCAAGTGCTTATAAAGGTGCTTCAGGCTTTGATGGTAGCAATGACGTTGCCAGACAAGCAAATTCTCAGCTGCTATCGTGGAATGCTACTAAATATTTCAATGAAATGTACTTTATGAAATCAAGTGTCTCTGAAGATTTGGCGGAAGAAAGTGCGCTGGAATTTAACGAGCGGGGCCTGAACCATATGGCTGTCGACACCACCGGCTATATGCTGTATTCCGATTATGAAGAAGGAAAAGAAAAAACGCGGGAGGATGCAGAAGCGACCTACAAAAGTCTGTTTGAATCACTCGCAGACAAAACAATAGAACCTGCTGTATACAAGCCGAACCCTTATGTATGGTCAGGAACACACCATTACCTAAATATGCCGATGTATTCATCTAATTATATGATGGCAACGGACACAATTCCTTTTCTGCAGATGGTGCTAAAGGGGTTCATTCCTTATTACTCCAACTACGTGAACTTTCAAGTGAATGAGCAGCAGGATCTTCTGCGAATGGCGGAGTATGGCATGTATCCTTCCTATTTTGTCACGGGAGAATCGTCCAGTAAACTCGCCAATACAGCATCATCTGATGTTTTTACCTCTCAATTCAGTATTTGGAAAGAAGATATTTTACAGAAAAATGAACGTTTGGCAACTGTATTAAAAGAAGTAGAAAATGAAACGATTGACCAGCACGAGGTGATAGAACCTGGAGTTGTAGCTGTGACGTATTCAAACGGAAAAACGATTGTCGTGAATTATACGATGGAACGATTCGAACAAGGAAATGCTCAAGTTGAACCAGCGGATTTCAAGCTGATCGAGCAATGGGAAGGAGCATAAGGAGATGGCTAAAGTATTGAAAAAGCGTCCTAAACCATCCATAGCGTACCTCTTTATCGCTCCATGGATCATTGGATTTATCGCCTTTACCGCATTTCCGCTTCTATACTCTCTTTATCTCAGCTTTCATAAAGTGAGTTTAACAACAGAAGGAATAAAAACAAACTATGTTTCCTTTGAAAACTTTCAATATGCATTTACTGTTGATGGAGTATTCATGAATTACCTTATTGTCTTTTTCAGGGAACTGCTCATCTCTGTGCCAATTATAATTGTATTTTCTCTTATTATTGCGCTGCTTTTAAATCAGAAGATTCGATTGAGAGGACTGTTTAGAACCATCTTTTTTCTGCCGGTGATTATTGCCAGCGGTCCTGTATTGAAAGAATTGCAGGATATGGGTGTGACGACGATTCCATCCATTGAAGAAGTATTTATTTACAGTTTGGCCAGTGATAATGCAGACCAGTTCATATTTGGGATTCTTTTGTATGTGCTTGATAATATCATCATGATTTTGTGGTATTCAGGGGTTCAGATTTTAATCTTCCTGGCAGTTTTGCAGAAAATTGACCGTCAAATTTACGAAGCAGCGATGATCGATGGTGCTTCAACCTGGGAAATCTTCTGGAAGGTTACACTGCCGAGCATTTTTCCAATGATTGTTGTCAATACGATCTACACCATCGTTGCCTATTCAATTTTTTCTCTTAATCCAATTATTGAACACATAAAAGTTCAGATGTTCGAATTGGACACAGGCTTTGGTTATGCCTCTGCGCTGAGCTGGGTATACTTCGTGATTATTGGTCTGATCTTAATCCTGGTGTTTGTCATAATGAACAGTCAAAGCAAGAAACGATACGCATCATGAGGAGGTGGAAAGCATGAATAAACTGATGACCAAGCGTAAAAATATCGAAACAGCAAGGATGAAACGGTGGTTTATCGGAGTGAAAGGGAATGATGGCTTACTGATTCGTACGCTCATATACGGCTTATTGATCGGTATAGGATTTGTCTATTTATTCCCTGTTATCTATATGGTGTCGTTTAGTTTTAAGAGTTTAGAAGACTTGTTAAACCCTCTTGTAAACTGGATTCCAAGTACATTGCATCTTGAGAATTTTAAGCAGGCTTATCAGGTGCTGGATTTTTTCCCAACACTTTTTCAAACGCTGTACGTCACCATTTTGCCTGCCCTCGCACAAACGGCTGTAGCAGCTTTAGTAGGGTATGGGTTTGCAAGATTTTCATTTCGCTTAAAAAACTTCTTGTTTGTTTTAGTGATGGTGACGTTTATCATTCCACCTCAAGTGACGTTAATTCCAAGGTATCTTGTGTATAGTGAATTAAATCTTTTGGGAAATATTCAAGCGTTCCTGCTTCCGGCAACGTTTGGACAAGGGTTAAACAGCGCCATCTTTATCCTGATCTTCTACCAATTCTTTCGTTCGATTCCAAAGACACTTGAAGAAGCTGCACTACTCGATGGAGCTGGCCATTTTCGAATCTTTTTCACCATTGCGATTCCAATGGCTGTTCCTGCGATTATTATTTCTTTCTTGTTTTCGTTTGTATGGTATTGGAATGAAACCTATCTTGCTGCGATTTTCTTCGGCGACCAGCTCACAACATTGCCATTAGAACTCCAGAAATTCGCAGCCAGTTATCAGCGTATGTTCCCAGCCGGCATGGAGGAGTCAGCCAGTCAGTTGAATGAGGGAATTCGATTAGCAGGAACCGTTTTAAGCATCCTGCCTTTACTTATTGTGTATTTCATTACTCAAAAATGGTTTGTAGAAGGCGTTGACCGTTCAGGAATTACAGGAGAATAAGGAAAGGAATGTGATTGCTATGGTAAAAACCGAAAATGTATTGCAAAGAGAAGCGAAGGGGTCATTTGATTTCTTTTGGAAAGAAGTAAACGATAATCCAGAAAGCAAAGGGTACGGACTGATTCGTGACCATTCTGGATCAGGCGGGGAAGGGGTCGCGAGCATTGCGTCAAATGGATTCGGACTGTCTGCGATTCCAATTGGCATTGAACGAGGCTGGATCTCTTTTGAAGAAGGAAAAGAAAGAGCCCTTGGGACGTTAAAGACGTATTGGAATAATGTCGAGCACCGTGATGGTTTCTTTTATCACTTCCTAAACATGGAAACAGCTCAAAAGAATGAAGCCTTTTATGACTGCCCCTCGATTATCGACACGGCCATCCTGCTGAATGGAGCGATTATTGCCCGTGAATATTTTGGCGGTGAAATTGGGGTATTGGCAGATAAAATTTATGATCGAGTGAACTGGAACGTTTATGTAAATAAAGAAACGAATCAGTTTTATATGGGTTTAGGAGAGGACGGAAAAGGCTTTGGCGCATGGGATATGTATGCCGAACAGCTGATGCTGTATTTCCTTGCTGTGGGTTCAAAAACTTACCCAGTATCACCAAGCATGTATCATGATTTTAAACGTTTTGAAGGAACATATGGGGATGTAACCTTTTACCCGTCTCCAGGTGGTCAATTGTTTACTCATCAGTACAGCCACGGATGGTTTGATTTCCGTGACAAGCTTGATCCGGACGGCATTGACTGGTTTGAAAACTCTGTAAAAGCAACGCTCGTTAATCGTCAGTATTGCATTGATCAGCAGGACCAATACAAAACGTACAGCAGTGAATCCTGGGGACTGACAGCATGTGATGGGCCGTCTGGGTATACACTTGCAGGCTCTCCGCCATATTATCCTTCAGTTGAGGTGAAAAACGACGGAACTGTTGCCCCGAGTGGTCCTGCCGGTTCCATTGTATTTGCGAAAAAAGAAGTCCAGGAGTCACTTGAGTACTTTGCAGAGATCGATGAGCTGTGGGGACCATATGGGCTGCAGGACAGTTATAACCTTGAAAAAGAAGAGCCCTGGTACTCCGATAAAGTCATCGGCATTAATAAAGGTGTGACCTTGCTGATGATTGAAAACGAAGAGTCAGGATTGATTTGGAAGCTTTACCATCAGAATGAATCCATCCAACGGGCGACAGATATTTTGAAATTTACGAAGAAGGGTTAAATCAGTGAGGGTTGAATGGATATTTTTAAAAGCCGGGCGGTGCGAAAAGTTCATTCAACTTTTGAATTCAGCAAAGAAAAAAAGGGGGACTCTCCAATGATTGAACTGAAAGAAAAGAAAATCTTGATTGAGGGCAAGCCTGTCATCCTCATGTGCGGTGAGGTTCATTATTACAGGCTGGATAAAAACGACTGGCAAGCACGCATTGATCAGTTAAAGTTGTCAGGGTGTAATGCCGTCGCTACGTATATTCCATGGCTATGTCACCAGCCCGAACAACACATCATTGACATTGATGGTTCTACACGACCAGAGCTTGATATCATTGGATTCTTAGACCTGTGCCAGAAAAATGATTTGTACATATTTGTCCGTCCGGGACCTTTTATTATGGCTGAAATGAAAAATGAAGGCATCCCGCATTGGGTTTACTCAGGGTGCCTAGAGGCCATTCCGGTTGGGTGGGACGGACAGGATCCGACAACGAAAACACTTGATTACTTAAATCCTGGATTTTTAGAGGCGACTAGAGCATGGTATAAGATTATTCTTCCGCCTATTAAAGAAAGGCTCTATTCAAATGGCGGTAACGTCATCGCCATACAGCTGGATAATGAAGTAGGAATGCTCTCTTGGGTGAGCAATACACCAGACTTGACTGACCATCTGCTGGATGACTTATCTTCATGGCTTTTATCTTACTACGATACTAAACTTGATGAGCGTTACCCGGGTGTTTTTAATAGAGGAGAAAAAATTAGAAATACTCAGCTGCGGTCGCCAACAGAGGATTATGCACCTCAGTTTTTAAAAGATCTTGGTTATTACATGCGTGACCGGTTTGCCCGCTATATTCATATTCTCAGAACTTACTGTGAAGAAGAGGGGATTTTAGACATTCCTTTTGTTGTAAACATTCACGGTACAGGTGGCGGACGTGGTTTTACTTTCCCAATTGGCATCAGTCAGCTGTATGAAAGCTATACACAGGATGAGGGGTATCTATCCGGCTCAGATATTTATTTTGGAGATTTTAATATGGACATGTTTCAAGATCTCTATTTAATTAATGGCTTTATGGACGCCGTTCATTTACCTGATCAGCCACTGACATCCGTTGAGTTTAATTGTGGAGACGGCAACTTCGGCAGTACATTTGGCGGACGAAAGGATCCCTCTTCAGTGGATCTGAAAATGCGGATGTGCGTGGCTCAGGGAAATCGTCTGATCAACTATTATCTGTTAACAGGCGGCTACAATTATCGCATGGACCAAAAGCTCAATGATGGCAATGACAGAATCGCCTTTACAGGAGAGAGACATGGATTTGCTGCGCCGATCAGTCCTGAAGGTGAGTTGAATTTCACCTTTCCACGTATGGCTGAGTCTATCAGTCGCGTCATGGCGGTGTCAGATAAGTTAGCTGGAATGAATGAAGAAAAAGATGCGGTGGCCTTTGCGTTTATACCAGATTACTACATGACAGAATCTCGTTATCCAAAAAGCGGGAAAATGAAAGAAATCCTTGAAAATATTGAACAAAATCGAAACGGCAGTTCCTGGGAAGTAGTTGCCCGCGCTATGCTGTTAAAAGGTTTTAAATTTGGCTCGGTTGATCTTCAAAACCAGCCGATTAACCTGGCAAAAATCAAAACACTCGTCGTTCCATCTGCACGATACTTACATAAGCATATACAGGAAAAGCTGATTCAATTTATGAATAATGGCGGGAATGTCCTGTTATATGGAGAATTGCCGCAGTTTGATATGGAAGGCAATCCATGTTCAGTGCTTGCTGACGAAGCGGGTGTGAGGTACAAAAATACCTATCGTGATTCTTCAGAATATTATCTTTCATTGGAATCGGAAAATTTAAGCAGGCGATATCCTGAAGTGCGGACACATATCGCTCACACGGTTGAGGGGGGAGACAGTCTTACACCGCTGCTCAGAACATACGATACGAAGGAAATAAGCGGGTTTGAATCAAAGATTGGCCGTGGGAAATTAATAGGTCTTCTTACGCATTATAGCTGTGATCTCACCTTTTTTGGAGAAATTTTTGACAGGCTGGAAATGAAGAGATCTCTGGCCCATGATTATCAGCATCACGGAATTTTCATGACATCCGTTGGAAATGAAGATCGAGAGAGATTTATTCATATTTTGAATCTGGATGGCCTGGAAAAAGAGTTTCACCTTTTTGAAAACGAAGTGAAATTATTCGAAGGTCACAAGGTTGCACTGCCGGCAAAGAGAGGGCTTATGCTTCCTGTAAATGTTAAATTGGAAAAAGCAATCATTCGTTATGCAACAGCAGAAATAAAAGAACGAGCTTGTGACCATGTAACCTTTGCAATCCAGGCTGAAGAGCAGATTATTGTCATTGATACAGAGCATGAAATTACGATTGAACCGTCATCATTGAAAGCTGTCAAAAAAGGAAATATGTACTCCATTACTGCGAACCTGTATGATTGTCGGGGAGAAGACGTAACGATCCGATTTAATGAAAGTTAATAATGCGTTATTAAGAAATTTCACTGTATAGGGAATAAGGCGGGTTGGGTGAAGCAGATGCAACAGCATTAAAGCGGCATCCCTCCCGCCGCGTTTCGTTCAACACTCATTATCGATTTAAAGTTGATCGAGCCGGTTCCTGCAAAACCTGAGGATCATAATCAGTTGTCTCTCTTTAGAAAAGAGAACCTGGTCACATTCCCAGATGTCTTTGTATATCAGAGTAATAATTTGTTCCGCATACAATTCTTCCTGAAGATTTCCATAGATTATTTTCCATATTGTCAGGTTATACTTGTCATACATAGCTTCTAAAGCTTCCTTTTTTCTGCCATAATCAGTCATTTTATTCACTCCTTGCAGGCAAAACGTTCACTATTTAAAGAAAACGAAAAAGAAAGCATTTTAGATCAATCGTTAGGCAAGGAAATTTTAAAAATTAGAATAAGCCTGGGACAAATGTGTCTCAAGCTCCTTGACCGGTTCACTTCGCTTCAGGCGGACGCTTTCCGCAGGGACGGTTGCTTGAGCCTTTCCAGGGCCTGCCCTGAAAAGGCTCAAGCAACCGTCATATCCTGCAGGAGTCGCCACCTTCCGCTCCGATCACCTCATACTAATGATATATTCGGCCTCATTTTTATTCATTTTGTTCAGTTATGCCCCAACCTCATTCTTCATTTGTTTGATTGTTATCGAAAAGGCACAGAATGTGGTTTCTAGCAGGCTCCATTCACGCGCCGATGTATTTAAAATCTTACTGGTTAAAGTAGGTTTGCGTAAAATAAGGCTGCTTTTCATCATTAAAAGCTACACCAATTCCAAGGTAGCCGAAATCAGGTTTTAAGATGTTTTCACGGTGACCGAGAGAATTCATTAGCCCTTCATGAGCAAAAACGGAACTGAACTGACCATAGGCAAGATTTTCTCCGGCCGTTGTATAGCGGATTCCATCTTCCTCCATCCTGTCAAAAGGGGATTGGCCATCTAAATTTGTGTGGTCAAAATAAGCATTATCCGCCATGTCCGCGCTATGCTTGCGGGCAGTTTCCCTGGCTTGATCATCCCAGACTAAAGGCATAAGGCCGTGGTGAACACGCGCTGAGTTGGTTAAATCAAAAAGCTGGTATTCAAACCCTTCTTTCAAGGGATCAGAAGGAGAAGAATAAATCTCTTTTCTGCTTTCTTCCAGACTTTGATGAATGACTTGAATGGCCGTTACGGTCTGTTCTTCATGCTTATCGTAAAAAACAGTCGCATAGGAATCATCCACTTCAAACACATCATACTCTCCATTATTTTGGATCTGGTAGCGGACCATTCCTTTTCTCAGTGAAGTAAGGGGTTCACCGAGTTCTGCTGTGACCTCTTCCCGTGAGCTTTCAAGTGTAATATCAGAAGAAGAGGCGAGCAGATCCTGATTTGTAAACAGCCCATTGACAAGTTCTTCCTCATTATAAGACACCATGAGAAAGTTTCCGAAGTTCTCATGATAGGTAAACCAATCTGTTCCATATTCATTTGAGGACTGTCGCTGAGGTTCGCCGATTTCCTGTTCCACTTCCTGTCTTGCATCTCCAATTTTCACGTTGTAAACGGAGAACATTTGCTCAGTTGGAGCGGTAAGATCCGGTTTCTCAACTGTTTCCATGGATTGAGTGGATTCGAGGCTTGGAGCTTGCTGAATCGCATCATCTATATCAATAATCATTGACGTAATCGTATCTTGAAATGAATCTACTGCATCTGAAATGGCTGGCGTATAGATGACCGACATTACTTTGTCAGAAACTGTGTCCATAAACGACACATCGACATAAGGGGAAACTTTTTCTTCCCATAAAGGCTTCGACAGAAACACAGCTGCAACCAGGACCACAACAAGCATTATTTTTCTAATCATTGGTTCACTCCTGTTCTATCTATATTTTAACCTAAATAGGAATGATGTATAAAGAAACAAGCTTGACTGAGTGTGTAAGAAAGTAGACAAATTGTGAAATGGATGACTGTTTTGTGTGGATATAGATGATGAAATTCAATCGCTTTGTTAATAAAACGAATATTAAAGCATCAAAAACCCTGATGAACAAACATTCATCAGGGTTTTTGAGTTGTATTTATTTTCCTACATGCCAATTTTTAAGAAGAGGTCCTTCTTTTCCGAAGACCGGATCTGTATCCGGTATTGCTACATGCCAAATTTCTTCCAGCACATCAGGACGTTCACCAGGTTCTCCAGTCCGGAAATTATAATCAGCGCCGTCAGGATAAGCACCGACAATACGGAAATCTTCGCTCGCCTTCATGTTTCGGTGACCGGTTCCAGCAGGCAGCACCATTACATCGCCTGTCTGCACTTCAATCATTTTTCCTTTTTCACCGCCAATCTGAATCATTGCTGACCCGGATTGAACGCCAAGAACCTCATGGGTATTGCTGTGATAGTGGTGATAATCATGCACACCGCCTACCCAGCTGTTTTTCCAGTTATGCTCGTTAAATGTTTTCTCAATTTCGTCAGGATTATCTTTAAAAACGCCCTCGTATACAATGACCGACAGCTGCTGATTATTTGGTATGGATCCATCGTCTTCAAACGGATATAGTTGTATATTCTCAGTCATAGTAAATCCCTCCTGTATACAACCATATATACCCTTTTTGTAAAAAACTACACACTTTAAACGTGGTGCGCTTTATTAAAGTTTGATTGCAAAGAGATATCTCTTGGTTTTAGGTTAACTGGGAAGACGTAATAAACAGTATGGTATTCTATCTTTAATGGAACGATCAAGGCAAAACTGCAGCAGCTGATTCAAAGTAGTAAGACAAGCTATTGATGATGAGACAACTAACCAGGGAGATGAAAAAATGTTTCCTCAAGCCCCTATTTTAAAAACGTGGAAGAAGTTCGATCAGTTTGCAATGGAAACGTTAACGAAACGGTGGAATTATAACTCGGACAAACCGTTTCAGCAAAGATCTGTTTCTCAGATGAAAGAACAAAGAGAGCGCTTTGGCGTTTCGGGAAATTGCTTTGATTTAGCGATTTGGTTATTGGATGAATTTAAAAACGATGGAATTGAAGCCTATCCAATTGGTCATGAAATTCAGTCAGAAGATGCCCATGCTGCCGTGATCGCGCTAGATGAAAATGGCCGCCGTTTCTTATGCGATCTTGGAGATCAGTGGCTGCTGCCAATTTTAGTGGATGCAAATGATGAGGATTTTAGCGGAGAAAAGCTCAGCGGCTTTTTTCCGGGGGCAGATATCCAGCTAAAGCCTTCTCACTCAAAACTGGAGGTCTATTATCACAGACCAAACGGCCGCTTTTCTGTGCAAGCCTATGATCTGCAGCCTGTCGATGGGAGTGACTTTGAAAAAGCGGCAGAACGGTCGCAGAACCATCTTAACCCGCATCCGTTAGTTGAGTGCAGAATTCCCTATAAAAAAGAAACGGCTCACTGGGAATTTGACGAATGGAAAAGTTTCATAAGTTCAGCAGAAGGTCTGCATCCCGAACCTCCAGCCGCCTCTATAGAAGAGTGGGCGATCAGGATAAATGAGAAAACAGGGTACAATAAGGAAGTAGCAGGTCAGGTATTGAGGGAATTTAAAACAGTGCCTTCAAGCCTTCTATAAGTTCAGTGTTTAGCTATGGTCAAATTTCAAAAAAGGTTGAATAAAGAAACCGGCTCCTATCCATTACATGTTGATTTAACGGGGGAAACCTTACTGTCTACCATGAATTAGTATAGGGTGAAATTTAAAGAGAATGCCTTCAAGATAAGAATCTTATCTGATGTGAAGCATTCTCTTTTCTATTCCCGGAATATAGTTTTTTCCTCTTTTATTTAAAACCTGTATAGAACCATGTTTTAATCGGATTGCTTAAGGGCAATTATAGTGGATGAAAGGCGGTATGAACGTGGATATTTTAGTTGCTTTAATTCCCGCTGTAATGTGGGGAAGTATTTTGCTTGTGAGTACAAAGTTAGGCGGAGGTCCTTACAGTCAAGTCGTAGGGACTACATTTGGCGCCTTGATTTTTTCTATTGTTGCGATCTTTTTTATTTCTCCTGAGTTTACGCTGACCGCCATTATCGTCAGTTTTATCTCTGGTCTGCTGTGGGCGCTCGGTCAAATGAATCAGTTTAGAACGGTTACGCATTTAGGTGTATCGAAAACTTTGCCTATATCAACCGGGCTTCAGCTTGTTGGAACCTCTCTATTTGGAGTGCTTGCCTTCGGTGAATGGTCTACAACGATGAAGTTGATTATCGGTATCTCTGCGCTGCTGCTCATTTGTCTTGGCGTGGTGTTAACGTCTTATCAGGAAAAAGACGGACAAGAAAGTAAAGAGGGGAGCCCGCTGAAAAAAGGGATTCCGTTACTTTTGATTTCTACTGTCGGATATGTTGGGTATGTCGTAATCATCCGCTGGTTCAACATTGACGGGTGGACTGCTATCTTGCCGCAATCAGCAGGAATGGTGACGGGGGCAATTCTTTTAAGTCTTAAGCATAAACCATTTACTAAATACACTGTTCGTAATATCATCCCGGGATTGATGTGGGCGACTGGTAACCTTGCCTTACTTCTGTCGATCCCTAAAGTAGGCACGGCCACAAGTTTTTCTTTATCTCAAACAGGCATTATTATTTCAACCCTTGGCGGTATATTCCTATTAGGAGAAAAGAAAACAAAAAAGCAATTGGTGTTCGTTGTGATTGGCTGTATTTTAATTATTATCGGTGGAGTCATGCTTGGATTTACTAAAGAATAGGAGGCAGTGCGAATGTATAATGAGTTAAAAGGTAAAACAGCGATTGTCACAGGAGCATCATCAGGCTTGGGCAAAGCAATTGCGCTTCGATTTGGCGAAGAAAAGATGAATGTCATTGTGAATTATTTAAACAAGAAGGAAGAAGCCCAGCAGGTAGCAGGAGATATTGAAAAAGCCGGCGGAAAAGCAATTGCTGTTCAAGGGGATGTATCTGTAGAAGAGGATATCGACCGGCTGATTCAATCCGCGCATGAACACTTTGGCTCTCTGCATGTCATGATGAACAATGCAGGAATACAAAATGAAGTACCATCTCATGAGATGACACTTGAAGAATGGAATAAAGTCATTTCGGTGAATTTGACCGGCACATTTTTAGGCTCGACAAAAGCGATTGCTTATATGCTCGAGCACCGAATTCAGGGCTCCGTAATCAATATGTCCAGTGTTCATGAGATCGTCCCCTGGCCTCATTTCGTCCATTATGCAGCGAGCAAGGGCGGGATGAATATGTTATCTCAGACGTTAGCACTCGAATATGCAGGACAAGGAATAAGGGTAAATAACATTGCCCCTGGTGCGATTAATACCCCGATTAATAAGGAGAAATTTGACAACGAGGAGCAGCGGGATGAGGTGCTTTCGATGATTCCGATGAAAAAAATAGGCGAACCGGAACAAGTCGCGTCTGTCGCTGCTTTTCTTGCTTCTGATCAAGCAAGCTATGTAACCGGAACAACCTTATTTGTGGATGGCGGCATGAAGCTCTATCCCTCTTTTGCAGCAGGTAAAGGGTAAGAAGAATTATAGGATAGAAAAAGAAATGAAGGATCAGGAAGTTTTAGAAGAGAGCAGACGGATGAAATACAGCCGTCTGCTTTTTTAGTGCGGACACAATTGTCTATTCTTCACGATTTTAACTCAGTGTCCATACTACTTTAACGAATGCATATACTCGTTGTGTGGGAAATATTCATTGAATAAATCCAATTAAATGGAATAATATGATAAGGTTAAACTAGTTGTCTATAATCCTATGCCCTTTTTACCAGCAGGGTTGAAACTCTGTGTACAATTAGCAGTGATGAAAAACAGTCGCGTAGGAAACGTTTTGCTTTAAACGAAATAGATATTTTCATCTTCAAACATATAGAGGTGGATCATGCAGACAGAAGCCATGCTGCTCATTGCCGTTGTTTTGTATTCCTATTTAATTGGCGGAATAACGGGTGCTTATTATCTCGTGAAATTTTATCAGGGAAAAGATATCCGGCAAATGGAAAGCGGAAATGCAGGGGCAACAAATGCAGGAAGAGTACTTGGGGAAAAGGGGTTTGTTTTAACGATCGCGATAGATGCCATCAAGGTGTGGATTGCACTGGGCATCACGACGATGTTGTCAGATGGTAGTGAGGCTGTACTTTCTTTGTCCACGTTCTTTTTAATTCTGGGTCATTTGTATCCGGTCCAATTAGGCTTTCGGGGCGGCAAAGGAATCGTCGTTTATCTTGCAGCCGCTTTATTCATAAACCCCTTCACAATCGTGGTCATGGGGGTTGTTATGGGCGTGCTCTATATCAGCCTTCGCCGTTATACAATCGCAGGTTTCCTAGCCATTTCAACGATTCCTGTGACGCTTTATGTTCTGGAGCAATCACTAGTGTACCCTGTAAGTTTTGCCATGTTTTTCGCATTTATCGCAGCCATTCACAATAAATAAGGGTGCTTAATTGTCAGACGGTCTGGAGGTTTAGAAATGAATTCGTTAACGTATAAAATGGCAACGGAAAAAGAAGAGCTTCAGCAGATTCATCAATTAAATTATCAAACCTTCGTTGAAGAAATTCCCCAGCATGAAAAAAACGCGATCCATGAGCTGGTAGATAAATTTCATGAAGAAAATACATATGTTATTGCCAAGCAAGGAATGGAAGTCGTAGGCATGATCGCAGTGCGAGGCAGGCGTCCATTTTCATTGGATCAAAAGCTGGAAAAGCTGGATGACTATTTACCTGAAGGCGCAGTACCCTGTGAAATCAGGCTGTTGTCAGTTAAAAAAAAGTGGCGCAGTACGCAGACTTTTTATAAATTAGTGGACAGGCTTGTCAGCTATTGTCTGGAAAAGCAGTATACTGTTGCGCTAATATCCGGTACAGTCCGTCAGTTGAAGCTGTACAAGAGAATTGGTTTTATCCCATTTGGCACGCTCGTTGGTAAGGAAGACGCTCAGTTTCAGCCGATGTATTTAACCAGGGAAAGCTTTGCCTCTTCTACGAAAGCGTTTCAGCGGCTCATGGTGCGAAAACAGCCGCCAGTACACTCTTTTCTCCCGGGACCCGTTCAACTTTCTGCAGATGTAAAGAAGGCATTTACGCAGCCAGCCCTATCACATCGTGCTTCAGATTTCAGGTTTCATTTTCAGCAGCTGCAGGATGAATTGACTACTTTGACGAAAGCCGCACACGTTCAAATTCTCGTGGGCACCGGTACACTTGCAAACGATGTAGTAGCTGCTCAATTAATAGGTTTGAAGGGAAAAGGGCTGATTTTATCAAATGGAGAATTCGGAGAGCGTCTAATCGACCACGCCTCCCGTTTGGGTCTGTCATTTAAAACGTTGAAGAAAGAATGGAACGAAGCACTGGATCTTAAAGATATTAAGAATTATTTAGACGCTGACGCTGAGATTAAGTGGCTGTGGACGGTTCATTGTGAAACTTCTACCGGATATTTATACGATCTGAAGAATTTGCAGACATTGTGTAAAAAATATGATGTAGAGCTATGCCTGGATGCCTGCAGTTCAGCAGGACTCGTCCCTTTGAATTTAAAAGAGGTTCTTTTTGCATCATCAGTAAGTGGAAAAGGGTTTGGATCTTATCCCGGTTTAGCGATCATTTTTCACCGTGAAGCTGTTTTGCCTAATCCCGTTATTCCAAGGTATCTGGATCTCGGGCTTTATGCAGAGAACAGCGGGATTGCCTTTACTCATTCTTCTAATCTGATCCTTGCTTTAAAAGAGGCAGTAAACACCGTTGATTATCGTCAAACACAAGAGCTCTCTTACCGCATACGCACTTTATTTAAAGAAAGCACGATGCGGACACTTGGAGATCATTCGTATTCACCAGGCATCATCACGCTCGCTCTGCCTGAAGGAATTTCAAGCAAACGGTTTGGTGATGCGTGTAAAATGAGGGGTGTTTTGCTAAGCTACGAAAGTAATTACCTGCTGGAACGGAATTGGGTTCAACTGGCTCTAATGGGGGATCATCCGGAAGCAGCGTGCATAAAAGCAGCGGAAGTAGTGAAGGAAACATACTCTTCAACCTTAAAAGAAAATGGGCTGAGTTTATGCTGAAAAATTCGTATATTTGGATTGCAGTGAGCTGTCTATGGATTAAAACGCTGGCACTTTCTTTCGTCGGCTTTAATTTAAGAGTGCAAACCTTTCTGGACGTCATTCTTATTATCATTAATCCCTTAGGTCCGCTTATGCTGCTTGTTGGTTTAAGTTTTTACTGGAATAAAAAAATTAAGTTGTACCCATTATTTGTAATAATGTTTCTTATTACTGGATTACTGTACGGGGATTTACTTTACTACCGGTTTTACACGGACTTCGTCACCGTTCCGATCCTGTTTCAATTCAGCAATGTCGGAGGCCTGGGACCGAGCACACTCGAGCTGTTAAGCTGGTGGGATCTGCTGTTGTTTGCTGATCTGCTGCTTGTTGGCTGGCTGATTGCCCGTAAAAAGATGACGTCCCTCAAACCTGAAAGAAAAGCTAAACGCAATTATCTCATTGCAAGCATTGCACTAATGGGGCTGACAGTTGGACTTGGTCTAGTGAATGCTCCGCATCTTTTTGCAGAATCCTATAATCGTGAGCAAATGGTTAAAAATATTGGTCCTTTTCAGTATCATGCATTTGATATTGGCGTTGCAGCTAATTCTTCACTTTATTATATTTTCGCAGAGTCAAAGGATGCAGCAAAAATTATTGAAAACACCCAGGCGTCAGATACCGATTCTGATTCATTCGGAATTGCTGAAGGAAAGAATGTAATACTGATCAGCATGGAATCCACTCAAGGATTTGTGATCAATCAAAAAGTAAACGGAGAAGAATTAACACCTTTTCTAAATAGTTTAATTGACGAAAGCTATTATTTTTCTTCGATTTATGATCAAACGGCTCAGGGCAAAACATCCGATTCAGAATTTATGATCGACACAGGGCTTTACCCAATGGAAAGCGGCGCTGTTTTTGTGAGAAAAACAGAAAACACATTCATTGGTCTCCCTCACATTTTAAAGCAGGAAGGGGACTATTATTCGGCTGTGTTTCATGGCAACGATCCAACATTTTGGAATCGTGAGAATATGTATGAATCTCTAGGCTACGATCACTTTTACGCTAAAGAGTCTTATAAGGTAACAGAAGAAAATTCAGTAAACTATGGCATTAAAGATGTGCCGTTCTTTGAACAGTCTGTCTCCATTATGGAAGAATTGCCTCAGCCCTATTATGCACGATTTATTACGTTAACCAATCATTTCCCATTTTTGCTTGAGCAAGAGGATCAGTTCATTGATGAAGCAGAGACCGAAGAAGGAGTCGTCAACCGTTATATTACAACCATTCGCTATCAGGATGAGGCTATTAGACTTTTCTTTGAGCAGCTGAAAGAAAAAGGTCTCTATGAAAATACGATCTTTGTTTTATATGGAGATCATTACGGGATATCTGAAAAATATGACCATGGCGTAATGGATTTACTTAATATGAAGACCAGCGCTCTTAATCGTATGAAGCTAAAACAAGTTCCGCTGATCATTCATGTCCCGGGGCAGGAAGGAAAAACCTTCACTCGAAATGGAGGAGAAATTGATATTCGCCCAACCCTTCTTCATTTGATGGGCATACATTCAGAAGAACCCTCACTCGGAAAAAACTTATTTGCCAGAAGCAATGATCATCCGGTTATTTTTCGCAATGGTGACTTTGTCACTGACAAATATTTGTTAAAAGATAAACGGTGCTACAGCTTGGAAAAAGAAGAGCTGACAGATGCCCATCACTGTGAACCAACAGAGGAAATTGTGCGGGAAGAGCTCGAGATGTCCGACGAAATCATTTATGGGGATTTGCTGCGATTTATAGAATAAATTTGATGAAGCAGGGGACATGCTTATTTAAAAGGGACCGGTTCATTTCCGCTGCAAGTGCACGCTTTTTAGCGGGGCGGGAGGTGAGTCGCTGCATCAGGAGTCTGCGCCTTCCACTACAATGAACCTGTTCACGGTGTCATCAAAGCAGAAAATAGATCTCTGCCTAAATAGAATGTTTTCACGAAAAGTTGTTCGTGAAGGCATTCTTTTTTATTTTTGTTAGAAGCTCTCTTGTCTATACCATCAGCGGTACTTAAATCACAACTACTAGATCCATTAGTCATCTAATCCTTTACCATACTGCCAAACTTCTATAGCAGAGGACTAAAGGAATATTTTTACTATTTATTAAAATATTAAGCTTTATTTTGTGTATAATTGAATAAAAGCAGATTCATAGCGATAAAGGAGGATGTAAATGAAAGCGCATACAAAAAGTATTAGAGCCGCTCATGGCACTAAGCTTCAAACAAAGGGGTGGCAGCAGGAGGCAGCGCTTCGCATGCTGATGAATAATCTCGACCCTGATGTGGCAGAGCGTCCGGAAGATCTTGTGGTATATGGGGGGATCGGAAAGGCCGCAAGAAATTGGCCGGCTTATTATGCCATCGTTGAATCGCTGAAAAACCTTGAGAATGATGAAACGCTTCTTGTGCAGTCCGGCAAACCGGTGGCAGTCTTTAAATCTCATGAAAATGCACCGCGTGTGCTGCTCGCAAACTCTAATCTTGTACCGGCTTATGCGAATTGGAAAACCTTTCATGAGCTGGACCAAAAGGGGCTTATGATGTACGGGCAAATGACGGCAGGAAGCTGGATTTATATTGGTTCTCAAGGCATTGTGCAAGGAACATATGAAACATTTGCGGAAGTGGGCAGACAGCATTTCAACGGCTCACTTGCAGGAACGATAACGGTGACCGCGGGGCTCGGCGGAATGGGCGGAGCGCAGCCGCTTGCTGTTACGATGTGCGGCGGCGTCTGCATCACCATTGAGGTCGATGAAACACGTGCAGACAGGCGGCTTGCCACCGGTTACCTCGATACGAAAACTCATTCTCTTCCAGATGCGATTAATCAGGCGAAGCAGGCAAAAGAAGAAAAGAGAGCGCTGTCTATCGGGTTAATTGGCAATGCAGCAGAACTGCTGCAGCTCATGGCTGAGCAATCATTTGTACCGGATGTTTTAACCGATCAAACGTCCGCCCATGACCCGCTGAATGGCTATCTTCCAAAAGGAATGAGCCTTCAGGCAGGAAAAGAAATGCGTGAAAAAGATCCGGAAGCGCTCATAACCAAAGCAAAAGCCTCCATGGCAGCGCATGTTAAGGCCATGTTGAAGCTTCAAGAGATGGGGGCTGTGACATTTGATTACGGCAATAACATTCGCCAGGTGGCTAAAGATGAAGGCGTTAAAAATGCTTTTGACTTTCCAGGCTTTGTTCCTGCTTATATTCGCCCGCAGTTTTGTGAAGGGAAAGGACCTTTTCGCTGGGTAGCTTTATCAGGAGACCCGGAGGATATTTACAAAACAGACGAAGTGATTTTAAAGGAGTTTGCTGAGAATCGTCATCTATGTAACTGGATTCAAATGGCGAGAGAGAAAATTCAATTTCAAGGACTGCCATCCCGTATTTGCTGGCTGGGTTACGGGGAACGCGCCCGTTTTGGCAAAATTATTAACGACATGGTGAAAAGTGGTGAGCTGAAAGCGCCTGTTGTCATTGGACGGGACCATCTGGACAGCGGTTCTGTCGCTTCACCAAATCGTGAAACTGAGTCGATGAAAGACGGTTCTGATGCGGTAGCAGATTGGCCAATTTTAAATGCCATGATCAATGCTGTAGGCGGTGCCACATGGGTGTCCGTTCATCATGGCGGCGGGGTCGGGATGGGCTACTCGATTCATGCCGGAATGGTCATCGTAGCGGATGGAACAGATGAAGCTGAGAAAAGATTGGAACGGGTGCTAACGACAGATCCGGGCATGGGGATTGTCAGACATGCCGATGCGGGATATGAGCTGGCTAAAAAAACAGCCCGTGATAAAAATATATCGATTCCAATGCTCGATCAAGACTAAATCAGTTTCGTAAAAGGGGGAGTTCAGCTATGAAACCAATCTGGATAAAGCATGCGTCACAGCTTGTTACGATGGAACCTGAATTAAAAGGGCCGAGAATAGGAAACGCAATGAGTGAGCTCGGTATCATAGAAGACGGAAGCGTATGGATGGAATCTGGAAAAGTAATCCGGGCAGGAACTACCCGTGAGCTTGAGCTTGAATTTGAGGACCGTGAACAAGAGGCAGAAGTAGTGGACGGGGCAGGAAAGCTCGTTACACCGGGACTGGTTGATCCCCATACGCATGTAGTTTTTGGAGGGACGAGAGAAGCAGAATTTGAAAGACGTCTTGAAGGAGCAAGCTACATGGAAATTATGAATGCAGGAGGAGGCATTCATGCCACTTCAAGGATGACGAGGGAAGCGTCAGAAGAAGCGCTTTTTGAGCAGGCATATACCCGCCTTGACTCCTTTTTAAAGCACGGGGTCACGACACTCGAGGGGAAAAGTGGCTACGGCTTAAATTTAGAGACAGAGCTGAAGCAGCTGAGGGTAATGAAAAAGTTAAATTCTGTCCATCCAATCGACCTGATTTCTACTTTTATGGGGGCACATGCTGTTCCAAATGAATATAAAGGACAGGAAGAAGCCTATGTCAGTCTGTTGATCGACACCATGATTCCTATGGTGGCAAAAGATGATCTTGCCCGTTTTAATGATGTATTTTGTGAAAAAAATGTCTTCACGCCAAATCAGTCTGAACGGATTTTAGAAGCGGGAAAACGCTTCGGTCTTATTCCGAAAATCCATGCGGATGAAATTGAACCATTTGGCGGCGCTGAACTTGCAGCAAAGGTGGGAGCAATCTCTGCTGAGCATTTACTGAAAGCTTCAGATGAGGGAATAAGGGCAATGGCCAAAAAAGGAACGATTGCGTGTCTTCTTCCTGCAACAGCGCTCTACTTAAGAGAGGAAGCAGCAAATGCCAGGAAGATGATTGACCAAGGGACAGCGGTGGCGATTTCAACCGACTGCAATCCGGGTTCTTCCCCTACAACAAGCATGCCGCTTGTGATGAACCTGGCCTGCATTTTAATGCGCATGACCCCGGCAGAGGCCTTGTGTGCGGCAACTGTCAACGCCGCGTATGCGATAGGAGAAGGAGAGCAGGCGGGCAAGATTGAAGAAGGAAAAAAGGCAGATCTTGTGATGTGGGATGTACCGAGCTATCAAATGCTTCAATACGCTTTTGGCGTCAATCATGTGCAGGCGGTATGGAAGAAGGGGGTCCGGGTTGTGTGATGAATGCTAAGCAAAAATTCATGCAGGCAGGAATTCAGCAGCCGGAATGGAGATGGCACAAAGAGGACTCTTCAGATGGACGGCTCCACCAGTGGATAAAAGGCATGGATGAGTGGCAGGGTGAAGATCCTGATGTTGTTATACTCGGGATGCCGTTGTCACGTTCTTCCATCAGTGTTTCCGGAGCATCAGAGTATACCGAAGCATTCAGGAGGGGCTGGAAGGGCTTTTCAACATATAACATGGATGAAGAGATCGATTTATCTTTTTTGAGCGTTGTAGACACAGGAAATGTAAAAATGCATGGAACGGATATACAGGAAAGCCATCGCAGGATCGAGAGGGCAGCAGAGGCCATTCTAGGCCAGTTTAAGTCATCGGTTTTCGTTGGAATCGGAGGAGACCATTCCGTGACAGCGTGCACAGTGCGGGGCTTAAAAAAGCTGCACCCGAATGAAACAATCGGAATTCTTCAGCTTGATACGCACTTGGATTTACGGGATCCAGCTGAAAATGGTCCGTCAAATGGAACCCCAATGCGCCAGCTGATTGAAGGAGAAACGGTTAAAGGGAATCACATTTACACGATTGGGCTGCACGGTTATTTTAACGCACCTGACCTTGTAGCGTATGGCAAAAAACATGAAGTCAATATGATCTCTTTAAAAAAAGCCAGGCAAAAAGGGATTGCCCAAACCTTTCGTGCTGCTTTACATGAGCTGGATCAGAAAACCGACCGAACCTACATCACGATTGATATGGACGTGCTTGATATTGGTTTTGCCCCCGGCGTACCAGCATCTACACCAGGCGGGATGTCAACGCAGGAACTGTTTGAAGCCCTGCTTGAAATTGGCCGTCATCCATCCTTTAAATATATCGATTTTGTCTGCCTGGATCCGACCAAAGATCCCGCTGCATCTCCAACCGTTAAGGCGGGTGTTTATGGTTTTCTGCAAGTAGTGAGTGGAATGGCTCTTGCCCGCAGCAGAAAGGAGGAATAAGGAATGATTGTGCTGGATGGAAACTCCTTAACACTTGATAAAGTCAGGCGAATCGTAATGGATGGAGAAAAAATTCAAATTGCACAAAAAAGCATGGAAAAAGTGATCAAAAGCCGTTTCGCTGTTGAAAAAATTGTTTCCACTCATAAAATTACCTATGGCATTAATACTGGCTTTGGAAAATTCAGCGATGTAGAGATTGATAAAAAGGATGTACACGCACTGCAGCTTCATTTGATTCGTTCACATGCATGCGGGATCGGTGAACCTTTTCCTGAACTTGTATCTAAAACGATGATTGTGCTGCGTCTGAATGCTTTATTAAAAGGGTATTCTGGCGTCCGGCCTCTATTAGTTGAAAGATTGCAGTACATGGTAAACGAAACTATTCACCCCGTTATCCCCCAGCAAGGCTCCCTTGGTGCTTCTGGTGATTTGGCGCCTCTTTCTCATCTTGCTCTGGCTTTAATTGGAGAGGGAGAAGTGTGGCAGGATGGGAAACGGATTCCTGCTCTCGATAGCTGGAGATCAAAAGGGTTAACCCCGATAAAGCTCAAGGCAAAAGAAGGGCTTGCATTAATTAACGGTACACAGGCGATGACAGCGCTGGGGGTCATCAACTGGCTTGAAGCTGAAAAGCTTGCGCTTCAAAGCGAGGAAATTGCTGCCATGACCATAGAAGGACTGCACGGAGTAATGGATGCATTTCATCCAGCCATACATGAAGCAAGAGGATATCCGCAGCAAATGGCAGTGGCGGAAAGAATGCGCAACATTCTTCATGATAGCAAATTAACAACCAGACAGGGAGAGCGGCGTGTTCAGGATGCCTATTCCCTTCGATGCATTCCGCAAGTTCACGGTGCAAGCTGGCAGGTGCTTGATTATGTAAAAGAAAAGCTTGAAATCGAATTAAATGCTGCAACAGATAACCCGTTAATTTTCGATGAAGGCGAAACCGTCATATCAGGAGGGAATTTTCATGGCCAGCCCATCGCTTTTGCCATGGATTTTTTAAAAGTAGCGGTTGCTGAGCTTGCCAGTATTTCCGAAAGGCGTATTGAACGGCTGGTGAATCCTCAATTAAGTGACGGCTTGCCTGCTTTTTTAAGCCCGCAGCCTGGTCTTCAATCAGGTGCGATGATCATGCAATATGCAGCAGCAAGTCTAGTATCTGAAAACAAGACACTTGCTCACCCCGCGAGCGTTGATTCTATTCCTTCCTCAGCCAATCAGGAAGACCATGTCAGCATGGGGACAATTGGCGCAAGGCATGCCTACTTGATTATCCAGAATGCACGAAGAGTCCTCGCAATTGAAGCGATTTGTGCGATGCAGGCAGTTGAATACCGCGGAGTTATCAAAATGAGTACTGCAACCAGGTTAAATTATGAGGAGTGGCGCCGCATTGTCCCGAGTATAATTGAAGACCGGTCTTTTTCCATCGATATAGAAAAGCTCAGCTTGCATTTATACGATCACAAAGCAAAAGAAAGCATCACGTAATGTGCAATAGCCCATAAATTGAGCCTAAGACATAACTGAAAAAAGTTTAATAATAAGGTAGTTTTATTATGAGGTGAACGGAGCGGAAGGTGGCGACTCCTGAAGGATATGACGGCAAGCTGAGACTTTACAGGGCAAGGCCCTGAAAAGTCTCAAGCTCCCGTCCCTGCGGAAAGCGTCCACCTGAAGCGCAGTGAAACGCTCAATGAGGCTGAGAGAATTTTGTCCCGGCCTTTTTGTGGTAAAAAAAGTGAATCCAGATGAAAGTGCGATATAATAAAAGGGTGATGGCGTGAAACATTCCCGCAAAACAGCTTGATAAATTGAAAGAACAGACCTTTATCATTTAAACTTAAAGTAGGTTATCGATAGAAAGAGAGTGAAAAACATGGGACGTAAATGGAATAATATTAAGGAAAAAAAGGCGTCAAAGGATGCAAGTACAAGTAATGTTTATAATAAATTCGCGCGCGAAATTTATGTAGTAGCCAAACAGGGCGAGCCGGATCCTGAATCGAATCAGGCACTCAGAGTCGTACTCGAACGGGCAAAAACCTATAACGTACCGAAAACGATTATTGAAAGAGCGATTGAGAAAGCGAAAGGCGGATCAGAAGAAAACTTCGATGAGCTTCGCTATGAAGGATTTGGACCAAGCGGCGCTATGATTATCGTGGATGCTTTGACGAACAATGTTAATCGCACTGCACCGGAAGTCCGCACCGCATTTGGGAAAAATTCCGGAAATATGGGTGTCAGCGGCTCAGTCGCTTACATGTTCGATGCAACAGCTGTTTTTGGAATCGAAGGAAAATCTGCCGATGACGTACTTGAGTTTTTAATGGAGGAAGAGATTGAGGTCCGGGACATCATTGAAGAAGAGGATACTGTCATTGTTTATGCAGAGCCCGACCAGTTCCACGCTGTGCAGGAAGCATGCAAAAATGCAGGCGTAACCGATTTTACCGTAGCAGAACTGACCATGATTGCACAGAATGAAGTAGCACTTGAGGCGGAGGATCTTGCACAATTTGAAAAATTAATCGACGCGCTCGAAGAACTTGAAGATGTCCAGCAGGTATATCACAACGTAGACTTTGGCGAATAGAAAAAGAGGTTGGGACAAAACTGAAAAAAGGTTAAAAATGAGGCAATTTATATTATTAGTATGAGGTGAGCGGAGCGGAAGGTGGGGACTCCTGCAGGATATGACGGCAAGCTGAGACTATACAGGGCAAGGCCCTGGAAGGCTCAAGCTCCCGTCCCTGCGGAAAGCGTCCACCTGAAGCGCAGTGAACCGGTCAAGGAGCTTGAGACACATTTGTCCCAAGCTTTTTTGCATATAAAAAGGAACCATCCCATTCATCCCGGGTTAACTGGTTCCTGTGTTTTTGTTGATTTACTTTTTCTTTTTTCGTTTTTGTCGTCTTCGTACACAAATCAAGGTCGATTTGAGCAAATGGGCTGCGCTTCACTCTTGGATCCATTTTTCCCTCACGAAGAAGCTTTAAACGATGCTTTTGTGCATTCGATCGTGCCATTGCAGTCATTCCTTTCTAATTGGGTCTGCTTTAATTATAGCATGAAGTAGTAAAATGAATTTAGTCTTGCGTCAAAATCGGAGCTTTACAATATAAGCAACTATATTCCGCATGTTCGTTCTACATAAAAAAGATGAAATGCATAGAAATTAGAAAGATAACGATTGAAACTACATAATCACCCACATACTGTCTTAAAGCTTTTCCATCACTTGAATCTTTTTTCCAATAAGAAAGAAAGTAAGGGAAAGGAAAATCAACGAAATACCATGTATAGTATTATTCCAGCCAAAAGGCACTGCAAGAAACGATAAAAATAAAAATGCATAAATAGTATATTTATTATAGGGATTAGATTGGGTATTTTCGTCAGATATTATAAACACCTCCATCGTGGTGTGCTTTACTAAATCCAATGTTTTGATTCATTTTTTAGTCTAGTATAAAGCATGTATCTTCTCCTCGATATGGACTTTAGGATTTTCACCTGCATGGTATCGGCGGGCTGCATTTGTGCAGGACTGTAGCATTAATGAAACATAGGCAATGCCCAGCTTACGCCCCCTCGTAACACCTGGTGTGATCAAAGCTCTTTGAGACAGAAATAGTTACTTATGGTGTGAAATTTTTTCGGGTAAAGTAGGGGATAGAGAAGGAGAGAGACGACATGAAGGATAAAAAGGTTTCGTCCCACTATACGCAGCAACTTTTAGCAAATGAACGAACTTATCTTGCCTGGATCCGGACATCTGTAGCCATCGCAGGAATAGGATTTCTCGTAACAAACCTGCACTTTGTCATGGGAGATGTAAACACGGACGAATTGGATGTTTTCATTATGGTCATCGGTTTGGTTTCTGTGTTATCAGGGGTTTTAATGGTGATCGTCAGTACCGTGGATTACTATCGGAAAAATCGTGATATAGTTAATGGTCAAATCAGGCCATCCTCCATTAAAGTATGGATTTTATCGACCTGTATTTTCCTCATGCTAGGCACATTTCTTGTTTATTTTCTCCTGCTTGATGTGATCTGAGTTTGAGAAGGAAATAGGGGACTTTCAGTTATTTTTGAGCATACAAAAAGGGCTCTCAGAAGGCAGCTTTCACTGACTTTCTGATGAGCCTATTTTTAATAGTTGAATTTCATCACTGGTTAACGGTCTATACTTTCCGATTGGCAGGTCATGCAGGCAGATCGGACCAATCCGTGTGCGTTTGAGCGATTGTACCCGGTAATCATAGGCGCTGCACATACGTCTGATCTGCCGGTTTAGTCCCTGCGTTAAAATAATGGATATGGTTTGGTCAGCTGTTTGGACGGCCTTGCACGGGGAAGTGGTTTTTCCGCGTATGTTGATGCCGCCTTTTTGAATACCTGCTAAAAGGAGCGGAGATACAGCGCGGTTCACGGTAACGGTGTATTCCTTTTCCTTTTTAAACTCCATTTTCATAAGAGGGTTCACTATGCTTCCGTCATTTGTCAGCAAAATCAGCCCTTCAGAATCCTTATCCAAACGGCCAATTGGGAAAATTCGCTCCGGATACCCAATGAAGCTAATAATGTTTCCATCAACCGCTGGATGGGCAGTACAGGTAATGCCTCTTGGCTTGTTAAAAGCCAGATAAACAAATGGGGGACGGGCAGGTAAAGGCATTCCGTCAACTAACACCAGGTCGTCATCGTCCACCCAACACTTCTGCGAGCAAGCTTTGCCATTTAACGTGACTCTGCCCGCATCAATCATGCGCGCAATCTCTCTTCGTGACCACCGCCCGGACCTGCTGACAAAAGAATCAATATGCATGCTTTATCCTCCTAAAGGGGGCAAACCCCTTTACTGCTTTACTTCAATAAAAACTCTTCAACTACTTTAGCGACACCGTCATTCATGTTGGTATCGGCTACATAGTCTGCAGCATCTTTAATGTCCTGAGGAGCATTTCCCATAGCGATGCCAAGTCCTGCGTATTCAATCATGGAAAGATCATTGTAGCTGTCACCGACGGCAATAATTTCATCCTGTCCGATATCAAGCTTTTCAGCAAGCTGCTTAATAGAGGTGCCTTTTGTTACGCCTTCTTCTGTAAATTCAAGGAAGTAAGGTTTTGAACGCATGATGCTGAATTGGCCGGCCATTTCTGCCTGAAGTTTTTCTTCCTTATGAACGAGTACTTCCTCATCTGCAAGCATAAGCATTTTAACGACTGGTTCCGTAACAGACGCTTTAAAATCATCAACAATTTTTACCGGAAGACCTGTAATGTCTGATTCAATATCTGAAAAAGGATTTTGATTTTCCGTTATAATCGAATCCCCAACGTACGTATGAATGCCAATATTTTCACGCTTGCTGATGTCATAGAGTTTATGAGCAGTTTCAGGGCTAAGGGTGCTTGAGAAAAACTCTTCATTCGTTTTGGCATTAATAATTTTAGCGCCATTGAAAGATAAAATATAGCTGCCATAGTCGTGCAATTTCAGTTCTTTTGAAAAATCATGCATGGCGTAGGTGGGTCTGCCAGAAGCAAGAACGACTTTCACACCGTTTTTCTGAGCTTCCATGAGTGCTTTTTTAGTGCGCTCGGATATACTGTGGTCGTCGCGTAATAGGGTATCATCCATATCTAGTACAATCATTTTATAGGTCATTTTATTATCTCCTTCTTGTATAAACATGTCCTTATTTTACTACACTTTCAGGACAGTAAGCTAATTTCCAGTTCGATACAGAAAAAAGAGATCTTCTTAAACGCTACGAAACCGGCTTAAGAGATGAGGATTGTCTGTGTGCGTACCCCCATAAAAAAAGTCCTCCGACCATCATGCTTAGCGTGCCTATTATGACGACCAGCTTTACGGACAATAGAAAGGTCAGTAAGCCCAGCACCAGCGTTGCGGCAATAATCAGCACCGCTTCCAGTAAGCCATAAATGCTTCCGATTCTACCCATCATTTCGACAGGAATATAGCTTTGGTAAAAAGTAAGAAACCCCGTGCTGCCGAATGAAATGAAAAAAGCGAGGAGAAAGAACCCAGCTGCAGCTTGAATAAAATCCTCAGAAAAACTGAAAAGCACATAACCGGCAGAGATAAGAAGCGGCGCCCATCGGATTAAAGCAATTAAAGGAATCCATTTCAAAAGAAGCAGCTGAATAACAGAACCAACCACGATCCCGGCTCCAGCAACACTTACCAAAAACCCATATTCACTGTTTGTCAGCTCTAATACCTCCTTAGAAAAAACAACCTCTAAGGAATCCACCGCTGTTGCCATGACCACCATCACCCAGCTGATTAATAAATAAATAATCATCACTTGAGGAGACTTTTTACTGAAAGATCTCACTCTGCGCCAATCCTCCTGTGTTTCACGGAGCCTGAGGGTAAAAGATGCAGGGGCACCAGATAGAGCGTTTTTTTCTATGTCTGGCATAAAGAGCGTTGCAACTGCAGATAACGCGAAGGCGGCGGCCGTTATAAAAAGGACTGTCTCAGATGAATAGTGAAGATAAAACAGACCGGCTATTGCCGGGCCGAGAAAAAAGGCGCCGGAAGTAACAACCGAATAAAGTGAATTAAAGTGGCGTCTTTTTTCAGCTGGAATTAATTTAGTGACGTATACCATTGATGCGGGCTTGAAGATCGTATTAGCCATATTCATGAAAAACGCGAGACTGTAAATTAATAATAGGGAAGAGATAAAAGGAAGTGTGCATATCAAAATAGCCCGCACCAAGTCTAAAGCAATCATGAGCTTTCGCTTATTTTTACGGTCAATGACACTGCCGGACCAGCTATTGGTAAAAAGTGCAGCGATCGGTGCAAGAAGATAAAGAAAAATAATTGAAAAAGCGGATCCGGTTCGATCAAATAAAAGGAGATTCAGGGACAGTAAATACACCCATGCTCCAATATTCGAAACCCCGACACCGATAAGTAAAATCGTCCAATACGAAAAATAATCTTTTCGAGATAACGTATCCAAACTTATTCCTCCTGTTGTGACAACCGTATTTTTGAAAGATTCTTTTAAAGACCGCCGTTGATTCAAGGAAAGACGAACGCTTTCATAGCGGGAGCCGACTTCTTCCTCTTAACGGGCCATCTTTAAGCATCTTTTTTAAATAAAAAAATCCCACCTCCAAGATTTTCATCTTGGAGGCGAGATTGAATTCGCGGTGCCACTCCAGGTTTGTTGATATGTTGCCATACCAGCCTCGTCAGGTACGGCTAAAAAGCGATACTCTAAGCTCTATAACGGGAGCTCCCGTCACACCATCCCCTCAAAAAAGGTTCCTTTGTGCTGCTCAGAGATTTGCTTCACTGCATTCTTCCTGCTCTTTCCCACCACCAAGAGCTCTCTTATTAGGAAGTCACGCACCTACTCTTCTCATCATTGCGTTTAAATTTTTTCTATCTTAGCATTCACCGAACAGGGTGTAAATGGAATTTTGAAAAATATTTCTTTGAAGTCTTCAGTTGCTCTGGTTATTCAGGCAGGTCATGGCTTTCAACTTTGTTTGCCCTTACTGAGTAAAGTGTATCGCCAATATAGAGGAGACGCTGGATTTGGGAGTCCCAGTCTTCATACTGCTGTCCTGACTGCTTCTCATCCATGATTTCACTGGCCAACTGAATGCCGTTATTCTTAGTGATCGTGTAGAGCAGTGCTCCCTGGCTGACAAAATTCATTTCATTTGTGTCTGTTTTCTCGTCATACATGACGATGGGGAATCCGAATAAGTTTCGTTCCTTATGGTGAAAAAGAGCTTTATGGTCATGCATGAGCGTGGAAAAGGTTCCTGGCCCTCCAATGATTTCAGTGTCCTTTTCTTTCGGGTTTGAAAAGTCGGTTATATCAAATAAAGAGATCTTCATGCCGGTTTGTCTGACCTGCGGAGGGTCTCCGGCGCTTTCACTTTTCATTACTTCTGTATCCACTCCGAACCCGATTAAATGATTTTCATCGAGTGGATGCAGGTAGGTGCTGAACCCGGGGATCTTAAGCTCACCCAGTACTTCCGGTGCTTCCGGATTAGCGGTATCGATGACAAAAAGAGGGTCTGTTTCTCTGAACGTCACCATATAGGCTTTGTCTCCCATAAAACGGGCTGAATAGATGCGCTCTCCCTTTGCAAGACCTTCAACGGAGCCTACCTGTTCCATGCGGTCATTTAAAATAAATAGATGGTTAAGAGAGTTGCGGTTGTTTCCAAATGTATTGCCCTCACTCGTAGCAATGCGGAAGTGTCCATCGTGCTCATCCATTGAAAATTGGTTTAATACTCCGCCTTTTACGGTGCCTTGGGAAGAGAAATCAACGGAACTGCCGTCGATATCAAACTTATAAATAGTCGTTTCAGACGCCCCCTGGCCTGCAGGCATAATATCGATCGGCATGATCGTATAAGGACCGTTGGAAGTGGCTAAGTATAAACTTTTTTCTGACATATACAGCTGGCCGCCTGTGCCCAGATACGTTTCAGTTGTTACCTCTGAATCAGGAGTGCTTACATCAACGGCCGTAATCAGCGCGTACTCTCCCTGTTCATTCTCCGGGATAATCGAAATGTCTGCTGCCGCTACCGGTTCAAAAGACTCGCCGCCTTTACTGTCCCAGGTATGAGGACGCAGTTCAACATCCGGGTCTTCTTCCAACAGCCAGAAATTTGGAGAGAAGGTGGTGACAAAATAAAGGTGAGAGTCAATCATTCTCGCGCTGTTAAAGTATCCTTCAGCTCCTGCCTCTCGAATCAACTCAGGCTTAGCAGGATCGCTCACAGAATAGATTTTTGCGATCGTTACACTCATATCCGCTGCAGGCTGGGATTCCCGTGATTCCCGTGGCTTTTCCTGGTCCGGATATGCTCTTGTCATCCACTTATCCCCGATTACGATCAGGGTATCCTCCTTCAGGAAAAGCTGTGACGGGTAGAATTCATCTTCAAAGTTTATGGCGCTGACTGGTTCCATTGATTCCCGCGCTCCCACTTCAACGATGTGAACCAGCTGATTGCCGGTGATATGGTAAATGAATTCCCCATCTGTTTGGACGACATCTGCTTCATTTACCCCATCTACCTGGTTATTCGTCTCGGAATATCCGTCATCGCCGCCCATTGCGTCAGAAGAGGATTCTGCTGTGTCCGCAGCGCTTTCAGATTCTTCACTAAAAGCATTGTAGTCAAGGTCCTGCGTCTTCTGCTTATCTAGAATGGCGGTAAAGTATTGCTTCAAATAATCCGTTGAATCTGCAGCTGGAAGCTCATCAACGACTTCAAAAGCAACAACCTGTTCATCCCTTATGCCTAAGCCTAATTTTGACTTAAGGTCATCTGACAGGTGCAGGGTGTATTTCTGAAGGTTTGTGTAGCCATCCTCTGGAGCAGTTACAGTGAGAACAGTCCCGGCATCATCTAGAGAAACGGTAACAGGGACTCGTTCACTTTCTTCATTTTGAACAAAGACCGAATCCTCGGTAATCGTAGAGGCGTCCATCGGTTTTGTGAAATTCAAGTTCCACACTTTGTCCTTAAAAACATAAGCGGGAGCAGATGACCCGGCAAGACCTGAAACAGCGGGCTGCATAAAATAAACACCTGCCCAGAGACCGGCGGACAGAATAACAAATAAAGAAAGTAACAACCATCTTTTCCTATTCATAGAAGTTCCTCCTTAAATAGCATTCTTTATTAAGTAGACGTGAGTATAGAGAGGAAGTTACAAAAGGAAAAAAATATAAAAGAAAGGGTTTTCATTTAAAGTGTACGATGATAAAATATAAATCGATACGTTTCGATTTTAAATAGTTTATAAGTGAAGATTTATACATAAGTCATAGGTTAAAAGGATTTCATGAATAGATAGAAGGCATTCGCAGAAGGATATTAAAATCATAACGTTTCGATTTAAGTAGAAATGGAGATGGAAGAATGAAAAAAGTAAGAGTGGGAATTATCGGCTGTGGAAGCATTACTGGGAAACGTCATTTCCCTGAATACAAAGCAAATGAGCATGTAGAAATTACAGCCCTATGCGACTTGGTGGAAGAACGTGCAAAAGTCTATGCAGACGAGGTTGGAGCAAACGTTTATTCATCGTTTGAGGATTTACTGGAGGATCCGTCAGTCGATGCAGTCTCTGTGAATCTTCCAAATGCACTGCATGCGCCTGTCACAATAAAAGCACTGCAGGCAGGAAAGCATGTGCTTTGTGAAAAACCGATGGCAACATCCGTTCAGGAAGCAGAAGACATGATTCAGGCAGCGGATGAGGCGGGCAAGACGTTAATGATCGGCCATAACCAGCGCTTTGTCGCATCGCATGAAAAGGGCAGAGAATACATTCAAGAAGGAAGATTAGGCAGAGTATACAGCTTCCGTACTGCATTTGGCCACGGTGGACCTGAAGGCTGGAGTGTTGACGGAAGAGACAGTTGGTTTTTCGACAAAGAGAAAGCATTTCTCGGCGCAATGGGTGACCTTGGCGTTCACAAAAGTGATCTTGTCCGCTATCTATTTGATCAGGACGTAGTGGAGGTCGGCGGCTTCGTGGATACACTCGCTAAAGAAGAGACGAAGGTCGACGATAACGCAGTTTGTATCATTAAACTAAAAGACGGAACGATGGGAACGCTGACTGCAAGCTGGTCTCATACTAAATTCGGGGACAACTCCACCATCATTTATGGAGAAAAAGGGGTTCTACGCCTGGAAGATGATGGAGATTATTCGTTTATTTTCTATCCGCTAGAAGGCGAACCGGAAAAACTGAACCTTGGTAAAATCCAGACGAATGAAGAGGGTGGCCAGTCTAAAACCGGTGTAATTGATGAGTTTATTGAAAGCATTCTGGAAAACCGGGCTCCTGCGGTAACAGGACTGGAAGGAAAAAAAGCATTGGAAATTGTTCTTGCAGCCTTGGAATCAAGTGAAACCAAAAAAATATTGACACTATCATAAATGGAGGGATTACAGTGAGAAAAGTTGCACTTCAATTGTATTCAGTAAAGGAATCGATGGAAAAAGACGTAGCAGGTACATTAAAAACGGTAAGTGAGCATGGGTATGAAGGCGTTCAGCTTGCCGGCGATTACGGCAAAGACGGGGCTGAATGGAAAGCGATGCTTGACGAATATGGACTAAAGCCGGCAGGGATGCATACGCCAGTAGAGCTTCTTCAAGACGAACAAACGCTTGAGAAGCAGATTGATTTCAGCAAGACCATCGGAAACGATAAACTGATTGTTCCTTTTGTAGATGAGTCCTGGCGTTCGAAAGAAAAATATGAGGAACTCGCACAGCTTTTAAATCAAGCGAGTATCAAGGTACAAGAGGCCGGTTTACTATTAGGTTATCACCACCACGATTTTGAATTTACTCCTTTGGAAAATGGGGAAACAGGCTGGGATATTTTAGAGCGTGAAACGGCTTCTCACCCCGTCCATTTTGAAATCGATGTTTACTGGACAGAATTTTCAGGTGTTAACACAATCGACATGCTGAAGAGACTTCAAGATAAAGCTTTTTCAATTCATCTAAAAGACATGATTGTGGATGGAACAGAGAAAAAGAGCGGACAGGTTGGCGCTGGAGTTTTAAATCTGGAGGAAATGGTTCGTCACTCTTCAACGGACTGGGTTGTGGTTGAACAGGAGCATTTTGATTACGAGCCTTTGGAGGAAGTAGGGCCGAGTGCAGCAGTTGTCAAGAAATGGCTGGGAGAGTAAGAGAATGAAAAAGATGCGTGTAGGAATCATCGGGGCAGGGAACATCAGTGATATTTATTTATTGTCGCCCTCCAAATTCGATAACATCGAAATCGCAGGAATTGCCGATCTTTTATCCAGCAAAGCGGAGGAAAAAGCAGAGAAATACGGTGTTCCTCACTATCCGGATGTGGCATCGCTGCTTGAGGACCCATCTATTGAAGTGATCCTGAATTTGACTATTCCAAGCGCCCATGCGGAGATCACCCTCATGGCACTTGATCACGGCAAGCATGTGTATTCGGAGAAGCCGCTTGCTACGAGTTTTGAAGATGGAAAAGAAATCATTTCAAAGGCAAAGCGATTGAATCTCCGGATCGGCGTTGCGCCGGATACAATTCTAGGAGCAGGGATCCAAACGGCATTGAAGCTGATTGAAGATGGTGAAATCGGTTCGATCGTCGGTGCGAAAGCCTTTATGATGGGCAGCGGACCAGAAAGCTGGCATCCGAATCCTGCATTCTTCTATGAATCTGGTGCAGGACCTCTTTTTGACATGGGACCTTATTATTTATCCTCCCTGCTGGTGCTGCTTGGACCAATTGATTGTGTAACGGGAATTGCACAAACTACTTATCGTGAACGGACGATCAAAAGTGCTGAGCGCGCGGGGGAAACTTTTCCTGTGACAACGCCTACTCATGTGGAAGGACTTATGCATTTTAAAAGCAACGTAACAGCGTCTATTACAGCGACATTTGATATCCATCAATCGAAGCTGCCATTTATTGAAGTATATGGCTCTAAAGGAACGATTCATGTTCCGGACCCTAACTTTTTTGGCGGTCCTGTGACTTATTTAACGACTGGTCATGAAGGATGGCAGGAAGCTGAGCTCGTTTCAGACCTTACAGGGAATGAAAGAGGAGCCGGGCTGTCTAATATGATTGCGTCCATTTATACAAATGAACAGCATTACTGCCATGGTGAACTTGGTCTGCATGTACTGGAATCCATGGAAAAGCTATTGGAATCATCTGTGCAGCGAACCTTTCTGCCGCTTGAAACAACCTTTTCAATCGGGGATTCAAGCAACTCAGCGTAAGACACTTCCGTCTCCATGATAAAATGAAAAAAGCGTCACGGTGAAATCATCGTGACGCTTTCTCTAACCTTTTAGATTTAACAGTGTGAAAGAGGCAGATATATGACCACAATAAAAGATGTAGCAAAAAAAGCAGGGGTCGCTGTATCGACCGCTTCCCTTGCAATCAACCACAGCAGCCGTGTTTCAAAAGAAACGGCAAAGAAAGTACTCGATGCTGCAGCAGAGCTCCACTATCAGAAAAACGGATGGGCAAGAGATCTTAAAATGAAAAAAACACAAATCATTGGGGTAGTTCTTCATGATCTATCAGGCTCATTTTACGCGCCTATTATAAAAGGCATCGAAGAGACGCTTCATTCCTATGGCTATGGCCTTATTGCCTGCAGCACAGCAGGAGAAAATCTTGGGACTGCAGAAAGGTTTCTGAGAGAACGGCGGGTGGATGGTGTTATCGTTTTTTCAGCTGATATAAAAAATGAAACGCTTTTTGACGTATGCCGTGCACATTTTCCGCTGGTGGTATTGGACAGGGAAATTTCACATGCAAATCTTTATTCCGTTACAGTAGATAACCTTCAAGGGGGAGTTCTTGCGGCGGAGCACCTGATCAATCACGGTCATACGTCGATTGGTTATATTTCCGGACCTTCGAATAATTGGGACAGCCAGCTACGCTCAAAAGGATTCACAGAATGCCTTAGTCAAAATGGTCTCTCTGTCCCTTCTAAATGGCACATCAAAGGCGATTATTCACAGCGGGGCGGTTATCAAGCAGCAAGACTATTGCTGCAGCAAGAACAGCTCCCATCTGGATTGTTCGTTTCTAATGACCAGATGGCCATTGGGGTCCTTGAAGCATTTGCGGAGGCGGGGGTCAGCGTTCCGGATCAGGTCAGCCTCATTGGATTTGATGACATTGAGCTCGCCAGGTATATCCGCCCTTCACTAACGACCGTCAAGCAGCCAAAGTATGAAATGGGCGCCACTGCAGCACACCAGATCATTCAGCACTTACAAGGCAGTCCTTCAAAAGAACACACGATGCTAACCACAGAAGTAATTCAGCGGCAGTCAACAGCAAAGCTGGATTAAGCAGATTGAGAAAACTGTTAAAATAAGCATATTAGCAAAGAACCTCCGCAAAAGTGGAGGTTCTTTTTTAAAATAACTGTCTTACTTCATTTCAAAACTCCAGAGTTATATTAGTTTGAAAATTATGATACTTTATATAGAACTGAGGGATTAATAAAGAATCAGTGCGATCTATAGTAGAAATAAGAATGTCTTGATCCAAATTGATTATAATCCATAAGCATCTTAAAAGTTTTTAAAGAACGGATGGTTGTTGAGTGTGTACGAACTTGGTATAAATATAACGGTGAGGACGATCGATGAACTATATACCTCATTTAACACTAATAGAAAGAAGGCAGCATTTCTTTATTGTGAAAGGGGAATCTTCAAGGTTCCTTTTTCAGAATGAAGAAAGGAGAATCAACATGATCTTACCTAAAAAGCTTAAAAGAGGAGATACGGTTGGAGTCATTGCGCCTGCCAGTCCGCCTAATCAGCAGAATTTAGAAAAATCCCTTTCTTTTTTAAAGGAGCTTGGGGTTAATGTGAAAATGGGGAAATACGTGAATGAAGTGAATGGTTATTTAGCAGGAAGTGACGAAGAGCGGTTAGCAGATCTGCATGCGATGTTTAAGGATCCTTCCGTTCAAGCGATCATTTGTGCAGGTGGAGGGTATGGCAGCGCGAGGATTGCTCATTCAATCGATTATGACTTGATTAAGCGCAATCCGAAGATATTCTGGGGATACAGTGATATTACCTTTTTGCATACAGCGATCCGGCAGCAAACCGGCCTTGTTACTTTTCATGGACCGATGCTTGCTTCAGATGTCGGAAAGGAAGAATTTCACGCTTTATCCAAAAAAATGTTCTTACAGCTTTTTGAACCAATGGAGCTTCATTACTCAGAAGACATCTCTCCACTTGAAGTACTTGCTGAAGGAGAGCGTGTCGGGGAAATTGTAGGAGGCAATCTTTCGCTTATTCAAAGTTCGCTTGGCACACCTTTTGAGCTGGATACAGAAGGGAAAATTTTGTTTATTGAAGATATAGATGAAGAGCCATACCGGATTGACAGTATGCTAAACCAGCTGTGTATGGCAGGCAAGCTGCAAAATGCATGCGGAATTGTCGTTGGAGATTTTAAAAATGCCGTGCCAACCAATGATAAGCTCTCGCTATCTCTTGAGGAAGTACTCGAAAGCTATTTAGGAAATCTTGAAACCCCTGTACTAAAAGGATTTAAAATGGGTCATTGTGAACCACACTTTTCTGTTCCCCTTGGAGCAAAAGCAAAACTGTCTTCCAAAACAAAAACGCTCACCATTATGCCGGGGGTTCAATCGTAAAAATGAAGATTAAATCAGTCGAAACGTTCAAATTATCCGTTCCATTAAAAAAACCTTTTAAAACCGCCCTGCGAACACTGACGGAAACGCAGTCCCTGATCGTTAAAGTCACATCGGACGATGGAAAAACGGGGTATGGGGAAGCTCCGCCCACTCACGTCATTACAGGGGATTCTCTTCGGAGCATGGAGTCAGCGATTAAAGATGTTATGGCACCCATTCTTTTAACAGGCAGTGTTCTAGATAGAGAGAAAATGCTGTATGACCTTGATCAGTCGATGGTTCATAACACGAGTGCGAAGGCCGCGCTTGATTGTGCGATTCATGATTTACTTGCTCAGCATGCCAATCTTCCGCTCGTTCAGTTTTTAGGAGGGTATCGTACCTCATTCATTACTGATTATACGGTAAGTGTAAATGAGCCGGAGGAAATGGCCGAAGATGCAGTTCAATTTATTCAGCATGGATTTACGACACTTAAAATTAAAGTGGGAACTGGAACGATTGAACAGGATTTCAGGCGAATTCAGGCCATCCGGGAAAAGGCAGGTTCAGCCTGCAAACTAAGGCTGGATGCTAATCAGGGATGGACGGCAAAAGAAGCCGTTCATGCGATACGCAAAATGGAGGACGCTGGATTCGGGATTGAACTTGTGGAACAGCCTGTCAAAGCACATGACATTGAAGGTTTAAAACAGGTTACAGACCATACTGCGACACCAATCATGGCAGATGAAAGTGTGTTCAGTACAAACGATGCGATCCGCGTGCTTCAAACAAGAAGCGCTGATTTGATCAATATTAAACTCATGAAAGCGGGGGGCATTCATGGAGCTCTTGCCATTAATAAGCTGGCGGAGGCTTATGGTGTTTCATGTATGGTCGGCAGTATGATCGAGACGAAAGTCGGGATCACAGCAGCAGCTCATTTCGCAGCAAGTCAGCGGAATGTAACGCGCTTTGATTTTGACGCCCCGCTGCTTCTTGCCAAAGACCCTGTTTCAGGAGGGGTTCAGTACACGGGAGAAGTCATGTCTATTCCTTTAGTGCCAGGGCTTGGGATTACCGGTGTTGAGGGACTTGAGGGAATGCACGACTGACGAAAAGGAGGGGTACCATGAAGAATAAGACAGCCCGGATTAACGTAACGGTCTCAACACTCTGGACGGACCCGTCATCTGTAAGGGAGATCGATGCCGAAGCAGCAGGCAATCCTGTTGCTATTCACAACTGGCTGAGCGGGATGACAGAAAAAGAACGAAGAGCGCTTCTGGATGAAAATCGGATTCAATCTCAGGTCTTATATGGAGAAATCGTTCAAATAATCGATAAGCAGGCTGAATGGACCCATGTCGTCCTACCAAGTCAGCCGACCAAAAAAGATGACAGGGGTTATCCCGGATGGATTCCTACCGTTCAACTCACAGTGGAGACTGCGGAGGAAGAAGACTGGGCGCAATTGCCGCTTGTCAGAGTAAAAGATAAACAAACGTCGCTGCTTACTATAGAAGGAACGGAAATTTTGCCGCTTAGCTTTAACACCACATTGCCGGTAAAAAAGGCGCATTCTTTTTATTATGAGGTTGATACTCCTCATGGTTTAACACGAGTGGGAAAATCTGCTGTGAACATGTACCAATCCTCTGAGGAAATTCCGAAAAAAGACGGAAAGGCCATTGTAAATGCAGCGGAACACTTTGAGGGACTGCAATACTTATGGGGTGGAATGAGTGCTTATGGATATGATTGTTCAGGCTTTTCTTATAACATGCTAAAAGCAAATGGCTATGACATTCCGCGGGATGCTTCAGACCAGGCCGCAGCAGGCATCGCTGTTCAGCCAGAAGAAGTGCAGCCGGGTGATCTTCTGTTTTTTGCTTATAAAGAAGGGAAGGGCGCGATTCATCACGTAGCGATTTATTACGGTGATGGCAAAATCATTCACTCGCCAACACCCGGAAAAAATATAATGATTCAAACCATTAAAGGAAGTTTTTACGAAAAGGAATGGTGTGCAACACGTCGTTATTGGATTAGTGAAAAGTAAAGCGATGGAGTAATGGGGGAAATAAGAATGGCAACTGAGGCACTGTTGAAAGTAAAAGAGCTGAAAAAGCATTTTGATCTGGGGAAAAACGGACTGCTGAAAGCGGTAGACGGTGTAAGCTTTGAAATATATAAAGGAGAAACACTTGGGCTGGTAGGAGAATCGGGCTGCGGCAAATCCACGACAGGACGTACGGTTATGGGGATGTATAATAACACGGATGGCGATGTTCATTATGAAGGGAAAAATGTTCAACAAATGACAGAAAAAGAACGTTTCTCCTTTTTGCGAAATATGCAAATGATTTTTCAGGACCCCTATGCATCGCTGAATCCCCGTTCTACCGTTCTTGAACTTATCTCTGAGCTAATGGGGATTCATAATTTACATAAGAATAAGGGTGAAATGAAAAAAACTATACCAGTTTGTTGAAACTGTAGGATTAAATTGTGATCATGCTAACCGCTATCCGCATGAATGCCAACGACAGAGAATTGGTATCACTAGAGCTATGGCATTAGAACCGGACTATATTATTGCAGACGAGCCTATATCTGCTTTAGATGTATCTGTTCAAGCGAAGGAAACAGATCATTTTGTTTCATGCCACTTTGTGTAAGTAGATATTTTTATGTTTGCAGATCCGTTCTGAGGGGAATATTCTTAACAAAACAGGAGGGATCGACTCTTATGGGAAGACTTATAGGCAGAATTATTAAATTTGGACCGATCGTTTATCCGTTTATTAAAAAATTCATGAATAAACGTAAAGCAAAGAAGTATTAATGAGATAGGACCCGCATCTTGCGGGCCTTTTTCTGTTGAAACCTTGGATTTCTGGAACCATAGCAGGCGCTTTGAATGAACCCTATTTAAGACGCAACCTAGCAGGAGGAGGAGAAATTAGCGAAAAAGTTAAAATTTTGTCGAAAAGACGGTTTGAAACCCATTGACAGCAAACTTTAAATAAGTTATTCGTTAAAGGGTTGCTATTTGAATTTAGACGTGATAATATAAACACATGCTTAAAGAGTAACAATCTTTTAATTCACATGTTACCAGGGATTATATTTCTTGTAACTGCGTAATCTGTGGTAACATGTGAATTGTCTATTTTTACATCGTTAAGTAAAATTTAACAAAATGTTGGAGGTTTTACCATGAATGAAGGTACAGTAAAATGGTTTAATGCAGAAAAAGGATTTGGCTTTATCGAAGTTGAAGGCGGCGAAGATGTATTCGTACATTTCTCAGCTATCACTGGCGAAGGTTTCAAATCACTTGAAGAAGGTCAAAAAGTTAGCTTTGATATCACTCAAGGCAACCGTGGCGACCAAGCTGCTAACGTTGTAAAATTATAATTTTTACAATCAGAACGACTGACACATCTGTGTCAGTCGTTTTTTTTTGTCTAAAATATTTACTGGCTGCAATCCAGCCTATTTGAAAACGCTTCTTTACATAAACAAGTACACAAGATTCACTCCAGTAAAGGGTTTAGCAGGGGTTTTAGCATTGAAAGATCTAATCATTACTTTATCTGCAAATACTACATACTTATTTCTAATTTTACATTTGACGTTTCAAAACACAGCTAGTCAGGGAAATGTAAAACGGACAAGCAATAAATAGATTGGAGAATTAACCCATGAATCACTATGTACCGATGCCGCAATCATTTTATGAACAGCCTACGCTTCAGCTGGCACAAGCTCTTTTAGGGTGTTTGCTAGTTAAGGAAACAGAAGAAGGGGTGGCATCAGGCTATATTGTTGAAACGGAAGCGTATATGGGACCAGCTGACCGTGCTGCCCACAGTTTCGGTAACCGAAGAACCAAAAGAACGGAAATTATGTTTGGCAAGGCAGGCTCTGTTTACACGTATACCATGCACACTCATATACTCGTCAATGTGGTGAGCAGTGATGTCGGAAGCCCTGAAGCTATCCTGATTAGAGCTGTAGAGCCATTTGAAGGAACATCATTGATGGAAAATCGAAGACCTGGACGATCCAGAAAAGAATGGACCAATGGCCCAGGAAAACTAACAAAAGCACTCGGCATCCAAATGAATGACTATGGACATCATTTTACTGCGTCTCCTTTAACGATTTGTGAGGGGTGGGAGCAGGATTCATTCCATATCTCATCAGGACCTCGTATTGGAATTGAGAATACAGGTGAAGCAAGAGACTATCCATGGCGTTATTGGGTAGAGGGAAACAGCTATCTATCCAAAATGCGATCACCAACTACTTAAAAAGGGGATGAACATGATGTCATCAGAATTTCGCGCAGTCATTGTAGATAAAAAAGAAGAGAATGTTTCAGTAGAAGTTAAATCAATTGGGAAAGAAAAGCTTCCGGAAGGTGAACTTTTAATCAGGGTCGCCTATTCAAGTGTAAATTTTAAGGACGGCCTTGCCGGTCTTCCGGACGGAAATATAGTGAAATCCTATCCGATGGTGCCAGGCATTGATTTGGCCGGGACTGTTGTTTCATCTAAAGACAGCCGTTTTAATGAAGGAGATCAAGTTATTGCCACAAGCTATGACATCGGCGTCTCCCATTTTGGCGGATATAGTGAATTTGCCAGCATTCCAGCAGACTGGGCTTTACCAGTGCCGCAGAATATGACCCTAAAAGAAGCGATGATTTATGGTACCGCCGGATTTACCGCTGCCTTGTCTATTCATCGCCTGGAAGCCAACGGAGTCTCACCCGATCAAGGAGAGGTGCTTGTTACAGGCGCTTCCGGGGGAGTTGGAAGCATGGCTGTAGCTATGCTTTCAAAACGCGGCTATCAGGTAGTTGCGAGCACAGGAAAGCAAGAAGAGACTGACTACCTGAAGAAACTGGGTGCTAATCGTGTAATTTCACGACAAGATGTTTATGATGGCAACCTGAAGCCGCTGCAAAAAGGCGAGTGGCAGGCTGCTGTTGATCCGGTGGGCGGAAAAAGTCTGGCATCAGTCCTAAGCAGAATTAAGCGGGGCGGTGCTGTAGCAGTTAGCGGCTTGACAGGCGGAAGTGACGTACCGACAACCGTTCATCCATTCATTCTTCGCGGAGTGAGCTTGCTTGGAGTAGACTCTGCATACTGCCCAATGACGCTTCGTCAAGAGATTTGGACGCGTCTGGCAAGTGATTTGCAGATTGAAAATGCAGACTCTCTTATTGATCGTGAGGTTTCTCTTGAGGAGGCGCCTGCTGCGATGCGCGATATTTTAGAGGGCAAGGTTCGGGGAAGAGTCTTAGTAAAAATAGAATGTTAGATAAAAAGGTGACGAACGCTCGCATTCGCAAATGCTCAAACTGACACGGAGAGCACTTGCTGTTATTGTTTTATTACCGTGAAATGAATAACTTGAAGAAATCGAACCGAATCTTTTTGGTTCGGTTTTTTTGTGTTTGTGTAAAATGAATCTTTGTGGGAAATAATGGGGAAGGTGATGATACAAGGAGGAGACACAATGCCAAGAATTCTTTCCGTGAGTTCATTTCAGCCGCCTTATAAAGTAGAGCAGGAAAAAACGGCTAACTTGACCAAAAGGTTGTTTCAAGAGGATTTTAAAGAGATTGAACGGTTGCTGAACGTTTTTCAAAATGGAGATATTAAGACTAGACACTTATGTGTGCCTCTGGATTGGTTTGAAAAACCGCATAGTTTTGAAGAGCGAAATCAATTGTATATTGAACTGGCAACACAATATGGTGTGGAAGCAATTCAAGCATGCTTGAAAAATAAATTTTTTCTTGAAGAAGAGATTTCTTCTATGGACATTGATGCCATTTTATTTGTATCGAGCTCAGGCATTTCAACGCCAAGTGTGGATGCAAGGATAATGAATAAGCTTTCTTTTTCAGAGAACATGAAACGGATCCCGATCTGGGGGCTCGGCTGTGCGGGCGGTGCTTCTGGTTTAAGCCGTGCGTATGATTATTGTTTGGCACATCCTTCAGCAAAAGTTCTATTGCTGTGTGTTGAGCTATGCAGCTTGACCTTTCAGCATGGTGACCGTTCAAAAAGTAATTTAATCGGGGCATCACTTTTTGCTGACGGCGTAGCCTGTGCACTTGTTTCGGGTGATGACGTTAACATAACGACTAAAAAACCAGTCCCTTCAATTGAGGCCACGGCTTCTAAATGGATGCCAGACTCTGAAGATGTAATGGGCTGGGAAGTGAAAAATAACGGATTGCATGTTGTGTTTTCTAAAGATATTCCAGCAATTATCACTAGCTGGCTGGGGCCTTTTGTCCGGGATTTTCTGGAGCAGCGCGGGATGACTCCTGAACAGATTGATTATTTTGTTGCTCATCCCGGTGGAAAAAAAGTGTTGAAGGCTTATGAAAAAACGCTCCAATACAGTGAAGAAAAAACGCGTATTTCAAGAGAAGTATTGAGGAATAACGGAAATATGTCTTCACCTACAGTACTTTATGTGCTGGAGCGATTTATGGAACAAGGGGAATGCGATGCAGGTGATACAGGCTTGCTGACGGCATTAGGACCAGGCTTCAGCGGCGAACTGCTGCTGCTGAAATGGAAGTGATTAAGATGATCTATTTTATTTTCATACTCGTTGTGGTGCAGCGGCTGGTTGAATTAGTGGCAGCAAAAAGAAATGAACGGTGGATGAAGAGCCAGGGAGCTTTTGAGGCAGGTGCATCCCACTATCCATTTATGCTGGCGCTGCACATAGGTTTTTTCCTAAGCCTGCTTGTTGAAACCATTCTATTTGATCGTTCCCTTTCTCCATTTTGGCCTTTATTGCTGACGCTGTTTTTAGTCGCTCAGGGTTTTCGGATCTGGTGTTTAGTGTCTCTGGGGAAATATTGGAACACCAAAATACTGATTCTTCCTGGAGCCAATGTGGTCAGAAAAGGACCTTACAAATGGTTAAAGCATCCTAACTATGTGGTTGTGACGATTGAACTGCTCATTCTTCCGCTGTTGTTTCAGGCTTTTGTGACAGCTGTGTTATTCAGTCTGCTGAATGGTTTGATGCTTGCGGTTCGAATACCAACAGAAGAAAGGGCGCTTAAAGGCTCAACCAATTACAGGGAAGTGTTTGAAGAGCAGTCGGATCCAGGGTAATTCCGCCGGGTAAACTGAGTCGTATGCAGACTCAGTTTTTTTTGTGAGAGTGAGGTTAAGCTTTCTGAACGATGAACACTCATGATACACTTAAACCAAATTCATGCGCTCGCACTTGTGATGGGCAAATATAACGTTCGGAGCGATCAAATGGACCACGAATTGGACATTGAACAATACTTAGAAGAGCAATATGACATCATGGACGTCAGCTTACTGGCTGGTAAAATTATGCTTGAAAGCGGAGCGGAAACCTATCGGGTTGAAGACACAATGATGCGGATAGCAGCCTCCTATGGCATAAAGGAATCTCATAGCTATGTGACACCGACTGGCATCATGTTTTCAATTGAAACAGATGAACCGACAAAAACAAAGCTCATGAGGATTTCCAATCGGACAACCGATTTAAAAAAGGTCATGCTGGTTAATAGCACATCGAGGAGAATTGCGAAAGGAGAACTGGATGTTCCGCAGGCTTACCGCATTTTAAAAAGAATTTATGCATCAGATGAAACGTATTCACTTAAAACAAGAATTGCGGCTGCCTCCATTTCCAGCGGCTGTTTTTTAATGATGTTTCAAGGTGGCTGGGTCGATTTCCTTCCTGCGGTGATTGCAGGCGGCATTGGCTTTGCGAGCGTTGGATATTTTCAAGAACTGATCTCGATTAAATTTTTCGCAGAGTTCATGGCTTCTCTTATCATCGGTGTCCTGGCATTGCTTTTTGTTCAACTTGGTTTTGGGCTGCAGCCGGATAAAATCATTATTGGATCGGTTATGCCGCTCGTGCCGGGTCTTCTTATTACGAATGCTGTTCGCGACTTAATTGCAGGTCATCTCATATCCGGTTTAGCAAAAGGGGCAGAAGCATTTTTAACCGCTTTTGCAATTGGGTCGGGTATTGCTGTAGTGGTGACTTTTTTATAAAAGAGCTGTCAAAACGGCTTTTGGTGAGGGGTGTAGGTTAAGGTTCCTCCCGTAAGAAGTGTCCAGCGATCAACACTGGCTTTATTAGCCTGATAGAAAGGAAGAAGGCACATGACCATTGTTGTCCAGCTTATTACGAGTTTTATTGCGGCTGCGGCATTTGCGGTGATTTTTAATGCCCCAAAAGAATCATTAATCAAATGCGGCTTTGTCGGGATGCTTGGGTGGATCGTTTATTTTATCCTGAGTACCGAGGGAATTGACATCGTTCCTGCAACCGTTGCAGCTGCTTTTTTAATTGCAGTAGTGAGTCAGGTCTACGCAAAGATGTATAAAGCGCCGGTTATTATTTATATCGTTGCGGGAATCATCCCTCTTGTACCAGGGGGGATGGCGTACGATTCGATGCGGTATTTTGTGACAAATGACTATAATATGGCCGTTTCTTTGGCAGCTAAAGCCTTTATGGTATCCGGCTCAATTGCAATGGGCATTGTGCTGTCAGAGGTCATTAATCAACTGCTGCGTCAAAGCCGATTAAAAAGAATAGGATGAATGTTTGATTAAATAAAACAGCTCAATGCAGGAATTGCTGTGCATTGAGCTGTTTTTTGTTTTAAATAGTTTCAGGTTGAGGCAGATCTGCCCATGCTTCCCGGTCAGCAATCAAGGTAACATGAGGATGGCTGCATAGCACGGATGCCGGAAAAGCTTCTTCCTTTTTTTGTTGCAGCAATCTCCTTAAAGCTGCTGTCTTTGAAGGGCCGGATGCGAGAAGAAGTATTTTCTTGCTTTTTAAGATCGAAGCAATACCCATCGTTATAGCATGGGAGGGAACCTCATCAACCGAATGAAAGAAACGGGCATTCGCTTCTCTGGTGGACTGGGCTAATTTGATGACATGTGTTTCGCTAGAAAAGGAGCTTCCCGGTTCGTTAAAACCGATATGACCATTTGATCCAATCCCAAGAAGCTGCACATCAGCAGGACCAATCTTTTCAATTAATCTTTCGTATCGCAGACACTCTTCATCCAGAAACGATGCATTGCCATTTGGCAGATGCGTCTGCTCCTTTGGAATCGCAATTTCATCAAATAAATGCTTTTTCATGAAAGCATGATAGCTTTGAGGGTGATCTTCTGCAAGGCCGATATATTCATCGAGATTAATGGTCCGGACTTTCTCAAAAGAAATTGCCCCTTGCTGATATCGCTTGATCAGCTCCTGATAAAGTCCAATCGGCGTACTTCCTGTTGCGAGGCCCAAAATGGAGGCAGGATGAGACTGTATCAGCTGTTCAATTATCTCAGCTGCTTTTTGACTTAATTCTTCATAGTGGTTGACAACGATCAGATTCAAAGCGATTCCTCCTTTTGGAAACAAACCTCCCCGCGGCAGAGAGTGATCATAACCTCATACTGTTCATTAATTAGCACGATATCAGCATCCTTGCCGATTTCAATACTGCCTTTTCGATCCCATACCCCAATTTGTTTCGCGGCATTTTGAGAAGTAATGGCCGCTAGTTCCCCGATAGTTAGATTGGTAAGTTTCTTCATATTCAACACCGCATCCTGCATCGTCAAAATGCTTCCAGCAAGCGTACCGTCCACTAAACGTGCTTCCTTTTCTTTCACAAAAACCTCTTGTCCGCCTAAATCGTACTTACCATCCTGAAGCCCCTTTGCTCTCATCGAATCTGTAATCAAAATGGTTTTTTCAGGGCCTTTCTGCCGGTATGCCAACTCAATCGCTTCGGGTGCAGTATGAATAAAATCGACGATTAGTTCGACTGATAGATTATCAAGCAGCAAGGCTGCCCCAACGACACCTGGTTTTCTATGGTGGAGGGGGCTCATCTGGTTATAGAGATGAGTTACATGCCGGGCTCCGTTTTGCACAGCCTCCCGCACATCCTCGAAAGTCGCGTCAGAATGCCCGATTGAAGCAACCGTTCCCTGCCCGGTTACATGCTCAATAAACGCTTGTCCATGTGGCGTCTCAGGTGCCACTGTCGTTACCCGTATGGAATGCCCGCTTTCTTTTTGCCACTGGTCAAATTGCCTGATATCAGGAGCCGTTATCCACTCGGACGGCTGAGCTCCTGCTTTTGATGAAGCGATAAAAGGTCCTTCTAAATGAATACCGAGCATCTCAGCCTGGCCGTACATATTAGGGGTGTTCATATATTGACGTGCTGAAATAAGCGCTTTTGAAATGGCCGAAGGGGACTGGGTCATGGTCGTTCCTAAATAACTGGTCGTTCCTTCTTTTGGAAGCGCTTTTGAAATGGACTCAATTGCTTTTTGCTCAGCGTCCATGAAATCAAAACCAACTGCTCCGTGAAGATGAAGATCAATAAAGCCGGGGATAGCAGTCCATGCTTGCTCCAAACAATCGATTACCTTTGCTTCCTGATCCTCTATGTGGGATGCAACAGCTTGGATTTTTCCATCTGTGATCCCAATATCACCCCGGAAAGAACGGCCCTCACCCTGAAAAATTTCAACATTCTTAATGATCGTGGATTGAGACATTGCTTCGCCTCCTGTTTCTCTTATTCGATAGTTGTAGTGTAGCGGGTACTGAAGAAGAATACAAATAGTTTTTGAAATTAAATTTCATTTTATTTTAAATTTATATTGATTTTTTGTTTCTGTAAGCGCATACTGATACATAATTCAAACAATTAGAAGGTGAGATTGAGATGAAATTAAATAAATTATCTACTGAACAGAGAAACAAGCAGACCGAACAATTAGATGCCATGAGTATCCATGACATTTTACGTGCGATGAATGAAGAAGACAAAACCGTTCCGGAAGCTGTAAAAGAAGTCATTCCTTCCATTGAACAACTGGTTTTAAAAACAATTGAACAAATAAAAGCTGGAGGAAGAATGATTTATTTGGGTGCAGGGACCAGCGGACGTTTAGGGGTTCTTGATGCAGCGGAATGTCCGCCGACTTTCGGGGTGGATTCCTCTCTTGTGGTTGGCATTATTGCAGGAGGAGAAGAGGCGCTGCTTGAAGCGGTTGAAGGAGCCGAGGATTCAGAAACACTTGCGGCAAAAGATCTTGACGCGATTGATCTTTCAGACAAGGATGTAGTGATTGGCATTGCGGCAAGCGGACGAACGCCATATGTAAAAGCCGGGCTTGTCTATGCTTCTTCTAAAGGAGCAGCTACAGCCAGTATTTCGTGTAATACGAACGCTGAGATTAGTCAAAAAGCTGGTATCCCAATAGAAATTCAAACCGGGCCTGAAATTTTAACGGGTTCTACTAGACTTAAAGCAGGGACGGCTCAAAAGCTGGTGCTGAATATGATTTCGACATCTGTGATGATCGGTCTTGGCAAAGTCTATCAAAACCTGATGGTGGATGTGAAAGCAACAAACAGGAAATTAGAACACAGAGCCAAAAATATGATTGTACAGGCCACAGGGGTGGACGAAGAAACAGCCGCTGCCTTCTATGGGAAATCTCATCAGAATGTCAAAACAGCCATTGTGATGATTCTTGCAGAAGTAACAGTTGAAGAAGCGGCACGGCGTTTAAAAGAAGCAGAAGGATTTGTTCGTAAAGCGATTAAATTGAGTTGATAAAAAGGGGGACTTTGGGTGAAGAAGGAACAGCAGCTTGCACATTCGATCATGGAGAAAGTCGGGGGAAGAGATAATATCATTCAGCTTAACCACTGTATGACGAGAATCAGGTTAAATATGAAGGATGAATCACTTGTTAATATAAAAGAACTTAAACAGGTTCCAGGGGTCATGGGCGTAGTTGAAGATGATACGCTTCAAATAGTCGTAGGGCCAGGAACGGTAAATAAAGTAGCCGATGAAATCAGCAAAGAAACCGGCTTAAAAGTTGGAGAGGTTTCAGCAGATCCAGGTTTAACAGCAAAGGATCGGCAGGCGGCATTAAAAAAGAAAAACAGTACGCCGATAAAAAATGGACTAAGAAGAATCGGGAATATTTTCATCCCGCTGATTCCTGCCCTAGTTGCCTCCGGGATTATTAATGGAGGTGCTAACTTTGCGGTTAACGCAGGAGTTGATCCGACTAATACGATCATCGCCATTTTGCTTTTATTAGGCGGAGGAGTCTTTGCATTCTTAGGCATTTTAGTCGGTTGGAATACAGCGAAGGAATTTGGCGGAACACCAGCTCTTGGTGCAATTGCAGGGATTATTATTATCAACCCAGCTTTAGCCACTATCACCCTCTTTGGTGAAGAACTGGTGCCTGGACGGGGTGGACTGATCGCCGTCATTTTAGCGGCATGGTTTATGGCGGTTGTCGAAAGATTTGCTAGAAGATTTGTACCAAATTCAATCGATATTATTTTAACACCGCTAATTGCTGTCCTTGTCGTTGGTTTTACAACGCTGTTAGTCATCCAGCCGGTAGGAGGATGGCTCTCGGTAGGCATTACAGATGGAATTAATTTCATCCTTGATATTGGAGGCGTCGTCGCAGGAGCTGTTTTAGCAGGGTTCTTCCTGCCGCTTGTAATGGTGGGACTGCATCATGGTCTTACACCGATTCACATGGAATTTATCAATAGCATCGGAATCACGCCGATTTTAACCATTCTCGCAATGGGAGGAGCCGGGCAGGTTGGTGCTGCCATCGCTGTTTTTGTGAAAACGAAAAATACTAGACTTCGAACGACGATTAAAGGTGCTTTACCTGTAGGGTTTTTAGGAATTGGTGAGCCATTGTTATACGGGGTCACTCTTCCTCTGGGGCGTCCATTCATCACAGCCTGCATGGGAGCAGCTGTCGGAGGAGCATTTCAAGCTCTAATGGATACGGCAGCCCGCGGCATTGGAGTGTCTGGTTTATCTTTAATTCCTTTAATTGACGATAATAAATTTCTGCTTTATTTCTTAGGTCTGGTTATTGCCTATACGTTTGGTTTCATCTTTACCTATCTATTTGGATTTAAAGAATCGATGGCTGACAATTTGGATAACTAAACTTTTTTAAAACTGGTGCGGGTAAGAGGAGACTCTTGCCCGTTCATTGTTAGGCTTGAAAATGTTTTATCAAAAGGAGGAGTGAACATGATTGGCGCATCTGTTTTTCTCGGACAGCAAACGGAAAGGGAACAGCAAACGTATCTGGATCTTATTCAAAAAGCAGGAGGAAAAACAATCTTCACGTCTCTGCATATTCCCGAAGATGACGCGGCGTTATATAAGAATGCGTTAAAAACCCTGGCCGATCAAGTGCAGGAAAGAGGGATGAGACTATATGTTGATATGTCCGGTCATTCCATGGAGGCCCTTGGTTTAACGTGGAAAGAGGCTGGGGTTTTAAAAGACTGGGGTGTAGAGGGGATACGGGTAGATTACGGCATCGATTCTCAAACGATTGCAGCGATCTCAAATGTGATGACTGTAGCGTTAAATGCCAGTACGATCACGCAGATTTGGATGGACGAGCTTACAGCACTGGGACTCAACAAAGAACAATCAGAGGTATGGCATAATTATTACCCTCGTCCAGAAACGGGACTGTGTTCAACTTGGTTTGATCAGCAGAATCAGTGGTTTAAGCAAAACGGCTTCAAAACAGCCGCCTTTATTCCGGGGGATAAACGCTTGAGAGGCCCTCTTCACAAAGGGTTGCCCACTCTTGAAAAACATAGGAGAATGTCTTCTTTTGCCGCCTATTTATCTTTAAAGCATCAGCATCCAGTAGATGAAATTCTCATAGGAGATCCGGAAATTAGCACACAAACGTTTGAGCAACTGACAGCGTATCAGCAAGGTGTGATTCGCCTGCGCTACAAGCCATATACGAATGATGTTCTATCTCAACGTCTTCTTGCACTTGAGCATAGAAATCGGTTTGACCCTGCGAGAGACGTGATCCGTTCTGAAGGTGCCAGACCTTTTTTCCAGATCCAAAATGACAGGATTAAAGCTGATCAGCCGAATGAACGAACGATCGGGGCCATTACGATCGATAATGAACACTACGGCCGCTATCAGGGCGAACTGCAAATCGCGAGAACCTCATTGCCAAGTCATGAAGGGGTAAATACAGCTGGTCAGATCATAGCCAAAGATATCCCGCTAATCCCGTTTATTGGCCCCGGCCAGGAGTTTAAGCTGATCCCTGTTGGTGATAACCCGGGAAATGGAGAAAGTTCCTTTTCCTCTATATAATGATAGGTACTACGGGATGAACGCAGTTGGTTCACACAGGAGGAAGAGATGTCAATTTTTTCGGTGTTAAAACAAATTGAACGAAACCTTGAATCGTTCACAAAAGCTGAAAAGTCGGTCGCAAACTATGTGCTAGGAAATCCGGCGCAGGTGATGGAAATGACGACAAAAGAATTAGCTGCTGCAAGTCAAAGCAGTGAAGCCGCCGTTATGCGGTTTTGTAAACGAATCGGCATTCAAAGCTTCAAAGTCATGAAGCTTGAATTGGCAAAAGAGCTTCACACCAAAGGAGACGGAATTCCGGAAATCGTGGATTCACCGTTTCAGCTTGAAGATGACCCGAAGCTTATTATTCAAAAGGTCATGTTTAATACAATCCAGGCACTTCAAAATACAGAAAAAATGCTTTCAGTAAAATCAGTATCAAAGGCAATTGATCAATTGGATCAGGCAGAGCGGATTTTTGCTTATGGAGTAGGGGGATCGTCTGTCGTAGTGAGGGATTTTACTCAAAAGCTGCTGCGAATCAATGTCAATGTCTTCAGGTCTGATGACAGCCATTTGCAAATGACCATGACCGCCAATGCCACAAATAAAGATGTAGTCTTTGTCGTTTCAACATCAGGGAAAACAAAAGAGGTAGTGGATCTATTGACCATCGCTAAAAAACGCGGTGTTACATGCATTTTACTGACTCAAAACGGTGCATCCCCTGCACGCAGGCTCGCTGATCTTGTTTTGACGATGTCGGAGGAAGAACACAACTTGCGCATTGGAACGATGACAGCGCGGATTGCTCAAATGGCCGTTATTGATGCTCTATACATTGGTCTATGCTCAAAACGGGGTCAAGAGGTGTTTGAGAGAATTGTGGACACACATGAAGCCGTTCAGCATTTAAAAAAGTAGATTAAAAAAACAGTTCATAAACAGTTAGATAAAATTAAAGCTCTTTCAATGAAAGGCGGAGAACCATGAAACCTGAAATTTTGGAGCAGCTTAAGCAGTTGATTGGCAAAGAGCATGTCCAGTCCTCGTCTGCCTCCCGATTAGTGTATTCGTATGATGCGACGCCTGGCTATCAGTCTATGCCGGATGCGATTGCCGTTCCGGGTTCAACAGAAGAAGTGGCAGCGATTGTGAAAATGTGCAATGAAAACAGAGTTCCTATTATTCCAAGAGGTTCCGGAACAAATTTATGCGGCGGAACCTGTCCCACTTCAGGCGGGCTGGTACTGCTTTTTACCCGCATGAAAAGCATACTCGAAATCGATGAAGAAAACCTGACCGCAACCGTGCAGCCGGGTGTGATTACCAAATCCCTGATCGATGCAGTGGAGGAGCGGGGGCTGTTTTACCCGCCCGATCCCTCTTCCATGAAAATTTCCACAATAGGGGGAAATATTAATGAAAATTCAGGCGGTCTGCGGGGCTTAAAATATGGTGTAACCAAAGATTATGTACTCGGTCTTGAAGTGGTTCTGCCAAACGGATCCATTATAAAAACGGGAGGAAAGCTGGCAAAGGATGTGGCGGGCTATGACCTGACCAAGCTGATGGTGGGTTCAGAAGGAACACTTGGCATTGTCACGGAAGCTACGCTCAAGCTTATCCCTATTCCGGAATCAAAGCAGACGATGCTGGCTGTATTTGACTCAATGGAGCGTGCAGCAGAAGCCGTTTCATCAATCATTGCGCATCATATTATTCCCGCTACGCTCGAATTCATGGATAAACCGACGATTAAAGCAGTCGAAAATTTTGCTAAGGTAGGGCTTCCTTTAAACGCGGAAGCTGTGCTGTTAATTGAACAGGACGGCGAAGAAGCAGCGGTCTCAAAAGATATGAAAAAGATGCAAGTCATCTGCCAGGAAAGAGGAGCAATTTCAGTTGAAGCGGCTAAAACGCCACTACAAGCCGAGAACTTGCGCACAGCAAGGAGAACCGCTCTTTCTGCTTTGGCACGCTTAAAGCCGACAACGATATTGGAAGATGCAACGGTCCCCCGATCCAAAGTAGCGGAGATGGTCCATGCCATTAATGAGACAGCCCTACGTTTCAACTTGACCATTTGTACATTTGGTCATGCAGGTGATGGCAATCTTCACCCGACCTGTTTAACGGATGCAAGAGACAAGGAAGAAATGGAAAGAGTCGAGCTTGCGTTTGAAGCTATTTTTGAAAAGGCAGTGTCACTTGGGGGGACCATTACCGGAGAACACGGCGTCGGCGAGATGAAGGCTCCTTATTTAGAATGGAAGGTTGGTTCAGCGGGAATTGAAATAATGAGAGCCGTTAAACAAACGTTTGATTCAAACAATATAATGAACCCCAATAAAATTTTTGGAAAAGATACACGCAAACGATTGGTGGTGAAATCGTGACTGTGATGCAGGAAATCAAAAAAGCTTTTGTCGAGCGCGTGGATGAAAACGAATTAATGAACTGCATGCGCTGCGGATTTTGTCTGCCGAGCTGCCCGACTTATATTCAATCCGGAGAGCAGGAAATTCATTCCCCAAGAGGAAGGATTGCTATGATGAAGGCGGTGCGTGACGGGATGATCGAAGCAGACGAAGAAATGCGAAACTCCCTTGATGTTTGCCTTGGCTGCAGAGCTTGCGAACCTGTCTGCCCAGCAGGCGTGCAATATGGTCATTTACTTGAAGAATCACGGGCAATTTTGCAGGAGCATACCGCTTATTCCGCAACGCAAAAAGCAGTACGTCACACGGTCTTTCACGAGCTGTTTCCTAAAAATAAGCAAATGAACCGGGTCGTTAACCTTGTTGGCTTTTATCAGCGATCCGGATTGCAAAAAGGTGTGCGAAAGGTCGGGTTTTTAAAGCTGTTTCCAAAAGGAATGCAGGAAATGGAACGAGTTCTCCCACCTGTTCAAAAAGAGAAAAAGCGCCAATACGAGCAGAAAGTTTTTGAAGCAGTCGGTAACAAAACAGCAACGGTCGCATTTTTTGCTGGATGCCTGATGGACACGATGTTTAATGAAACCAACCGGGCAACAATCAAACTTCTTCAAATGGCAGGCTGTGAAGTCCATATTCCGAGCGATCAGGGCTGCTGCGGAGCGCTTCACGGGCATGCAGGGGAGAAAGATCAAGCAATCGAAATGGCAAAACGGAATATCTCAGCCTTCGAATCTATGGAAGCGGATTATATTGTTTTAAATGCAGGGGGCTGCGGAGCTTATTTGGCCGGCTATGACCATTTATTAAAAGATAGGGGTGGCTGGCAGACTCGAGCTCATTACTTTGCTTCTCGCGTGCGTGATTTTTCCACAGTTTTAATTGAAAAGGGATTAGAGGACAAAGTAAATTTAGTCTATCCCTCAACCGTGGTTACGTATCAGGATTCCTGTCACCTGCGAAATGGCATGAATGTTTTCCATGAACCAAGACAGCTGCTCAGGCAGGTTGAGGGAGTGGAGTATCGCGAAATGCCAGATGCTTCAGGGTGCTGTGGTTCAGCCGGTATTTATACCATCGTTCAGCCGGACATGTCCCTAAAAATAGTTGATGACAAAATGGAAAAAGCCATAACGACCAATCCCGGTGTTATCGTGACGGCAAATCCCGGCTGCCTGCTGCAGATGAAGGTGGGTATTGAGCGGAGCGGATTAGCAGGTAAAGTAGAAGCAGTACATTTAGCAGATTTTCTTTTGGAGGCACTCTCATAACTCACTTCACCCGGCTCTTCTTGAGATAAAGAGAGCCGGATTTTTTTCTGAAAAAATAGTAAAACCAATCTATTAGACTAGTATATTCTAAAATCAGTAGGTCCAAATAGCCTTTTTAAATTGACTGCTTTCTTTTTGGAAAAGTATGTTAGATAATCAACTTGTGCAAGCGTTTTCATTAGCGTGCAACAATTGAACAAGGGGATGAAAAGATGAAGGGATGGCAAAGGGTGACCAGATGGCTGATAGCTGTACTACTTGCATGTACGATTTTTCCCAGCCAGCTGACTGGCAATGCTGCAACACCACAGAACGGGACCATGATGCAATATTTTGAATGGTATCTGCCAAATGATGGACTTCATTGGAATCGACTTACGAATGATGCATCAAATCTAAAAAACCTTGGAGTCACAACAGTTTGGATTCCTCCTGCCTATAAGGGGACGTCGCAAAACGATGTTGGGTACGGAGCATATGATTTATATGACTTAGGAGAGTTTAATCAAAAAGGGACAGTCAGAACTAAATATGGCACACGCGGACAGCTTCAGACAGCCATTAACACACTGAAAAATCAAGGCATAGGAACCTATGGTGATGTCGTGATGAACCATAAGGGCGGCGCTGATTTTACGGAGTCTGTCCAGGCTGTGGAAGTGAATCCTAATAATCGTTCACAGGAAACATCAGGAGAGTACACAATCTCGGCATGGACAGGCTTTAATTTTGCTGGAAGAAATAATCTGCATTCAGCTTTCAAATGGCGATGGTACCATTTTGATGGGACAGATTGGGATCAATCCAGAAGTTTGAACAGGATTTATAAATTCAGAGGCTCTGGAAAGTCATGGGATACAGAAGTATCAAACGAGTTTGGAAATTACGATTACCTCATGTATGCAGATGTCGACTTTGATCACCCAGAGGTCAAAGCAGAATTGAAAAACTGGGGCAAGTGGTATGTACAAAGTTTAAATCTGGATGGCTTCCGTTTGGATGCAGTAAAACATATCAAACATGATTATATTCAGGAATGGCTTGCGGATGTCAGGAGAACAACAGGCAAGGAGCTTTTCACAGTAGCGGAATACTGGCAAAATGATCTCGGCGCCATTAACAATTACTTAGCAAAAACAGGCTATTCACACTCTGTTTTTGATGTACCGCTGCACTATAATTTTCAGCGTGCAGCAAACAGCGGCGGGAATTTTGATATGCGCACGATCTTTAATGGGTCAGTCGTTCAGCAGCACCCGACTTTAGCTGTAACGATTGTAGACAATCATGATTCACAGCCGGGTCAGTCCCTGGAATCAACAGTGGATGCTTGGTTCAAACCGCTTGCCTATGCCATGATTATGACGAGGGAGCAGGGATACCCTAATTTGTTTTATGGTGATTTCTACGGAACAAAGGGATCAAGTAATCGTGAAATACCAAATTTGTCTTCTAAATTAACTCCGATATTGAAAGCAAGGAAGGACATGGCCTATGGAACCCAGCATGACTACTTAAATCATCAGGACGTAATCGGTTGGACAAGAGAAGGGGTAACGGACCGTTCTAAATCAGGACTGGCAACCATTCTGTCTGATGGTCCAGGGGGAAATAAGTGGATGTATGTTGGAAAGCGGAATGCAGGCGAAACCTGGAGAGATAAAACAGGGAATTCTTCAAACGCTGTCACAATTAATAGCGACGGGTGGGGGCAATTCTTTGTAAATGGCGGCTCGGTTTCGATTTATGGTGAGTGAGTATAAGTTCAGCAAGAAGAGAAAATGCTTAGATGAATAGATAAATAACGGAGACTAATAGACATGAAAAAAGCACTGGCAGAATGGCTCTACCAGTGCTTTTCCTGATGCTTTATGGATGGAGCTGAACGAGCGCCTTCCGCTTTTAGTGTTATCCAGCTGCAGGCGCTAGCTCCTCGAGTCATAAGTCACGCTGTCCCAGCAGGCGAAGTACATGCCTGCTAAGCCACCGCGTCTTATGCTTGTCGGAGCTGAACGAGCGCCTTCCGCTTTTATTGGTATCTAGCTGCAGCAGGCAGGGGCTCGAGTCATAAGCCACCCTGCCCAATAGGCAAAGTGCGCCTATTAGTGCGTGTCGTCTTATGCTTGTCGCCCCTAAACGCCTGCTTCCGCTTTTACTTCGGTATCCAGCTCCAGGCGCTAGCTCCTCGAGTCATAAGTCACGCTGTCCCAGCAGGCGACGTGCATGCCTGCCAGGCCACCGCGTCTTATGCTTGTCGGAGCTGGACGAGCGCCTTGCGCTTTTAGTGTTATCCAGCTCCAACGGGCAGCTCCTCGGATCGTAAGCCGCTCCGCCATGCAGGCAAAAAGCGCCTGCTTGGCAGATCGTCTTACGTCTGTCGGAGCTAAACGCCCGTTTCCGCTTTTAGTGTTATCCAGCTCCAGGCGCTAGCTCCTCGAGTCATAAGTCACGCTGTCCCAGCAGGCGAAGTGCATGCCTGCCAGGCCACCGCGTCTTATGCTTGTCGGAGCTGAACGAGCGCCTTCCGCTTTTAGTTATAGCCACCACATTTCTGCTGGTTGTTCTTTGATGTTGACTGATTTTAGGGTGGTGACGGCGCGTTGGAATCCTTCTTCGATGCTCATGATTGGGTCTTCGTGTTCGATGCTGACGACGTGGTCGTAGCCGTATGTGCGCAGGGCGCTGATGATGTTGCCCCAGATTTCTGCAGAGTGTCCCATGCCGACTGAGCGGAAGTTCCATGCGCGTGTTTGGATGTTGCTGTAGGGCTGCATGTCGGTTAAGCCGTACATGTTTACGTTGTCTTGGTCGATGTAGGTGTCTTTGGCATGGAAATGATGGATGGCATTTTCCCGGCCAAGAATTTTGATGGCGCCCACTGGGTCGATTCCTTGCCACCATAAGTGACTTGGGTCAAGGTTTGCTCCAATGTACTCATTTGTTGCTTCACGAAGCTTTAGCATCGTGTGCGGAGTGTGGACAGAGAAACCGCCATGAAGTTCAAGGCCAATTTTAACATCCGCATCTTTGGCGATTTCGCCAATTTCTCTCCAGTATGGAATCAGCTTATGTTCCCATTGCCATTCTAAAACGTCGCCGTATTCATTTGGCCATGGAGCCACCGGCCAGTTAGGGTGGCGTGACTGTTCGTCTGCACCAGGTGTTCCGGAAAACGTATTGACGACGGGTACGCCCATAAGCTGAGCAAGTTTAATGCTTTTTCGTAGTGCTTCATCGCTTTCTTTCGCAAAAGCAGGATCAGGACTTACAGGATTTCCGTGGCAGCTGAATGCACTGATCGTTAGTCCACGGGAAATAACAGCATCTAAATACTGATTTCGTTTTCCTTCATCTTCCAGTAAATCGTCAATTGGACAATGATTCGTGCCAGGGTAGCCGCCCGTTCCAATTTCAACTGCATCCAGCCCGGAATCTTTTACGTAATCAAGCATGTCTTCAAATGATTTTTGAGCAAATAGAACAGTAAATACACCTAATTTCATGTTTTATTCCTCCTTCGATTTAATTGAACGAAATCGCTTTTCCTGTTTCGCTGCTTTTATAAATGGCTTCAATGATTTTGGATACCATCATTGCTTCTTCAGGCTTTACAAGTGGTGTCTGGCGTCCTCGGCAGCTCTCAACAAAGTTGGCCGCTTGCGGAATGCCTGGGTTTTCGTCATCGGAAATCCAATAAGCACTTTGGTCAAGAAGCATTCCGTATTTTGATTGATACAGCTTTAACGGGTATACATCAAGTCCGCCGTTTGTACCGGATACACTGACGGTTTCCTGATCGTCTGCCAGGTTTGCTGCCCAGGATGTTTCAAAAAGAAGGGTAGCTCCGTCTTTAAATTTAATAAACGCCGTTGCGTGATCGTCGACTTCAAATGTTGAAGGATCAAAGGTACCCCATTGGTTGACGATATCTGCTTGTCTGCTGAGTTCATTGTATGTAGCCCCTGATACTTCTGCAATTTCTGGAAATTCCATTAAATGAAGGGCTAAGTCAAGGAAATGACAGCCGAAATCAATCAGGCTTCCGCCGCCTTGCAGTTCTTTGTTTGTAAAAACACCCCAGCCGGGAACTTTGCGTCGGCGAATAGCTTGAGCACGAGAAACAAGAGGGCGTCCGATTTCACCTTCATCAATAAAGCGCTTAGCTGCCCGGGCTTCTTTCGAGTACCGGTAATGGTAAGCGATCATCAATATCTTATCTGCCTTTTTAGATGCTTCAATCATTTCCTCACATTCCTGAGAAGTGAGAGCCATAGGCTTTTCACATAGCACGTGAACCCCTGCATTAAGGGCGGCAATAGAGATTTCAGCGTGAAACTTATTTGGGGTGCAAATGGTTACTGCGTCAACATGCTGAAAAACTTCTTCATACTTTGTCGTGTAAAAAGATATGGAATGATCGTTGGCAACCGTTTGCGCTCTTTCTTCGTTTACATCACAGACTGCCGTGATTTCAACATGGTCGTTTAACAATTGAAAGGCGGGAAGGTGCCGTGAAACGGCAATTCCTCCAGCCCCAATAAAGCCCATTCGTAATTTTTCCATCTTATCACCTATAGTTTTACGATTTGTTTTGTTTCATTGGATTGAATAGCAGCTAAAATGACCTGCAGCGATTTCATGCCCTCATATCCTGTAACCAATGGGGCATTACCGGTTAGGATTGATTCAACAAAATGATCGATTACGCCGGTAGAAACCTGAGCATCCTCTTCATTCGATTGAATCTGACCAAGGCTGAGCTGTTCTTTCGTTCCATCGTGTTTATGGAATACAACCGAATAAGTCTCATCATCTTCCAGGCGAAGAACTCCGTTTTCTGCGTAAATAACGGTGGAGTTATCTTCTTTTCCCTTGTAGGACCAGCTTGCTGCTAGTGTGCCGATGATCCCGCTTTCTGTTTTTAATAAAAGCACGGCATTGTCATCCACATCCGCTTTTTTTGAGCTGGTTTCAACCATTGCGGCTACTTCCGTCATTTCTTCACCTAAAATATAGCGAATGAGATCTGTTTTGTGAACGCCAAGGTCACCCATTGCCCCAATAAATGCTTCTTCCTTTTTAAAGAACCAGCTAGAAGCGCCGTCCGCACTCCATGCTTCAGGGCCGGGGTGGCCAAATGCAGTTCTAAAACTGAATATTTTTCCAAGCTTTCCTTCAGCAATCCATTCTCTGGCCTGCTTATGAGATTCAACGAAACGCTGATTGTGGCCGATCATAAGCATTTTTCCGCTTTTTTCAGCTACAGCAATCATTTGTTCTGCTTCTTCCTGACTCGTCGCCATTGGCTTTTCGCAAAGAACATGCTTTCCTGCTTTTAGTGCAGCAACAGAAACAGGTGCGTGCAAATAGTTTGGTGTACAGACGCTGACAGCATCGAGTTCTTCTTTTAATAACTCGTGATAATTTGTGTACACCTTTGAAATACCAAACTTCTCTGCCATTTCTTTTGCGCGTTTTTCATTAATATCGCAGATCGCGACAACTTCTACCTGGTCATTGTCAGCATATTCCAGAAGATGCCGTTTCTTGGCAATGCTTCCTGCGCCAACAACTCCAATTTTTAACTTGGTCATTCTTAGTCCTCCTTGTAGCCTTCGAGCTTTTCTAATGGCTTAGCATTCCCGTAAACAGGATATTCACGCGTAGTAGGAGCAGCCCATTTCACGCCGTTCGCGATAACTTTTTGTATTTGTTTGTTGTAATAAGTAGGGTGTGTTTCATGTCCTGGACGGAAGTAGAAGATTTTGCCGTTTCCGCGTTTGAACGTTGCGCCGCTTCGGAATACTTCTCCACCCTCAAACCAGCTTAGGAACACCAGCTCATCAGGAGCAGGAATATCAAAATGCTCACCGTACATTTCTTCTTCTTCGAGTTCAATATATTCGCCGATGCCTTCTGCAATCGGATGGCTCGGATCTACAACCCAAAGACGTTCTTTTTCCTGAGCTTCACGCCATTTAAGATCGCAGCCTGTGCCCATCAAGGTTTTGAAAATCTTTGAGAAATGAGCGGAGTGGAGGACCACAAGTCCCATTCCTTCCCAAACTCTTTTTTGAACTTTTTCAACAATCGCATCATCCACTTCATCGTGAGCCACGTGGCCCCACCAGAGGAGAACATCTGTATTATTTAATACTTCTTCTGTTAAACCGTGTTCAGGCTCATCTAATGTTGCCGTTTTCACGTCATATCCATGTTCAGTAAGTGCAGAAGCAAGTACTTGATGAATCCCATCAGGATAAATTTTTGTTACTTCTTCATTATTTTTTTCATGACGATACTCGTTCCAAACCGTTACATTCATTTTTTACACTCCTTTTATTCTTTAACTGAGCCGGAAGTAAGTCCAGCTACAATTCTTCTTTGGAAAATCAATACCAGTATAACAATAGGAATGGTCACAATAACAGTGGCAGCTGAAATATCTCCCCAAGGAATGGTAAATTGGCTCTGATAGAAAGAGATTCCAACGGGAACCGTCCGCCAGCTGTCCGCGGTATTGATCGTAAGCGCAAACAAATATTCGTTCCAGGCAGCGATGAAGACCAGTATGCCAGTCGTAAAGACGCCTGGTGCTGCAAGAGGAAAGATAATTTTGCGAAATGTTTGAAAAGGTGTTGCTCCATCCAGTTTAGCAGATTCTTCGAGCTCCCACGGAATCTTTTTAAAGAATGTTGCTAGAATCCAGATCGAGAGCGGCAAGCTGATTGTAATATAAGGGATGACAAGCCCCATGTAGCTGTTTCTTAGACCCATGTCAGATACAAAGTTATAGATTGGTGAAATAATCGCAATCTGCGGAAACATAGAAGCTGCGAGTATAATACCGAGGATAAGCCCTTTGAATTTAATTGGCAAGCGAGTTAATGCATAAGCTGCGATTGAAGCAAATCCAATTGCAATAATCGTCGTTAAAGTGGATACAACAAAGCTGTTTAACATGTACCGGAACAAAGGACGTCTGCTTATCGCATTTTCATATGAGTCAAGTGACGGATTTGCTGTAAACCAATTAAAGTTGTTGAAAATTTCACCCGGCGGTTTGATCGATGTGAGGAAAACCCAGATGAAAGGGAACATCACAAAAAATACAAACACGACGAGAAAAATGTAAAATCCTATACCAGCACGTTTGTTCATCTTGATTCCTCCTTATCGAGATCTTCCTTCAAATAGATCAGACCCGATGAATTTTATAAACAGAATTGAAATTAAAGCGACACATAAGAAGACAATAACTGATAACACGGACCCTGCTCCGAAGTTTTGCTGAGAGAAGAGGGTGATGTAAGCATAGATCGAGATGGACTCAGTAGAGTTAGCTGGTCCGCCTCCTGTTAAAACATAGATTAGATCAAATACTCGGAAAGCATCAAGTGTACGGAAAAGCAATGCAACTAAGATAGCTGATTTTAATAGAGGCAGTGTTACTTTCCAAAACTGCTGCCATTTTCCTGCACCATCTACTTCTGCTGCTTCATATAATGAACCGGGAATCGTTTGAAGGCCGGCAAGCAGTAGAAGTGCCATGTAAGGTGTCGTTTTCCATACATCTGCAAAAATGACGGAAAACATGCCTCCGTTTGCGGTAGAAAGAAGTACAGATGCGTCATTGATTAAACCGAATTGTTCAAAATAGTGAGCAACAATCCCGGTTTGTCCATCATACAAAAAGCCCCACATCATGGCCGCTACGGCGGTTGGGATGGCCCATGGAATCAAGACAGAGGCTCTGACAACACCCCGCCCAATAAATACTCGGTTAATCAGCAAGGCAATGGCTAAACCAAGAACCAGCTCTACTGAAACAGACGCTATGGTAAAAATAAAGGTGTTTAGCAGGGACTGCCACATGCGGGAGTCTTGAAGATAGCGGCTGTAATTGCTAAACCCAATGAAGTTTGATTCGATCACCGCACTGTTAATCGTATCAACTGTTCCAGCCACGTTTCCGGCAGTATTGGAAAATGCTTCTTCAGAAGCATCCTCTGATAAAGCAACTAGATCTTCATTTGAGGAGGCTAAAAAGTCTTTGTATTCTTCAGCCCAGTCATTATCGACTCTTGCATACTTTAAATCTCTGTCTGAAATAGCTGTAAAAGAAGCGATTAATTCATCCACTTCTGCATATTGCTCCTCTAAACCATCCATCGCCAAAAGATCGCTGTGAAATGCTTCAATCTCTGTCTGAATGTCATTGACAGTTTGAGCAGCTTCTTCATCAGGCGCTTGAGCGGATAAATCCTCTAAATCACGAGAGATATAAAAGTATTCAGTTGCGTATCTTTCAAGGTCAATATTTGATTGAGTAAATCGTTCTGAACGAGAAGGATCGGTAAGACGGTAATCAAATAAACTATTATAAAACGATTGGGCAACCGGCCACAGAGTAACAAGAATAACAAGGATAAGGGCAGGTGCTACCATGGCATATCCTAGCTGCTTTTCATTCAACTGAAATTTCAAATCTATCACCCGCTTTTTCGTTTAATAGAAAGGGGAGGTGAACAAGTTTCACCTCCCCTTTGTTAAGTTGTCGTGTGTTTCTTGGTCGGAGCTGAACGAGCGCCTTCCGCTTTTATTCATAGCTAGCTGCAGCAGGCAGTGGCTCGAGGTCATAAGCCGCACTGCCCAATAGGCAAAGGGCGCCTATTTGTGCAGGTCGTCTTATGCTTGTCGCCCCTAAACGCCTGCTTCCGCTTTTATTGGTATCTAGCTCCAACGGGCAGCTCCTCGGATCGTAAGCCGCTCCTCCATACAGGTAAAGAGCACCTGTTTGGAGGAGCGTCTTACGTCTGTCGGAGCTTAACGCCCGTTTCCGCTTTTAGTGTTATCCAGCTGCAGGCGCTAGCTCCTCGAGGTCATAAGTCACGCTGTCCCAGCAGGCGAAAGGCATGCCTGCTTGGCCAACGCGCCTTATGCTTGTCGGAGCTGAACGAGCGCCTTCCGCTTTTATTTTATCCAGCTGCAGCAGGCAGGGGCTCGAGGTCATAAGTCACGCTGTCCCAGCAGACAAAGGGCACGTCTGCTTGGCCACCGCGTCTTATGCTTGTCGCCCCTAAACGCCTGCTTCCGCTTTTATTCTGCCATTGCAGCTTCTATTTTTTCTTGCATGTTGGCTGCTGCTTCTTCAGGTGTGATGTCTTGTGTCAGGGCTTTGGATAGTTCTACCTGCATGATGTCTGTGATCTGCGGGTAGATTGGTGATACAGGACGCGGTACAGCGTTTTGAAGAGTAGCTACGAATTCTTCATTTGAGAATAGGGCTGCTGCGTCTTGAACTTCAGGGTCTTCGTAAAGTGCTTCTAAAGTAGGGGCACGTCCGCCTTCTACAGCACTAATTTTTTGTCCTTCAGGTCCTGACATGAATTTTACAAATTCCCATGCTTCTTTAGGGTGTTCACTGTAGCGGTTGATCATGCTCATCCAGCCGCCGAGTGTTGCTGCGTTACCGGCATCTCCAGCAGGCAATACAGCAAAGCCGACGTTTCCGGCTACTTCAGATGCTTCTTCATCGTTTGAAGTTGCCTGCATATAAGGCCAGTTGCGGGCAAAAACGGCATCTCCGCCAACCCATGAATTGTTCGTTTCTGTTTCCTGGAAGCTTAAGATATTGCTTGGTACAAAGTCAGCGTTAGCGAACTCAACCATTTTCGTAATTCCTGCAATTGTTTCCGGGCTGTCTACTACGACTTCATTATTTTCATCTACTACTTGTCCGCCGTAAGCAGCAATAAATTCTATGGCATTTGTAATCATGCCCTCATATTGATTTGCCTGCATAAGGTAGCCGAATTCCGTGCCGCCTTCACCGTTTAGCTCGCCTGCCATCTCAAATAGTTCGTCCCATGTTTCGGGAGGGGTTTCAACAATGTCGGTGCGGTAATATAGCAGCCCGGCATCTGTATATTTTGGCATCGCATACTGGCGGCCGTTAAAGTTTCCTGAAGCGACCGTACCAGGGAAGAAGTCGTCCATGTTAATGCCGTCTGCCTCAATAAAACGATCAAGATCAAGAGCATATTGAGCCTGCGCAAATTCTGCCGGCCAAATTACGTCTGCATCAAACACATCAATTTCCGTTTCCTGTGAGCTGAAGGAGGTTACGTACGTGTCATGTGAAGCGCCTGTGTCAGCAGGCATTTCACGGAAGTTTATTTTAATATTTGGGTTCGCCTCTTCAAATGCTTCAATTATTGCTGGAGTGGCTCCGGTTACGTCAACTCCGGCTGCGTATGTGATTTCAACCTGCTCACCTGATTCCGTATCTCCGTCAGATCCATTATCCGGTGTATCGTTTGCTGCTTCATCGTCATCCCCGCTGCATGCCGCTAAAAGTAAACTCATAGACAGAACGGTTACACCAGCTATTTTTTTATTCCAAAGTTTCATGTAAATACCCCCTTGATGGTTATGTTGATTGTCTTTCTATTAATCGTATTGGCAATAGGATGTCCTGTGGCTTATTAACTGACGGGTTATGAATTATCTCTAACATGACGTTCATGGCAGTAATCCCAATATCTGTAGTGAATTGATTAATGGTTGTAATTTGCGGGTCCAGCAATGCAGCAATCGGCTGATCGTCAAAGCCTATAACCGCCAGATCCTCCGGAACTCTCCAGGAATGCTGCTGGGCTTCTTTAATAATACCCGCTGCCACTTCGTCACTGCCTGTAAAAACAGCAGTAGGTGTACAAGACAAGGCGTGAAGCTTTCTGAAAATCTCTCGTCCGTCCTCAATTGTAAAGATGTTTTTAAACATCCACGCAGGCTCAGGAGTAATTCCAGCTTCTGTAACCGCTTTCAAAAAACCTATGCGGCGATTGGTTGAAACACTGCTGTCGTTCCCCTGACAGTAGGCAATTTTTTGGTGTCCTTTGTCGAGCAGATGCTTTGTACCGATATAACCGCCTTCAATTTGATCAAGGCGGACTCTGGTAACCCTCGCTGCAGGATCATATTCATTACAATAGATAATGGGTCCATACTTGGTAAAAGGCTCTATAACCTCCCAGGTATTTTCAACGGATGCCATGATAATCCCATCTACTTGTTTTGATTTTAGCAGCTGAAAATATTCAAGTTCTTTTTCTCTATCAATTCTCGTATTGCAAAGAATGACTTGAAAGCCAGAAATGGCTGCTCTTTTTTCCATTGCATCAACCAATTGGCTGAAAAATGGGTTGACAATTCTTGATACAAGAACAGCAATTTTCTTTGTCTTCAGGTTTCGGAGTCTTTGTGCAGATGAATTAGGCACATACCCAAGTTCAGCCATGGCCTGTTGAACTGCGCGCTTTTTCTCTTCGCTGACGTAGGGATGATTATTGATAACCCTTGAAACGGTCGCTTGTGATAATCCAGCTTTTGACGCAACATCTTTAATCGTGTACACGTACTCACCCTCCTATAGGAACACCTCCAATAAATGATGTGAAATCGTTTTCATAAGTAAAGCATATTACAGGAAGATGACAAAATCAATAGTCTATTTGAAAAATTCTAATAATTTAATTAATTAATAGACTTGTAAAGAGAGAGGGTTTATTTCATTATTTAGCAGATGTTTTCGTGTGGCAGGAGGGGAGCGGCATTAATGCGCCTCAATTTCCATCGTTTTAACAAAAAAGAAAAATGATTATGCACAAGACACAACCATTTTTCTCTAGTATCTATAAGATGGGAGAACAAACATGTATAAAAATCCACCAATTTATTTATTCTTCCGTATTTTCCTCCTCCTCAGGAGGCAGTTTTTCCTGCTGGGCGGAAATCATTTGCCGAATAGAGGCGGGAGCAGTATCGTGATTCATTCTTGCACGAACGTAAAAAGGGAATAGATCCTTTACGCTTTCTTCATAAGAAGCTCCGTCCGCTGGTCTTTTGTGACCTGCAGCTTTGTTTTCTTCGTCAAGTAAGATTACCAGGGGAAGGGAAGCACCTGAATCAATTTGCTGTTTTTCTCGGTTCCATTCTTCAAATGTGTACCATACGTACAGCTCTCCGTCTTTGCCGCCGTAAATTTTATAGCCATCCGTAATGACTCCGCCCTGATTGTTCCACGCAACGTTCGTTTCTAAGTATTTTTTTACCGATCTCGTTTGATGGTCAGGTACCTGAAAAAACAAGTTAAATAAGAGAATCAGAACCCCCGTAACAAGGGCATACAACACATATTTTATTTTTTTCTTTAAACGCATACGAATTCCTCCAGATTATAGCAGCCAGTTCTATATAGAGATATTTGACAAAAAGAGTGAAATTTCCTTCTTTGAATAAGCTTTATCTTTAAATAGCAACACAACTCATACGTAATGGAATGTTTGCGGGGCGTTCAATTGTCCATCATTACCAATAATGTAGACCATTCGATTTTACTGGTCACACGCGCTATACTACAATCAGGAAATCGAGAAGCCGGAAGGAGACGAAACAGAATAATGGAGTCAAAAAATATAAAACTAATTGCATTGGATATGGACGGCACGTTATTGAAGAATGACCACACGGTGTCAGACTACACACGTAAAACGATTAAAGAAGCTCAGCAAAAAGGAGTCAAGGTTATGGTCAGCACCGGGCGACCTTTAATAAATTGCCAGGAAATCGTGGAGTCGCTTGAGCTTGCCTCCTACTTAATTACGGTGAATGGAAGCGAAATATGGGATGCGGATTTAAATTTAATTGATCGGACGATGATTGATGTCGAGCATATTGATCAGATGTACAGGCTTGCTCAACAGCATGAAACGCATTATTGGTCCTCAACGGTTGGCGGAGTATGGAATAAAACGACTTCGTTTCCACAAACGCTTGATGAGCATGAGTGGCTGAAGTTCGGATTTGATATTGAGGATGATGCTGTCCGGGAAAGTATTCGGGAAGAGCTTGCAACGAATGAATTTTTGGAAGTCACAAATTCCAGTGAAACCAATATAGAGGTAAATGCTGCGGGCATCAATAAAGCCGCTGCGATCCGAAAAGTATGTGATCTCCTTAATATCACGATGGACGAGGTTATGACAGTAGGTGACAGCTTAAACGATCTCGCTATGATCAAAGAAGCAGGTGTGGGAGTGGCGATGGGCAATGCTCAGCAGAAGGTCAAACAGGAAGCGGACTGGATAACTGAGACGAATGAACAAGACGGAGTCGCGAAAGCTATTAAAAAGTTTGTTCTTTAATCTATAGGTTTTTTGTTCCTATTAAAGGGTATTTGAAATGAGTAAGTGCATAATAATAGATTTAGTTTAAAGACACGACTATACTAAGCTAGTAACTATTTCGATTACCGAAAGGAGTTTTACTGTGAATACAATTACGCTTAACAATGGTGTTGAAATGCCGCAAATCGGACTTGGTGTTTGGCAGGTGGAAGATGGCAAGGAAGCTGCAGATGCTGTGCAAAAAGCAATTGAAGTAGGGTATCGTTCAATCGATACAGCAGCCATTTACAAAAACGAAGTTGGAGTAGGCGAAGGCATTAAGGCGTCTGGTATCGCGCGTGAAGATCTTTTCGTTACAACAAAAGTATGGAATGCGGATCAAGGCTACGATACGACGATTAAGGCTTTAGATGAAAGCCTTGAAAAACTGGGTCTTGATTACGTTGATTTATATCTAATTCACTGGCCGATGCCTGGAAAAGACCGGTATGTAGATACATACAAGGCGATGGAAAAGCTCTATGAAGACGGAAAAGTTAAAGCCATTGGTGTTTGTAACTTTGAAGTTGACCATTTGCAGCGGTTGCTTGACGAATGCACGGTTAAACCTGCAGTAAATCAAGTTGAATGCCACCCGTACCTTGGTCAGCATGAGCTAAAAGAATTTTGTGCGAAAAATGAAATCTTTTTAGAATCATGGAGCCCAATCATGCAGGGCGGAGCTGTATTAGAAGACGATACGATCCGCAACATTGCTGAAAAGTATGGCAAAGAGCCGGCTCAAGTAGTTATTCGCTGGCATATTCAAAGCAATTCAATTGTAATTCCGAAGTCTGTTACGCCTTCGCGGATTGAATCAAACTTCGATGTGTTTGACTTTGAATTGACGGAAGATGAAATGAAGAGTATCAATAATCTGGATCGCAACGAACGAAAAGGTCCTCACCCAAACGATATGGATAAAGAATAACGGATGAAACCCCCAATGAGTTTAACCTCATTGGGGGTTTTTCCATTTATGAAAAAGAAAAAACGGGTTACCCTCTTTGTCAGACAGCAAGAATGGATAACAGGAGTTCATGTCGATTCCTGGAAAAACTTCTTATACACCTATAACATTTTAGCCATGTACAAATTTGGAAGAAATAAAAATAGTCCATTAGAAGGATTTCATTCCAGAGCCTGCTCCAAACAGTTTTAAAAAAAGATAGACGGGTAAATCATAAGTATGCTATAGCACGAAAACAACAATTAACTATATTTATTCATTGGTGCGCTGTACGGTCTAAAAAGGCTAACCGGATAACCACCTCAAAAACTGAAAACAAATGCAACAAAGTTTTACTATGACTAGGAGGAATTGAAATGTCAGCAAACTATGTTGAAACATTCAGATCAGAACAAGAGGTATTGGATAAAATTGAAGAATTGAAAGTGCAGGGTTATTCTGAAGAAGATATGTATGTAATGGCAAGAGATAAAGATGAACTTTCCTTAGTAAGAGGTCGTACAGACGTGGATCTCGAATCATCCGAGGGCAACTGGATGGACAAATTTAAAGCATTTGTTACAGGAGATTCTCCTGTAAGAGAAGCGTTCAACAGAATGGGCATGGAACGTGAAGATGCTGAGCGCTACTACGATGATGTAAATAACGGCTCTATTCTTCTTTATGCAGATAGACATTACGGAGATTCATCATCAACTGCTTATGCAGATTCAGATGAACGCGAAGGGATTCAGTCTACCGGGTCGGACAATTCCAACTACGTGGATGAAAACATCGCTCCGCCTACTGGGCTTGAACAAGACCGTAAAGTAAAGGGAACGAATTTTACAAATGAATCTACTCATACTGAGCCGGGCAGCGATAACGGCAAAAACTATGAGCCTTCAAGCAGAGATAAAGAAAAATTTGGCGGCACAACAAGCGGCAGTGACAACGGCAGCAATCCTATGTACAACGAAACCTCTTCTGATGCTGTTGACTCAGGAACACCAAGGAATGATATCCGTCCGGATCAGGAAGGATGCACAGCACAAAATGAATCCGTTGACAATGGGGAGTGGAAAGACCGTTCACCAGGAACATCGGGCACGTATTCAAACAAAGGTGAAGACACTGTCAATGTCGGCAACACTGAAGTAGACAATAGAAATGCAGAAAAATATGAAGATGATGAAAATCGACTGTGGGGCGGACAGAACGTAGAAGATGCTGGAGACGATGAAAGAAATCAGCATAACCACGACGTCAACGCAAACGATAATAATGGAAATAAAGATCGTGATAAAGCAGACCCGCTGCTAACAAATAAAAGCCGGGAAAACTCAGTAGACGACCGTCGTTTACTTGAAGAAGAACGTGTATTCAGAGGAAAAGATCGATTATAAGAAAAGAAAAAAGCTTGCAGGGGATTAATCCGTACCCTTTGTAAAGGACATTTTAAAAAAGCTAGGCCACTTTAAGAAGATGATCTCTGTATTGGACAGGGGTCATCTTTTTCATATTCCATTGATATCTATAGTGATTATAATAGTGGATGGCAGCTTTCACTTCCTGTTTAAGTTCTTCTAATGTTTCACATGACTCAAAATGAGCGAGGTCCTTAAAATGCCCAAAGAACGATTCCTGCGGAGCATTGTCCCAACAGTTTCCTCTCCTGGACATGGATTGATCCAATCTAAATTTCTTCACTAATTTTTGAAAAATAGGGCTGGTATAATGACTTCCCTGATCAGAATGTATATAGGCGCCTTTCACCAGTTTAATGCGCCTGTTTTTCTTTAATTTCTTAAGTGTATCTGTCGCAATATCAATGGTTACTCGATCAGAGACCTGATGAGCTAAGACTTCATTAGTTGATGCATCAAGAATGGTGGAGAGATATGCTCTTTTACCTTTTCCATAATAAAGATAGGTGATATCTGTAAGGAGGACCTTGTAAGGGATACCCTGTTTAAACTCCCTGTTAAGAATGTTTTTAACGACCTTGTGCTCCTGAGTCGCTTTCATGATGCGCTTATAAGGATTTGCTCTCCTAAAAGGACTCTCGATTCTGTATTTCTTCATAATTCTTCTTATTCTCTTAAGGTTGAAGACAACGCCAAACTGACCTGCCAATACCATCTTAATCTGGCGAGCCCCTTTTTTACGGTTCTTAAAATGATAGGCTTTTAAAACCAACTCCCTAAGGGAGTTATCTTTTTTCTCCCGATCTCTTCTTCTTTGAACTTGTTTCGGTGAAAAGTAATTATAATAGCCCTGACGCGAGACACCAGCTATTTTACACAGGTGAGATACCATTCTTGTTAAGTTGTATTTATCGATGACAGATTGAATTAGGGTGAATTTCTGTTCGGCTGTTAGGGTTATTTCTTTTTCATCCTCCTTTCTTCTAATCGTATCTTTTTTAATAGTTCATTTTCTGCTTTCACAAGATTAAGCTCAGCCTGTAACTTTTTATATTTTTCTTCAATAGAAAGCTCTCTATCACTTGGTCTCCCTGAGTTTCCTGGTCTTGTATCACGGAGCCCCATAGCGCCGTTTTTACGGTATGCTTCTCGCCATCTTTTACTAGCTGAATTAATCCGTCTTTCACCGACAACCTCCGGATCTAATCCATACTCCCTGAATATATCACTCGGAAATTTCCCCTTTTCGTATTGAGCTATAAAAAGCTCCTTAAACTCTTCACTATAAGTAATTCCCTTCGGGCTAATTGATTTCACATAAGGATTTATAGATAATAGTTGGATTTCTTTTGAAGAAAAAATCTTCTTACTCATGTACTCCCCCCGTTCTAATTAATTCATTGTACATAAAAAACCTGTGTAGTAGACGCTTTTTTTAAAGTGTCTACTACACAGGTTACAGATTAGATTTCCCTGCAAGCTTTTTTTTGCGTTTCTCAAAGATCAATACATTTTCTTTGTAAAACCCTCTTCTTCTAAATAGGAAGCCGCTTCGTTATATGAAGGGAAGATTCCATCCAGGTTTTTACCCGCATACACACTCCACATATCCTCTTCCTTCGTTAACATCAGCGTTTGCAGATTACGGTTCATCCATTTTTCTTCTACAGCAGGCTCAAAATCAGCCAAATCTTCATGGGGTTCTTGAGAAAGGGAATGAATCGATTTTTCAATTACAAGACGAATGTCTTCTTCAGGAAATTCACGTATATTGATCATGCCTTTTTCATTTTTTTTATATCCCTTTACAAAACCTCCAAAAATAAAGCCATTTCCATTGGGATGAAGATGATAGCCGACAATGGATTTGTCTCTTTTGCTTTCCTCAAAAAGAAAGTTCACGCGTCCAAGAGATACATCATTTCGGGTCAATTCAGGGTACGATTCAAATATAGCTATTTTTTCTTCAAATGTAAGCATAGTGCCTCCGGTAAACTCAATTTTTTTCTATACTTATTATATCATAATTTACTATGTCCTACTTTAAGAAGATTCTCTCATAAATTTATGAAAACGGGTGCCTTGATAGTCGAGAGAGCCTTTATCTCCTTCTGCTAAGAGGCCAAATTCATTTCCTTTAACCTCGAACTCTTTTCTCGTCCCGTTTATGAACTCAAAAGTAATGTAGTAATACGAAGTCGTACGCGGATGCTGGTTACCTCCAACTGAGCGGTTCTCTGTTCTTTTCGAGAGAACCAGCGCTTCCTCCTGTACGCGGGGCGCTCGATTATTGCTTGACCAGACAGAAACACCCTTTATTGAAGTATATATAATGATCCCAAACACAATAATAAATACAATGGCAATAAATATAGGTACTCCTGTAAGCATAAAGTTTGATGGGGAAGAAGAAAATTGAAGCATGGTATTCATCACTTGACCTCCTTTTTTTTATTCTACAAACAGTATACAAAACATAACGGATAATCTTAATCGTTTTATTTAATGAATGAAATAAGAAGATTGATGCTAAATGATCTGTGATAAGATATAAAAAACTAAAAATTTAAAGTTAGTTTTTGCGCTGAGATGACTTCACATTTTCGGTGATATAGAAAGCGAAGGGGGAGGAAGAAATGAATAATCGTTTAGATGGAAAAATCGCCCTTGTTACGGGTGGATCAAGGGGACTTGGTAAATACATAAGCGAAGCGCTGGCTTTATCAGGCGCTGCGGTGATCGTCAATTATGCGAATAACCAAACAGCCGCTCAAAATACGGTTGAACAAATTAAAGCAAAGGGAGGAGCTGCCTTTGAACTTAAGGGGGATATCACCAATGAAGAAGCGGTGCAAAATTTGGTTCAGGAGGCAGAGAAAATAGCGGGAGGCAGCATCGATATTCTGGTTAATAATGCAACCGGCCCACAACCGGAGCTTTCAATAGAAGAAAGCAGCTGGCAGGATTATCTGGATCAGCTCGATTTCTTCGTAAAGGCGCCGCTGCTGCTGACTAAAGCGGTTCTTCCTGAGATGAAAAAGAAAAAGGAAGGAAGGATTATCCTAATAGGCAGTGAAGTCATCCAGCTTGGCAATCCCGATTTTTCAAGCTATGTAACAGCTAAATCTGCTCAGCTTGGCATGACCCGTTCTTGGGCAAGCGAACTTGGTCCGCACGGCATTGGGGTTAATCTAATTAATCCTGGTTTTATTCCAGTAGAAAGACATGAAGGAGTCGATCCAAGCGGCTATGCCGCATCCGTCCCATTGAGAAAAACGGGGGAAGGAGAGGACATTGCGAATGCGGTCGTTTTTCTCGCGTCCTCTGACTCAAAATTCATTACAGGACAATCGCTCTCGGTTAACGGGGGCAATACATTTGGAATTTAGAGGCTTGAAGGTTTTGATATCATCACATTTAATATAAAATCAAGCAGACGAAGAATAGTGGGTACCCTCGATAGATGAGAGTACCCGCTATTCTTCGTTTTAAGAGTTATGATAAGGCTGATGGTCCCGGTCTCTTTGAGAGGAATCATTCAATCAGTTGTACTTCAGCATACTTATTTCATCAGAGCAGCAAGCAATGCTTTTTGGGCATGCAGACGATTTTCTGCTTGCTGGAAGACGACCGAATGAGGTCCTTCAAGTATAGAGGTGGTGACTTCTTCTTCCCGATGAGCAGGAAGACAATGCATAAAGAGATAGTCCGGGTTAGCATAGGCGGCCAATTTTTCATTTACCTGATAAGGAGCGAAGTGCTGCATGCGCGCTAATGCCTCTTTTTCCTGCCCCATACTTGCCCACACGTCTGTGTAAAGAATATCGCTCTCTTTAACAGCTTTTAGGGGATCTTCTGTAATTTCTATTTTTGCACCGCTGAAAGCTGCAAAGGATTGAGCCAGTTCAACCATAGCAGCTTTAGGGAAGTATTTTGCCGGAGCCGCGATGGTGCAGTCCATGCCTACTTTAGCAGCTCCAATCATAAGGGAATGAGCCACATTATTGCCGTCTCCAATATAGGTCAGTTTTTTTCCTTTAAACGTCCCGAAGTGCTCATAGATCGTCAACAGGTCAGCTAAAATCTGACAGGGATGATAATCATCTGTTAAGCCATTAATGACAGGAACCAAGCTTGCCTGTGCCAGTTCTTCTACTGTTGTCTGATGAAAGGTTCGAATCATAATGCCATCCAGATACCCTGACAAAACGCGAGCTGTATCAGCAACCGTTTCGCCTCTTCCCATCTGGATATCACGAGTGCTTAAGTACATGGCATGTCCGCCAAGCTGCAGCATCCCGGCTTCAAAAGAGACGCGGGTTCTGGTAGAGGATTTTTCGAAAATCATTCCAAGAACTTTTCCTTCTAGAAGGGGAAGATACTTATTTTCAGGTTTTTTTAATTCTATTGCAAAATGAAGCAGATCGAGTAGTTCGCTAGCTGTATAATCTTTCAGCGATTGCAGGTTCTTTTGTGCAATCGTCGGAATCAAGGGACGGGTTGAGTAATTCATGTCAGCACTCCTTTCTGAGTGAAGGTGGATTGGCCGAGAGTTCCGAGAAACGCTTCGACGGTTTCAAGACGTGTCCATGCATGCAGACGGTGAATGGCAGCTTTTTTTGCGTGAAGCGCATCACCATCAGGATATAGATTGATATAAGCCTTTTTATTGTCTTTTTTCATCCATTTTTCAAATGAAAGGGATTGAGATGAATAGACTGTGAATCCATGCAGTTCCCAAGCTTTTTGATCAATAAGCGGCAAGGAAGAAGCTTCTACAAACAAACTCCCATTTTCTGACCAAAGATCAGCGAGCTGCTGACTCGCACCAACAAGCGCCTGGTGGAGGGCAATAGCAGGATCAGAATGAGAAGCGATCACTTCACCAGTTGATGTCATAACAGGGGACAGCGCCGGTGAAAGATTCGGCAGTTTCACGTGTGAAAAAACAGGTGCTTTAACGGTGAATTTACGCTGACCGTTAAAATCAGCTAAAATATTCAGTTCGTCAAACGTTTTGCCAAGCATCAATGCAGTCGCATGTTGAACAAGCGGCACATCTGTGACTTTACTGCTGATTGGAGCGGTTCGGGAAGCTCTCGGGTTTATTTCAATCACATATAAACCGTCCTTTTGACAGACAAATTGAATGTTAAAAAGTCCTTTGAAATCAAGCTTTCTCGCAATATGTTTGGAAACATGGCATACATGATCGAGCATTTTAGCAGGTAGGTTAAGGGGAGGCGTAATGGAAATACTGTCTCCGGAATGAACCCCCGTTCCTTCAATATGTTCAAAGACAGCCGCAATCCACGCATTATTCCCATCAGACAGAACGTCTACCTCTACTTCTTTTCCTTCAATGAAACGGTCCACCAATACCGGGTATTCAATTACAGAAGCAGCTAAATAATCATCGAGTTCCTGTTCGCTATTGAGCTTGATCATGCCGCTTCCTCCGATCACATACGACGGTCTTAATAAAAGCGGAAAGCCGATGGAGGCGACTGCCTGCCAGATTTCAGCGGGCTGATTGGCCGTATAGCCTGGAATAACAGGGAGGTGAATCGACTCTAAAAAAGAATAAAAACGGTCCCGATCCTCCATTTGATCAAGAACGTCAGAACTCGAGCCTAAAATTGTAATCCCTGCTTCTTCAAGGGAGGCTGCAACATTAATCGAAGTCTGGCCGCCAAACTGAACGATTACCTGGTCAATGCCTTCAAAGTCCAGTACATTCAAAATGTCTTCAGTTGTCAGCGGTTCAAAATAAAGGGCGTCTGCCACCTCGTAATCCGTGCTGACGGTTTCAGGGTTATTATTGATCATTACTGCTTCATATCCGAGCTTTTGAAGGGCCATAACGCTATGAACGCAGCAGTAGTCAAACTCAATCCCCTGACCGATGCGGATAGGACCTGAGCCAATTACGGCCACTTTTTTCCCTTTGTTGCTCCGGTAATCGGATGTGCCGCTCCAGGTGGAGTAAAAATAATTGGTTCTCGCTTCGAATTCAGCTGCGCATGTATCTACCATGCGATAAGAAGGAATTAGCCCCCATTTTTTACGCTGACCTCGAATCAAAGAAGCAGGAACACGCCATAACGCGGAAAGATCTGCATCACTAAATCCGTGTTTTTTAGCCCACTGAAGACGGTCTTTCGTTATCTCAGTCCAGGTGAATTCTTTTAATTCTTCTTTCACAGTTACGATTTTTTTTAACACCGTTAAAAAGTAAGGAGAAATATCCGTTTTCGAATGAAGGTCTTTAATCGATGCTCCTCGGGCAAAAAGCTCAAGCATGACAAACAGTCTTCTATCATCTGCTTTCACAAGCAAGTGATCCAGTTCTTCATCACTGCAGAGTGCAAGAGAGGGCATTAGAAATCCCTCAAGCTTGATGTCAAGTGACCGGACGGCTTTTTGAAACGCAGCCTCCATATTCCGTTCGATGGCCATGACTTCACCAGTCGCTTTCATTTGTGTGCCAAGCGTACGATTTGCTTGAGGAAACTGATCAAAAGGCCAGCGAGGAATCTTGACTGTGACATAGTCTAGTGCCGGTTCAAAACTTGCAAATGTCGTTCCGGTAACCGGATTTTTGAGCTCATCCAGATGATAACCAATTGCAAGTTTCGCTGCGAGCCGCGCAATGGGATAACCCGTTGCCTTGGATGCTAAAGCAGACGAACGGCTTACACGAGGATTTACCTCAATTAAAAAGTACTCAGACGTCTTTGGGTGAAGAGCGAACTGGATATTACAGCCGCCAACAATGCCGAGTGCATCAATGATTTTTATCGATGCCGTTCTTAAGCTATGATACTCTTTATCATGCAGCGTCTGACTCGGTGCGACTACAATAGAGTCACCGGTATGAATTCCTACAGGATCTAGATTTTCCATATTGCAGATCGTAATGCAGGTGCCTGATGCATCTCGCATAACCTCATATTCCACTTCCTTGTAGCCGCCAATGCTTTTTTCAATAAGACATTGCTTAATCGGGCTGGCGCTCAATCCTTGTGTCACAAGATCAATAAATGCTTCTTTTGTTTCAGCGATTCCTCCGCCAAATCCGCCAAGTGTATAAGCAGGACGAACGATGACGGGATACCCGACTGAGCCTGCAAAATGCAGTGCCTGTTCAACAGTGTAAATAATGTCACTCTCAGGAACCGGCTCCTGCAATTTGTTCATAAGAGAACGAAACGCTTCACGATCTTCCGCCTGTTTAATGGATTCAATTTCGGTCCCAAGAAGCCGCACGTTAAATTTGGATAGGATGCCTTGATCGGTCAATTCCATAGCAAGGTTTAGCCCCGTCTGACCGCCGACTGTTGCAAGAAGTCCATCAGGCCGTTCTTGTTCAATGATCGAAGTAAGGCTGTCAGCTGTCAGCGGTTCAAAGTAAACTTTGTCTGCAGTTGTACGATCTGTCATGATCGTTGCTGGGTTATTATTTACTAATACGACGTATATGCCTTCTTCCTTCAACGCTGTACAAGCCTGCGTTCCCGAATAATCAAATTCTGCTGCTTGGCCGATGACAATGGCGCCGGACCCAATGACGAGTACTTTTTTTATCGACTCTTGCTTAGGCATTTAATGACACCTTCTTTTCTGTGTGAATCAAGCTGAAAAACGTCTCAAATACTTCGTGGTGCTCAGCAGGTCCCGGCGATGCTTCCGGATGAAATTGCACAGTCATCAAAGGCAGCTGATGATGGCAGAGTCCTTCAATACTTAAATCGTTCACGTTTTGATACAATATCCCGAGAGTTTGAGGCAAATTCCTACTTTCAACTACATAGCTGTGATTTTGAGAGCTCATGCTGACGTTGCCGTTCTTGGTATTTCTGATAGGATGATTTGCACCTCGATGACCAAATGGCAGCTTAGTCGTTTCTGCTCCAAAGGCAAGGGCCAAAAGCTGGTGTCCAAGGCAGATTCCGAGAGAAGGGTAGCGCTCAGCCCATTGCTTGTAAACCGGTATAAATGCTTCAAGAGAAGAGGGATCACCAGGACCATTGGAAAATAAAAGAGCCTCGACGCCGTAAGAGTCAAGATCGGCTGTTGATGTTGTATAAGGAAAAATGGTCACCTTGCAGCCCCGATTCAGGAGTGCCTGCAGGATTGATTTTTTATAGCCAAAATCGATTAATCCAATATGAAGCGCACCGTTTCCAATTGTTTGAATGGAGGAGGCTGTCACATTCGGCACCAGGAATGTTTTGATCGGCTCCCAGGCTGGAAGGGGCTTGCCTTCAAGGCTCATAACGGCTTGCATCGTACCGTCTTCCCGAATGACCTGGATAAGCGAACGGGTGTCAACACCTGTCATAAGCGGAACTCCCTGCAAAGCAGCAAATTCGAGTAAAGACATTCCTTTTTCAAGCTCTCCCTCATACACCTCTGCTGCTATGATCCCTGCCACTTGAATGTCAGCAGATTCAAGGTTGGCAGACTGAATTCCATATTGACCCAGCAGCGGGTAGGAAAACACGATGATCTGTCCGTGGTATGAAGGGTCAGTGAGGACTTCCTCATATCCGGTCATCCCTGTATAAAAAACGATTTCTCCTTGTATATCTTTTATGGATCCTTTCCAAGTACCTGTAAACGATTGCCCGTTTGATAAAGATATATTACCCTTCATGATCGCTAACCTCCATTGCATAAATATAGATATAAATGTAATAATATTCATTAGAGTGTAAAAAAGTACTCCTTATTCAGGAGTCGATCGAAACTTTTGATAAAATAAGATCGTTTAAAATAGTTGAAGCGCTTATTAGCTCTTCCCTCGTTACAGTGAGGGGAGGGAGCAGACGGATCACGTGAGATCCTGCTGGAACAAGCAGCAATCCCGCTTGCTCAGCCTGCTTTACAATCGAAGAAACTTCGCTGGTCAATTCGATTCCGAGAAGAAGGCCTGTGCCTCTGATTTCTTTTACAGAGCTATTATTTAAAAGAGGAGACACCAGCTCCTTCAGAAGGGTCCCTTTGTCGTTAACCTGTTGTATAAATGATGGATCAAAAGCTAACTCAGTTACTTTTTGCGCTACACTGACAGCAAGTGGATTGCCGCCAAAAGTCGTCCCGTGCGTACCAGGACCAAAAGAGTCAAAAAGCTTAGCTGAACCAAGCATTGCGCCAATAGGGAATCCATTTCCTAGTCCCTTTGCAAGTGTGACGATATCGGGCTCTAACTCAAATTGCTCAAAAGCATAGCGGCTTCCGGTGCGGCTGATGCCTGTTTGAACTTCATCAATAATTAGTAAAATGTCCTTGTCATGACAAATCGATTGAACTTTTTCTGCAAAGGCTTTGTTAATAACGTGAACACCGCCTTCACCCTGGATTACCTCAATCATGATGGCCGCCACAGTTTCGTCTACGGCTTCTTCGAGCGCATCTAGTTGGTTAAAAGGAACATGCCGAAACGATTCAAGAAGGGGGCCGAAGCCTTGTTTTATTTTTTCCTGTCCCGTTGCAGACATGGCGCCAAATGTACGTCCGTGAAAGGATTGCTCACATGTGATGATGACACTTTTTTTCGTATGCTTTCTGGCAAGTTTAATGGCAGCTTCATTCGCTTCTGTTCCACTGTTGCAAAAAAACGCATGAGACAGAGGGGAGTCTGATACGAGCGCGTCCGCAAGCTTTTCCTGCTCAGGACTGTCAAATAAATTTGAGATATGCCAAAGTTTTTCACTTTGACGATGAAGAACATCGATAATCGCCGGATGGGAATGGCCAAGGTTTGTTACCGCTATTCCGCTTGTGAAATCAAGATAGGATTTGCCCGAATCATCTTCAACGACTGTACCCTGTCCTTTTACAATAGACAGAGGGCGTCTTGCATAATTATGAAATAAAGAGCTCAATGGACTTTCACCTCCTGTGAGATTTGTGTACCTTGCAGTGATTCACCGACAATATGTACAGAAGCAACTCCTGCTTCGAGACAATCGAATGCCGCATGGACTTTTGGAATCATTCCACCATAAATATCACCAGATGAAATGCTTTGTTTAATTGCTTCAGGTGTCAGCAGGTTTTGGGTTTTCCCGTCGAGCTTAATGCCTTCAGTGTCTGTTACCAAAAGCAGTGCTTCAGCTTGCAGTGCAAGAGCTGTTTTTGCAGCCACTGTGTCAGCATTAACATTCAGTGCCATTCCTTCTTTTGTTCGGCCGATGCAGGACAGTACAGGAACAAAGCCTCCCTGCATTAAAGTTTGAATAAGCTCTGTTTGCACAGTTTGAATTTCTCCGACGCATCCATACACATCCTGATCCAGATACGTACAAGTAAGCATTTGATCATCAAAGCCGTTAAGCCCGACTGCCCTTATTCCGGCGGATGTTAATTCATGAACAAGGGAAGGGTTCACAAGTCCGGCAAGGGTGCTCTGAACGATCTCCATTGCTTGAGGAGAGGTGACGCGCAGCCCATTTACACTAGTCGTTGAAACGCTTCTTTCTTCAAGCTGCTTATTAATTGCAGGGCCGCCTCCATGAACAATGACAACCCGCTGTCCACTTTGCGTTTTTTGTGCAAGTTCTTTATAAAATGCCGAGGTCAGCTTTTGGAGCAGGCTGCCACCGAGCTTTATGACTAAAACAGGTTTATGTTCGGTAACTGGCATTGATTTGAACGTAGTCATACGTTAAATCGCACCCCCATGCAAGTCCATGTCCATCTCCCTGGTGGACATCCACTTTTAATTTAATTTCAGGCTGTTTTAAGTATTCAAGAAGCTCTTCCTCTGAGAAAGCAACAGGTTCCCCATCTTCAACTACTGTTGCATCGCCGATTTTAATCATAATTGCATTAGGATCAAGAGTGGCGCCGCTGTATCCGACAGCCGCAAGGATCCGTCCCCAATTGGCATCGCAGCCGAAAACAGCCGTTTTAACTAAAGGTGATCCAACGACGCTTTTGGCGATCGAGCGTGCTTCTGCATCAGAGACGGCGCCCATTACTTCCACCTCAATTAATTTTGTTGCACCTTCGCCATCCTTTGCTATCATCTTCCCGAGATCCTCACAGACACAAAGAAGGGTTTGAACAAATACTTTCCAGTCAGGGTGAGCGGGGGAAAGTGCATCATTTTGGGCCAGCCCGTTCGCCATTACGATGACCATATCATTTGTCGACGTATCTCCATCTACAGTAATTGAGTTAAAAGTGCGGTCTACGACAGAAGTAAGAGCATGATGAAGGTGGTAGGATTCAATCGCTGCATCTGTTGTAACGAAGCCGAGCATTGTAGCCATATTAGGATGAATCATTCCGGAGCCTTTAGCAGTTCCTGCAATCGTAATGGACTTCCCGTCAATGTCCACTTTATAAGCTGTGTTTTTAGAAACTGTATCTGTCGTTAAAATGGATTGAGAAAATTCGATTGAGCCTTTTAATCCTGGTGCCGGCTCCAGGCGAGGAATTCCGGTTTTAATGCAATTCATTGGCATTTTTTCTCCAATGACTCCAGTAGAAGCCACTCCAACCAGATGAGGAGCAATTCCTAATTTTTCGGCAGTCATCTGCTGCATGGTCTTAGCATCCACAAAGCCTTGTTTGCCTGTACAGGCGTTGGCATTTCCTGAGTTGACAATCATTGCCTGAAGCATGCCTGACTGATCGATGGCTTCTTTAGTAACGATTAAAGGGGCGGCCTGAACTGCATTCGTGGTATACACACCGGCTGCATGGGCCGGTACGTCACTTACTAAAAGAGCAAGATCATTTTTTTTATGCTTGATGCCGCAATGAAGTCCTGCTGCGCGGTAACCAAGAGGAGAAGCGATGTTGTTTCCTGAAATACGTTTGATCGATGGATAAACAGTTGTCATCTTAGTCCTCCTTTAAGCTAAATAAATAATGGTACTACGTCCAATCCGGTTTTTTCATTGAACCCAAATTGAAGGTTCATATTTTGAATCGCCTGTCCAGCGGCACCTTTTACCAGATTGTCAATAACAGAAACGATCGTCACCCTGTTTGTTCTTGGATCTAAGTGAAGTTGAATGTCACAGTAATTTGATCCGTACACCTGGTTTGTGCCAAGCTTGTCACCATGAGAAGAAAATCGCACGAATGGTTCGTCCTGATACGTTTCTTTATAGCACTCAATCAGCTGTTTTTCGGTAACCCCTTCAGATAAAGGGGCATATGCAGCGGATAAAATGCCCCGTGTCATGGGAACAAGATGTGTGCTGAAGGTAATCGGTTGTTGTTTTATGGAAAAAAATTCTAGTCCCTGTTCGATTTCAGGGATATGCTGATGCTGATTAACCTTGTAGATTGATAGATTTTCATTCGTTTCACTAAAATGAGTGAGTTGAGAAGGTTTATTTCCTGCTCCAGATACCCCGCTTTTTGCGTCAATGATCAGGCTGCTGGCATCAATCAGTTTGTTCTTAACAGCGGGCAGCAGAGAAAGTAAAACGGCGGTTGGATAACAGCCTGGATTTGCGACCAGGGCAGCCTCCTTTATTTGAGCCCGGTTCCACTCCGTTAATCCGTAAACGCTCTGTTTCAGGGCATCAACCGGAGCGGCTTCTTTCTTGTACCACTGCTCATATTCTTTTTCTGGCAGCCGGAAATCCCCTGATAAATCAATCAATCTTGGTCCTTTACCAATCAGGGAAGGCAGTAATTTGCTTGATACACCGCTTGGCGTGCTCGTAAACACAACGTCAAGGGAGGCTAAATGGTCAAGATCAATTCTATGAAGAGGTGTGTCATGAATATTCATCAAATGTGCATATTTATGAGAAAATATAATTCCTTCATCAGACGATGTAAACAGGTCAAGTGATTCCACTTCACTATGCCCGTGTAAAAGTCTAATGAGTTCAAGCCCTCCGTATCCAGAAGCGCCTATAATTCCTGCCTTCAAAACATCACCCCGAAAAAATAAGATAGACACATTATAGTATGTATAAAAATAAATGCAACAGTATTTTTATAAAAAATATAAAATTATAAAAAATGAACCGGTTCATTTCCGTTTCAGACGGATGCTTTCCGCGTGGCGGGAGGTGAGCCGGTTTGCTGCTTCGCATCTGCTCCGTCTCACCCTTCCCGCTGCATCACGCAGGAGTCACCGCCTTCCACTGCAATGAACCTATCCTTTTGAATGAATATTTAAAACGATGTTACTCTTGTGTGTTGTAAAGAGGGGGACCGGTTCATTTCCGTTTCAGGCGGATGCTTTCCGCGTGGCGGGAGGTGAGCCGGTTTAATGCTTTTGCATCTTCCCCGTCTCACCCTTCCCGCTGCATCACGCAGGAGTCACCGCCTTCCACTGCAATGAACCTGTCCTTTTACAGTAACATCAAAAGAAAATAACCTAATCTATCGTTTTGAATGAATATTTAAAACGATGTTACTCTTGTGTGTTGTAAAGAGGGGGACCGGTTCATTTCCGTTTCAGACGGATGCTTTCCGCGTGGCGGGAGGTGAGCCGGTTTGATGCTTTTGCATCTGCCCCGTCTCACCCTTCCCGCTGCATCACGCAGGAGTCACCGCCTTCCACTGCAATGAACCTATTCTTTTTAAACAGGGTAAGAAATAAAAACATAAATCTTGATATTGTTTTAGCACGGTTGCTTCTACTCGACTAGTTAAACAACAGAGATAATTATCGATATGTTGACCCGAACAAAACGGTGTAGTGACGAAAAGTAGAATACAGCTATTTGATATCTTTTTGGTGGTCCCATCTGTCACAAATAGGTTTCTTTAATCGTCATGTGATTAGGACGATGAAAAGGAGAATTAAAATGAAAAATGAGAAAACAATCGTGGTCATAGGTGGCGGGTATGCTGGAATCAACCTTATCGAAGCACTTAAGAAAGAGTTTCATGAGGAGCTAAAGAGAAGCATTAGGATTATCTTGGTTGATACTAATACTTTCCATTTTAAGAAGGTTAAATTATTTAAGGGGATTGTTAATGAGAATTTGTCGAATTTACATGTTCCTCTAAAGCATTATTGCGGCTCTGATATTGAGTTTATTCAGGGGGAGTTAACAGCAGTTTATCCTAAAGAGCAAACCGTTCACATTAACAGGAAGGATGGGACATTGATCCATCTGGATTTTGACCGTTTGGTGCTTGCCATGGGCAGTGTACTGCGTGAAGTGAATTCAGAATGTGGAGGAATAACGCTCAATGATTTACAAAATGCCCAATGTATTCGGCAGCATTTGTTGGGGATGATGGAATCACCAGAGAGTAAACTTCGATTGGCAATAGTAGGAAGTGGGGTTACAGGAATCGAAACCGCTGCTGAAGTGGGGTCATGGTTGAAAAATGAAACTAAGAAAGAAGGGAATAGGCAGAAGAGAATTGAAATATTACTTATTAATAATAAACAGAGATTATTAGAGGAAGCTCCAGCGAAAATCAGTGAACGGCTTGAGAACAGGCTTATGAGACAGGATATTCATATATTGCACAATAAAAAGGCGGAAAAATTCTCGGACGGTAAAGTTGTTTTCTCTGACAAATCCGAACTTGAAGCGGATGTGTGTGTTTGGACAGTTGGATTAAAGCCTCATCCTAGCCTTTTCGATTTAGGTCTCTCTCTTACAGAACAAGGAAAAATAAAAGTGGATTCATGGTATCGCTTAGTAGAGAGTGAGAATATTTATGCCATTGGAGACTGTGTTCATGTGATTGACCCTATAAGTGGGCATGCTGCAGCAATGAGCTGCAAAGAAGCTATTTCCCAGGCTCATCGACTTTCTAAAATTATGAAGGCACATATTCAGGGATTTCAAGCAAACTCCCATCAAACCTACCCTGATTTTCTTTGTATAGGACTCGGTCCGAACGATGGTTTTGTATGGGCGCAAAAATGGGGAGTTGATTTTGTACTTTCAGGTAAATTGGCAGAAAAGATAAGAGAATATACATGGAATGTAGCCAGTATTACTCACTAAAGGAAGGAGATAACGGTATGGAGCTACAGAAACTCTATTCTCAGTTTCAGCCACTTTTATTTTCGATTGCTTACCGGATGCTCGGCACTGTTTCTGATGCAGAAGATATTGTTCATGATGTGTACTTGCAGGCAGGAGAAAAAACGATTGAGCATGTGGAAAATAAGAAGGCTTACCTTTGTAAAATGGTTACAAACAAATGTATTGATCATTTAAAATCTGCCGCGCATAAACGTGAGGTTTATATTGGTCCCTGGCTCCCAGAACCATTGATTTTAAACGATAACGATCCTATTATTGATGTGATGAACGGAGAAGCGATATCATTTGCCATTCTGCTGCTGCTGGAAAAACTGAAACCCGTAGAGAGAGCTGTTTTCATCCTTAGGGAAGTGCTAGATTATGATTATTCGACAATTTCGCAAATTTTGAATCGCAGTGAATCTAATTGCAGAAAAGTATTCAGCCGGGTAAAGAATAAATTTCCAATGATAAAAGAAGAGGTGGAAGCACCGAATGATCCGAAAATAGATAAAATTATAAAAACATTCGTGTTAGCATTAGATCAGGGAAACATACAGAAGATTGAAGAATTATTGCGTCAGGATGTTACGTTATATTCTGATGGTGGCGGAAAAGTATATGCTGCCTTAAAGCCAGTATATTCCAAAGATGTAGTCATCCGTTTTATCAGAAACTTACTGTCACATAACGATAAGAAACAAACCGTTGTAAAAATTGTTAATGTAAATGGGGAAACTGGACTCTTGGTAAGGGGAGTTGATCATGTCAAAACGGTTATTTGTTTCCATGTAAAAAACGATCAAATTGATGGAATCTATATTGTGAGGAATCCAGAAAAACTACAACATGTATACCTATAAGCTCACTGAGTTTGCTGCAATTTAGAGAAAGATTGCTCCTATGTAGTATTTTTCCCCTTCATATTTACAGAGCATGATTTAAAACTAAACAAGTTGAACTAAAGAGCTAGATTGGTTTAACTAACAAATTTATGTTATAAAACCCGACCTTTATCGTTAAATTTTTTATGAAGGGTGATAATATGGGGAAATACATTGTTGAAAAGGTGTCAGTTCCTAAAAATTCTATAGCAAACGAATCCTTATCTTATATACATTATTCAGATGCATATAAAATTTTACTTCCTGGTGAATCAGCTCATGATGTAAAATTTATAGCCAGCAAGTTTTTGACTACTGTCCCCTCTTGGGTTTCTCACTTAATGAAAGTGCGTGACCGAGTAGTCAGTTTTATTGGGTTAAAGACATCTAGTCTGTCTGAAGTGGAAAATATAAAATTAGAACAGGTAAGTAGAATAGGACTATTGCGTATATTGAATTGTAGTTTACATGAGATATTACTAGGTGAAGATGATCGCCATTTGAATTTTCGTGTGTCCATTTTAGTAGAAGAAGTGAATGGATTAAATTACTTAACTGTTTCGACGGTAGTATATTTTCATAATTGGATGGGAAAATTGTACTTTTTTATTGTGAGAAAAGTTCACAAAGTAATCGTACCTGCAATGTTGAAGAATTTTGTGCGTAAGAGACATATTGTGAAAATTTGAACTTAAACTAACGAGTGCTGTTAGTTTAACAAGGCGTTAATAAAACGAAAAGAGGTTGGGAAAAACTCAAAAAGGTTAAAAAAGAGGATCTATTTATTAACAGTAGTAGGTGAGCAGAGCGGAAGGCGGCGACTCCTGCAGGACATGACGGCAAGCTGAGTCTTTACAGAGCAAGGCTCTGAAAAGGCTCAGCGCCGTCCCTGCGGAAAGCGTCCGACTGAAGCGCAGTGAACCGGTCGTAGAGCTTGAGACTTTTTTGTCCCAGGCTCTTTTAACATGATAAAACAACATTACTATTGAACATAGCCTAATTTAAAAAGTAAGAAAGCATATTCTATAATTAGTACGATGTGAGCAAAGAGGAAGGTGGCGACTGCCTGCGGAAAGCGTCCTCCTAGAAGCGAACCCGTCACATTTTACAAAGGTTTTAGATACCTTCTTCCATTATCATTTACTTAATGGACATGTGCAGTTAAGAAATAAGTGACTGCGCACGTTTCCGATAAATGAAAAACAAAACAGTAGAAAGAGTCATTAAAATGATTAAAGAAGCATAAGCCCACTGAAACGATGCAACGGAATAGGTAGCATTTCTCCATTCAAGAATGGTTGTCCCAAGGACGGCGCCTGAGGCACTTCCTACAAATTGACTGAGCTGTTTCATTCCAATGCCAGTGGCTACTTGATCTTTTGGGAGTATACGAGAAATTTCATTGGTCGTGCTGGACGATAGACTTGAAAAACCGAAACTCGTAAACATATACCCAATCATAATCATATAGACACTGTAAGGAGAAAGGAATGTAAAAATCAGCGCAGAGATCAAAAGCAGGATCTGTGAGAGCAGCATGACACGAATATTTCCATATTCGTCAATCAGTCTTCCAACATAAATCGCGGCGACAGCAGATAGCATGGCACCCGGAAAGATGATCAGTCCTACCATTGTAGCTGAAAGATTAAACACCTGGCCGATCATCAGCGGCATCAATACTAGTAAAGCAAAGTGCAGCGTGAACCCAATATAACTTAGGTATACAATTAAACGGTAGCTGCGATTTGATAATAGTTCCGGTTGGATAAAGGGGATATCTGTATGAGTAATTCTCCACGCGAGCAAGAGAGCAAGAATGACAAATGAACCTAGAAATAGAAACTGAAAGGTAGAGACAAAAAGCAAAAAGGAGGTAACAGCGCCTCCGGTTAAGAGTCCTCCAAGTAAATCAAAGGATGCCTTTCTCGTTTCCTGTTTAGGCAGCAAAATAAACAAAAACGGAATGACAGCCATCACAAAAACCGTCACGATAAATAAGAAATTCCAATCTAGAATATCAGTTATGGTGCCTCCGACAACAGGACCTAAACCAAAGCCGAGGGAGGACGCAGAAGCGATCATAGCCATTGCGCGGCCTCTGCGATGAATCGGAACAAATCGCCCTGCGAACACCATGGAAAGTCCCGGAATCGCAGCGGCGCCTGCAGCCTGCCCGACTCTTGCAGCTAACAGCCATCCAAAGGTGTCTGCAAAAAAGCCGAAAATGGAAGAGCATCCAAAAATCATGATGCCGATCGTTAATAGAATTCGAATCGGAATATAGTCTGAGAGTCGAGTGTATGCAATTGTAAAGATCGCAAGCACGATTGAATAACCGGAAACAATCCATGCGCCTTGAGACGGTGCAAGTGAAAACTCAGCCAGAACATCAGGGAGCGCAACATTAAACATGGTGGTGTTCATCACCGTGAGCCAGACGGCAATACTGAGAACGAAAATTGTTCTTTGGTAATCAGGAGATTCCAATTTAGAATGGTTCATCCTGTAAATCTCCTTTCATGTATACATACCAGTTCCCCGAAATGAATTGAGTCTGCTGATAATGCTTTTTGTTTAAGACATAAGTAAGAGGCGCTTCCTTAAAGAAGAAGTGGCAATCAACACTTTATTTTCATATAAATTAGTATGAATGAATAAACCTATGGAAGGAAGAGAAGGAAAGCTTAGGAAAGAACGCAACAATCGTTAGTTATATAGAATATTAAAATATCGCAAAACCATAGGGTGGTTAAAAAGTATAAACATGCAGAGTAAAAGATTAGTATATCAACCCTTATTCTATCTGTCTCAGATTTAAACATATTCAGAACCTTCTACAAATAGAAAGCCTTTACATAATAGTGGAATAAGTTTACAAAACATGTAAAATAAATTAATATAATAGATAATAATTCATTGCAGTTCTTGACCTAAGAGGAGGGTCTGTATGAAAGAACGTACATATGAGGAGCGCTTTGCCAGTTACTATATGCGTGATATGGAGCATTGCCAGGACCATGATGGGATCCAATACTTCTATCAGCTCCAGGAAGAACTGATGGATCATATTATGAGCAATCAACTTCATGAAGCTCAAAAAATAATGGCCAGGCTGCAGGAAGTTTTGCACAGGCGTGCCCCCGAGGCGATTGAAACTGCATTGCCGCGTTTTTATTTAACTCAAGTAGCATTGTTTGCCAACGAAATACGAAAATTCGGCATTTCGCCAGTGAAGATCTTTTGTTTCAGTTCAGCAAGCATTGAATTAATTTATTCCTGGCATACTGAAGAAGAAATGGTGGAGGGCGGACATTGGCTTGTTGAAAGCTTTATTGATATGATTAGCGAAAGAGTAAACCCTTTTTTCAGCCATCCAGTTGTCTGTCAGGCAGCAGAATATATTAATCATCATCTTGAAGAACCCATTGAGGTTGAAGCCGTTGCAAAAGAAATCAGAATAAGCCCAAGCTACCTTGCGAAACTGTTCAAGCAGCAAGCAGGCATGACGGTCAAACAATTCAGCAATCAACGAAAAGTAGTGGAAGCAAAGTACTATTTGCAATTCTCTACTAAAGAGATTGCGGAAATAGCAGACCAATTTTCTTTTTGCAATCAAAGCTATTTTACCAAAGTGTTTAAAGATCAAATGGGGTTGACGCCAAAGCAGTTTAGATTATCTCTGCAGCGGGAAGTGAAAGAACCATATCAGGAATCATTCTAAAGGAGGGGTCCTTCATCGATAAAATTGCCTCTCACGGCTATATAACCATCTCAAGAAAAATTGAATGGGAAGAGCAGCTTATCACCGAGCACACTCACGAGCTAATACTGTACGAAAACCGAATCAGTGACCATGAAAAACAATTTTTTCTGACTGAAATTTTAGATGTCTCTTACAAGTCCAGCCTTCAGAGTTATGGGTTGTTGTATATTCATACAATAAAAGGCTTGTTTCCATACAAGGTAAAAGAACATCCGGCTTCATTTATTCAAAAATATTTGGAATTAAAATAAATGGAAAATGAGGTGTGAAGATGAGCTTTTCATTTCAGGGGATCGACCATGTTCAATTAGTTGCACCTGAAGGCCATGAAGAAAAAGCAAGGGATTTTTATTCCGGCGTTTTAGGTCTTAGGGAAATACCCAAGCCGGAAAATTTGCGCGGTCGTGGGGGGTGCTGGTTTGCATGCGGTCCGCAGGAGATCCATATTGGATCATTGGAGCCCTTCTCAGCACCCAAAAAAGCACACCCTGCTCTTGTGGTGACGGGGCTTAATGATTTGCGTATTCATCTAGAAGGCGCTTCCTATACGATTGATGAAGAAGAGCCAATCGCTGGACGGGACCGTTTATTTGTTGAAGATCCGTTTGGGAATCGAATTGAATTCCTTGAATATCATGCTTTGTAATAGCAAAAAAAGAGCCTCTTAATCAATAGGGATTTTTTCGGATATAGACGTTTTGAAAACGGAGCAGCTGCTTATTTTTTTACATTAGCAAGCTACTATGAGACAATGAATAGATCGATTTGTGCAGTAGGAACAACTGACCAATAAATGAAGCATAGGATTAAATAGAGAGATAAAAGGCTAGTAGTAGAGTTTCCTGTTCCTTTGAAGGGTGCTCAATGGGGGTAAGATTGGGTAAGGAGGAATGTTCATGCAAAAGATAATGATTGTTGAAGACAACGCTGACCTTCGAACAGATTTGACAGAACAAGTAAAAGTGATCGGATACGAACCGATTCCAGTGACTGATTTTGAACGGATTCTGGAGCGTTTTATCGAAGAAAAACCGGATTTGGTTCTTTTAAATGTTAATCTTCCTTTTTTTGATGGATACTATTGGTACCGGCAAATAAGAGAGTATTCACAATGCCCTGTAATTTATCTTGATGAAACCGAGAACGAGCTCATTATGAATTTAGAAATTGCAGGCCTTAAAAAAGATTCGAAAAGAAATGCAGCTGCCAAGCCGTTTACTCGAAAAACACTGACAGCTACATTACAAACTCAATTGGCGAGTGCTTATCCAAAAATCGACAAAAAGTGAAGTAGTTTAACCTTCCGTCATGGCTGTGGCGGGAGGTTTTTCATATATTTCGTGTATACCACCATGATACAACTCTTAAACACATGGGTAAAATATATTTCAAAATCATGTAATATAAAATAGTTTTCGCATTCGTATTTCAAAATGAAGAAACCATTGATCATCTCGATCGTAGAAACAAGAAGAGACAAATAGAGGTGATTAAAGTGAAAGAAATAAGCAAGAGGCTTGTACGGATTTCCCTTATTAGTGGATTAGGTGGAGGGATAATACTTTTCGCGGCTTCCTATATCCTGGGGTTATCTTTGATGTTGAATGCGGCTCTTCCTATTCTGATGGCATTACTCGCTCCATATTTCTACTTTTCCTCTCAGTACAAAAACAATGAGCGCAGAAAAGAAGCCGAAAAAACGGAGCAAAAAGACATGCTGAAGGAATCGGAATGGATCTTTATGAAAGAAGGAGCGGGTGGCGCTGAAGTGATGATCCTCAATAATAGAGGAGAATACATAGGGGTCTATAAATCGGTCAATTTGCCTCGCTGGCTAAGAGGTGTGACTGTTTTCATCGCTTGGGCAGAAGGGTTTTTCACTTCCACAAAAGGTATTTTTGACTCGCGGGATGAGCCGGTCGCAGGTATTCAAAAGGTACCCATAAAAGGAAAGGTCACCCTTGAAGTAAATAATCGCTATGGTGAGCCAGCAGGATTCTATGAAGAACAGCGTGTAAATTCGACTGGGAAAAACAAGGGAGTCTTAAAAAAACCGGATGGAAGTGTATGGGTGGAGGTAAGTATGTCTTCTATAGCAGGAGATTTCCATCTGGTAGATACAGATGGGCGCTTTATCGCCTCTTACCGATTCGGATATTTCGACTATGCCCTTTCAGCTCAGTTTCAAAATAGTGCAGGCTACGAACTGGTAAAAGTGAATGAATCACTTACATTAAACGAAAAAACACTGCTCTCTGCTATGGTTTGTTATTGGATGGGGTACAAATTACATGGAATGAAGTGAAGGATGGAAGTCCCCCTTTAGTATGGTAAAGTGAAGACCAGTTGAAATATGGAAAAAGACTACTTGAGTTTTTTGAAGCGTCTTTGTATAATTAGTCAACAATAAGGTTGAAGTCGATGAGCAGAAGAAGTAAGGGCATGCAGTGCTTTAGCGAGCCGGAGGAGGTGGGAGTCCGGTGCAGTCATGAATCCTGAAAGCGCATCTGTGAGATGTTTTGTTGAATGGAGTAGGCAAAACCGGATCCATGCGTCCGTTAACAGCATAAGTTGGAATACTCCATTCTTGAGTATTCAATTGGAGTGGTACCGCGGATAATCAGCATTCGTCTCCTGCATTAGCAGGAGGCGAATGCTTTTTTTGATTAATAAAAAGGAGGATTGACCATGAAATCAAGAATCGCTGAACAAATAAAGATAGCAGCAGGTGTCGATTTTTCACAAATTGAAATAGAAAGCTGGATCGAGAAGCCTAAATTTTCAACCATGGGGGATTTTGCCTTTCCATGCTTTCGGCTGGCTAAAGAATTCAAGAAAGCACCGAATCTAATCGCCGCTGAAATAGCACAGACATTTAAGTTAAAAGAGGTAGAGCGAACAGAAGCTGTTGGAGGCTATTTAAACTTTTATCTTGACCTACCACTTTATTCAGCGAAAGTGCTCAAGGAAGTCATTGATAAAAGAGCGGGTTATGGGCAAAAAGATCTTGGTAAAGGGAAATCCATCTCAATCGATTTATCGTCTCCGAATATCGCCAAGCCTTTTTCAATGGGGCATCTGCGTTCTACCGTAATTGGAAATGCGCTCGCTAATGTGACAGAAAAATTGGGCTATAAAGTGATTCGGATTAACCATATCGGCGACTGGGGAACACAGTTTGGCAAACTGATTACAGCGTATCAAAAATGGGGAAGCGAAGAGCAAGTGAAAACATCCCCAATCGCAGAGCTGCACAAATTATACGTATACTTTCATGAACAAGCCGAGCTCAACCCGTCATTAGACGATGAAGCACGTGTATGGTTTAAGCGGCTTGAGGATGGAGACGAGGAGGCTGTTAGGCTGTGGGAATGGTTTCGGAAAGTTTCACTTGAGGCGTTTTCAGCAGTGTATGAAAAGTTAAATATTTCGTTTGATTCTTTCAATGGAGAAGCCTTCTATAACGATAAAATGAATGATGTAATTGCTATGCTCGAAGACGAAGGCCTGATTGAAGAGTCAGAAGGGGCAAGAGTCGTGCGTCTGGATGATGAAGGACTGCCGCCTTGTCTGATTCAAAAAAGAGACGGTGCCACATTATATGCAACAAGAGATTTGGCCGCAGCTTTTTATCGGAAAAGAGAATATTCTTTTGAAAAGTCCCTGTACGTTGTTGGAAATGAGCAGTCGCTTCATTTTAAACAGCTGAAAGCGATTTTGAAAAAACTTAATATTTTGTGGGCAGAGGATCTGGTGCATATTTCATTTGGCATGATGTTAAAGGACGGCAAAAAAATGTCTACTAGAAAAGGGAAGATTGTCTTACTAGAAAAAGTACTCGAACAATCCACCGCACTTGCAGCTGAAGCAATTGAAGAAAAGAATCCGAATTTGAAGGAAAAACAGCAGGTAGCAGAAGCAGTGGGAATTGGTGCCATCATGTTTCACGATTTAAAAGTGTTTCGGCAAAATGACGTTCACTTTGAACTGAAGGATATGCTGAGATTTGAGGGTGAGACAGGGCCATACGTGCAATACGCCCATGCAAGAGCATGTTCAATTCTTCGAAAAGCAGCAGTAAAAGATAGCTCATTCAGTAATAGTAAGGTTGCTCCTGCTTCGTTTGGAGAGGAAGAGCGTGCTATTGTAATGAAAATCAGTGCATTTGAAGAAGTCATTGAGGAGGCGTTTGCAGAATGGGATCCGTCTAAAATCGCAAAATATGCGATCGATCTGGCCCAGCTTTTTAATCAGTACTATGCGCACACTCATATATTAAACGAATTAGATGAAGAAGTGAAAGCACAACGGCTGCTGCTATTAGAGTCCATAACAATTGTGTTAAAAGAAAGTCTAAGACTGTTGGGAATTCAGGCGCCTGAAGAGATGTAGTGCCAGCAGGCTGTTTAGTTGGTTGGATGTGAAAAAGATTATATGATGAAGGAAATTGGTATGCAGCAGGAGGGAAAACTATGGAACAGGCCATGTTTGCTGGAGGATGTTTTTGGTGCATGGTGCGCCCTTTTGATGAAAGAGAAGGAATTGTGAAAATTATCTCTGGATATACTGGCGGCAGCGAAGTAGAGGCAGTTTATTCTGCTGTTAGAACGGGAGAAACTGGTCATGTCGAAGCGGTCCATGTGCTGTTCGATCCTTCGATTATTTCTTATGAAGAACTTCTCAGTATCTATTGGACGCTGACAGATCCAACAGATGGTCAAGGACAATTTAGTGACAGGGGAACGGCGTACCAGTCTATCATTTTCACGTATACAGCTGAGCAGAAAAAAATGGCCCAAGCCTCACTGAAAGAATTAGAGGCAAGCAGGCGTTTTCAAAAACCGCTTGTAACGCAAATAAAAGAGGCACCCCCTTTTTATCCGGCAGAGGAATTTCATCAGGATTTTGACCAGAAGAACCCTTTTCGATATGCCTTATATTATAAAGGATCCGGTCGAGAAGATTTTGCCCGCACGTATTGGCCCAAAGACCGGTCTCACTTAAAAGAAACACTTACAGCCAGGCAGTTTTATGTGACACAGGAAAACGGCACAGAGCCTCCCTATGAGAACGAATACTGGGACAATACGGATGAAGGAATATATGTCGATATTGTTTCAGGCGAACCGCTCTTTAGCTCCCGGAATCAATATGATGCGGGATGCGGATGGCCATCCTTTACAAAACCTATTACTGATTCCATGGTGAGGGAAGTGTGGGATGTTTCCACCCGTCATACCCGCAAAGAAATAAGGAGCCGTGAAGCTGATTCTCATTTGGGGCATGTGTTTGAAGATGGTCCGGGATCTGGGCTGAGGTATTGCATCAACTCAGCTGCTTTAAGGTTTATCCCAAAAAAGGAGCTTGAGAAAGAGGGGTACGGAGACTTTCTTCTCTTATTTGCTGTAAGAAAATAAAAAATACAGAGGGTTAATGAATGATGAAAAATCGCAGTCTTATTATTTTGATTTGGGCAAGTCAGTTATTTTATGTCTTGTTTTTGCCAATTTGGTTCACGTTTTTCGGCCTGACTGTTATCAGGTCTGAGCAAAGCCAGTCGCCATTTCTTTCAGCTGCAGCAGAATATATTGCTGGTGCCTATCCGGTTGTTCTCCTTGCGGTTATCGTGTTGAGCTGGTCTGCTTACCGTAAACGTAAACTAAAGAAGATGATTCTTATTAATACGATCCCAATTTTGTGGATCGCTCCTATTTTAATTACGTTCCTTGTTGCGAATGTACTGTGAATTACAGGTTGGAACATAACTTATAAGAACAAAAAAAGCCTGGGACAAATGTCTGTCTCAAGCCTTTGACGGTTCACTTCGCTTTAGGTAGATGCTTTCCGCAGGGGCGGTTGCTTGAGCCTTTTCAGGGCCTTTCCCTGTAAAGGCTCAAGCACCGTTATCTCTTGCAGGAGTCGCCACCATCCGCTCCGATCACCACATATTAATCATATACACTGCCTTATTTTTACCCCGGTCTTTTTTTTCGTTATTTTTGCCCAAAGTTTGGCTGCGCAAGTGCATTATAATAAATTTCCTGATGCCAAATGCTGTAACCGAGATCATTCGGATGGATCATGTCATTAAGAATATCTTCCTTTTTAATGTTTCCTGCATCCATCTGAGCAAGCATATGGCCATGGGTGTCAAAATAATTCCATCCATTGGCGAGAATGATTTCCTGAGTAAAATCTACATATTCTTCAAATGTATGGCCCAATTGATTTAACCCGCTTGGATCCAAATTTTCTTTTAAAATAGGATTTGGTGATATGAATAATATTTCTACACCGGGCAGTTCTTTTTTAAACGTGCGGTACAGCTGCTCAATCGATTTTTTGGTATCATCAAGGGTAACAGAACGCCGGTAATTGTTAATCACCGATGTTTCCAGGATAATTAAGTCAGGGCGGGTGCTATACACCTTAGATAGAACGTCGTGATTTAGCAGCATGACCGAGGTATAGCCGGAATGCCCGTGATTTGAAACAGTTACATGGCGAAGCGGGCGGCTGGCACCGCGAATTTCCTGCTGCATCAGTGCGCGCCAGGAAAAGTCGGGAGAGCTTGCACCTACACCTTTAGTAACGCTGCTGCCTAAAGTAGCTACTCGTGCTGAACCATTTTTCATAACACGATACGTTAAAAATTCAAGGTAGGAGATATCTTCATTGTGTGAAGGGTCAATCCGTTCCATCGTTTGCTGAATTTGCACCTGATTATATCGATATTCACTGCGAACCATGCCCATTAGGACAAGTAAAATAGCAGAAGCAAGTATGATTTGAAACATTTTCTTCATTTGGGAGGAAACATCCTTTCCAGTTTTAGAAACTAAAATGAAATATTATACTTATAATTGTAACGAAAATGTAATGTATATTCAATAGGTCAGGAGTTGGAATCCAGGCCCATTTATCATCACTGTTAATAGCTTTTTCAAGAAAGAGAAGAACGATACTATGGTAAGAATAAAATAAAAAGATGTTAACGGAGGGGAATTTATATGGGGGCACTAAATCAAACAATCCTAATAGAACGCCCGCTTGAAGAGGTTTTTACCATCACAACAAACATGGAGCAATCACCTCAGATAATGGATCAGGTGGAAGAAGTGGCAAAAATAACAGATGGTCCAGTTGGCAAAGGAACAAAATATAATGAAATACGAAACCTTGGAGGAAGACGGGTACAATCTGTCCTGGAAGTAATCGAGCATGTGCCAAATGCCTCATATGCAGTATCAAGCAGTCAAAATGGAGTTGAAATTGAATTTCGCTATACCTTTACACAACAGGGGGACGGAACGTTTGTCACTTTTGATGGAAAGGTGAAAACATCCGGTTTTGCCAGAAGTTTGTTTAGAGGAATGATTGTACGTATGATCTCAAAAGAGGAATTGTTTCATTTGCAGAAGTTAAAGAAATTTATTGAAGCAGAAACGGTTTAACAGAGGGGTGGGATAAACTCAATCTGTTAAAAGAATATTTGTGTGTGCCAACCACCTCCGTTATGATGAAGAGAGTGCAGAAGATCCTTTAAAGATCATTCGAAGCAACTGAGGAGAGTAAGATACATGACGAAAGTTAGAATCAAAAATAAATTTGCAGATAAAGTAAAAAACGGCTATCCACTGCTGACAGCTGAAATGCTTGAAAGTCCAGATCAAGTTGGGCAGGAAGGCGAAATTCTCACAGCAGTTGACGATCGAAATCAATTTATTGCCAGAGGATATATCGGAAAACAAAACAAAGGCATCGGCTGGTTGATCACATGGGATGCGGAGGAAGAAATCGGCTACCGTCTTTTTGTTAATAGAATCCGCGCAGCGCTTGGAAGAAGGAAAAAATGGTTTAATAAAACCCAAACAACCGCGTTTCGCGTCTTTAATGGCGAAGGCGACGGAATCGGCGGGCTGACGATCGACTATTTCGATAATCATTATTTATTTACATGGTACAGTGAAGGGATTTATTTGCTGCGCGAAGAAATTTTACAAGCGTTTGAAGAATTGGTCACGTTCAAGAGCATCTATGAGAAAAAACGGTTTGATACAAAGGGTCAGTATGTAGAAGATGATGATTTTGTAAAAGGTGAACGCCCGTCTTTTCCTCTTATCGTTAAAGAAAATGGTGCTCAATTTGCTGTTCATTTAAATGATGGCGCGATGGTTGGAGTGTTTCTTGATCAGCGTGATGTTAGAAAAGCAATACGGGACAAGTATTCAGAAGGGAAAAATGTTTTAAACACCTTTTCCTATACAGGGGCATTTTCAGTATTTGCTTCATTGGGCGGCGCCGTAAAAACAACCAGTGTGGATTTAGCTAATCGCAGTGTAGCTAAGACAATTGAACAGTTCAGCATGAACGGCATTGACTATGAAGCTCAAGATATCTTGGTGCGAGATGTGTTCCGCTATTTTAATTACGCTGTGAAAAATGAAATCAAATTCGATCTTGTTGTCATGGACCCGCCAAGCTTCGCACGCTCGAAGAAAAATATATTCAGTGCGGCAAAAGACTACAAAAACCTGATGAAGCAAGCCATTGATATTACGGAAGACAAAGGAATCATTGTCGCCTCCACCAATGCAGCTTCATTTAATATGAAGAAATTTCAGCGTTTTATTGATGAAGCATTCAAGGAAAAAGGATTAAAGTATGAAATCATTGAAACCTTCACTCTGCCTGAGGACTTTACGGTTTCTTCTTCTTTTCCTGAAGGAGATTACCTGAAGGTGCTCGTTGTAAAAAGAAAGTAAGGACGACGAACAGCTGCTCACATCACAAAGTGAGCAGCTTTTTAAAATAAAAAGTGCAAAGCGCTCGTCCAGGCCCGACAAGTGTAAGACGCGGTGAATAATCCGCCTGGTTTTGGGCGGATTTGCACCGTGCTTACAACCTCGAGGGCCTAGCGCTTGGAACTGGATTCAATAAAAAGTGCAAAGCGCTCGTCCAGGCCGGACAAGTGTAAGACGCGGTGAACAATCCGCCTGGTTTTGGGCGGATTTGCACCGTGCCTTACAACCTCGAGGGCCTAGCGCTTGGAACTGGATTCAATAAAAAGTGCAAAGCGCTCGTCCAGGCCCGACAAGTGTAAGACGCGGTGAATAATCCGCCTGGTTTTGGGCGGATTTGCACCGTGCTTACAACCTCGAGGGCCTAGCGCTCATAGCTGGATCAAAAGCAATACCGAATGCTAAATAGAACAGGAAGGGTTGCCATGGCGGAAGTAACGAGGATTTCTGCAAGACGGCTTGCTGAATATGTGCATAGAAGCGGGAGTATTGATGCCAGAATCGGCAGCTCAACGGCCATGATAGAAGGGACAAGAAACCATCAGGCTGTTCAAAAAAAGTACAAGGAACAGGATCAGAAGGAAGTTTCTTTAGAAGGTAAAATAGAGCTCGATGGACAAACGTACCAGCTTGAAGGACGATGCGACGGTCTGCTTTTACTAGAAGAAAAGCCGGTGATTGACGAAATTAAATCGACCTCCCGTCTCCTCCATACCATTTCAGAACCTTCTGCCGTTCATCTAGCACAAGGGATGGTATATGCATGGATGGTTACTGAGAAAGAAGGACTTGATGAAATCGGAATTCAGGTCACATACGTGCAAAACGTAACAAAAGAAGAAAAGCGATTTCTTCAACATTACTCAGCCTTTTTCTTAAAAGAACAAGTGGAGCAAATGGTGCGTGTCTATGCTCCGTTCGCTGAATTGATCAATGACCTTCAAGAAAAACGAAACGAGTCCATCCAGGAGTTGAGCTTTCCTTACAGCCATTTTCGTGAGGGGCAAAGGAAGTTTGCTGGTGCTGTTTATCAAACAATCAGCGAAAAAGGCAAATTGTTTGCACAGGCACCTACCGGAATTGGGAAAACCATCTCAACCTTGTTTCCAGCGATTAAAACAATAGGGGAAGGCAAGGCGAATCAGCTTATTTACTCTACAGCAAAAACCATTACTCGGGCTGCTGCAGAAGAAGCGCTGGCTGATATGCATGAAAAAGGACTGAAGCTGTCAGCTGTATCCCTAACCGCAAAAGATAAGATTTGCTTTAAGGAAAAAACGATATGTCAAAAGGAATACTGTGAGTTCGCGGACGGACATTTTGACCGGATTAATGAGGCCGTACTGGACATGTTGGGAAATGAATATATGATCAACCGGTCTGTTGTGGAGCGCTATGCGTTAAAGCATCGTGTCTGCCCATTTGAATTCTCAATGGATCTTTCGTACCTGACAGATGCAATGATTGGTGATTATAATTACGTCTTTGACCCCAGAGTGGCAAGAAAGCGATTGATGGGGGAACAAAAGCGTTCAACGGTTTTATTAGTAGACGAAGCTCATAATTTGGTTGACCGGGCGCGTGAGATGTATTCTGCCATGATCCAAAAATCCACTTTTCTTGCGCTAAGTAAAATGGACGGATCTCCTTCAGTGAAAAAAGCAGCAAAAAAGATAAATAAGACCTGCCTTGATCTTAAGAAATTGTGCGGTGAACAAAATTTTCATATTCTAAAGGAATCTCCCCGTGAATGGACGGAGGATCTGCTAGCTTTTTATGAAGCAGCGGAGGAAAGGATTCAAGAAGGAGAAACAGAGAAAGATACGATTGATTTATATTTTGCCGCTCAACGAATGCTTCATGTCATTGAATCGATGGATGAACGATTTTATTTTCTGATTGAAAAAAAAGGCAGTAACATCTGGATTAAAATTGTCTGCATGGATCCTTCTCTTTTTGTGAAAGAATCAACGAAAAGCTATCGCGGAACAGTGTTTTTCTCTGCTACATTTGCTCCAGCACAGTATGTGAAAAGCATGCTTGGGGGAGATGAAAACGATTATGGATTGGCCATTCCCAGCCCTTTTAAAAAAGAACAGATTGAGGTGCGCACCTATGCGATTTCTACAAAGTATCGTGATCGCGAACGCACGCTTGATTCGATTCTAGGGGCATTACACAAAGGGTTCGAAGATGCAGAAGGGAATTTCATCGCTTATTTCCCATCCTATCAGTATATGGAAATGGCTGTGGAACGTTTTTCTTCATTATTTAATCACAATGAAGCTGATTTACTCGTTCAGTCAAAAATGATGGATGAACAGCAACGGGAGCAGTTTCTAGCTGCTTTCGCGGGAGAAAAACGTGTATTGGCTTTTGCTGTAATGGGAGGTGTTTTTTCAGAGGGAGTGGACCTTCCTGGAGACCAGTTAAAAGGAGTGGCAGTCATAGGTGCAGGGATTCCTCAAATTAATCCTGAGCGGAATCAAATGAAGAACTTTTTTCAAAGCCAAGACTTAAATGGCTATCATTATGCTTATGTCTATCCAGGGATAAACAAAGTTTTGCAGGCAGGCGGACGGTTAATACGGACTGAGGAAGATGAGGGAATTCTGCTGCTGATTGATGACCGTTTTCAATCCCCTCTATATCAGGAGCTATTACCGCTTGAATGGAGAATTTCAACTTGATGCAGGGACTTTACGTTTTCACTTGTAAAAAAGCAAAAAGGGGTCGGGACAATATGTCTCAACCTCTTCAAACCGGTTCGCTGCGCTTCAGGCGGACGCATTCCGCAGGGACGGGAGCTTGAGACTTTTCAGGGCCTTGCCCTGTAAAGTCCCAGCTTGCCGTCATATCCTGCAGTCGCCACCTTCCGCTCCGTTCACCTCAAATTAACTATTAAAAAGAACTCAAATTAAACATCTTTCACAGTTCTGTCCATGCTTCTTTTTGACCTGTCCACTTAAAAAAATGTAGCTTTGTTTTAATTATGTTTCTGTTGGCTCTTAGGTAATAATATTTTTAACTCGTCCAACCTGGCCGTCTGTTAAACGAACTTTTATGCCATGGGGGTGAGAGGGAGATTTAGTAAGTAAATCCTTCACAATCCCTCTCGTTAACTTTCCCGAACGCTGATCCTGCTTCAGGACAATGTCAACTTCAATCCCCGGTGTAATCGTGCTTCGCTGCTGTCCATTCATGACTTTCCCACTCTCCATTAAACGTTTGTTTAATGATACCACAGTTCATTGGAAGCAGGTATTTCAAGGGCAGGCAGCTACATATTTGCTCTTAGTCTTTTTAAGATTTGCTCGTATTCATCCTTGCCAATTCCCGGGGCAAATTCTTCTGGCAGATCGTCAAGATCTGGAATAGGTGCTCCTTCCGGGGTGCCTTCCTGTACGACCAGCGGCTGTCCGTTGCTTGGGTTTGTTCCCTTCCATATGGCACGTATATCCTGGTAGTCCCCATCACTCCATGTAAATAAAACATTTCCCACACCTTGATCTTCGTATTTTCTCGCATGATCAAATACCCGGTTATCCAGGCTCGGTATTGGAAGCATTTTGGTCAAATCCACGCCTGTCGCAATTTCAAGCGCTTTAGCGTAAGCAAGGACGTGAACCCCGCCGCGAACCAAAAGATAGCCGATCATTTCCCTCGCTGTCGGGTGATCAGTCATTTCGTAAACCCTCATCTTATGTGTACGGGCACCGATTTCAAGAAAAAAGTTATGCATTAGGTCTAATACAAGGTTTCCGCTTGAAAAAACATAATCACCTCTCCATGGATTCCCCATCGAATCTCCTGCCAGAGATGTCTGAGCTGTGGCAATAAAGGCATAGGTATTGCGCATATCTTTGCCGTTTTGGAGAGGTGTCAGATCCGGTTCAGCTGTGAAGGAGGATCCTTTTTGCAGAAGGTTAATCGTGTTGCTGACAAGCTCTACATGGCCAAATTCCTCTGCTGTAATGCTCGCCACAATATCATAAAAGGGTTTCAGTTTTCCTTTTTGTCTGAAGTTAAAGGATTGGTACATATAATTATTAAGTGTAGACATTTCTCCGAATTTTCCACCCAGCAATTCCTGTACAGCAGCAGCCGCATTGGCGTCTCCGTATTCAGGAGCTGGCAGCTCAATCAGCAGTTTATTTACTCGCTTGAACACAATAAAACCCTCCTTTGCATATTCCTCCTGCTATGTGTATGTTCACCTAGCAGAGGATATGAAAAAGAGGGGTTTTTTTAAGAAGGAGAAACCCAGATGATTTGCTGCGTGCGGATAAAGAAAGGTGTTTGATTAATTTCTACAACGATATGGTCTGGCATTACAGTCGTAAGCTTTCCTTGCACGGAATTCTGAGTGGTCTGAACGACAATATTTGTTCCAATAATCGTACTTAATGTTTGATAGACGTATGGATCATAAAGCGTAGTGAATTGAATTGATTGTGGTGACTGTCCATTCATTTTAAACACCCCTTACATAGCAATTACTCCTACTATATGAATGAAAAATGAGAATGTGACATTAATGAAGAATAATTTTACCACATAAAACAGTCTAAGGAATAAATGGAAGTTCCTTAATAGAATCGATTTTCAGCAGCAGCCGGATCTCCGCCACCTTGTGGTCGTAAATGAAAAGGAACAGGTATGACAGGCATACAGCGACAGGAGATGCCTTGACAGCTGCATACTTATTTTGTGAGCTTGGCGAACGCATAAAAGAGCGCGGGAAAAACACTTGGGGCGACATCATTGAGCTTTCGTCACCTCGATAAAGATAGTGGGAAAGTAAATGTGCCGCCAGTGGTTTCGAATGGAATGCTATAGGGGAATAGTTACAAGGTGCAAATTAGTACTGCTTCACGCTAAACAGGAAAAGAAGGAAAGGAACAATAAGCATGTCTATTGAATCATTATTGAACGAATTTGAAACACTTCAAACACAAACTCAAACTGGTGACCAGTTGGATGACTTATACGCAGATCTGATGATTAAAATGGAAAAGACATTTGAAATACCAGGTATTATAACCGGGGACTGGGAACGGGAAAATAAACCAGTTAGTGATCTGTACCGAATAATTGCGACCAGCAGGCTAATGAGAACGTAATAAGAATAAAATTTCTTGAGTCCGCGCTGTATTTTGACGGACAGATGAGAATTGAACATTTCATAGAGTGGATTTTAATGACAAATAGCCGCCCCTCGTTCTATTAAGGCAGAATGGGGAGCGGCTTTTTGTTTTAGTTTTAGGGTAAGACCACTATAATTTTTGAGTTAAATCGTTGCTTTTTTCAAGTGCTTTAGGCAGCTCCTGTAAATAATCAGTGATGACTCTTAAACCGTAATCAAAATTTTCAAGATGAAAATGTTCATTTGGTGCATGGAAGTTTTCTCCCGGCAGTCCGAAGCCCATAAGGACAACCGGTTTTTTTAGAATCTGATCAAATTCTGCGACGATGGGGATCGTTCCGCCTCTGCGTATATACTGGACAGGCACATCGTAAATTTTCTCATATGAACGTCCAGCCGCCTGGATCGCTGGATGATCGTAAGGCGCCACATAAGGAGCACCCTTATCATATACAGTCACAGCGACCGTCACGCCTGCAGGAGTATGGGCTTCTATATGAGCGGTTAATAGCCGAATGATTTCATCAGGATCCTGGTCTGGTACCAGCCGGCAAGTGATCTTGGCATGCGCTTCATTAGGCAATACAGTTTTAAGGCCTTCTCCTTGATAACCGCCCCACATTCCATTAATTTCGAGGGTTGGTCTTACCCACATCCGCTCAAGGGTGGAAAATCCTTTTTCTCCTGCTAAATCGTTTACTTCAAGCTCTTTTTTTAACTCTTTATCACTGAATTGAAGTGAATCATGGACTTTTTTTTCTTCATCCTCTAAGTCTTTAACTTTATCGTAAAAGCGTTCGACCTGAATCACACCATCTTCATTACGAAATGAATCCAGTAAATGAACGAGGGCGTGCAGGGCGTTTTGCACCGCTCCGCCAAATTGTCCTGAATGAAGATCCCCTTTTGCCCCTTTTACATCTATTTGCAAACCCGCAAGACCCCGAAGACCGTAGCATAAGGCAGGCTGCCCTTTTTCCTGCATCCCGGTATCCGATATGACGATTACGTCCGTAAATAAAAGCTCCTGGTTTTTTTCAACAAATTCAGGAAGATTAATACTGCCGATTTCTTCTTCGCCTTCGATTAAAAACTTAATATTAACAGGGAGCTCTCCATGCTCTTTTAATAAAGCTTCAACGACCTTCAAGTGCATAAAAGTCTGTCCTTTATCATCTGTAGCTCCTCTGGCGTAGATTTTATTATCACGTATAGCAGGTTTAAATGGGTCGGATTCCCAGAGGTGCAGCGGATCAACGGGTTGTACGTCATAATGTCCGTAGACAAGCACAGTCGGCTTTTCTTTAGCGTGCAGCCGTTCTGCATAAACGACTGGGTGGCCTTGAGTAGGGTAAACCTCAACCTTTTCCATTCCGATTCTTTTCAGCTCACGGACAATCCATTCCGCTCCCTTGACAGTATCTTTTTTATGTGCGGATAAGGAACTGATGCTTGGGATCGACAGCCACTCAGAAAGTTCGTTTAGATGTCGTTCGTGATTGGTTAAGAAGTATGCAGATAAATCATTCGCCATGTTGGTTCCTCTTAATCCAGGTTTCCTTGACAGAAGTAGATATATAGTATATTATGAAGAATGATTGTTTTATGGGAGTGAAAAGAATGAGCAGCTGTCCTCACCAGCTTGCTCGCTATGAATTTTTATATAGGTCTGGACTTTAAGGCCTGATTGACTATATCCGTATTATGAAGCGGACTAACTGAGCAGTAAAAATCGTTTGACACCAAAATAGATTATAACCCTCAAAGAATGCCGGAGTGTAACCCTGCACTTGAACAGGCATCCACTATTTTCTGCGTATCAAAGGACCATTCCATGTTTTACTTCTTATCGGTTCACGTTGCATGAACCCTTTCAGACCAACATCCAGATAATGAACTTATGTATGGATCCATCCATACCCAAGTAATGTCTGATTCACACTGGCACGGTCGAGGAGCCGTAAGGACGAAAGAGAGGTAGGGCTTTCGTTGTTTTAGGTATTATGTAAAAGTAGCTCTCATAAAACCAATCATTTACATAACCTTAGCTTTCAGTCTCCACTGTATGACTCTTCCAATCAATTTCTCCATTTAAGTAACCTTCCTTTATTTTACACATGCCATTATCAAAAGTGCTGCCTATTTAAAAAATCTGACCCTTTAAAAACTGCGAGTGGAAATTATGCCTGGATTAGTATACGCTATTACATAATAAATTGTTGAAGTTAATCAGGAGGAATCTCGTTGGAATTTATAGCCATAGCTCTTTTGCTCTTTGTATCATTCTTTCTTTCAGGCAGTGAAACAGCACTTACCGCCGTTAATAAAATGAAGGTGCAGACCCGGGCAGAAAAAGGCGAAATAGCTGCTGAGAAATTATTAAATACTGTATCAAAGCCGGACAAGATGATTACCACTATTCTGATAGGAAATAATATTGCAAACATTATGATGCCAACGCTAGTCACCATTGTGGCATTAAGATATGGTTTTTCAATAGGTATTGCGACAGGGATTTTGACTGTTACCATCATTATTTTTGCTGAGGTCATTCCAAAAACGATTGCCGCAACGTTCGCTGACCGAATTGCGTTCATCGTAAGCCCGGTGATTCGCTTTTTAATGGTGATCCTAAGTCCTATCACGTTTTTACTGTCACAGCTGACCAATATTGTGATCCGCATCCTTTCAAAAGGTCATATAAAGGAAGCGACGATTACTAAGGAAGAATTGCGGACTATGGTGGATATCGCTTCTACAGAAGGCACCTTTTTGAATGATGAATCTCTGCGCATTAAGGGTGTGCTGGACTTTCAACATAAGGATGTCGGCGATGCAATGAAGACACCGCGTGTAGATATTGTAGGAATGCCGTCTGATTTTACGTATGAAGAAGCAAGGAATTATGTAGTGGATAATCCGTATACACGCTATCCTGTATATAAAGAAAATATGGATAATATCATTGGTGTTTTTCATTCAAAGCAAGTAATCGAATGGTCAATGAATCCGGATCTTCCATTTAGTGAATTCATAGATGATGATCCTTTATTTACAGTAGAGTCAACCTCTATAGAACGAATTTTTAAGCGCATGCTTCAAGCGAAGAAGCATTTTGCCATTGTATTAGATGAATATGGCGGAACACTTGGCATCATTACACATGAAGATATTATCGAGGCAATGATTGGTCAGGAAATCTCCGATGAAAATGATGATGAAGAAGAGGTCTGGATTGATGAACTGACAGACAAACATATTATCTGCCACGGAAAACTGGCAATCCACCGCTTAAACGATGTATTCAAGCTGAAACTTCCTGAAGAACAGGATGTACTGGCAGGATTTGTCCTGAAAGAATTTGGCCATCTTCCAGAAGAGGGAGAAGAATTCGATTATCAGCATCTTAGGTTCACCGTTATGCAAATGGAAAAAAACAAGATAACCAAAGTGAAAATTGATAAACGAATGGTTGAAGGCAGTGAGGAAAAAACAGACTTATAGCCCGTGTATGAGACCAGAAGAATCGGATGAAAAACGGCGAATGATGAAGCCGTTTTTTGTTTGACTTTTTTCAGACTCGAAACAAATTTAGAGTTTCGAAAGACTTGACGAATAACCAAGTAATGTTATAGGATTAACGTAATAAAGTGAATATACTCTTATCAAGAGAGGCGGAGGGATTGGCCCTATGAAGCCCGGCAACCGCTGACGTCATGTCAGAAAGGTGCTACATCCAGCAGGAGAAATCTCCTGAAAGATAGGATAGAAGCAGACGTTAAAAAACTTCTTCCTGCCGGATGAAGTTTTTTTGTATTTCACTAAAGACAGATTACCGCCATAAAGTGATAAATAAAGATTTTACGAGTTTAGCATGTATAAGGGAGTGTATACGGGATGAAATATGGATTTTGGCTGCCGATTTTTGGCGGATGGCTTCGCAACGTGGAAGAAGAACAGATGCCGCCTACATTTGATTACGCAAAAAAAGTAGTACAGGCAGGAGAAAAACTTGGCTTCGATACAACCTTAATTGCGGAATTATATTTGAACGACATAAAGGGACCGGAACGCGATTCTCTTGAAGCTTGGTCAACAGCTGCCGGACTGGCTGCTGTAACGGACAAAATGGAAATTATGACTGCGATCCGTCCGGGGTTCCACAACCCGGCTGTTGCAGCGAAAATGGCAGCCAATATTGATCATATTTCCAATGGGCGTTTTACCCTCAACGTTGTTTCTGCGTGGTGGGCAGAAGAAGCTAGGCAATATGGAGGCGTCTTTACCGAGCATGATGAGCGCTATGATCGTACGGAAGAGTTTCTCGAAGTAATGAAGGGTCTATGGACAGAAGACACATTCAGCTATAAAGGGAAATTTTATGAGATTGAAAATACAAAGCTGGAGCCGAAACCGGTTCAGCGGCCGAATCCTATTTTATATGCCGGCGGTGAAAGTCCGCGCGGAAAAGAAACGATTGTGGAGCACTGCGATGCCTATGTAATGCATGGGGGGACTTTGGAAGAAATAGAAACAAAGATTGCAGATATGAAGCAACGCAGGGCAGCGGCTGAAAAAAATCCGTTTCAATCCTTTGGAATGGCAGCTTATATCGTATGCCGCGATACAGAAGCAGAAGTGCAGGAGGAAATGGCACGGATTACGGATGTGAAGGACGTCAGCGGCTATGCCGGCTATAATGACTTTGTCAGTAAATCGCAGCTTGAACAGCAAATTGAACTGATGGATTATTCCGTATCGAATAGAGGGCTGCGTCCCAATTTAATCGGTACACCTGAACAAATTGCAGACCGAATTGTGGCATTTGAGCAGGCAGGGCTGGATTTGCTTCTGCTTCAATTTTCGCCGCAACTTGAAGAAATGGAACGTTTTTCTGAAAAAGTTATGCCATTAGTAGAAGAAAAACGTAGAAAGTTAGCTCAATTAGAACAGCGCTAAGAATGAGTCAGGAGGATTTGAAATGAGTAAAATTTACGTATTGCATGAAAATGATGAGTGGACCATTCACTTAACGAAACGTTTAGATGAGCTTTATTTGCCTTATGAAGTATGGCATTTAAATGAAGGGCTCGTTGATTTAACGGAAGAACCGCCTGAAGGCGTATTTTACAGCCGGATGAGTGCATCTTCTCATACAAGAGGAAACCGCTATGCACCTGAATTCACCGAAACCGTTTTAGCATGGCTTGAACGGCACGGAAGAAAAGTATTTAATGGCACGCGTGCCCTGCGGCTTGAAGTAAGCAAAGTAAACCAGTACACAGCACTTCACGGTGTTGGCATTCAAACACCTAAAACAATCGCGGCAGCCGGTAAAAAACAGATTATAGAAGCGGCAGAAAAAATGGGGGAGAAATCCTTCATCACGAAGCATAACCGTGCTGGCAAAGGGCTGGGTGTGCAGTTGTTTCATTCTATCGACAGCTTAAAGCAGTACATTGAAGGGGATGACTTTGAAGAGCCCGTCGATGGAATTACGTTGATTCAGCAATACATTCAATCGCCTGAACCGTATATTACCCGTTGTGAATTTGTAGGAGGGAAATTTGTGTATGCCGTTCAAGTCGATACCTCTGAAGGATTTGAACTTTGTCCTGCAGATGCCTGCCAGCTGGGAGATCAATTCTGCCCTGCAGATGGTGGAGAAGAAGAGGAAAAAGCGAAATTTCAGATCGTGGAGAATTTCCAGGACCCAATTATCGCAGCCTATGAAAAATTTCTCTTAGACAATCAAATCGCTGTAGCGGGAATTGAATTTATTCGCGATGAAAACGGAATTATTTATACGTACGATATAAACACGAATACAAACTACAATGCAGATGCCGAGGCTAAATACGGCAAATACGGTATGCTTGAGCTTGCAGTATTTTTAGAACAAGAGCTCAACAAACTGGGCCATATTCCGGCGCTGAGCAGAAGTTAATATCCTCTATCGCAAAAAAGCTCTCCTTCAAGGAGAGCTTTTTTGCGCTATCTTTTTAAAAACCTGATCATCTCATTGTTGGTTTTTTCTTTTTCTTCAAAGACAAAGCCGTGACCGCTGTTTTCTATTTTTATCAGTTCTGCATCAGCCAGGTGCTCTGCAAGATAGAGAGAAAAATCAAGTGGACAGATTTCATCTTCAGTGCCATGGAGTAAGAGTGTGGGCACCGTAATGCCTGGAAGATCCTCAAGGCCGTCTTCATCACGCAAAGCTAGTGCAGATTGAATCGTACCATGAGCCGAGGCTTCGAGGCCTAATGATCCGAACCATTGCTTGAAAGGATCTGAAGGCTCCTGATGGAAAAACTGTTTGCCGAACTCAGCAAGGAAAGCAGGGCGATCCTCCTGGATGCTTGCGATCATGCCGTCAATTTCTGATGCTTCGATGCCGTAAGGGAAATGATCCGTTTTCGTGAATCTGGGAGCAGCAGGGGCAAGAAGCATTAATTTGCTGACCTTAAACTCCTTGTGCCGGTTCATGTAACGTGCAGCAATTGGACCACCCATAGAAAAACCTGCAAGTACAATGTTTTCAAGCTGCAGATGTTCAACTACAGCTTTAACATCATCTGCTTTTCGATCATAATCATATCCGGAAGCAGGGCGATCTGATTGACCATACCCCCTCAAATCGATCCCGATAAAACGATAGCCTTGCTTTACGAGCTCAGTAGACTGGTATTCAAACATTTTATGGTTTACCGGCCAGCCGTGAAGAAAAACAACAGGCTGTCCTTCGCCAATGTCTTCAACAAATAATTTTACGCCAGTTTCCACTTCAATAAAGTGTCCCATATAAATTCCTCCTTAAAACCTTGATTTCGAGATAGTTATGATATACCCACTTTAAATAAAAATAGTCATTTTTACCATTACACTTATAGAACAAGTTTTTTTGATTAATTAATTGACAGAGTCCAAAACGAAGAATAGAATGTATATATCAAATAAAATTGATTTAAAAGGAGGAAAAGAGTTGATAAGAGATAGTGTATTAAAGCCGGATGCAGCAACCTTTCAGTTGTTTGAAAAAAAATTCAAGGCCCTCGCAGATGAAAAACGGCTGTACATTCTCCATTTAGTTCAGAAGCATGATTCAGTTTGTGTGTGTGATCTGGCGGAGATGATTGACATGCCGCAGTCGAAACTTTCCTACCATCTTAAACAGTTGCTTGATGCCCAATTTGTGACCGTTGAGAAAAAGGGGACATGGAATTACTATTCGATTAATGATGAAGAATTAAATGGAGTTCTTTCTGATCAACTTTGTTGTCTATTCCGTAATGAAGATAAATGCTAAGCATTTATCCGGCTTAAACATCAATTTTTTTTGATCTATAGATCAAATTATTTTGTTTTAAAAGGGGGAAGCGGGATAGAAACAGTGAAGTCATTTTTTTGGATTGCACTTGAGTTAACCGCATTATTCATTTTTTACAGGCGTGGATTCCTTATTCGAAGGTGGAAACTAGTTTGCGCAAGGGGACGAAAATAAAAGGAGCGATTTTGGCAGTATTTTTTGCTTTTGTTACGCCTTTTTGTTCCTGTTCAACAATTCCGGTCGTGGTTAATATGCTTAAAAACAAAGTGCCATTTGGACTGACGATGATTTTTTTATTTGCTTCTCCCGTTTTAGATCCAACCATTTTAACGGTAATGGGTGTTATTTTAGGTTGGAAGGTTACCGCCATATATGTGGCGGTTACAACGGTATTTTCCATAGGAATTGGATTTGCGCTGGAGAAATTCAAATTTGAACGATATGTGAAGGAAGTGGTAATGGAGGGGGACAGACCGAAAAAGCAGATGAAATGGGACTTTAAAGGGTCTGTAACCGAAACAAAAAAAGTCATGAAAACGGTGTTTCCGTTTTTGTTGATTGGTGCTGCCATTGGCGCAGGCATCCATGGGCTCGTGCCAACAGAGATGATTGCCACTCATTTAGGGCATGATGCCTGGTGGCTGATTCCTATCGCTGCAATTGTAGGAATTCCCCTTTATATAAGGCTGTCGAGCATGATTCCAATCTCTCAAGTTCTGCTGGCTAAAGGAATGGCGCTTGGACCCATTATGGCACTTATGATCAGTTCAGCAGGTGCGAGCCTTCCTGAAGTTGTTTTATTAAAATCGATTTTTAAAATGCAGCTTGTTTTAATTTTTATTGCATCTGTATTAACCATGTCCACAGTGTCAGGTTTTGTATTTTACTTACTTTAGATGAAAGGAGTGAATTTCATTGATGAAAAAATTACTTGCTTTTTTTAAGCCGGCTAAGAAAAAGGATTGCTGTCAGGTGAAAATTGTTGAGAAAGAAGAGGAGAAGAAATAAAAATGGAAGGCGCTGAACGAGCGCCTTCCGCATTTCGAGATGTCTAGCTGCAGCGGGCTGGGGCTCGAGGTCACAAGCGCAGCACTGACCAAAGGCAAATTGCCGCCTTTTGTCAGCACTTCGCTTGTGCTTGTCGCCCCAAAGCGCCCGCTTCCGCATTTCGGGATGTCCAGCTCCAGGCGCTAGCTGCTCGAGGTCATAAGTCACAGCAATCAAGTGGATAAAGGGCGTCCACTCGCTTGCCGCGTCTTATGCTTGTCGCAGCTGGGCGAGCGCCTTCCGCATTTCGGGTTGTCTAGCTGCAGCGGGCTGGGGCTCGAGGTCATAAGTCACGGGAATCAAGTGGACAAAGGGCGTCCACTCGCTCCCCGCGTCTTATGCTTGTCGCCCCAAAGCGCCCGCTTCCGCATTTCGGGTTGTCCAGCTGCAGCGGGCTGGGGCTCGAGGTCACAAGCGCAGCACTGACCAAAGGCAAATTGCCGCCTTTTGTCAGCACTTCGCTTGTGCTTGTCGCCCCAAAGCGCCCGCTTTCGCATTTCTGGTTAACAGCAGTCGTTTTCCGGCAGACCGGTCATGACGATTCCGCGTCCTTCTGGGGTGTCTTGGACGTCGAGTGTGATGTTTTCTGCCAGGATAAGGACTTGGGGGTCGATGGCGACTGAGATGCTGTTGACGTTTTGGATGATGTCATTTTCTTCAGGTGCATCGAGTGCGAGTCCGAGTTGAGGGGCGCCGCAGCCCTGCCCTGCAAAGTAAACACGTACGTTTTCTGCTTCGTGCTGTTGAAATAGTTGTTGGAATGCTTCTCGCGCTGTATCGGTGATGATCATATAAAATCGCTCCTTTATGCGTTAGTTGGGTAGAGACGTCTTAGAACGTCTATCATTTCGGGCTTGGGGGAAATCGCAGGGCGAATGGCCTTTGCTTTTTCTACCGCGTCATCTACAGTAGAGGCTTTTTTATATTCTAACAGTAAGGCAGCTGCAAGTGTACCGGTTCGGTTTTTGCCGCCGCTGCAATGGAAGTAGACTTTTTTCTTTTCATCGACTGCTTCTTTTACTTTTTCTACTGCCTGTTTTACCGACTCATCCTGGTGAGCTGCATCATCCGTAATCGGCAAATGCACTCTGTTGGCAGGGGTGTTGGTTTCCTGATTTTCAGAACGAAGGTCAAAGATGATGTCAATTTGTTCATTTGTGTTTGCTTCAACTGCGTCATTTGCTCCGCCAATCCAAATGTGCTGATCTAAAAGCGGCTGGTAGTTTTTTGTCATTTATAAAATCCTCTCTTTTGTAAAATGGAATGGGCTATAGCTTTGTTGTTAAATATGCCATGGAATCAGAACGGTTTCATTGGCTAATTTTCTTTGAACAGTGTCGATCCATTTTATTTCTTCGGTTGCCCTGTTAGCCAAAACAGGCTCTTTGGAATCGGCTGCAAATAGAGATTGGTTAATCAGCCACCATGAAGGGACAATTCTGGCTCGTTTTAGATCTTCTTGCAGACGGGACGCTTCAAGGACAGGGGTTGCTTCTGCTAATGTCACAATCGCAATGCTCGTTTGAAGCGGATCGCGTAAGGTAGGAAGAAGCTGTTTAATACTGTCCGGCGTTTTTTGGCCGTTCATGCGTTCTACTTCTTTATGATAGGATTGCGCTGCATCTAACAAGAGCAGGGTATGCCCGGTAGGAGCGGTATCGATTACGACAAAGTCATGCACTGATTGAGCAACGATGGAAGCAAAAGCTTGAAAAACTGCTATTTCTTCTGTACAAGGTGAACGCAGATCTTCTTCTAAATACTCACGCTCTGAATCAGAAAGTTCAGCAGCCTCGGTCAACACCTGGTTCGTGTAGCGCTCCACTTCTTTTTTAGGATCAATGCTGCTGACATGTAAATTAGCGGCATTTGCTACTACGCCAGAAAGATGATCGGCGGGATCTGTTGTCGTTAAATGGACAGAATGACCCTTTTCAGAAAGTTTTGCTGCAATGCTCGCAGCCATTGATGTTTTACCCACACCGCCTTTTCCCATTGTCATAATGACGCGTTGATTTTTTGCAATTAAAGAGTCAACATAATCATCAATTGAATGAACAGGAGCAGGTAAAGATGGTGTTTCATTTTGTAAGCCAAGTTCTTCCTGTTGCAATGAAAACCATGTCCGCAGTGATTCAATACCCGTCAACGAATGGGAAACAAAAGGGAGTATGGAAATGGATTTAGATGAATTTTCATCAATCTTGCTCACCGCGTCCTGCTGCCGATTATAGAACGCTTTGGCCACAGCGTCATCTGTTTTAAGCGCTTCAAGCCAGCCGTTGATAATAAGATGCTGATTAACCATTCCAATTTCAAGCAGCTCATTTGCTGCCCGTTGTGCTTCTGCTATAGCGGATGATTCCGGCCGGGTAACTAGCATAAGCTGTGTTTTTTCAGGGTCAGAAAGTGCCTTCATGCTCTCGCTGTAGGCTGTCTTCTTTTCCTGCAAGCCTGATAAGGGACCTAAGCAGGAAGCTCCGTGTGTACTTGAAGTTAAATAGGAGCTCCAAGCGGTCGGAAGCTGCAGCAAACGAAGTGTATGGCCTGTTGGTGCAGTATCGAATAAAATATGATCGTATTGAGAGGTAACGGAAGTATCCACAAGCAGCGTTGTAAATTCATCAAAGGCGGCAATTTCAACTGTGCAGGCACCGGATAATTGCTCTTCCATAGAAGCAACTGCATCATCAGGCAATACTCCCCTGTAAGGGCCGACCATCTTTTCGCGGTACATTCTGGCTGCTTCCTCAGGGTCAATATTGCAAGCATATAACCCTTCAACAGCTGGAACCGCCTTTGGATCGCGCTGTACATTGAATTCCAGTACATCCTGCAGGTTAGAAGCGGGGTCTGTACTGACTAATAGGACATTCTTTCCCTGATCAGCAAGTGAAATCGCGGTGGCACAAGCTGTAGATGTTTTTCCAACCCCGCCTTTTCCTGTGAAAAATAAAAAGGGAGTTAATGCTTCAGGGGAAGGGTTAAATCGTTCAAACATACTAAATGGCACCTCCCATAAGTTCTTTAAAATGCATAACACTCATCTTAGATTGATTTTAAATCGATTTTAAGCTTTGGTTTTTTTGTTTCAAGCTGCTGAGGATCAATGGAAAAATAGGTAGCCAGCTCTTGATTTGACGGGTAGTCTCCGGTCGTTTGCAAATGACCGTTGAAGAAAACAAATGGCAGCGCGTCTGCACCTTCTGTCTTTAAAAGCTCTTTCACTTGTTCATTTTGAACAAATTCAGCAGGATCGTTTGCCAAATTATATCTTTTTACTTCTACACCTTCTGCTTCGAGCTTGTGCAAGGCTGATGCGATTCGAGTAAGTTCGGGATCTACAGAGGGCCCGCATACACCTGTACTGCAGCACATGGCAGGATCAAAAATAGTAATTGATGACATAAAATAGCCTCCTTTTAGCGTAATAGCCAGGTCACCTGGAACGATGGTTCGTCTCAGTGATCTGGCTATGTAGAATGAATTTGTTAAGTGAATGAACGCTTGCCTTAACTATTATTTTCCAGTTTCAGCAAATTGCTTGATTCGAGCGCCGATTTGATCACGAACATCCTGGAACACTTTCCATTTTTCTTCTTCCGTTCCTTCTGCTTTTGCAGGGTCATCAAATCCCCAATGCTCACGCTTGATATGAGGAGGCGTCACCGGGCAGTGATCTGCCGCATGACCGCAAAGTGTGACAACGAAGTCAGCATTATTCAAAATGTCAGGATCAATTGTATCGGATGTTTGGTTTGAAATATTGATACCGACTTCATTCATTGCTTTAACTGCATTTGGATTTAGTCCATGTGCTTCAAGTCCTGCACTTAGCACATTCCACTCATCGCTTAAATACTCTTTTCCAAACCCTTCAGCCATTTGGCTTCTGCAGGAATTTCCTGTGCATAGAAAGTAAAGTGTTTTTTTCGTCATAATAAACGCTCCTTTGATTTTTAAGTTTTTTTATGATTGTGTTTGCCTGTTTTTATAAAATAATGATCAGCCATAAATAGAGACCTACTAAGGTAATAAACAGCGTAGGAATCGTTAAAATAATTCCGACTTTAAAATAGTATCCCCAGCTTATCGTAAAGCCTTTTTTGCTTAATACATGAAGCCATAAAAGAGTAGCCAGTGAGCCGATTGGTGTGATTTTCGGACCCAGGTCAGAACCGATCACATTGGCATAGATAAGCGCCTCACGGACAGCACCTGTTGTATTCGTCTCCTGAATCGCAAGTGCATCGATCATAACAGTAGGCATGTTATTCATGACGGATGAAAGGATGGCCGCGATAAAGCCCATTGAAATCGTAGCGGCAAATAATCCCTGATCGGCTGCTGTTTGAATTACATCTGCCAAAACACTCGTAAGACCGACATTGCTCAGTCCAAAAACGACGACGTACATACCGATGGAGAAAAAGACAATCGCCCACGGTGCATCTTTCACAACCGTTTTTGTATTGACGGCAGGGCTGCGGCGGGCGATGAGTAGAAACACAATGGCAATCGTTCCTGCTACGAAAGAAACAGGAATGCCAATGAACTCGCTCGCAAAATAGCCAACCAGCAGTACGGCAAGAACTCCCCATGATAAACGGAACATTTTTGCATCCTTCACTGCATCAACCGGCTTTCTAAGCTGGCTCATATCATAATTTTCAGGAATGCTTTTACGGAAAAACAGCCAGAGTACAAGCAGACTGGCGCCAATTGAAAAGAAGTTAGGAATAATCATGCGGCTTGCATATTCCGCAAATCCGATCCCAAATACATCGGCAGAAACGATATTCACCAGATTACTGACGACTAAGGGAAGGGAAGCAGTATCGGCAATAAAACCGCTCGCCATAATAAACGGAAGAATCATCGCTTCTTTAAAATTAAGATTTCGCACCATTGCAAGTACGATCGGCGTTAAAATCAGTGCTGCTCCATCGTTTGCGAAAAAAGCTGCTACTAATGCGCCGAGAAGCGTTACATACACAAACATTTTGATCCCGCTGCCTTTTGCAAATCGGGCCATATGAAGAGCAGCCCATTCAAAAAATCCAATTTCATCTAGAATGAGAGAAATAATAATCAGTGCAACAAATGTTAAGGTTGCATTCCATACAATGGAAGTTACTTCTACAACATCCTGAGTAGAAACAACACCCAGCATCAGGGCAATTAGAGCGCCGCCGCAGGCAGACCAGCCGATGCCGAGACCCTTTGGCTGCCAGATAACAAGCGTTAAGGTAAGTAAAAATATAATGACAGCTAAACTGACTTCTAACACGTGCTACAACTCCTTTGGGTTAATCGCAGGAAATTCTTTTCCCTTTTTGAATTAATTCTTCTAGATGGTGATCTTGAACGGGGAGAAGGTGCAGAACGCTTTTTACCATGTCATATCCTTCAAAGTCTTCGTTTAGAGAATACATGATCCACTGTCCGTGCCGCTTTTCTTTAATCATGCCAATGTCCTTCATTTTACGGACGTGCTGGCTGATGGATGGCTGACTCATGTTAAAGATCTCGACAAATTCGCATACACAGCAATCATGATCTGTTAAAATACGAAGCATGGTCAATCGCGTTTTATCTCCCATGAGCTTTAAAGCCATGGCTGCTTTATCAATTGTAAGAGCTTCTTTTGCAATCAACTTCCTTCACCTCCGAATATCCTTTATTCTAACCAGTTATTAGTATATAGGCATATGCTTATATGCGCAACTCGTTTTATTCTATTTTACAAAGTCTTTACAAAGGATAAGAATCTCATTCGCTTTTTCTTAGCGTTTCTTATATGATTTAGAAGATTATTTTGCTGTATCGGAGGAGGCTGTCCATTGAATAAGAAAATTGGCTTTATTGGATGCGGAAAGATGGCACAAGCGATGATCGCCGGAATAGTCCGATCTGAGTTAATTGCACCGGACAAGATTATCGTCAGTTCACGAACCAATGAGACGCTTGAACATGCTGCTATGAAGTACGGAGTGCGCCCTGCACAAACGAATCAGCAGGCTGCACGGGAAGCAGATATTCTGTTTCTTGGCATCACACCTGATCTTCATCGGACGATTATAGAGGAAATAAAAGAAAGCATTCAAGAGCATACGGTGATTGTGACAATCGCAGCGGGGCTCTCGACAAGTAAAATCGTTGAACTGTTCAGCAAGAATGTAAAAGTTGTCAGAAGCATGCCCAATACACCCTCATTAGCAGGTGCTGGGATGAGTGCGCTATGTGCAAATGAATGGGTCACGAGCGGGGAGCTTGACGCTGTAATGGAACTTTTTCAGTCTTTTGGAAAAGTTGAAGTGATCTCAGAAGCACTTATGGATGCGATCCCTGCAATAAGCGGATCCTCTCCAGCCTATGTTTATATGATGATTGAAGCAATGGCTGACGGCGGGGTGAAGCAGGGCCTAAAACGTGACCAGGCCTACCGTCTTGCAGCTCAGGCAGTTTACGGAGCGGCAAAAATGGTCCTTGATACGAATCTTCATCCTGGAATTTTAAAGGATCAGGTATGTTCACCGGGAGGCGCAACGATAGAAGCAGTCTCTGCACTTGAAAAAGAAGGCTTTCGAAGTGCCATTTTACATGCTATGGAAAGCTGCACTGATAAAGTAAAGGATCTCGGAAAAGATTGAAAAACGAAAAAGACTGCTCTTTAAACCAGCTATTGAAGTGGTTTTTAGAACAGTCTTTTTTGTTAGGGAACATATTTAATGAAAAGCTAATTAATACAATTAGTTGGATTCATCTGTTTTTATCACTTTTAACGGTTTCAGAGCTGGTCCGTTCAGCACTTCTCCATCAACAGCAAATCTCGAACCGTGGCACGGGCAGTCCCATGAATTTTCACTATCATTCCATTTACATTCACAGCCCAGATGCGTACAAGTAGGATCTACTGCGAACACTTTCCCGTGTTCATCGCGGTAAGCGCCAATTGTTTTTCCTTCCCACTTGACAGCGCCGCCTTTTCCTTCTGCAAGCTGAGCAAGCTCAATAGATGGAGATTCGAGCTTTCCTTTTACAAATTGAACAGCTGTGTCTGTATTTAAAGTGGCAGCTTGTTTGATAGAAGGATCTGCTTTAAAGCGGTTTGGATCATATAAATCAGCGGATGAATTAGGAACACCAAGAATTCGTTCGCTAAGTAAATGAGCAGCCATCGTTCCCTGGGTCATTCCCCATTTACGGTAACCCGTGGCAACGAGAACACGCGGGTGGCGATTGGTGAGAGGACCGATATAAGGCAGCTTATCTAATGTGATATTGTCCTGAGCAGACCATTCATACGTAAAATCAACCGGACCGATTTGAGCATGGGTAAACTCTTTTAAGTTTTGTGCGTGCTGCTCATGCTGACCGCCCTGGCCGGATTTATGTCCATCTCCTCCGATCATGATGCCGCGTGACCCATCATGCTGATAAAAGCGGATGGAGCGGGATGGGGAGTCAAGGGAGAGATACATGCCTCCTGGATCTTCGCCTTCCCATTTTCCTGAAACAATGTATGAGCGCTCTACTTCCAGGCGTGCAAAATACAGACCCGCTCCATCCCAAAATGGATAGCTTGTAGCGATGACGACATGCTGACAGGAGAGGGCATGGCCGCTTTCCATCGTTACCTGAAGATCCTCGCCTTCTTTAATATCCACCGCTTTAGTCTGCTCATGGATCCGGCCGCCCATTGAAACGATCTCCTTTGCCATATGAGCTAAATAACGGATCGGGTGAAACTGAGCCTGATCAGGCATGATAAGTGCGCCTTTACAGGGGATATCAAATGGAAGAGTGGAAGCAGTCCGGAAAGGGATGTCCAATTCTTCATATGCTTTTTGTTCCTTAAGCAGCTGTTTTAACGATTCATTGGAAGTCGCATAAATCCAGGAGTCATGATCTTCAAAGTCACAATCCCAATTGTTCTGTTTTACAATTTGTCTCATCCAGTTCAGTGCCTGCTGATTTTGGTCAAAAAACTGTCTTGCCCCATCTCTGCCAAAATGCTGCAGGAGCTCGTCATAGATTGCCCCATGCTGAGATGTGATCTTTGCGGTCGTGTAACGGGTTGTTCCGGACAAAAGCTCACTTGCTTCTACAAGTGTAACTCTCAATCCTTTTTGACAGAGAAGATAAGCTGTTGTCAGCCCTGTAATTCCTCCGCCCACTACCACTACGTCAGTTTGTCTGCTTTCATCGAGTACAGGGAAATCAGGGACTTCCGCCGAGTCACGCCAATACGCTTCACGTTCATGATTTGTTTTCATAGATAGACAACCTTTCTTCGTTTAGTCATGTACTAGTATGGTTAATTTTTGAAGTTCTATCATTCCATACCCCAGTATTCCCTAATTACTCGTTTTACTGACAGAGTAAAGAAGAAAAAAGCACATTGAGTTCTTACTAAAGGAAGAAAGCTGTGTGTTTCTAAAAAAAACATCTCTCATAGGATTTAAAAAATCTTGAGCCTGCCCTATGAAAGCAAAAAAGAATGAACAGCAAATTATCGCTGTTCATTCTTTTTTTTCTATTCGTTTGCATTCATTGCCCATTCCTCAACGTTCCACGTAGTCGTCGCCCAATCCTCATAAAAATCAGGTTCATGGCAGACAAGCACGATCGTTCCTTTATATTCTTTTAATGCGCGTTTAAGTTCTTCCTTAGCTGTAACGTCCAAGTGGTTGGTCGGCTCGTCAAAAAGCAGCCAGTTGCTTTCATGCATCATCAGTTTGCATAGGCGTACCTTTGCTTGTTCACCGCCGCTTAGCTGGCTCATTTGCCGTGTAATATGCTCATTTTTCAGACCGCAGCGGGCAAGTGCAGCCCGGACCTGATTTTGCTCCATAGAAGGGAATTCGGTCCATACATCTTCTATTGGGGTAATTGACTTGGCTTTAAGTTCCTGCTCAAAATAGGAAGGGAAAAGGAAGTCGCCATGAATGACTTTACCGCCAATAGGACTGATTTTCCCCATAATGGTTTTTAAAAGCGTGGATTTTCCGACGCCGTTTGCACCGACAACGGCTATTTTTTCTCCCCGTTCAATGGTTAGATCAATTTTTGGCATAAGCGGACGATCATAGCCGATTTCAAGGTTTTCTGCCTCGATCACGTACCGGCTGCTTCCGCGTGCTTCTTTAAAATCAAAGGTAGGCTTTGCTGCTGTTTCAGGACGATCAATGCGCTCAATTCGATCCAGCTGTTTTTGACGGCTCTTTGCACGGCCTGTAGTCGAGTAGCGTGCTTTATTTTTTGCAATAAAGCTCTCCTGCTTTTTAATAAATTCCTGCTGCTTCTCGTAAGCATTTATATGCTGATTTTTATTCAATTCAGCAAGCTCCAGGAACTTCTCATAGGTGGCGGTATACCGGTTCATTTTCGCAAATTCAAGATGAAGAATAATGTCCACAACACCATTCATAAAAGAAGTATCATGTGAAATTAGTAAAAACGCATGCGGGTATTCCCTTAAATACATCGAAAGCCAATGAATATGCTCGACATCAAGGTAATTTGTCGGCTCATCTAAGAGAAGCACTTTAGGTTTTTCAAGCAATAGTTTCGCTAAAAGGACCTTTGTCCGCTGTCCGCCGCTGAGTGCAGCCACATCCCTATCCAGACCGATAGCATCTAGCCCAAGTCCTTTTGCCACTTCTTCAATTTTAATATCAAGCGTATAAAAATCACCCGCATCCAGCGCATCTTGAATAGCAGACATATCATTCAATAGCTGTTCAAGTTCTTCCGGAGAGGCATCAGCCATTTTCGATGTAATCTCATTCAGCTCTTCTTCTTTTTTATATAATGGAAGATAAGCGTCACGAAGAGTATCTCTCATGCTTCTGCCAGGGGTTAATCGGGTATGCTGATCTAGGTACCCAAAGTGAGTACCTGGGAGCCACTCAACCTTCCCTTCATCGTGTATTAGTTCACCTGTAAGAATACTCATCAGAGTTGATTTTCCAACACCGTTAGCACCGACAAGTCCCATATGCTCTCCTTCTAAGAGGCGGAAAGAAACATCTTTGAATAGGGTCCTATCGCCAAAGGTATGCCCTACTTTTACTACATTTAACAAACTCATTTTTAAACCATTCCTCCGAACTATCATAATCTCTTTACATCATACGGCATTTTGCGTCTTCATCCTAGTATATTCATTCGGAAGATAAGGAACTTTTACACAATGCTTCGGTAAGGGTTTTCATTTTGAGTTCATGGGGAATAGGACTTATAGTTCAGAAACTTAATAAGGAGGTATGGAGCATTTGACAGTTCAGGATATGGATTTGTACGATCGTATGGTGACAGGAGACCAGAAAGCATTTGAAAGTCTTTACACCAAGTACGAAAAATTAATTTACTCCTTCGCGTATCGCATGACCCAAAATCATTCAGCAGCAGAAGAAGTGGTGCAGGAAGTTTTTCTTAAGCTTTGGAAACAACATGCTCAATATATCGAAGGAAAAGGAAAATTCTCATCCTGGTTGTTAACCATCACAAGAAATTCCTCCATGGACCTTCTTTCGAAACAGACAAAGCACCAGCATGTTGAATACGGAGAACATGATTCACCGGCAGATACTGCATCTGCTCCTGAAGAGGTGGCAGAAAATAAAGAACAAAGCAGAATTATACAAAAAGCTGTCGCACACTTAAATAAGGAACAGCAGACTGTAATTCGATTACATTATTTAAATGGAATGTCGCATGAAAAAATATCCTCAGACACTGGAGTACCCCTTGGAACTGTTAAAAGCAGAATACGTCTTGCACTCAAACATTTAAAGTCCTCCCAAACCCTGAGACATGACTATCATTTTTCTTAAAAAGCTCGGGCAATAAAACAGTAAAATACACCAGAGAAAGTCTCATGAAAAGAGCTTCGTAAGGACATTTTCTCCTGCGTATCTTCTTTGATTATTGCCCCCTAGAAAAATAAATAAGCAGCCAGATTATTGTAAGATGGAAGAAACGGTAAACGAGACAATAAATAGTACCCCAATCATCGCAACAAAGACTGCATCCCGTTTTTGAAGAGGAATCTCCCGGTACCAGTGCGAACGGGGTTCGCCTGTAAACCCTCTCGATTCCATCGCAACGGCTGTTCGTTCGGCTTTTCGAATGGCGCTGGCTAAAAGAGGGATCACAAAACTCTTCCAGTGGGAGACACGTTCTTTTAATGTCTGAGGCCTGCCTACACCTCTGATTTGCTGGGCACGCTGCATAATTTGAAACTCATCCTTTATTAATGGAAGAAACTGATATCCAGCCATGATCCCGTATGCCAGACGAGTAGGGAGTTTTAATTGCTGCATTAAACTCAGCATAAATAATACGGGTTTGGTCGTCAGAACAAATAAGAGAGACAGAGCAGAAAAAACAATGACCCTCATCCCAAGACCCGCACTCCTCATCAAGGACTCTTCAGTTAAAATCAGCCAGCCCCATTCAAAAAGCATATGTTCTCCTTTTAGGAGCTCTTCATTTGGAAATAGCATAGCGGTCCAGACATATCCAATGGCCATAAAAAGGAATGGAGCAGTGAGCAGAGCCCAGGTTTTCCAGGAGATGGCGGACAGAAAAAAAGTGATAATCATCAGCCCAATCCAAAAAACAAAATAAAGTACAGGATCTAAAAACAAGGCCAACACGATGATGGTCATTAAGATTGTAAGAAGTTTAACAGAAGGATTAATTGAGTGAAGCCACATGATTATTCACTCCCATCGACTGGCGTAATTTTTCAGAAGGTGGAAGGGTAAGGCCGTGGCGATTAAGAGTATCTTCGCCGAGCTCCCAAAGGGCCTCAACAGCTCCCTCGAACTGAACCGTTCCATTGGACAGCAGCAGCGTCCGATCACAAATGGAATGAATGAGTTCCATATCATGTGTGACCAGCAGCGTCGTTTTCCCCTGCTTTTTTCTTTCAAGCAACATTTCCGTAAGGTTTTTCATAGATCCTGCATCCTGTCCATATGTGGGCTCATCCAACAAGAGAATATCCAGGTCGTCAATGGTCATACTGGCTACGCTCAGTCTTCTTTTTTGTCCCTGGCTGAGGGAAAGGGGATGGCGGTTTTGAAAACCATCTAACCGAATGGCTTTCAGCATAGCAAGCGTCCGTTGCTGGATCTGATTTGCAGGAAGTTTCTGAATTCTTAATCCGAAGCTCAGATCATCTTCAACGGTGTGCTCGACAAATTGATGCTCGGGATTCTGAAACACGTAGCCGATTTTTCTGCGTATTTCCTTGGGTGTGTAAGTACGGATCGGGCTTCCCTTAAGAAGAATTTCTCCGCCCGAAGGCGAATAGAGACCGGCCAGTAAAAGGGCGAGTGTACTTTTTCCTGCGCCGTTGTGTCCGCAAAATGCGACCGTTTCTCCTTTGAACAGCGTAAAGGTGATTTTCTTTAAAATCTGCTGATTTTCTGTTGAGAAAGAAATGTTTCTGAGCTCCATTAAAGCTGCAGTTATCTTATTTTTTCGATGTCCTGAATTCAACATGTTTACTAGACGGATTCGCTCAGAATCGGTAAGCTGCTTTATCCATTTATCTTCTTGAAGGTAAATCCTGCTATTTCCCTTTTGCAGCTCAATGTGAAGAGGGAGTGAAACGGTTAGCGCTTCAAATTGGGAAAGTCTATGGTTCAGTGCTTTTTCAAGCGGGAAATCCAGCGTGATTTTTCCCTTAGAATCTAACAAAATAACTCGGTTTATCCAGTCTGTCCATCCGTTTAAATCATGGTCGATGATGATCAGGGTTAAGCCGAGATTTTCTTTAAGGTGAGCCAGGGTTGTAATTAATTCAATCCTCGACAGTGGATCAATATTAGCGAACGGTTCATCCAGCAGGAGGATCTCTGTCTGCATTGCCAGCAGGCAGGCTAAGGCTACTCGCTGCTTCTGACCGCCTGACAATCGCTGAATGGTTCGTTTTTCAAATCCTTCAAGACCGGTCTGCAGCAAAGATAAAAGAATTCGTTCTTTCATTTCCTTTTTCGGCAGATGGAGGTTTTCCAATCCAAAAGCAATCTCTTCTTCAACCGTTGTCATGCAAAATTGACTTTCAGGATCTTGAAACATGACCCCTATTTTTTTGGAAATTTCTCCATCTTTCCATTTTGCCGAAGACGTACCAAACCATTCGATTTTTCCTTCGAGCACGCCGCTTCCATTGGAGGGGAGGATGCCGTTCATCAGCATTGTAACCGTACTTTTCCCGGCACCGCTTGGACCGGCGAGCAGCACCGTGTCACCGTCGTAAATCGAAAAGGATAAATCGGAAAGAACGGGGGCGAGTTCTTCCGCGTGTCTGTAGGTGACTTCTTTAAACTGGATAACTGGTGCGTTACGAGGCTCTGCCATAGGAAGCCTTCTTTTTATCCCGTGCGATGGCATAACTATTTAATACACCGGTTTGATACAAGCCGTCAGAAAGCCATTTTCCTAAAAGGCCGGCAAGAATTGCCCCGCTCGCAAGACGAATTACAAACATCAGTGTGACATAGGCGGGATCAAGTGCACCGTAGCCTGAGATGAAATACCCCCAAATAAAGCTTGTAACTGCTGATCCCATTCCTGCGAACATTAACACCCATAAACCCCAGCGTTTATATCGTGAAGCTGCAAATACCGCTTCTGCGCCAGCCCCTTGAATCATCGCAGAGATAATTAACATAGGTCCTACGGCATTTCCGATCAAAACCTCGATTATGCCTGCAATAGTTTCAGATAAAAAAGCAGCGCCCGGCTTACGCAATATATAGGCAGCAATAATGGAAACAATAAACCAAATACCAAAAATAAATTCATACCCAATCGGCCCCATGATGCCCACCATGATATTTCCTACCTGGAAAAATGCCAGATAAACAACGGCAAAGACTACAGCCAGGACAGATAACACAATGATTTCAGAAAGTCTCCATTTAGCGGTCAATTTATTTATCCTCCTGATGAGAAGGGCTGTTGATGCTCATGTTCACTGTCATAACGATATGTGAGCTTTTACTTTGCTGCGCATTTGCAAACACTTCCTCCAATGTAGCAAATACATCGTGTATATCACCGTGGAGCCCGCTGGCATAGTGAACGCCTTTTTTCAGCGTACCGTGTTTTTCTGCAACTGCCACCTGATCCATAATCGTTTTCATATAATCCGGATCTCCCATAGGATAAAGGGCAAATTGGGAGGATACATATTGCGAAAGATCCTTCACTACGGGTTCGTTTAAACGGATATCGTCCTCTGCCATATAGGCATCGCCTTCTGTATCGCCAGGACAGCCAATCGAAAAAGTAGCGTTAAGCGCCACATGTGCACCTGTTTTTGCTGTATGGAGAACCATTGCTTTTACAACGTCGAAAATATGGATTTCCCGGCCGCGGACACATGTGCTGACATCGTCAGTTGAGCGCCAGATTTTAGAAGTATCTGCTTTTTCCATGGCACCTTTCAGCAGTGACACAAATTGATCGTCCATAGGATGAAGGGAGAAGCGGCAGCCGGCTATTTGGCTCGTTCCGCACGAAGCTCCAGCTGAAAAAGATGTTGATTGTGTGTTTGTCATTGTTATTCCTCCTGATTTGGTTTTTGACAAAACAAAAAGCTGCATCCCCGGTAAGGAAATGCAGCTTCGTCATCATCAAGTGAGTGATTTTATGTATGAGTGATGCGTCACCACACTTCCCCACGCCAGTATTACCTGGATCGGGTAATGAGGGATCGGAACAAAATGTTCTCATCACAGCCCTTTCGAGCACCCCTAGTGTATCGACTTTCGTATGCAGTTAGTTTATGTCCCGTCCATCATATATCCTTCCCTCATACTTGTAAAGAAAAAATAGTGTTTCGGAACATGGAAGGTTGCATCTGCAACTAAATCGATTTATAATCAGGAAAGGATTCCGAACGAAAGAATTGAGGGGCGCTATGAACAGCAGAAAAAAATATAAATCTGTAGCGCGAATGGTATCAACTGTTCACCGTTATGGGTACATGCATTTAAGTAAACTATTTGAGCCTTATGGTCTGGGCCGGGGACAGGTTAAATTTCTAATGGTGCTATATGAAGAAAATGAACAGACACAGGAAAATATGGCTAGAACATTAAAAATAGACAAAACCACTACTGCACGCGCAGTAAAAAAGCTCGAAGACGAGGGATATGTCATTCGAGGGCCTCATGAAACAGACCGGCGCTCTCATATTGTCAAGCTGACACCAAAAGCAAAAGAGCTTGAACCGGTCATTCGGTCTATTCTTGATGATTGGACTACTACGCTGACAGCGGATTTTACAGAAGAAGAAAAAGAGCTGGCACTGATGCTGTTAAAGCGAATGGCAGACAATGCAGTGAAAAAAATTCAGGAAAAAGAGAGGTGACCAGAGGATGAAACAGCAAAGTACACAGCTTGGCACAGAAAGAATTCCGAAGCTAATGGTCCGTTTTTCAGTTCCAGCGTTTATTGGCATGTTCGTCATGGCATTTTATAATATTGCTGATACATTTTATATTGCTCGCGGAGTTGGGACACTTGCCGTCGCTGCTCTTTCTATTGCGTTTCCGCTGCAGCTGATTATTACAGCTTTTGCAGCAGCGATTGGAATTGGGGGAGCGTCGATCATTTCAAGGCGGCTTGGAGCGGGGAAATTAGATGAAGCCAATGAAGTATTTGGGCATGTGGTCTGGCTGGTCGGCCTGTTAAGTGTTCTCATGGTTGCTATTGCATTGATATTTCTGGAGCCTATCTTACTTGCTTTTGGAGCAACTGAAGATATACTTCCTTATGCAAAACAATATTTATCGATAATATTATATGGTTCACTATTCCAGGCCTTTGCCATGTCCGCAAATAATATTGTCCGTTCCGAAGGAAATGCGAAGGTTGCCATGCTCACCATGATTGTGTCAGCAGGCTTAAACATTATCCTTGATCCTATCTTTATCTTCACACTTGATATGGGAATCAGCGGAGCTGCTATTGCAACCGTCATCTCCCAGGCAGTTGGAGCGGTATGGATATTCTTTTACTTTAAAACGGGAAGAAGCTCCTTATCATTCAGATGGGTAGGCCTTCTGCCGGATTTAAAGGTAGTGAAGGAAATTGTCAGTATTGGTTCTGCGACGTTTGTCCGTCAGGTAGCGGGAAGTCTTATGTTTATCGCAGTAAACTGGATGCTGGTCATTCATGGTGGAGAAACTGCAGTCGCGATATTCGGGATCATAAACCGGATTATGATGTTTGCGATTATGCCGATGTTTGGAATCGTGCAGGGTATGCAGCCGATTATTGGCTATAACTATGGTGCACAGCTTTATCACCGAGTAAGTGATACATTAAAAATAGGAATTTTGGCTGCGAGTGGAATTGCAACATTTGTGTGGATTATGACGATGATTTTCCCGGCAGGCATGATGGCTGTGTTCTCCACGGATCCTTCAGTAGTGGATGGCGGAGAAACAGCGATGCGCTGGATTTTCCTGGTTGCCCCGATTATCGGCTTTCAAATGGTGACAGGCGGTTTATACCAGGCGCTGGGGAAAGCAAAGATCTCATTTATTTTATCGATGTCCAGACAGCTTATTTTTCTTATCCCGCTCGTCCTTACTTTACCATCTTTCTTCGGACTTGTTGGTGTATGGCTTGCTTTCCCGATAGCAGATGGTCTGGCGTTCCTGCTTTCCCTTTTCTTTGTATGGAGAGACCGGAAGCAGCTATTTCAAAAAACACCTGCACAAGCTAAGCTCCGTCAGGCGGAAGCAAACGGTTGAGAAAAGGGGCAAAAACATGATCCATCATCTCGAGATCTATGTGTCGGATTTAAAACAGAGCCGTGAGTATTGGAGCTGGCTTCTTACTGCTCTGGGCTGGAGCCCTTATCAGGAATGGGAGAAAGGTTTCAGCTACAGAAGCAGGGAAGCCTATCTTGTTTTTGTGGAAGCAGAAGCAGCCTATAAAAAAGAGGGCTATCACAGGAAACGCATTGGATTAAACCACCTGGCGTTTTATGCCGAATCGAAAGAACAGGTAGATGAACTAGCGGATGAAATGAAAAAACGCAGGGAGCGTCTTTTATATGAAGAACAATACCCATATGCAGGCGGTCCTGCTCATTATGCTCTGTATGGAGAAGACCCGGACCGGATTAAAGTGGAAATTGTCGCTCCCGTCGGAACATTGCAGCAAGGTGAGTGAGGTAAATACAATTTAAACACGACAAAACGAATGTCTTGATGAACAGCAAGTTTTAGTTCATCAAAACATTCGTTTTTTTGTGCAAATACTTCTATTTTGATCACACTCACATTGGAAATTGGACCGATTGATTAATGAAGGCTCATTTTCGTTAAAGGAAAATTAATCATAATCACGTCGGAACAGGACTTCTTTAGGCACTTCCGTTCCCCGTGCACCCCGCAGATCGGTTTCGCCGGTTTCTGTAGGGTAAAAAATAATGAAGCTCTCAGGATTGGCTTTTGCAAGTTTTCTTGGCACTCGTTCAAGCTGCGGATGCCAGGCGATGGTTCCTTTTCGGGCGCTCATGACCATGACCAGGTCATTTTTACGCAGGGATTGGACAGGCTGATCGTACAGTTCCTCCCACGACTCAAGGCGATGCATAAATGTCGTGACAGATGGTTTTATAGAAGAGAACAGCGTCTCATAACGATCAACCGTGTCACGGATTACCAGGCATTCAACCATGCAATTTAATTGTGAAGCCATTCCCTTGACGATTCTTATACCATCTTGAATACCTGGCTTATAATAAGAGCCTTTAGGCAGGATGAGCACGATCCTGTCTGTGGTATTGAGTGGATGTCCAAGCTTTACGATCATCGCCCTTTCATTCGTATGATCAAGAAAATTATCAATGATTCCTCCAAACAGCTTATTTGCCGGACGCTCTCCATTCCAGCCGGCAATAATCGTGGTAATGCGCTCCTCTGCGACAGCCCGTTCGATTCCGCGTCCGATATTCCGGTCAATTTTTATAAGAGAACGGGCCGGGATATTTGCTCCTGCTGCATAGGCGATTGCATCTGTCAGCATCTTCTCAGCTGAAGCCACCTTGCCTTCTACAGACTTAACATCCTTTTGTACGACTGATAAAGGATAAATGGGTTCAGTTGAAAGCTTCGCTTGCCGCACAATAAACCCCAGATCCAGCAAGGTTTGCGTAGTATGGGGGTTGGCAATCGGGATTAAAATGCGTTCAGGACGGTCATCTTGATCAGATTGTTCCATTGTCTCCGCCACTGCGAGTCTTCTTCCATATTTTTCGGTCATATACGGACCTAAAATACAGGTTAAGAGAATCATCACGATCACCCCATTCACCGTGGCCTGGTCGAGCAGAGCCAGTTCAAACCCAACGAGAGTGGCAGCCAAAGTAGCTGCTGCTTGAGGCACCGTCAATCCAATCATGACCCGGTTTTCATCTTGCGAATAGCGGTAAATCCGGCAAGTAATAGCGCTCGCGATGCTTTTTCCGATCAGCACAGCACCCAGGATGCTGATGGTCAAAATCCATGCATCGGTACTTGAGAACAAGACAGACAAGTCCATCAGCATTCCGACGGATAGTAAAAAGAAAGGAATGAACAGTGCATTTCCTGTAAAACGTATACGGTTCATCAGCGGTCCATGATCGTAAATATACCGGTTAAGTGCGAGACCTGACAGGAATGCGCCGATAATCGGTTCTAGACCAGCAAAGAGCGCCAGACTTCCCGACACAAAGAGAATGGTCAAAACAAAGTTAAATTCCATTTGACCTTCATTATTTGAGTTTCTGAAAAACCATTTAGCAAGGCGTGGAGCCCCTGCCAAAACCACCAGCGCAAATAAGAGGGTGGAGGTAATCAGCCGAAACCAAAAGCCCACACTCGCATCGCCTGAAGCATATCCTGCAACAACTGCCAAAATCAGCATGGCCAGTGTATCAGTCATTAACGTTCCGCCAATGGCTGTCGTAACCGCTTTGTTTTTAGCAATGCCAAGTCTTGAAGCAATCGGATAAGCGAGAAGAGTGTGAGAGCCTACAATGGAGCCAAGCAGAATTGCAGCCGCCCAGCCAAAGCCTAAATAATATCCGACCGCGGTTCCGAATACGAGCGGAATGCAAAAAGAAAGCAGCCCGAAGGAAATACTTCTTTTGCGGTACTTTTTAAACCCATCGATATCAAGCTCCAGCCCGGCAATGAAAATAATAAATAATAAGCCGACAGTACCAAGCAGCTGAATCGTTTCCCCCCGTTCAAGAAGACCAAAGCCATTTGGTCCCACGATGACACCTGCAATGATGGGGCCAATAATACCTGGAATCCGAAGCCTGCTCATGATAAAAGGAGAAACTAAGAAAATAATAACGGCAAGTCCAAAAACCAGCACGGGCTCTTCGAAGGGAATAGTCATAGATTGATCAGCACCTGCTTCCACTTGAAATAAAATATTTACTGATTATAGCATAAGGATCTCCAGAATCAGCTAGGAGGAAGAGCCTTTTGATCTTACCCTAAACGTAAAAATCGCCCGTTCGCAAAAGACAGGTTTTACTAAGCTTTTGTGAACGGGCGACCTAATTTACCATACAAGATGATGAAGAAAGGAATATTACGAAAGCTCCTTTCTAAGATGATCCAGTTCTGCTTCTATACCCGCAAGCCTTTTCTCAGCTGAACCCGTATCCATTTCTAATGATTCAAGTTTTTCAAGCTGATCCTGAGCGCGGATATACTCCTGCTTAAGTTCTTCAATACGCTGTTCAGATACTTGTGAATGACTCATTAAATAAGCTCCTCCTCTATTTTTTATGCCTATAAGTCTACGCTTTTTTTCTTCGCTATGCAAAAAACACGAAGAGATATACATATTTTTCAATTCTGCGGGGTATAGAGTAATAGAGTTAATTTCAGAAAATTTAGAGGATTTTGTCGCGGAATTGTCGAAAGATAAAAGAGAGTACGCTAAATTATCTTAGAGGGGGGATTTCCTGAATGTTTAAGCCTTATCAAACCGATCTTTTTTTTGATGAGATGCTGCAGCAAAGCGGAAGCACGAAAAGTCATTACGAGGCATTTCACAATATGATGAATCAGTTTTCTGCAGAGGAACTGAGAGAAAAGCATGAAACTGCCCAGTTAAGCTTTTTACGGCAAGGAATTACCTTCACAGTCTACAACGATAATGTCGGAACAGAACGGACCATGCCATTTGATTTTATCCCCATTATTGTTCCGCCTGATGCATGGACAATAATTGAAAAAGGAATGATTCAAAGAGCAGAAGCCCTGAATATGTTTTTAGAAGATATTTATAAAGATCAAGTCATTCTGAATGATGGAGTGATCCCTCGTGAATTAGTGGAACAAAACCCGAATTATTTCCGCAAACAGGTCGGTGGAGTTGACATTCCTCTGAATAATCATATTTTTCTTGCAGGAATAGATTTAATACGAGACCAAGAGGGAACTTATAGAGTACTCGAAGATAATCTTCGTAATCCATCCGGTATGTCTTATGTTTATCAAAATAGATATGTTATGAGACAAGTATATCCGGAATTTTTTAACCGCCACAGCATTCATTCACTGGAGCATCAGCTATCCAATATGCAGGAAGCATTGCTTTCTCATGTTCCTAAAAACTGCAGCAGCAAAAAACGCGCGGTTTTGCTGACGCCGGGTATGTATAATTCCGCTTATTACGATCATGTTTTTCTGGCCCAGCAAATGGGGATTGAACTGGTCGAGGGACGGGATCTGCAAGTGAGAAACGGCATCGTCTATATGAAAACAATCCGGGGAATGCAGCGTGTGGATATTATCTACCGCAGAATTGATGATGAATACCTCGATCCGGATTCGTTTAATCCCGATTCAGCACTTGGGGTGAAGGGACTGCTCGGAGCGTATAAAAAAGGAAATGTTGCGATATTAAATGGCATTGGAAACGGTGTTGCAGATGATAAAGCGATGTATGCCTATGTTCCGGAAATGATTCGGTACTATTTAAAGGAAGAGCCGATTATTCCGAATGTGGACACATATTTTATGCGGAACGAGGAAGAGAGAAAGTGGGCGCTTGAGCGGTTGGATGAACTGGTTATAAAAAATGTAGGAGCATCAGGTGGCTATGATATGCTCATTGGTCCTCATGCATCAGTAGAAGAAAGAGCCATTTTTAAAGAGAAAATTGAAGAAAATCCTTCTCAGTACATTGCCCAGCCAACCATTCAGCTTTCCCGTGCTCCGGTTTTTCAAGAAGGCGATTTTTACCCCTGTCATGTGGATCTGAGAGTATTTGTGATGCGGGGCGAGAAAACGCATGTACTCCCGGGAGGTCTTTCACGTGTTGCACTGAAAAAAGGCTCACTTGTTGTTAACTCATCCCAGGGCGGAGGAGGAAAAGACACATGGGTATTGAAGGGGGGCGAGAGCTAATATGCTTAGCAGAGTAGCAGATTCACTGTATTGGATGTCACGGAACATTGAACGAGCTGAAAATAATGCTAGAGTACTAGGCGTTCAGCTTATCCAGATGCTTGAAGCATCTTCTGAAGATTCTCTCGCTAATCATGATTGGGAAACTGTCATTGAAGTATGCGGATCACTAGAAGAGTTCCATTCGTTGTATGAACAGCTGACAATCAATAATGTTATCGATTATTTAGCTTTTTCAGAGATCAACCAAAGCTCTATCCTAAGTTGTGTCAAATTTGCGAGAGAAAATGCAAGAGTAACCCGTGACAATATACCGGCAGACTTGTTTGAAGTCTGGAATGATCTTTTTCTCGAAAGCACGAATATGTTTATTCCGGAAGGGTCGCTGAAGGAAGTTCATGGCTTTTTAAAAAAGGTGAAAGTTGCATCATTAACCTCACAAGGGGTTATTGAATCTTCCATGTCCAGAGGGGTTCCGTACCGGTTTATTAAAATCGCAAAATGGCTGGAAAGAGGGGAAAAGACAGCCAGGATCTTGAATGTTCTCAGCGAAAAATCGAATGATGACCGTGAGAGAGCAGATGGCACTAATTATTATTACTGGCGGTCTGCCCTGCAGCTGTTAAATGGCTACGACGAGTACTTGAAAAAGCATCCTCCAAGAATGAACGAGAAAGATGTGCTAACCTTTTTAATCTCTGACTATGCTTTTCCCCGATCGATTCAATATTGCATGGACCATGTGAGAGAGGCGATCATTGCGCTTGAGGGAGGGAAAGTATCGCATTATTCATGGCGGATGTATGCAGCGCTGGACCGATTGATGGCAGAGTTTGATGAAGATAAAATACGTTCTCTTGCCGTCCATGAATTCAGTTCATTTTTAGATGATTTTCAGGACCGATGTAACGATATCAGTCAGGTTTTTTCTCAAACCTACTATTTAATCGAGCCTGCTCATGTCCCTTGAAAGAATCCTTTACGTACCATAAATAATTGGAATGACCATCAGCAGCGAGGAAGTGAAAACGGAATGAAGTACGAAATCGAACATACGAATACGTTTCATTATGAAACGATAGTGGACCAAAGCATGAATGACATCCGTCTTAAACCGAGAACAGATGAGTGTCAGCGCCTCCTTTATTATCGTTCTGAAATTACACCGGCTTCTTTAACGAAAGAATATATTGATTTATGGGGAAATAGCGTTGAATCATTCTTTATCGCAGATTTCCATCAGTCACTCGAAGTAAAGACGTATGCTACGGTCAGTATTCAAAAAAGCCCCTTTATCGGCAGAATTGACTATTCACCTGAAATGCAATCCATTTTTCATTCCGATTTATTTAAACGTCATTATCTTGCTTCCTTAAATCAAACGGCCTATACATTTGTAGAGCAGCGGCAGGTAGACAAGATCGTTCAGGAAATCGGGGATACAGAAAATCCTGTGCAATTTTCCTTAAACCTTATGAAATACGTTCATGACATGTTTGAATATGATGCGGTTGCAACGAATGTGGAAACCAAAGCAAGCGAATCTATTGAAGGAAAAAAAGGCGTTTGTCAAGACTACGCCCACGTTATGATTGGCGTCCTTCGTGCAAGAGGGATACCAGCCAGATATATAAGCGGGTATCTGTATGTAGGAGAAAATTCTGCACTCGTTGGAGATTCCGCCACGCATGCCTGGGTTGAAGTCATGGTTCCCGGAATTGGTTGGGTGGGACTGGATCCTACAAACAATGTAGAGGCACTCGAAAACCATATCCGGGTTGGTGCAGGCCGTGATTATGCGGATGTCAGTCCTTTGCAAGGTGTTTACAGAGGCGGCAAACATACATTGGATGTTAAAGTAAGTGTGAAACTGGTCGATCAATAAGAAGAAATGGCGCCGGGCTGCCCGGTGCCATTTTTAAATGAAAATAAATGGAGCTGTGGACGTAAGACAACGAATTAAATAGTTAATTTATACCGTTGGTGTGGATAACTAATGTGTTCAACATTTTAAACGAAGAAAGCAGGGGCAAAACGATGAAAAAAAGAACGGCACTCGTGATTGGCGCGACAGGACTTGTAGGGAAGGAAGTAGTCAAAGAGCTTTGCAGCAGGGAAGAATATAGCGAAGTAACGGCGATTACCCGATCCTCATTTAACATGAATCATCCAAAGTTGATAAATAAGATCATTGATTTTGATTATTTAGAGGGCATGCACGTGGGTGTAGTAGATGATGTGTATTGCTGTCTGGGAACGACTATGAAAAAAGCGCAATCCAAAGCTGCTTTTAGAAAAGTAGATTTAGATTATCCGCTGCAGTTTGCTTCATTAGCGAAGCAAAATAATGTCAGTCAATTTCTCGTCATCTCTGCCATGGGGGCTGATTCTTCTTCCCCGTTTTTTTACAATAAGATAAAAGGGCTTATGGAGGAACAGCTGAGAGAGATGGATCTTCCTAAATTGCAAATCTTCCGACCATCCCTGCTGCTTGGTGACAGAGAAGAGTTTCGTTTTGGCGAGTCGATTGGAGCTAAAGTCATGACATTAATCGGGTGGGCAATGGTAGGCCCGTTAAAAACGTATAAGGCGGTTCGCGGTGAGCAGGTAGCACTGGCTATGGTTGAAAAAGCACTGGAAGGCCGGAGTTCAACTGTTGTGGTGCATAACTCAGCAGAAATAGAAAAAACAGAAAGAACCAAAGCGCAAGAGAGGAAATAAAAAAAGTAGGAGAATCTAAATTCTTCACCTATTCCTTCTTAACTGGTAAAGTAAGCGGTAGGTTTTTAAAAGTGTGCGAAAGGCAGGAAGAGGGGATCCATTCATGTTTAATTCATTATTGTTTACCGTTATGCTCGTTGTATTTCTTGGGATCCTATCTCAATGGCTCTCGTGGCGGATAAAACTTCCTGCGATTGTTGTTATGTCGGTTGCAGGAATAATTGTCGGCCCTGTATTAGGTATCATAAATCCCGAGCAGGAGTTTGGGGATATGTACGGACCAATCATTTCCATGGCAGTGGCCATTATTTTATTTGAAGGCAGTCTGCAGCTTGACCTGAGGGAAATAAGGGATTTGGGCAAGCCGGTTTTTCGAATTGTTACCTTTGGGGCATTTATTGCCTGGATTCTCGGGTCACTAACCGCCCATTATGTAGCAGGCTTATCCCTGCCAGTGGCATTTGTGATCGGCGGGCTATTTATAGTGACTGGACCAACGGTTATTCTTCCTCTTCTCAGACAGGCTAAATTAAAGCCAAGGCCTGCGAAGATACTAAAATGGGAAGGAATTATTGTGGACCCGATCGGAGTACTTCTAGCGCTTTTCGCGTTTGAAATAATCTTGTTCTTTACAGATGAGTCTGTAACACTTCAAACTCTCCTCCTCTTTTTTGGTGCAGCAGCTTTTGCTACACTGCTGGGCTGGGGATGCGGAAGAGGAATGGGATGGATGTTTAAAAAGGGGTATATCCCTGAATTTCTAAAATCACCCGTTTTATTTGCCGTTGTTTTGCTTTGCTTTACATTGGCAGATGAAGTGATGCACGAGACAGGTCTTCTATCTGTGACGGCGATGGGAATGACGCTTGCGAATATGCATATTGCGTCAATGGAAAACATGAGGCATTTTAAAGAAAATATCTCGGTGTTGTTTATCTCGACTATTTTTATTATGCTGACCGCTTCCATTCAAATCGAAACGTTCACGGAAATTATAAATCCAGCGATTATCGGATATGTATTGCTCATGATCTTTATTGTTCGCCCGTTATCAATCTGGCTGTCAACGATTCGAACGGATCTGTCCTGGCAGGAAAAAACACTTGTTGGGTGGATCGCACCAAGGGGAATCGTAGCACTGACAGTCTCGGGGTATTTTGCTTCCGTTTTATTTGAAACAGGTTTTGAAGATGCGCGTTTGCTTACTGCATTAACCTTTGCTCTTGTATTCGCAACGGTTTGTGTTCATGGCTTCTCAATCGGCTGGGTTGCCCGCAAATTAAAATTAGCCAATGACAGTAAGCCGGGAATCATTGTCGTTGGAGGGAATTTATTCACAAGAGAGCTGGTAAGAGCATTGAAAGAAATGGAGATACCTGCTCTATTAGTTGATTCTTCATGGAAAAAAGTGATGAAAGCAAGACAAGGCGGTTTATCCACCTTTCATGGGGAAATTTTGTCCGAGCAGACAGAGTACACTCTTGATATGACACCGTATGAAACGATTGTGGCTGGTACAGAAAGTGATGCCTATAACGCACTTATTTGTTCCACCTTTACTCCTTCCATGGGTGCCAAAAACTTATTTCAAGTGGCATCCGAAAGAGAATTGGCGTCAAGTGATGAGAAACTGACTCATACGGTTGGAGGCAGAATTTTGTTTAACCAAACGGCCACCTTGCAAAACCTCATATCTCAGCTTGAAAACGGGTATGTGTTCCGGAAAACATTGTTAACCGATCAATACAGCTATGATCAATTTAAAAAGGAAATCGACGCAGAGGATACGATCGTTGGCGTCTTAAAAGCTGCGGGTCATTTTGAACCCTTTGCACTGGATACGGAAATAGCTGTTCAGGCAGGGGATACCGTAGTAAGGGTTTCATCAGCTTCAAGAGAAAAAGAAAAGATTCATCAAAAATCAAAAAAGGCATTAAGAAAAAACGGTGATGCGTAACAGTCGTCCTTTACGAGGAGCAGCTGATTAAAGGCGAACTTGAAACATAAACTATGAGGCTGGAAAGATAACAGATAAATGAAGAAGAATGTTCTCACGACTTTTTAAGTGAGGACATTCTTTTTTTGTTGAAGTATCTCTCACTTGATGACATCTTAAAAATGCAGGCAGGCGGCTTACCTCTGGACGAAGCGGGGTGGATGGGATAGGTGCAAAATGTTTACCGCCAAGCCCTGTCTAAACGGTATGCATGGACCGGAAATGAACCGCTCTATGCTGGAGGATAAGTCCTTCCCACCGTTATGTTACAGCTGTTTTTCATGTTATACTGTAAGGCAGGAATAGACGGATAAGAAAGGATTTTTAGATGAAAAAAACAGTCGTATTAGCAGAAAAACCATCAGTTGCTAGAGATATTGCACGTGTGCTGAAATGTACGAAAAAGGGAAATGGTTATCTGGAGGGAGACCGCTATATCGTTACGTGGGCTCTGGGCCACCTTGTCACACATGCTGATCCGGATGGGTATGGAAAAGAATATCAGTCGTGGCGTTTAGAGGATCTTCCCATCCTTCCAAACCCAATGAAGCTCGTTGTCATTAAACAGACCGGCAAACAGTTTCAAGCGGTTAAGCAGCAGCTCTTAAGGCAGGATGCAGCAGACATTGTGATTGCAACAGATGCAGGTCGCGAAGGTGAGCTGGTTGCCAGATGGATTATTGAAAAAGCCAATGTAAAAAAGCCGATTAAACGTTTATGGATTTCTTCGGTCACTGATAAAGCGATTGAACAGGGATTTCGCACGTTAAAAGATGGCAAGGGATATGAGGCGCTTTTTGCCTCAGCTGTTGCCCGGGCAGAAGCGGATTGGATCATGGGGATTAATGCAACACGAGCCCTCACAACGAAATACAATGCCCAGCTTTCTACAGGGAGAGTGCAGACACCTACGATTGCCATGATCGCAGCGAAGGAAGAAGAAATTCAACGTTTTCGTTCTCAAGCCTATTATGGCATTCAAGCGAAAGCCGATGGATTTACGCTTCAGTGGCAGAGTCAGGGCGGACAGACAAGAACCTTTGATCAATCGAAAGTCCAATCGATCATGAACAAGCTTGAGGGCAAGCAGGCGGTCATTCAGGAAGTAAAGAAGACACCGAAAAAAACGTATGCCCCTGCCCTTTATGATTTAACGGAATTGCAGCGGGATGCACATAAACGCTATCATTATTCTGCAAAAGAAACGTTGTCCATTTTACAGAGACTGTATGAGCAGCACAAGCTTGTCACCTATCCGCGAACAGACTCACGCTATTTAACATCCGATTTAGTAGAAACATTGCCGGATCGTTTAAAAGGGATGCAGGTCAAGCCATACGCAGCTCATGCATCCAAGCTTCTCCGCACATCCATAAAGGGGAACAGCAGGTTTATAAATGATGCCAAAGTAACCGACCACCATGCCATCATTCCAACCGAGGAACGGCTGCTGCCGGATGTGTTGAGCGATAAGGAGTGGAAGCTGTATGATCTGATCGCCACACGCTTTCTTTCTGTGCTGCTGCCTGCTTATGAATTTGAACAAACCATCATTACAGCAGACATCGCAGGGGAAAAGTGGACAGCGAAGGGAAATATCCCAACTGTGACAGGATGGAAATCCGTTTTCGATACGGGTGAAGAAGACCTTGAGCAAGGGGACGTAAAAGCGCAAAAGCTCCCGGATGTGAAAAAGGGAGAAGTACTCAGCATAAAGAAAATTGAAGAAACTGCCGGGGAAACCAAACCCCCTGCCCGTTTCAATGAAGCAACCCTGCTGTCTGCTATGGAAAACCCGAAAGCATACATGAAAAATGAAAAGAAAGAGCTTGTTCAGACGCTTGGTGAAACAGGTGGTTTGGGCACCGTTGCGACCCGGGCAGACATCATCGAAAAACTGTTTAATAGCTTTTTAATCGAAAAAAGAGGTCAGGAGATTTTAATTACGTCTAAAGGAAAACAGCTTTTGGAGCTGGTTCCGGAACAGTTAAGATCACCTGTACTGACTGCTCAGTGGGAGCAAAAGCTTGGTGCCATTGCAAAAGGGACACTTAAAAAGCAGGAATTCCTAGCTGAAATGACTGCCTTTACAAAAGAAATTGTACAATCCATCAAAAACAGCGATGCCAAGTTTAAGCATGATAATGTAACCGGAACACATTGTCCGGACTGCGGGAAACTTATGCTTGAAGTGAAGGGCAAAAAAGGAAAAATGCTCGTCTGTCAGGACAGGGAATGCGGTCACCGCAAAAACATCGCCAAGGAAACAAATGCAAGATGTCCGAATTGCCATAAAAAACTTCAGCTCCGCGGAGAAGGGGAAGCGCAGACCTTCAGCTGCGTATGCGGGCACAGAGAAAAGCTTTCTGCTTTCCAAAAGCGAAAGAAACAATCTTCAGCTAGCAAAGCAGGAAAAAAAGATGTAGCAAACTACATGAAGAAACAAAACAAAGAAGAACCTGTGAATAGTGCGCTTGCGGATGCGCTCAAAAATTTAAAATTGTAACAGGATCACCTGTAAAGACAAAGCAAAAACCGGTGGAACTGCCTCTCAGAGGACCGTTCCACCGGTTTTTTATTTCATATAAACGTACTAGCAAATAGCCCTTGACTCTTCTGTTAGCTCCCCGCTCTGAATATGAACGTAGTCAGTTCCACTCTCACAGTTATCTTTATTTTCCCATCGAATCACATACTTATTCCACTCGCGGCTTATGGATTGAATTTCAACTTTCCCAATAGTAATTGTACTGTTTTCAATGACAATCCGTTTTGCTTCATCTTCTGAAATTTTTGGATCTGAAAAGCTGTTGCATCCGCTCAAGATCAAGATTATTACAAGAGAAATCGTTAAAACTGTGGCTTGTTTCATTAGGTTTTCCTCCACTTTCCTTTTTCAAGTAGACGCGGAGGCTATGTACTCAGTTTCATTCTGTTCCGTTTACTAAATGCAGGTTCAGGTCCGGTGAAAGGGCGTGGATACAGAGTTGGAATCAGTAGGCGTAAATCGTTAGTTAAATTTCCCTTTCATCACGTAAATAGCATCATACTGCTTTAACAGAGCAGCATTTGCATCCGGGTCTTCAAAATAACTGTTTTCTAAAGTACTCACAATATCATCACTGGAAAAAGCAAAATATGACAATACGATTTCGCCTTCAAATGGCATCGTTTCTTCAAGATAATCTCCTGAAATTCTAGCTGAATCCTCAGGAGGCTCAACTGTGAAAGATGTACTTCCGCTGCCATCCTCGTTTGTAACGGCAAGGTTAATGGATAGAAGGTTTTTATCCGGATCGTCCATATACACGTCATCAGAACTAAATACAATGGACCCTTCCTTACTAACAGAAACCATTATGTTTGCGACGTCTTTAATGTACTCCCCATTTTCATATTCTTCAATCCATACATTAAGTTCACTAAACTTTTCACCATTATAAAAATCGAAGATAGAGTAGTGATTGGATGATACAGACAGAATTTACATTTCCCGGTCGCTTAGTTCAGCTTTGCGCACTGTATTCGCTTCCTCTTCATTGCAGGCGTTTAAAAGGGGAATCGCAGCCATCAGCGAAATCAGCAAGTATTTTTTCATAACTTTCCTCCTATGACGATATATCCTTATATTATCATAGGAGGAAATTTTATGAATTAATAAAACAAAAAAAACCTCCGGAATCAGTCAAAGCCTGACTTGTTCCGGAGGGAATGATTAATAGGATTCAGCTTGCTTATCAGCCCTTTTGTACAGTACGGAAAAGAATGCTGCGGTCAGAATGGCGAGCAGGCTTAAAACAATAAATAAGTTGCTGTAAATGACATTCAGTCCGCTTTCAGACAGAAAATTAAACTGGGTGGTAACGCCTTGTATTTCAAGCACGGATCCAAAGATCGCACTTGAGAAAGCGCCGCCCATAAAGTTTAATAAATTGAACAGTCCGATTCCGACCCCGTTTTGCTCAGGGGATAGGGTAGTTGTTAATAGATCAGCTGTAGAGCTCTGGATTAACGGGAAACCGATATAGGCTACCAGCATACATAGCGATATGATCCAGGCGCTGCTGCCCGCAAACGTTGAGATGAGCAAACAGCCGGCTGCAATAAGAATAAGGGCGGTCTTTACGACCGGTACCCCGCCTTTTTGGTCGATAACCCTTCCACCGTATTGACCGAGGATTCCGCTTATAATCGCACCAGGAAACAGCACCAACCCGATTCCAATCGTAGACAGCGCATTTAAATCTCTCAGCATAATGGGAATGACAAAGATCAGTCCAAACAAACACGCTGTACCAAAAAAGCTTGAGAATACGGTAACGGTGTAGCGTTTGTTTTTTAAAATGGATGGCTGAATAAAGGGTTCTTTTGCTTTAATGGTCCGCCAGATAAAAAGAGCAGCGAACAGAGCGAATGCGAGTAATAATCGTGCATCAAACGTCGTAATAAAAAACAGGAGTGAAGCAGCCGTCAGCGCAACAAGAGCTGCACCGGGAATATCCACTGACCCGTATTTTCTTTCTTCCTGCGGCAGCCATTTGCGAAATAAAGGAATGGACAAAGCTGCAAGCATGGAAAATAGAAATAAAAATCTCCAGCTAAAGGCTCCTCCGATTAATCCGCCTAAAATAGGACCGACTCCTGATGCGAAGGCGACAGTTGACGCGACATAACCAAATACCTTACCTCTGCTGCTTGGCATGAAACGGGAAGGAATAATAAAAGAAAGAGCGGGTATACTCGCACCCCCCATGGCTTGAAGCATACGAGCCAAAATCAGCACCTCAAAGCTTGGTGACACTAGGCCAAGGAATGCTCCTAAAGAAAATAAAGCAATGCCGAAAGTGAAAAGCGTGCGGATCGGAAACAAGTCTGCGAGCTTTCCGTACATTAACGACCCGATCGCGAAAACTAAAATGTAGCCGGTCATTACCCAGCTTACCTGTGAAGGGGATAAATCAAATTCAGCTGAAATATCCGGAATGGCCACATTAAACATGGTGCCGTTCATAACAGTAAATGCTAAAATTAAACAAACTAAAAATGTCAGTTTCTTCTTTTGAGAATCCGGCACTTCGTTCGATTGAGAAAATTGTTTTTTCATACGTAACCGCCTTTTTAACATCCGTGTGGAGCTATTATTTATTTCGATAACCAAAATAATCATATAGGGTTTTATATAGAATGTAAAACGTATAACGTCAAAATTGCCTAAGTAAAATAATTCAAAAAACGGGGTGCAGGAATGACAAAAAAAGCTAAAACAAACGCGATGAGAATACTTGATGCTCATAACATTCCATATAGCATTTTAGAATACGATACAGCAGACAATCTGCTTGATGGAGTATCCGTGGCGCAAAAAATAAACAGGCCGGCTGGTGCAGTTTACAAGACTTTGGTTACGCAGTCTCCTGATCGTCAGGTTTATGTGTTTTTAATCCCGGTTGAAAAGGAGCTTCATTTAAAGAAAGCGGCTCTTGCAGCAGGACAGAAAAAGCTTGAGATGATCCCATCTAAAAACCTTCTTCAAACAACCGGCTATGTTAAAGGGGGCTGCTCGCCAATTGGGATGAAAAAGAAGTTCTCAACCTTTGCAGCACAGCCCTTTAATGGTCAGGCGCAAGTGGTTGTCAGCGGAGGGCAGATTGGCAGCCAGATCGAACTGAAAGTCAGCGATTTGTTGACGATAACTGAAGCCGCAGAAGCAGACCTGATCTGAGAGCATCTTTAGAGAAAAGGTTTAATGGAGTGTATAAAGGGTATAATTTCTTCTGTAGACTTATTTATAGGAGGAGATAACAAATGAGCTTATTTTACAAAGAATTTTCAAATGATGAAGAAGTTGTAAACGCAGTTAACTCCATTAAAACTAGAGGCGTCAATGAAGATACGATTTACGTTGTTACTCATGATGACGACCGTACGAAGCGTGTGGCTGACAACGCAGATGCGAACACAGTTGGAGCATCTGAGGTTGGATTTGGCACAGCAGCGAAAAATGTTTTCCGTAAAAAAGGCGACGAGCTTCGTGCACAGTTTGAAAAGCTTGGCTTTACACAAGCAGAAGCTGATACGTTAGAAGACAAGCTTGACCAAGGTAAAATTATTGTTGTTGTGAAGGATGCTCCGGCAGGATTCACATTGTAATTGAATAAAGAGGGTCGAGTAGGCTCTCTGAATGATAAAACCCCGGGTGAAATGAATTTTTCATCCGGGGTTTTTTGTCTGTAAATCTTTACCCAAGAAGACTTTTTAAGGAAATATTTGCTAGAATATAAGTAAAACCAAAGGGCTGATGGGAATATGATGAAAGAACTTGCAGGGAAGTGCACAGGATGCTGTAAAGATCTATATTGCAGGGATGGTTTTTTTGAAGGAGAGATAGATGAGGGGACTGCTTTTTGTTTTCCATGCAGCAACCAGCTTCGCTCCGATTTCACAGAGGAAGAGATAGGCCTCTTTATTGCCCGGCTGAATAAAAATCCTGCTCAACATACGGGGTACTGCGGAACGGAAGAAATGGAAGTAACGGATACGCTCTTGAATGATTTTTCAGATCTTTCATTTAAAAATTCCTTTGCTGTTTTAAAAGAGGATGGAAAGATTATAGCAGCACTTGGAGCAGACTGGGATATGGAAGCAGCGTCAGGTGAACTGTGGGGACCCTTCAGTCTGAAAGATGGTGAAGAATGGCAGGAAGATGCAGGCAGACTGTGGAGGTTTCTGAAGCACAAGATTAATCACAACGGAACGTGGCACGGATTTTATAATGAACAAAATCAGCAGGCGATTAACTGGATTAGCCTTCAGGGGGCAGTACACAAAAGCAAGGAAGTTATCCTTCGAGTCATTCCTGAGGAGATTAAGCCAGGCAAGCAAATGGAAGTAGAGGAATTCACCGCTCCTTATACAGAAAAGTTTAAGAGTTTACATACGAGTGCTTTTCCAGCCGGTTATTTCTCCAGTGATGAGATTCTGCGTCGCCAAAACAATCATAACCGTTTATTTGTGGTTCAGGAAAATCAGCGGCTGGCCGGGTATGTGTATGTAGAAGCAAGCCCTGCGCATGGTGAAGGTTCAATTGAATTTATTACGGTGAACCCGAACTTCCGAGGACAAGGGGTAGGTGAGGCACTTTTGAAAAGAGCAGCAGCATTTCTTTTTCAAGAAATGAATGTAAAAGAAATCTCGATTTGTGTGAATGCCGGCAATGAAGCTGCCATTCATTTGTATAAGAAAGTTGGATTTAGCGAAAAGCATCGGCTTTCTTTCTATAAGCTGTGAAAATAAACTTCCATACTAGCTAAAAGAATCGATCATAAAGAAAAATGATGACCATAGTATTTTTTAAGAAGAATGGTATGGTAAGGTGAGAAAATAGTTTTTATTTATAGAGTTGAAAGAAGGAAAATAGATGAAGCAGCATTATTTTTTACGGTGGACTTTTTTTCTGACAGGACTGGTCATCTTAGCGCTTGGAATTACTTTGACCATTAAAGGACAGAGGCTAGGCATTGGTCCCTGGGATGTTCTGCATCTTGGCTTATTCTGGCAGTTTGGCTTAACGGTGGGGACATGGTCGATAATTATGGGGCTGCTGATCATTGCAGCGGTCGTTTTTATTACAAAAAGACCGCCGAGAATCGGAGCAATTTTAAATATGCTGTTAATCGGACTATTTATCGATATCTTCAATTGGATTATTCCGGAGCCTGCTTCATTGCCTGGTATTATCGCCATCTTTTTGCTCGGCATTGTCGTTATGGGCTATGGAGTAGGAATCTATGTATCTGCCAATCTTGGAGCAGGGCCACGGGATTCAGTGATGATGCTGATCGTTGAGAAAACCGGATGGAAAATCAGCAGAGTGCGCAGCGGAATCGAGCTGGCTGCGCTGGCAGCTGGCTATAGTTTAGGCGGTCCGGTTGGGATTGGTACGGTGGTTGCCGCTCTTTGCGTCGGTTCTGTCGTTCATCTTTCCCTTCCCCAAAGCAAGATGCTGCTGACTCGATTAGCAGAAAAAAATCATTCTAACGACAACACACAATGGGCAGCAAAAAAAGGGTGAAAAGGTAAATCTGGTTGAGCAGGTCTTGCAGAAAGTATTTACCGAATTATCCAAGCAATCCAGTTGGAATAATGAATACACTTACTGTAGACTGAAGAAAATGTTAGAACAGGAGTGGTTCGGTGTACGATTTTATTCGGACGGATGAACAGCGAGTGATGGCAGAGGAGCTGAAGGAGCTTCTCCCTGCTTTTAAACAAAGAGAACCGGAATTAAGCAAACTTCATTCATTGCCTGCTCAAAATATAAAAGAGCTCATTAATAAAAGCTATCACACATTGACGGTGCCCAAGGAATTTGGAGGTCAAGGCAAAGGGTTGTATTCGTTCATTTTAGCGCAGGAAACCATTGCAAGAGGCAGTGGAGCTACTGCGCTGTCCATCGGCTGGCACGGAGGAGCTTTACTTGAGTGGAGTGAAAACCGGCACTGGAATGCAGAAGCCGTTTCCTGGCTCATGCCAAAAATTGTTAACGGTGCGTTGATTAACACTGCCGCGACTGAAAAAGGCGCAGGCAGCCCTGCACGCGGTGCTTTGCCGATGACCACGGCGACTGAAAAAGATGATCACTGGGTCATAAACGGAGAAAAATCATTTACGTCTCTTGCCCCGCTGATTGATTATTTTTTGGTAACGGCAACGATTGACGGGACGCAAAATGTCGCTACCTTTATTGTGCCAAGCACTGAAAAGGGTGTAGCAATTAAGGAAACCTGGGACAGTGTTGGAATGCGAGGGACGGCTAGTCATGACCTTGTGCTTGAAGAGGTAAGGGTGCAGAAAAACCATCTGCTGAAGGAACATGCATTGGATCAAAAATCTTCTCCACCAGGCTGGCTGCTTCATATACCTGCTTGTTATATTGGCATTGCCGCTGCAGCAAGAGAAGAAGCGGTTGCGTTTGCAGCAGGGTATGTGCCTGCTTCTTTAGGGGAGCCAATCGGAAATCTTCCCACGATCCAGCAGCAGATTGGGGAAATTGACATTGAGCTTGAAAGCGCACGTCAGATCCTGTACCATGCAGCATTGGCTTATGAAGAAGCTGCTGATAAAGAAACGGTAAAAAATCTTCTTCAATCCGCAAAAGTAACAATTACAAACTCAAGTATTTCCATTGTGGATAAAGCCATGCGAATTGTAGGCCCATCAGGTATGTCAGCTTCAAGTCCTATGCAGCAGTTTTACAACGATGTCAGAATGGGCATCCATAATCCTCCGATGGAAGACATGGTCAAAGTCTCTTTTGGAAGCCAGGCCATCAAAGCGCACCAGGATAAAGCAAAGTAGACAAGTAAAGAAAGAGCGACACTGGGACAAAACTCAATAAATAAGGAAGGATGTTCACACGTACCACTTTTACGTGTGAACATTCTTTTTTTCTGCGGAATCATCCTTCATCAGACCTATAGCAAGTCCTGACATCAGCGGGAAGATGCGGCAGCACCAAATCGGTTCACCTCCCGCCACGTAAGAAAGCCTCCGCCTGAAACGGAAATGACCCGGTCCCCATAATCAAACTCTAATTAAAAAGAAGCATACAGATCCCGCTTGCTCATATACATAACAGGTAGATCCAAGAATATGGAGGGATGCGATTTGACTGGAAAAATACGTCATTATTTTGCTGGAGGCAATACTGCAAAAGGATTCCACCACTTTTTTGACTCTAATCTTGCCTCGCTTACCAGACTATGGATATTAAAGGGCGGGCCTGGCACAGGAAAATCAACACTTATGAAGCAAATTGGCCATGCGTGGCTAGAAAAAGGATATGACGTGGAATGGATTCATTGCTCAGCGGATCCTGACTCACTCGATGGATTGATCATTCCAGCGCTGGAAATAGGACTGGTAGACGGAACGGCCCCTCATATCCTCGAACCAACCGCACCAGGTGCAAAAGAGGAATATGTGAACCTCGGTCAGGCCTGGGAACGAAAAAAGCTTGAACTCCATCTTGAAGAAGTAGAACAATACAACAAAAAAATAGATGAATGCTATAAAGAGGCCTATTCAATTTTTGCTATGGCATTGTCCATTCACGATGAGTGGGAAGATATTTATATTGAAAACCTGAACAGAGAAGCAGCAGATCAATTAGCTCAAACCTATATTACCAGGCTTTTTGGTAATGTCAGCTTAAATAAAAAAGCGGAAGTTAAGCATCGGTATCTCGGCGCTGCCACGTCTAAAGGAGCCGTTGACTACATTCCGAATCTGACCTATGAACTGCCCAAACGATATTTTATTAAAGGAAGACCGGGTACAGGTAAATCAACTCTCTTAAAAAAAGTAGCGAAAAAAGCAGAAAAGCTAGGACTCGATGTGGAAATCTATCATTGCGGATTTGACCCTGAAAGTCTGGATATGGTGATTGTTCGTGAGCTTGGATTTGCGATTTTTGACAGTACAGCCCCACATGAATATTATCCTGAAAGAGAAGGAGATGAAATTGTCGATACGTATGACAAGATGATCCGCAAGGGTACAGACGAAGATAATGTTCTCAAGATCCAGGATATCCGCAAGCGCTACTCTGAAAAAATGAACGAAGGGACTGCCTGCCTAAAAAAAGCAAAGTACTTGCATGATGAATTGGAATCTATTTATATTCAGGCAATGAACTTTGAAAAGGTGGAAAAAATTCAGCAGTCCATTCAGGATCAAATATGTGAAATTGCTCAAATCGATTAGTCCGCTTGGGACATAACATAAAACAAGAAATGGCTTCATGAATGAAAATTCATGAAGCCATTTCTTGTTTTGTTCAAACGATCGTTCGTTATCATCTCATGGTTTGAAGCAGCTGCTGATAAGCCGTAGCTTCATCCAATTTTCCTGTTTCACGATACAAGGTAAACAGCCATTTTACAGGAGCGGGATCGTCCGGTTTCAGCTCCATTTCATAGCTGAAGGATTCGATTGCTTCGCCCTTTAAGCCAAGGCTGTAATAAAGTTCTCCAGCCTGAGCCTGTTTATCCGGATCCTCCGCACAGGCCACGAGATTTTTAACTTTCTGATGAATAGGCAGATGGCATTGGACTTCTTCTAAAGGCTTTAGCCAATTGATTAAATAAGGAAGGCCGTGTGTTTTGCTTAACACTGGAATGCAGGCTGTTAATAAAAGATCCAGATCGTGCTTTTCATCCTTCAAAATGGGAATCAGCACCATGCTAAGCTGTTCAATTGGAAGAGTGTGATCCCATCTGACAAGAGACATCGCTTCTTTCACACTCCGCACATCCTGTGGTTCAAGTGGAAAAGGCTTCTCGATAAGAGTCGTCATAGCTTCTTCCCATTCCTGCAGGCGGATGCATTGTCTGAATGCTTCTTTATGAATATAGGAACGAGGTGCTTTTGTCATGTGCAGGAGTAGTTCTTTTTGTTCGTTTTGAGTAAATAGCCGTTTTGCCTGGTCTAAAAAGAATGGAAAGGCTTCTTCACGATCAGATTGTTCGTGTTCTTCGCATAGCAGCGCAAAGGCAGACAGGGAGCAGGCGGGATCCTGACCATATACAGTAAGCCACTGAGCACGGTGATCGGAGCTGCTTCGTTCAGTCCAAAGCAACCACTCTAATGTGCTCGGATCGGATTGAGCAAGTGCGGGTGACAAGGTTTCATACTTACTATGGTAGGCGGAAAAAGCAGCATCATGTTTGGTATGGGTGACCCATTCATGGTTCGGGAACGTATTCTCTAAAGATAGAAGAACAGAGTAGGCTTTGCCCCATTTACCGTCTCTGCGATAAGTATAATAGGAATCACGCATTACTTTAAATAATTTCTCTTCCTGTATGAGGGAATCAAGACAGCTGAAGATGTTTGAAACTTCTATGAGTGTAAATCGCTGCTTGCTCCAGGAAAGCAGCTGGGTTAACGAGCGGTTTTTAATCGTTTGGTTTTCAAGCAGAAGCTTTGATGCCAGTGGATGCGGGCATAAAAAAACAATTCCTTTTGTCATCGCCTGTTCAAGATAACTGCCTCGCTTAGAGCGGGTTACCTTTTTGGCGGCAAGGAATTGTTGCCTATAGAAATATGCGTAATAAATTGCTCCGTCCGCGGACTGGGCTTCTACGATCGTACAAGGAGAATGAAATGCCACTCTTGTGGGGGTGAGGCTGGTTTTATGGTTGCCTTTTTCCAACAGGGTGATCGTGGTTAGATGGTTCATCCAAATCCCTCCTTCTGATATCTTAACCATACCATACTTGTTTTTAAAATAGGAAACTAAATGTTGGAAATGATCAATCGAAGGAAGCCTGAACTTGTAAAAATGGAAGGGACGTTTCTTTTCATCGCAACCATCTACAGAGGAGAAAATTGTCCGTATCAAGCAAACATGTTAAACTGTTAACGGGTAAATAGAGTAATTTAGTGAGTGAAAACAGGTACACTGTATATGTCAAAAGGACAAATGTCCGATTCCCGAATAATGAAGGAGGAATAAAAATGGCGAAAATATTAAATCAATTCCTTAAAGACAATCTAAATGAATTAAAAGAACAAGGGTTATACAACGAAATTGATCCAGTAGAAGGACCAAACGGAGCCACAATAAAAATCGGCGGAAAAGAGATGATCAATCTTTCTTCTAATAATTATCTTGGACTTGCGACCAATGATCATCTGAAAGAAATTGCCAAAAAAGCAATCGATCACTATGGTGTAGGGGCTGGAGCTGTCCGCACAATTAATGGCACGCTTGATCTTCATGTGAAACTGGAGGACAAGCTGGCTGAATTTAAAGGAACAGAAGCAGCGATTGCATTTCAATCCGGTTTTAACTGTAATATGGCTGCCATCTCAGCTGTTATGGATAAGAATGATGCCATTCTTTCAGATGAGCTGAACCATGCTTCCATCATTGACGGCTGCCGTTTATCACGTGCAAAAGTGATTCGGTTTAACCATTCTGACATGGAAGATCTTCGTGCGAAAGCGAAAGAAGCAACCGAATCCGGACAATATAATAAAGTAATGGTCATTACAGACGGTGTCTTTTCAATGGATGGCGATGTAGCGAAGCTTCCTGAAATCGTTGAGATAGCGAAGGAATTTGATTTAATAACCTACGTGGATGATGCCCACGGTTCAGGTGTAATGGGCAAAGGAGCCGGAACAGTAAAACATTTTGGTCTTGCTAAAGAAGTTGACTTCCAAATGGGCACGCTATCTAAAGCAATTGGCGTGGTAGGCGGATATGTGGCAGGCACGCAGGATCTTATTGACTGGCTGAAGGTTCGCTCACGTCCGTTCCTGTTTTCTACATCGCTGACACCTGGTGACACAGCTGCCATCACAGAAGCACTTCAGATGCTCATCGACAGTACAGAACTCCATGACAAGCTATGGGAAAACGGTGATTATTTAAAAGCCGGCCTGAAAAAACTGGGCTTTAATATCGGAGACAGCGCAACACCGATTACACCTTGTATCCTTGGTGATGAAAAACTGACACAGCAATTCAGCAAGCGGTTAAGCGAAGAGGGTGTCTATGCAAAATCCATCGTATTCCCTACCGTTCCAAGAGGTACAGGTCGTGTGCGCAATATGCCGACTGCGGCGCATTCAAAAGAAATGCTTGATGAAGCATTGACCGTCTATGAAAAAGTAGGAAAAGAACTGAAGATCATTCAATAATAAGATGATACTGCAAAAAGTCTATCTACTGACTTAAGCATAAAAAAATCTACTGCCCGCTTTGTGTGCAAATGAAAGCATCTGCTTTGATTTGCACACAAGGCTTTTTTAAATTTCTCTGTTTTAGATTCTGTTTTCACTGTCTGCTCAATAGTTATACGTAATCGGGATATGCGATGCCTGAAATGAGGAGAATTTTTTTTGGCATCAAAAAATAAATAGATGCATATAAGAAGAATTTAAAAATAGAATACATTTTCCACAAAAAAATAATTTTATTTGTCCTTCTGGTATAAACATTTTACGGCGAATATGATAGATTAAAGGTGGATATATCATTTAAGGACAGTTTTTGTATTTCGTGCAAGGACAGTTGTCCTTTTTATAGGAAGACATGCTCATGATACTTGCAAGAGGAGGACGATACCATGAAAAAAATAGTAGTAACAGGAGCACTGGGACAAATTGGTTCTGAACTGATTACCAAACTCCGTAAAGAATATGGCGCAGATTCAGTAATTGCTACAGATATTCGCACGAGCGATAATGAAGTCGTGAATGGAGGACCATTTGAACTGCTTGATGTAACCAATGCAGAAGAAATGAATGCCATAGTGAAAAAATACAACGCTGACACCTTAATGCATATGGCAGCTTTGTTGTCAGCCCGTGCAGAGCAAACACCTCAACTAGCGTGGAACCTGAACATGGGAGGACTTGTAAACGGACTTGAAGTAGCACGCGAACATAACCTTCAATTTTTTACACCAAGCTCGATCGGGGCATTCGGACCGGAAACACCTAAAGCAGACACGCCTCAGGATACACTGCAGCGTCCGACCACAATGTATGGAATTAATAAAGTAGCCGGAGAACTGCTATGTGATTATTACTATAGCCGATTCGGAGTAGATACACGCGGGGTTCGTTTCCCAGGATTGGTTTCTTATGTAACACCACCAGGAGGCGGAACCACGGATTATGCAGTCGAGATTTTCTATGAAGCATTAAAGGGCGGCCGATACACATCCTTCCTGAAAGAAGGAACCTACATGGATATGATGTATATGCCCGATGCGCTTCAGGCAATTGTTGATTTAATGGAAGCAGATCCTGCAAAGCTGATTCACAGAAATGCTTTTAATGTGACAGCGATGAGTTTCGAACCTGAACAAATTGCTGCTGAAATTAAGAAGCATCTCCCATTTTTTGAAATGGACTACAACGTTGATCCTGTACGCCAGGCGATTGCAGACAGCTGGCCAAATTCAATTGATGCCTCCGCTGCACGTGCGGAATGGGGCTTCAAAACTTCCCATGATCTTTCTTCTATGACAGAAGATATGTTGAAAAAGCTAAAAACAACGATAATGAGCTAACGACAAACCGCTTGAGTGATCAGGCGGTTTTTTTATGTCATAAACTTTTTATTGAACCAGAAAACCATCTTAGGATAGAAAATAAAGGGATTACAATGAATAAAATGGCTCATTAATAAACTTTTTTTAGGATTAGAGTTAAATTAAGCCAATTAATTTCATTTCGTTCTTTTACTCCAAAATTCGACATGTTATGATGGTATGGATCGTTTGTTCTTTACTAAGTACGAAAATCAAAATGGCATGTCGGGCAGGTGGTTTAAACTGTTACAATCTAACTCATTAACTCAAATCAAATCATTGATGATCTTGTTTATTCTCTTATTTATCCTTCAAATCTCACTCATACTATCAGGCTTGAATGATTTTATAAATGATTCAAATCATCAAATCATTGAAATCATGGCTGCGTTATTGCTGCTTCTTGGAGCTATCATTGTATTTAAGAAATATCGGAAAATTAAAAGATTTTTCATTGATTTAGAAGAGGAAGAATTAAATATGACAGCATTGATCCAATCTATGCCTGATTTTGTATGCTTTAAGGATGGACAAGGAAGATGGATCCGCACCAATGACTTTGGATTAGACCTGTACGGATTAAAAGGAAAAAAATATAGGGGTAAAACCGATAGAGAACTAGGAAAGGTAAATCCTTTTTTTGAAGAGGCATTTGAATTTTGCATGGTTTCAGACGAAGAAACGTGGCAGAAAGCGGTAACGGTAAGAGCAGATGAAAGCTTTAATATTCCATCTGGTGAATTTAAGACGTTTGACGTCATCAAAGTGCCGATTTTCTATGAAGATGGTTCCAGGAAAGCGCTTATTACGATTGGTAGAGACATCACACAGCAAAAACAAGCTGAAGAGCGGTTAGTCAAGCAGGAAAAGCTTGCTGTAGCAGGAGAACTTGCAGCCGGAATTGCTCACGAAATTAAAAATCCGCTCACTAGTTTAAAAGGATTTATTCAATTGATGAGAGAAGAAAATAAACTCTCTTCTGACAATGTAGACATCATGTCTTCAGAGATGGATCGAATTCATTCGATAGTTGAAGAGCTTCTCGTTTTATCTAAACCGCAGACAAGGCTTGAACAGGCATTTTCTCTTCATTCCGCAATTGAATATGTAGTAAACGTTCTGAAGCATCAAGCAGCAGAGAAGAAAGTGGCTCTTCGAATCGAGAAAACCAGCAATAAACCCGATTTTGTACTTGGCGATCGAAATCAGCTGATCCAGGTGTTCATTAATCTCGTGAAAAATGGCATTGAGTCAATGGAAAAAGGCGGTGTGCTGACCATTCAGCGGCTTCAACAGGAAAATGAAATCAGTATCTATATTAAAGATGAAGGAATAGGCATGCCTGTAGAAAAACTCGAAAAAATAGGAGAGCCTTTCTTCACAACAAAATCAAAAGGAATGGGACTTGGTCTGACTATTTGTCAAAAGATCATCCATGAGCATAAAGGCCGAATTGAATATGAAAGTGCGGAAAACGAAGGGACGACTGTGAGCGTTCACTTGCCTGTATATAAAGAAGAAAAGAATACAGAAAACACAATGAGTCTTTGCTGAGCTGGATTACGGAGCGGCTGTTGCTTTGAGGCTGTCTCCTCTTCTCCATTATCAAGCCAAGCTAGAGAAAGCACATAACGAACAGGGGTTTTGATGTCCAACCCTTTGAAGGTAAGTGCTTTCTTTGTTTCTAAAAACCGGTTTATGCAGCCGGATTTTTGACTGAATACGAAAAAAAGGCTGCCAAAATGGGCAGCCTTTTCACGTACTTATGAGTTAAAAGAGTAAATGTGCAACTCCTGCAATAATTGGCAGGGTAATAAGCGTACGCAATATGAAAATAATCGCAAGGTCCAGGAAAGATACCGGGATTTTTGAGCCTAGTAAAAGTCCGCCTACTTCAGACATATAAATCAATTGAGTAACAGACACTGCAGCGATCACAAAACGGGTCAATTCTGAAGGAATATCCTGACCAATAATGGCGGGCAGGAACATATCGGCAAAGCCGACGACCATCGTTTGAGCCGCATCCGCAGCGTCAGGAATTTGGAGCAGTTCAAGAATTGGAACAAACGGTGCACCCAGGATCACAAAGAAGCTTGTTTCCTCTGCCAGGATTAGTGCGATCGTTCCAAAAGCCATGACAACCGGAGCAACACCCATCCACATGTCTAAAATGTTTTTTCCGCCATCTGCTACAAACTTCTTCACACTGTTGTTTTTCTTAGCTGCAGCAAGAGCCATTTGCGTCCCATGCTGAAAACGAGTTTTTCCAGTTGGAATTTCTTCTAAGTCATCATCCTCATCTGCTTCAGAGATATAGGTTTTTTTCTTTCTCGAAAGAGGTGGGATTCTTGGCATAATAATGGCGGCAATAAAGCCGGCCAGCGCCACTGTTAAATAAAACGGAACAAAGTACTGACCTAACCCAATTTCTTCAATCACGACTATGCTGAATGTAATCGAAACAATCGAGAAAGTTGTACCGATTACGGCCGCTTCTCTTTTTGAGTAGTGGCCCTCTTCATACTGTTTGCTTGTCAACAGCACACCAATTGTCCCATCTCCAAGCCAGGAAGCCAGCGCATCAATGGATGAACGACCAGGAAGCTTAAATAATGGACGCATGATTTTCGCCATAAGGGTACCAAACCATTCCAATAAACCGAAACTTAATAGAAGAGGCAGGAACATACCAGCAAATAAAAAGACTGCAAATAAAACGGATAATAAGCCATCCTCGCCTAAGAGCAATCCGCCTGTATTATCGGACCAGATCGCTTCTGTTGAACTTCCGCCGATTTCAAAAAAGGTAATTAATGCAAAAATGCCGGCAATTAGACGAACAACTGTCCAAAACCATGAAACATAAAATAAATTATTCCAGAAATCATTTTTCAAGATATAATGTGGTTTAGCTATTTTAGCCAATAAAGTCATAAAAGCAGTAATCAGAATAATAATAAGCATAATGGCTGGAATAATCGTCCCAATTTCAGCCTGAAGCCAGTTAGACAAAATAGCAATCGGAATGGTGACAGATTGGACTCCTGTATCAGGATCAGTAGTGGGAAATGGGGTCATAAACAATAGGATCCCTATAATAGAAGGAATGATAAATCTTGCATAATCAAGTGAAGTAGGATTTTTCATTGTGCTCTCCTTTTATAAATAGAATAATGGCTTTGCATAAAAATAAGACAGATTCTATTTTAATTCACACCGCCCAGAATTGTCTATGGTTATTTAGATAAAGCCATGAACGATTCATTTACCCTTGTTAGTAACACTATAAACGTTGAACCAAGATCTTTCCATCAAAAGACCGAAAAATCAAACAAAATAAATAAAAATATTTAGTTAAAAAGGTGTAATTTCTAGAAAATGGGGGAATATAAAAAGAAAATATTAATAATGAGGTGGGTCATTTTGAAATCTTTACAAGAGCTTTCGGATGAGAAGCTGATTGAGTCTTTTGAAATGGCAAAACAAAAAGAGCTGTCAAATGATTTTATCAGGCTGTTAGAATGTGAAATGAAAATTAGAGGAATCCTTCAGCTTGTAAGCTGACCCTGACATGGCGAGTAATTGCCGTGTTTTTTGTATTGTGCGTAATTTTTGTGTAAAGATAAGACAGTGTAAAGGTTTTCAAAAATACCTTCATGTTACACTAATAAAACCCTGAAACAGGAAAGGTGACATAGATGATTAAATTACTGGCATCAGACATGGATGGAACATTATTAAATGGCGATCATGTGATTGGTCCGGCCAATATAAAAGCGATTAAGGAAGCTCAGGCTCACGGTGTGGAAGTGCTTATTGCTACCGGCCGTTCGTACGTGGAAGCGTTGGAACCTCTTAAAAACGCAGGGATCAAATGTCCGATCATCGCAGTAAACGGCGCTGAGTTACGGGATGAAAATGGGAAGCAGCTGTTAGTCAGAGGAATCGATAAAGATAAAGCCCGTCATGCAGCTCAGCAGCTCGAGAAGCTTGATATCTATTTTGAGGTGTACACAGATACAGGAACGTATACAAATAATAAAGAACAAGGCATTAAATTGCTCATTGATATTTTTTTGACAACCAACCCCGACACACCGATGCCGCATGTTGAAGCAGAGGCACACAACCGGTATGACGATGGTCATATTGAAGTGGTACAAGGGTATGAAAATATCTTTCAAGATTCAACCCATACCGTTTTCAAATTTCTAGCATTTTCTTCTAATCCTGATTCACTCGAGCAAGCCAAAGAAATTCTCCTTAAAACAGAAGGCCTTGCCATTAGTTCGTCCGGAAAAGAAAATCTAGAGATCACCAGTGTACATGCACAAAAAGGTCTTGCTCTAGAAACCTATTGTGAAATGAAAAGCATTTCGATGAAAAATGTGATGGCAATTGGAGACAACTATAACGATCTTTCCATGATGAAGATGGCAGGATACTCTGTTGCAATGGGCAACGCTCCTCAGGACATCAAAGACCAATGTGCCCATCTTACAGCCACCAACCGTGAAGACGGCGTAGCAAAATCAATTCAGCAGCTGATCATGGTACCGTCATCTTAAGGTAAATAAACCGAATAAGACCGTCACATAACGCAGCAAGCTTATAAGAAAGCCCTCACGAATAACATTTTTATTCGTGAGGGCTTTCTTTTTTTGAGCAGCATTTGAACTTCTTGGTAGCAAATTTCGTGATACGATTGAAGGGACTTCCAAATCCAGGAGGTCTTTTTTTAATGGCAATAGCTTTTATTTTATAAATTGAAACTTATTTCGCTTATGATCACTCTAACCATTGAAAGGAGGTTATCGATTGGAAACGATAGACCTTGTGAAACGCGCAATGAATGGCGATGAAAAAGCATTTGAAACGCTAATCCGAAATGAACATGAGAAGTTGTTCAAAACGGCGTTTCTCTATGTCCGAAATAAAGACGATGCATTGGATGTTATTCAGGAGACAGTATATAAAGCATTTGTTTCGGTGGATAAATTAAAACAGCCTGAGTATTTTACAACCTGGCTGACGAAAATCTTGATTCGGACGACTTACGAGGTGCTGAAGAAGAAAGATAAAATTGTGCTTTTTGATCATGAGTTGGAGAAAATTCAAGCAACATGCAGATCAGACATTGAAGGCGAAATGGACCTGACAACTGCGATTTCGATGCTCAAGCATCATTACCAGACGGTCATTATCTTATTTTACTACCATGATTACTCGATCCGTTCGATTGCAGAGACGATTGATAAGCCTGAAAATACGGTGAAAACGTATCTTCGACGGGCAAGATTAGAACTTAAGCAAATCATAGAGGGAGTGAAAACGCATGAAAAAGGAGCAACTAGATAAAGAGTTAAGTGAAATAGAAGTGCCGAAAGAGGATGTATTTCGTTCAATTAGTCAAGGAATTGAAAAAGGAAAAAAAGAACAGATGCCAAAACGAAAATCTAAAAAGAAATTTTGGGGAGTTGTCTCAGCCGCAGCAGCGACGGGTTTTCTAGCTTCCGGTCTCATTTTTGCTCCTGTCACGAATGTATTAGCGTCTGTACCCGGAATTGGTTCAATTTATCAAAAGTTCAGTCTTCAAATTGGGCATGAGCTACTGGGAAGTGACTTGATCACAGAAATGAACCAGACAGCTTCGAGTAACGGAGTGGACGTAACTTTAACAAGTGCGTATTACGATGGCAATGTGATTGGGATCACGTTTAAGACTGAAGGTGGAAGGATTAGTGATGATTATAATGAGGAAGGGCCGGAAATAGGATACAATTTTCATCTGTTTGATGGTGTTGAACAGAATCAGTGGGCAGCCAGTATGACCTCTTTGGAGAAAACAGGAGAGGATGAATACGTGGCGGCAATGGAATTTTTTAATCCGGATGATGTGTTGGCTGAAAATCTCACGCTGCCTCTTACTTTTACCCAAATTACTGGTGTTAAAGGGGACTGGAAATTTGATGTGCCGGTCTCACAAATTCCAAGTGAAACGATCTACTCTGATGCGGAGAGTGTGTTTGACGGCGGGAATTATTCTTTTAGAATGGAATCCGTCACAAAAGGAAAGGCAACCACATTGTTAAACTATCAAACAACATTTCCGCTTGATGGAGAAGGAGATAACATCCAGATCACTGTTTTTGATAATGAGGGAAATCGATTATCAAAATCCAGCGCAAATGTGCTTTCCGTGTTGGAGAAAGATAATGGATTTGAAAAAGACGTTCGTGAATTGTTTGCGAGTAAAATCCCGGAAGATGCAAAGTACTTAGTGGTTCATCCAGAGATTCGGATGTGGGAACATGAAACAGTTTCCGCTTTAGAGCATTCAGGGCCATTCGTCATCGAAAGCGGTCGTTTTGACTTCGAACTGAAAGTAAATCAAGTAGAACAAAATGAAGATCAGCTGGTGCTTGATTTTAATGTTCAAAACCTGGAACAAGGAAGTCTGCACCAGGATCTGATCGATAACTTCGCAGAGTTTATCATGCCAATTCGGTCAGAGCATCTATACAGACTTAAAGACGGTGAGCTTGACATGAATAACATCATTGGTCATCAAATTCGCAATGAAAAATTAACCTTGATCGACGAGAAAACCAATCATTATCAATCAGTTTTTACTATTGAAAACGCAGATGAATTTGATGCTGGCGATTATTCATTAATGGTACCGTTTGGCAGTTTAAGCAGGAATCAGCCTGTTGAGATGGAGAAGATACGGGTTGATTTGGTAGAGGAATAGGTTTACTACAGTCTCGACCTGGATAGGATTTAATCATCCCCATTTCTATGTTATCAAAGAAACAAGCATCGGGTGATTTTGAACAGTATTATCCATCTACAGTAAAACGTAAAAAGAATAGGTTCATTGGAGCGTAAGGCGGGGACTCCAGCGTGAAGAAGCGGGAAGGGTGAGACAGGGAAGATGCGTCAGCATCGAGCTGGCTCACCTCCCGCCACGCGGAAAGCCTCCGCCTGGAGCGGAAATGAACCGGTCTCCAACATATCTTAAAACTGACTTTGTAGTATCGGTAACTCTGCTTTTATATTCTGAAAAGGTGGCATTGTAAGAAAGAATAGGTTCATTGGAGCGCAAGGCGGGGACTCCAGCGTGAAGAAGCGGGAAGGGTGAGACAGGGAAGATGCGTCAGCATCGAGCTGGCTCACCTCCCGCCACGCGGAAAGCCTCCGCCTGGAGCGGAAATGAACCGGTCTCAATTTAGTAAAAGACGGTCAGATAAGAGTATGATAAACTGAGATCATTCAAATACTTATTATCTGTAGGAGGAACACTATGAAATCTGGAATTATTAGCTTAGGAGAAGCGCTGATTGATTTTATCCCATTAGATGAAAGCAATAGCAGCTACCATAAAAGTCCGGGGGGAGCACCTGCAAATGTGGCAGTGGGGATTGCCCGTCTTGGTATTGAATCTCATTTTATCGGCAAGGTGGGGGAAGATGTATTAGGCCTCTTTTTGAAAGACACCTTAAATGACTACGGAGTCAATACGGATTCTATGAAGCTGACCAAAGACATACGTACAGGTGTCGTCTTTGTCACACTTGGAGAAGGCGGGGAAAGAAGCTTTGATTTTTACATTGATCCAAGTGCAGACCGTTTCTTAACAGCTGAAGAGTTAAACGAATCTGTATTTGAAAAGGCGAAAATCTTTCACTTCGGTTCCATTTCGATGATCAGCGAACCTTCGAAGAGCGCTACCCAAAAAGCGGTAGAATTGGCTCAAAAACATGGGCAGCTGATCTCCTACGATCCAAATCTTCGCTTAGGTCTATGGGAAAACCCTGAGCAGGCACGCAGAACGATCGTTTCCATGCTCGATCAAACAGATGTACTGAAAATTTCAGAGGAAGAGCTGGAGTTTTTAACGGGAACATTTGATATTCAAAAAGGTGTGGAAGTTCTTCAAAACTATCCGATTCCACTCATCCTAGTCACAATGGGAGCAGAAGGAAGCTACTTGTTTACAAAGGATGGCCATGTACATGTTCCGGCCCGTAAAATAACGGCTGTGGATACGACTGGTGCAGGAGATGCATTCGTATCCGGAATATTGTATGGTTTGCATGAATACCAGGGAAATATTGAATCTATGACGCTTGAAGAAGCGACTGCCATCGTTGAGCTGGCATCTAATTCCGGTGCACTTGCCGCTTCTACAAAAGGGGCGATGACCGCTCTTCCTACAATAGAGGAAGTAAGGCACTTCAATCAAAAGTAAGGAAACTGTTTTAGGAAGGGTATAATGGACGGCCAAACTGCACTTCATTGAACCTTCCTCGTTTAACTTCACAGAAAAAGGAGAATGCCGCCACAAAGTTGTTTGTGGCAGGCATTCTCCTTTTTACTGTTTTTTTAAGGCTTTACCTTTATCTCATTGTTTAATTATATCCCTGATCGAAGCGATAGTTGTAAAAACGCTCCTTTGTCACCCATTCAACGGCTTCAGGTTCATTTTGAGCTAGGCGTTTTTCTAAATCCTTAAGCATCCATGCAGTCTGAGAAATATGCGCGCGCATGGTATTCAGCTTTAGATCCCTTACAGCACTCACATCGTGAATAATGTCTGGTGAGCCAAGCTCTGCCTGCGTATTATTAGCAAAGGCCAGACAATGAAGCTTCGGTCGCCGGCTTTCAGGGAGACGCCCCACTGCCCGAACAACTGCCCGTGCAGTGGCTTCATGGTCGGGGTGAACACAATAATCCGGATAAAATGTGATAACAAGAGAAGGATCTGTGTCATCAATCAGATCATTCATCATCTGAACCATTTTTTCGTCATCCTCGAATTCAACTGTTTTATCCCGCAGTCCCATCATGCGCAGGTCTGTCAGTCCCATGGCATTCGCAGCACCTTGCAGCTCCTGTTTACGGATAAGCGGGAGGGATTCACGAGTAGCAAAAGGAGGGTTGCCCAGATTTCGTCCCATTTCACCTAGAGTGAGGCATGCGTAGGTAACTCCGGTGCCCATTTGAAGATGGGTGGCGATCGTGCCGGATACCCCGAATGCTTCGTCATCGGGATGAGGGAATACAACAAGGACGTGTTTTTCTTTTTCAATCATCATAGAGTCTCCTTCCTGAAGTTATTCAAAAGGTGTTTCGCTTATTTGAAGGGCGACAGCAAGCTTGCCCTCATGGTCGTGACCAGCCATAATCAAACGTTTGTTTGAATCTAGTTCATAGTGAGTGATCCCTTGTGCATAGATCCATCCAAGTTCGATTTTTAACCCGACACGGGAAGGAGCATCTCCTATAATTTTGCCTAATTCGTACGTTACTTTTGCATTTCGGATAAAGGCTCCGGCATTAAAAAAAGCTTCATCTACATGAGTTGCATAGGAACCATTTGTGGTTTCTAAATGTATATAGACCTCTTTACCTGCATAATGGTCAATTAATGGCTGCACCTCTTCAATTTTGACAGGCTGCATAAAAGTACCCCCTTGTCGGCTAGTGATAATGTTCTTAACTTATAGTACTTGAAAAGAGATAAGAATGCGAAAAATGAGCTTGAAAAAGTGAAAGGAAAGCAAAAACCGCTGCCCCTTGCCGGGAGCAGCGGAAAACTATTTTCCAGGATCTTTTATACGGTTTTCATTTCGATCATCAGGGTTATAGTCTTTTTTATTCGCATTTTCAGGAGTCCGGTCTTTTTGCAAAGGAACTTCCTCATTCTTACTAATCTGTTCTTTACGCTGACCGGTGTAAAATCCGACAGCGATCACAGCGATCACCGTTGCAATAACAGCCACCAGCGCTGAAATGCCTGCTGAACCGGAGATTAAATAAATTCCAAGGAATACACCCACCCCTACAGCAATAGCGATAATAAAATTAATCATGCCTTCACCTCATTAGAATACATTTTACTCCATATATTCCTTTAACATGAGGAAGTTAAACACATAAAGCGGCTGGATCGGGGAAATATTGTTATGCCTTGATTGTTTGCTCGCTAATCGTACTTTTTTCAAAACGGTTGAATGCTCCATGCATAACAGGACCCACGTATTCATTCAGTTTCCAGCCATGATGGATCGCAGAAGTAACAAATTGCTTTGCATTCGTCACAGCTTCCTTGAGTTCAAGGCCATTTGCCAGGTTCGCTGTAATGGCAGCAGCAAATGTACAGCCCGCTCCATGATTATAAGAGGTATCCGCTTTTTCTGCTTCTAAAATAGAATAGGTGCTGCCATCATAAAATAGATCCAGCGCCTGATCATGCACCAGCTGTTTGCCTCCTTTAATCACGACTGAACGAGCGCCTGAATCAATCATCTTCTGTGCTGCTGCTTTCATGTCTTCAACAGTACGTAAAGCACCCATACCTGATAGCTGACCTGCTTCAAACAAATTTGGCGTAACGATGGCCGCTCGCGGAAGCAGAAATTCCTGCATTGCCCCAACTGTTTCAGGGTGAAGAACTTCATCTTCTCCTTTGCAGACCATAACCGGATCGATGACAACATTACGGACCCCAGAACGGTCGATCGCCGCAGCTGCTGTCTCAATTATTTCCACTGAACCAAGCATACCGGTTTTAATGGCATCAACGCCTGTTGACAGGGCAGTATCCAGTTGAGCCTTAAGGGTCTCAATTGGCAACGGGTGAACGTTGTGATGCCAATTATTTTCAGGGTCCATCGTAACAACGGTCGTTAGAGCCGTCATGCCATATGTGCCATGCTCTTGAAATGTTTTTAAATCCGCTTGTATTCCAGCGCCGCCGCTTGTATCAGAACCAGCGATAGTCAATGTTTTTGGTAAACTCATCTCGATCTCCTCCTTGATTCGCTTCTCATTTAGTATGTCCAATCATAGCATGGAAGGCATTGGATTTAAATCATTCCGCTTTCGATGTATTTCTCGATTTCCTGGGAAATATTTCGTCATGATTTAAAGAGTCGTCATGGGATTTGTCGGAAATATGGACATCATTTGTTCACTCCGACAGGATCCGGTGGAATCTGTTTCCAATATACGCTCTTTTTCGTATAATAATAGAATAGGAAGAAAAGAAGGGAGAAAGAGTGATGATCTATTTTCTTTCATTAGCGGCAGTTTCATTTCTTGGTGAAGATATATGATGAAGATGGGTAAAACGCTGTATCTATTCTGGCGTTTAAAATATATTTTACTTGGCTTGCTGCTGTTTTTAATTGTAGCTGGAGGATTGCTTGCATCAAATGTCTGGCTTTCAGATGACACGAAAGAACAGGAATCTGCTGCTTTTGTTGAACAAGTGAGAGATATGAGTGCGCTGGCTACGTCCCAGGCCTTTATAAAAGCGGTAGTGGAACAAACCGATAATCAGCTTTTCGGTCAGGATATTGGAGTGAACCTTCCGGGCACACAGCGCCGCATATTACTGATTGTTCCGGGAACAGTTCTTGCAGGAGTGGATCTTGAATCGATTGATGAGAAAGATGTTGAACTGAATGAGGAAGCAAAGACCATTCAGATCACAATACCTCGCGCTTCTTTTTTACAGGAACCGGCCGTAGATATGCAAAATATTCAGGCGTTTTCTGTAGAAGGGATGTTCAGAAGCAATGTCAATTGGGAGGAAGGCTTTGAAATTGTTTCAGAAGCGCAGATACTGATTAAAGAAGAAGCAAAGGAACAAGGAATTCTTAACCAGGCTGAAAAAAATGCTGAGCAAGTATTAAAACAGTTTTTTGAGTATGCAGGGTATGAAGCAACCATCGTTTTTGACTAATGTTTGTCAGCAGACAGGGAGGCTTGATGATGTCTAAAAGCATTTTAGAAAATGACTGGAATCCTCTTTTGGAAAAAGAGTTTTCCAAGCCATACTATTTAGAACTGAGAGAGTTTTTAAAAGAAGAATACCAGAATGAAACAGTTTTCCCGCCAATGAACGAGATTTATCAGGCTCTTCATAACACTCCTTTTTCTAATGTAAAGGTCGTTATCTTAGGGCAGGATCCCTATCATGGTGCGGGGCAGGCGAATGGCTTGAGCTTTTCGGTGAAGCCTGGGGTGAAAATCCCGCCATCCCTAAGAAATATTTACAAAGAATTGCATCATGATCTGGGCATACCGATTCCCCGCGATGGAGATCTGGAAAAGTGGACAAAAGAAGGTGTCCTATTATTGAATACTGTTCTGACTGTTCGTCAGGGGGAGGCCCACTCTCATCGAAAAAAAGGCTGGGAACGATTAACAAATGAAATCATTTCATTGATCGGCAATCGCGAGGAGCCTGCTGTTTTTATTTTATGGGGAAAACCCGCTGAATCTAAAAGAAGCTTAATAAATGAACAGATTCATTGTGTGCTGACTGCCCCGCATCCAAGTCCGCTGTCTGCGAGCAGAGGCTTTTTTGGCAGCAGCCCGTTTTCAAAAGCAAATGCATTCTTGCGGGAAAACGATATTAAGGAAGTCGATTGGTCATTACAACGGTGATATAGTATATTTTAAAGAGAAGGGAGGCAGATGGAAATGGAATCAAAACGCATAAATTGTCTCGCCTGCAAGCACTATTATGTTACATGGGATCCGAAATTCCCAAAAGGCTGCAGAGCGCATCAATTTAAAACGAATCATCTGCCTTCATTGCAAGTATTTCGTGCATCCGGACAGTCCTGTCTGGCGTTTGAAAAAAAGGACCGTCTGCTTCATGCACCGGACGGAAGGAGAGTGTAGCATCATGAGTATTACGGACGAACAGGTCCTGGCAAAAATTGAGCAGCAAATTGGACAAGCCAGGCAAGCACCTTCTGCCAAAAGAAGAGAGCATTTGCATGCGATCCGGACATTATGTGATCTTGCCCTTGATCAAGAAGCTCCATTAACGGAGGGTTCAGGAAATATCAATAGGCGAACAAATCCCATGCCGGCAAATCAGGCACCTGTTTATTCTGCTCCCGCCAAGCCTGTTTCGATATCGCAGGAAAAACCGGTTAAAATGGAAGATGGATCGAACGGGGATTCTTTATTTGATTTTTAAAAAGAGGAGAATAGCTAATGAAATTATTTATTATAATTGGAGCGTTGAATGCGCTGCTTTCTGTAGGACTCGGAGCATTTGGTGCACATGCATTAGAAGGCAGAGTTGAGGCAAAATATCTTGCTACATGGGAGACTGCCGTTCAATATCAGATGTTTCATGCGGCAGGGATTTTAATTATCGGTATCCTGATGGGAACACTCCCGACAACTGGATTGTTAAGCTGGGCAGGCTGGCTGATGCTTGTCGGCATTATCTTTTTCTCGGGAAGTCTTTACGTCCTAAGTCTCACCGGCATCAGCGTTCTCGGTGCGATCACGCCAATTGGCGGAGTAGCATTTTTAGCAGCCTGGATTTGCTTAATCGCTGCAGCTGTAAAAGTCTTGTAAAAAACCTGCTAATCACAAAAACAAACCGCTTCCTCAAGTTAGGGAAGCGGTTTTATTATATGATTTTTTTAAAGTGGAAGGGGAAGCGCGCCTCACCGTTGAGAATAATTGCTCATAGAATTAAGAGGATATGAGTACTGGATTTCGCCTTCAAAGGTTACATAATCAAGATAAATCATGGGTAAAATATAGCGCAGGCCCGTTTTAGAATCACTTAAAATAATATGGTCCCGGCCGGCTGCCTCCACAATTCCTTTAAAAATCTTGGCATTCCATTCCCTATTGTTTTCAAATGTCATGTATACAGTGGCCGGCTTTCCTCGATTCAACCGCAGAATGTTTTCAATATATGACTCTTCGTTTGGCAGCATGGACTGCTGCCCCCCCATAGGAACTGTCGGGGTTTGGTACGTTTGATGACTTTGAGAAGGGTATGAATAACTGGGGTAGGACTGTGGCTGGTAATACGGCTGAGAGTAATGTTGAGATGACTGGGGCATCTGCTGCTGCGGTTTTTGTTGAGTTGGGTTTTGCTGGCTGGTATTTTGCTGATTAGTATTTTGTGAAGGATTATTCATGAAGATTCCGCCTCCTTAAAAATGTAGAAGAGCTAAAACACATCTGGACAATCAGCAGCAGTTGGCGAAAAAAAGCAATGAGATTTGAAACGGCCTGTGTTCCATTGATCATACCATTGAGCTGGGCAGTCCCCATCCGGCCGGTAGAACCATAGACTGTTTGTAGCAGGGTGAAATCTTTCTCCTCTAAGTACACGTCTGGCCAGCTGTCTATCTCTTTCGCGTGGGCGCTGATAAAAATAGCCCTTCTGTGTAGCCTCAAATCCTCCCGGGCTTTGAAAGACCATTTGTTCAATTGTACGGATAGTAGTAAAATCCATGCAGTTCACTCTTGCACGATTCACACCTGTGTTTCCAACCATTAACATGCCGAGTTCGCCGTCTCCCTCAGCTTCTGCCCGCATTAAGCGTGCGAGAAGGTCAACCTCCTTTTCAGTATGGGCAATAACTGCCATCAAGATTTCACTCCTCCCCCATCGGTTTAAAGATATGCGGCGGGGAGAGCTTGTATGCTAAAAACATGTTTTGTGAAAGCTAATAGAAAGTATGGTGCTGTTCTTTAAGGTCTCCAGGCTGAAAAATCCTACTTCCGTGTTGTGTGAAGAAGCAATCTCAAAAAAAAACCGTTCCATTGACTGGAAACGGTTTTGTTAAAAAGTATTTAAACATGTAAAAATCGAGGAAGCTCTTCTTCTTCAAGCAGGTTGCCCACATAAAACGAACCAAATTCGCCATAGCGTGCACTTACTTCATCAAAGCGCATTTCATAAACGATTTTTTTAAATTGAAGTACGTCGTCTGCATAGAGCGTTACGCCCCATTCCCAATCATCAAATCCGACAGAACCGGAAATAATTTGTTTAATCTTGCCTGCATAGCCCCGTCCAATCATTCCATGGTCATACATAAGCTGTTTACGTTTTTCCATAGGAAGCATGTACCAGTTATCTTCGCCTTCACGCTTTTTATCCATTGGATAAAAGCACACATGCTTGGATTTAGGAAGCTGAGGATACAGGCGGGAACGCACATAAGGATTTTCGTATGGATCTTCATCAGAATCCTTTGAGCCATAGCTGCCCAATTCAACTACGGAAACATATGAGTACGTTGGAATCGTAAACTCTGCAATCGTTAATTTATTAAATTCATTTTCAAGTTCGTTTAATTCCTCCATCGTAGGCCGCAAAATAAACAGCATAAAATCTGCTTTTTGACCAACGATCGAATAAAAAGAATGACTGCCCTGTTCCTCCGTCTGAACTGCATCGAGTTTTTTCAGGAATTGCTGATATTCAGAAATGGCAAGTGCCCGGTCATCACTCGAAAGACGTTTCCAGGATGTCCAGTCCATCTTGCGAAAGTCATGAAGGCCGTACCAGCCGTCTAATGTTGTTGCTGCTTCATTCATTCAAAGTCACTCCTTGAAAATTACTTCTATTGTCCGTTTTTATCATATCACATCTGACCAAAACGCACCCAAACTGAGCACGGAATTAAACGAATGTTCATCCTTTCATGCTGAAAGATTACGATGACTAATTTGAAAATACAGAATTTCAAGGTGCAAGCGCTGACATAATGGCTTCTTCTTGAATTCTTTTTCGGATGGGGTATGCTAACGGTATAACGTTTTAAGGAGGTCGCAAAATGAGCGATTTATTTACTACATTGACGGAAAAAGTAAAAGGGAATAATGTGCGAATTGTGTTTCCGGAAGGACAGGATGAGCGGATTTTACGGGCAGCAAGCAGACTGGCTGCAGAAGGCATTCTGACACCTGTTTTAATAGGAAACGAGGCAGCTGTTGAAGAGAAAGCACAGGAAATGAACGTTAAACTGAACGGCACTGAAATAGTAGACCCATCGACTTATGAAAAAATGGACGAGTTGGTTGCCTCTTTCGTTGAACGCCGCAAAGGCAAAGCAACGGAAGAAGATGCACGAAAAATCTTACTCGATGAAAATTATTTTGGAACGATGCTGGTTTATAATGGTCAGGCGCACGGCCTGGTAAGCGGGGCAGCTCATTCCACAGCAGATACGGTACGTCCTGCACTGCAAATTATCAAGACAAAACCGGGCATCAAAAAAACATCCGGCGTATTTATTATGGTTCGTGGAGATGAAAAGTACGTATTTGCAGATTGTGCGATCAATATTTCTCCTGACAGCCAGGATTTAGCTGAAATCGCTGTGGAAAGTTCGAAAACAGCTCAAATGTTCGATATTCAACCGCGAGTAGCGATGCTGAGTTTTTCAACTGCCGGCTCAGCTAAATCACCAGAAACAGAAAAAGTGACAGATGCAGTCCAAATTGCCAAAGAGCAGGCGCCTGACTTGATTATCGATGGTGAGTTCCAATTTGACGCAGCGTTTGTTCCTTCTGTAGCAAAAAGCAAAGCACCTGACTCTGAGATCCAGGGAGACGCAAATGTATTTGTTTTCCCAAGCCTCGAAGCAGGGAATATTGGATACAAAATTGCCCAGCGCCTTGGGAATTTTGAAGCAGTAGGTCCGATCCTTCAGGGATTAAATGCACCTGTGAACGATCTTTCACGCGGCTGCAACGAAGAAGATGTTTATAAGCTTGCCCTTATTACCGCAGGACAAGCACTTTAAGTAAAAGGAGTCCCTTGCTTATAATGAGCAAGGGGCTTTTATCTTTAGTGTACGAAAGGAGGCTAGTCTCTTTTGTGCGCTAAAATATGATATAATTTGTTCAGTTTGAGTTTTTGAATAGAGGAGATCGATGAAGGATGAAGGACATAAGATCGCTTGAGCTGCTGCAGCAGCCGATGTGGCGTGTGATAGATCAATCAAGTCTCGGGTGGATGTTTGAGGGGCTGCAGTCGTTTGCGATGGATGATACGCTTTGTACATCAGTCGGGGCGGGTGATGCGCCTGCAACAGCAAGAGCCTGGGTTCATGAAGATACCATTGTGTTAGGGATTCAGGATACTAGGACGCCCTATTTGGATGATGGGTTAGCAGTGTTTGAAGAGGCTGGTTTTCGCTGTATTGTCCGTAATTCCGGCGGTCTGGCAGTTGTACTGGATAAAGATGTGCTGAATATTTCCCTTATCTTTTCAGAAAATGAAAAAGGGATTGATATTAATAGAGGCTATGATGCCATGGTGGAGCTTGTTCGAATGATGTTTTCAGATTTTAATGCTGAAATCGAGGCATTTGAAGTGACAGGATCTTATTGTCCGGGAAGCTATGACCTGAGCATTGACGGAAGAAAGTTTGCAGGGATTTCACAGCGGCGGATTCGTGGAGGTGTGGCGGTGCAAATCTATTTATGCATGTCAGGAAGCGGCAGTGAACGCGCTGAATTGATCGGTGCCTTTTATGAACAGGCAGTAAAAGGAGAAAAGACGAAGCACACCTATCCCACTATTAAGCCAGAGGTCATGGCATCACTTTCTGAACTGCTGCAAACCGAGCTTTCGATTCAGGATGGAATGCTTCGCTTCTTGCAGTCTCTTAAAAAGGTCAGCGGCACGATTGAGAGCGGTACGTTGAATGAAAAAGAGGCGCTGCTTTATGATGGCTATCTGGCTAGAGTGATGGATCGGAATTCAAAATCCCTTAAACGGTAAAAGCTGTCCGGCTCAATGTTCAAGCTGGACAGCTTTTTATTAATTTTCTACTACTTTTTCAAGGTTGCCATTTCGGTCCATTTTAAATGTATTAGATGGCATTTCTTCTTCGTCAAATAAGATTAGCTTTCTAGCACGGTTCATAATCTTCATCAGTGTTTCGTAGTCTTCTTGCATAGTGGTTTCCTGATCTTCTAATTTACGAACCTGCATTTCAAGCTCGCGGCACTGATCACGCAGGACGCGGTTTTCATTCATCAGACGATCTACCTGGCGGCGAGTCTGTGCATCTTGACCGCGCGTTTGACCAAGCTGCTGCAAATAAGCAATGACAACTTCTAATGACAGAGAAGAGATGGGTGTTTGTCTAATCGACTGAGCTGTCTGGAATTCTCTAATTGGTGAGAAAGTTTCCTCTCTAGCGATTTCCTGCTGATAGTCTGATGAAGGCCTGTATTCCGGGCGATCATCCGGTTCAGTTGGCGGAAAGTCTGAGAATGGCAGATCAGTGGATTCAAACTCTTCAATCGAAGGCATTTGCGGCTGATAAAGAATTTTCTTTTTGCCGCTCTGTTCTTTTCCAAGCAGGCGATAGCGCTGTTTACGCTGTTTTTTTGCTAGATCAAGTGCTTTCTCGTACTGCTGGCGAACGACAGCGTTCCATCTGAACCCACAGGCCGCTGAGGTGCGGTTAAGTTTATCTCCTACTTCTTCAAAAGCATTAAGCTGTGTACTTCCTTCACGCACGTGACGCAGCACTGTATCGGCCAGAACCAAATCGTCTTCTTCCATCCAAGCATCTTGTCGTTGTTTCATTCTGTTCACTCCTGTTCCATGAATCTTTCATTTGGACGTCTATCCATATCGATATTTTCTCCTAAAATTAGAAATTATATACATAAGCGTTAATAGAAAAGATGAACAATTTGATTTAACCTTGAAAACAAGGGGCCAAATCGGTACAATGACTGATAGTGAACCAACGAAACACACAAGGAAAGGGTTGTTGACAAATGGCAAACGAATTTCGAGTTTGCGATGACTGTCAAGCCGTTGATCTGAAGACACTGATCCCCAAGCTAAAGGAGATAGACCCTGATGCTTGTGTTGATATTAGGTGCCAATCTTACTGTGGTCCAGGCCGCAAAAAGACATTTGCCTTTGTCAATAATCGCCCTGTCGCGGCATTGACAGAAGAAGAACTGATGGAGAAAGTACGCACAAAGCTTAAAAAATGAGCACATGATCAAACGAAATATACAGCTGAAGAGTCTGAAAGCAGCTTGAATAAAAAAGAGTTAAAAATAACAGATTTTATCCTTCCCGCAGCCCGGTAACTAATAAGCATTTTCACTTCTTGATCCCTAAAGGTCTTAGGTGCAGAAGCCGCTTATCAGGGGGGCGGGTTTTTCTTTTTGGTAGAAAGCGAGAGACGATTTCTTTAGTTAAAAAGAAAAGCAAAAATTCTTTTTTAGTCTCAAAAATTGAGATGCAGGCGTTTGGATATGGTCGGGATTTGTCAAGTAGTGCAACGAAAAAATTAATCGGTATAATAAGAATATGATGTGCAGGGAGAGGCGAAAAGATGGCGTATTCCACGCAGAAACTTCACGAAGAAAAAGTATTTAAAGATCCTGTTCACCGCTATATCCACGTAAGAGACCAGGTGATTTGGGATTTAATCGGCACCAAGGAATTTCAGCGGCTGCGCCGGATCCGACAGCTTGGCACTACTTATTTAACCTTCCACGGGGCAGAGCACAGCCGATTTAATCACTCGCTTGGTGTATATGAAATAATAAGAAGAATCGTAGATGATGTTTTCGCCAACCGTCCTGAATGGAACGAAAATGAGCGTCTGCTGTCTTTATGCGCCGCACTTCTTCACGATTTAGGACACGGCCCATTCTCTCACTCGTTTGAAAAGGTATTTGAACTCGATCACGAGGCGTTCACTCAAGCAATTATTCTTGGAGAAACAGAAGTTAATGAGGTGCTAAGCAGGGTATCTCCTGTGTTCGCGCAAAATGTATCAGATGTAATTGCTAAAACGTATGAAAATAAACAGGTTATTTCACTAATTTCAAGTCAAATCGATGCAGATCGAATGGATTACCTTCAACGCGATGCTTACTTTACAGGTGTCAGCTATGGTCATTTTGACATGGAGCGTATTCTGCGTGTCCTGCGTCCAAGAGAAGATCAGGTAGTCATTAAATCGAGCGGTATGCATGCGGTGGAGGATTATATTATGAGCCGCTACCAAATGTACTGGCAGGTTTATTTTCATCCGGTCACGCGAAGCTCTGAAGTGATTTTGACGAAAATTCTCCACAGGGCTAAGGAATTAAGTGAAAAGAACTATACATTTGCGCATGAGCCTTATCATTTTTTATCAATATTTAAAGGTGCAGTGACAGTAAAAGATTACTTGAAATTGGATGAGTCCATCATTCTTTATTATTTTCAAATGTGGGAAGACGAAGAAGATCCGATTCTGCGTGATCTCTGCAGACGCTTTATGAATCGCAATCTATTTAAATATGTTGAGTTTGATCCTTCAAAGGAATACAAAAAATTAAATGAACTAGAAAAGTTGTTTGAACTGGCCGGCTTAAATCCTAACTATTACCTGGTCGTGGACTCTTCCTCTGATCTTCCGTACGATTTTTACAGACCAGGCGAAGAAGAAGAACGGCTGCCCATTCATTTAATGCTGCCAAATGGAGAACTGAAAGAACTTTCGAGACAATCGGATATTGTAGACGCAATATCGGGTAAACGAAGAACAGACCATAAGCTATATTATCCAAAAGATTATATTTTAGATGATTCGTCACATATGGAAGTTAAAGCAAAAATCAAGAGCATTCTCGGTCTGGAATAACCCGGCAAGGCGCTTAAAGGAGAGGAAGAACCATGATGAAGGACCATGCAAAGCTTATGCAGGCCTTTTTCGTTTCGGGGGAGATTGTTGGACGGAAAAAGCTGCAGAAGATGATCTATATTGCCAAAAAACTGTCGTTTCCTTTTCAGGAAAAATATCAGTTCCATTTTTTTGGTCCTTACTCTGAAGAATTGACGCTTCGAGTAGAAGAACTGTGCAATATGGGATTTATCAATGAAATGAAAGAAAAAAAGAGCGGTTATACGCAGTATCGCTACACCATTACAGAAGAAGGCAAATCATTTCTAAACGCTCAGGCGGCAAATCCCATGCCGGAAGTAGAAGACTGTCTGAAGGACCTAAATACCCAGTCCTCACGCTTTCTTGAGCTCGTTTCAACCATGCTTTACTTTGAGGGCTTAGACGAGCAGGAGCTGATCGAAAAAGTTCAAAAAGTAAAAAGCAAACAAAACTATACAGCTGAAGAAATTGTGCAGGCTTTATCTTATATAAAGCATTTATCTACTGTTTCTTAACTCCATTCATCTGCTGATTTTGCAGATATGAAATCGAAATGTCCTGACGGATAAGATTTATTCGTCAGGGCATTTTTTGTGCAAAAGCATGCTCTTTCGTATGAATACGGGCCGTCTCCCTAAGATTAACTTCTCAGTAATTTGAGACTTAGTAAAAAAGTCGTTCAAAAACCTATCACATATTTGAATGTTTTTGATCGTTTTTGAAACTTTATGATTGATATTTGAAAGCGTTCTCTTTATACTGAAGGTAAGCTAAAGAATTGGGGGCAGAAACGATGCTGACCGACGAGAGATTCGCGCTCATTTTAGATTGCGTAAAACACCAGGACATCGTGAAAATTCAAGAGCTGGTTGAACGGACGGGAGCTTCAGAGTCTACGATTCGAAGAGATTTAACAGAATTGGAAAATAAAAAGTTTATCAAGCGTGTTCATGGAGGGGCAAGGCTGCTGAAAGGCAAGCTGCAGGAAGCAAGTGTTCCTGAAAAATCATCCAAAAGCCTTCATGAAAAGAAAAAAATCGCTCAATTTGCTGCTTCTAAGGTGGAAAAAGGAGATTGTATTTTTATAGATGCGGGTACGACTACACAGCAGATGATCGGCTACCTGCCACACACAGAGATTGTGGTTGTGACAAACGGGTTGATGCATGTGGAGGAGCTTCTTGAACGGGGCATTAAAACCTATCTGATCGGCGGTGCTGTCAAGCCGAGAACAAATGCCATGGTGGGAAGAGGAGCGCTTGAATCTATGAAAGCATACCGGTTTGATAAAGCTTTTATGGGTACAAACGGTGTTCATCCTGAATTTGGGTATACTACACCTGATCCGGAGGAAGCCCAAGTTAAAGAGCTTGCCATCTCTCTTACACGAGAAGTGTTCATGCTGGCAGACGACTCCAAAATAGGAGAAATTGCTTTTGCTTCATTTGGAAAGATTCAGGATGCGTTCCTGATCGTTAATGAACTCGAAGAAGAAACAGTGTCTGTCTATCAAAAACTAACAACAGTAAAGGTGGTGGGGTCGTGATCGTAACGGTAACACTTAATCCTTCAGTGGATTATGTCGTAAAAGTGGATGAACTGAAGGTTGGCTCTTTGAACCGAACAAACGATACTGCTTATTTTGCAGGGGGAAAAGGGATCAACGTTTCTCAGGTACTGCAGGAGCTGGATATTAAAAATACAGCAACAGGATTTGTCGGTGGATTCAGCGGGAAGTTTGTCGTGGACTCACTGGCTGAAAAGGGGATTCAAACGAAATTTCTTGATGTTTTGGAACCGACACGTATTAATATTAAATTGAAGACAGGGCAGGAAACCGAAATTAATGGCGCCGGCCCTGCGATTTCAGAAGAGGATCTTAGCTCATTTCTACATTCTCTTGAACAATATGACGAAGGAGATACACTCGTTTTAGCAGGAAGCATCCCGTCATCGCTGCCGTCAGATTTATACGGAACACTTGCCAGGAACGCTTCGGCAAAAGGGCTGAAAGTCGTCATTGATGCAGAAAAAGCACTGCTTGAACCTGCTTTGACTTCACCGCTTTATTTTATCAAGCCCAATCACCATGAGCTGGGTGAGTACTTCGGAGTGGAAATTGACTCAATAGAGGACGCAATTGTTTACGGTAAGCAACTGCTATCCTATGACATAGAAAACATTATGATTTCCATGGCGGGCGATGGGGCCGTGTTGCTGACAAAAGACGCTTCCTACCGCGCAGAAGTACCAAAAGGAACAGTTATAAACAGTGTAGGCGCAGGAGACTCTTCAGTTGCAGGATTTTTAGCAGGAAAAGAAAGAGGTTTATCCATAGAAGAAGCCTTCCGCCTAAGTGTTGCAACAGGTTCAGCTACTGCTTTTTCACAAGGGCTTGCTGCAGCAGATGAAATTGACCGATTAATCCCGGAAGTCACGATTCATAAATTGAAATAAGGAGGGGTACCACTTGAAAATAACAGATCTATTGACAAAAGGTACGATTAAGCTGGATCTTCAGTCAACTCAAAAGGCAGATACAATCGAAGAAATGGTCTCAATTTTAGATGGAGCCGGGAAACTGTCAGATCGTGAAGCTTATAAAAAGGCAATTCAGGCAAGGGAAGATCAGACGACAACGGGGATTGGGGAAGGCATAGCGATTCCTCATGCAAAAACGGAAGCGGTTAAAGAACCGGCCATTGCTTTTGGGCGTTCCGCTCAGGGGCTGGACTATGAGTCACTTGATGGACAGCCGGCCCACCTGGTCTTCATGATTGCAGCAACAGCAGGTGCTAATGATACCCATCTTAAAGCACTTAGCCGTCTTTCTATGCTGCTGTTGAAAGAAGAAGTAAAGCAGGGGCTTTTGGACGCGAAATCACCGGATGAGGTATTAGCGCTAATTTCCCATTTTGAAGATGAAAAAGAAAAAGAAGAAGCAGCTGAAAATGAAGCGAATAATGTTGCCTCTGGCGAAGACCAGGAAACAGATGTCAACGCTGCTATTGCACCTACTGGGAAAGTTTTGGCTGTCACAGGCTGCCCAACAGGAATTGCCCATACGTATATGGCAGCAGATGCCCTGAAAAACAAAGCAAAAGAAATGAATATTGACATTAAAGTAGAAACAAATGGTTCAGATGGCGCGAAGAATGTACTGACTGCTGCTGATATTGAGCAGGCAGTGGCAATCATCGTAGCAGCTGATACTAAAGTGGAAATGGATCGCTTTCAAGGAAAGCACGTAATTGAAGTTCCTGTAACAGACGGCATCCGGAAAACAGAGCAGCTCATTAATCGTGCAATTGAACAGGATGCGCCGATTTACAGAGGCTCAGGCTCTTCAAAAACGGATGATGGGGAAGAATCAAGCGGAGGAAAAGGGCGGTCAGGAATTTATAAGCATCTGATGAACGGGGTCTCAAACATGCTTCCGTTTATCGTCGGTGGTGGAATACTGATTGCTGCTTCCTTTGCCTTTGAAGATCAGCTTACTGGAGAACGATCTCCTTTAGGCGATATTTTAAGCATGATTGGCGGAGAAGCGTTCTTCCTTATTGTGCCGGTGCTTGCCGCATTTATCGCGATGAGTATTGCGGACCGGCCTGGTTTCATGCCTGGTATGGTCGGCGGTTTGATGGCCGCAAATGGTGAAGCAGGATTTCTTGGCGGAATTATCGCCGGTTTCTTAGCTGGTTATATAGTGGTCGGATTAAAGGCACTCTTTAAAAATCTGCCCGCAATCCTTAACGGTCTTAAACCGGTCTTAATTTATCCGCTGCTTGGCGTTCTTGCGACAGGATTAATCATGTATCTTGCCATTCAGCCTTTAAGTGCCCTGAATCAGGGAGTCATTAACTGGCTTGGCGGTCTTGGTACTGGAAACCTTGCTCTTCTTGGAATCCTTCTGGGTGGTATGATGGCAGTTGATATGGGAGGACCTATCAATAAAGCCGCATATGCCTTTGCACTTGCAGTTGCTGCAGACGGACAGTTTGGTCCACAGGCAGCCGTAATGGCTGGCGGAATGGTGCCTCCGCTAGGTTTGGCACTGGCTACAACTTTCTTTAAACGTAAATTTAATGATCAGGAAAGAAAGACAGGCTTTTCTGCTTACTTCCTTGGTGCATTCTTTATCACAGAAGGAGCCATTCCATTTGCTGCTGCAGATCCGCTGCGGGTTATCCCTTCAGCTGTAGTTGGTTCAGCCATAGCAGGTGGTATGACACTTTGGTTTGACCTTGCACTGCGCGCGCCGCACGGAGGAATTTTCGTATTTGCTACACTTGAAGACGGCTTGATCAGCGTGTTGTTATATACGCTGGCGATAGCAGTCGGAGCTGTTGTAACAGCTATCATGGTTGGCTTGCTGAAAAAGCCGATTGAACAAAAATAATTGGAAAGCAAAAAGGCTGGTCACAAGGTGAAAGAGAATCCTTGTGACCAGCCTTCTTTTCTTTTTTAGAGACGGTACTTAGAATAGGCACCCTTACTCTCTGCATGCTTAGTGGTTTTGAATCAGTTTTCGTCACTCAGGCGCTTGCCGCCGACTGCATAATGGCTTTTTTTCATTTCTTCAATAAAAACCACTACTTTTTCTGCAGGTGCACCTGTTGTTTCTGTTACAGCATCGGTTACTTTTTCAACAAGGGCTTTTTTTTGTTCTTCAGAACGGCCTTCAATCATTTTAACGGTAACATAGGGCATGTGAATGATCTCCTCTCTTAGATGAACTTCAGCATCGTGTTCATGATTCAAACTATGATACAATCGAATCAATCAGCCGCTGCTTCTTTTAGTGTAAACGACCTTGAGGATAACACAAGCAAGATACACGCATGACGGTCGAATGAAAGGTAGTGGAAGCGTGTTTTCTTTATTTAATCATCCGGAACAAATTATCTATATAAGTATTACGCTATTGGCGGCCTTCACCCTGCATGAATTTGCGCATGCGTACGTTGCGTATAAATTTGGCGATCCTACAGCAAAAAACCAGGGGAGACTGACATTTAATCCACTGAAGCATCTGGATCCCATTGGAACAATTCTCATTTTCATTATTGGATTTGGCTGGGCCAAGCCAGTACCGGTCAACCGATTTTATTTTAAGCAGCCGCGATTAGCAGGTGTACTCGTATCGATTGCGGGACCGCTGACAAATCTGCTGCTTGCATTTATTGCGCAGGGGATTTACATAGCTTGGGCTATTTCAGCTGCTCAGGTGCCTGTCTTTGCTTCCGGTCTGCTGATGACCATGGTAGGCTTGAATATCGTTTTGTTTGTGTTTAACTTAATCCCGCTCCCTCCGCTTGACGGGTACCGGATCATTGCGGATTTAGTGCCGAACAGAATCAGACCGAAACTGACCCAGTATGAACAGTATGGAGGAATCCTTTTTCTCATAATAGCTATTACACCGCTTAGCAATTATACGATTACGCCGCTGTTTAACACGGTCGTCCCGGCTATTCGTGACGCATTAACCTTCATTATCGCAATTTTATTTGGATTATAACGAATAGGAGTGAACGAAGATGACAGAAAAAAAGAAAAAAAACATAGGATTTAATATTATTAAAAATGACCCGACAGACGGACATGGAGGGTTTGGTATTGGCGCCTTGAGTCTGGACAATGTCTCGCCTGTGATCATAGATGTGAATGAAGGGGAAGCCGAGATTGACGTCGGCGCCATGCATGCCAGATCGAAGGCAGAAAAAGGAGTCAAGTTTACGCAAAATCGTGAAGACTCTGCAGGCGGAAAGCCTTACTGGCTCGTATGGGTGACGATTGACCGCAAGCAGGAGGGACCCTATTATGCCGGGGTGACTGCCTGTGAAATGGTTGTGAATCGTGAAAAAAGAAGAGGCTATAAAATGCTGCCAGAGCATGTAAATCTAATGGACAAATCGATGAAAAGAAAAGTTGTCGTAGAGAAAATGGACGACAAATCAAAAAAGATCCTTTCAGATTTTCTTAAGTCTCATAACGAAGAGATGTGGAACCATTCTGATCCTTCCTTGCATGAAGCGCTGCAAATAAATTGAAGCATAAAACACGTGAACAAATTGTGACGTTTTCCGTAAAAATGGTATCCTATATTGCTCTAATTGTCGAAACGGAGTACACTACTAGTACAGTTGCATAAGTATGTAACTAGGACATAAAAACCCCGAGGCCGCACACCTCGGGGTTTTTTCTATCCTATTTTTGCTTGAAAGGGCAATTAGTGCATTTCGTTTACTGAGAGTTCTGAATTCATCTAAAACCATCTATCCAAAAACCAGGTATCAGCATCTGCTTCCTCGATCTCCTCAGGCTCTTCCGGCGGTGTCATGACCGGTTCTCCGGGTGCGTCCCCATCCTCATCAGACTGGTTTGTACAAGCTTCAACAGGTTCTGTTTTAGATAGAAAGTATGCTGTGCGCTTCCCTTCACACTCATCAGAAGAAAGCAGTCCGGAATGAGGGTCCATATTCACAGCGACCACGCCATCTGGGGGAACAAGGTATTCTTCCTTTGATCCCTCTAAAGCCCGTTCCATAAACCGGATCCAAACTAATTTAGAAATAGCTTTATCTTCACTCAGTGTGATTTCTGTACCTTCATCATAGCCGGTCCAGATTCCCGCGGTAAGAGAAGGGGAGAAACCGATCATCCACTGATCAGATTTTGTGGTACCTGATTTTGCACCGTATTCTCTTGTTTTTTCGTTTAGCAGGGTAATCCCTGTAACGGTGGAATAATCATTTAATGCAGGGTCAAATGTACCGGTCAGCATATGAGACATGACAAACGCTACGTCAGAATCGACTGCTTTCACCGGCTTGTCTTTATGCTCATAGATGACTTTTCCATCAGCTGTCTCTACTCTGCGGACAAAAACGGGCTCCGTTCGTTTTCCGCCGTTTGCAAAGACATTGTACGCATTGACCATTTGAAGCGGGACCACCTCAGAGGTTCCAAGAGCTGCTGCAGGACGGTTGTCGATGTTTGTTTCCAGTCCAAATCTTTTTCCCGTTTCACTCAACACATTATGGCCAAGAAACTCATGCGTTTTCACGGCATAAATATTATCCGAAATCGCAATCGCCTGAGCTAACGTAATATTGTCATTAGCAAATTTATGATTAAAATTCAATGGTGAATATTCACTGTTCCCATCATCATAGGTAAACGTCGTGGGTTCACTCCGCATCGTTGTAGCGGGTGTAAAGCCGTGTTCAAGAGCGGCTGTATAGAGAATAGGCTTCAGCGTAGAACCAGGTTGTCTGACGGCCTGTGTCATGCGGTTAAACGGGCTTGCATCATAATCTTTCCCGCCAATTAGCGCCTCTACGTATCCGTTTTTTGGATTTAAAGCCGCAAAGCCGACTTCGATTTTTGATTTTTCCGGAACGACTTCACTCATCACTTCTTCGGCGATTTTCTGCTTTTCAGGATCAAGCGTGGTGTAAATTTTCAGTCCGCCGTACTTTAAATAATGAGGTTCAAGGCCTATTTCACCCTCCAGCTCAGCCCAGACAGCATCTTGAAAGTATGGAGCCAGATCCTCCGTTTCCTCTGAGTGAACGCCTGTCACGGTTATTTTTTGCTTCTTCGCTTCTTCAGCTTCCTCTTCTGATATAGCCCCGTTAGAAGTCATCTCATCTAAGATCAGCTCCTGGCGCTCCTTTGCATTATCGTAATAATTTACAGGAGAATAGCCCGAAGGTGATTTTGGAACGCCGGCAAGCATCGCAGACTCAGCTAACGACAGCTCTTCGGCTGCTTTATCAAAGTAAAATTGACTGGCTGCTTCAATGCCATAAGCTCCGTGCCCATAGTAAATAGTATTTAAATAGCCTTCTAAAATAGTGTCTTTATCATAATTCCATTCAAGCCGAACCGTATATAAAGCCTCATTGAATTTTCTGGACCACGTTTTATCATGTGAAAGATAAAGATTTCTGGCGTACTGCTGCGAGATCGTGCTCGCCCCCTGAACTTTAGCCATCGCTTGAATATCGGCTACAACTGCTCCGGCAATCCGTTTATAGTCAAAGCCGTTATGTGAAAAAAACTTTCGATCTTCTATCGCAATGGTCGCATCAATCGCATCAGGCGCAATTTTATCAAGCGGCTGCCAGTATCTTTTTTCACCGGAATGATGCTCCCCAATCGGTTCATCACCGGCAGAATATAGAATCGTGGACTGACTGACTGCAACAGAAGGTGGGCCGGTTGTTTTTGCATAAAAGTATAGGCCAACCGTTAATATGCTCCATAATCCTGCTGCGAGGACGATGGATAATAAACTATATCGCATCGCTTTGCCGATCTTTTTGCGTTTTCTCCTTTCTAATCTTCCCATTCGAATCTTTACCCCCAGGCGTCTTTTAATCGTTAGTATGAGCGGAATGAGCAAAATTTAAACGCTGTTTTCTTTTGTCCAGCAAATGAAGAGCCGAACCTCTTGTTTTTATTTTACATGCTACTTATAAAAAGGGATTTTCCAACTCTGTTGCCTGTCCCGTTTATGCTTCAGATAGCAAGGTAGATGCGCAGCTCTATTTTTAATCGTTTGTTCATTAAAATACCACTTGTATTTCTGCTGTATATCTCTATAATTTTTCATGTGTGTTTTTTATTTTGTCAGAGTGGAAAACAAAGCATAGAACGACACTAATCCATGAATAAACAGGGATGTAAATATAGAGTAATAAAGGAGAATGTAAAATGGCTGGCTTTTGGTTTACAGAAAAACAAACAGAAAACTTTGGAATTACAATGAAGGTTAACAAAACGCTTCACACAGAAAAAACTGAGTTTCAACACCTTGAAATGGCAGAAACAGCCGAGTGGGGAAATATGCTTTTCCTTGATGGCATGGTTATGACCTCTCAGCGCGATGAATTTGTGTACCATGAAATGGTTGCACATGTTCCGCTTTTCACTCACCCCAACCCTGAGAACGTTCTTGTTGTAGGCGGAGGAGACGGCGGTGTCATCCGTGAAGTATTAAAGCACCCTTCTGTTAAGAAGGCTACATTAGTTGAAATTGATGGCAAAGTCATCGAGTACTCAAAGAAATTCTTGCCTGAAATTGCAGGCGGTCTTGATGATGAGCGTGTTGAAGTGATTGTTGGAGACGGCTTCATGCACATTGCTGAAAGCGAAAATGAATTTGACGTCATCATGGTCGATTCAACTGAACCTGTTGGACCAGCTGTGAATTTATTCACAAAAGGCTTTTATTCAGGCATTTCAAACGCATTAAAAGAAGATGGAATCTTTGTAGCACAATCAGATAATCCTTGGTTTAAGTCGGATCTGATTAAGCAGGTTATGAGCGACGTGAAAGAAATCTTCCCGATTACACGCCTGTACACGGCCAATATTCCAACCTATCCAAGTGGTCTGTGGGCATTCACATTAGGATCAAAAAAACATGATCCATTGAAAGTTGCTGAAGAACGCTTTCATGACATTGAGACGAAATACTATACCAAAGAGTTACACAATGCGTCATTTGTTCTGCCAAAATTCGTGAAAGACCTGACGGAATAGGAGGAAAGTCGAATGCGTTTTGATGAAGCTTACTCAGGAAATGTTTTTATAAAAAGTCATCCAAGCTACGAGGATGCACAAGCGGTGATTTATGGGATGCCGATGGACTGGACCGTCAGCTACCGCCCGGGTTCCCGGTTTGGACCGTCGCGCATTCGAGAGGTATCCATTGGACTTGAGGAATACAGTCCGTATTTGGATCGCGAGCTTGAAGAGGTAAAGTATTTTGACGCTGGTGACATTCCGCTGCCCTTTGGCAACCCATATAAAAGCATTGAGTTAATTGAGGAGTATATAGATGGGTTAATGGCTGACGGAAAATTTCCGTTAGGGATGGGCGGGGAGCATCTCGTTTCCTGGCCGGTCATGAAAGCAGTGTCTAAAAAATATCCTGATCTTGCGATTATTCATATGGATGCCCACACGGACCTTCGCACAGATTATGAAGGAGAGCCGCTTTCCCATTCTACACCCATCCGTAAAATTGCCGAGCATATCGGGCCTGAAAACGTCTATTCATTTGGCATTCGTTCCGGGATGAGAGAAGAGTTTGACTGGGCGAAAGAAAACGGCATGCATATTTCAAAGTTCGAGGTTCTAGAACCGCTTAAAAAAATCCTTCCTGATCTAAAAGGACGTCCCGTGTACGTTACAATTGATATCGACGTCCTTGATCCCGCTCACGCACCAGGCACAGGAACCGTGGATGCTGGAGGCATTACATCACGTGAACTGCTTGCATCGATTCATGCGATTGCTGGATCAGACGTAAAGGTAGTGGGGGCTGATCTTGTAGAAGTAGCTCCTATCTATGATCCCTCTGAACAAACAGCGAATACAGCGAGCAAATTATTGCGCGAAATGATTTTGGGATGGATAAAATAAGAAGACACTGATCTGCCGGATTGATCTCCGGCAGATTTCTTTCGTTTTGCTCCTGAAACATCCATTGCATTTCAGAAGAAACATTCTTATAATGGAAAGGTTAGAAAAAAGGCATACTGAAAGATAAACGTTTTACATAGATCAAGTTCGGTGAAAGGAGTGGCAAAAGTGGAAAACTCAACGCCCGTCAGCATTGATCTGACAACGGTAATCACACAAACAGACGGTTCAAAGGAAGAGTTAACACTCACTTCAGCCGGTGAATGGATGACCAAAAATAACATCGATTATTTAAAATATGAAGAGTCACAAGAAGCGGGAACCGTACGGACCATTGTGAAAATGGAAGAAGATCAGGGGGTGATCCTGCGCAGCGGCGCCTTGAAAATGAGACTCGCTTTCCGCACTGGCGAAGCCATGGTGAGCACCTACGAAAGTGAATATGGCACGTTATCTCTTGTAACGGAAACGAAGCGGTACGTTCATCAGGCAACGGGTAGAAATTCCGGACGGTTCCACGTGAATTACAACCTTGAGATGGCAGGAAGCTCTGTAGGGAATTACGAAATGACGATTAATTATAGGGAGGCTGTATCAAAATGACCATTGTTTTAAATGTGCAGGAAAATGTTAAACAGGAAATTAAAGCAGCGGTACTAAAAACGGGACTTGCCTCAGAAGAGCAGCTGCCGGAAGTGGTGCTCGAAACACCAAAAGATAAAGCAAATGGCGATTTTTCTACAAATATGGCGATGCAGCTTGCCCGAATCGCGAAAAAAGCGCCTCGTGCGATTGCAGAAGGCATCGTGGAGCATTTTGATGCATCAAAAGCCTCCATTCAAAAAATCGACATCGCAGGACCCGGGTTCATAAACTTTTACATGGACAACGCCTATTTGAATAACTTAATTCCAGCGATACTCCAAGCAGGCGAGTCTTACGGTGAATCAGCGGTCGGCAGTGGCCAAAAGATCCAGGTTGAATTTGTTTCAGCAAATCCGACAGGGGATCTGCACTTAGGACATGCAAGAGGAGCCGCTGTAGGAGACTCGCTTTGCAACGTTCTTGCCAAAGCAGGCTACGAAGTTTCCCGGGAATATTATATAAATGATGCAGGAAATCAAATTCACAATCTGGCTCTTTCCGTTGAAGCACGTTATTTTCAGGCCCTTGGTCACGAAAAAGAGATGCCTGAAGATGGCTATCAAGGAGCGGACATTATCGGAATCGGAAATCGTTTGGCGGATGAATTTGGAGACCAATACATCGAGGCCGCAGAAGAAGAGCGGTATGCGTTTTTCCGTGACTACGGATTAAAGTATGAGCTTAAAAAATTACAGGATGACCTGGAAGCATTCCGTGTGCCGTTTGACGTATGGTTCTCGGAAACTTCATTATATAAAAACGGAAAAATTGATGCCGCTCTGGATGTTTTAAAAGAACGCGGGCATGTGTATGAAATGGATGGTGCTACCTGGTTCCGTTCAACGGAGCTTGGTGATGACAAGGACCGGGTGTTAATTAAAAACGATGGTTCCTATACGTATCTGACACCGGACCTTGCCTATCATCGGGATAAATTTGAGCGCGGATTCAATAAGGTCATGAACATCTGGGGAGCAGATCACCATGGCTACATTCCCCGGATGAAAGCGGCAGTCGAAGCACTTGGCTACAATCGTGAAGATCTTGAAGTAGCGGTCATTCAAATGGTTCAGCTTTATAAAGACGGCGAAAAAATGAAAATGAGCAAACGTACAGGAAAAGCGGTAACGATGCGCGAACTGGTGGATGAAGTTGGCCTCGACGCCGTTCGATACTTTTTTGCGATGCGCAGCGGCGATTCGCATATGGACTTTGATTTGGATCTGGCTGTATCACAATCCAATGAAAATCCCGTCTACTATGCGCAATACGCTCATGCCCGGATCTGCAGTATTATTCGTCAGGCAGAAGAACAGGGAATCGACCTGTCAACACCGGCTGATTTGTCTTTAATCGGGACAGAAAAAGAAGTGGATCTGCTGAAAAAGCTCGGGGATTTCCCGCAAGTTGTCGGGGATGCAGCTGAACTGCGCACGCCGCACCGGATTGCCACGTATATTAATGAAACGGCAGCTGCATTTCACAGTTTTTATAATGCAAACAAAGTGCTGGATGCAGAATCACCTGAACGCACAAAAGCACGCTTGCAATTAATACAATCAGTGCGCCAGACACTTAAAAACGCGCTGAAATTAATCGGCGTGGAAGCACCTGAAAAAATGTAAGAGTCAGCAGCGAATCCAGTGGAATCGCTGCTGTTTTTTTGTAGATTTTCATTTCTTTGAAGAAAGAAAGGAATAGAGGATTCCTGTCTTTTTTCTCGAAATAGTAAAGAAAAGGGGGGAGTGAAATGAATATACTGTCCAGGCATTTATCGAAGGACCAGATCACAGCCATTCACTTATATATTCAACGCGAGGCGCGTGAGGTAGACAGGGCTTTTCATTTTTTCAGGCAGGGAGAAGGCACCAGTGAAAAAGTAATCCAGGCTCTGCAGCACTATCAGAACGCAGACGGAGGATTTGGCCATGCATTAGAACCAGACAGCCGATTACTGGATTCCTCTGTTTTAAATACGACCATAGCGCTTCAGTTCCTGGTCCAGCTTCCGATCGACGGTCATCACCCGATGATTAAACAAACGTTTGATTATTTGACAAAACAATTTGACGACATCAACGGACGCTGGTCGAATGTACCCGTAACCATTAACCATGTACCCCGTGCCCCCTGGTGGAATGTAAATGAAGAAACGGGAGAAACAGGGTTTGAAAACACACCTGGAAATCCAGCAGCAGAAATTCTCGGCTACTTTCATTTTTACCGGGATCAAACCTCCTCTGATCTAATTGAAAAAGTGGAGACGTCGGTCATGAAGCGGTGGGACGAAATAGAAGAATGGGACATGCATGAAGTTCAATGCTATTACCGTCTTGCTCAGCTTACCGATCAAGAGGAAATAAGAATGCGTATTTTGTCCAAAATGTCTCTTCATCTGCATGATATATTCGCTCTTTCTAAAGATCAATGGTCGTCGTACGGCCTGCAGCCCCTCGCACTCATTAATCAAACAACCTCATTTCTTTACAAGGAACTAGAGGATGTGGTGGAAGAAAACGCCTACTGGTATGCTGAGCAACTATCTAAAGAAGGCTGCTTTGAACCGACCTGGGAATGGGGCCAGTACCCGCTGGAGTGGAAGCAAGCCAAAAAAGAATGGTCCAGCTACCTTACTGTAACAGCCTGTCATCCGTTTAAAATTTAATGAGGTGCTGCTTTGCCGTGCAGAAGAGGTTGATGCTTTAGGGTCTGGTCTCTTTTGTTTGCTAAAGGATTACCAATATTTAAAGTGTAAAACCCCTATCATAAAAGGTGACAGGGGTTTATTTTTTTGCTAAAATAATCACCGACCCTTTTTATTCCGAGTATATTGGTAAGAATACTTTAAATTGAATGGAGCGTGCGCATTATGGGTCGTGAATTTGTAGAAATTTTTGATGAATGGATTGATAGTTACGATGAATCCGTTAGCGGCAATGACGAGGAATATCGTGAAGTGTTTGCCGGCTACGATGATATATTGCAAAAAGTTGCTGATGCAGCCCAAGGGTTGACTGTGGAGTTTGGTGTTGGTACGGGAAACTTAACGGAAAAGCTTTTGAAAAAAGGGATTCAGGTAGTGGGAATTGAACCAAATGGTGCGATGAGAAAGCACACACAAAATCGTTTTCCCGGGGTGCAGATTGAAGACGGTGATTTTACAAGTTTTCCGCTTCCGAAGGAGCAGCAGATCCAAACACTTGTCAGCACGTATGCTTTTCATCATTTAACAGATGATGAAAAGAAAGAAGCTGCTCTTTACTATAAGGATATTCTTTCTGATGATGGCCAGGTTGTGTTTGCAGATACGATGTTTGAAAGTGACTACGCTCGCAAAAAGCAGTGGGAAAAGGTAGAGTCTCAAGGGTATAAAAACCTTCTCGAAGATTTGAAGCGGGAGTATTATACCACCAAACCCGTAATGGAGAAATTGTTTGAGGAAGCCGGATTTTCAGTTTCATTTACTCAATTAAATGACTATGTATGGCTGATCCATGCTAAAAAAACCGTGTAACCCCTCACAGGAATACAACCGCTATCTCTGTACAGCGAATACATGAAGCTATAAAATAAAGACAACGAACTAAATTTGCTTAAAGGGGAGATTAACTCATGACGAAAAAAATGAACGTAGAAAGCTTTAACCTTGACCATACAAAAGTAGCTGCTCCATATGTAAGACTTGTAGGTGTAACGTCAGGACATAATGGAGACGAAATCCATAAATACGATGTTCGCTTTAAACAGCCGAATAAAGAGCATATGAAAATGGACGGTCTCCATTCAATTGAGCACCTGATGGCTGAAAATATCCGCAATCACATGACAAATGTGATCGACATCGGTCCTATGGGCTGCCAGACAGGTTTTTATTTGTCGGTAATTAATCATGATAACTATGACGAAGTTTTAGAGGTTTTAGAAAAAACGTTAAACGATGTGTTAGAAGCAACCGAAGTACCTGCCTGCAATGAAGTACAATGCGGCTGGGCAGCGAATCACAGTCTAGAAGGTGCGAAAGAAATTGCCCGTGACATGCTTGCTAAGCGTGATGAGTGGAAAGACGTTTTTGGTGAGGAAGCGTAAATGAATGTAGCAAAAAATGTGCAGGCATTGATTGGTAAAACACCAATCGTTGAACTTTCGAATATTTCCATTCCAAATGGCGCAAGGATTTTTGCCAAATTGGAATTCTTCAATCCAGGCGGGAGCGTAAAAGACCGCCTGGGGCTTGAACTGATTGACGACGCAATCCAAAGAGGAAAGCTGAAGCAGGGCGGAACCATTATTGAGCCCACAGCAGGAAACACAGGGATTGGTCTTGCGCTTGCTGCAGTTGGCCGGGGTTTTCAGGTTATTTTTGTTGTGCCGGAAAAATTCAGCGTAGAAAAACAAACACTGATGCGTGCGCTTGGCGCTAAAGTAGTGAATACGCCAACTGAACTTGGCATGAGGGGAGCCATACGTAAATCAGAAGAACTGGTAAGAGAAATTGAAAATTCCTTTTCTCCTGCGCAGTTCGGCAACCCTGCAAATCCAATGACGTATTATAAAACGATGGGTCCTGAAATCTGGCAGGACATGGACGGCAAAGTAGACGTTTTTGTCGCAGGAGCTGGCACAGGCGGTACATTTATGGGAACAGCCCGTTATTTAAAAGAGCAAAAAAGCAGCATTAAAACCGTTATTGTAGAGCCTGAAGGGTCAACAATAAACGGCGGTGAAAACGGACCTCACAAAACAGAAGGCATCGGCATGGAATTTCTGCCGGATTACATGGATCGCTCATATTTCAATGCAATTCACACGGTTGACGATAAAGATGCATTTCATTGGGTAAAAGAGCTTGCTGCAAAAGAAGGTCTTCTCGTTGGAAGCTCGTCAGGTGCAGCGTTTCATGCAGCATTAAAAGAAGCAGAGACTTCAGAGCCCGGCGCGCACATTGTGACCGTTTTTGCTGACAGCAGTGAACGATACTTAAGTCAGAACATATATGAAGGTGGAATTTAGATTATGAAACCAAAAACGAAATTAATTCACGGCGGGATTTTTGGCGATGAAGCAACAGGCGCCGTTTCTACACCGATCTATCAGGTAAGCACCTATAAGCAGGACGGTGTTGGCGGCCTTCGTCAAGGGTATGAATATTCCCGTACAGGCAATCCGACACGTTATGCATTAGAAGAACTGATCAAAGATCTTGAAAATGGAACAGCAGGCTTTGCATTTGGGTCAGGCATGGCTGCTATTTCATCTGTTATGATGATGTTTGGATCTGGTTCTCACATTATCATGACCGATGATGTTTATGGCGGTTCATTCCGTGTAATGACAAAAGTTTTGAACCAGCTGGGCATTGAGTCTACATTTGTCGATACAAGTAATCCCGAGAATGTAACGTCTGCAATCCAGGAAAATACAAAAGCAGTATTCATTGAAACACCAACAAATCCTTTATTAAAGGTAACAGATATCGCTGCTGTATCAGCAGTGGCAAAAGAACATGGTTTATTGACGATTGTCGATAATACGTTTACCACACCATATTGGCAGACCCCGATTGATCACGGTGCGGACATTGTACTTCACAGCGCCACGAAATACATTGGCGGTCACAGCGATGTTGTAGCAGGTTTAGTTGTAGTCAACTCTAATGAACTCGCTGAACAAGTACACTTTATGCAAAATTCTGTCGGTGCCATCCTCGGACCCCAGGATTCATGGTTATTAATGCGCGGGCTGAAAACACTCGGCATTCGGATGGAAGAGCATGAAGTGAATGCGAAAGAAATTGTCGCCTTCTTAGAAAAACATGAAGGCGTTTCTACTATTCACTATCCAGGTATTAAATCTCACCCCGGACATGAAATTGCTCAAAAGCAGTCACGAGGATTTGGCGGCATGATTTCCTTTGATGTAGGAAGCGCAGAGAAGGCGGAGGAAGTACTGAATAAAGTACGCTACTTCACACTTGCGGAAAGTCTTGGAGCTGTCGAAAGCTTAATTTCCCTTCCAGCTAAAATGACACATGCCTCCATTCCTGCAGAACGTCGTGCTGAACTGGGCATAACAGATGGATTAGTCCGGATCTCAGTTGGAATTGAAGACATTGAAGATTTGCTCATAGATTTAGAACAGGCATTAGCCTGATGAAAAAAAAGTCGCCATATGGCGGCTTTTTTTATGATTTTTTTCGACAGAAATAGGACAGAATAGAAGGTATAATCAAAAAAACAGATAGAATGCAGAATTTAGAACAAGATAGAAAAACGTGAGCGGAGGGGACCCGGATGAAACAGCAGCGCAGAAGAATGATTTTGGCAATTATCTTTTTCTTTTCAGTATTTTACGGGGTGATGGCGATTATTGAAACCATGACAGGGTCATTCGCGACTCCAGAAGAAGCACTGGCCGCCGCAGAAGTTTCAGCTTCGGCAGACTACACCCTGGAATACAACAAAGACCGGACAGTTGCAGCGATTTTCACAAAAGACAGCGTCAATATCATTCGAAAAGGGAGATTCGGATGGAAACATAGTTTTGGCGACAACCGCCCTCAGGATTATGTCACGGTGATCGAAAATGATGGAAACTCTAAACTTTTATACGCCAAAGTCAACGAGGGCACAGATAAAGTGTCGCTTAACGACGAAGAAGCAAAAGTATTTAAAACAAAAGACGGAGCAGGCTACTGGATTTTATTTGACCTGCCGGAGACGTTTGAAGAAATGGAATCACTTCCTGTTTCCTATTTTGATGAAGAAGGGAAAATTGTAGATCAGTACGAAGTGGATTTCCTGGAGTGATCATAGAATCTCGGACAAAACTAAACAGTGGGAGCACCCCAAAAGGTAAAGATGAAGAATCTAACTTTTGGGGTGTTTTATCATGGCTGAATAGAGTGAGACGGTTAATTTCGTATTACTTAAGAAGAGATGCTTCCTGGAACTTTTTGCAGTGCAGGTGCTTTTTCTGCAGGGAGAGGTTGATCCTGAACGCGAGATGCACGTAAGCCGTATAAGGTTACCAAAAATAGCAGCCCAGCTGTTATGAGAATAATCCATTGAGGGGATACGATATCGTATAGGAATCCATAAAGAACCAATCCGATCGGTGAAATGCCGGACGCCAGCATTTCAAGTAACCCGAATACACGTCCCCTGTAACTTTCAGGTGTCGTTTTTTGAATAATGACTAAGATAGGAGTGTTGATAATCACCATGATTAAGCCCATCATGAATCCGGTTGCCATGTAAAAACCAATAAAGGCGAGAGCAGGCATAGAAATGAGCAGGGGTACAGCCATAAGAGCAAACACAATGCCTAATGATAGAAGACCTAAACGAACGTTTCTGATGGGTTTTTGAAATTCAGGACGCGTGGAGATGTAAATAGACGTTAATAAAGTACCAACCCCAAGCATTGCCTCAATAAGCCCTAATTGCTGAGAAGAAGCCTGCAATACTTCGATGATAATGAAGGGAAGACCCACAGCCATCGCCACAAAGAAAAAGTTCACCCAAAGGGCTACGGTCATAATCGCAAAAAGAACATTGTGGTTTTTTACGTAAAGGGCTCCGTCCTTTATGCTGCTGAACATAGAAGGTGTTTTTGCTAATGTAGCGTTTTCTTCTTCAGTCGCTGGTTTTTTAAATAAAGTAAAATGGATATTTGCTTCAAGAATGGTTGTGATCGCATACGCAACTGCATGACAAAGTAAAAATACTTCGATTGAAAAAAAGCCATACATCACACCGCCAAGAATGGGACCTAAGATACTCCCAAGTGAGGTGGAAGATTGAGTAAGTGAAACCGCACGCTGAATTCGGGCTTCGTCAACAAAATTTGCTATGGCTGCTGTTAATCCTATTCCTGAAAAAGTGGCAAAGACAGCTAATAAAACGGATGTTAGATAAATAACAGGTAAGGATAGACCGTTGGTTAGAGTGTAAAGCAGGACGACCACCATGGTCAGGGTCATAAGCGCGTGAGAAATGACAACGACAGGTTTTTTCGGCAGCCGGTCTAAAAAATGTCCGGCGATAGGAGATAAAAGAATACGTGGAAGCATCGAACAGAGAATCGTAATAGCAAAACTTGTAGCCGATCCTGTCAGCCCCAACACAAACAATCCAATTCCAAACATATAAATATGAGCGCCGATTGTACCGACAAATTCACTTCCCGTAAAAAAGAACAGATTTCGAGTAGCCCGCTTTATTCGCTGATGTTCTGTCATCGATCCCATCTCCTACTTTACAAAGTTTAATTTAATTAAACTTATCGTAGCATCTCGTTTCTTTCAATTCAAGCTAAAGTTTAATATAATTAAACTAACCGGTATACCGGACAGATAATCAGTTTAAAAGAAAGTAGTGATTGCAGCATGAATGAATTAGGAGATCGCATCAAGAAGCTACGCAAAGAAAGAGGAATGACACTTGTTGATGTTGCCGGCGAGCAGCTCACAAAAGGTATGTTAAGTTTAATTGAAAACGGTAAAGCAAAACCGTCAATGGACAGCTTAACTCATATCGCCAGTCAGCTTGGTCTGGATGTACATATTTTATTAGAAGAGCGTTCGAGCGAAGAAATTAAGCAGCTTTTAGTTCACATAGAAGATCTGATTGAAGTGGCAGAAAATGAATTCTCCATGGAAAAAATAAAACGTTCGATTGAGAAGATCTACTCAAAAATCCAGCCTGTTTATGAACAAAAACTTCCTATGACGTATGAAACAGGACGCCTTTATGAAATCGGAGGCAGGTGTTTATTCGTTTTAGAAAAATTTAATGAGGGAAATGACGCAATTCGAGAGTCCATACGGATTTACGAATCATTATCTTTGTACAATCAAGCGCTGAAAGCCAAAATCCTATTTTTACATGCAGATATGAAAGTAGGCCATTTTCAAGATGCATTAGACCATCTTCTTACATTCAAAAAAGAATATAAGGATGAAAATATCGTCTTAGAACCGGTTGTTCAGATCGAATTAGACTATGCTGAATTGATCATTTTATATGGACTTGGAGAATACAGCCGAGGAAAAGAAGTGTTAGATCGCCTTATCAAGTTTTCAAAAAAGAAGCGGGTTTATTATTTAATGGATGATATTTATCGCTTAGCTGCGTTCAATGCGTTAGTGAACAAAGATGAAGAAAGCTTTAAGCATTATCTCCTTAAATCAAGGCAGTTTGCCCTGTTTACAGATAATGAAGAAACGATAGGGTATGCGTTATTTATTGAAGCCCATTACCATAATGAATTTACAAAAAATCATGAGCAGGCATTAACCATTTTAACGGACCTAAATGACTTTATTGGAAAAATTGGAGAGGAGATGGGCGGCAATTATTATCTGGAAAAGGGGAAAGCTTATTACGGGAAAGGAATGGTGGATGAGGCCTTAGAGCAGTTTGCTTTATTTGAGCATCCGAGCTATGCAGTCCACCCATTTGATTTAGCGATGGTTTATACGATCGACAGCTATCGCGCTCTTTGCTTCGATCAAAAAGGGCAGCGTGAAAAAGCCATTTCTTATGCTGAAAAAGCAGTCAAACAATTATCATCCCTGCCTTATACTCCTTATCATGAGTTCGCAGAGGAGACACTTGCTCGCATTTTGAACTAGAAATGAATAAATTAATGGATTGAAAATAGACTATTTTTCATTGGAGGGACTGGTGTCTGTTTGACCGGTCCCCTTTTTCTCGATCAACTGGTGGACCACAGATTCCATTGGCAATCGCACTGCTTGCATTTTCGTACTCTTCATACTATAATTAATTTAAACATCTCGAATTCAAGATAAATTTAAAGGAGTGTTATAGATGAATGTAACTGGAATTCACCATGTATCTGCCATAACGGGACAGGCAGAGGAAAATTATGATTTCTTCACGCGTGTTCTCGGCATGCGCTTAGTTAAAAGAACCGTTAATCAGGACAGTACTTCTTCGTATCATTTGTTTTACGCTGATGCAGTGGGAAGTGCCGGAACAGATATGACCTATTTCGATATTCCGATGGCAGGAAGAACGTACCCTGGTGTTTCAAGTATTTCAAATACTGCGTTTCGTGTACCGACGACGGATTCACTTCACTACTGGAAAAAAAGATTTGAAGAACTTTCTGTGAAGCATGAAGAGGTTCAAACGCGTGCAAATCGCGATACCTTGTATTTTGAGGATAACGAGGGATCTCGCTTGATGCTTGTGGCGGATAATGGAGAAGAGGGCGTTGCACCTGGTATTCCCTGGACAGGAGCAGGTATCCCTGAGGAGCATGCGATCGTTGGACTTGGTCCCGTCACATTGACGGTTCGCTATGCAGACCGCACCATTGAAATACTGGAAAAAGTCCTTGGATTTAAAAAAGCAGGAGAGTACGCGTCAAATGCCGGAGATTTCCCTGCGATTCAGGTCATGTCAGTTGGAGAAGGCGGCACGGGAGCGGAAGTTCATATTGAAGAACGTCCAGATCTTCCGCCTGAGCGTCCCGGAAGAGGAAGTGTCCACCATGTTGCCTTTCGTATCCCAACCTATGAGGACTACGACAAATGGAATGACCGCCTGCGCAGCTTTGGCCTGCAGACGTCTGGTGAAGTAGACCGTTTTTACTTCCGTTCTATTTATTTCAGAGAAGCCAATGGTATATTATTTGAACTTGCAACAGATCAACCTGGATTTGCGACAGACGAAGACATGGATCACCTCGGTGAATCACTTGCCCTGCCGCCATTCCTAGAGCCGCGCCGCAAAGAAATCGAAGCCTCCCTGCGCCCGCTTGAGATCAAAAAATAAACAAGTACGCTTTGAAACTTTACTGTTGAGGGGCATATAGAAAGAGCTTGGGACAAAGTCTCAAGCTCTTTTTCCGGTTCACTTCGCTTTAGGCGGAATCTTTCCGCAGGGACAGTTGCTTGAGACTTTCCAGGGCCACGCCCTGCAAAGTCTCAAGCAACTGTCATATCCTGCAAAGCGTCGCCACCTTCTGCTCCGATGATATAGACTGCCTCACTTTTAATCTTTGTTCAGTTATGTCCCTACCTCTTTAATGTTATCGCTTTTTAACATCCATCGTTAATGTAAAACTAAAATTGAATTTCTCCAGTGATCAACCCTATAATAAATGCTGCAATAATTAGTGCCAGGAAAGAAAGTAAGATTTTATTTAATTTGCTTATGTAATTTAACCTCTTAGTCGTTGTCCTGTAAAAATAAAAGACAAGAGACCAAATAATTAAACTGATAACGAGTGCGATTAAGTCAGTAAAACTGAAAGGTTTTCCAATATAACTCCCTGCGTAAAAACTTGTCAGGATAAGCAGCATAAAAATAAATAACAGGATACTAAAATACTTTATGAGGTTAATATCTCTAACCCTCCTCTCCCAAATCCTGTTCGTTACGATAGAAACTATGCTTTTACTATACACTGAAACCACCTAAGCTTTACATCTTTACGATCAGAAATAAATCCCCAATAAGGGCAGGTAAGCGGTTAAAAAGAAAGAGCGGGAGTGAATCTGTTCCTTTCCAGCTCATTATTGCCCTTGCTTTTGGGCTGATCTGTTGTCGTTATAGTCTTTAACTCTAGCACCCTATTGTTTAACATCACTTCTTTGCCCAAATAGTTAAATACAAATTTGCAACAGCTACCTCAATGATTCCTTCTTCTTCAATATCGGAAAGAACCTCGTCTGGAAGCTTTAAATGAAAGGCAAATTCATCTGTTTCACTGTAAGACAACCCTGAATAGTCAAGTGGACTTAATGGATATGTATCTCCGCTATACGCTGCTTCTGCTTCCGCTTGAAACGTACTTTGCAAGCCATCTAACGTATGTTTATGTTCCACCCCGGATACTATCGTCGCTCCATCCGTACTAAAATTCCCGCTTGACTTAAAGAACAATTCATATTCATTTGACTGGTGAGCGATTACTTTCGAGACATAAATTTGGTTTTCTCCATCATCAAAAAGCACCTTTTCTTTATTGCTCTCTAAATCAGTTAAATCAATATCGATCGTATATACATCTTCAATAGGATGAGCATTATTATGATAATTTTCCATGTCATCCGTAAAGTAATGGATGCCCTGAGTCCGCAGATTGTATTGATCCACTGCGAAGGGAATGAAGAAAGCGCCAAGGGCAATAACGGCTGCTGCAAAATACAACGTAGTTAGATTGAAGAATTTTTTCATTAAACTCCTCCTCAAGTTAGTGAAAATCAACTCGTACATTTATTCATCTCCGGGTACCATAGGTCTCATGAAATTGAATTTTCTACCATTACCAGTCTATTTCCAATTTCTTAATTCGATAAACCTAAAAGAGGAAGTTGATCTTATTTAAAAGAATAGGGTTAGGGGAAAATATACGCCTGTAATAGAAACGATCTTATCCCCTTTAGCAACCTCTTTTTTTATTTTTGTGCTTCATCTGTCGATTTTTGTTATAATGGTAGCAGAAAAACATTTTGATACGGACGGATGCAGGTGCTCTTTTTTATAGGAAAAGAGTTAAAAGGGAAGCTGGTGAAAATCCAGCGCGGTCCCGCCACTGTAAAATGGAAGTGAATCGCCGGTCACCACTGTAGCGTTAAAGCTATGGGAAGGGGCGATGAACAAAGCCATTAAGCCAGGAAACCTGCCTGCATTCACCACACCAAATAACCTACGAGGATAGGTCGGTGTTGCAGGCTTCGTTTAGTTGAGCACTTTGCTTAAGCGATTCTTTATGCAACCCAGCATCTCCTTCCGGTGAGATGTTTTTTTGTGTTTACGGACATTGAGGGCGCTGGCGGATTGTCCTTGATGAACATAAGCATGTTCATATTCGCTGCAATGAAAAAAGAGTTTACTAGTAGGGGGAAAAAGCATGAAGAATTGGAAATGGATGAGCAGTTTTATGTTGACAGTGGGACTTTTAGGAGCCTGCAGTGATGAGGAGCCTGCCGCAGAGCCGGATGGAGAAAATGAGACGGAACAAACAGAAGAGGCAGCATCTGAGGGGGGATTTCCTGTGACGGTCACAGATGCCAGAGACCAGGAAGTGACCATTGAGGAGCAGCCGGAAAGAATAGTATCAATGATTCCAAGCAATACCGAAATTGCATTTGGACTTGGATTGAACGAAGAAATTGTGGGTATATCTGACTTTGATAACTATCCTGAAGAAGTACTGGACAGAGAAAAAATAGGCGGTTTGGAATTCAACGTTGAGAAAATTATTTCACTTGAGCCGGATGTCGTGCTTGCACACGATTCTAATGCGATGCAAGAAGACGGTCTGCAGCAAATTGAAGCAGCAGGAATTCCTGTCGTGGTCATTGAAAATGCGGTTTCTTTTGATCAGGTCTATGAAACGATTTCAATGATTGGCGAGGTTACAGGCAAGAGTCCTGAAGCAGATCAAGTCATAACGGATATGCAGGATGGTTTTGCTGAGATAGAAGAACTGGCAGCGGGTATTTCAGAGGAAGACCGCAAAGAAGTGCTGGTTGATGTGTCCGGTCTGCCGGAAGTATATGTGGCAGGTAACAATACCTTTATGCAGGAAATGCTTGATTTGATTCAAGCTGACAATGTGGCAGACGATCAGGAAGGATTTGTTCTGCTGTCTGAAGAAGAAATTGTCAGCCGCAATCCTGAAACCGTCGTGTTAACGTATGGTGAATTTGTAGAAGATCCGATCGCACAATGGAAGGATCATGGGGGCTTCAGTGAAGTGGATGCGGTTGTAAACGAAGATCTTCATGTGGTTTCGTCTGACCCTGTTAATCGCTCAGGTCCAAGATTAGTAGAAGGAACTCAAGAACTTGCTGAAGCCATCTACCCGGACGTCTTTGGCGAATAAAGGTTGGATCGGCTATTTACTTTCCTCGATCTTTCTGATGGTTGCTTTTTGTCTGGCGATCACCATTGGATCGGTGCAGGTGCCCCTAAAAGAGATGCTTCAGATTTTTTGGGGCTCTCTTTTTGGCACTCACGGGGAGTTGGACCAAACGCTTAAAACCATCGTGGTTGATATTCGTTTTCCCCGTGTCGTGCTGGCGGGATTAGTGGGGGCATCGCTGGCGATTGCGGGTGCTTCCTTTCAGGGCCTGCTGAAAAATCCTTTGGCAGACCCCTATACACTGGGTGTCTCATCAGGGGCGTCTGTCGGGGCAGTCATGACGATCTTCTTTGGGCTTACTCTCCCTGGACTGGGAAGCTTTACGCTGCCTGTGGTCAGTATTTTAGCTGCGTTAGTTACGCTCTTTTTGGTGCTTGGATTTGCCCGGTTTGTAGAGCGGTCGATGAAAATGGAAACGATTATTTTAACAGGGATCATCTTCAGCTCTTTTTTAGGCTCCATTTTGTCCTTAATGATTGCTTTAACGGGAGAGGAGCTCCGCCAGATTATTAACTGGCTGCTTGGGAGCGTGTCGATGCGCGGCTGGGAATATATCCGTCTCATCGCGCCATTCTTTATTATTGGGTCTTTCTTGTTGATGTGGAACGCACGTGAGCTGAATGCGATGGCATTTGGTGAAGAACGTGCGCAGCATCTGGGGGTAAATGTCCGCCTGAGAAAATATGTGGTGCTTGCATCAGGTTCCTTATTGACAGGAGCAGCAGTAGCGGTGTCAGGCACAATTGGCTTTGTTGGTCTTGTTGTGCCTCATATGGTCCGAATGGCGTGGGGGTCTGATCATCGGCATGTTCTTCCGCTATCCATTATTAATGGGGCAAGCCTGCTGATTATTTGTGATTTAGCAGCGAGAACCATTATTTCCCCAACTGAACTGCCAATCGGTGTAATCACGGCATTAATTGGCGCACCTGTGTTTGGAATGATTTTGATTAAAAAGCGACGGGAAAGTAGAGGGTGACCATGCTGAATGTACAAGACGCAAGCGGTGGATACGGTGAACAGACAGTCGTGAAAAACGTCTCTTTTGGAGTAGAGCAGCAGGAGATTCTCGGGATATTAGGTCCGAATGGAAGCGGCAAAACGACATTGATGAAGATGATCAGCGGAATTCTGCCGTTAAAGGAAGGTACAATCACCATTAGAGACAGGGACTTAAGCGCCTACTCATCCAAGCAGCTCGCAAAAGAAATAGCCGTCCTGCCGCAGCTTCACAGCCATGCGTTTGATTACACCGTAAGAGAAACGGTATCGATGGGCAGATACCCGCATCAAAAAGGGATGTTTGCCCCTTGGACTAAAAAAGACGAGGCTGCCGTAGTAGAGGCCATGAATCAGACAGGGGTGACTGAATTTGAGCACCAGTCGATCCAGGACCTTTCAGGGGGTGAGCGTCAGCGTGTGTTTTTAGCGCAGGCATTGGCGCAGGAACCAAAACTGCTCCTGCTCGATGAACCCACCAACCATCTTGATCTTTCCTATCAAAAGCAGCTGCTCGACTTGCTGAAGGAGTGGACGACAACGCACGAATTGACGGTCGTCTCCATTTTTCATGATTTAAATATTGCTTCTTTATATTGTGACCGGCTGCTTTTGCTGCAAGCGGGAGAGACCGTCCGGCTGTCTTCACCAGGCGAAGTGCTGAAAAAAGACATTGTTGAAAAGGTGTATCAGGCACGAGTAGAAGCACAGGTGCATCCCGAGCTGCCAAAGCCGCAGATTACGCTTCTTCCGGAGCATGGTCAGAACAGCCGTTCAATTATAACAAAAGACCTTTTTCAGATTAGTGGAAAGCATATTGCTCTCACGGCCCCTCAGTCCTTAAAAACCATTTCTTCTGCTGTAATCGGAGCAGGACTCGGCTGGCACAGGCATTTTGTCAACCGGCATGTGCCGATGGATTATGAATGTGCAGACAGCTATGAAGAGATGTGCCGCTACGTGGATAAAAACGGATGGAATGCTGCAAGCACGGTTGGAATGATGACCGCCGTTATGGTAGAAGATGTGGTCATCAGAGAATACCAACAAGAAGAACTTTCGATAGTTGTCGCCGTAACAGCCGGAGTAGGGAACGCAGTGGATGTGTCTCTTGCTCACAAGCGGCAGGAAAAACAGACGGCCGGCACGATTAACAGCTGGATTTTTGTGAATGGCAAGCTGTCAGATGAGGCTTTTATCCAGGCAATGATGACGGCAACAGAAGCCAAAGTAAAAGCACTTCAGCAGCTCAACGTCAAAGATCCCGTCACGCAAACCCTTGCGACAGGCACATCAACCGACAGTCTGCTGGTGGCAGCAGTGCAAAAGGGATCGTATGTGCAATATGCAGGTCCCATTACATTGCTCGGGAAGATGATTGGCAAAGGAGTGGTTGAGTGCACGGTTAAAGCCATTGAAAACTACAGAAAACGAAAGAACGGCAGCTAAATGGTCGCTGCGGGCAGGGACTAAATCAAAGGAAGAAAATGACCAGTTCATGCAGGCGGTGAAAAAATGGCAGCAGGAAGAATCATCATTGTAATTGGCGGTGTCAGAAGCGGAAAAACAAGCTGGGCCGAACAGACGGCACTTCAGCTGGCGAAAGATAAAAATCGGCGGATCGTGTATCTTGCGTCGGGAGTTTCGGTGGATGAAGAGATGAAAAACCGAATCAACCGCCATCAGCTTGACCGCAGGAACGAAAACTGGATGACTATAGAACAGCCGGTTAACCTGACAGAAGCGACTAAAAAGCTTCAGAATAATGATGTGGTGGTTTGGGACTGTCTGACAACCTGGCTGACAAACGAATACATCAAGTATGACAACAGCAGCGTGAATTTCTCGCCGGAAAATGATTTGATTACATTGATTGAATGGGCGAAGAAGCGTCTTGATACCCTTTTTATCCTTTCGAATGAGGTGCTGCAGGAGCCTGTTTTCACCGAAGGCATGACAGCTCATTATCAAAAGAAAATAGGCGGGCTTCATCAGACGGCAGTAAGAGTTTCGAGCATTGCGATTGAAATGGAAGCGGGACTTCCGCTGTTTCGGAAAGGAGAGTGGCCAGGTTGAATGGCATCATGCTTCAGGGAACGTCATCAGATGTAGGAAAAAGCTTCATCGCCACTCTGTTTTGCCGGCTGCTTGTTCAGGATGGAATAAAAACGGTTCCTTTTAAATCTCAAAACATGTCCAATAACTCGTATGTGACAGCAGACGGACTTGAAATAGGCAAAGTGCAGGGGGTTCAAGCTGAAACAGCGAAGGATGATGAATTGACCGTGCAACAGAAGCCGCCTCTTGACTGGGTGAAGATCAGGGAAATCATAGGGCTGCCTTTATGAGGAATGCAGTGAACGGCTTTATGCTCGCCTTTCAATTTTTCACTATCCTGCCCATCAATAAAGAAATCGCGTTTAATCAGCGAACGGTTCCATGGATGATTGGCATGCTGCCGGCAGTCGGGCTTACAATTGGTGTAACAATTGCAGGACTCACTGAAGCGGCAGAGTACGTCTTTTCACTAAGTCCAATCATGAAAGCATTTTTTGTTTGGCTGCTCTTGATCATTTGGTCCGGCGGGCTGCATCTGGATGGATGGACGGACGTAAGTGATGCTTACTTTTCATACAGCCTGCCTGAAAAACGCAGAGAAATTTTAAAGGATCCGCATATCGGAGCGTTTGGTGTACTGTCTTTAGTCGTCCTGCTTGCTGCAAAAGGTGTGCTGCTGGCTGATCTATTTGGTCAATTTGATCATTCTATGATTTGGCTGATTTGGATCACGATTGGATCAAGAACGATGATGGCGCTGCTGCTAATTGCCGCACCGCTCGCTAAAAACGAAGGCATCGCTTTTTACATAAGGCAATCGCTGCGTAGAAATCATCTGATGATCCCCCTATTGATTGGGGTTGGCGCTCTTGCCATCCCGGCGATTGTAAGCGAAAGGGTGGACTGGACGCTGTTAACCGTTGTGGTGGTCAGTTCTCTGCTTTTTGGCGTGTTTGTCTGGCGGTTTGCAGTAAAACAATTTGGCGGAATAAACGGTGACCTGCTTGGGGCCGGACTAGAAGGAGGAGAAACATGGAGTCTATTAATGGTGTGGAGTTATCTCTCTATCGTCACGGGGTAACAAAAGAAAATTTGGAAAAGGTTTATATTGGCTGGACAGATGTTGAAGTAGCGGAAGAAGGCATTGAACTGCTGAATAAGACTAAACTTTACCGGCCGGAAGCCGATCGCATTATCGTAAGTGACCTGAAGCGCTGCGTGCAGTCTGCTGACTTTTTATTCCCGGAGGATAAAAAAGTTTATCATAAAGGGCTGCGAGAAATTAATTTTGGCAGCTGGGAAGGCAGAAAAGCGGATGAACTCGCTAAAAGAGAAGATTTTTCTGCCTGGCTGAAAAATCCTGAGGAAATGCATCCCGAAAACGGAGAATCGTTTGCTGAATTCTCTGAGCGGATTGAGGCTGCTTGGGAGATGATTCGGGAATGGTCCTATCAGGATGGCATTGAAAAAATCGCCATCCTCTCTCATGGCGGACCCATTCGAAAGCTGCTCGTTGCCCTTGCTCCTGAGAAAAAATCCTTTTGGGACTGGAAACCGCTGCATGGACAGGGAATGACGCTGTACTGGGCAGATCGGGAAGCGTTTAGGAGGGGTGAGAGATGCACTTCATTATCGGCGGTGCCTATAATGGAAAAAAGCAATGGGTAAAAGAAGAGCTTAAAAAGAAAAAACGACTCCCGGAGAAAATAAAGGAATGGTTACCCGGGGATTCTTTAGATGGGTTGTCATATGAAGTTTTAATCTGGTCTTCCATAGAGAATTGGGTGATCCAAGCATGTCGCGATCAAGCAAAGGAAGAGGAGATTCTTGAAGAGTTCAAAGAATGTATTCATCAATTGGTTTTGTGGGAAAAGCAGGATTTAAAGAGAACTGTCATGCTTATTGGAACCGATCAGTCAAAGGGAATCGTACCGCTTGATCCCATAATCAGAAGGGCCCGCGATGTTTCAGGCTGGTGCTTTCAATACAGCGCACTAAAGTCCGGCCGTGTAACACGAGTCTGGTATGGTATAGGGGAAGAGATAAAAATGGAGGAGGCTAAAATCATGAGAATATACACACGCACAGGGGACAAAGGCCAAACAAGTTTGATTGGCGGCAGAGTAGATAAAGATGATATCCGTGTGGAGGCATATGGAACGATAGACGAAGTGAACAGCTTTGTCGGGAAGGCAGTAGCTGACCTCGACAAAACAAAATTCAAGGATATTGTTGAAGACCTGGAAGCGATACAGCATGAATTATTTGATGCAGGTGGCGACCTTGCCAATGTTTCTTCAAAAAGAGAATGGAAGCTCGACGTAAAAGCGATTGATCAGCTGGAGCTCCGTATTGATCAGTTGATGGATGAAGCACCCGATCTTGAGCGCTTTGTGCTGCCTGGAGGAACAGCCGCTTCAGCATCATTGCATGTAGCGCGAACGATTACCAGAAGAGCAGAAAGACTTGTGGTATCCCTGTCGAAGGCCGATGCCGAGCTTCCTGCTGCTCCCCAGCAGTACTTGAACCGTCTTTCTGATTACTTTTTTGCTTGTGCTCGTGCAGTCAATGCGAGGGACGGCGTAGCAGATGTTGAGTATATCCGAAGCGCGAAGGTTTTTCGGACCGGCAAGCGCGCACCGAAAGAAGAATAATGAAACGGTCCTTGACTGGTCGTAATGCAGCCCAATGGACAACAGGGGAAGCAGAGTGGGTGATCACAACCGATAACAGCGGTGGAATTGGGCTAAAGGAGCTCGATCAAGTACAGGCTCCCTATGCCGCAGTCGCGTACTATTCGTTTCGAACAGCCGTCATGGATGGTCTATCTGCAGGAGCCATACCCAAAATGGTTCTTTTACACAATTTCTGCGGCAATGAGGCTTGGGAAGATCTGTATGAAGGAATAATGAAAGGCATTCACGAAATGGGGCTGTCTGGCGTTGAAGTGTCTGGCAGCACTGAGTCAAACCAAACGATGCTGCAGTCAGCGATTTCAATCACGGTTATGGGCGAGCGGTTCCGCCATTTTAAGCTGAATGAAGAGTTGGATTGGAGCTTAGAAGGAGAGCCGCTTGAAGGCATAGACGTTTTGATGTTTCCTGATAAGATAGTGTCTCTTGCCAGAGCAGCAGAAATAGCCAAAGACCCCAAAACGGCTGTTTTATGGCCGGTGGGGTCTAAGGGAATTGCATTTGAATGGGAGAGACTGCATAAGCAATACGGATGGCCGCAGTCAACTCTTCCTTTTAGGCAAAACCCGTCTAAATCAGCCGGACCCGCGACATGCTTTATTACAGGGAGAAGAAAATAAAGCCGCTTGCAAAAGGCGGCTTTTCTGGCATTTCGTAAGGGGCGTGCATCCACAGGTCACTGACCATCATCTTATTTAATCAAGGGCTAAAGCAGAGAGGAAAATGAGCGGGCAACCACTTCCATGGCAGCGCCTGGGATGCCGCCTTGCTTTAGCTGTTCTTTTGTCACACGCACCGAATGCTGCAAGTCCTTTTCAATGCTTTCCTTCAGCTCCTTAATAATGACAGGATCTGTTGTCAGCACGTTTAATTCATCATTAATTAATATACTTCTATGATCAAAATTTGTGGTGCCCACGTCACAGAGTTTATCATCAATTAACAGCACTTTTGCGTGATAAAATCCATGTTCAAATTGAAATACATGCGCGCCCAACTCAATCAGTTCACGTAAGAAGTGGTAGGATGCAGGCTGAACGAGTGCGTGATCCGGTATTCCGGGAACAAGAATTGTAATGATAATCTGATCAGCAAGCTTCGTTTTCAAGCTTTCGAACAGTTTCTCTGTTGGAATAAAATAAGGCGTGCCGATAAAAATCGATTCTTTTGCCAAATCAAACAAATCGAGCATAAAGGTTTCCATATTTACCGGCTCCGAAGGAACGATCTGGTAAGAAGAGGTCCCATTTGCTACATGCGAGACAGGATCAAAGTGGTGCTGAGCTTCCTTAAACTCCCTTTGCCAATCAATCTGAAACTCAGAAAGAGCATCCCCGACACCTGCCCCCGTCATTCGAAGGTGATAATCCCGCCAAGGAGAAAGCACAGGGTCAAGATTGACGTACTCCCGCCCAATATTAAATCCGCCAACATGAGCGATCTCCCCATCAATAATTACAATTTTCCGGTGATTTCTTCGCTGTAAAGAAAACAAAGAGCCTTTAAAAACAAGCGGGCGGCTTAGCGCAATATGAATGCCTGCTTCCTTTAATGGCTGCACCCACTTTTTCATATTCTTACTGCCAAGTGCATCACATAAAATCCTGACCTCAACCCCGTCTTTTACTCGATCTTCTAAAAGTGAAAAAAGTCGTCTTCCTACTTCGTCAGGTTCTATAATATAAAATAAAAGGCAGATTGACCGTTCTGCTTCCATAATATCCAGCTCAAGCGATTTCATCCACGTTACGCCATCATCAAAAAATTTTAATTCACCTTTTCTCCAGGGGTAGACAGAGGATCTTCGCTTCCGTTTGAGCGAATGCATACCCAAGAACCAATCCAGCCGAAGCCAGCCAATAATGATAAAAATGATAACAAAAACTTTTACTACCTTCATGTCCCTACCTCCTGTTCGTCTTTTTTAGCATGCCCATTTCTATAAAAATTAGCTCTCAAGCAGGTCATCAAAAAGTTGCTGCAAAAAAAGACGCTGAATAGGGGAGAAGAAATGCTTTCTATGATTCAGAAATAAACGGTTCAAATCATCTGAACAACGTTTTCTTTACTTAAAAAACAGAAGAGAAGATAGAATAAAATCATCGAAAAACATTGACTGAATGCTCATTCATTATATAATAGAGATAGACAGAATTTTTTAAATTCGGCAACAAAGGGGAGGAGTGCATCAATCATGGGGAGTACATTGCTTATAATCAATTGGATTGCGTTCATTCTTGTAACCGCTTACGCAATTTATTTGTTCGGCTACTTAGTTAAAACACGCTATGAATTCATTAAGCTCGGAAAGAAAACAGAATTTGATAACAATGTTAAGGTACGAATGAAGAAATTTATCGTACAGGTATTTGGCCAGAAAAAGCTGCTGAAAGATAAGAAAAGCGGCATTATCCATGTCATGTTCTTTTATGGGTTTTTATTGGTACAGGTTGGTGCGATTGATTTTATTTATAAAGGTCTTGTTCCGGGAGCGCATCTGCCGTTGGGCATTTTTTATCCGGGATTTACATTTTTCCAGGAACTAGTGACACTGATGATTCTGGTGGCGGTAGGCTGGGCGTTTTACCGGAGATATATGGAGAAGCTTGTCCGTTTGAAAAGGGGATTTAAATCAGGTCTTGTGCTGATTTTTATTGGCGGATTAATGCTGTCTGTTTTAATCGGAAATGGTGCAGGGCTTGTCTGGCATAATCACGATTTGACGTGGACAGAGCCGGTCGCGTCGCTTGTTGCAGGAGCTACAGGCTGGCTTGGTGAGGGCTTTGCTGTTGTTCTGTTTTATATTGCCTGGTGGGCGCATCTGTTATTCCTGCTTGGATTTTTAGTTTATGTCCCTCAATCTAAACATGCTCATTTAATTGCCGGCCCGGCCAATGTGTATTTCAACCGCATTGATAATCCCGGGAAGCTGAATAAAATCGATTTTGAAGACGAAACACAGGAAATCTACGGAGTTGGAAAAGTTCAGGACTTTACCCGGCTTCAGCTGATCGATTTATATGCCTGTGTGGAATGCGGACGGTGCACAAATATGTGCCCTGCCACCGGAACAGGCAAGATGCTGTCGCCGATGGATTTAATTACAAAAATCCGTGACAACCTGACCTTTACTGGCGCAGCGATTACTTCACAATCTCCGTGGGTGCCGGTGCCTGCTTTTGCCAATACAAAAGGCAATCAGGTGGCAGCTGCCTCTGAGAGCGGTGGTCAGGAAGCAGCCTTTGATATGTATCACCCGAGTTTGATCGGCGATGTAATCACAGAGGAAGAAATCTGGGCATGTACGACCTGCCGCAACTGTGAGGACCAGTGTCCGGTTATGAATGAGCACGTTGATAAGATTATTGACTTGCGCCGCTATCTTGTTCTTACAGAAGGGAAAATGAATCCTGATGCGCAGCGGGCGATTCAAAATATCGAACGTCAGGGAAATCCTTGGGGGCTAAACCGGAAAGAGCGTGAAAACTGGCGCGAAGCTCGTGAAGATGTACTTGTTCCAACAATTAAAGAAATGAAAAAAGCAGATGAAGAGTTTGAGTACTTATTCTGGGTAGGTTCGATGGGCTCATTTGACAACCGAAGCCAAAAAATCGCGCTGTCATTTGCAAAATTGCTTAACGAAGCAGGCGTTACATTTGCCATACTTGGCAATAAGGAAAAGAACTCCGGAGATACGCCAAGAAGACTTGGAAATGAGTTTTTGTTCCAAGAGCTTGCGACGGCAAATATCGCCGAGTTTGAAAAAAATGAAATTACAAAAATCATCACGATTGATCCACATGCTTACAATGTATTCAAAAATGAATATCCTGATTTCGGTTTGAAAGCAGAGGTCTATCATCACACTGAAATCCTGGCGCAGCTTGTAAAAGAAGGGCGGTTAAAGCCTGTACACGCTGTAAATGAGAAGATTACGTTCCATGATTCCTGCTACCTCGGAAGATACAACGAGGTGTATGATCCACCGCGTGAAATCTTGAAAGCCATCCCGGGTGTAACGCTGATTGAAATGAAGCGAAACCGTGAAAACGGCATGTGCTGCGGTGCTGGAGGCGGCTTGATGTGGATGGAGGAAGACAAGGGACACCGCGTTAATGTTGCCCGCACTGAGCAGGCGCTTGAAGTGCAGCCTTCTGTCATTTCTTCCGGCTGTCCTTATTGTTTGACGATGCTGTCAGATGGAACAAAAGCAAAAGAAGTAGAAGAAGAAGTCGGCACGTACGATGTGGCCGAACTGCTTGAAAGAAGCATCATTGGCACAAGTACAGAAGTAAGTGCGTAAACAGAAAGGTTAAGCGAAATTTCGCTTAACCTGCTTGTTTTCGGAGTATGTAATCGCTTACAATTAGAGAAGGATAAACGAACTTTTTCTAACAGCGTAAATAACAAATGCGGCCATCATATTTTAGTAGGGGGGACATTAATCGTCCCTTTTTCTTTACAAAGCATTTTGAGCGAACGCTCAGTCAATTCATATTCAATCAAGGGGGAAACGAACAATGGGGAAAACAGTGATTCTTGATGGGGCTCGAACGCCCTTTGGTAAATTCGGCGGAGGCTTGGCTTCATTTTCTGCGTCAGATTTAGGGGGCTTTGCGATGAAAGAAGCACTACAGCGTGCAAACGTGGACCCTTCAACAGTCGACGAGGTCATCATGGGAACAGTTCTTCAGGGAGGTCAGGGGCAAATACCTTCCAGACAGGCAGCGCAAAAAGCAGGCATTCCATGGGAAGTAAAAACAGAAACCATTAATAAAGTATGTGCTTCAGGCATGCGGAGCGTGACATTAGGCGATCAGCTTATCCGACTAGGAGATGAATCATTAATCGTAGCCGGAGGAATGGAGTCCATGACGAATGCTCCTTACTTTATGGATAAAGCCCGCAGCGGATTCAGGATGGGAGATGCAGCTGTAAAAGACATGATGGTGCACGATGGATTAACGTGCTCTTTTAACCATGTCCATATGGGAACCTACGGGAATTCCACAGCTGCTGAATTTGATCTTTCAAGAGAGCAGCAGGATCAATGGGCATTACGCAGCCACCAGCGAGCAGGAAAAGCGATTGAAAACGGCATTTTTGCTGAAGAAATCGTGGCACTAGAGGTGCCTCAACGCAAGAAAGAACCCGTCATCATCGCAAACGACGAATCTCCAAGGCTCGATACGTCTATGGAAAAACTCTCAAGTCTGCGTCCGGCATTTGATAAAGATGGATCCATAACAGCAGGGAATGCGCCTGGAATTAACGACGGTGCATGTGCAATGGTATTAATGAGTGAAGAGCGTGCAAAAAAAGAAAGTAAATCGGTTCTTGCGACGATTCTCGGATCTGCAGAGGTAGCCGTTGAAGCAAAGGATTTCCCGCAAACACCAGGTCTTGTCATAAATAAATTACTTGAAAAAACGGGCCGCAGCCTGGAAGAAATCGATTTGATCGAAATCAATGAAGCGTTCTCAGCTGTCGCATTAGCCAGCTCGAAAATCGCTAATCTTGACCCTGAAAAAGTAAATGTCAATGGTGGGGCAGTCGCACTCGGGCATCCAATTGGGGCAAGCGGTGCACGTGTGATCCTGACACTTGCCTATGAACTGAAAAGAAGAGGCGGCGGACTTGGCATCGCGGCTATTTGCAGCGGAGGCGGCCAGGGGGATGCCGTTCTAATCGAAGTTATGGGAGAGATTGGATGACAATTAAAAACGTGATGGTAATCGGTGCAGGGCAAATGGGCGGAGGCATCGCGCAGGTCTGTGCGCAGGCAGGATACAGCGTTACATTGAATGATTTAAGTCAAGATTTTCTGGAACGGGGCATGACAGCCATTGGGAAAAACCTTTCCAGATCGGTTGAAAAGGGGCGCATGTCAGAGGAGGAAAAAGAGGCGTGTTTAGCAAGAATCAGCCGCTCAACCGACATCCAGGATGCTGCTCATGCAGATCTCATTATTGAAGCGGCTGTGGAAAACATGACTGTTAAAACAGAAATCTTCAAAAAACTTGATCAGGCAGCACCGGCTCATGCAATCTTGGCCTCTAATACATCTTCTCTGCCGATAACGGAAATAGCAGCAGCAACGAAGCGGCCTGAAAAGGTAATCGGCATGCATTTTATGAATCCTGTTCCGGTTATGAAACTCGTAGAAATCATTCGCGGTCTCGCTACTGCTGATGAAGTGTATCAAGCCGTTGAAGAAATGACCAGGAGATTGAATAAAGCACCGGTTGAAGTCAATGATTTCCCAGGCTTTGTCTCTAATCGTATTTTAATGCCGATGATCAATGAGGCAGTGTATACGCTTTTTGAAGGCGTTGCGACCAAAGAAGCAATCGATGACGTGATGAAAATGGGCATGAATCATCCGATGGGACCGCTGGAATTAGCTGATTTCATTGGTCTCGATACGTGCTTATACATTATGGAAATCCTGCACGAAGGATTTGGCGACAGCAAATACCGTCCCTGTCCATTACTTAGAAAATATGTAAAAGCTGGTTGGCTGGGTAAGAAAACAGGCCGCGGATTTTACGAGTACAACTGACATCGGGGGGGAACAGGGGATGGAATTGCGGTTTACAGAAGAACAGAACATGATGAGGAAAATGGTTCGTGATTTCGCACGTGAAGAAATAACACCTTTTATTGAACGGATGGAAAAAGGGGAGTTTCCTCGTGAGATCGTAAAGAAAATGGGGCAGCTTGGCTTAATGGGCATTTCAGTCCCGGAAAAATACGGCGGATCTCAAATGGATTTTATATCTTATATTATAGCGGTTCATGAATTATCTAAAGTAAGCGCTGTCGTGGGTGTGATTCTTTCAGTCCACACTTCAGTGGGCACTAACCCAATTCTTTACTATGGCAATGAAGAGCAAAAACAAAAGTACGTGACTAAGCTTGCATCAGGCGAGCATTTGGGTGCATTTTGCCTGACAGAACCCGGGGCAGGCTCAGATGCTGCGAGTTTAAAAACCAAAGCCGTTAAAAAAGGCGATCACTATGTGCTGAACGGTTCTAAAATATTTATCACCAATGGCGGGGAAGCGGACACGTATATTGTTTTTGCCATTACGGACCCGTCTGCAGGAACAAAGGGTATTTCGGCTTTTATCGTAGAAAAAGAGACACCTGGTTTTATAGTTGGAAAAGATGAAGAAAAAATGGGCTTGCACGGCTCAAGGACTGTTCAGCTGACCTTTGAGGATATGAGAGTACCGGCTGCAAATCTTCTGGGCAGTGAGGGAGAAGGCTTTAAGATTGCGCTTGGAAACCTGGATACAGGCAGAATTGGTATTGCTGCTAAATCACTCGGCATTGCAGAAGCGGCCTATGAAGCAGCTTGTGAATATGCAAAAGAGCGTGTTCAATTTGGAAAGCCGATTGCAGCTCATCAAGGAATCGGCTTTAAGCTCGCTGATATGGCAACTGCGGCTGAAGCAGCCCGTTTGCTCGTTTACCAGGCAGCTTCGCTCAGAGCGCAGGATCAACCATGCGGCAAAGAAGCCTCGATTGCAAAACTATTTGCCTCCACCACCGCTATGAACAATGCCATTGAAGCCGTTCAGGTTTTTGGAGGGTATGGCTACACAGAAGATTATCCAGTCGAACGCTACTTCCGGGACGCGAAAATCAGTGAAATTTATGAGGGAACAAGTGAAATACAACGCATCGTGATCAGTAAACACGTCACAAAATAATTTACGAGATTGCTAGGAGGAAAAACGATGAATTTTAAATTAACAGAAGAGCATGTAATGATCCGCAAAATGGTCAGGGATTTCGCTGAAAAAGAAGTCGCGCCAACAGCGGCCGAGCGGGATGAGGAAGAACGTTTTGACCGCGGTATTTTTGATAAAATGGCGGAACTCGGTTTGACGGGGATTCCCTGGCCAGAGGAGTACGGCGGCATCGGCAGTGATTATTTAGCGTATGTCATTGCGGTTGAAGAGCTTTCCCGCGTTTGTGCATCGACTGGTGTGACACTGTCTGCCCATCTTTCACTGGCAAGCTGGCCGATCTTTAAATTTGGTTCAGAAGAGCAGAAAAAGCATTATCTTTCTGCACTTGCTCAAGGAGAAATGCTTGGTGCTTATGGCTTATCAGAGCCCGGCGCAGGGTCTGATGTTTCGTCTATGAAAACCAAAGCGGTAAAAGACGGAGATCACTATCTGCTAAATGGCTCAAAAGTATGGATTACAAACGGCGGGGTGGCCGATCTGTATATTATTTTTGCCGTGACTGATCCATCTCAAGGAACCCGCGGCATGAGCGCATTCATTGTGGAAGCGGGCTATGAAGGCTTTTCAGTCGGCAAAAAAGAGAAAAAGCTCGGCATCCGCTCTTCTCCAACAACCGAACTGATTTTTGACAATGTCAAAGTGCCCGCTGCAAACCTGCTCGGAAAAGAAGGAGAAGGCTTTAAAATTGCCATGATGACGCTTGACGGCGGCCGGAACGGAATCGCAGCACAGGCTGTCGGCATCGCACAAGGGGCGATGGACGCTGCAATCGATTACGCAAAAGGCCGCGAGCAATTCGGCAAATCAATTCTTGCTAACCAGGGAGTATCCTTCAAGATTGCCGATATGGCGACAGGAATTGAAGCCTCCCGCCTGTTGACGTATCAGGCAGCTTGGCTTGAGTCAGAAGGACTGCCTTATGGAAAAGAATCTGCGATGTCGAAGCTTTTTGCAGGGGACACTGCTATGAAAGTAACGGTAGAAGCTGTTCAGGTATTCGGCGGCTACGGCTATACAAAGGATTATCCGGTTGAACGCTTCATGCGCGATGCGAAAATCACGCAGATTTATGAAGGCACTCAAGAGATTCAGCGTCTGGTAATCGGACGGACTGTGACTAAATAAAATTACACCCTGAAATCAATAAATTAATTTAGCGGGAAAGGCGGGGGTGCGCTTGGAGAAACGGCGTGAAGTACAGTCGTCGGTTAAAGATGAACGGCTCGTTGAAATGCGCCGAGATCAAATGATCAAAGGAGCAGTGGCGCTTTTTAAGCAAAAAGGATTTCATCGGACGACGACAAGGGAAATCGCCCGTGAATCCGGCTTCAGCATCGGGACGCTTTACGAGTACATTCGTGCGAAAGAAGATGTGCTGTATCTTGTCTGCGACCGTATCTACGATGAGGTTCGGGCGCAGCTGCACGGCATGGACCTGAATGCAGGAACCATTTCAAACCTGACACTCGGCATAGCGCACTATTTTAAAGTAGTCGATGAAATGCAGGATGAAGTTCTTGTGATGTATCAGGAAGCAAAATCACTTTCTAAGGATGCGCTGCCTTATGTACTCAAAAAAGAGCTTGAAATGGTCAAAATGTTTGAAACCTTAATTCAGAAATGTGTGGAACAAGGTGAGCTTGAGATGGAAGAAAAGCAGGTGCATCTTCTCGCTCAGAATATCTTCGTTCAAGGACAGATGTGGGGATTTCGAAGATGGGCGCTTCATCATGCCTACACAATTGATGAATACATTCAGCGGCAAACAGAGCTTCTGCTTTCAGGCATTACAGGCTACAAAGCAGGGGCTGAAAAGGGGGAGTAAGCATGGCAATGAAAGAACCTGTTATTTACAAACCGGTGAATCCAGTTCGTTTTGTGACAGCATCAAGTTTATTTGACGGGCATGACGCGTCGATTAATATTATGCGCAGAATACTACAGTCAAGCGGTGCAGAAGTGATTCATCTGGGCCATAATCGATCAGTGGAAGAAGTAGTAAATGCAGCGATTCAGGAAGATGTGCAGGGAATCGCGATTTCTTCCTATCAAGGAGGACATGTTGAGTATTTCAAATATATGTTTGACCTGCTGAAAGAACGCGGCGCACCCCATATCCGTTTGTATGGGGGTGGGGGTGGTGTAATCATCCCGCGCGAAATAAAAGAACTTCATGACTATGGGATTGCTCGCATCTTTTCACCTGAGGACGGCCGTCAGCACGGATTGCAGGGCATGATTAATCAAATGCTTGAGGAATGTGATTTTTCCACTGTCAGCGCGGACATGACAGACCAGCTGAAACAATTGAAAACAGGAAAACCGCCTGTGGTATCCCAATTTATTTCACTCGCTGAATACCGCATGCAGGACACTGAACAAAAAGAACAATGGCAAACCATAATGAATGAGGTAAAAACGATTGAACAACCAGCTCCTGTAATTGGAATCACAGGAACAGGCGGAGCAGGAAAAAGCTCACTGACAGACGAACTGATCCGTCGTTTTATTAACGAGATACCGGACAAAAAAGTAGCGATCCTGTCCATCGATCCGACCAAGCAAAAAACAGGCGGGGCGCTTCTTGGAGACCGGATCCGTATGAATGCTATTTTTTCAGACCGCGTTTTCATGAGAAGCCTTGCAACACGTGGATCAAAAAGTGAGCTTTCACTTGCGATTCGTGACGCTATTTCCGTTGTGAAAGCAGCTCAGTTTGATTTAATTATTGTGGAAACAAGCGGGATTGGCCAGGGTGATGCAGAAATAGCAGAAATAGCCGATGTCTCAATGTATGTAATGACAAGTGAATTTGGAGCGCCATCGCAGCTTGAGAAAATAGATATGATCGATTACGCAGACCTGATCGTCATCAATAAATACGAACGCAAGGGTTCTGAGGATGCGAGGCGTCAGGTTCAAAAGCAATATCAGCGTAGCCATATGCTGTTTGATCGTGACTTGGATGACATGCCTGTGTATGGAACGATCGCCTCCCAATTTAATGATGCGGGTACCAACGCTCTCTTTGCTGCGCTCATTCACACGATCAGCGAAAAGACGTCAAGCAGCTGGACTACGGCTTTTTCCACCGATGCAGAGGTTGAAAAGCAAAATGTCATTATTCCAAATAATCGTCGCTATTATTTGCGCGAAATAGCTGAAACGGTCCGTCGCTATCATCAAAACGCTGAAAATCAAGCAAACCTTGCCCGCCGTTTTTTTCAACTTGAAGGTGCCATTAACGCATTAAAGGAACAGAGTGGAACACAACAAACGACAGAGCCGCTTGAAACTTTGAGTAGAACAACGTGGGAGCAGCTTTCAAAGGAATCTAAAAAAGTCCTTGAAGGCTGGCAAAATCAAAAAGAATTATATGCCAAGGAAAAATTCACTACAACGGTGCGGGAAAAAGAACTCGTGACGATACTGAAGACAAAAAGCTTATCAGGTTTGTCCATTCCTAAAGTTGCCCTTCCTAAATACGAAGATTACGGAGAAATTTTAAAATGGGTGTATAAAGAAAATGTCCCGGGTTCATTCCCGTATACAGCCGGCGTCTTTCCATTTAAACGAAAGGGAGAGGACCCGAAGCGTCAATTTGCCGGTGAAGGAACTCCAGAGCGGACGAATCGCCGTTTTCATTATTTGTCAAAAGACGATGATGCGAAAAGACTGAGTACAGCATTTGACTCTGTAACGCTTTACGGAGAGGATCCAGATCACCGCCCTGATATTTATGGGAAAGTCGGGGAATCAGGCGTTAGTATTTGTACGCTTGACGACATGAAAAAATTATACGCAGGCTTTGATCTTTGTGCACCGAGCACGTCCGTGTCGATGACGATAAATGGACCGGCACCAATCATTCTGGCCATGTTTATGAATGCTGCGATTGATCAGCAGGTTAAGAAAAAAGAAGAGGAACTAGAGCGTACGTTAACGATGGAGGAATTTACAACGGTACGCGAAGCAACCCTTCAGGTGGTCCGGGGAACCGTGCAGGCAGATATTCTAAAGGAAGATCAAGGGCAGAACACCTGCATTTTTTCAACCGAGTTCGCGCTGCGTATGATGGGGGATATTCAGCAGTATTTTATTGATCATAAAGTGCGCAACTACTACTCTGTATCCATTTCCGGCTATCACATCGCAGAAGCCGGTGCGAACCCTGTTTCACAGCTGGCTTTTACTCTTGCTAACGGATTTACGTATGTGGAATATTATTTAAGCCGCGGAATGGACATTAATGCATTTGCGCCGAATCTTTCCTTCTTTTTCTCCAATGGACTTGATCCTGAATATACGGTGATTGGAAGAGTCGCCCGCCGAATCTGGTCGACCGTCATGAGAGACAAATATGGAGCAAACGAGCGCAGCCAGAAACTGAAATATCATATTCAGACCTCGGGCCGCTCTCTGCATGCACAGGAAATTGATTTTAATGATATCCGCACGACACTTCAGGCGCTCATGGCCCTGCAGGACAACTGTAATTCACTTCATACCAATGCATATGATGAAGCCATTACAACCCCGACAGAGGAATCTGTGCGGCGGGCAATGGCGATTCAAATGATTATTACGAAAGAGCACGGCTTAAGCAAAAATGAAAATCCGCTGCAAGGCTCCTTTATCGTGGAAGAGCTCACTGATTTAGTCGAAGAAATGGTGCTGCAGGAATTTGAGCGCATCAACGACCGCGGGGGCGTCCTTGGTGCCATGGAAACACAGTATCAGCGGGGTAAAATCCAAGAAGAATCCATGTTTTATGAAATGAAAAAACATACAGGGGAATTGCCGATTGTCGGTGTAAATACGTATTTAAATCCGAACCCGCCTTCTGAAGAAGACATGGACAGCATGGAGCTTGCACGTGCAACCAAGGATGAAAAAGAAAGCCAGATCACACATCTCAGAGCGTTTCAGGATGCTCACGGTGAAAATACGAATCAGGCATTGGAACGGCTGAAGGAAACTGCGGTGGCAGGAGGCAATCTTTTCGCTGAACTAATGGAAACAGTAAAAGTGGCAAGTCTTGGACAAATTACACATGCACTCTATGAAGTAGGCGGACAATACCGTCGAAATATGTAAAAACTTCGTAAATTACCTGACGAAAGGTGAAATCCTGCGTCAGGTGTTTTTATTTCGGTTATAATGAAGGGAACTAAAACCTGGCCGAAAAGGATGTGACCCCGATGGCGAAAACACTCATCTACTATGGAACGTTAATCCTCATGATCGTCATCACCTTTACACTCTACAGCCGGATGCTGGGAGCGATCCCTCTTCTGATTTTATCTCTCGCGCTCTATTATATGGCTTATTTAGAAATGAAAAAAGATAAGTATCGAAATTCGTCGAGCGACTAATTGAGAAATTAAAAGGGTAGGTATGGCATTTTAGCTGGTACTTTGGTTATAATGGGTAATATGCTTTCAAAGAGGAATAAAGACTTTACTGATAAGGGAAGTATACGTGTCTATTTGATAAAAAGGAGTTGCAGGGAATGGAACTTAAGAATCTTTCAAAAGAAGAAGTCCGCGAGTATTCTTTTATAGAAGTTTCACATTACCTTTTGGTCGATCGTCATGCGACGATGTCGTTCAAGGAAATGTTAACGGAGTGGAAGAAGCTTCTCGGCTTAACTGATAAAAATGTAAAATCACACATGGTTCAATTTTACACAGACCTCAACATGGACGGCCGGTTTATTTCAATCGGTGAAGACCAGTGGGGGCTTCGTACATGGTACCCGCTTGATCAGGTAGAAGATGAGCATGTAACAAGTGAAATCCAGACGAAGAAAAAATTAAAATCCAAGTCTAAAAAGAAAAAACTTGCAGACGAAGATCTTGATTTCGATGACCTGGACGATGAAGAAGAAGATCTTGTATATGACGAGCTCGATGATGACGTCGAGGATGTGGATGACCTTGATGAAGATGAAGATGAAGATTTCGATGAAGAATTGATCGAAGACGACGACTTTGATCTTGATGAGGACGAAGACGAAGACGATGATGAAGAAGAAGAAGACGACGAAATAAAGTAATATTTTATCCAGCAGAAGCGCAGAATGGCTCTTCTGCTTTTTTCAATTGGGGTTATAGAAAAGGCCGGCATTCTAGCACTGATTCTCTAAAAAATGGGAAAAATGCTATATTCGCCTGTTTTCGACAAGGGCTTATTTTATCCTTGACTATTTTTCGATTGGTGGTAGTATTTTATTTGGGCTCCTTGAAAAAGGAACAATCGCAGATATTCGCGCTCCCTTGCGTTTTTAAACGTAGGAGGGGCGCTTTTTGTTTTTATAAAGGACTCGATTGCAAGTGGATCGGGTCATTATTCGTTAATATGGATTGAACTCCCACCTTTATTTTGAGGCGTTAAAGCCTATTTTAAATTATACAGGCATCATCGAAAGGAGAAAAAGCATGACAAAGTATATTTTCGTGACAGGCGGCGTAGTTTCGTCACTTGGAAAAGGGATTACAGCTGCATCACTTGGACGACTATTAAAAAACAGAGGGTTAAATGTAACGATTCAAAAATTCGACCCATACATTAACGTGGACCCGGGAACGATGAGTCCATACCAGCACGGTGAAGTATTTGTAACAGATGATGGTGCAGAAACGGATTTGGACTTAGGCCATTATGAGCGTTTTATTGATATCAATTTGAACAAATACAGCAACGTTACAACTGGGAAAATCTATTCCACCGTGCTGAAAAAAGAGCGCCGCGGCGATTACCTTGGAGGAACAGTGCAGGTTATTCCTCATATTACCAATGAACTGAAGGAACGCGTTTACCGTGCGGGCCGTGAAACAAATGCAGATATCGTGATCACTGAAATTGGCGGAACCGTTGGAGACATCGAGTCGCTTCCATTCCTTGAAGCGATCAGGCAGATCAAAAGTGACGTCGGCCGTGAGAATGTCATGTATATTCACTGTACGCTTGTTCCTTATATTAAGGCAGCAGGAGAAATGAAAACCAAGCCGACTCAGCACAGTGTAAAAGAGCTGCGCAGCCTTGGAATTCAGCCAAATATCATTGTTGTGCGGACGGAAATGCCGATATCTCAAGATATGAAAGATAAAATCGCTCTATTCTGTGACATTGATGAAGCATCCGTTATTGAAGCAGCTGACGCCGATACCTTATACGCGGTGCCGCTTGCACTGCAGGCTCAAAGAATGGACAGCATTGTATGCGAGCATCTGAAGCTTGATGTGCGCGAGCCTGAAATGACAGAGTGGAACGAGCTTGTAAATCGAGTCCGTAATCTTTCAGGTAAAACAAGAATTGCCCTTGTAGGAAAATACGTTGAACTTCAGGATGCGTATATTTCAGTTGTTGAATCCCTGAAGCATGCAGGCTATCAGTTTGATGTGGATGTAGAAATTAAATGGCTGAATTCTGAATTGCTGAATGCTGAAAACATTGCACAAGAGTTAAGTGATGTGGATGGTATTTTGGTACCTGGCGGATTTGGTGACCGGGGAATTGAAGGGAAAATGGAAGCCATCCGCTTTGCACGTGAAACAAAAATGCCATTTTTCGGGATCTGTCTCGGCATGCAGCTGGCCTCTGTCGAATTTGCGCGAAATGTATTAGGACTTGAAAGCGCCCATTCAGCAGAAATCAATCCAGTCACTCCATTCCCGATCATTGATTTGCTTCCTGAGCAAAAAGACATCGAGGATCTTGGCGGAACACTTCGTCTCGGTCTTTATCCATGTAAACTGAATGGCGGAACAAAAGCGCGTGAAGCATACAGCTCAGAAGTTGTGTACGAACGCCACCGCCATCGTTTCGAATTCAATAATCAGTACCGTGAACAAATGGAAAAAGAAGGATTTTTATTCTCAGGAACAAGCCCGGATGGCCGCTTAGTGGAAATTGTTGAACTTGCAAATCATCCTTGGTTTGTAGCCTGCCAGTTCCACCCTGAATTTACTTCCCGTCCAACGCGTCCGCAGCCGTTGTTCAGGGACTTTGTTAAAGCAACCCTACAAAGTGAATAAGAAACAAAACGGACAAGCAGCTTACATCGCCGCTTGTCCGTTTTTTATTATAGCGTTGCAGCTTTTTGCGTTATTCGTTTTCAGCAATCATCTCATCAAGAGAAAATTTAAGACCATGATATAAATACAAAGCAGCAACTAAAGAAGGGAAGCCAAATCGATTTCCGCTTTCATCAGGAAGCATGCCCTTCACAAGCTGAGTATTCAAGTGGACATCAGCTAAAGTGGTCAAATCTTCCTCCGCTTCTTTTACCGTCCCTGAGATGACCGTGAATGGAATCTGTTTATCCAAAAGCTTTCTGGCAAGTGCAATGGCATCCTCATCTGTTGAACGTCTGGTGACAATCAGCACTCGGTCGGCGCCGTCTAAATCATCAACATTTTGGAGTTCGAGTGCGCATGCCATCGGTTCTTCTCCGTTCAGCGCTTCCTCTGTAACACCCTTCATTTCCTCAAAACCCTTAATATAAATCGTTCCTTCACCCACAGCAGCCTGAGCAAGAAGACGTGCAGCGTCCTCCATCATCCATTCTTCTTTTCCTTGCAGCCGGGAGAATAGACCCGAGAGTTGAGTGGTAAACATTTTTAACATAAAAGTAATCCCCTCCACCGTTTTTGTCGAAATATGTAATAAGGTTTCTGTCCTAATTCCGCCACCAAAGAAGGAACTGTACATTATTTGTAGAATGTACCATAATACGGGGTGAAAATGAAAATATACCGATACATAGTAAAGGGACAAACTGTTTGAAGGGGTGGGAATCGTGGAGGAAAAAATATTAATCGTTGATGATCAGTTCGGCATTCGCATTTTATTAAACGAAGTGCTGAATAAAGAGGGATATAAAACGTTTCAGGCAGCAAACGGCTACGAAGCACTTTCTTTATTGAATGAGGACCCAGATCTTGTGCTCCTCGATATGAAGATTCCAGGCATGGATGGAATAGAAATCCTGAAAAGAATGAAAAAACAGCGTGAGGACATTAAAGTGGTCATCATGACGGCTTACGGGGAATTGGATATGATCCAGGAAGCGAAGGATTTGGGAGCGCTTACGCATATTGCGAAGCCATTTGACATAGAGGACATTCGACAGCTTGTTAAGAAATACCTTCAGCATACAGGATGATAAGTAGGAATATCCCGAATTGTGTTTCTTTTACCAGATGAGGCTCATGCGTAGTCAAATGATGTTTCTTTTGGTATGATACTATGGAAAATAGTTGCTTGGTGCATGAACTATTTCGTGCAGCAGCGTGTGCTAAAACACATATTTCAAGGAGGAGTTTCGATTATGCCATTAGTATCAATGACTGACATGTTGAATACAGCGAAAGAAAAAGGATACGCTGTAGGACAATTTAACCTGAATAATCTTGAGTACACTCAAGCGATTCTTCAAGCAGCACAAGAAGAACAATCACCGGTAATTCTAGGGGTTTCTGAAGGTGCAGCACGTTATATGAGCGGTTTTAAAACAGTTGTAAAAATGGTTGAAGGTCTTTTAGAAGACTTAAACATCACTGTTCCTGTGGCCATTCATTTGGACCACGGTTCAAGCTTCGAAAAATGTAAAGAAGCGATCGATGCAGGCTTTACTTCTGTAATGATTGATGCGTCTCACGGCCCATTTGAAGAAAACATCGAAATCACTTCTAAAGTGGTTGAGTACGCTCACTCTAAAGGCGTTTCCGTTGAAGCTGAGCTTGGAGTAGTCGGCGGACAGGAAGACGATGTCATTGCAGACGGCGTAATTTATGCTGATCCATTGGAATGTAAAGAGCTTGTAGAACGTACTGGAATCGACACATTGGCTCCGGCACTTGGTTCTGTTCACGGCCCTTACAAAGGCGAACCAAATCTTGGATTCGTTGAAATGGAACAAATCGGACGCGAAGCACAAGTTCCGATCGTTCTTCACGGAGGTACAGGAATTCCAACTAAGGATATCCAAAAAGCGATCTCTTACGGTACAGCAAAAATCAACGTAAACACTGAAAACCAGCTAGCTTCTACAAAAGCAGTGCGTGAAGTGCTTGCAAATGATTCTGAAGTATATGATCCTCGTAAATATCTTGGACCTGCTCGTGAAGCAATCAAAACGACCGTTGCAGGAAAAATGCGTGAATTTGGTTCTGCAAATCAAGCATAAAGATTTGTGCATAACAAATCAGTTCAGCTGACGATCTCTTCCCTTAAAAGGAGATCGATGATACCAGCGATTCTGAGAAATAAAGCTGGCACTGGGAATGGAACCAGGTACTAAGGATAAAGGACAAGCATGGACGCACCATGCCTTTTCAATTAGAACTGGTTTTTTCACAGGGTCAGCTTTTCCTATACATGTTGTATTTTGAAAATTTGAACTACGCAGAACAACAAGGGGAGATGGAGTAAAATGAAATTTTTTATCGATACAGCAAATATGAACGAAATTACAGAAGCACACAGCTGGGGAATTGTGTCGGGGGTCACAACGAATCCATCGCTGGTAGCAAAAGAAAATATTTCATTTCACGACCGCCTGAAGGAAATCACCGAGCTTGTGGAAGGCTCAGTCAGTGCAGAAGTGATCTCGCTTGAAGCAGAAGGCATGATCGAAGAAGGAACAAGGCTTGCTCAAATTGCCCCAAATATTACGGTTAAAGTCCCCATGACACCTGACGGCTTAAAAGCGACTGCAGCCTTTGCAAAAAAAGGCATCAAAACCAATGTCACGCTCATTTTCAATGCTAACCAGGCATTAATGGCAGCTCGTGCAGGTGCTTCATATGTTTCTCCTTTCCTTGGAAGACTGGACGATATCGGTCATGACGGCATGCAGCTGATCAATACCATAGCTGATATTTTTGCGATTCATGGTATTGATACGGAAATCATCGCCGCATCGATTCGTCATCCTCAACATGTAACCCAGGCAGCGCTGAACGGCGCTCATATTGCTACGTGTCCTATAAAAGTATTAAAACAATTATTTAATCATCCATTAACAGATTCAGGAATAGAAGCGTTTTTGAATGATTGGAACAAACAGAAATAAATTTTTTACCTGTTTGCTTATTTCTTTCACATGATTAGAAAGAAGAGTGCACACACTAACGTAAAAGTCATCTTTGACTCGCGTGTGTGATTAAGAACGCTTTGAAAGTCACAATCGCATGTTCAAAGCTCTTAATGGAACAGGGGAAGGAGCTTTACGATGGAAAAACTAAAGATTGAAGGGGGCCACCCTTTAACTGGCAGAATCAAAGTAAGCGGTGCTAAAAATAGTGCAGTAGCGCTAATTCCTGCAACAATATTGGCTGATTCACCAACAGTTATAGAAGGGCTTCCAGACATTTCTGATGTTCAGACGCTAAAGGAGCTGCTCGAGGAAATTGGAGGAGAAGTGACCGTTGACAATGGAGAAATGCATGTAAACCCTGAAGGAATGGTCGCGATGCCGCTGCCAAGCGGCCGCGTAAAAAAACTCCGGGCGTCCTACTACATGATGGGAGCGATGCTTGGACGCTTTAAAAAAGCGGCCATTGGACTTCCCGGAGGCTGCCACCTTGGGCCGCGTCCGATTGATCAGCATATTAAAGGGTTTGAAGCGCTTGGCGCAACAGTCACGAATGAGCAGGGTGCCATCTACCTTAGAGCAGATGAATTAAAAGGCGCACGTATTTACTTGGATGTCGTAAGTGTAGGTGCCACGATCAATATTATGCTTGCAGCTGTAAGGGCTACCGGGCAGACGGTTATCGAGAATGCAGCAAAAGAACCTGAAATCATTGATGTAGCAACCCTGTTAAATAATATGGGTGCAAAAATCAAAGGAGCAGGTACAAATGTCATTCGGATTGACGGCGTTGAATCGCTGTCGGGAACAAGACACACCATTATTCCAGACCGGATTGAAGCAGGTACATATATGATACTGGGAGCTGCAGCCGGAGGCGGGCTGACTGTTGAAAATGTGATCCCTCTTCATATGGAATCCCTGACGGCCAAGCTTCGTGAAATGGGTGTGCCGATCGAAGAAAGTGATGAAGACATCTATATTGGGAAGGCAGACAAGCTGCGCTCAGTAGATATTAAAACACTTGTTTATCCAGGATTTCCGACGGATCTTCAGCAGCCTATGACTTCTCTTCTTACACGAGCGGAAGGAACGGCATTAGTAACCGATACGATCTATTCTGCGCGCTTTAAACATATTGACGAATTAAGAAGAATGAATGCGAACATTAAAACAGAAGGAAGCTCTGCCATTGTATATGGACCATCAAAACTGCAAGGAACCCGTGTCAAAGCATCAGACCTTCGGGCAGGTGCGGCTCTTGTCATCGCAGGACTGATGGCTGAAGGCATTACGGAAGTAACGGGGCTAGAGCATATCGACAGAGGCTACAGTGATCTGATTGAAAAGCTGACCGGACTTGGCGCAGTGATCTGGCGGGAAGCTATGACAGAAGAAGAGCTTGAGCAAGTTAACAATCAATAGCTTAAAAAGTATGACACATTAAAGGTCTAATGTGTTATACTAATCCCCGAGAACTAGTTCAAGGGGGATGGGAAGATGGAACGCAGTTTATCAATGGAGCTTGTTCGTGTGACTGAAGCGGCGGCCCTTGCATCTGCAAGATGGATGGGGCGCGGATTAAAAATTGAAGCAGATGATGCAGCGACCACTGCCATGAGAGATGTATTCGATACGATTCCAATGAAAGGAACGGTTGTAATCGGTGAAGGGGAAATGGACGAAGCGCCGATGCTTTACATTGGCGAAAAGCTCGGCACCGGATACGGTCCGAGAGTCGACGTCGCAGTGGACCCGCTCGAAGGCACAAATATAGTTGCATCAGGCGGCTGGAATGCCATTGCTGTTTTAGCTGTAGCTGATCATGGCCACCTGCTGAATGCACCGGATATGTACATGGATAAGATTGCTGTCGGCCCTGAAGCAGTTGGACAAATTGATATTAATGCGTCTGTATTGGACAATCTTAAGGCAGTCGCAAAAGCAAAAAACAAAAATATTGAAGATGTGGTGGCAACGATTTTAAATCGGGAACGCCATGCTGGAATTATAGAAGAACTCCGAAGTGCCGGAGCAAGAATTAAATTGATCGGTGATGGAGATGTGGCAGGCGCCATTAACACAGCATTTGATGCGACAGGTGTAGATATTCTTTTTGGCTCAGGAGGCGCACCTGAAGGCGTCATAGCAGCTGTCGGGCTCAAATGCCTCGGTGGAGAAATCCAGGGCAGGCTGCTTCCGCAGAGTGAAGAAGAAGCCGAGCGGTGCCGTGCCATGAATATTGATGTCAACAAAGTACTGCTTATGGAGGACCTGGTTCGCGGGGACGATGCCATTTTTGCTGCAACAGGCGTGACAGATGGAGAGCTTCTTAAAGGCGTTCAGTTTAAAGCGACATACGGCGAAACCCATTCTCTTGTTATGCGTGCCAGATCAGGAACAGTACGCTTTATTGAAGGGAATCACAGCTTAAATAAGAAACCGAATCTTGTAATGAAATCATAAATAGAGAAGGGAACCTTGTTTAAGGGACCGCTTAACCGTCAAAATGGCAAACAATGTGGTATCCTATTTATAATCGTAAGAAACAGTGCATCTTTTTAAGCAGCCCAGAGCTTCGGACTTGTAGCCTTCTTTACAATCGAGGCTCTTTTCTTTTTATAATATTGATTGCTTGTCTGCCTAATAACAGGTAGAATAGATATGGCTTAAATAATCTTCATGTTTTATTCAACGTTTTAATCATTCAACCTCTTTTCTTCTAGCAACACGCCCTTACCCTTATTTACTACCAAACCTGCAGAACGTATGGCTAGAGAACTGAAAATTTAAAAAGTGTGGTGTCCTTATGGAAGAATTAAAAATGTCGTCACTTGATAATATGAAGCTAAAAGAGTTATATGAATTAGCGAAAGAGTATCGAGTGTCCTACTATAGTAAACTGACAAAAAAAGAATTAATCTTTTCAATATTAAAATCCCGTGCAGAGCAGGAAGGCTTCTTTTTCATGGAAGGCGTGCTCGAAATCATTCAATCAGAAGGCTTTGGTTTCCTTCGCCCGATTAATTATTCTCCGAGCTCAGAGGATATTTATATCTCAGCTTCACAGATTCGCCGATTTGATCTAAGAAATGGCGACAAAGTCTCTGGGAAAGTACGTCCGCCAAAAGAAAATGAACGCTATTTCGGTTTGCTTCATGTAGAAGCTGTAAATGGAGATGATCCGGAAACAGCAAAGGAACGTGTTCATTTCCCAGCTCTAACACCTCTTTATCCTGACCGTAAAATCATGCTTGAAACGCAGCCTAAAGCCTTTTCTACACGAATTATGGATTTAGTGTCTCCTGTTGGGTTTGGTCAGCGAGGACTTATTGTTGCACCGCCAAAAGCCGGAAAAACGATGCTTTTAAAAGAAATAGCCAACTCGATTACAACCAACCATCCCGAGGCGGAATTAATCGTTCTTCTGATTGATGAACGTCCGGAGGAAGTAACAGACATCGAGCGTTCTGTTGATGCGGATGTGGTGAGCTCCACTTTTGATGAAGTTCCTGAAAATCACATTAAAGTAGCAGAGCTTGTACTTGAACGTGCGATGCGTTTAGTGGAACACAAGCGTGACGTAATCATCCTGATGGACAGCATTACCCGTCTTGCACGTGCGTACAATCTTGTTATCCCGCCAAGCGGCCGTACACTGTCAGGCGGTATTGACCCTGCAGCTTTCCATCGTCCGAAGCGGTTCTTTGGTGCTGCCCGGAATATTGAAGAAGGCGGCAGCTTGACGATCCTTGCCACAGCTCTTGTGGACACGGGCTCCCGTATGGATGAAGTCATTTACGAGGAGTTCAAAGGAACAGGCAACATGGAGCTTCACCTCGACCGCAACCTGGCTGAACGCCGTATATTCCCGGCAATCGATATTCGACGAAGCGGAACGCGGAAAGAGGAACTACTTGTACCTTCTGGCCATTTGGACAAGCTGTGGACGATTCGCCGCGCAATGTCTGATTCACATGATTTTGGAGAACGTTTCCTGCGTAAATTACGCCAATCAAAAACAAACGAGGAATTCTTTGAAAACCTTACAGAGGAAATGAAAACGCACCAGTCCAACGGTTCATCAAGAAATAAATAACATGTATTGATTAACCTAATCACCCCTGATATAATGTAAGCATTGTGCTTGTACAGCGCATGACTACATGGTAGTATAGTAAGTACTTACTCTGTTCCAGATGGTTCAGGGCGGAAGGAGATGAAAGAGATGAGAGCAGGAATTCATCCAAATTACAAACTCGCAAAGGTATCATGTACTTGCGGTAACGAATTTGAAACTGGTTCTGTGAAAGAAGACATTCGTGTTGAGGTATGTGCAGAGTGTCACCCATTCTACACAGGCCGTCAGAAGTTCGCAGCAGCCGATGGCCGTGTTGATCGCTTCAACAAAAAATACGGTCTTAAGCAACAGTAATATCAGAACAGGCAAGAAACTTCTTGCCTGTTTTTTTACGGTCAATTTGGGGAGAATAATGAATAATTTCGTCGAATTGGGTCTAAAATCCCTCTTGCGGCTCCGAACTCAAACCCGTAAAATGATTAGCAGACAATTGAACGGACAACAAGCGAATGACTCCTGCACGGCAAAAAGCATGGAGCTCATTCTTTTCTTTTATACATAGATCTTTTAACTGAAGATGTGTGGGAAGCAATGATTTAAACCATTAAAGGGGTCTGGTCCCTTTAGTATGATAAAGCAAGAGCAAAGGCAAGAAAGGAGCTGAGTTTCTGGTGTATGTAATGAAACAGACGGGTTGGGTTGAGGTTATTTGCGGCAGTATGTTTTCAGGAAAGTCGGAGGAATTAATTCGCCGGGTACGGAGAGCGCAGTTTGCGAGACAGCATATTATGGTTTTTAAACCGAAGCTGGATGACCGGTATAGTGAAGAAGCGATTGTATCGCATAATGGAGCCTCAGTTATTGCAGTACCGGTTGAAGATTCCTCTGACATACTGGGCCAGGTCACAACGAAGGCGGATTTAATAGCCATCGATGAAGTGCAGTTTTTCGACCACGGCATTATTGATGTGATCACACAGCTGGCTGATCAGGGCTACCGCGTCGTAGCAGCTGGTCTCGACCAGGATTTTAAAGGGGAGCCATTTGGTCCGGTACCGCATATTATGGCGCTGGCAGAGCAGGTTACGAAACTGCAGGCAGTATGTGCCGTTTGCGGATCCCCTGCAAGCAGAACGCAGCGGCTGATCGAAGGACGTCCTGCAGGCTACGATGATCCAGTTATCTTAGTAGGAGCATCTGAAGCCTATGAACCCCGCTGCCGTCACCATCACGAAGTTCCAACAGGCGTAACCGTTTCTCAAACCTCAACCTCTAAATAAAAAATTACTAAAGAATGTTCTCATGACTTATCATGGAACATTCTTTTTTTAGCTTATTTTCCTGCGAGGCAACGATTAAAAAGAATAGGTTCATTGCAGTGGAAGGCGGGGACTCCAGCGGGATAAAGCGGGAAGGGTGAGACCATGCAGATGCGCAAGCAGCAAAGGGGCTCACCTCCCGCCCCGCGGAAAGCCTCCGCCTGAAACGGAAATGAGCCGGTCTTATTAGAATGCAAAAGCAGAAGTAAATACGTACATAGGTTGAAAATCATGATTTCACAAGCTATTTCAATTCATTCCATACAGTAATTCACAAGACTGAAAAGACGTTCTCCTTGTGACAAGCCCTCTTGTTTATAACTACGTAAAAAAGAATAGGTTCATTGCAGTGGAAGGCGGGACTCCAGCGGGATAAAGCGGGAAGGGTGAGACCAAGCAGATGCTCAAGCATCAAAGGGGCTCACCTCCCGCCCCGCGGAAAGCCTCCGCCTGAAACGGAAATGAATCGATCT